>NZ_JADDYI010000044.1:186211-250505 GCF_015163545.1 Vibrio sp. OPT24
TCTCTCTACTAGGTATCCCACCATCAGACATGGCAGTAGACTGGAACCAAGTAATCTTTAAAGGCTTGGTTATCAAAGGTATCTACGGTCGTGAAATGTTCGAAACTTGGTACAAGATGGCGTCACTAATCCAGTCAGGCCTAGATCTAACACCAATCATTACTCACCACTACAAAGTGGACGACTTCCAGGAAGGCTTCGACATGATGCGCTCTGGTATGTCAGGCAAAGTAATCCTAGATTGGGAATAAGTTTTAGCTGAGTAACAAGATATTAGAAAGGCGACAGTTTTTACTGTCGCCTTTTTTACATCTCGGAACTCAAGAAAATGGGCGATATGATCAAGGTTCAGTTGCCCATTTTTTACAGCAATGAGTTGTTAACCCAATGCAGCAGCCTGCATGATTAGGCCACAGATGTAAGCGCCGTATGTACCGAGTGCGTAACCAAGTACAGCCATTCGACTTGTATGGTTTATATGTCGAGGAATGTTTCAACAATGTAAAAATTGAATTCATTTTTACAGAGCGATGAGAAATTAAAAATAATGGGTAGATCACATAAATCCTAAAGATCGCCGAGTTTAGCACGCTCTACCTAGTTAGCCGGTGCCCTGTTCGAGCTGTAGGTAAAGGTATGGGCAAAGAAAAAGCGGCATGAGAGCCGCTTTCTGAATTGGTATAGAGAATGGTTAGCTAGAACTTGCTTAGGACTCCTCTTCCTCAAAGCCGTCTGCATAACCTTTTGGCGGTGGTGTCCAGCCACGTTCGGAGCGAGAATGCTTGTCTGAACGGTCTTTTTTCATGTCTTCTTTCATCGCTTCTTCCAGGTGAATGAAGATCTGTCGGTAGTTATTGTCGTAGCGTGGATTTTCTTCGGCTTCAGACCAAGCTTGATAAAGCTTTTCAGATTTACGACTTTCGACACGTTGATACGTTGATTTTTGCTGTTCAACAAAAAATGGATGATGCCCAAGAGAACGCAAGGCTTGTGCGCCCATCTCAAGTGCTGAATGGTACGTTTCTGATTCCACAAAATCGGCGCCGGCTTCTCTTAAGCGATAGCTATGACCACGGTCAAATGCACGCGCCAAGATTTTAACTTTTGGATACGTGTGTTTTACGTACTTCACTAATTCGACGCTAGAATCTTGATTATCGATAGCAACAACAAGCATCGCGGCTTCTTCGATACCCGCGGTATGCAACAAGTCGTGACGAGTAGCATCACCAAAGTAAGATTTAATATTGATGGAGCGTAATAAGTCCACTTGGTTTGCTTGATGATCCAATACTACGGTATTGACGTCATTTGATACCAACAAGCGGTTTACTATCTGACCAAATCGGCCGATGCCTGCAATGATAACGGTACCTTTCTCTTCTATTTTGTCTTCTTCTCGATCGTTCGATTTTTGCTCGTAACGGGGCAGAATGACTTTATCAAACAGAATGAACAGACCAGGAGTTAAGAACATAGAGAGGGCAACAACCAGTGATAGTGTTTGAACAATATCCGCAGGTAATACATGGTTCTGTGCTGAGAAGCTGAGTAGTACAAAACCAAATTCCCCCGCTTGAGCCAAGCTCAATGTAAATAGCCAGCGGTCGCTGTTTTTGATTCTGAAGATCAAAGCCAGTGTAAACAACACCAAGGCTTTCAGCGCCATCACGCCAAGAGTTAAGCCAATGATGAGTGCGAAATCGTTAAATAGAACGCCAAAGTTGATACCTGCGCCTACCGTGATAAAGAATAATCCAAGCAATAACCCTTTAAACGGGTCGATGTTAGATTCCAGTTCGTGCCTGAACTCACTGTTGGCAAGTACCACACCTGCTAAGAAAGTACCTAGGGCAGGCGACAAACCAACAAGGCTCATTAGCGCGGCAATACCAATCACCAACATCAGTGCAGTTGCAGTGAAGATCTCGCGTAAGCCAGAGCTCGCAACAAAACGAAACAGTGGCCGACTTAGATAATGTCCACCGACGACCACAATCGCAATTGAAGCCGTAATAACAAGTCCGTATGCCCAACTTGGCAAACCTGCAACTAAACTGAGTTCATCATGGTGTGCAGCGGTTTGGGCGGCACTTTCTGCCAAAGCAACCAATTCAGGAAGAGCCAACAAAGGGATGAACGCCAGCATTGGGATAACGGCAATATCTTGGAACAAAAGTACCGAGAAAGCGTTTTTACCGCCTTCCGTTTTAGACAGGCCTTTCTCATTGAACGTTTGTAGAACAATGGCTGTCGATGAAAGCGCAAAGATCAAACCGATAGTTAAAGCAATCGTCCAAGGTTGACCAAAGAACTGTGCAATTCCCATCACGATAGCGGTCGTACCACCAACTTGAAGGCCACCAAGCCCCATCAATCGGTTTCTCATCGCCCATAGCATCTTAGGTTCAAGTTCAAGCCCGACTAAGAACAGCATCATCACTACACCGAACTCGGCAAAGTGCTGGATGGTTGTTGTCTCTTCGCCAACCAATCCAATGATGGGACCAATCACAACGCCAGCGATTAAGTAGCCGAGAACTGATCCAAGTCCAAGTCTTTTGGCAATAGGGACCGCAATCACGGCTGCAGTTAAATAGATAAATGCTTGTAGAAAGTATCCCGTCATTATTTAACCTCTGCCATCAATTCTTCCACAATATGGTTCAACTTTTCTGCCTTGTTGGCTCTTTTGATGTTGATATCACCTGCAACCAAGGCCTGTAAAAGCGTTCTGTAGCTATCGACATGTTGTTGAATACGGTTTTCTTCTAAAGCGGTACGAGATCCAAAAAGCGCAAAAGGCGCAAGATAGTTCATCCCACATAAAGACGCGGTTTGTTCAATTGGGTGAAGCAGTTCTCGAATAGTGAAGTGGTTGTAGCCATCACTTTGGTAAGCATCCTTTTTACCGCCAGCAGTGATGCAACACAGTAAGCTCTTACCTTGTAACTCGTTGCCATCGGTTCCATAGGCGAAGCCATACTCTAGAACGAGATCTTGCCACTCTTTGAGAATTGCCGGTGTGGAGTACCAATATAAGGGGAACTGAAAAATGATGATGTCATGGTCCAATAGGCGTTTTTGCTCACGATCGATGCTGATCTTGAACGTTGGATATTCGGCATAGAGGTCGACGCACGTGACACCGTCAACGCGTTTTGCTTGCTCAAATAACGGTTTGTTTGCTTCAGAACGATGTTGAGAAGGGTGTGCGAATAGCACTAAAACTCGATTTTTCGACATATAGCCCTCTTTGTATATAAACGAATAATACCTATTGGGATTATAGATATACAATAATAGAAGAATGCTTGAAGAACAACGAATTAGCTAATAGTGATTGTTTTTTCATTATCTCATTTCGTATAGTTTACCTTGTTTTAAGGCACTGTATTGTTTATACAATTCAATACTTCGAAAGGATATGAGCTTGTAAAACTAAATATTCGTTAATAATAAAAGCTAATATTTTTACTTTATGTCACCTTAACGTTAGAACGAAACCATTCGACAACTTTTCATACAATGATAACGAATAAAGGAAAGAGTATGAGTACAGATCTGCGTCAACAATGTGATTTTTTGCTTTCTGGTCACTTAGAACCAACTCCGGCACAAACATTCGCTCAGATGGCTCACTGGTGTGAAACAAATAATGTTACTCACGATAGCTACGGTGATGGCGAGTTTATTGAGAGTTTTGAAAAGAAAGTGGCAGATCTGCTCGGTTATGAAGCGGCTGTGTTTGTTATTACGGGCACCATGAATCAACCGACTGCACTAGAAATTGCGTGCCAAGAGAGAAGAAACCCAGTAGTGGCGATGCATGAATCGAGTCATATTATGCGCCATGAACGCCAAGGGTATCAGCTTCAAAATCGTTTTAGTGTTCTTCCTGTCGGTAACGTATTCCGCACTTGGAATGTCGATGACTTAAAGGCATGGCCTGATGAAATCGCAGCCGCATTATATGAACTGCCGATGCGAGAAATTGGTGGGCAGTTACCCGAATGGGAAGAGCTTGAGGCGATTAAACAGTACTGCAAAGAGCAATCGATTCACCTTCATATGGATGGTGCCCGCTTGTGGGAGTGTGGCGCGTATTACCAAAAGCCATACCGCGAGATTGCTAAGGGGTTCGATAGCGCCTATGTCTCGCTGTATAAAGGTCTCAATGGCCTTGGTGGTTCGCTACTGTTAGGCGATAAAGCTTTTGTAGCGAAGGCATCGGCGTGGATGAAGCGCCAAGGTGGTAACGTGTATCACCGAACGCCTTATGTGGTATCTGCTGCGATGCAGTTTGATGAGCGATTAGAACTGATGCCAGCTCTGTATGAACGCACCAAACAGGTTTATCAAATATTACAAGATTACCCTCAGTTCACCGTTAATCCGCGGCAACCGCAGGTCAATATGCTTCACCTTTATTTACCTGTGAACTACGAAGACGGCATTATTGTGAGAGATAACATAGCGAAGAAACACAAGATTTGGATAGGAAGCCCAGCGATCAGTGAGTTGCCAAACCAATGTAAGATTGAATGGTATGTAGGGGATAACTTACTAAATTTGCCTGATCATGAGCTGATAGACATTCTAGATTTTATTAGCGAAGAGCTGATTTGATCACGGAAGAGTTGAGTTGACTACAGAAGAGCTGACTGAAGAAGAACTGATCTAACTGAAATGGATACAGGAAAGAGTTCTTGTATCCATTTATATAGCTAGGATGTCCAGCTCTGTTACATATACTGGTTGATGTACACGTCGACCAAGAACATGAACACTGGAACCGTGCTGAGAAGCCCGAAGAAGACAATTGGCACCCAGTTCTTCATTTTCTTTTTAGGTTGCTCAGGGTTGTTCATAAATTCGGCCTTCAATTAGTTGTAGTTACAGTAGTAGTATTTGTAGCTGTCTAGCTTCGTGGTACTAAAAATCTAAGTGCATGGTATCAAATAAATGGGTTGAGCCCTATGTGGATTTAGAGAACCGTGGTGTGTATCAATCACATAAAATGTAAGTGATTCATAAGCGGTTCATAAAGGTTCAACAATAATGAACCTAATAGAACAAGCACTGCCTTACTCGGCATATAAAACAAATAACGTTCAAAAATTTGGAGAATACAGAATGAAAACAATAGGAAACATTATTTGGTTTCTGTTCGGTGGCGTATTTATGGGGTTAGCTTGGTGGTTCTTCGGACTGCTCGCATTTCTCACTATTGTTGGTATCCCATGGGGGCGAGCGTGTTTTGTTATGGGCAACTTCTCATTCTTCCCATTCGGTCAGGAAGCGATTTCGCGTGATGAACTAACCAATGAAATGGATATCGGTACTAGTCCGCTAGGTGTGATAGGTAATATTATTTGGTTCTTATTTGCAGGTATCTGGTTAGCAATAGGTCACATCATGTCAGCCGTGGCGTGTTTCATTACTATTATCGGTATTCCGTTTGCGATTCAGCACCTTAAGTTAGCGGTTATCTCTTTGGCGCCAATTGGTAAAACGGTTGTCGACAAGCGTGAAGCAGAAGCGGCGCGAGTAAGAAACTACAAAGGTTAAGATTACAGTATCATCTTGATTGAACTGAAAAAGCACATCGCATGATGTGCTTTTTTTATCTCTGGTTCGTTGCTTAAAAAGAAAACCAAGTTCTAAACGTTGTTGAATAGAACCTCTAACCTAAGTGTGAAATTGGCTTCTTCAATGTGCTTATCATAAGGCTCTCTTTCCCATTGGTAGCGAGGGGTTAGTTCATAGAATAACCACTCTTTCCAAACGTTTTGCCGATAAGTCACCGACACTTGTGAATATTCATAGTGGTTGTAAGGTTCGTTGGTTGCCTTGATAGTCGCGCTATATTGGAGAGCTTGATCTTGAGAAAGGTAGTGGTATAACGTCAAGCCCGTACCATATTCCCATCCTTTTAAATCATCGTTATAACCCGCAAAGTTCGACCATCTAGCTAAGAAATCATCACTTAGTGAAAGATCAAAATCGATATCGGTGATCTCTCCTGTCTCTTGCTTATCTTGATAAACACGTTGAGTCAGCCTAACTACGGCATCTGTAGTCAAAGGGTAGGTAAAACGATAGCGAGCTTCGATTCGTGGGCGCAGTGTTGCTTTGATATTGAAACTACTGTAACCCTTGGCATAGGCATCGTAGCGTAAACCTAATGCACTTTCTAATTCTTCTGAGTCGTTAGGGAAGAAATCAAAGAACTCTTCATCGCTGACTGATTCATAGATCAACTTCAACCGCTTACTGACAAAAGGAAGATGTAAACGCGCATTGAGTTTTGTTGAGTAGCCCACGTCACCACCTTCAGAGTAGATGAAATCGTTGTACCAACGGACGGACGTGCCAGCTCTAGCATCTTCTGTAATACGGTCATCAACAAAGAAGCTATCGAACCACAGGGCGGGTTGACAAAATTTACTGTTTAGGAAGTGGTAGGCTTTTTCTAAAGGAGCGTCTTCTAATGGCTGGCTGTGACACTCATTCTGTTCCTCCGCTTTAACAGAGTAGGACATGAGTGAAGCTAATAATGAGGTGCTAACTATCCAACGACTCAATGGAACCTGTTTGTTATTCTATATATCAATAGTTTAACTATAACCAAGCGATTACAACAATGCGACTTTTTAGTGGTTTATCGTGACTTTTGAGGTAGAGGCCGACAAATGAAAACGGACTCAGAAGGTGAGTCCGTTTGTGTTTACATTGATCTGTTTCTAGAACAATATTTGACCGAGCAAGGTCAAAATGTCTTAGTATCTAGATTACATTGCCGCTTCGAAGATTGCTGAAATCTCTTCGTGGGTTGCTTGTTTAGGATTAGTGAAACCACAAGCATCTTTCAGTGCGTTGTCAGAAAGTGTAGGGATGTCTTCAAGCTTCGCACCTAGTTTTGCGATACCTGTTGGGATATTTACGTCGTTTGCTAGTTGAACAATCGCGTTGATCGCTGCTTCTGCACCTTGCTCTGGTGTCATGCCTTCAATATTCACACCCATTGCTTTTGCAACGTCACGTAGACGCTCAGGGCAAACCTGCGCGTTGTAGCGTTGAACGTGTGGAAGCAAGATAGCGTTGCATACGCCGTGTGGAAGGTCGTAGAAACCACCTAGTTGGTGCGCCATCGCGTGAACATAACCAAGAGAAGCATTGTTGAAAGCCATACCTGCCATGAATTGCGCATAAGCCATTTGTTCACGAGCTTCAATATCGTCGCCATGTGCTACGGCTGTTCTCAGGTGTGCTTGTACAAGTTCAATCGCTTTAATTGCTACTGCATCTGTAATTGGTGTTGCTGCGATAGAAACGTAAGCTTCGATTGCGTGTGTTAACGCATCCATACCGGTTGCAGCAGTTAATGATGCAGGTTTAGCAAGCATCAACTCAGGATCGTTTACGGAGATAAGCGGTGTTGTGTGTTTATCAACGATAGCCATTTTAATGTGACGAGCTTCATCGGTAATGATGCAAAAGCGGGTCATCTCAGACGCTGTTCCTGCCGTGGTATTAATCGCAATCAACGGCATCATTGGCTTTTCAGACTGATCAACGCCTTCGTAATCAGCAATCTTGCCACCGTTAGAAGCAACCAGTGCGATACCTTTTGCGCAGTCATGCGGAGAGCCACCACCAAGAGACACAACAAAATCACAATCATTGTCTGTAAGCAGTTCAAGGCCATCATTAACGTTGGTGATGGTAGGGTTTGGTTGAGTGCCATCGAAGACAACAGCTTCAACACCACGTTGGTTAAGAAGATCTTGGACCTGCTTTACCACACCAATTTGGTTCAGGATTTTATCGGTAACAATAAGCCCTTTTTTAAAGCCTTGAGACTGAATACTATCAGCAGCATCTTTCAAACAGCCCGTGCCCATGAAGTTGATTGTAGGGATGTAGAATGCACTAGACATTGGAAAACTCCGTTAATTATGATTTTTGGTTTCTTTTATGTTGTCGGTAATCAGAAGGGAGTCTTTTGATCTGAGATAAGTTTGAGCCCGAACTACCACTTTGTAATTATGTGGTGTGATAGGGCTCATATAGCAATCGTTTTTATGGTTTTATTGTGTGTTTATTATCAACATCGAAAAGCTGAATTTTGGTAGATATGCAGGGATATTGATGAATAATGTGGCGAAAAATACACATTATCGTCTTGGTTCATCTTCGTTAGAAAGGATTATTTCAAGTTCAGGCTGAGTTAGACTGTGTGTAGGTTCTGCTTCTGAAATTTCATTTTCTTCTGGCTCTTTATCATAGTATTTAACAAGAAAAGGAGTAAGCATGATAGATGACGGTAAGAAGTGCTTCATAATACCTCCGGGTATTTGAGTGTATTTCTTGTATGGTATTGGTTTAATATGTGGCAAAATTTGCGATACATCATGACTTGTTGCTTGTTTTCTATAAATTCTTAGAACTATATTCAGGCTCACAAAAATGGTAGTAGAATGAACACTTAGCCTTTGAGGCTAAGAAAGAACAAAAATAACACGGCTAGATAGCGCGAATAATAGGACAGATAATGAAGTACGATTGGATATTCTTTGATGCAGATGAAACCTTGTTCCATTTTGATGCTTATCAAGGAATGAAGCTGATGTTTTCTCGTTTTGGGGTGGATTTCAGCGAGCAAGATTATTCGGCTTACCAAAAGGTTAATTTACCACTTTGGGTTGATTACCAAGATGGTCGTATTACCGCAGACCAACTGAAACACACCCGCTTCGAAAGCTGGGCCGAGAAACTAGAAACAACAACGGCTGCTTTAAACAGTGCATTTTTAACAGCGATGGCAGACATCTGTTCATTATTACCGGGTGCACAAGAGTTGATGGAGTCTTTAAAAGGCAAAGTGAATATGGGCATCATTACTAACGGTTTTACAGAGCTGCAGTCAATCCGTTTAGAGCGCACCGGAATGACAGATTACTTTGATCACGTGATTATTTCTGAAGAGGTTGGGGTAGCCAAACCGGACGCCCAGATTTTTGAATATGCACATAAGCTGGTGGGATTTCCATCCAAGCAAAGAGTGTTGATGGTTGGAGATAACCCGCATTCAGATATTCTAGGTGGGCTAGATTTTGGTATCGAGACTTGTTGGTTAAACAGCCAAGAAAAGGCAATACCTGCGGGTATCAACCCTCATTATCAAGTTAAGTCACTGGCTGACTTACAAGCGCTTTTATTGGCTTAGGCAATAACAACTAGCACCAACGAATACGCAATAACAAATAGTTTATTTCGTAAATTGCTCAATATTCGGAAGTCGCTTAAGTTTTCGCAAATTAATAACCGATGGCCGAGTACGAAAATGTACTCGGCCAAATATTTTAAACTTGGTTTAGCTTACAGAGTGATGACCACAAACAGATAAAGGAAGAGGCGTGCTGAAATCTCATCGTTATAGCTGCTACGGTATTATCGCCATTTTATTGTGGAGCTGCTTGATTGCTCTGTCTCGTAGTGTGTCAGAACAGCTTGGTCCAGTTGGTGGTGCAGCCAGTCTCTACACTGTGAGTGCGCTGTTGTTAGTGTGTGTGATGGGGTTACCAAAACTGTCACGCTTCTCTAAGTCTTACCTACTGATCGGTGGCGCGCTGTTTGTTTGCTATGAGATTTTCTTGGCTCTTGCTTTGGGAATGGCGAACAGTCGACATCAGGCAATAGAAATGGCCGTTATCAACTATTTATGGCCAGCACTGACGGTGTTATTTGCGGTGCTACTGAGCGATAAGAAGATTAACTGGTTGGTTTATCCAAGTATCTTCTTGGCATTTTTTGGGGTGGCTTGGAGCATCAGTGGTGATCAAGGTCTTTCTGTCGACCAAATTGCAGCCAACATTGCGACCAACCCAAAAACTTATTCAATGGCGTTCTTTGGTGCGATTATTTGGGCTGTTTATTGTAATTACACCCAGCGCGTTGCGAAAGGGCAGAATGCGATTGTGCTGTTCTTTATCGCTACGGCGGTCACTCTGTGGATTAAATACGCACTGAGTGATGAAACCGGTATGGTAATGACAACCAGTGCTGCAATTGATTTAGCATTAGCTGGCGCTTGTATGGGCGCAGGCTATGCACTTTGGAACACGGCGATTCTTGGTGGCAACATGGTGTTTTTGGCAACCATGTCGTACTTTACGCCAATCTTCGCGACGCTACTTTCCTCGGTGATTTTGGGCTTGTCATTGACTATGACGTTTTGGCAGGGCGTATGTATGGTAACGATTGGCTCTTTAGCTTGCTGGTGGGTAACAAGAGAAAAACCGACGGCAAAGGCGTCGGCTTCTAAAAAGGTTCAATCTCAGTCTTAATTTGCGCTTATGTCCCAGCGTCATTTGCTAGGTGAAAGCTTAGCTCGCGACATTGAGGTTCAGTTGCAGCTCATAAGGCATTTTAGATAAGCGTCGCTTAAGTTGGCGGCGCGTACGTTCTATATCATCGACCGCAATGGCTTGTTGGTTGTTGGTATGGATATCAACGTTAATTCTTAGCTCCGGCCCAACCTTTGTTACACCGATTAGCTCTAAATCTTGCTCTGCATCTTTGTCTACAGCGATAACGTTTTTATCTACCGTGTCACAAATATCTTTGGTTGCCGACATCATAAGCAGTTCACGCATTGCTTCTCTTAGCATATCGAAAGGTACTTTGATGAAGTAGAAAGACATCAGCAACATCATCGTTGGATCAGCATATACTGCGTACTCTGCTAGCGGAGAAAAAGTAATTAACCAAGCCGCCACGAAACCTGCCGTTACCGCTACACTCAACAGTGTATCCATTTGCCACTGCTTAGATTCAGCTTGAATCAGACCAGAAGAAATACGCTTACTTTTATTGGCGATGTACCACCAAGCGTAACCACAACCCAATACGTTGAAAATACCAAACAGAGTCGCGATAGAAGCATCGACTTCACGACCACCTGTCATCAAAGCACCGATCGCTGAATACAATGAGTAACCAACCACAAGCAGAATAACAATGGCTTTAATTGCGATAACAATCGGTTCGATGATCGCTCGACCAAACGGGAACTCTGTGTCTGAAGGGCGATTAATGTATTTTGAGGCAGCTAGTGACAATAAAGTTAACAGTAAGCTAATGAGAGAATAGACACCGTCAAATACTATGACTAGAGAGCCGACGAGAAGGCCTAATACCAGTCCACCGGTGGCGAAGCCTGATGCTAAAAGGGCTGAGAACAAGAGTACTCCGTTTTCGTTTTGGCTTTTCCTGTCACACATAATATTTTCCAGATGTTTTTGATAACTTCATTGTTCTAATATTGAGTTGGCTTTACAAACTTTATCTGATGATGGTTATATGCATTATTTAATTTTAATAAGTAAATCTATAATATTCATATATTTAGTTTTATTTTTAGGTGTCAATAAAATTGACGATGACTGTTTTTGGGGTAAAGTGTGCAAGCGAAATAGGATGGTTTATCATTAGTTAAATATATCTGTTGTTGTGCATTTTATAGATGTGTGAATTTGAACTGCTATTACTAAGGAGTAGGTGCATATGAAGTTTGACGATATCAGTGATAACGAGTTGTGGGTGATTGCTAACCCGATCATGGATAATCTGATGGAAGGTTCAACCAAAATTGACCATGATCTGCATTGCAGGGACTTTACTCAGCGAATGAAAGATATTGTTACGCCAGATTACTTAGAAAAGGTGTGCCATCATTATCAACATAGCAATGGCTTTTTTGCTGAGCGTGAGCCTGTCGCGCTGTTTAGACGTTCCGATTCAATTGCCTTTGTTTGGAAGCAAGCATACACGATTGCTAGAGGCGAATTTGTGGCTGAAATGGTGCTGGTAGAAGAAGACGGTCGCTACTTGGTAGACCATGTGATGGTTTTCTAATCTAGGAAGTCTATGATCGTTTTGCATCGATTTGGAAATCACCTGTTTAGATATTAACCGTTAGAAATCAAACAAGTAGTCGCTGAGCTGGTCGGCTAACCAATTCATTCCTGGGTGTTCAGCCATCCCTGCTGCTGTAAACATGCAGTAATCCTCTTGCGTCAAGCCGTAAGTGTGCTTGATCACCGCTAATTCCTGCTCGCGCAATAAATGACGAATTAATGGTTCAGGCATTACGCCCCAAGCTTCTTCTCGTAAGATTGTATCTAGCATAAAGTCAAAGCTAGAGAAACCTATGTAACGGCGAGAGAATGGCTCAAGCTCAGGATTATCCTTTTCGTTAAGGTAAACCATGGTCGCTTGCATTGAATTTCTCAATACTTCATCAGAAACACGTCGCATCGCACTCAGATCATGCCCTTTCTTACACACAGACATCATTCGAATTTTACCGAGTGGATTGTAGATAATCCTTGGATCGTCAACACGTTCGTAATCGACACCAAATGCGAAGTCGACTTGTTGGGTTTCAACGAGGTTAGCTAAGTCGCCGCTCGACGCGAGAACGAAGTTGAATGAAGTCGACGGGTACTTGTTGTTTAAGGTATGAGATAAGTCCTGCCACATCTCATCGGGTAGGGAATCATCTCGTGCAATCCAAATCTCTGCGTTGAATTCGCCCGAGACATGCAGGCAGGTTTGTTTAATACGCGCAGCCGTTACTAACATGCCTTCGCAGTCTTTGTAGATGGCTTTACCTGCTTCAGAGAGTTCAACGTGGTTTCCGCTGCGCACGAACAGTTCGACATCTAACTCTTTTTCCAAGGCTTTAATCGACATACTGAGTTTGGTTCGGTTGCATTCAAGCTGGCGCGCTGCTTCAGATACTGACCCTAAATCAGCAACAGAACAAAAGGCTTGGACTTGAGAAAGGTTCATTTCATTTCCATATTGAGCGGGTGTCGGTGCATATTATCTGAATATTGTGCTGACTATCTTAGAAATAGTCCATCTTTGCATGATAACTCT
Organism: Vibrio sp. OPT24; assembly: GCF_015163545.1. Classification (NCBI taxonomy): domain Bacteria; kingdom Pseudomonadati; phylum Pseudomonadota; class Gammaproteobacteria; order Vibrionales; family Vibrionaceae; genus Vibrio; species Vibrio sp. OPT24. The sequence continues at coordinate 199,163 of NZ_JADDYI010000044.1, forward strand.
ATGACGAATTGACTAATTTGGTTTACTCTGGAGAAGTTCCGAACCTACAAGAAGTAAAGATGGAGGCCATGATGGCGAAACAATGGGACGAATACGCCGTTGATTGGGATAAAGATCCCGCGACCGCAGTATTCGCACAGTCCGTATTTGACCAGTTAACACAGCTCGTTAATTTGAACGGAACCCGTGTCCTTGATTTTGGTTGTGGTACAGGACTACTCAGCCAGAAAATATCTCCTTTAGCAAAAGAGATCATCGCACTTGATATCTCCGAAGGGATGATTGAAGAGTTAGATAAGAAAGAGTTACCCAACGTTGAACCTGTTGTTGATCTTTTATCGCGCGGACTTGCAGCGCAGCATCCAGCATTCAGAAACCAGTTTGACGTAGTGGTAGCTTCTTCGGTGTGTGGTTTTATCCCTAACTTACAAGACACAGTCAGTCTTATTTACACGTTGCTTGAAAACGATGGCACGTTTGTACACTGGGATTGGTACTTAGACAATGACAGTGATGATTATGGCGTTAGCCAACAGCGCTCTGAAAACGTATTAAGTGCAGCCGGTTTTTCAGTTGTCGAAGTATCAACACCGTTCTCGATTGATACGCCACAAGGTACTTTGAAAGTATTGATGGGTGTTGGACGAAAACAAGTACTTCCTCATCTGTAATAGAGAATACATCTTGAGCTAGCATTCAGAGTACTCCTTCAAACACTAAACCCACATTAACGACTTAAGGTCAGTGATGTGGGTTTTCTATTTTTAGTCGTTTGTGTTCCAAACAGGCGAGCTAGTGAGTGCTTTTTAATATCTTCACTACCACTACCAACGGCAATACTGATTTCCTCTTTCCCATTTTGATCATAGATAAGTTAGTTTCCGACAAGTAATAAACTGGTAGTTTCCATTTTGGAAATGTATCGTTGACTACATTTCATTAGTGGAAATGCGGCTGTGAGATATAAAATAAGCCCATAATAAGTTTAAGGGTTTCATCATGAGCCACCAATCTGCGTCATCTACTTCTTCACCACTTTCAGATCAACAACAACGCTTTAGCAATATCATTTCAGATGCCAACCTGTCTCCAAAACAGAAGTCGAGCTATCTTGCTTTAGAAGCCGAAGCCAGCCTGCCGTATATGCCGGTAAGCAACGAAGTAGAGGAAGCCTTACAACAAGGTGTGCTATGTGACATGTTTGAAGGCCACGCTCCATTTAAGCCGCGCTATGTACTTCCAGACTATTCTAAATACTTACATCAAGGCTCAGAGTATTTAGAGCTTAGCGCGGCAACCAATTTTGATGAAGCGTTGAACATGCTTACCATTATCTACCATCACGTTCCATCTGTGACGTCGATTCCGGTCTACCTAGGACAGCTGGATGATGTATTGATGCCTTTTGTTGGTGACCTAACCGATGAACAGGTATATCAAAAACTTAAGCTGTTCTGGATCATGTTGGATCGCACGCTTCCTGATGCGTTCATGCACGTTAATATCGGTCCAACAGACAACGTTGTGTGCCGTACGATTTTGCGCGTAGATGCTGAACTGAAGCAGATCGCACCAAACCTAACCTTTATGTACGACCCTGCTGTGACCCCTGACGATCTACTTCGTCATGCGGCAAGCAATATCTGCGAGTGCGGTAAACCACATATCGCAAACTATCCAGCGCATGCCGAGGCTTACGGCGACAAGCGTTTTGGTATTGTGAGCTGCTATAACTCTTTGCCTCTAGCGGGTGGTTCAAACACCTTGGTGCGTATGAACCTTAAGCAAGTGGCGTTGAAGTCTGAGGATAGTGCTGATTTCTTACGACAAGTATTGCCGAATTACAGTGGCAAAATGGTTGAACTGATGAACGCACGTAGCCGCTTCTTGCATGAAGAGTCTCACTTTTTTAAAGGCTTCCTGGCCAAAGAAGGCCTTATTGAAGAAGACCGATTTGCGCCAATGTTTGGCATTTATGGCATGGCTGAAGCGGTAAACATTCTGTTGGAAAAAGAAGGTAAAGCAGGGCGCTATGGTCACGATGAACAAGCTAATCAACTTGGTCACCGCATTTCTGAAAAGCTGGCTGAGATCGTTGAAAGCTCTGAAGTGAAGTATGGGCTTGAGGGTAAAGCTTTGCTGCATGCTCAAGGCGGTATTAGTTTAGATGAAGATGTGACTCCGGGTGTGCGTATTCCTTATGGCACCGAACCTGACCCAGTCTCTTACGTTCGCGCTACCGCGGGTCACCATAAGTTCTACACCTCGGGTATCAGTGACATTCTTACCATCGACGAAACAGTGAAATCTAATCCTGAAGCGATGTTCAATTTGTGCAAAGGGGCGATTCAAGCGGGTTACCGTGAGTTTACGGCTAACGTCGCGTCAAATGATCTGGTTCGCGTGACAGGTTATATGGTCAAGCTATCTGATATTGCAAAATATGATGAGCAAGGTTCACGTACCAATACCACATTCTTAGGTGCTGAAGCGGCTAAAAACACAGGCATTCTTGAGCGCAAACCACGAGTAGCGAGTTTAGAGATGTCACCGACGTACGCTTAATACTTAAGCGTACATATGACAGCGAGCTTAAGTATCGTACTAATACTATGAATAATAAAAGTTTCTGATCTAATGACTCAAATGGCTAGGGTTAAAAATAATAAGACAGAAAAACAAGCGAAGGTCAGCCGTGTGCTGACCTTTTCTTGTGTTGACGGACCGGGAAATCGCTTGGTGCTGTTTCTGCAAGGTTGTAATTTTGATTGCATTACTTGTCATAATCCACACACCATCAATCATTGCAACCATTGTGGAGGCTGCGTTAGTGGCTGCCCAAGTGGCGCACTATTTTTGACTAAAGGTAAAGTTGTGTGGGACCCGGCAGCCTGTACAAATTGCGATCAGTGCATCGATAGCTGCGCTCATAAGTCGAGTCCGAAAATTACCACCATGACGGTCTCTGAGATTCTTACTCTCGTTAAACATAACGCATTCTTTCTGAGCGGTATCACTGTCTCTGGCGGTGAGGCGACGATGCAACTGCCGTTTATTATCGAGCTGTTCCAAGCAATTAAAAGTGATCAGCAATTAGCACACCTTACGTGCTTTATTGATAGTAATGGTTCGTTACCAATACAAGGTTGGGAAAGAGTATTACCATACCTTGATGGTGCGATGATTGACTTAAAATCATGGCAATCGGAAACGCATCAATGGCTTGTCGGAAGAGGCAACCATCGAGTCTTCAAAGCCATTAACTACCTTGCTGAGAAAGGCAAACTGCATGAAGTTAGGTTGTTGCATATCCCAAATAAAAGCGATCTCGAAGATGAAATTGAACAGGTGGGATGTTACTTGAAGGTGCTGCCTAGTGATGTTGGAATTCGACTGAATGCGTTTCAACATCATGGCGTGATTGGCGAAGCGTTAGATTGGCCGACATGCACCGAACAACAGATGCAGAGCTTTCACGATAAGCTCTACACCATAGTTCAAAGGCCGATACAAACCCCTGGGGTATATACCTAATTCTTTTGAAGCCTGCTTTCACAAAAGGAATTAGCTTGTTAGAGTTGCTTCCAGTTAATACCTAGGCTTCTAAGAACAAGTCACACAACCATTTGATCGCTTGGTCATTCATGTTGGGTTTGTTCCATACCAAGCTATACGCGACCTTACCGTAATCAAAAGGCAAGGGTTTGCTCACTAAACCTTGAGCTTGTTTAGCTTGTTCAGCCCACTGCTTAGAACAAGTGAACAAGAAAGGTGTGTGATGGCACAGCACAGCCGCAGCACCAAAATCTGCTACCGATATCGCCATCTCTCGTGGTTTATGACATTGAACCAGGTTTTGCTCAAAGTAAGGCTTGGAGAGTTCATTATCTAAGATCCCAATATGCTTATAATCTAAATAACCTTCAACGGTCAGGTCCCGCTGAGCGAGAGGGTGGTGTGCGCCCATTAAACATACCATTTCGTCTGGAAGAATCGTTTCCCAAACCAGTTCTTTGTTATCTGTTGGGGGCTGGGAAATATCATGAGGTAACAAGATCAAGTTTACCTTGCCACTAAGCAGAGCATCGAAGCCGAGTTGTTGCTTGGAGTAGATATTGAGCTTAGCTTTGGGGGCGAGTTCGGTGGTGATTTTGCTGATTTTAGAAGCGAAAACTTCAAAGGTACTTTCACGCATCGACAGCGAAAAGCTACCTTGGTATTTTTGAGGTGAAAAACTTTTTTGATGAAGCAATCCATTCATACTTGAAAGGATCGCGTGAACAGTCGGAGCTATCTGCAATGCAAATGGTGTCGGGATCAGCTTGGTGCCATCTCGGTAAAACAGTTCGTCATTTAGAATGTCGCGTAGTTGAGATAAGGTTTTGCTTACACTCGAAGGGCTTACACAGAGTTGCTCTGAGGTTTGCGTGACGCTGTGGGTATTTAGCATAATATGAAGCGCAGTGAGGTGCTTAAGGCTCACTCTAGATAAGTGTAAATAATCCATTTGTGACTCACGCATTAAGAATGGCTTGTGATTTTGCTTAATCCACACAATTACACAAGCCAAATTAGATAAAGGTTATTAACGAGCTAATTTATGGTGAGCTCGTGAAAAGTGGCCAGCGCAAAACGCACCGACAATCGATAGCTCACCCGCCAGACACAGTGCAGCACATACCTCAGCGAGGGCTTGTGATTTACCATTGCCGTGAAGACCAAGTAAATCGAGACACGCCTTTTGACTTGGCAGGCCAGTACCGCCGCCCACTGTTCCTAACATTAAATTAGGCAGTGTTACGCTCGCGTACAAACCGCCTTCTTTGTTGATTTCCATACGAGTCATGCCTATTGCTGATTCAGCAACACACGCTGCGTCTTGGCCACAAGCAATGTAGAGAGCAGCTAGTGCATTGGCATAATGGGCATTAATGCCGATAGTGCCGCTCAAAGCACCGCCGACAGTGGTCATCTGGCCAAACTGAACCATCTTCTGTGGCGTGGTATGTAGGTACTTAGCAACCAATTCTGGGGATATATTCACCTCAGCGGTGACTTTTTTGCCACGAACACTTCGTAAGGTTTGTGTATTGGCTTTCTTGTCGCCTGATAAATTGCCATCGAGAAAGGCATGATCAGGCTTAACTGGCGTATTTTCTATGATGTACTCAAATACGGCATTGGTCGCGATAGTCACCATATTTTGACCAGAGGCATCTCCAGTTAGAAATTCAAACACCAAGTAAACATGGTTACCCTCGATGTTGATATTGATGTCGGTAAGTTTGCCGTGTGAGGTTGTCGATTCCGCCAAGGTTTTAAATTGGTCATATTGTGTCACGGCCCAAGCCACAAACTGCCCGGCTTCAACTAACCCTTGGAATGCAAAGCCTGGGGTACGAGTGACGCCTTCGTTTAACAACATTGCACTTGCGCCACCACAAGCGGTAATCAGCTTTGAGCCACGGTTATAAGATGCAACAAGTGCAGCTTCAGTTGTTGCTAGCGGTACCAGGTAGTCACCCTCAGCGAATAAGCCATTGACTCTTAGTGGACCAGATATACCAACAGGGATTTTCACTGTTCCAATAAAGTGCTCGATGTTTTTTTCGTAGGCTTGGAATTGACTTTGCGTATGCGGGTCGAGTAGCTCTTGTTGTGATTCTGAATTATTGAGAGCAGCCCAACGGCGCGTTAGATTCTTTTCTGTCAGGTACGGGCTCGGAGTCAGTTTATTCACTGGCTTTTCAAAATGAGGTTGAAGCTTTTTTTCTAATTCGTCTGCGGAGATGTCGCCCCCTAAAATAGAAACATAGTCACGGCGATGCAGATTTAGTTTTGGCATAAATAGTATGAAGTAAAGTTTGCGCAGCAAAATTGATTTGCGCTGATTCTACCGAGTAATAAGCCAGAAACAAGCATCTGATATAATGAGTTACAGTTTGTGTGGTTGTGATGACAAAAAGGAGCTAATGATGGCTCAAAAAATGGCCTTTGAGACGTTATTCTAAATATGGATGTCGAGAAGACTACCGATGGCTTCATTTTGACGGTCAATCACGCTGGCTCCCACACGGTTGTAATTTGCACTTTGTGTCAGTTTTAAGATTGCATCGTTTGACGAGGTAATGGGATCAGCTTCTTTCTCTTTAAAAGAAATGGATTGGTCAGGTTCTACTTGATTAAAGCTCAAGTCGCTACCTTGGATTTGGTCGTCGGGGTTGGATGTGTGTTGAGAGGCTTGGTTGAGTTCGAGCGCTGCTTCTTCAGCCATATTGGTTGACTGCTGAATGATGGCATAACCAGATTGAATTCCCGATATCGACATAGCAGAACCTTTAATTGACATACGGACTAAGTCTAGGTGGACGATATATTGAGCGCAATGATGATTTGATAAAACTTACTATGAAACGATGAACTTGAGCTAAAATAGTGACGGGTGTCTACTAATTGAACAGGTCATTTATCGCGTTTAGCTCTTCATCAGTCAGAAGAGATGGCTTATCCAGCTCAAGACTTCCGTCGATCTCGCCTTGAAGCGCTTTAAGTTGTTGAGGATTGAGAAGCTGTATTTGCTCCTTAAACGCTTCAAATTGTTGTGTATTCATAGTGTGACCTTTGTTCAAATCCATATGCTCTATAGAGCATAGCCTACTGATTCGGAAAATCAAACAAGATTAAGTGAATATTAAATGAAGTTTGATAGTTCCCAAAACTAAGACGACTATAAATTGCTTTGGTTATTTTTTGTCCGAGAAATGTTAGGCAAAGTTATGGCTTGGTCAATCAATGTCAGAAAATTCCCACAATGTAAAAATCTCCCCAGCCCTTATTGCATAAGGTCGCGTAATAGTTTGTCTTGCCTCCTTATCGGTATGGGTAGAGTGAGTTTTTGCTATTGATAGAACAATGTACAAATAAAAGGGTGGTTAATAATTGCTCGATCTTGGCTATCTTTTTGTTTTTACAGTATTTTGTTTATTTCTCAAGACGCGCCTGTGTCGAGCGACTTATCAATCTTAACTTTTACCGCAAATTTGGTCGCTAAGGTATGGAGTTCTGGAAGCATTCGATAAATCAAATGAAGCTGTTGTAAGACCATTCTGACAGAGCTTTCATCTTCTTCTCGCCATTCACTTAAACGCTGATCAAGCTCAGGGTCGTAAGAATTTTTCACTTCACACTGTTCTTGATGAGAATAGAGCTGATCATTGAGAGCGTTGAGATGCTCATGTATGACACGGTGTGCGTCCAATACCAGTTTGTGTGTGGCTTCGTCATCGATACGAGTCCGATGGGCACCGAGTGCTGAAATATAGCTTAGTAAAGCATGATTGAGCGTAAGGAATCGAAAGCTCTCATCTTCTGAGGTGCGATATTTGCCGGGCTCAACCAACATGCTGCTGATGGCCACTGTTAGGTTCGCATCGTTATTGTGTGCGCTGCGACGTGCAATACGGTAATTTAGCGTGTCTTTTTTACCTACACGGTACTGACCAATGATTTGAGCCAGGTAGTTTTTATTTGAAGCGAGGGCGTCTGCCATGACTTTATGTAATCGCTTTGATTGCCAGTCTGGTAATACGTAGATCACAGCGAGTACGGCGAGAGCACAACCTATAAAGGTGTCAGCTAATCTTGGAAGTACAACGGCGAAGCCTTCTCCAAGTTGATTAAAACAGAATAATACCAATAAGGTAATGAAGCCCGTTGCGAAGCCATAGTTATTAATGCGGAATGCAAAGAACATCACGCCACTAATGACAATGAAAACCAATTGGCTCTCTTGGGAAGGGAAGAAAGTCAGTAACGGAACCCCAATGAGTAAACCTGCTACCGTGCCAATGACACGGGCGGTCAGTTTTTGTCGAGTTGCGCTGTAGTTTGGCTGACAAACGAACAGCGTCGTGAGTAGAATCCAATAACCACGTTCAATATTAAAACCTTGGATGATTCCGTAACCGAGTGTGAGCGTAATAGCCATGCGGATTGCGTGGCGAAATAGCATGGAGTCGGTATGCAGATTGGCTCTGATCTTTTGCCACATTGCTGTCAAAGTATGTGGGTTCGTATCGTCTAACACACCTTCTTCTAGTTTTTCGGCATCTGGATTACTGATATTCGATAGCTGTTTTTCAACGGTAGCTAGGTTGTTGAATAGATAATTCAATTGGTTTAACAGTGGCTTCCATTCTGGCTTGTTCTGTTGCTGTAAATGATTCAGTGAAGACATCAATTCATCAAGTGCCAGTACAGATTTGTCGCCATGTTGATATTCAGCACCAACTTTTAATGACGCCGCAACTTCTTTACAGGCCGCAGCTTGAGCTTCGAGCAGGTATTTGAAGCGAAACAGAACATCAGAACGTTCGAAATGTTTAGCTAGCTCTTGATAGCGATAGTGGCTTGAACTGACACGTTCATGAATATCTTGCGCGATGAAATAGGTGTTTAGGAACCGGTCACTTGGGCCATCAATGTGCCCTCGCTTGGAACGGTTAAGCAACGTTGCTTTGCACATGTTTAGTGCATTAACGGTGCTGGCATTCAACTTAGCTTCAATTATACGGTGTGGCTGTGGGATAAGGTCAGACACAGGATAGAATAGCTCCGCCTTTGATCCCATATAGGTGCCAATTTGATCAAATACGGTAGCAAGGTTCTGTTGCACGGGTTGCATTGGCCATACAATTTGCCAAATCATTGACATGAAGTAGTACCAAGCTGCCCCTGTTAATAGCAGCAAAGGCTGAAACCATAGGTTGGTACTTTCGTGAGCGCCAAGCATGGTGTAGATAGCGACCAACAGCGAGCCAAACGCGATACTGGCGTATTTAGGGCCAATCGCTCCGAGTATGATGAAAGAGAAGGTTGAAACGAAAAGCCCTATCGCGAACAGCCAAGGTGTATCGAAAAGAATCTCAATAGAGAAGGCTGCAACAGCGAAACAGATAAAGGTCAATGTGAGTGCTTTCAATCGACCAGTAAAGCTGTCATCACTTTCCGCTAGAGCAGCAGCAATGACGCCTAAAATAAGTGGGGTGATGAGTGTGTTTTGTCCATAATACCAAGCAGGCACCACAACACCGAGTAGGGTGATGAGAATTAATACGCTGTAATTTATGGTTTTATTCGCCCAATAGAGGCGTAATTTGGCAGAAAAGTCCACAGTCGCTCACTTGACACACTAAAACCATAATCCTAACAGAAATCAAGCACAAGAATTTGATACTTATCCATAATTGTCCCTAGATGGTCATGAAAGCGTCGATAAGATATGAGATATTATTAATTCTGATTGCATCATGATATAAATTCAATATTCCCAATTAAGAGCACGCTCCAATGCAGCTAAGCGCTAACAAGACTGCACAGTTTTTTATTCAAAATGAGTATCATCAGGTCGAACTTGATGGTCCACGCCTACTGTTGTCTTCAGTGGGTAGTGAAGAACGTATCCCGTTTACTATTTGGAGTGGCAAGATCGCGATAAAGCGCGGCTTGTTTTGGGGATCGTTGCAGTTTTTTGCTAACCAACAAGATGGCAAACAGCGCAGCTGGTTAGTGCAAGGGCTACCTTGGGAGCAGTGTCGTCAGTTTGCTCGAGCCTCCGTTGCCGCTTATCAAAAATGGCATGACACTCAATGTGAACAACTCGCGGAACACGTCCCTCAATGGGAAGCTGAATTAACTCGTTTGGAGCAACTTCCTGCTTTCTTGCCGCATTCCAAGGTCAATACTTGGGTTGAAATGGTCAATTCAAGTTTAGAAAATATGACGATGACGCTAGAAGAAGCGGCTCAGCGTATGCCAAACCGATTTGCTCGTATGCAGCCATGGTTGTTAGAAACCGAGATTAAACAAGCTGAACGAAATCAACAGTGGCTAGAAACTGAAAGGAAGAACTGGGAAGTGCTGTTTGCACAATGTGAGTCATCACCGTTGAATTTGTCTCAGCAATACGCGGTTTTGATGAACGACGACCATAACCTCATTCTTGCTGGTGCAGGGTCAGGTAAAACTAGCGTTCTGACGGCTCGTGTTGCTTATTTATTGCAAAGCCATCAGGCTCAAGCTGAAGAGATTCTATTGCTTGCATTTGGTCGAGAAGCGGCTGACGAAATGAAACAGCGTCTCGATAGCAAAATTGGCTTATCAGCTGAAAAAGTTCAAGTCAGCACTTTCCATCAATTAGGTTTGAAGATACTGAATCAAGTAGAAACCGAACGCGTTGTTATTTCTCCTCTCGCGCTAGACAATAATCAACGCCAAGCATGGTGCATTGATTGGTTGAAGAAGCACTGGATGACGCCGACCAACTTCAAGCGTTGGCAAAAACACCTGTCTAAATGGCCAATCGCGTATTTGACCGGAGATGATGAACTTGGTAGTCATGTATCGAACCTTAAGTTAATCGGTTGGCTCGAAAAACAACTTGAGCAGTTAAACGCGTCGGGCTTATCGAAGAAAGAAGTCCAGCAACAGTTAATCGATCATCGGGATTACACGCGCTTAAACAGTGAACTTTCATTGTGCTGGCCGTGTGTCATCGCATGGCAGAAAGCGCTAAAAGAAGAGAATCATATCGACTTCTCGACCATGATTAGTCGTGCGACTCAATACGTGGAGAAGGGCAAGTTTGTCTCGCCTTGGAAGTTCATCATGATCGATGAATACCAAGATATCTCACCTGATCGTCTTGCTCTGGTTGAAGCGCTTTGTAATCAGTCGAAGGCTCAACACCAAGCTTCTATCTTTGCAGTTGGTGATGACTGGCAGTCTATCTACCAGTTTGCAGGTGCAGATGTTGATCTAACTACGGGCTTTAAGGATCGTTTTGAGAGCTCGACTATTCATCATCTAGATACAACTTATCGCTTTAATAATCAGTTAGGTGCGGTTGCCAATCGCTTTGTACAAGAAAACCCGATTCAGTTGCCGAAAGAGCTGAACAGCTTTAAGCAACAAAAGCAGAAGGCGGTCTATAGTGCGCCAAGTAAAGAAGTGGAGAAGATCCTCGATCAATTGAATCGACAATCGAAAGGTAAAACCAAAAAATCTGTCTTGTTGCTTGGTCGTAATCATTACCACAAGCCTGAATTGTTAGAAGATTGGAAAAAAATCTACACTTCGATTGATATCAATTTTATGACCTGCCATGCGAGTAAAGGTAAAGAAGCCGACTTCGTGATTATCCTTTGTGTTGATGAAGGACAGTTCCCGGCTAAAAAGAAGCAGCTACACATTGATGGAGCATTGACTGAATCGTCCGATGTTTTCCCTTACGCTGAAGAGCGTCGCCTGTTTTACGTGGCAATGACGCGAGCTAAAGAGAAAGTTTGGATTACGCACAGCGGTGATGGTTCTGGCTTCGTACAAGAACTTCATGGCTCTGATTATCCAGTGGTTCGAAAAAGGTAATGTGACTTGATGTGATGGTCTAAGATTAGGTCTCCAAGGCTCGCTTTATTATCAATAAGGCAACGGCATAAAGCACAAGGAATCCGCTATGGAACATGGTTCTATTAACTACATCGAATTTGCTGCACGAGACATCACAGCAACAAAGGTATTTTTTAGCCAAGTGTTTGGTTGGAAGTTTGAAGATTACGGTCCTGAATATTCTGCTTTTGAAGGTAAAGGTTTGATGGGAGGGTTCTATTTGGCAGAGTTAGCTTCTGATGCTGAAAGTGGCGCGGCGCTGATGGTTTTTTATAGCCAAGATCTTGAGCAAACCGAGCGTGATGTGATTGATGCTGGTGGGCATATAAACCGAGAGATTTTTAGCTTTCCTGGCGGACGACGTTTCCATTTTAAAGAACCGAGTGGTAATGAGATGGCGGTGTGGAGCGATAACTAGCTTCGTTCCGAAGCATAGAGTTACTTTTACCAAGCGTTACAAATAATTAAGCCTGCGATAAAGCAGGCTTTTTAGTTCTCGCGTATTGCCGCATCTATATCCAATCCAAGAGTGAATACAGTTAAGTGCGCTCAGCTAGATACGCTTCATAATCTGGAATCTCGATGATCACTTCTTGATCCAACAGAGAAGAATTAAACAAGAAGTTTGCAGTTGCGCGGTTAGTGGCAACAGGAATGTTCCAAACACTTGCAATACGAAGCAACGCTTTTACGTCTGGGTCATGAGGTACCGCATTCAATGGATCCCAAAAGAAAATCAGCATATCGATTTTTCCTTCAGAGATAAGTGCGCCTAGTTGTTGGTCTCCGCCCATTGGACCGCTGATCATGCTCTTGATTGCCAAGCCTGTTTCTTTGCTTAGTAGTGAACCCGTTGTGCCTGTCGCATATAGGAAATGGCTCTGTAGCTTTTCTTTATTTTCCTTAACCCATCTTAGTAGCTCTGGCTTAAAATGGTCATGAGCAACTAAAGCAATATGTTTGTGCGTTGGCATTGTACGCGTTGTTTTTTGCATGAATGTTCCCTAAATTATTGTTCGTATTTTTATTGTTATTGACTACTTAACTCAATATAACACTATGGATTCACACTGAATACCGGCCGAAACTCAGAAGGTGACAAAGAGTCGGCAATAATTTGATCTTTTAATGTTGCAGGGGTGAGCGCTTCAATTGTTGGTGCACTGTGCACCTCATAAGGCTGCCCACGCAAGTAGCTGACGGCTTGTTTTACGGATAAACGACCTTGCTCGACCATTTTATCTGTTGGTGCAAAAAGTACCTTATTCCGCAATAAGCCTCGGTAGATTCCGTGACTCAAATAACTTGAAATTAACCCAATTTCTTTGGTTTTGCCTGCCGCTCGGAGTTCACTGATCGCTGCTTCAATTGCGACCGCACTGCCCACAATGTATTTGATATCAGGTTGTTCGATGACTTGTTGGACAAGGTTTCTTTGTAGCTCTTTATCGTTATCTGCCCAGTAGCTGATCGCGATTGTCACATCACTGGATTTAATCGCGTCGTAGAAACCTAATGCTACGGGTTTGGTGCCGCCACTGGATTGTGGTCCAAGTAATAGAGCAATAGGGGTTTTGCCTGAGCCTTTAGGATGTAGTTTTGCTAAGTATTCACCGACTTGAAAGCCCATTTGATACCAATCAACCCCCACAGTTCCTTTCAACACTTTTTGTTGTTCTTCACTCACTGTTAATTCGTTAACCGTAGCAAAAACCGGCGTTGAGCCTACCCAGTCGGTAAGATTATCGTGATAAGCGTCAGGTGAAACCGTGCCTAAAATAATGGCGTCAGCTCCCCATTTTGTGCAAAGCACTAATTGAGAAGCTTGTTTGGCAACGTTGGGGTAACCGCCTGCTTCCAAAACTCTGAATTCTACTTGTTGCTTCTCTGCTTCGGAAACCATGCCGTAATTGACCGATAACCAATATGAATCCTTAAGGTGAGGATAAATAGCACAAATCTTCTCTTTCTGTGATGTAGCGGTTGCCGGTTTTATAGGGCTCAAAGGTTCGCTAGCCTGACTTAGGGGCTTTTCAGAATCACTTAAAGATTCACTCGCATTTGTCGAAGCGCTCGTTATCACAAGCAAAGAGATAAGAAGTTTTGAAGCAAAGGGTTTAGAGAGCATGAATTGCCGTTTTATTGGTATTAGATAAGAAACACTGCAAAATATAGCGTATTCTGCATGGGTAAAGAAGAACGTTTTAAGGTTTAGGTTTTATGTTGTTAGCTTCAGCAAGTATTGGACGCAAGCTGCTGGCCTCATTTTTAGTGATGGCGATGCTCGTTCTTTTGTCTGCATTGATTGGTGTTTCTGGGTTTAGCTTTGTAGCAAAAACAGAGAGAAACGTCGTCGATTCGGCATTACCTGCGATGATTGAAGCTCGTCAGGTTTCTGAATTGAGTAATCGTATTATTTCGTCAGTGCAAACCCTCTCGAATGCTCGAAATGAAGCCGAGAGAAAAGAAGCGGGAACCGTCTTATTCGATCAACTTGAGGCGCTGCTCCAACATATCAAAGAGTTGGGTGTTGATAGCTTTGACTCTGAGCTTCTGAATAAACTCGAAAACAACGTGCAAAGTGTTATCAATACGCTGGCTGAGCTGGGTGTTTCTGTTGAACGTAAGTTATGGCTAACTAAAGAGCTGTCATCTCGTGTCGAAGAGATGCGTTTGCTTGCCGAAGAGCTTGAGCAACTCACTCGAACGCAAGTTCTGAATACTGCCACTATCGCGGTTGCTAATGTCACACATATCTATGACCTGCTAGAGTCACAAGAAACTGATAAAGCCTATCAAGCGCTAGATGCGCTTGTCGAAGTTGATCTCGACCTATCTGAACGTCTGCACGAATTGCATCTCCTCGCATTTAAGATGCTCAACCAAATTGAAGAAACTCAGACGGTAACCAATGTTGAACGTATTCATCAAATCCAAACTGAATTCGAATCTAATCTCAGAATTATGGTTCGCCGTGTAAAAGCGGTAGAAGATCCTACCCGTTCAGCACAGATGTCTCAGCTTCTTGAAGAGTTAAGAAAACGCCAAGTCGTGTTTGATATATCGCTAGAGCAATATGAAAACACCAAGAAGTCAGAGTTTCTGATGCAAAATACGTTGCAGTTGTTTTCTCAATTGAATACCACCGTCAACCAACTTATTGATGACTCAAATTTGAGTACAAAGAAAGCGGTAGATGAACTGACATCTACGCTAAGCTTGGCTCAATGGTCGCTCTCTGTCATCTCGATTATCGGCCTTGTTATTGTTGCCTTTATCGTGTGGCGTGTCGTTTATGTATCAGTGGTGAAACGTCTGACCGAGTATTCTTCAGCGTTAATGTTGATCGCACAGGGGCGACTTAATATTGATATTTCAGTCAAAGGTAATGATGAACTCGCTCACATGGGGGAAGCCATTATTACGGCGAGAAATACAGCGCAAGCGTTGCAAGTGGTGGCAGTGGGCGAAGCGAAAGCAAAACGCGAATTAGAAGAGCATAAGGAACATCTTGAAGAGTTGATCACTGAACGTACTTATCAACTACAACAAACCAACGAAAAACTGAATGTCGAGGTTGGTAATCACGCAAAAGCTCGTAATGCTGCTGAACAAGCGAGCCGCGCGAAATCCGCTTTCTTAGCGACCATGAGTCACGAAATAAGAACACCAATGAACGGGGTTTTAGGTACGGCTAGGCTACTTAAAGACACAGGGTTAGATCCACTACAGTCTGGTTATGCCGATATCATCAACCGCAGTGGTAAGAACTTATTAGCGATTTTGAATGACGTTCTTGATTATTCGAAGATTGAAGCTGGTCACCTAGAAATCCGAGTGGCTTCTTTTGACCTTCACCAGATGGTTCAAGATACATATCAGTTGATGGAAGGGCGCGCTGCAGAGAAGAAGCTAAATTTTGACTTCCATATTGAAAGTGACGTGAAACGCTATTGGCGCGGAGATGCGACTCGTATTAGCCAGATATTGAATAACTTAGTTGGCAATGCGATTAAATTTACCGAAAGCGGTTCGGTCGATATCTTTATTAGCCTAGATGTGGAAGATGAAAATCGGGTGATGTTCGAAGTATCAGATACGGGTGTTGGTATTGATGCAAGTGAACAGACATGTTTGTTTGATGCATTTAGCCAAACGGATAGTGGTCGGAATAAAACAGGTGGTACCGGTTTAGGCTTAGCCATTAGTAAGAGTATTATGCTGGCGATGAACGGCGACATTGGCGTCCATTCAGAAGAAGGCGAAGGTAGCCAATTCTGGTTCTCTGTTCCGCTTGAAATAGGCGAGAAAATAGAGACGAAAACGGCAGTAGTCGAAACCTGTATTCGTGCGAAAGTGCTTTTGATTGAAGATAACCCAGTGAACTGTATTGTTGCCGAAGGTTTCTTACATAACTTGGGCCATGAAGTTGTGATTGCTACAACAGGTCAAGAAGCTCGAGTCCTCTTTACTGAACAAGCGTTTGATATTGCGCTGGTGGATATTAACTTACCAGACTGCGATGGTGTTGAATTGATTCAGCAGTTAAAAAGCAGTTATGACACCCAGCGAGTCCAGACTTTATATGCCAATACTCAACATGTTCCACCAATGGTGGCTGTGTCTGCACACGTATTCAATGAAGAAGTCGAAGGTTATTTATCATCGGGGTTTGATGGGTTTTTACCTAAGCCGTTAGAAAAAGAAGCACTATCACAACTCATTGTGACTCAGCTTGATGGTAAATCCTTGTTGCTTCCGCAGCCAGGCCCAGACGATGCTATATGTAAAGAGGCTGCAAGGCTAAATAAAATTGATAGGCCCAACAAAACGGATAGATTGAGCCGAACCAACGAAGAACATCAAGAGCCCCCTTATATGGCTGGTGTAATAGTTGATTCAATCTCGGAAATGAGCGCTCAGAAGTCAGGCGTAGGAGAAACGACAGTGACACTGATTGATCGAAAAGTAATAGAAGGCGACTTGTCTATTCTTGGTTTGGAGAAAATGAAACAAATTGTTGGGTTATTTGAAGAGAGTAGCCAGCAAACGTTGAATGAATTGGTTCAAGCAAGTGAAGCAGCCAATGGGCGAGAAGTAAAATCTCTGGCTCATAAGTTAAAAGGTTCTGCGGGTAGTTTAGGTTTATCTGCGTTATTGAATTTATGTCAGAGCATTGAAGCAAGCGATGATCCGTTGAAGCAGTACCGAGATTGCAGTGAGTCTCTGATTCAATTGACGAAAGACTCGCTAGCTGAACTACGATTACAACTATAAAGTGGTTGTTGAACTGAAACTCCGAGACTAAAAGTAAAAAAGCAGGCTATTTCTTTATTTGAATATAAAGAAACAGCCTGCTTTTTCCATTGTCGAATAAGACTTTAAATTAGACATTCTAAAAACGGCTCTAAGCCGTCTTGATATGTCCTGCAGCTTTTATTTTGATGTGAACCATATTGCCTTGTAGGTAGCTTAATGGAATCTCGCTGCGTTCAATGATCGCGACATTATCGCTGCAAGCGCCAGCTTCAATCGCCAGTTGCTTTGATTGTTCTTCCAAGCCTTTTAAGGTTTCCTCTCGAGAAGCGGGCTCAATCGGAACGATCTTATCGAACTGACCAGATATTTCACCCAGCGCAACACCAATGGCATTCGCTACTTCAAAGTGCTCTGGGCGAACCACTTGGCTTACACCTTCAAAATGATCTGGGAATAGGGCACTGCCGCCGCCAACCATGATCACGGGTACGCTCGCAGCTGACGTCTTCATTTTATCGATTCCTTCTTCAACATCCGTGACCATTTGTTGGTATACCTGACTGGCTTGTTCGCTCGATATACCAATCTCATCACTCAATTGATGCTCTGCCTGCCACTGCATTTGACCTGTTTTGAGTGCAATATCGGTTAGCGTAAGTTCATCACCGCCAAAGCTACGAGCGGCCTGCGTTAAGGTATGGCCAACACTTTCTGGGCCAAGCTCTATACGCTGTTGTTCAAAGCGAACCTTGGTACCACCACCAATCGCTAATGCCAAAATATCAGGCATACGGAAGTTGGTTCTGACTTCACCAATTTCTACCGCGAGGCTCGATTCTCTTGGGTAGCCGTGAGTAAGCACACCAATATCCGACGTTGTGCCGCCTACATCGACCACAATCGCGTCTTTAAGTTTGGTTAGATGGCTCGCACCACGAATCGAGTTTGTTGGGCCACAAGCCACGGTGAGAATCGGGTACATCAACGCGAACTGTTGCGACATTAATGTTCCATCGTTCTGACCGAAATAAGGCGTGGTGTGGATTTCATGATTGATGAGTGCACTGCAAAAACCGTCAACGAATCGTTTTGCTGTGCCTTGCAGAGCCGCGTTGAGGATAGTCGCGTTCTCACGTTCTAGAAGCCCTAAGCTGCCTACTTTATGGGAAAGCGATAGGTTCACGCCCGGAAGTTCTTGCTGAATCCACTCTGCTGCTCGAAGCTCTTGGTCGCCGTTGACGGGAGAGAACACCCCGCAGATAGCAATGGAATCCACATGGCCTTTCATTTTCTGACAAAGCTCGCGGATCTCAGACTCTTGAATGTTAGCGATCAACTGGCCGTCGTATTCATAGCCGCCGTGCGCTTGATAGAAGTGTTCACCAAGCAAGTTTTGCCACGCTTTGCTCCAACCACAAAGGGGCGGGACGCTATCACCACTTGGAAGCGCTAAGCGAATCATGCCGACTCTGTCTAAACCTTTTCGTTCAACAATTGCGTTGGTGCATTGAGTCGTCCCAAGCATCGCATGTTTCACTTGCTGACCGTCAATGTTTGCTTGGTTTAATAGTGCAGTTATCGCGTTATCAATACCGGTTGAAATGTCGTGTGTGGTTGCCGTTTTCACCTTAGCAATCACATTTAGGTCTGCGTCGAGCAACACACCATCGGTATTAGTGCCACCAACGTCAATGCCAAGGCGGCAGTAATCAAGCGTAATGTTTGTCATGTTACTACCTCTTCAATGCAGACTTTAGTTGTTCAATGGTTTGATACTCGACGGTGTAGCCAAAGTAACCCGGGCCCGCAACTTCAATACCTTTGTCAGTGCGCCATTTGGAGTCGCAAGGATAGGCGATAAGGTCGATGCGCTGTCCGTAACGAAGTTGTTCGGTCGTGATTGGTTTACCGGTTTCATGATCCAAGATCGAAATCAGATCCGGTGTCGAAGCCAAAAGATTATCTTGATTCATGTCTGCGCGGCTTGTGCCTTTGTGCACGAGAAGCAATTCGTTTTGGAACTGCACAAACACGTTATCGATGCCGGTATCTTCAAACTGAGCCAGCTTTTCAATCACGACACCGCCTGTTGCAAATCCACCATCGGTTTCACGTTGAATATCAACAATCTTGCCACTGATGATGGTATGGCCACCAACAATGTTTAGTACGGCCTGTGTGCCACTCTGATTGTTGTCGTTCGCCAATCTAATCGCTTCACCAATCTTCATTGCTTGGGTCAGTGTTGCAGGCAGTGCGCTGCGTTTTAGGTTCTTACCGTTCATTGGGTAATCGCACATTGCTGCAGAGCCACCCATCTGTTCGGTAATTGGTCTCGCAAACTTTTCAGACCAAATACCGTCAATTGGGTAAAGTGTGACGACATTACCACGCTCATCAGCCAATGTGTTCGGAGCAGAAGGGAGGCCATCAAGAAAGAAAGTCACCATCTGAGCTTCTGGGAACGCACGGCCCATTGCATCACAGTCAATTACAGGGATGTTCTTTTGTGCTGCAACAAGGATTGGAATCAGCGAATTAAAACCGCCCACTTCGATAGGAAAAGTTGCCGCTACTTCAGTGTCGAGCGCTTTTTCCATCGCTTCGAAAGCAATCAACATTTGATCTTTCGAATTGAGTTTTTCTACTGCGACGGTTGGTGCACCAATCATTGAAGAGGGCACTGTCATCCAATCGTCTTGCACGTCTTCTAAAGAAATTATGCGTACAGGGTGCTTTGCCGTTGCAATGGCTACTTTCGCCATCAATGCACCGCTGTATGGGTCACCACCGCCGCCAGTACCTAATACCGTCGCACCAAGCGCGATATCATCAATCATTTGTTCAGTAATAATCACAACTACTATTCCTTATTACTTGAAGGAGAAAGCTTCATTAGGGCGAGGTAAATCACACCAGCGGCAAGAATGCCGTCTAACGCCGAGATGCTGGTGAACGAAAACAGGTTGAAGAACTCTGGTGCGGTACAAGCGCTGAATGCAGTACCAAATGCCCAAGAAGCCAAGCCTTTAAACATCCAAGCTGGAACTTGTTGGATGTTCTCAAAGCTCATTTTTGTCGAATCTAAAACATAATATTGAACGATGTAGACACCTGCCGCAGGCGCAATGGTTACGCTGAGGAGCATTAAGAAGTCAGTAAACTTGTTCACCATGCCGAGTTGAGCAATGCCAATACCGACGATGGTCATGATCACAACCAAAACAGGGCGCGGAATCTTCGGTAGAACCATCGACATGCATAAGCCGCCAGAGGTCAGGTTGCTACTGTTGGTGGTCCATTGTGCGAACACCAGTACGATAATAGCCGCCATACCTAAACCAAGTGTGAAGAAGACTTCTACTAGGTCGTCGGTGCCTGTCATTTTGGTCAGGATCAACGCGATAAGAATAATGGCACTGTTGCCGACGAGGAAACCGATACCCGCTCCTAGAATCGCATCACGACGCGTTTTGGCGTAGCGAGCAATATCAGGCGCGGCAACCGCAGCTAGAATCCAGATAGACATAACAAATGAAATAGCTTGGCCAAGAGTCAAAGGATCTTCAATGGATGGCGCTGCGCCACCTTGATAATCAGCGGCCATAAACAAACCGATGGTAATCAGCGTCACCATCAAAGGTACTGAATAGGTACTGAGTTTGCCTAAAGCACGAACGCCATAGATAGCCGTCATCATCATTAATACACTGCCGCCAATAAGAGCGGTGAGGTGTGAAATTATGATGTCGTATTTCGCTAGTGCATCGACCATGATGAAAGCGAAGAAATCAGCCTGGAATGCGAACCAGCCAACTAATGAGATGCCGTTGATGAAGCCAAGAATTTTACCGCCGTTACGACCAAACACCGCGCTGCTCACCAGCGGGGTAGACACGCCAGCTTGAAAGCCAATGTTGGCACACAGCATCGCGATGATCGCCAATAAGCCTGAACCAATAAACGTGGCAAGCAGTGCGTCTTCAAAACCAATCCCGCTACTTAGAATCGAGCCGAGAAACAACCCCGAAATATCGATGCCGATAGCCAACCAAATAAGGCTGATAACCCACCAAGATCGTTTGGCTTTCTCGGGAACGGGTTCCAATTCGAAGTCGTCTATCTTTTTGTGGCTGTGTGTTGCTTCGGGTTTATTCACGTAAGCTTCTGCCGCCATAGTGCCATCCATGCATTGTTATTCCATAAGTGTGAATAAAGCATACTGATGTATTTATTGTTAATAAATGAATATAATCAGATGTAAACATAACAAAAAACAAATGTGAGTGACAAAGTGAATTCAAACAATAAGTTAGATAAAAGAGACCTGCGAAGATTAGAGCTTTTTTGTGAAATTGTTGAGCAAGGAGGCATCAATCAGGCGGTCGCAAGCACCGGGATTAGCCAGCCTGTGCTGAGTAATCAGCTTATTGCCTTGGAAAAAAGCTTAGAATTAACATTATGCCAACGTGGAAGAAGGGGTTTTAAGCTGACTCATGAAGGTGAGCAAGTGTATAAATATGCGAACCAACTAAAGTTAACCCTAACCGACTTCGCTTATAAGTTACGAGGTGTACAGACAGAACTCTCTGGGCATGTTCGAATTGGATGCTTGGATAACACCGTCACTTTGCCCTATAACCCACTTCCTAAAGCGATCGAGACGTTTTACCAACGCAGTAATAGTGTTGAGGTGAGTGTTGATGTTGGCGATTTCACCCAGTTGAATGAGAAGTTAGCAAAGAACCAGATTGATATGATGATAGTGGTTCTAGGGTCACATCAAAAATCAGCGTTTCAACATAAATACCCATTGTTTGAAGAGCACAGTTATCTGTATGCGCGCAAAGATCTGGCTGAGAAGATCATGGACAAGAACTTCTCATTGGATGGTTGTCGTATCAATATGGGGGGTTATGCTAAAGGTGAGATGTTCCGATTACTGAATATTGAGCAGTACGATTCTGTAAAGCCTTTTGATGGTTGGCATGTCGAGTCGGGGGTGATTCTAACCTTGGCTGGCACACACTTGAGTTTTTTACCGTCTCACTTAATCGACCGTGGCCATTATGACCAAGCTTTGATTCCACTTCAGCCTGAGAAATGGAGCCTTAAGAGCCAGTTTTACGTGGTGCTAAAGCAGCCTGTGGATTCCCTTTCCCCTGCCGCGCGTGCGTTTTTTGATGAGTTACACCAACTGGAAACATCGGACTCAAACTAGGGACTCCTTTGTTTCTAAATCATACTGAAGGTACTTACCTTCGCTTATAGAAAAACCCTCCGAGTGAGGTGCCCAGAGGGTTTTTATCCATTTAAAGTTCTAGGATAACTCGCTTACTGATCTTAATTCGATTAACGGTTCTCAAAGCGGTTGTAGTCCAACAGGCCAAATTCAATTGGTTGGTCTTTCTTATACCAACGATGAACGCGGTCACTGAACGGCCAAAACTCGCTAGAGCTGCGTCGTACTGCAAACTTATCAAGTAGCGCTACATAATCTTCTTCTGAATTTATCTTCTGCAACACCGATACGAGAGTGGGTATTTGCTCTTCTGTTAATGATAAATATGCGGCTGGATAGCTTCCTATAACGCCTCTAACTAACGTTAAATCATCATTGGCGTAATCTCTGTTACCTTCTTCATCAAATAGGCTCGAGATGTTGCTGTGGGCGTTATTGTGAATGAGCGTAAATAACTGTTCTTCACCGTTCTCGCCTTCAATCATGATCATGATGAGCTGAGGTACATGGCGTAAGCCTTCTCCTCGAATCAAATTAACTTGACTCAATAAGGCTTCATTTTTTTTACTAAAGCCTGTCTCGACGATGTCGAATCGGTTATCGAGTACAGGTTCTAGTTTTTCTTCAATCATGTTGAGCAGTTCACGCTTAGGATCGGCTGTTTTGTAAACCACGTTTGTCGGCTGCTCGAAAGGTGCGATGTTACGTTGCAGGAAGTCACTTAATTGCACGCTCTGGTTTTTGTACCAGCTTGAATGCTCAATGTGTCGAACGTCTTTAGGAAGAAGAGTTAAGAAGTTACTTTCACCTTCTAAACGTAAGAAGTCCATGAACATGCGTGTAATTAGTTGGTGGCCAAAATTACCGTAAACATCAAAACCGGCAACAAGGAGGTAATGGATTCGCTCTAATAAGGCGTAATCTAGAATCCAGGCTGTTTTAGGTTGCGGGCCGACCAATCCTTGGACAACAGAGGCGCTATCAAAATGTCTAAAGATGGTCAGCGCTGCATTTCGGTTAGTACCATTACCGTCCCAAATAATGCTTGTATCTAAGTTTACACCGCTCCCAAACCATTGGTTGGTGAAGTCTGATTTCGCATTGAGGTATCGTGCTTGTTGCTTCGCGTATCTTACCCAATTCGTTACCGGTACTGTGTTGCTTGTAAGCTCACTAGGTAGCTTTAAGTTTTTCTTTTGACTTGCGTAGAAGGCATTTATTTCTGGTAAATCGGCTTTCTCTGGATCGATAAAAAATACCCAAAAGCGGTCATTAATTACGTTGAGAGCGAGTTGACCACGACACACTGGTCCTTTAATAAAGGCCATAATGGTGTTTTGCGCATTGTCTAACATGAAGTGGAAGCGCGAGTTCACTGGTATCGCTTCGAAAGACGTCATGGGGTTAGCTGACACGTCTATATCATAGCTAGGAAGTTGTTTTACCTTGTAATCCGCATCAACAAACCATGTTTTCCAGTTTTGTAGACGTTCTTTATTCAATGCGAAAGGCATGTGAGTTTTGTCGACAATAGTGCCTTGCTCGGGTATTAGTCGATAGTAAACACGTCCAACTTTTGGATCGTCGTAAGGGCGACGAGTGCTAATGCGTTGAACGGCTTCGCCTGGAGGCGTGGCAGAGCGGACAAGCGTAAAAAAGCGAGTTGGCTGAGATAGGTCAGAGAAATACAGGTGTGATAAAAATAGGTGCTCGTAGATGTAGCGAGCGGAAAGTTGGCTCTTAAGGTCACTTTCATTAAAAAGGTTTTCATAGGTATCGACCAACGCTTGTTCACTGTCATTGAGGGGAATATGGTCATTCATCAGTGAACCATTTTCCAGCCAACTCATTAAGGTCGCATATTCCGTTTTATCTAAGTTAGGCATACCATAAGGCATCCCCCAAGTCGGGTAATCTCTTTCGTATTGAGCATATTCTTCAATAGTCGGACACTGTTGATCGCGATTGGTTGAAAAATCGAACCCTTCTAATTGCATTTGATCGGGGAGAGGGTGGTTTTCTTTCTGCATCAACATTCGAGAGACAAGACCTGCATCGAGGTTTGCGGTTGAATTCTGCATACGTTCGTTTAGCACAGGGTGGAAGCTTGCATCGCGCCACTCTTGCGTAGTGATTGCGTCTTCGAATAAACGAGTTGGAGCAGAGGCCGTTAAACGAGTGCCTTGGTAGACGAGTGTTTTGCTCGCACCTCGGTCTATGCCTTCCACAGACGACATTTTGAGTTGGCAAGGAGCGTCGTAACACGCGTGACAAACTACACAGCGGTTATCAATGATGGGCTTCACTTCGTCAATGAAGTGCTGGGCTTGAGCCGAGAGAATAGGGGCTTGGCGATCACGTACTTGTTGTTTACCAAACAGCTCGTCGAAGTTTAAACCCGCGTAGACAGCACAACCTGAGAAGACGCTAACAAAAGCTAAAATGAAGAGTTTTTTCAAATTCATACGTATTTAATATTAGACATTTTCTTTAATTATATCGAAAACGATTGAAAATGCTCATGTTCTAACGATTTTATAGACAAGATACGGATAGGATCGAATAACTCTCTCGCACTTATTATCTGAAATCGGGTCTCACTATTACACGCATGTAGCGGGTTATTGATTGACGTAACAAACTGAGAACGGCAATTCAAGACGCTCGAATTCTTTAATCCATCGCCATTGGTTGTCTTGCAGTTTATCTCCAGGCCCTTTGACTTCAATCCAATGAAACTCTTCGTCTTTGAACGCAATCAAATCCGGCATCCCAGTTCGAAACAGTTTTAAATCACTCAATATCACTTTGAAGAGATCAACAGCTAAGGCATTTGGAATCGAAGCCAAGCTGTGTTCGATGAGCGCCTTCGTGAAATAATTCCAATGAACAAAGGGATTAGCGATACCTTGTTTTTCATCGTAAGTGTCGCGCAAATGGTTTAGCCCATGTTTGGATATAGCCTGAAACACGGCTTCAACCTGTTCTGCTCTCTTGTCTACGAAATCTGAATGGTACAGATCCAGTGGTCGATGTTGGTATTGGTTGATAAAGGCGCCATCTACGTCTGCAAAAATCACATTCCAGAAAGCCAAACCAAATAAGCCACATAAAAAACTGTTCTCAGAGAAATAGACATTCCATCCTTGGCTTTCAAAGTGCTGCTTTACCGCAAGCTCGACTCGCATTTGACTGAGATCTAGCTCCAGCTTTATCTGATCGTAACTTGGTTTGGCGCTACGTGGTACTTTGTTTCCTTGCATACGGAATAACCTATGTTCAAGCTTAGCCGCGACCTCTAGCTCTGATACATCTGATGGCGTACTTTTCATTTCCGTGACAATGTCACACATTAGGTCTAGCTCACCTTGTTTGTCATAGATGCGAGCAAGTCGTTCTCTGCTGGGAGGAAGTATAGATTGCTTGAACCAAAAGACAGCTTGGTCGTTTAGGTTCAATCTTTCTAGATCGCGAGCAATATCATTGATCAAACGCGATCGTTTTCTGGCAATACTTCTGTGATCCGATTCAGTAGGTATCGACAGCAAAAGCTGCTCAAGAAACTCACTGTCTTTACGGTCCCCCTCAAAATACAAGCGTTGTACATCGTGCATTTGGATCAGTTGATTGAGCTGTTCTCTAGAGGTGAAGAAACGACGCTGTTTGCTTAATGGGTAGTTTTCGAAGTTGTTGAGTCCAAGGTCGCTCAGAACGAATTGGCTTAGGTCTTGATAAGTATTGGCAAAGAAGAGCAGCAGCAATACATCAATCACTTCAGATTCGACAACGTAAATACAATCGAACGACAAGTTTCGGAACTGATCAAAAGGTTGGTGGTCAAGTAACGCCAAGAGTTCGTCTTTCTTCGCTGTCTTATTGTTTTTAAGAGATGGAAATGCGCTGAACAGCTCTGGTTTAGTAAGTAGATGCAATCCTAATTCGAGATCACTAATGACGAGGTTATGTTGTTCAGTTGGGTGACTTAACGTAATGAAGCTCGATGCGTTTAGCTCTTGTAGGGCGCTTTTCAGATCTGGAATCTCAGCATAGTCGAGCTTATCACTTCTAAACCAACAGCCCTTGCGAGAAAGCAAACGAACCATTAGACACTGGCTTGTAACCGAAAGACGTTTGTATTCAGACAACCAACGGCATTCATCGTCACTCAGAAGATCGGGATAGAGAGTTTGAGCGTGTTCAATCAGTCGATTAAAGTTGTCGAGATAATAAGTAGGGGAAAGCTGAGGAGTGGTTTCTATCGTCAATGGGTTAGTCGCTTGATACAAAAAGAGCCTAACCTTAAGGTTAAGCTCTTCTGTAACAAATTCAATCTTTTCTAACGATTAAGCTTGAGATGCTTTTAGTTCAGAAACTTTAGCTTCTGAGATAGGCTTCGTGATGATTGCTAGCACAATACACACTGCCATCATAGCTGCAGAGATTGTGTAAGCTAGGCCGTAACCTTCGCCATTTGTCATTGAGTAACCAACAACCGCTGCGCCAATAGCACCGCCGATACCCCATGCCGTGTAAAGCACGCCGTAGTTAGTACCGTAGTTTTTCAGGCCGTAGAATTCAGCAGTTAGTGTTGGGAATACTGCTAGAAGCGTACCGTAACCAACAGCTGCGATAGCCGTACCAATGATTAGCGTGAATTCAGAGTTGAACGTAGCGAATAGAGCCATGTTCGCGCCTTGAAGGATGAACGCTAGAAGTAGAGTACGTACGCCACCGATTTTATCTGCAAGCATACCCGCAGCAACACGGCCGCCTGAGTTAAATACAGCAAGGATAGACGCTAAGTAAACTGCGTTTGGTAGGTTCGCTTGAACGCTAGCAATCGTAGTGATGTTACCGATGATCATAAGACCAACAGAAGCAGCAAATGCGTACATGATCCATAGAGAGTAGAACTGAGGAGTCTTCAGCATTACTTTCCAAGTCAGGTCTTCAGTCTTCTTAACCGCTCTAGGTGCTTGGCCTTCTTTTACTTTAGGCTCAGCTGGCGTGTAATCCGCTGGTGGGTTGTTGATTGTTGCTGCTAGAGGTACTGCAATTGCAAGTACACCAACACCAAGAATCATAAAGCTTGTTTGGATACCCATGCTATCGATTAGCGCAGAAGTTAATGGTGCCAGGTAAATAGCGGCAAGACCGAAGCCTGCTGCGATTAAACCATTAACCATACCTTTCTTAGATGAGTGGAACCACTTCATTGCTGATGGAGAAAGACATGCGTAACCAAAGCCGATACCAGCACCTGTCATCACGCCAAATGTCATATTCAGCATCATAGGTGTAGTAGCGAAACCAGAAGCAATCATACCTAGGCCAGTAAGTGCTGTACCCAGAATAAGGATCTTACGTGGACCCATGCGGTCTTGTAGGATGCCTGCAACAAGAAGACAAACTGAGAATGTGATAGTTGCAATAGCGTAAGGTGAAGATGCTTCAGCAGCACTCCAACCAGCTTCTGTCACTAGCGCTTTGTTAAATACACTCCAAGCATACAGGATGCCAAGACAAAGGTTGATACAGAAGCCTGCTAGCAGGATACGTGATGCTTTATCAATCTTGCTCATTTTTATTCTCAGTTCTGTCATCAGTTAGGTGAGAGCCACTTAACTAAAGACGGGTTATTGTGATTGTTTCTTCAAAATTAGTTTGCGTTTATCAACAGATAGCGCAAAAGAGCGCGGATTATAACCAATAAAAATGTGATTGGAATCTCTTTTTCCATTTTTGGTCAATTAAATTCGGTTTGTTAATGAGTTGTTTTTTATTGGTTCTTAAATTGTTTTGAACACCTTTCTGTTTTGTTCTTTTTAGTGCTGTTGCCTTATTGTTTTAGGCGTTTTTCGATGATGCTCTCTAAATAGACGCGTATTCCGTGCGGATATCACAGAGTTACGAATTATTTAAAATTTTTTCTAAGGTTAATTTTGTGTAACAAAATAAATCAAAATGGAGCTTTATCCATACGAGACAAGGAGTAACGGAGTTCTATTAAAAACAAAATGTTAACCAGTTGTTACGGTTGGTTATTGTTAGCACCTTTGCTTACATTTTGTTCGATTTGAGGGGTTGTGTTGTCCGTAAAAAGTGGGAAAATAGTACGCAAACAAAGATTCCAAATTTGAAAGGATGCGTTTCCAACTTATGGTGAGGCGAGTATTATGAAACTGTTTTTAATTCTATTGATGTCAATTTCTGGTGGTTTAGCGGCAGCTGACCATATTCACTCTTTCTTATTCGGCTTCTATATCGCTGCGTTAGCGGTGGGTAGTTGTTACTGGCTTGCATTCCGCAGCACACGCTTCCCACAGTTGGCTTTGATGCTATTAATGTGTGGCTTCTTCGCGAAAATTGCAGTGACGGTTATCGGTGTTTCTTGGGGTATCTCGAACGATATCATTCAATCACCGTTCATTTTCTCGTTGTCATACCTGTTTTTCTTAATGGTTGTTACTTACGTTTGGTTTGCATACCGCGATAAGTTAACGTTGAAAAAACGCGCCAAGCAGGTTGAAGAGTCCCGCAAACAAGCGACAGCATAATTCGATTTGATTCTTAAAAAGCCTTCCTCGGAAGGCTTTTTTGATCCTGTCTAGCTATCAATTTAAAGGCAGATAGATTAAACCCCAGTATGCTGACATACTGGGGTTTATTGTTATTCTTTTTAGTTTCTACAGCTTTAAAGTTGTGCTACTTCTTCATCATCTTAGCGAGATCAGCAAACGGATTATGTGTTGCTGACTGATGATCATCTAAACTTGCTTTTGCATCCACACCATAGCGTTCATGGTCAGTGTATTTTGAGTGCTCATGATCGTGACAGTATAGACACAATAGCTCCCAGTTACTGCCATCTTCAGGGTTGTTTGTATGGTCGTGATCCACGTGGTGAACGGTAAGCTCTCTCAAGTTTGAGTAAACAAATTCACGTGCACATTTACCACAAACCCATGGGTACAGTTTTAGTGCTTTTTCGCGGTAGCCTTTCTCTTGGCGAGCGTACGCTGCACTCGAGCCTGTGTAATCAGAAGACATTGCCAAATCCTTATCAATTGTAATCCACCAATTTTATCACAGCTTTCTTAAACCTGTAGGCATGTCGTCTGTAAATGTCGATTCCAAATAGTACTACGGATTAATCTCTATTTAGATTGAAGTTTGAATAGGTACTTATCTTTTACACAAGCCAATTTTTAAAGCGGGTTATGCCTTTCTGGAATAAGCCATGCTTAACAGTTTGAAAATAAATCGTATTCAGGGGTTTTAACCAAGGGTATGTGACCTAATATCAGATTGTGAGACCCTATATTAATAAGGAAATATCATGTCAGAACAATACACACCGCCAAAAGTTTGGGTTAACGATACCGCTGGTGGTAACAAGTGGGCAAACATCAATAGCCCTGAATCTGGAGCTCGGTTTGATAAAGATCTCGCTGTTGGTGAACATGCTTTACAATTGTATTCTCTTGGCACACCTAACGGTCAAAAAGTCACTATCATGCTTGAAGAGCTATTGGCAGCAGGTGTAAAAGAGGCTGAATATGATGCTTACTTGATCAACATTGGTGACTCTGATCAATTCTCTTCTGGTTTTGTTGGCGTGAATCCAAACTCGAAAATACCAGCACTTGTCGACAAGTCTGGTGACGAAGATGTTAATGTTTTCGAATCGGCATCTATCTTGATGCACTTAGCTGAAAAATTCGGTCACTTCTTACCAAAAGAAGGGGCAGCAAGAACACAAACCATTAACTGGTTGTTTTGGGCACAAGGTTCAGCGCCATTCTTAGGTGGGGGCTTTGGTCACTTCTACGCTTACGCTGATGAAAAGCAAGAGTACCCAATTAACCGTTTTGCGATGGAAGCTAAGCGTCAACTAGACGTGTTAGACAAACAGTTAGCAAATAACACATTTGTTGCGGGTGAGGAGCTTAGCATCGCTGATATCGCGATTTGGCCTTGGTATGGCAACCTTGTACTAGGCAAATTGTATGATGCAGCTGAGTTCCTACAAGTTGAGTCTTACATCAATGTCGTTCGTTGGGCGAAGCAACTTGAAGCGCGTGAAGGTTTCCAACGAGGTCGAGTGGTGAATCGCTCATTTGGCGAAGAGTGGGAGCAAGTTCCAGAGCGCCATTCAGCTGAAGATATTGATCGAGTTTTAACGTTACGCCCGTAGTAATTTTTAAACGATAGTCGTCACTAGTATCTCTAGAGTTTGTTTTAGCGAATAACGTTAATTCAAACTCTAGTTTTTTGTCCTACGGATTTTTCCATAGTAAGTCCACTTATTTAGATTTAGCTATTAAAGGCGGTTTAGGTATAAACTTGCGGCATCATAATTCTAAAGGATGGTGTCATGTACCACGCACATATTTATTTCCCTCTGCGATTTGCAGAGCAGGCAGAAACACTGCGTCAGAAAATTCTATCAGAACGCAGGGATGTGTTAGAGACTTTCCCATTAATACAGCGTTTGGTTGGCCCACATAAGATGCCAATGTTTGAGCTCCATTTTGCGAACAAAGAGTCGGGTATTATCGAATGGCTTGAACAAGAACGTGGCGATATGTCGGTGTTGATTCACCCAGTAACCGGTGGTGAAGAAAAGCTAGATCACACAGTACGTGCGACTTGGCTTGGTCGTGAACTGGGTGTCTTTGAAGAAACGCTGACTAGTTAATCAAACATACAAGTGTTGTTATTACCTCTTTCTGAACGGAACAATTCACAAACTTAAAAGGCTCCTCAAATGGGAGCCTTTGTTTTACCAAGGAACAGTTTTACCAAGGGACTGTTTAATCAAGAGCCTCCGTCCATCGGGTTTAGCCGTTAAACAGAGTAGGGGGATTAAGCCTCTGCTGTCACTTTATCGCTGCTCATCTTTTTAAGAGCTGCGTAACCGAAGCCTGTTACTGCCGTACCTGCTGCAATCGCCACTAGGTACATAAGCACTGGAGAGATAGCACCAGGAATCAGTAGTACGAACAAGCCGCCGTGTGGAGCCATTAGCTGTGCGCCAAACATCATTGATAGTGCGCCAGTTAGTGCACCACCTGCCATACAAGCTGGGATAACACGCATTGGATCTTTCGCTGCGAATGGGATTGCACCTTCAGAGATGAAACATAGGCCAAGAACGAATGATGCTTTACCTGCTTCACGCTCGCCTGCTTCAAACTTGTCTTTCACTAGGAAAGTCGCAAGGCCCATACCTAGAGCTGGAACCATACCTGCTGCCATGATAGCCGCCATTGGTGCGTAAGTTTGCGAAGCTAGTAGACCAACACCGAATGTGTACGCCGCTTTGTTTACAGGGCCACCAAGGTCGAAACACATCATTGCGCCTAGAATCACACCCAGAAGAATCGCATTAGACGTTCCCATGTTGTTTAGGAAAGTCGTCATTGCGCTCATCACGCCAGAAACAGGGCCACCCACGATGTAAACCATCACCAAACCAGTGAACAAACTCGCGATAAACGGAATGATCAGGATTGGCTTGAGGGCTTCCATGGATTGTGGAAGTTGAACCTTGTCGGCAATGAATTTCGCTGCGTAACCGGCAATGAAACCTGCTGCGATACCACCTAGGAAACCTGCGCCCGTTGAGCTAGCCAGCATACCGCCGATTAGACCTGGAGCCAGACCCGGACGGTCAGCAATTGAGAATGCAATGAAACCAGCAAGAACAGGAATCATTAGAGCGAATGCAGAACCACCACCGATAGTCATCAATGCTGCTGCTAGTGTGCCTTCTTCTTTAAACGCTTCGATACCGAATACGAAAGACAGAGCTATGATCAAACCCCCCGCAACAACTACAGGAAGCATGTGCGATACACCTGTCATTAGGTGCTTGTACACGCCTTTCTTCTCGTCAGCAGGTGCTGAATTTGAAGAAGCAGTGTGTTGGTATGGTTTAGCTTCTGCGAACGCTTTTTCCATCTCTTGCTTTGTTTTCTTAAGCGCAGGACCCGTTGTCGTTTTGTATAGCGCTTTGCCGTTAAAACGATCCAAAGGAACATCGATGTCTGCCGCGATGATAACAAGGTCAGCATCTGCGATTTCTTGGTCTGTCAGTTGGTTCTTCGCACCTACAGAGCCGCGAGTTTCCACTTTAATTTGGTGACCTAGGCGTTTACCTTCTGCTTCAAGCGCTTCAGCTGCCATAAAGGTGTGTGCAACGCCAGTCGGGCAAGCCGTAATCGCTACGATCTTTTTGCTGCCTGTGCTTGCCGTTGTAGAAGAGTTTACTGATGTACCAGTCACTTCCACTGTAGACTCAACTTGAGAAGCGTCTAGTACTGTTGCTTCTGCTACCGCTTTCTCTAGAAATGCTTTTGCATCTGCAGTGCATTCAGAGATAGCCGCTTGGTACACTTTCTTACCAACAAAACGTGCTTTATCAACGTTTGTGTTAGCTGCGATAACCACAACGTCGCTGCTGTCGATAGTGTCTTGTGATACGGTTGAGTCAGGTAGCACGCTTGATTGGCATTCAATAGCGGCGTTCCAACCCAGTGCTTTTGTTGCTTGCTCTAACAAGCCTGCTGCGATGATGCTGTTTGCTACGCCACTAGGGCAAGCCGTGATAATGGTAATATTCATAATAAACCTTTTGTCCTATTTGCTTGTGTCTAACTGGTTAGTTGGAGCACTAAGCGACTGTAATTGGATATTTTGTAGTACTGAATCCAGCTCTTGTTGGCTGGTAATGCCCACGCCTACCTGTGAAACTGCTAGAGCAGATAAGGCGGTTGCGAATTTAATAAGTTCTGGTTTTGGCATCTGTTGCATGTGACCCCAACATAGGCCAGCGACTAATGTGTCGCCTGCGCCAACCGTGCTTACCACTTGCATGCGCGGCGGTTGAGCATGTAGCCATTCACCTTGGTTTAGCCACATCACGCCTTCAGCGCCAAGTGACACCACGATGTTCTCGATGCCTTTTTCACTGAGGGCTTGGCCTGCGTGTTGGCATTGGTCGCGTGTGGTTAGTTCTGCATTGAACAGCTGAGAAAGCTCTTCATCGTTTGGTTTAATTAACCAAGGCTGTGCATTGATACCGGCTTTAAGTGCGTCACGGCTGCTGTCGAACAGCACCTTTTTACCTAGGTCACGCAAGCGTTGTACCCAAGAAGCGCAAAGCTCTGGTGATACGCCTTGTGGCAAGCTGCCTGCAATCACGAAGTAATCGTGTGTTTCAGCAAGCTCTAACAAGGTTTCTTCAAACGCTTTGATAGCGTCAGCATCAACAGGAACACCTGGGAAGTTGATGTCGCTTACTTGGCCTGAGTTTTCTACCAATTTCACGTTGATGCGAGTCGCGCCGTCGACACGGATGAAGCGGTCAGTTGCGCCCATCTGTTCGAACAGTTGGCAGAATGCTTCTTCGTTATTACGACCAAGGAAACCAGTTACGGTAACCTTCGCGCCAAGCTCTGAAAGTACTTTTGCTACGTTTACACCTTTGCCTGCTGCATGTAGAGAACCTTTGTTCACTAGGCTGACTGAACCCACGTTAAGTGCGTCGATAGCGCCAGTCAGGTCTAGAGCAGGGTTTAGCGTAACGGTAACGGCTTTGATTTGTTTATCAGACATATCGATTCCTTAACCTTCACCAAGGCCTGAAGCGATAGCTTTACCAATCGATTCAAGAGCTTGTGCTGCATCTTCACCTTCAGCAACAAACTGAAGCTGATGGCCGTGTTTAACGCCAAGAGCGATCACTTTCATCAAGCTCTTCGCATTCACTTCTTTTCCGTCACCATCTAGGTTTGAAACGCGAATGGTTGACTCGAATTTCTTCGCTTCAGCGACTAGCATTGCACCCGGACGAGCGTGTAAGCCGTGAGCATTTTTGATTTTAAATACCGCGCAGTTGTCATCGTCTTGAGACGCTGTAGAAACCGCTTCATCTCTTAGAAGGCCAATGACTTGTGCTATGTCAGCAGTCAACAGTTGTTGCTGTTTACCTTCGAAAATCATTTTGCTTAGGTTCGCTAAAATAGATTGGTGAGCGCTGTTACAAGCGGCGAACGCTACCAATGCTTTAACGGGTGTGCCTTCGTACTCACAATGGTTAGCCGTTGAAACGAACGATACGCCAGTGCGAGTTACGCCTTTGTCGCTGCCCAACAACCAAAGGCCTTGGCCTAGGTGAGTCGGTGTTTTTGTTACGAGGTCAGCAACGAATGCGTTGTCCGTACAACCTGTATTCTTAAGTAGGCCGCCCGCTACTGCAGACATTTGAATCATGTCGCTTGCAGGGAACAGTAGCTGCACTAAAGAAGCGTCTAGATCGGCTTCAAGTTGAACTTCACCGTTCAGTAGAGCGATGATTTCGTCTTCTGATTTCGCTTGCTTTAACTTCTCTTCGACACCGTCTGCAGCGAGAACTTTGGTCAGTTGCTTAAGAATGCCTAAGTGCTCGTCAGATTTAGCCGCAATACCAATCGCAACGTAAACACGGTTGCCATCTGCCCAATCAATACCTTCAGGGAAGTGGTGTACCGCAACGCCTGTCTCTTTTACTAGGCCACGAGTATCAGTGGTTCCGTGAGGAATCGCGATGCCGTTACCTAGGAACGTAGAGTTCTGGTTTTCACGGTTCAGCATTCCTTCAACGTAGCCAGATTCAACTAAGCCTTTCACCGTTAAGTCGCCAGCAATGTTTTGGATTGCTTTGAATTTGTCTTCGGCAGTTTGGCCTAGAGTAATGTCAGATTTTGATAATTTAAGCATGGTGCCTCTTTAGCGTATCGCTTGAGAATTTGTGTTTCGCTACGATTCAGTTTAGAGCAAGAATTAGTGAACTTTACTCTTTGCTTGCTCTTTGTTTTACCCTGGCTGAATCGGTTCAGCATTTAGTGTAAAAAAATTCAGCAAAGCCGATTTTGGTTTTCAAAATAGTTTGCTGCGTGTCGTTAATTTGCTTCGGTTGCGATTCGTAAATAATGAAAAGCTTATTAACGACAAATGGCTCTCAATTCATTCAAAAGGATGATTGAAGTCACTTTTCAGATTTTGCTGAATCCTTTCAGCTTTTATACTGAATCGATTCAGCATATAATTCAACTAATCCAAGGATCAGAATATTGGTTATATGATCCTACGCACAAAATACAGGTCACCCATATGACACTTGATGAAATTGCCAAACTAGCTGGTGTGTCGAAAACCACTGCTAGCTATGTGATCAACGGCAAGGCGCAGAAATACAGAATCAGCGAAAAGACTCAGCAGAAAGTGATGGCAGTCGTTGATGAGTACAACTACCGTCCAGATCATGCTGCTTCGTCGCTGCGTGCTGGTAATAGTCGTTCATTTGGTTTGATTATTCCTGATCTTGAAAACAGCAGTTACGCGCGTTTAGCAAAATTGATAGAGCAGAACTCACGTAAAGTGGGCTATCAAATCCTGATCGGCTGTTCAGATGATGATGCTGAAACCGAACGTAAAGTCGCTGACGCTTTGGTGAGTCGTCGTATTGATGCCTTGCTGGTGGCGAGCTCTATGCCAGACGCTAATGAGTTTTACTTGAAGCTGCAAAACTCAGGCACCCCCGTAATCGCGATTGATCGTCCATTAGATGATGAGCATTTTGCTTGTGTGATCAGTGAAGATTTTGAAGCTGCGTTTGAGCTGACGCATTCTATTCTTGATGACAGTATTGAGAGTGTTGGTTTGATAGGTGCATTGCCAGATCTGAACATCTCACGTGAACGTCAGTTGGGTTTCGAAGCGGCAAACAAAGCGTATGGTCAACAAGTCGGGCTGTCAGAAAACAAACCTACCGTTGTTGGTTACGGCGAGCACTTTGACCGAGAATCTGGGCGTGAAATTTTTGAAGGTTGGATTGCAAAAGACGCAGTGCCCGATGCGATTGTCACCATGTCATACACCTTGTTAGAGGGTGTACTTGATGTAATGGTCGAAAAGCCAGAACTGGTTAATCAAGTGAAGTTGGCGACCTTTGGTGATAACCGACTGCTCGATTTCTTGCCTTTTAAGGTCCATTCACTTCCGCAGCAGTTTGAAGTAATTGCGGATAGTGCTTTTGCTCTGGCTTTGAACGCTTCTGCTAAACGTTATCAAGCGGGTATTGAATTAGTGCCAAGAAGCTTAGTTAGGCGAGGCTAATTCGTAAACGTATCTAGCTTGGGTTTAACAACAAACCTAGTTCTACTATCGCAATAATGCCGAGCAACAAGGCTAAAACTTTCCAAAACTGGATCGGGTTTCGGTTTATCAAAGGTTGCTTGGCTTTGCTTTTTACCAAGCTTTGGTTAGGTGTGTAAAGGTCGGCCACAAAGTCCCCTAACACTTGATGGCGTTCGCTTGGCGATTCGGCACACGCTTTTTGTAAAACCAAATCAACCCAAGCTGGTATGTCAGTACGCTTTTGTGTCAGCG
Organism: Vibrio sp. OPT24; assembly: GCF_015163545.1. Lineage (NCBI taxonomy): Bacteria > Pseudomonadati > Pseudomonadota > Gammaproteobacteria > Vibrionales > Vibrionaceae > Vibrio > Vibrio sp. OPT24. The sequence continues at coordinate 235,545 of NZ_JADDYI010000044.1, forward strand.
ATTGGTATTCCCATTGATGATGACGAGATTGCTTGAGCGATTGTGCAGACATCTCAGAGTAGGGCAGTTCGCCTGTGAGCATTTCATACCCGATGACTGCAATAGAGAATAGATCCGAACTTGTGGTCGCGGTATTGTGCTTTATGGTTTCCGGTGCAATGTAATTAACAGCGCCCAATGGTACCGAGTCTTGCTCTGATTTACTTCCTTCTTCAATACCTCTTACCAACACAGCCCCAAGATCAATTATTTTAATCTCGCCATCACGTTGAATCATGATGTTTTCAGGTTTTAAGTCTCTGTGCACCATATCTGCACGTTGTAGCACTCGGATACCTTGTGTGATCTTATCGAGTATATCGCGCACTTGTTTGAGTGAAGGTTTTGGATTGTCGTACATCCACTGTCTCAGCGTGATGCCTTCTACCCATTCACAAATTTGATATAGGAATTGCGAGTGTTCTGGCGTCGGGTAGACCTTCATTACTTTCTTGTTGTTCAGTAGGATTCCTGCCCATTGCTCGTTAAAAAACGCGCTCAGTTGTGCTGGGCTGTCGTGATACTGAACCGAAGGTACCTTGAGGACGAATTCGGTTTGTGTCTCTTTGTGCATGACACGGTATACATGGCTTCTTGAACCTGCATATAGGACTTCGAGTACCATATAGTTGTCGATGCTTTGCCCGAGCTTTAAAGCGGGTGGGATGGCTCGTTTAGCGAGCTTTTCATGGAACTCAATGAGCGAAGGCTTAGGTAGATGACTGACTTGCACAATCAAGCAGCTCACGTTATCAGAGCTATTGTGGCTTAAAGCGGTGTTACAGATGGTTTGTGCTGCATATTCGAAATCCGCTCCGGGTTTGTCGATGTGTTCCTTGAAGGTGTTAGGGGAAACAAACTCATGCACGCCATCTGATGTAAGGATGAAGCAGTCATTTTTTTTAATCGGTAGTGTTTGGTAATCAACGTTGAGTTGGTTATCCATACCTAAAGCTCGTGTTAGGTAGTGTTTCTGTCCCATATTCTTGCGGGTATGATCGCGAGTAAGCTGACGTAATTCGCCATCTCTCAATAGATAAATACGACTGTCGCCGACATGGAATATATGGGCGGTGTTTGATTTTAGGATCACGCTGCTAAAAGTGGAAACGAGCGCATTATGGTTAACTTGTTGAGTGGGTTGGATATTTGAGACTGAAGTGTTAAAAAGCCAAGAGTTGAGCGAGGTTAGGACTTTTTGAGCTGAACGTTGAATACTCCAGCTCTGCGGGGTTGAGTAATAGTCATCAATGAATTGCATCACGCTGGTATGGCTGGCTTTTTGACCGTGTTCACTGCAACTTGCACCATCCGCTATACAAGCAACACTGCCTTTTAACTCTTGCTCTGCGCGAGTTTTGGGGTGTTTTACAATGATTGCATCTTGGTTTTCATCACGTACGCCTTTATTCGAATAGCCACCAAACTTGAGCGTTAGTTGGTTGTTCGATTCCGGTGTGATGACTTGCCCTTGGCTGAATGAAATTGTCATAACTGTTCTTCTTCTTAACTGCTCTTCTTCCCGCTTCCTTGACAGAACCCCCTAGGAAGAACAAAAGCCCTAGTGAACGTAGAGCCTTTGAACGAAGCACCCAGCATTGATATATCGAAACTTGAATAAACTTAAGCGTTAGTACATTTAAGCATTAAAGATTCGAGCATAAATATGTCAGCTAAGGTGCTCCTCCCGATTTGATAATATCTACGTTAACCGTTAGTGCTCAGACTAACTCGAAACATTGATAAGCGTGACACTGCCATCATCGTTAACTTCAGCAATTTGACCGTTAGGTTCTTCCATGAACAATAGAGTCACAAAGCCAAGTACCGCTGTTGCAGCAATCACTAAGAAAAACGTTTGGTAGCTCACGAAAGACAATACTGTTAGGTAAACTACCGCACCAACGTTACCGTAAGCACCAGTCATACCTGCAATCTGACCTGTCATGCGTCGTTTGATTAGAGGAACTGTCGCAAATACCGCACCTTCACCCGCTTGAACGAAGAAAGAACACGCCATTGCTGCGACAACCGCTAGCCATACAGGCCATGTACTGTCTACTTGACCCATTGCGAAGTAACCTACAGCAAGACCAATCGTTAGAATAAGCAGGGTTGGTTTACGACCGAATTTATCTGAAATCCAACCACCACCTGGGCGAGACATTAGGTTCATAAAGGCATAAGCCGATGCAACCATACCTGCAAGAACGGGTGTTAATTCAAAGGTTTCAGAGAAGAACAGTGGCAACATAGAAACAACAGCCAGCTCAGAACCAAATGTCGCGAAATATAATACGTTCAGTACCGCTACTTGCTTAAATTTGTACTGGTGAATTTCTGGTACTTCTTCTTTAAATACGTTTTTGTTCACTTTCCAAACTTGTGAAACTTCATATACGTAAAGTGCGGCTAAACCCACGTAAACCGAGTTAACCGCCATATCAGAAAGCATGTTGATGTTGGTTGGCGATAGTTTCCATGTTAGTAGAGCAAGAGCGGCATACATCGGGATCTTCATAATAAGTAAGAAGAAAAAGTCACCCTTTGATGTTACTTCCATCGCTGTTACTTGAGCCGGTTTGAAGTACGTTGAGCCTTTTGGTGTGTCTGTTACGTTTTTGTAGAAGATAAACGAGAACGCTAAGCTCATTGCGCCAGTAATACCGACTGCATAACGCCAGCCATCTTCACCACCAAACGCTAGAGCTAATGTGGGAAGTGTGAATGCTGCCGCTGCTGAACCGAAGTTACCCCAACCGCCGTAAATACCTTCTGCTGTACCCAGTTCATTGTGTGGGAACCACTCAGACACAAGGCGAATACCAACAACGAAGCCTGCGCCAATGAAACCTAATAGGAAACGTGCAATCGCCGCTTGAATGAAAGAGTCTGCCATCGCAAACATAAAACAAGGAATTGAACAGACAGCCAGTAGTGAAGAGTAGACCAACCTTGGGCCATACCTATCGGTTAACATACCAATCGCGACACGCGCTGGAATAGTCAATGCAACGTTGAGGATCAGAAGTGTTTTGATCTCTTCAGTAGAAAGACCAAGCGTGGTTTTCACCATTTGCAGTAGGGGAGCAAAGTTGAACCATACAACAAAGGTGATAAAAAAGGCCATCCAACTTAGGTGTAAGGTTTTCATCTTACCTGTAAATGAAAGCAGCGAAAATTTTGTGTTATCCATGGTTTAAATCCTTTAAATCTGGAAAATTACCTGGCTTGAGCACGTGCGTTACTTCCGAAATTCGAACGCTTAAATGTGCTAAACCTTTATGCCGAAATTACTCACGCCTTAAAGCGTTTTGAGGATGATGTCGGCTGTTTATTAACTGGCGATAGCAAGCGGTGCGAGAACTTGTACATGTTCACCTTGCTTGCGAACTTCAAATTTCATGAGCTTGAGTTCTGGTTGTTCAAGACATGCTCCAGTTTCTAAGTGGTAATGCTGCTTGTATAAGGGCGACGCGACATACGGTTCACCGCTTAATGAGCCAATGATACCACGAGACATCACATTCGCTTTGCCGATAGGGTCGTAGTTAGATAGCCCATACAGTGTGTCACTGCGTTTGCAGTAAAAAATAGCCACTTGGTTATCGTCTACTTTGGCGCAAATACCACCGTTTGGGGTTAAGTCCTTGGTGTTGCATACGGTTGTCCAATTTTCCATGACTTTCTCCTAGTCTAAAATTGAGTCTTTAATCATTTCTCTAATTTTTTCGTTTCTAAGCAGTTCGTTTCCGAGCTGCTGTAATCTTTGTCATTTGAGTCGTCTTTCTTGTCTTTATAGCTGAGCGGCGGGAGCGACTTGCTGAGCATGCCAGTCACTTCCTAGCGTTTTATGTTAGATGCTTTACCTTACTCAACTGTTTTTTTGGGGGGTACGACTACTGTTGTTTATAAAGCTGATGAAACTGATATTTATGAAACTTCAGTCACTTCGATTTGGTCAGCCTTGGTTAGCTTTTCATCGCGTTGCGAATCTAAAGACGCGCTAATGTTTGGTTTAGGAAAGCGCTGCTCTCGTTCTTTGATGAATGAAAGGCTAGTGTCCATCTCTTCGCTGTTGATGTAGTGCTGGAAGCGCTTCATCTTTTCAGGGTTTTCGATGGTGGTTTTCCATTCACACTGGTATTTCTCGATGTTGAGCGCGATGTCGGCTTCAAGTTCTTCAACAACATTGAGCTTGTCTTCAATCACGACTTGTTTGAGGTATTCAATGCCGCCTTCAAGGTTTTCCATCCATACTGATGTGCGTTGCAGGCGATCTGCAGTACGTGTGTAGAACATTAGAATGCGGTCTATGTATTGCAGAAGGGTGGTTTCATCAAGGTCGGTAGCAAAAAGGTCACCATGGCGAGGGCGCATACCACCGTTACCACAGATGTAGAGGTTCCAACCTTTGTCGGTTGCGATAATGCCGAAGTCTTTCGATTGCGCTTCTGCACATTCACGAGTACAGCCAGAAACTGCAAACTTGGTTTTATGTGGCGAGCGTAGCCCTTTGTAGCGGTTCTCTAATCGAATCGCTAAGCCTACGCTGTCGTCGATACCGTATCGGCACCAAGTGCTACCCACACACGACTTAACAGTACGAACCGACTTACCGTAGGCGTGGCCTGTTTCGAAACCTGCATCAATCAGCTTTTTCCAAATGATAGGCAGTTCGTTAAGCTGCGCACCAAACAAATCGACACGCTGACCACCGGTGATTTTGGTGTAAAGGTCGAACTCTTTCGCGACTTCGCCAAGCACGATCAATTTGTCAGGTGTGATTTCACCGCCTGCAATACGTGGCACAACTGAATAAGTGCCGTCTTTTTGCATGTTGCCTAGGTAGATATCGTTGGTGTCTTGCAGTTCAATATGCTGATCTTCTAGGATGTAATCGTTCCAGTAAGAAGCCAAAATTGAACCGACTGCAGGCTTACAAACTGTACAGCCTAATCCATTGCCATGAGAATCCAATAGCTCATCGAATGTCTTAATTTTGTTGACGCGGATAATGTCGGTAAGTTCTTGTCGAGAATAGGCAAAGTGCTCACAAATATCGTTTGAGACTTCCACACCAAGGTTGCTTAGTTCACTGTCTAAAACTTGTTTAGCAAGCGCAGAACAACCACCACAACCTGTTGAAGCATTGGTTGTTTCTTTTAATGCTGCCATGGTGGTGCATCCAGCAGATACTGCGTCTTTGATATCGCCTTTGGTCACATCAAAACACGAACAAATCACTGCGCTGTCAGGCAGGGCTTCAACACCCATTGCTGAACCAGAATCGTCCGCGAGGTTTGGCAGAATAAGCACGGATGGGTTTTCAGGAAGAGGCATATCATTTTGTTTGATTTGCAGTAGTGACCCGTAAGCCTCTGCGTCGCCCACCAATACTGCACCAACAATCTTTTTACCATCAGCTGAGATGATAAGGCGTTTGTAAACTTGCTCGATTTCGTCGTTATAAGTATACGATTGAGCACCTTCTGTTTGGCCGTGTACTTCACCTATACTTGCGACATCAACACCAAGCAGTTTGAGCTTAGTGCTCATGTCGGCACCAGTAAACGAAGCGTCGCTCGCGCCATCAGAGATGATATGCGCTGCTGCGACTTTCGCCATTGAATAGCCAGGAGCCACTAAGCCGAAGATCTTGTTGTCCCAAAGTGCACATTCACCAATCGCATACACATTGTCAATGTTGGTTTGGCAATGATCGTTAATCACGATGCCGCCACGTTCACCAATGGCAATATCAGAGCTACGAGCTAGGGCATCTTGAGGACGAATACCCGCAGAAAACACAATCATATCGGTTTCAAGATGGGTGCCGTCTGCGAAGTTCATACGGTAGCGAGAAGTCTCACCCGCGACTATCTCAGAGGTTGCCTTCTCAGTGTGAACCTGAACACCAAGGTCTTCAATTTTACGGCGTAAAAGCGCACCGCCACCGTCATCCAACTGTACGGCCATCAGGCGAGGAGCGAACTCCACCACATGGGTTTCCAAACCAAGGTTTTTAACTGCATTTGCGGCTTCTAAGCCAAGCAGGCCACCACCAATAACCACGCCCGATTTACTGCTTTTGCTTGATAATTCAATAGCGTCTAAGTCTTCGATGGTGCGATAAACGTGGCAATGTTCTTGGTCGTTACCGGGAATAGGAGGAACAAAAGGAAATGAACCCGTCGCTAGAATTAATGTGTCATAACTCTCGGTATGTCCCGACTCTGTCACAACGCACTTATTGTCAGTGTCTAGTTGAGCGACTTTTGCGTTCAATAGGTAGTTGACGCCATTGCTTTGGTAATACTCTTCGCTGGTCAATGCCAAATCTTCGGCATTTCCACGTTTGAAGTAAGCTGTAAGCTGGACTCGGTCATAGGCTAACCTAGGTTCTTCGCTGAAAGTAATTACATCAAAATCATCACTTTCTGATTGTAAAATGTTGTCGATAAATTTGTGTCCAACCATACCGTTACCAACGACGACGATCTTCTTCTTGCTCATAATCCATTCCTTATTCTCGGCTTCATTGTTTATAGCGTTAACGTTTATAGCGTTTAACTTCTAATGGTTAACAAATGAATACCGGGTTGAGATTCCACTCAATTCATCATTATCAAGAAAACAAAAATTGTTTTTCTAACTCTTGGTTTTTAGTAGAGCAAGGAGGGTGCCAAATTGTGATTTAGCAAAATAAATAAAATAAAATTTATATTTTTCAATAAATTAAAAATTATAGGTAGAACGCAATTACCCCCAAAGTGGTATGTAATTTTTTTGTTAAATTTATGGAAATGAACGTTTGTGGTGCAACTTTCCGCAAGATGGTGCAAAAAATAAGTTTTTGATATCAACCAGTTCTTAGTAACTGGTTTATTATTGTTTTTATTACACTAAATTATTGTTTTATATCGGTTTTTCTTATTTGTTTGATTCTTGGATTTAATGGCGTGCTATTTGCTTTAGTTAAATAAATGCAATTTTGGATAATTGAGCGAGAAACGGATGAGTGATTCAAACAGTGGCTGGATAAAATCGACATGTGCCTATTGTGGTGTTGGATGCGGAATAGAAGCGAGGCCCACTGCATTAGGTAAGCTTGAAGTACGTGGTGACAAAGAACACCCGTCGAATTATGGAAAGTTATGTACTAAAGGTATTGCTCTAGGTGAAACCGTAACACCTCTAGGTCGTCTTACTCAGCCTACTCATATTAAGAATCAACAAAAACACGAACTCGTATGGGATGACGCCACTCAATTGGTCGCTGATAGGTTTAACCAAACCATTGAAGAGTTTGGTCCTGATTCAGTTGCGTTCTATGTCTCTGGCCAACTGTTAACAGAAGACTATTACGTTGCTAATAAGCTGATGAAAGGCTTTATTGGTAGCGGAAACATTGACAGTAACTCAAGGCTTTGCATGGCATCGAGCGTTGTTGGACATAAACGTGCATTTGGTAGCGACACGGTTCCTATTTGTTATGAAGATTTAGAGCAAACCGACTTGGTCGTGATTACTGGCTCAAACTTAGCATGGTGTCATCCGGTTCTTTTTCAAAGGTTAAGAGCAGCTAAGCAAGCGAATCCCAAACTGCAAGTGATCGTCATAGATCCTCGTTATACCGACACATGTGAAATAGCAGATCAACATTTAGCGATTGAATCGGGCTCTGACGTGGCCTTGTTTAACGGGTTACTTTCATACTTAGCGGATAATGATGCACTTGATGAAGGCTATATAAGCAAACATACAGAAGGCTTCCAACAAGCGATCAAGTCAGCAAAGAAGTATGTTTACCACGCTGATTCAAGCATCAATTCAGAGCAAAGCGTCAGCCAACTGACCGGGTTAGCGGAACAAGAGGTTGAGCGCTTCTATCGCGCGTTCGCTTCTAAACAAAAAGTCGTCACCATTTATTCTCAGGGCGTGAATCAGTCGAGCCAAGGTTGTGACAAAGTGAACGCTATTCTCAACTGTCATTTAGCCACCGGAAAAATCGGACAAGCAGGTATGGGGCCTTTCTCTGTGACAGGGCAGCCCAACGCAATGGGCGGTCGCGAAGTTGGTGGTTTAGCGAATACGCTAGCGGCGCACTTTGAGTTTGGGGATGAGAAATCACACCAAACGGTGAGTGATTTTTGGCAAACCGATAACTTAGCAACCCAACCCGGCTTGAAAGCAGTCGAGTTGTTTGACGACATGCTTGAAGGCAAGATCAAAGCGGTGTGGATCATGGCGACCAACCCTGTGGTGAGCCTTCCAGACAGTGCGAGAGTGAAAGCAGCGCTAGAAAACTGTCCATTTGTGGTGGTGTCAGATTGCATCGCCGATACTGAAACCACACGCTTGGCCGATGTTGTGTTACCTGCGCAAGGTTGGAGTGAAAAATCGGGTACCGTGACCAACTCCGAGCGCCGTATATCAAGGCAGCGCCGCATATTGCCAAGCCCGGGTGAAGCTAAACCTGATTGGTGGATGATTAAAGAAGTGGCGCAGAAAATGGGTCATCAACATGCCTTTGATTATCGTCATGAAGGGCAGATATTTGAAGAGTACTGTCAAATGACGGGGCTTGATAATACTAACGGTAAAACGCGAGACCTGTGTTTAATTGGTCTAACCAAATTGGACGATAAAGGTTATAGCGAGCTAAAACCCCAGCAATGGCCCGTACTAGAATTACAGCAAGATATCGTAAATAAACGAATGTTCACTGATGGCGAATTTTTCACTAAGTCCGGAAAAGCCCAGTTCGTTGCGGTTGAACATGCTTTACCATTAACGACGTCGTCACCAGACTATCCGCTTATTATGAACAGCGGACGAGTGCGCGATCAATGGCATACAATGAGTAGAACAGGGCTTGCCTCATCACTTGGAGACCACACACCCGAGCCGTTCATTGCTGTTCACCCTGAAACCGCCAAGAGATTTGGATTGGAAACGGGCACAAACCAAACCAACCAGGTTGTTAAAGTGAAAAGCGCTCAAGGTGAGTCTCAAGCGCGCTTGGTATTAACCCAAGAGATGCGTAAAGAGCAGGTGTTTATGCCGATTCACTGGAACGGCACCACGGCCAAAGACAGCAAGCCGTGTGACCTGATTTTACCTAACACCGATTCCAATTCAGGACAGCCAGAATTTAAACACACACCTGTGATGTTAGAAGCATGTGCTTATCGCAGCGAAGCGGCACTGGTCAGTGATAAGGTGATGGATTGCAGCAGCTTTGATTACTGGGTTAGACAGAAAGTCGAGGGCGGATTTTTGTATCGTATCTCGTCATCTAAGAATCCTATGGAGTTGGTGATTCAGCTTGCCAACACACTGGACGAATTACCTGAACCCAACGCAGAAGCGGTGAAATCACTCCATTATCACGGCAATAAATCGTTCAAGAACTACGGTTCAGCCAAGCTTGGTGAGTTTGGTGTGAAACAAGCGTTCGTGGTTAACAGTAACCTAGATCATGAAAGTATCAACTGGCTGGTGGAATGCCTAACCCGAGAAGCCGATGAAGAATTCGAAGCCGAGTTTTTGAGTACCATGGCGAAGTAGTTACTACCTCACATTCATCCATACCAATAGCGTAGACGCCGACAATCATGTCGGCGTTTTTGTTTGAGTGTACAGCTCCCCAGTCCGTGACAATTCATTGCCTGAACTGTGGTTCAATCATCAACTAACCCAAAGACTTAGGTCAAAACTGCCTAGGATTTGGCCAGTAAATCACCGAAGAAGGTAACGATTAACTCACACATTGAGGTGTTTTCTGCATTTTACTGGAACTATATGGAAAATTTCTGCTTTTGGTCATGTTCGATAAAGCAGTAATCAGGTAAGGTTCTGTTATTAAATGGGTTATTAGACCGAGCCTGAACTGTTGAGATGACTAGACAGAATTGTTTCAGGGACAAAATACAGAATTATTCTGTCTAATATAGCTGTTATAACTTAAAAACAAATTAAGGGATAAGTTGAAAGTTTTAAGAAAAATATGGATAGCCATAAAAAAAATACTAAGCGGTGATAAAGTGATTTCATACGATCAAAAAGTAAAAGTTAAGGCTAGAAAGTTAGTTTTAAAAAAAGCCATTGAAGAATTAACAGTGAATAGACAAAACAGTACTTTAGTTGGTAAATATCATGTTAGAAATGTAAGGGAACAGCTCATATCCCAAGGCGACTTAGCAGAAAATACACTTTCTGATAGCGTGCTAAGTCGATGGGAAGCATTTCATTCTGCAATTCTTCAGGCTAAAAATCCAGAAAATTTGAAAGTAGCATACCTTGCGGGACCTAATCCAGAAAATGATATTGAAGTGTTAACTGGTTTTGGGGTTTTACCTGAAAATATTTGGGCTTTTGAAAGTGATAATACAATATATACACAAGCATTAATATCGGCATTATCATCTAAATATCCATTTATTAAGTTAATGAAGTCTAATGTAAGTGAGTATTTTTCTGTAGCTCCTCAAAAGTTCGATATAATTTATTTGGATTTTTGTGGTCCTTTACCAAGTAGAAATAAAGACCAGAAAACACTTAATGCAATAACTCAAATATTAAAGCATCATGCGTTAACTTCTCCAGGGATACTCATTACAAATGTTTCTCTACCTAGCGAAATACAGGATAAGCGTGGTAGGGATTTAATTACAAAACTGGTAGCTAAGTATCTATACCCAAAGCAGTTTATAGAAAATTATCAAAATGATAGTTGTGTAGAAGAAGGACCTATATGTCAAGATTTATCATACGGTGAATGGGAGGATAAAGTTAGGAATAATCTTGATGAATACTATGGACAGTACGTAACTAGATTATTACTTGATATGGTAAGTATTCTGTCGCCATGTGATAGAGTTGATTCATACCACTCTCTTTATAAACAAATGTTTATAAACTCAAATCAAGTTCAAGCGGATACCGATAAGTTATATCATTTTAACGCTGCAGGTGAAGATGGTGATGTCATAGTAGATCCTGCAATGTATCCTATTTTATGGACGATAGCTTCATTATCCAAGGGAGTTAATAATAAAGACAATAATTACCCTCAAACTATTTATCATGATTCTAATTTTGAAAAATATGCTAAGCTTTTTCTAAAGCAATTAACACATAAAAATGATCTTGTAGAACTTGAAAAATCAATATCAAAGATGAGCTACTTATTAACTGATGGACCTAATCAAAGCAAGTTCTATAATAAGTCTTTGATGGAAATGAATAACTATGACTGGATTAACTCGCATTATTTATTTTGTGACTTGTTCTTGTTCCATCAAGTTCGGGAACTATTATTTAGACAATTAGCATTACCTTATCATGTTAATATTAAAAATAGTCAACGCTGGAGCTACAAAGCAAAAGACACGAAAATGTATATGGATTGTCTAGTATTAGATGAATGTAGATATTTATATGATTGGATGCCTAGTATTGATATGTTCTTGTCGTCACTTGGAGATATTGAAAGACAATTAAGTTTCCGGTTTGCGCTTGATGGGGTAAGTAAACATAGAAGATTTTACACTCCTGAAATGTACTTTGGTACAGCATGTGTTAGCGAAGATACACTTGGATTTGAAGCGCATACTTTGAGCAAAAGGTGCGAAATTAAGTTATAACAAAGCATTTAAGAGTGATTCCTCACGCTTGGCATTTTCGCTTCGCTCAAGTGTAGCCAAGCGTGCATCACACCTTAATGCGGCGTTAGTTTTACAAAGGTAGATTATGGATCAATACGAAGAAAAAGCGCTTAAAGATATAGAACAGTGCGGATGTCATATTCTCCATATAATGGAAGAGGATGAGTACCCAGGATTCTCTTATTCAATTGGTATAGAGAAAACAAGCAGTCAACCAGAGATAATAATCACCGGTTTAAATCAAGAAGTAGCACATTGGATTGCAAACGAATACAACAATAGAGTTAAAGCTGGTGAGATATTTAAGCCAGATGAATACTATTCAGACTTCCTTGAAGGATTTGATATAACTTTTAAAGAAGTAAGTCCAGAATACTACGCTGAATACTTTGGTTGGGCTAACTGGCTTTACAAAGGCAATAATTTCAAAGTCCTTCAGTTCATCTATCCGGATACTTCTGGTGTTTGGCCTTGGGATTCTGAAGCATCCGCAAATTTTAAATGGTTTTTACCTAAGCTATATGCAAACTAACAAATTGTTCAAGAGTGATTCGGCACGTGTGGCATTTTTACTATGCGTTGATTTTAGTGGTTAAGGTGGTATGCGGAGGCTCAGGTATTGCGTGCCTCACACCTTAACAAGGCTACATGGATTCCCCCGGTTGTCAAACATCCGCTAAACTTATGTTGATGGGTTTTGGACTGCCGCTCTACATTCGGCCTACTTATCGACGATTCGCATACGTCGTGGCCCTGATGACTTTACGCGACTGCGGTGCCTTATTCGTTAGATGACATCTAGTGTGTCCGCCGCATTAACAGGCTCTCCGCAAGTGGTCTTAACCTATCTCCATCATTAGCGTCTGCAATGACCCGGTGGGTTTAACTCTTTATGCTGCTTCGATTTTTACTTAAGCAGCATAGTTTTCATATTCTGTTTGATTGTGTAAAAGTGACCATATAATTCGTGCGTTCTTCGCGGCCAGTGCCACTATTGCTCGGTTCATTCCTCTTCGTTCTAGAACGCCTCGACACCACTGACTTAACTTATCTTGCTTGTCGCCAAGATTGGCAATCACGGTCCTTGCGCCATGAACTAATAGTGTTCGTAAGTATTTATCACCGTGTTTGGTTATTCGGCCTAAGCGAGGTTTTCCTCCGGTGGAATATTGCTTTGGTACGAGTCCTAGCCAAGCAGAGAAATCACGGCTTTTATCAAATTGAGAACCATTGCCTATCGAAGCAAGTATCGCAGTCGCGGTTTGCGGCCCAATACCTCGAACTTTCATCACTCGTTGAACATTAGCGCTGACCTTAGCAAAAGAGTCGAAGACTTGTTCAGTATCGGCGATACGTTGATTTAATTCACCAAGGTGGTGATAAGCATCGGCAATCACCGTTCTAGCGAGATGTGGCAGTTCATTTTCTGCATCTTCGAGCATTAAGGGAATCTGTTTCATCAACGAAGAGCGACCAACGGGAATGATCAACCCGAACTCAGAAAGTAGGGCGCGCATGCGATTCATAAGCGCGGTGCGTTCACGAACCCAATGCTCTCTCATTCTATGTACCGATAGGATGGCTTGTTGCTCTGGTGATTTTACGGGCACAAAGCGAGTGGATGGTCGCTGAACAGCTTCGCAGATAGCTACTGCATCATTAAGGTCGTTCTTCCCTTTAGTTCGATAAGGAACCACGTATTTAACGGCCATGATGCGGGCGTCATGACCCAGTTTATTGAGTGTTCTTGCCCAATAATGTGCACCACCACACGCTTCAACGCCTATACGCATGAGTGGCATATTTGTTATTGTAGTCAGTAGTTTAGAGCGGGTTACTGACTTATGAAGTATGACCTTACCATTTTGGTCTACGGCATGAAGACTAAAGTGGTTTTTGGCTAGGTCGATACCGCAGGAATAAGAATAATCAGACATGGTGCCTCCGATGCATTTAAGTACCACATAAGTGTGGCAGATCCTCGGTAGGGGGAATCCATGTCATTCGTTATACATAAAGTTGTAATTTATGAGTTTATTGTAAATATGAGAAGAAAATGAGAATAAGCCAATTTCAAAAATACTCACAAAAAGAAAATACTGTTACGAACAATGTTTTATTGATGCTCTCTAGGTTGAATGACCTAAATGTAAGTTATTACAAATCAATAATTGAGCGTTCAAATGAAGGAAATATTCGGCAGGATTATTATCCTCAACCTATTTTCACACAACAGGTTGGTATGGGAAAAGGAATAATTGATGGTCATATTGAAGTAAAACCATCAAAGATAGTCATTGAAACTAAATTGAATAGTAAGGAATTGATCGGAAAGTTAATTAAATATGGAGAAGTGTTTAATGCAAATAGCCACAATCAACTATGGCATTTAAGTTCACTAAAATTCGATGAAGATGAAGTTATTAAAATAAATAGAGAGCTAAAAAAATCATATCCGAACTTAAAAATTCAATTTATTAATTTATTGTTTAATGATTTGATTGAGAATTTAGCAGGTATTTACGAAGAAAATACACATGATATGGAACTGCGCTTACTTCTTGATGATTTTAGTGGTTACTGTATTGGAAGTGATTTGATTTCTAATGAAGAATATAAATTATTATTCGCACCTACTGGTTTTTCATATACTTGGAACAAAAAACACAAAATATACTATTGTCCAACTAATTGGCACAGTCAGAAGTTTAAATACTTCGGTTTATATAACAGCAAGTCTGTAAGAACAATATCTGAAATCGAGACGATAATAATTGCAGATTATGATTCTAATACAGGCTCATTGGATATTCATAGTAAAGGGCATACAAATGAACAAAAAGAACGTCTTCAAAAGGGATTGTCTGAATTAGGCGAAGATCATTCTGGATTAAAATATTATCTCCTTCCTGAAAACAGTACTTATGAAACTGATTTTAAAAAAGCATCTCACGGAGGCATTCAAGGTTACAGATATAAAGATCTTAGAGATTACTTAACTATTAATGATTACAATGATCTGAAATTAATGGCTGAAGAATTAAGAAAAGTAACGTGGAAATAGAAAATGTATAACAAGTCATTTAAATGGAAAATTAACAGTTGGCCATCGCTACGCGATTATAGCCAACCATTAATTTCCACTTAATGAGGCGTTATACCGCAATCAATCATCTACCTTTTCATAGCTTTACGGTAAACATCGCTACGTTCGCGTTTTCCGACTGCTAAGACGGTTACAATGATGACA
>NZ_JADDYI010000045.1:0-373 GCF_015163545.1 Vibrio sp. OPT24
TTGTCTAAGTAACGTTGTAATGGCTGGGCTACCTGGATTCGAACCAGGGAATGCTGGCATCAAAAGCCAGTGCCTTACCGCTTGGCGATAGCCCAACAATGATATCATTTAAGATATCTAAATAATGGTGCGGTCGGAGAGACTTGAACTCTCACACCTCTCGGCGCCAGAACCTAAATCTGGTGCGTCTACCAATTCCGCCACGACCGCAGCAAATCTTTATAGTTATATCGACATTGGTGATTCGATGTAACGTTGTGCTCTTGGTTACTTAATTCAGTAAATGCTTACTGAAGTAAAAACAAAGAGTTTAAATAGTGGCTGGGCTACCTGGATTCGAACCAGGGAATGCTGGCATCAAAAGCCAGTGCCT
>NZ_JADDYI010000046.1:0-233 GCF_015163545.1 Vibrio sp. OPT24
TTCCATGCCGAACTCAGAAGTGAAACACAATAGCGCCGATGGTAGTGTGGGGCTTCCCCATGTGAGAGTAGGACATCGCCAGGCTTTAATTTCGACTTATCTCGAAAGAGATGAGTCAACATAGTTTTCTGAGTGAAAACTTAGAATATTATGTTGACTTTCAAAGTGGAAAGCGTATTATACGCGTCCTGCTTAAGTGCTAAGGCACTGAAAGCGTTCTCTTTTTAGAGAAC
>NZ_JADDYI010000047.1:0-38836 GCF_015163545.1 Vibrio sp. OPT24
CATCCGGACGCGGGATGGAGCAGTTTGGTAGCTCGTCGGGCTCATAACCCGAAGGTCGTCGGTTCAAATCCGGCTCCCGCAACCACATTACAGTTAAGCGCTATCTGTTGCCCAAGGCAGTAAGAGCAGCGATTAACTAATGCGATACTAGCTCAGTTGGTAGAGCGCAACCTTGCCAAGGTTGAGGTCATCGGTTCGAACCCGATGTATCGCTCCACATTCAGTTCTTAGAAGTCATCTCCTAGAGAAAGTACTCAGAATGAAATGGTTTCGTCTCATTGTCTTAAACGATCATGATGCGAAAAGAGAAACATCCGGACGCGGGATGGAGCAGTTTGGTAGCTCGTCGGGCTCATAACCCGAAGGTCGTCGGTTCAAATCCGGCTCCCGCAACCACATTACAGTTGAACGTTGATTTGATGCTTTGTAGCAGAAAAGATGAACGGTTAGCTTATGCGATACTAGCTCAGTTGGTAGAGCGCAACCTTGCCAAGGTTGAGGTCATCGGTTCGAACCCGATGTATCGCTCCAAATTCTCTCTCACGCTTTATGCTGAAGATGAAAATGGTTTAGTCTCATTGTCTTAAACGATAATGATGCGAAAAGAGAAACATCCGGACGCGGGATGGAGCAGTTTGGTAGCTCGTCGGGCTCATAACCCGAAGGTCGTCGGTTCAAATCCGGCTCCCGCAACCACATTACAGTTAAGCGCTATCTGTTGCTCAAGGCGGTAAGAGTTGCCCAAGGCAGTAAAAGCAGCGATTAACGAATGCGATACTAGCTCAGTTGGTAGAGCGCAACCTTGCCAAGGTTGAGGTCATCGGTTCGAACCCGATGTATCGCTCCAGCTTTCTTCTAAAAGCTATTAAGACCCTTTAAGCCACCGTGTTTTTCTTTAGATCACAGAGTTTAAAGACGACCTAAGGGTCACGCTCTTTCTTTAATGCTGCGAAGCATAATTCCCCCAAAAAGCAAATAATCCTCCATCATGGTGGATATTTTTTTGTCTTAAATATTTCTTAGCAACTGGAATGCTAGTAAACATCAGGTCTCTGAAGCAGATGCTTGAGGTTTTTCATATCTATAAACAGACTTATCCACAAAATGTTAGGTGTGGATAACTTGGTTGATAAAGTTGTTTCAGGCTTAATTCTCCACATACCTCTAAAAGATCTTTCTTGTTTTCAATATATTAGCGGAATCGTAGCGATCGTAACTTGTTGTTTTTTATCAAGTTGAGTGCTTGTGTTTAATTTGGTAAAAGATCGTT
Organism: Vibrio sp. OPT24; assembly: GCF_015163545.1. Lineage (NCBI taxonomy): Bacteria > Pseudomonadati > Pseudomonadota > Gammaproteobacteria > Vibrionales > Vibrionaceae > Vibrio > Vibrio sp. OPT24. The sequence goes on from NZ_JADDYI010000047.1 coordinate 1,271, forward strand.
AACTTGTTGTTTTTTGATCTTAATCATTTATCGGTACTGTGTTTAACTTTGTGAGGGTGTCGGAAGTTTACGAGAAATCTGAATTTTTTCCACATTGTTAAAATTGAGAACAAGGTCAAACATTGTTCTAAAATTATGTGCAACGAGTTGTCTTAAATATTGGATGGTTGGTATGAACTAGCCAGTTAAACATTGGTATATAAAGAACTGGGTAGGTATATAAAGAACTAGGTAGGTACGTAAAGAGCTAGGCGTCTCTTGGTAGTCCTTTTTCAACAATGCGTATCAGCCTGTGCTTTTTGGTGAGTATTTTGCTGCTATTTTTTTGCATACAGTTATTTTTCTGCGTAGAGCTATCTTCTTGCACACTGCTAACGTTAGGCAACTGCTGTAGTTGTTTATTCAAAGCCCACTCAATATGCACATCCAACATATCGTTTTTCCCTTGATGAGATTCCAGTGTTTCAACAATGCGTTGCTGGAATGGTGCATTGCCCATAGCAACAAAGATATTGCGTAACCACTGGGTGTGGCCGATGCGTCTTATTGCAGAGCCTTCCATTTTCTTCAAGAAGGTTGCTTCGTCCCAACTTGAAAGCAAAACCAGATCGGCTTCTTGGAAATCTTCTCGGCGGTGAAAGTCTGTTTGCTCTGTGAGTTCAGCATGACGGTTCCATGGGCAAACTAACTGGCAGTCGTCGCAACCGTAAATACGATTACCAATTGCGTCTCTAAATTCTTCCGGGATCACACCATCGTATTCAATGGTTAAGTACGAAATACATTTTCGAGCATCCACGACACCATCAGCAATAATGGCACCCGTTGGACAAGAGGTGATACATGCGGTGCATTTGCCGCACTCATCGACACTAGGTTCATCAACAGGAAGCGGGATGTTAACTAATAACTCCCCTAGAAAAAACCAAGAGCCCGCGTCTTTATCGAGAATTAACGAGTGTTTACCTGTCCAACCCAACCCCGCTTTTTGAGCGAGCGGTCTTTCCAAAATAGGCGCTGAATCGACGAAAGGACGTGAGTCTAAACCTTCGACTTCCTTCTCGATTCTTTGTCCTAGCTTTTTCAATTGGTTACGGAACAATTTATGATAATCGCGGCCTAAAGAATAACGGCTGATATAACCTTGAGTGGTATCGCTTAGGTTAGAGGCAAACTGCGCTTCCGGTGGTAGGTAGTTCATTCGGGCGCTGATCACTCGAATGGTGCCAGGATGAAGCTCATTAGGGCGAGCTCGCATCATTCCATGTCGAGCCATCCAATCCATTTCGCCGTGATTACCAGCATCTAGCCATGCTTGAAGAGGGGCTTCGTGTTCACTTAAATCAACATCGCAGATGCCAACTTTTTGAAAGCCTAACTCTTTTCCCCAGATTTTAATTTTTTCAGCAAGATGGTCTAGATTCATGGCTTAATTCTTATTTTCTCTGTTTTACAATTAGAGATAAGGCTAATTAAAATTAGGTTCGGCAAAAATGGGGGCGGATCTTAACGGATCTGAGTGGTGTTGACCAGAACAGACGCGTTTTGATCAGTATTTTTCATAGAACTTACACTTGAGTGCTTGTCTCCCAAAAGCATCACGGTTTACTATTCTTGTTCTTTTGATTTTTATATAGTCAACGATCGATTTTTAGAGAACGTATTCATGAGCACGAAACAATTTACTTTGAAAGATGAACAAGCAACGATTCAACTAGGAACGGAGCTTTCTAATCTTTGCTCACAGCAGACGACTATTTATCTGCATGGTGATCTTGGCGCAGGCAAAACGACCTTTAGTCGTGGCTTTGTAAAAGCGCTTGGCCATCAAGGAAATGTAAAGAGCCCTACGTATACTCTAGTTGAACCTTATCAACTTGCCGACTGGCAGGTATATCACTTCGATCTTTATCGCTTAGCCGATCCTGAAGAATTAGAGTTCATGGGGATTCGTGATTACTTCACGCCAGATGCTATCTGTTTGGTTGAATGGCCTGAGAAAGGCTATGGGATGCTACCAGAAGCGGATTTGGACATTGATATTCGTTACCAAGACGATCACCGTATTGTTTCTTTAACCGCTAATAGTGAATACGGACAGCGCTTACTTAGTCAGTTGGAGTTATGTTGATTTCTAAACGCCTTTTTTCAACAGCGGCCATGATGGCTGCTGTTTTCTCTTTACTGTTTTCTTCGCTTGTTTCAGCAAACTCCTTGAAAAGTTTGAGGGTTTGGCCTTCTCCAGAAGAAACTCGTGTGGTTATTGATTTAAAGTCAGAAGCGGACTTTAGCTATTTCACACTGAGTAGCCCGAGCCGCTTGGTTGTCGACTTAAAAAACACCAACCTTGCAACCAAGTTACCGGTCGTGGTGAAAGATAGCCCTGTTCTATCTAAGATTCGTAAGAGCTCACCGCCAGACAAGAGTACTTATCGCCTAGTTTTTGAGTTAAAGAAGTTGTCTAAAGCAGAGTTGTTTAAACTGAGCCCGACTCCGGGTGGTCAGTATGGACACCGCTTGGTGATCGATTTACCTCATGGTGCGGCAAGCAAAGGGACAACAACGTCGACGCCGAGTAAGCCAACGGTAAGCAAAGACATTAATCAGGTGAAGCGTCAGAAAGACATTCTGATCGTGATTGATCCTGGACACGGTGGCGAAGACCCTGGTTCAATCGGTCCATCTCGTAAATATGAAAAGAATGCGACTCTCAGCATTTCGAAAAAGCTCGCCGCCCAGTTGAATGCCGTTCCGGGTATTAAGACTCGTTTGACACGTAATGCTGACTACTTTGTAAACCTGAATCGACGTGTTGCTATTGCTCGTGAGAATGAAGCTCACTTGTTGATCTCTATCCACGCAGATGCGTTTACGACGCCACAACCAAGAGGTGGTTCGGTGTTTGTGTTGAACACTCGACGTGCCAATACTGAGATTTCGCGTTGGATTGAGAATAAAGAGAAACAGTCAGAGTTGCTCGGTGGCAGTGGTGCTGCGTTCACTGGCAATATTGATGATAAGAACGTAAACCAAACCCTGCTTGATCTGCAGTTTAGTCACTCTCAAAAAGAGGGCTATAAACTGGCAACGGCGATTCTATCTGAAATGGGTAAAGTGGCGAAGCTGCATAACAGTAAGCCAATAAACACCAGCTTAGCGGTATTACGCTCACCACAAATTCCATCAGTGTTGGTCGAGACAGGCTTTATTTCAAACCCGACGGAAGAGAAGCTTCTTTTCCAACGTTCGCACCAAGACAAGCTGGCTCGTGCTGTGACTAAAGCCGTTGTTAAGTATTTGAAAGCTAACCCGCCAGAAGGGATTATCTTATCGAATGCGACATCTTCAACAGGCAGCGTAAGCCAACATAAAGTATCGCGTGGCGAGTCTTTATCTGTGATTGCGAGTAAATATGGCACCTCGACGCAAGCCTTGATGAAACTCAATAATCTGAAGTCGAGTAGCCTAGCGATTGGTCAAGTACTTAAGATACCAAGCAGCGCTCAAGGTTCATCATCAAGCAGTGCAGTCAAAACTAAGACTATTACTCACACGGTTAAGTCTGGAGAGTACCTAGGCAAGATCGCCAGCCGTTATAAAGTATTGGTAGCGGACATTAAGCGTGAGAACCGTTTAAAATCTGAAACATTGAGAGTGGGTCAGAAGCTACGTATTACGGTAGAAGTAAAAGACATACCTCTGCGTAAACACAAAGTCGCAAGAGGTGATTACCTAGGTAAGATAGCCTCTAAGTACGGTGTGAGTGTTGATGCTATCCGTAAAGCGAATAACCTACGTTCTGACAGCCTAGCGGTGGGGCAGGTGTTGATTATTCCGCATAAGTAATCTTTTTAACGCAGACATGTTTCCATCAATGGCAGTAAGGTAGCTATAAATATGACGATCAAAATACTGCCAGCTCGGTTAGCGAACCAAATTGCAGCCGGTGAAGTGGTAGAAAGACCCGCTTCTGTTGTGAAGGAGTTGGTTGAAAACAGTTTGGATTCAGGTGCCACACGTATCGATATTGATATCGAGAAAGGTGGCGCCAAGATGATCCGCGTGCGTGACAACGGTAAGGGCATCGTTAAAGATGAACTTGCGTTGGCATTGAGCCGCCATGCGACCTCTAAGATTCATACCCTTGATGACCTCGAGGCGATCGTCAGCCTTGGTTTCCGTGGTGAAGCGTTAGCGAGTATTAGCTCGGTTGCACGTTTAACCATGACTTCGCGCCCTGCCACTCAAGATCAAGCTTGGGCAGCACACAGTGAAGGCCGTGATATGCAGGTGAAACTGCAGCCTGCAGCGCATCCGATTGGTACCTCTGTTGAGGTGTTGGACTTGTTCTTCAACACTCCTGCTCGCCGCAAATTCTTACGCACAGAGAAAACCGAATTCACCCATATTGATGAGTTGCTCAAGCGTATTGCATTAAGTCGCTTTGATGTGACGATCAACCTTCGTCACAACGGTAAAATGATTCGTCAGTACCGCGCTGCAAAAACACAAGTTCAAGCAGAAAAGCGCATCGCTGCGGTGTGCGGGAATCCTTTTGTTCGTCATATGCTTAAGATTGAGCTAGAACATCAAGGTCTAAAACTTCATGGCTGGATCACCACGCCTGAAGGCGCAAGGCAGCAAAGCGATCTGCAATACTGCTATGTGAACGGTCGTATGATGCGCGACAAACTGATCAATCATGCGATTCGTCAGAGCTATGAAACCAGCCTACGCCCAGATCAATTCGCAACGTATGTGCTATTCATTGAATTAGACCCGCATCAAGTGGATGTGAATGTTCACCCAGCTAAACATGAAGTGCGCTTCCATCAAGCACGATTAGTACATGATTTTATTTATCAAGCCTTGAGTGATGGCCTGGCACAAAGCAAGCAGATTGATGCAGCTCCGCTCAATCAATCTGCGTTCCATCAGTCAGATACTGATCATTATCAGCAAGATGCTTCTGGCGATGCGACGCGTTTTTCTGATCAAGAAGACACGGTGCCTTCCAACTCAGAGCCAGATTTGGTTTCAGAAAGGGTGCGACATGCCATCGAGCAAACGCCAGCCTATCCAAGAAAAGCTGAATCTGAGCAGGTTTATGATAAACCCCAACACAGCGTTAATGATGTGAGCCAACGCTATAGCTCATCGTCTAATATAGGCTCATCGTCTAATACAGGCTCATCATCTAACACAGGCTCGTCATCTAGCGAAATCAGTTTTACGGGCTCTCCTCGACAAGAGTGGATTGAGTCTCGACCTGCGCCGAAGAAAGAAAAAGAACCGCACCAACATCATGCTGAACCGGCGCCCTCTAAGCGTGAAGTGAAAGCCTACAAAGAGCTTCTGAAAACGCCAGATTTTGATGATCAAGTTGTAGCTCCATCACCTCCTCAAGAGCATGTCGCACCAGCCGAAACCAGAGAAAATATAGAAAATATAGAAAATAAAGAAGCTAAGCCTGTTCAACAGAATCCCGTTAACTCGAAGCCGCGAGCACCCGTCACTGATTTGGGCAAAGCGGTTTCAATTGTTGAGGGGCAGTATCTGGTCATGGGCAATAAGAATGGTTGTGTTCTGGTTTCCTTAGCAAAAGCCGAATTATTGCGTGTTGTGGGTCAACTCGATACTCGTAACGGGCCATTAAAAAGCCAACCATTACTGGTGCCTTTGTCGATCAAGCTTGGTAGTGAATTGGTTGAAGTCGCGAAAGCGCTGAGCCAAACATTGGCGCTGCTTGGTATTGAGCTTAAAGCACGAAACAGTGAAGCTGTGATGGTGATGGGAGTTCCTTCTCCTCTGAGACAGCAAAACTTACAAATTTTGATCCCAGATCTGTTATCGTACGCGGCTTCAATAAATACTCAGATTTTAGATAATAACGCGGGTAATGTTTTGAACGACCTGTTGCCATCATTGGTTAACTGGGTCGGGATTCAAACGGCACAAGTAAAAAGCGACTACACTTTATCTGAAGCGGTTCAACTAGTTGGGGAACTTGAGCAGCTTTGGCATGGTCTACTTCCATTAGATGATCCAGAGTTTGTTAATCCTATCGACTTTTCGGCGACTATTGCGGCTTTTATGGCTTAGTTTGTAGGTGAATTTTCACCGCTGAGTTTTAGATAAATTAAGCTTATTTCGGCTTCGGCTGTTTACGATTTAATGTGTTGTGATGGCATTGACCTTAGTTACAGGGCACATCGCGACATGAAGCCTTTTTATAAAGCGCTCTAACAGAGAAACAAATACAAAATATCATGACTGAAAAATTACCTTTAGCGTTGTTTTTAATGGGCCCAACGGCATCAGGAAAAACAGATTTAGCTATCCGCTTACGTCAGAAATACCCAGTAGAGATCATCAGTGTTGATTCTGCATTGATCTATAAAGACATGGATATTGGCACCGCTAAACCCGATGCGGAAGAGCTCGCGCTCGCGCCTCATCGCTTGATTGATATTCTGGATCCAAGCGAAGCGTATTCTGCGGCAGATTTTCGTCGTGATGCGATCAGCGAAATGAATAAGATTGTAGCGGAAGGAAAAATCCCGTTACTGGTTGGCGGCACGATGCTGTATTACAAGGCGTTGTTGGAAGGTTTATCGCCACTACCCGCAGCGGATCAAGAGATACGCAAGCAGATTGAAGCGGAATCTATCGAGCAAGGTTGGCAAGCTTTGCATGATCAATTAAGAGAGATAGATCCCGTATCCGCTGAAAGAATACACCCAAATGATCCACAAAGGCTTTCAAGGGCATTGGAAGTTTACCGAATTTCGGGTAAAACATTAACTGAGCTAACTCAAACGAAAGGCGATAGCCTGCCATTTCGTGTGAAACAATTTGCTATAGCTCCCAAGGAAAGGACTGAACTCCATCGTCGTATTGAGCTGCGTTTCGAGAAAATGATAGAAGCGGGGTTTGAGGATGAAATGAAGGCGTTGTATGCCAGAAAAGATCTTCACCCAGAGCTACCTTCGATCCGATGCGTTGGTTATAGACAGATGTGGGATTATTTAGACGGGAATTGTGATTTAGACGAAGCGGTTTTCCGTGGTGTCTGTGCAACTCGTCAGTTGGCCAAGCGACAAATCACCTGGTTGCGCAGTTGGGATGATTTAACTTGGTTAGATAGCGAAAACATTGATCAAGCGTTAGAAACTCTTTCAGATGCAATAGCATCTGATTAGTATTGCTGTGTATAATGTGATCGCTTTTGCGTGAATATACTCTGGAAAGGATCAGTTATTGAGGCTTTTAAAAAATCACAGCCTTTCAATAACAACGGAGTTTTTTTATTCGTTTAGCTCAGATGCAAAGGCCGCACCTTTTTGTGCACCACTAGCTAAATAATTACAACAAAATATAAATAAGGAAAATAAAATGGCTAAGGGGCAATCGCTACAAGACCCATTCCTAAATGCACTCCGTCGTGAGCGCATTCCAGTCTCTATCTATCTTGTTAACGGCATTAAGCTGCAAGGTCAGATCGAGTCTTTCGATCAATTCGTGATCTTATTGAAGAACACAGTAAACCAAATGGTTTACAAGCATGCGATCTCTACTGTGGTTCCTGCTCGTGCAGTTAGTCACCACAGCGGCGAGCAACGTGCTCCATCTGATCGTCCAGAGAAGACTGAAGATTAATCGTTCAATTGATACAGCTTGCGCTGTAATAAGGAGTTGGTTGCTTGTTTGACCGTTATGAATCTGGCGAGCGAGCCGTACTTGTTCATATCAACTTCACGCAAGAGGGAGAATGGGAAGATCTAAGCGAGTGTGAAATGCTGGTCTCTTCTGCGGGGGTAGAAACGCTACAAGTTATTACTGGTAGCCGACAATCCCCACTCCCTAAATACTACGTTGGAGAAGGTAAAGCCCTAGAAATCGCTCAAGCCGTTCAGCTGACCGGAGCTGAAATTGTGATTTTTAACCACTCTCTCTCTCCTGCCCAAGAGCGAAACCTTGAACAGTTGTGCAAATGTCGTGTGATTGATCGCACGGGTTTGATCTTAGATATCTTTGCACAGCGTGCACGAACTCACGAAGGTAAACTGCAAGTTGAGCTCGCTCAGCTTCGTCATATTTCTACCCGACTGATTCGAGGTTGGACTCACCTTGAAAGGCAGAAAGGTGGTATTGGTCTTCGTGGTCCAGGTGAAACTCAACTGGAAACCGATCGACGTTTGCTGCGTGACCGTATAAAGGCAATATTGCGTCGTTTAGCGAAAGTCGCTAAGCAGCGTGAACAAGGACGACGTGCTCGTAATCGAGCTGAAATCCCAACAATTTCTTTGGTTGGTTATACCAACGCAGGGAAATCAACACTTTTCAATCGCATCACAAGTGCAGGTGTTTATGCTGCAGACCAGCTGTTTGCAACCCTAGACCCAACACTACGTAAGATTGATTTGGCAGATGTCGGGCCTGCAATTCTCGCAGATACCGTAGGTTTTATCCGCCATCTACCACATGATTTGGTCGCTGCATTTAAGGCAACGTTACAAGAGACGCAGGAAGCTGACATTTTGTTACATGTTGTTGATGCCAGTGATGACCGCTTTCGTGAGAATATTCAGGCTGTTCATGATGTATTAGAAGAGATCGATGCTCATGAAGTGCCAACCCTTGTAGTCATGAATAAGATTGACTGCATGGAAGACCAAAAACCTCGAATTGAAAGAGACGAAGAGGGCGCACCACGCGCTGTTTGGGTTTCTGCAATGGAAGGAGAAGGTATTGAACTGCTGTTTGAAGCTTTAACTGAGCGTTTAGCGAGTCAGATGGTTCAATTCCGGTTGTGTATTCCACATCAACATCAGGGCCGTATTCGTAGCTTATTCTTTGAGATGAAATGTATTCAACAGGAAGAATATGATGACAATGGTAACTTGTTGATAGATATTAGAATGCAACAAATAGATTGGTCTAAACTCGAAAAAAGAGAAGGGGCGCTCTTAGGTGACTTTATCGTTACCAAAGAGACTGCTACAGTATAACGTCATATCAATGATGGAGTTTTCTAATGGCGTGGAATGAGCCTGGAAATAACAACAACGGCGATAATAACGGCCGCGATAACGACCCTTGGGGTAAGAACAATAATCGCGGCGGCCGAGATCAAGGACCGCCAGATCTAGACGAAGTGTTTAGTAAACTAAGTCAAAAGTTAGGTGGCAAGTTTGGTAAAAAGGGTGGTAGCGGTAACGGACCATCTATTGGTGGTGGCGGTGCAATTGGCTTTGGTGTCATTGCCGTTATTGCGATTGCTATCTGGTTCTTCGCTGGTTTCTACACCGTTGGCGAAGCAGAAAGAGCAGTAGTACTTCGATTGGGTCAGTTCGACCGTATCGAAGAGCCTGGTCTTAACTGGCACCCACGCTTCATCGATGAAATCAAAGATGAGCAACTAGTAAACGTTCAAGCGATTCGTTCTCTACGTGCTGCTGGCACGATGCTAACGAAAGATGAAAACGTTGTGACCGTTGAAATGGGTGTTCAATACCGTGTTTCTGACCCATACAAGTACTTGTATCGTGTAACGAATGCAGACGACAGTTTACGCCAAGCAACCGATTCTGCGCTTCGTGCGGTAATTGGTGACTCACTAATGGATAGTATCCTGACAAGTGGTCGTCAACAGATTCGTCAAAGCACTCAAGAAACGTTGAACCGTATTATTGATAGCTACGACATGGGTATTCTGATTGTTGATGTGAACTTCCAGTCAGCACGTCCACCTGAGCAAGTGAAAGATGCATTTGATGATGCTATCGCGGCTCGTGAGGATGAAGAGCGTTTCGAGCGTGAAGCTGAAGCTTACCGAAATGACATTCTTCCAAAAGCAACAGGTCGTGCTGAGCGTTTGAAGAAAGAAGCGGTGGGTTACTCAGAGCGCACAGTTAATGGTGCTCTAGGTCAAGTGGCTCAGTTCGAGAAACTGCTACCTGAATACCAAGCAGCTCCTGAAGTAACACGTAACCGTATGTACCTTGATACAATGGAAAAAGTGTACTCAAGCACATCGAAAGTCCTGATTGATTCTGAATCAAGTGGTAACTTGCTATACCTACCAATTGATAAGCTAGGCGCACAAAGTGGTTCTCAGTCGGGCACTCGCCCTGCAAAAGCATCATCAACTTACGATCAAATTGAGTTAGAAACTCAAGCGGATCCAAAGTCTAGCACTCAAACTCGTTCAGACAGTTCACGTCAAGGGAGATACTAATAATGCGTAAATTAATGATCCCTGTATTAGTTGTGACGATTGCCCTTTTATTGATGTCACTATTTGTGATTCAAGAAGGCGAACGTGGCATGGTAATTCGTTTTGGTCGAGTTCTCGATGACAACGGCGTATCACGAATCTATGAACCAGGCCTGCACTTTAAACTGCCTATGTTTGATCGCGTAAAAGTGCTTGATGCTCGTATTCAAACGATGGATGGTCGTTCTGACCGTTTCGTAACGTCAGAGAAAAAAGACGTTCTAATTGATACCTACGCAAAATGGCGTATTGCTGATTTTGGACGTTTTTATCTGAGTACAGGCGGCGGCAACATCATGACGGCAGAAGCACTTCTTGAGCGTAAAGTGACAGATGTTCTTCGTTCTGAAATTGGTTCTCGTGAAATTAAGCAGATCGTATCAGGCCCTCGTAATAAGGACATCCTGCCAGACTCTGCTGATAGCGAAGTCGTCACAACGGTAGCGGCTGCAGAAGCACTAGAAGTTGATGGCGAACGCGATAAGATCATGGAAAACGTTTTGTCTGGAACGGCAGAAAGTGCGATGGCTGATTTAGGTGTTGAAGTTGTTGATTTCCGAATGAAGAAGATTAACCTTCCTGACGAAATCAGTGAATCTATCTACCGCCGTATGCGTGCAGAGCGTGAGTCGGTTGCTCGTAGACACCGTTCACAGGGTCGTGAGAAAGCGGAAGTTATCCGTGCTCAAGCTGAGCTAGAAGTGGCAACAGTTCTTGCTGAAGCTGACCGTACAGCTCGAATCACTCGTGGTGATGCTGATGCAGAAGCAGCGAAGATCTACTCTGATGCGTTCAGCAAAGATCCTGAGTTCTATGGCTTTATGCGTTCACTGCAAGCTTATGAGACATCATTTAGCGATAAGAGCGACATTCTAGTACTGGATCCGAAGACTGACTTCTTCCAATACATGAATCAAGCAAGCGGCGCGCCAGCAAAATAAGCTGATGCGTTAGCGAATGCTTAGCTCAATAAGCAAAATACGTTAAAACTTAAAAGGCTCCCATTGCGGGAGCCTTTTTGTTTTCTATGACTTATTTCAGGACGAGACATGCTTGCAGACTCACTATTGGGGCGCGAAAGAAGGCGCTTAACAGAGTGGTACTTATAAACAGATTAGTACTTATAGAAACTAACGGTAGGTCATGAAAGCGATAACGGCACCGGCAACCACAAGACAGCCGCCAATGCGGCGCAGTTGCGTGTCTGGTTGTTCGCTCAGTTGCGCAACCATGTTTCTCCAGCCATTGGGTGCAATCAAGGGGCCAAGCCCTTCAACAATAAGTACGAGCCCAATAGCGAGCCAAATTGATTGAGACATGCTTCTGCCTTTTGTCTGTAAAAAGGCAATGATATCAGTATCTTTACACATTCGCCTTCAGTTGTTGGTGGTTTATTTTTGTACAGCATTAACGTTTATGAACAAAAAGTGACTGCAAGAAGTGTGATTCAGTGCTAGAATCCATTTTTAATTAGCAACAGAAATTGGAAAGATGGGAAATAACGTAGTCGTTCTAGGCACCCAATGGGGTGATGAAGGTAAAGGTAAAATCGTTGACCTTTTAACTGAAGATGCAAAATACGTGGTTCGCTACCAAGGCGGTCACAATGCAGGTCACACACTTGTAATTGACGGTGAAAAAACCGTTCTTCACTTAATTCCATCAGGTATCCTACGCAATAACGTTAAATGTGTTATTGGTAACGGTGTAGTATTATCGCCTGACGCACTTCTAAAAGAAATGAAGCCTCTTGAAGATCGCGGTATTCCAGTACGTGAACGTCTTTTCATCTCTGAAGCTTGTCCTCTAATTCTTCCGTACCACATTGCTATCGACAACGCGCGTGAAATCGCTCGTGGCGCTAAAGCTATCGGTACAACGGGTCGTGGTATCGGTCCTGCTTACGAAGATAAAGTTGCTCGTCGCGGTCTACGCGTTGGCGACCTTTTCGATAAAGAAGCATTCGCTGAGAAGCTAAAAGAAGTTATGGAATTCCACAACTTCCAACTAGAGCACTTCTACAAAGCTGAAACAGTAAGCTACGAAGAAGTTCTTGAGCAAGCGATGAGCTACGCAGACATGTTAACTGCGATGGTTATCGACGTAACTGACGAACTAGACGCAGCACGTAAGCGCGGCGACAAGATCATGTTCGAAGGTGCTCAAGGTACGCTACTAGATATCGACCACGGTACTTACCCATACGTAACGTCTTCTAACACGACTGCTGGTGGTGTTGCTGCAGGTTCTGGTTTCGGTCCTCGTCATATCGGTTACATCCTTGGTATCACTAAGGCTTACTGTACTCGTGTTGGTTCAGGTCCATTCCCAACTGAGCTATACGATGGCCTTGAGAAGCAAGACCCAGTTGGTAAACACCTAGGCGATGTTGGTCACGAGTTTGGCGCAACAACGGGTCGTCTACGTCGTACTGGTTGGTTCGATGCTGTTGCTATGCGTCGTGCAATCCAAATCAACTCTCTATCTGGTATGTGTCTAACTAAACTAGACGTTCTAGATGGCCTAGAAGAGCTAAAAATCTGTACTGGTTACAAGATGAAAGATGGTTCTATCCTAGAAGTTTCTCCAATGGCTGCTGAGTCATTTGAAGAAGCAACGCCAATCTACGAAACAATGCCTGGTTGGTCTGAAAACACATTTGGTGCTAAATCTATCGACGCGCTTCCACAAGCTGCTCTAGATTACATCAAGCGTATCGAAGACCTAACTGGTGTTCCAATTGATATCGTATCAACTGGCCCAGATCGTAACGAAACTATCATCAAGGTTCACCCATACGGCGCATAATGCCCGTTGAGTGATTACCACAGCACAAATCGTACTGTGGTAATTAAAGTACTTTGCTAGTTAAAGTGCTCTGATAATGAAATAGTTTTCTAAAAGCCGACTTTATTAAGTCGGCTTTTTAATACCTGCAATGTGGCTAAGCACTCTTTGATGGTGATATTTTAAGCGTCATCAGGCAAAATATTGCCCATTAGCGGCAAGTTTTGTCTAAAGCCGTCAGGGTTATTGCCGATACAGATATCATGGAAAGTGAAGTTCACCCTATTTTGGGGCTTGTAGAGATTGTCTGCATCCACCAAGAGATAACTTTAGCGACAGATAATAGAGTGCAGGTATGAAGCTACGAATTGTGGCAGCTTCATTGATAATGGCGCTGAGCTCACCCTTGAGTCATGCAAATTTGGCTGAAGTGGGAGAGCCTGTTCCAATATACACAGAAGCTGAACTGATTAAGTTAATCGAAAATAATCAACATCTTGAGCGTGTGAAAGCGGATAAGTGCCAACTAGTGGAAGACATCGTTGCGCGTGCAACGCGTATTAGTTTGCCTTCTTATGAGTTTTTATACGGCGATATGTTGGCGTGGGGCGTGTGTGTTCCACAAGATGTAGAGCTTGGCCTTTACTATATGGAAAACGCGGCACATCAAGGTTTGCCAGCTGCGCTAGAACAGCTAGGGCGTTATTACTCTCGTGGTACTTTGGTACAACAAGACAAAGAGCGCGCGATTCCGTATTTACGTGAAGCCGCCTCTATGGGGAACCTAAGTGCGAGTATTCACTTAGCGGAACTCTTGCTGCGTGATTACGGTAGCCCGTTAGATTATGAAGATGCTTACCGTTGGTTGTATAACTCGGTAACGGCTGATCAAAGACAACACAAACGCATCACTGTGCTTCGTAGCGGTTTAGAACAGAGAATGCCAGACAATATTATTGCACGAGCAAAACGTCGAGACGTGTTCTGGTAAGAGCGATTATTGAATGAGCGTTGATGATTAATGACTGCACTCGTTAATGATTGACCTACATTAAAAAGGCCTCATAGGTATATACCGATGAGGCCTTTTTTGATTTAACCGTTGTCTCGATTTACCCGCTTTTTAGAGTTAACAGAAAGCGCAGCGAATGAGTTGGAGTCGTTATTGAACTACTTCACCAGACTCAATCACCGTTTCACGAACAATTTTGGTGAAGTCGAGTGCTTCTTGGCGGATCTTATCTTCGTCTACCGTTAACATGTCGCGGTCTTGCATGATGATCTTGCCATCGACGATGGTGTGGCGAACGTTGCCAGAGTTAGCTGAGTACACTAATGCAGAGTATGGGTTGTAGACAGGTACCATGTTCGGAGCCTTAGTATCGATTACTATGATGTCGGCTAGCTTACCCGCCTCAAGAGAACCGATCTTATCTTCCATGTGTAGCGCTTTTGCTGCGCCCATTGTCGCCATGTCGATCACTTTGATCGGCGGCATTGCAGCACGATCTTTATTAACCAGTTTGTGAACTTTAGCCACTTGGTTGAACTCATCAATGGTGCTCAGTGTGTTACCTGACATTGGACCATCAGTACCTAGACCAATACGCACGTCTTCGTCATACATCTTAAGTGCTGGTGATACACCTTTTGCTGATTTGATGTTAGCACTCATGTTATGAGCGACACCCATATCTGACTTTTTCACCAGTTCGATATCATGGTCATCAACCAAGATCATGTGTGCACCCACCAAGTTTTTGTTGAGTGCGCCAATGCTGTCCATGTATTGAACTGGGGATAGGCCTTTTGAGCGCTCGGCGATTTTCTCTTCTTCGCGGTGCGATTCAGCAAGATGAATCATCACAGGTACATCTAATTCTAGAGAGAGCTTGGAAATTTTCTGCAGGATCTCAGTCGTATTTGTGTAAGGCGCATGTGGGGCAAACGCTGGGGTGATACGCGGGTGATCTTTGTATTCTTCAATGAAGTTTAATGCGTACTTAATGCCCTCTTCGGCGTTGGCTGCATCAGCGACTGGGAACTTAATCACGGTTTCACCAAGAATGGCACGCATACCGATCTTATCGACGGTTTTCGCTACTTCATCTTCAAAGTAGTACATGTCGGCGTAAGTGGTTACACCGCCTTTTACCATTTCGACGTTACCTAGGTTAGCACCAATACGTACCATGTCGCGTGACACCAACTTCTTCTCTAATGGGAAGATGTAGCGGTGCAGGCGATCGGGCACATCATCGGCTAGTGAGCGGAAAACCGTCATTGATACGTGAGTATGAGTATTGATGAGACCTGGCATAACGATGTCACCATCCACATCGAGTACCTGCTTAGCTTGGTATTGCTTCTCTAATGAAGCATCGCCTACCGCAATGATCTTATTGTCTTTCACGACAACAGTGCCGCTTTCATAAACCGTTTTGTCTTGATTCATGGTGAGAACCATCGCATCGGTAATCATTAGATCGGCTTTTTCCATCGCTGAACTTGCAAATGGAAATAGAGCGAGGCTTGCCATTGCTGAAGCCAGTAGGGTGCGTTTTAATTTCATATCAATACTCAGAACAGGAGTTGGTAAAGTGTGTGGATAATAGTGTATTTCATTCATGGCGCAAACGTTTGTTTTATCGTTTGCTTCAAATTCTGATGATAAACGTGGCTATGAAATAATGTTTCACAGCATGAAAATGGACATCAATCTGAGGTTATTTTAGGCTTTTCCAAAGCATATCTGTAGGTTACCTCTAGCATCAGATATACTAGGGGTATATACATTCCTTGCTTAAGCAGGCCCGCCTATGTCAAAAAACACACCAATGCCAGAAAACACGACAGCGACAACCACTGTTGACCCTTTTGCCGACCGAGAGTCGAAAAATTACGAAAACCCAGTACCAAGCCGAGAGTTCATTATTTCGTTCCTAACAGAAGCGAATATTCCAATGAACCGTAATGACCTATTCGAAGCTTTGGGTCTTGCTGGAGAGGAGCAATATGAAGGGCTGCGTCGTCGTTTACGTGCAATGGAGCGTGATGGACAGCTAATCTTTACTCGTCGTCAGTGCTATGCATTGCCCGAGAAGATGGAACTGATTAAAGGCTATGTGATCGGTCATAAAGACGGTCATGGTTGGGTTCGCCCAGATGGCAGTGTAGGTAAAGATAACGATATCGTGCTGCCGCATCATCAGATGAAAACCATCATGCACGGGGATTACGTGTTGGCTCAGCCGACTGATAACAGTAAGCGTGGTCGTCGTGAAGGTCGTTTAGTGCGTGTTCTTGAAGAGCGCAAAACGCCACTGGTTGGTCGCTTCTTCCTAGAATA
This sequence comes from Vibrio sp. OPT24, assembly GCF_015163545.1. Lineage (NCBI taxonomy): Bacteria > Pseudomonadati > Pseudomonadota > Gammaproteobacteria > Vibrionales > Vibrionaceae > Vibrio > Vibrio sp. OPT24. The sequence goes on from NZ_JADDYI010000047.1 coordinate 17,686, forward strand.
CGGCCATTCTTATGTGGTTGCTGATGATTCACGTATTAGTCATGATATTCAGATCCCTACTGAGCATAAAGGCGGTGCTCGAATGGGTAATGTGGTTGTGATTGAAATTACGGATCGCGGTGGTCGTTCTCGTAACATGATGGGTAAAGTCACTGAAGTTCTTGGTGAGAACATGGCGCCGGGTATGGAAACGCAAATCGCGATTCGTACTCACCAGATCCCACAAGAGTGGCCTGAAGCGGTAGATAAGCAAATCGAAAACCTTGGTGAGCATGTTCCTGAGGAAGCAAAAGAAGGGCGTGTTGACCTGCGTAAACTGCCATTAGTTACCATTGATGGTGAAGATGCACGTGACTTCGATGATGCCGTTTACTGTGAAGCGAAGAAAGGCGGAGGTTGGCGCCTATGGGTAGCGATTGCTGACGTAAGTTACTACGTTCGCCCTGATACAGCGCTAGACAAAGAAGCGATTAACCGTGGTAACTCGGTATACTTCCCGTCACAAGTGGTGCCAATGCTGCCAGAAGTCCTTTCTAACGGCTTATGTTCACTGAACCCTCAAGTCGACCGTTTATGTATGGTGTGTGAGATGACTATCTCAGACAAAGGTAAACTGTCGGGCTACAAGCACTACGAAGCAGTAATGAATTCTCATGCTCGTCTTACTTACAACAAAGTAGGCGCAATCTTAGATGGCAATGAAGAACTTCGCGAGCGTTACGAGCCAGAAGTACCGCATCTTGAAGAACTGCATAAGATGTACAAAGTACTTAAGAAAACGCGTGATGAGCGTGGTGCGATTGAGTTTGAAACGGTCGAAACGAAATTCATCTTCAATGCGGATCGTAAGATCGACCGTATTGAACCAGTAATCCGTAACGATGCACACAAGATCATCGAAGAATGTATGATTCTTGCGAACATCGCATCGGCATCTTACGTAGAAAAAGCGAAAGAGCCTGCTCTGTACCGTGTTCATGAAACTCCGGGCGAAGAGCGCTTAATGGGCTTCAAGAGCTTCTTAAGTGAATTAGGTTTAACACTGGAAGGTGGCCTGTCGCCATCTCCAGTAGACTACGCACAACTGATGCAACAGATTAACGAGCGTGAAGATCGTGAGTTAATCCAAACTATGCTGCTGCGTTCAATGAAGCAAGCGGTATACAACGCGGATAACGCGGGTCACTTTGGTTTAGCACTTAAACGCTACGCTCACTTTACCTCGCCGATTCGTCGTTACCCTGACTTGTTATTGCACCGTGCGATTAAGTACCTTATTGCGAAAGAAGGTGGGCGTAACAGCGAACGTTGGACGCCTACCGGTGGTTACCACTACACGTTCGATGATATGGACTTCTACGGCGAGCAGTGTTCAATGACTGAGCGTCGTGCTGATGACGCAACGCGTGAAGTAAACGACTGGCTGAAGTGTGAATACATGCAAGACCATGTCGGTGAAGTGATGGATGGCGTGATTGCCAACGTGACTGGCTTCGGTTTCTTTGTGCGTCTAACTGAACTGCACATCGATGGTTTAGTACATATCTCAGCGCTAGCGAATGATTACTACCAATTCGATGCTGTTGGTCAGCGTTTAGTCGGTGAAAGCTCAGGTAATATCTATCGCTTGGGTGATTCGGTTAAAGTGAAAGTCTCTGCCGTTAATTTAGAAACTCGTCAAATCGACTTCGATCTAGAAGACACCGATCGTCAGCCACGCGGCAAAGGTAAAACAGCCAAGAAGCGTGCTGCAGAAGCGATGAAAAAGGCGAAAAGTAAGAAGCGTTCAGCGGTGAAGAGCAATCAGCCAGGCGTTTCTGCGAAACCTTTAGTTGAACCCACTAAGCGACCAGATGGCAGTAGCGAAAGTTCAGCTAAGAAAAAGTCGTCGAATAAAACCGGTGCGGCTAAGGCGCGAGCTAAGAAAAAGCGTACAGCAAGCCGTAAGCCAAAGGCTGACAAGTCTTAAAGCTTTTTGGGTTACAAGGGTTAGCCTTTAACTGATTAAATGCGAGAGTATCAGGCGGAAGATGCATGCTCTCGAAATAAACAATACAGAGATGGATGCATCGGGTTTGATGTCGTTCATCTCTGAGCAATAAGAGTAATTTGAGACAATGAGTAACGAATTTATTTACGGTATTCACGCGGTGAAAGCCGTACTAGAAAAAGATCCTGCGCGCTTTATCGAAGCTTATGTATTGAAGGGCCGCCAAGACGAGCGTCTTCTTCCATTACTGAACCAACTGCAGCAGTTTGGTGTGTCGATTCAACAGATGGGTCGTAAGCCGCTTGATGAAAAATCACAAGGCGCGAATCACCAAGGCATTATCGCTAAGGTGAAACCTGCTAAGCAGCTTAATGAAACTCACCTAGACGACATCCTAGCGCAGCACGAACAACCGTTACTGTTGGTTCTAGATGGTGTAACAGATCCGCACAACCTAGGCGCTTGTCTGCGTAACGCAGATGCGGCGGGTGTTGCTGCGGTTATCGTACCGAAAGACCGTTCTTCGCCGTTAACAGCAACGGTTAGCAAGGTAGCGTGTGGTGCGGCTGAAACGGTTCCTCTTGTACGTGTAACTAACCTTGCTCGTACTATGCGTGCATTGCAAGAACAAGGCGTATGGTTCGTAGGTACAGCCGGCGAAGCAACGCATGATATCTACCAAGCGAAACTAACAGGCCCACTTGCAGTTGTGATGGGAGCCGAAGGTGACGGTATGCGTCGTTTAACTCGTGAAACTTGCGATGATCTGATTAAGATTCCAATGGCAGGTAGCGTATCGAGCTTAAATGTTTCTGTGGCGTCGGGTATTTGCCTGTTCGAAGCGGTAAGACAGCGTTTAGCTCAGTAATGCGTTAACGCTGCTTTAAGTCTATGAATTTATTAGCGCTCACCACTTGCTGGTGGGCGTTTCTTTTTAGGCTGTTATAGCAAAATCCATCGGTTTGTCGGATGGCTAGATGGCGACAGAAAAACTGTTTTATTATTCGCCAAATAGCGCTTGCCAATACCGGGTTCTTTCTATAACATTTGCCGTCCTTAAAACTCGGTCATTTATCTTTAGTTCCTTGCTTCCTCTGGACGACCGGGCCACTCGTGGAAGCTAATAATCCGTAAGGAGCAACCAAATGCGTCATTACGAAATCGTATTCATGGTTCACCCTGATCAAAGCGAGCAAGTTGCTGGCATGATCGAGCGTTACACTGGTTCTATCACTGAAGCTGGCGGTACTATCCACCGTCTAGAAGACTGGGGTCGTCGTCAAATGGCTTACCCAATCAACAAGCTTCACAAAGCTCACTACGTTCTTATGAACGTTGAAGCTGGTCAAGAAGTGATTGACGAGCTAGAAACTGCTTTCCGTTTCAACGATGCAGTTCTACGTAACATGATCATGCGCACTAAAGGCGCTGTGACTGAGCAATCTATTATGCTTAAGCAAAAAGAAGAGCGTGCAGAGCGTGCTCCTCGTCGCGAAGAGCGTACAGAAGCTAAACCAGAAGCAGCTGCTGAGTAATTCTTTTTTGGCTTAATGCCTTAAAAAATTCTCAACTTGTTTAAGGTCATTGATAGTTATTTCGATAATTGTGAAAGACCGCTTTACTAAATTTAAGATCAGGAGATAGCCCATGGCTCGTTTCTTCCGTCGTCGTAAATTCTGCCGTTTCACTGCAGAAGGCGTACAAGAGATTGACTACAAAGACGTAGCAACTCTTAAAAACTACATCACTGAAGCTGGTAAAATCGTACCTAGCCGTATCACTGGTACAAGCGCTAAGTACCAGCGTCAACTAGCTCGCGCTATCAAGCGTTCTCGTTACCTAGCTCTACTACCGTACACTGACAAGCATCAGTAATCGGTAATAGTTAATAATAGTTTAAGAGGACTAAGATAATGCAAGTTATTCTACTTGATAAGATCGGTAACCTAGGTGGCCTTGGCGACCAAGTAAACGTTAAATCTGGTTACGCTCGTAACTTCCTTATCCCACAGGGTAAAGCAGTTATGGCAACTAAAGACAACGTTGCTATGTTCGAAACTCGTCGTGCTGAACTAGAAGCTAAAGTTGCTGAGCAACTAGCTGCTGCTGAAGCTCGTGCAGAGAGCGTTAACACTCTAGAAGGCGTTACAATCGCTTCTAAAGCTGGTGACGAAGGTAAACTATTCGGTTCTATCGGTACTCGTGACATCGCTGACGCTATTACAGCGGCAGGTGTTGCAGTAGCTAAGAGCGAAGTACGCCTACCTGAAGGCGCTCTACGTAACATCGGCGAATTCGAAGTAAGCATCCAACTTCACTCTGAAGTTTTTGCTACTGCGAAAATCGCTATCGTTGCAGCTGAGTAATTTCAGTACCAAGACGAATTCTTTCTTTTGAAAGTTTTAAACACCAGCTTCGGCTGGTGTTTTTTTATGTCTGGAATATAGGAAAAGGTAAGAGAGGGTTACATTAGGTTAAAAGCCTACTATGATCCAAAAGCTCTGATGGCTGAACAACCAGCCATGGAATTAGAATTGAAAGAGTAGGTTAATCGACAGCACAGAGTCTTCTTTGCTTAATCCTTCAGGAACTTTGTCGTGGTATTGACGAGAGTGAGCGATCTTCAGCGCGATATTGTCAGTGATATCATTGATGGCTTCTAATTCGGTATCAAACTTAAGGTTGCTGTGACCAGACACTAACGTCACGTCCGCTTTAAACTGCAAGTTCTTCAACACCTGCCATGATGTATTCACATTGCCACGGAAAATCGCTTCTTCAACAATTTCAGGAAAGATGATGTCATCGTCGTCTAGTTCATCGAGATTCGGTTCTTGATAACGAAAACCCGGCCCGACTTCCACTTCCAAAACAAACTCTTCGGTATTCGAAAACTGATAACCCAGACCACTCGAAACGGTATAGTCCTTAAAGTAAGCACTGTATCGTGAATCAACACCTTTGAAGCTGCCGTAAAGGTAGGTTTTAGGACTTAACTTGTAGTCACTCTGAGCCGAGTAAGTCGATTGCCTTTTATCTTCCTCACCATCTTTATAGAGATTGTAGTATTTCCATTCGCCACTGGTTCTATGACGACCAGCGGTATACTCACCGTTCAGGCGTGCGTTAAGCGATCGTGAATCCGAATTACCAGTATGCGACTGATATCCAAATTCGACCTCAGTCTTTAGTGGGTTAGGCAGCTCTGTATCAGCCGTATCACTTGGTGCGATATCCAACTCTTTTTCTTCAGGTGTCGGTGCAACGACGATCGGCTCAGCTGTAGTTTCTGGTACTACTATAGAGTCGAGAATAGAATCAACAGAGGTATTAGCATCAACAGAGGCTTTAGTATCATCAGCTAAGGCCAACGGAGTGCTCAGGAGACCGATGCTTAGAAGACTAGAGCTCAGAAGACCAGTGCTCAGAGCCAATAATTTGGACACGCATACCCCAGTTATACAGTGAATGAATGGAAGGATCGTAATGCTACCCTTGGTTAATTCCGTCAGCAATAAGTAAATTCTTTCTGAAGAATAAAACAAACTCATAGGATCGGATTACAAATGGATGTTCTTGGGTATAATGAACGATCATTATTAGTTATTGAGTGTAGTCATAGTGGATACCAAAAGTCAGAAATCAGCCAACGATCAGGTGGACGCCATCAAGGTCCCGCCACATTCATTAGAAGCTGAGCAATCTGTTATTGGCGGTTTGTTATTGGATAACGAACGCTGGGATACAGTTGCCGAAAAGGTTGTGGCCAAAGACTTTTATAGTCGTCCTCACCGTCTGATCTTTGAAGCGGTAAAAGATATCCTTGAAGAAAGTTCTCCTTTGGATCTTATTACACTCTCTGAACATCTAGAGCTGCGTGAGCAACTTGAAGAAGTGGGTGGCTTTGCTTACCTGGCTGACCTAGCTAAAAATACCCCAAGTGCGGCGAACATTAACGCTTACGCGGATATCGTGGCACAACGTGCGTTGGTACGTAGTCTGATTGGTGTTGCGAATGAGATTGCTGATTCTGGTTACGATCCTCAAGGTCGTACATCGGAAGAACTTGTTGATCTGGCTGAAAGTAAAGTCTTCGCGATTGCTGAAGGCCGTGCAAGTGAAAATGAAGGTCCACAAAACGTTGATAGCATTCTAGAGAAGACACTAGAGCGTATCGAGATCCTGTACAAAACGCCGCAAGATGGTGTGACAGGTGTCGATACTGGCTTCAACGACCTCAATAAGAAGACTGCAGGTCTACAAGGTTCTGACTTAATTATTGTCGCGGCTCGTCCATCGATGGGTAAAACCACCTTTGCGATGAACTTGTGTGAAAACGCAGCGATGAAACAAGATAAGCCTGTTCTGATCTTCTCTCTTGAGATGCCAGCCGAACAGCTGATGATGCGTATGCTTGCGTCACTTTCTCGTGTAGACCAAACCAAGATTCGTACCGGTCAATTGGATGATGAAGATTGGGCGCGCATTTCATCGAGTATGGGTATTCTTATGGATAAGAAGAATATGTATATCGATGATAGCTCGGGTCTGACACCAACAGAAGTACGCTCTCGTGCTCGACGTATTGCTCGCGAGCATGATGGTATCTCTATGATCATGATAGATTACCTTCAATTAATGCGTGTACCTTCGTTATCTGATAACCGTACTCTTGAAATCGCCGAGATCTCTCGCTCATTGAAAGCGCTCGCAAAAGAGCTCAACGTTCCGGTTGTTGCACTTTCTCAGCTTAACCGTTCCCTAGAGCAACGTGCTGATAAGCGTCCAGTAAACTCGGATTTGCGTGAGTCAGGTTCGATTGAGCAAGATGCCGATTTGATCATGTTCATCTATCGTGATGAGGTTTATAACCCAGACAGTTCATTGAAAGGCATCGCTGAGATTATCCTGGGTAAGCAGCGTAACGGCCCGATCGGTTCGGTTCGTCTGACATTCCAAGGGCAACACTCCCGATTTGATAACTATGCAGGCCCTGCATTTGATGATGAGTAATCGCTAATGACTTACATGAAAGCGGCGACGGCGAGCATTGACTTAAACGCGCTCGAACATAACCTGAACCAGATAAAGTCGAAAGCGCCTCAGTGCAAGGTAATGTCCGTTGTGAAAGCGAATGGCTACGGACACGGCTTACTGCATATCGCTAAGCATTCAAAAAGTTCTGATGCTTTTGGTGTGGCGCGTATTGAAGAAGCATTACAACTTCGTGCTGGTGGCATAGTTAAACCTATTTTGTTGCTGGAAGGCTTTTACTCTTCGGGTGACTTACCCATTCTAGTAACCAATAACATTCAAACCGTGGTGCATTGTGAAGAGCAATTAAGCGCGCTAGAGAATGCCGATTTGGAAACACCCGTTGTGGTATGGCTAAAAGTCGACAGTGGTATGCACCGCCTAGGCGTTCGCCCTGAGCAATACCAGAACTTTGTTGAGCGTTTGCATCAATGCCCAAATGTGGCAAAGCCATTGCGCTACATGAGCCATTTTGGATGTGCTGACGAGTTAGATAGAACCACAACAGTTGAGCAGACTGAGCTTTTCTTATCTCTTACCGACGGTTGTGAAGGGGAGCGTTCACTTGCGGCCTCTGCAGGTCTATTAGCTTGGCCTGATAGTCATCTTGATTGGGTTCGCCCCGGAATCATCTCTTATGGTGTTTCTCCGTTTGTTGATAAATCAGCGCAAGAGCTGGGCTTTTTGCCGGTGATGACTCTGACTTCACACTTAATTGCGGTTCGTGATGTGAAGGCTGGTGAAAGTGTGGGTTATGGTGGTAACTGGACCAGTGAGCGTGATACCAAGGTTGGTGTTATCGCAATTGGTTACGGCGATGGTTATCCTCGCACTGCACCTAACGGCACCCCAGTATTCGTTAATGGTAGAAAAGTACCAATCGCAGGGCGTGTCTCTATGGACATGCTAACGGTTGACCTTGGTCCTGATGCTACGGATAAAGTGAGTGACGAAGCGACGCTTTGGGGTAAAGACTTACCCTCAGAAGAAGTGGCAGAACATATCGGCACTATCGCTTACGAGCTCGTGACTAAACTGACGTCTCGCGTGGCAATGGAATACGTAAAATAGATATGTTCAAGCGAACTTCTCGATACTGGTTAATGTCTGCAATGGCAGTAACTGGTGTCAGCTTTTCTTCTTCTGTTCTAAGTGAAGAAAAAGATTCCGCTTTTGTTCCTTTCTATTTCAGTACTGAAACCATGGGCAATACCTTTGGGGTTGCTGGTGTCGCAAAGGGCGTTTGGCAACCTCAAGCGGCTCTGTTTGGTATGGCTTTGTATTCAGACAAAGACAGCTATGTCGGTTTTCTATCGGCCTTTAATTATGCCTTGTCTGAGAATATCTTGTTTAGTACTCAGATGTACCAAGCGCGCTTCAACGACAATCCTTATTATATTGGCTCTCAAGGCGATAACGATTCATCTATCGATGACAAAACTATAGTTGATGGCTTAGAGCAGAATTATCAGTTTGAATTTAAATATCTGCTGCCTTGGGGCAATGTTGCAGAGCATGGCTTACTCGGCGCGTTTCAACCAATCAAAGAGGTCAGTTTTGCTTCGCCAGTCGAATCGGGTGTCAGTTCGATTTTATTTACACCTTTTTATACTGCTCGTGAGCTAGAAGGTTTAAATAATACTGAAGAGGCGACCGGTTTTAGTTTGGCGTTCGATTGGGATAATCGTGATAGCACACGTAACCCAACCAAAGGATCTCATACCAATCTTGAGTTCACGACGGGCGCTGAAAGTTGGTCTAACGACGATTTGTGGCTGAAATGGACTTTTCAAAACAGTCAGTACTTCGCTTTAGGTCCTCTAGGAGACTTGTTCGACCAACAAGTTGTGGCACTCGATTTCTATACTGCTGATACACCAACCTGGGATAACTGTTCTGGGCAGGAGTGTGCTCGTCCACCGGAAACAGAACAAGCTCGATTGGGTGGTTTGTATCGTTTACGTGGCTATACCGGAGGTCGATATCATGGGCGATCTGCTGTTCACTATTCTGCAGAGTATCGAGTGCTCCCAGATTGGCAGCCACTCGGTGATATTCCGCTGATCAACTACTACGACCTGCCTTGGTGGCAATGGGTCGCATTCGCCGAAGTAGGGCGTGTGGCTGATGAGTACGATATCAAAGAATTGCACACCGATATGAAATGGAGCTTAGGCGGCGCGGTTCGTTTTCAAGTGGAAGGCATTGTTGTTCGTGCAGAATTAGCGCGAGGCGGTGATGAAGGGACCTTTAGGGTTATGATAAACCAGCCCTTCTAAAGCTTTCGGCCTACAGTAGGCCAAATACTATCTTGATAAGAGTGGTCGTGGAAACACACCACTCTTTTTGTATTAAAAAGGCACTGTTTTTATTAATAAAATCTTGCTTTCAAATGGTCTACTCACCTTGAATAGTCGCAATCACTGTGCGGCTGCCACCACAATCACGGTGTTCACCCAAGTATATTCCCTGCCATGTTCCCAAAGCTAAACGACCGTTGGTTATCGGAATTGTCACACTGGTGCCAAGTGTCGATGCTTTAATATGAGCAGGCATGTCATCATCACCTTCATAGGTGTGTCTGTAATAAGCGGCTCGCTCGGGTACGAACTTATTGAAGTGTGATTCCATGTCGCGGCGAACCGTCGGATCGGCGTTCTCGTTGAGTGTGAGGCTGGCAGAAGTATGTTGAAGAAAAAGATGTAATAAACCAACAGATAGAGAATTGATATCGTTTATCTGTTGTTCAATTTCATCAGTAATGAGATGAAATCCACGCTTTCGTGCATTTAGGTGTATAGTCTTCTGAATCCACATACGCCATCCTTTATAATGTGTTTGGAAAAAAAGTGGTTTAACGCTATCTTTTGAACTTGAATTTATCAGCTATCGCTCACATTTAATTATGTTAGAGCCTGAGTCAGCATCGATCTCTCTATCAGGAAATCGAATCCTGATTTATCTCAAGGTGGCGCTCTTCATATACGGCATAATACGTCGTGAAAAAAAATTACAAAGAATCTTTCAGTGGTGATGCGGTCTGGTCATCATAGAAAAATATAAACTTTCGCCTAATCGGGGGTTCTATTCATCACTTAGGTGACGTCTAGAATAAAACCTACAGTAATATCGGGATAGATACCATGTTGAAAAATATCAACCCAACGCAAACACAAGCGTGGAAAGCTCTAACTGCACATTTTGAGTCTGCTCAAGATATGGATATGAAAGAACTATTTGCTCAAGATGCAAAGCGTTTCGAGAGCTTTTCTACTCGTTTCGGTTCGGACATATTAGTGGATTACTCTAAGAACCTTATCGACGCTGAAACGATGCAGCACCTATTTGCTCTTGCAAATGAGACTGAAGTTAAGTCTGCAATTGAAGCTATGTTTAGCGGTGATGCAATCAACAAGACTGAAGGTCGTTCAGTACTTCACACTGCTCTACGTAATCGTAGCGATAAGCCAGTAATGGTTGATGGCAAAGACGTAATGCCAGCAGTTAATGCAGTACTAGCAAAAATGGAACTGTTCACACACCGTATCGTTTCTGGTGAGTGGAAAGGTTACACCGGTAAAGAGATCACTGATGTTGTCAACATCGGTATCGGCGGTTCAGACCTTGGTCCATACATGGTGACTGAAGCACTAACGCCATACAAAACGCGTCTAAACATGCACTTTGTTTCGAACGTAGATGGTACTCACATTGTTGAGACACTTAAGCCTCTGAATCCAGAAACAACGCTATTCTTAGTGGCATCTAAAACATTTACCACTCAAGAAACAATGACGAACGCGCACTCTGCACGTGATTGGTTCTTGGCTGAAGCAGGTGACAACGCGCACGTTGCTAAACACTTCGCTGCACTATCAACTAACGCAACTGCGGTCGCTGAGTTTGGTATTGATACTGACAACATGTTCGAATTCTGGGACTGGGTTGGTGGTCGTTACTCACTATGGTCTGCGATTGGTCTGTCTATCTCTCTTTCTATCGGCTTCGATAACTTCGTTGAGCTATTAGATGGTGCTCATGAGATGGATAACCACTTTGCTTCAACTGAATTTGAAAGCAACATTCCTGTTATCCTTGCGCTTATCGGCGTTTGGTACAATAACTTCCACGGCGCTGAGTCAGAAGCGATTCTACCTTACGATCAATATATGCACCGTTTTGCGGCTTACTTCCAACAAGGCAACATGGAATCGAATGGTAAATTTGTTGACCGTGACGGCAATCCAGTAGAATACCAAACTGGTCCTATCATCTGGGGTGAACCAGGTACAAACGGTCAGCACGCTTTCTACCAACTGATTCACCAAGGCACTAAGCTGATCCCATCAGACTTTATTGCTCCTGCTATCAGCCACAACCCAGCATCTGATCACCACCAGAAGTTGATGTCTAACTTCTTTGCTCAAACTGAAGCGCTTGCTTTCGGTAAGACAAAAGAGACAGTAGAAGCTGAATTCCTAGCGGCAGGCAAAACAGCAGAAGAAGCAGCTGAACTTGCGCCTTTCAAAGTGTTTGAAGGTAACCGTCCAACGAACTCAATTCTTGTTAAGCAAATCACTCCTCGCTCTTTAGGTAACCTAATCGCGATGTACGAGCACAAGATTTTCGTTCAAGGCGTAATCTGGAACATCTTCAGCTTCGACCAATGGGGTGTAGAGCTTGGTAAGCAACTAGCAAACCAAATTCTTCCAGAGCTTGCTGACGATGCTCAAGTAACCTCTCACGACAGCTCAACAAACGGTCTAATCAATGCATTTAAAGCGCTTAAAGCTTAAGACTGTTTAAGTAACACCAAGTAATAACTGTAAACGCCAACCTTTCGGTTGGCGTTTTTTATGTCCGTTGGTTTTACGGCAATAAAAAAGGCTGACGTATATACGTCAGCCTTTCGTTTTTTTATTTACTCGATTGTCTCTATTCGAAACAGATCTCGATGAAGGCATTACCCCATTGAGATGAGAAAGGCATGATGATGATTGCTCCTTCACATTTGTGACGGATAGTATGTCCTTTGCCTGAAACGACGATTGGCGTGGCCATATCGAAGTCAAAGCCGCTTTCTGCAAGAATACGTTTTGCACCGCCAGTCACCATGTTGGTGATTTCACCGACCATATCAGTGACTTCTTCGTTCAAGCCGTTTGGGCGTTCACCTAGCATGTTTTCCATGATTTCAAGAGCGAGACCCTCATCGAAGGTGATCGACATTGAACCACGAGATTGTGTACCCACCATGCCAATTAGGCCGGATACATCACCACGAGCGATCTCATCTTTCTTAACTCTTGGTTTTTGTGGCTTTAATTCTAGAGAAGCCATCGTTTTTAATACGTTCATCAAAGAAGCTAAAAACGGGTTTACAAATTCAGCGCGCATAATGTTCTTCTATAATCTTATTCTTTCATATCGGAGGAGCAAGTTTGGCAAATGCCATGCGATTCAATGACTTGATTTGTCAATTGGAAACCGTGCTTCTCAGCGTTACTAGCGAGTAGAGTAACAAGCGCATCGTCTTGCAGTTCTACCACTGTGCCACATTTATCGCAGATCAGTAGTTGAGAGAAATGTTTATGGGCATTGCAAGAACAGCAGCATATAAAGCTATTGGTTGACTCAACTCGGTGAATGAAACCTTGTTCCAGCAAGAAATCCAAAGCGCGATAAACAGTAGGTGGCTTGGCTTGCGGTTCACTGACTTTCAACTGCTCTAATAATTCATAAGCACTGGAGGCTTTTTTATTAGAGAAAATGAGCTCAAACACTCGCTTTCTCTGAGGCGTTAATCTAACTCCTCGCGATGCGCATATCCCTTCAACTTGCTCTATTAATGTGTGGTCCAAATTTTTCACCATTCAATCGGACATCCCTATTCAAACCCTATTTCTAGGTTACTACGTTTTGGGAGCCAATGATTTCTATTAAAGTCAGGTACAGAGCGTATTGTGACCTACGACTTTGAATAAGACAAGGTAACTCAAAATGACAGTGTGACTCAAGGCATAACTGATTAGTGAGGCTGAATTAGAGGTTTGGTGAATAGGTTTAAATAAAAAATGTGAGGTAAAGTTCATATAGCACAAACTGAGCATAGCATTTACAATAGCCGACCTTGCTTTTGCTGGGTATTCCAGCATATTTTTTTGACTCGCTACCAGGGTACTTTACCATGACACATTCATGTAGATTGTCTGTCGCTCCAATGCTCGATTGGACTGACCGCCACTGTCGTTACTTTCACCGTTTGCTTTCTCAGCAGACTCTTCTGTACACGGAAATGGTAACAACAGGCGCGATCTTACATGGTAAGGGCGACTTTCTAGAATACAACGAGCAAGAACATCCTCTTGCACTTCAACTCGGCGGTTCAAACCCGGTTGATCTTGCTGCTTGTGCCAAACTTGCTGGTGAGCGTGGTTACGATGAAGTAAACCTAAATGTAGGTTGTCCTTCAGATCGAGTTCAGAATGGTCGCTTTGGTGCGTGCTTAATGGCTGAACCTGAGCTGGTGGCAGATTGTGTGTCTGCGATGAAAGAAGTCACTGATATTCCAATTACCGTGAAAACACGTATTGGTATCGACGACCAAGACTCTTATGAGTTTTTAACTAAGTTTGTTTCGACGGTTTCTGAAAAAGGCGGCTGTGAGCAATTTACTATTCATGCTCGTAAAGCATGGTTGAGTGGTCTTAGCCCGAAAGAGAACCGAGAGATTCCACCGCTAGATTACGATCGTGCATACCAAATCAAGAAAGACTTCTCTGATCTTGTGATTGCAGTGAATGGTGGCGTTACTACTCTGGAGCAAACTAAAGAGCACTTGCAACACCTTGATGGTGTGATGATCGGCCGTGAGGCTTACCATAGCCCGTTTATCTTGGCTGAAGTCGATCAGCAGATCTTTGGTTTAGACACGCCGATCAAGAAGCGCTCACAAGTGGTTGAAGAAATGTACCCGTACATTGAACGTGAGCTTTCAAATGGTGCAAGCTTAGGACACATCTCTCGTCATATGCTTGGTTTGTTCCAAAGTATGCCGGGCGCAAGACAATGGCGCCGCTACATCAGTGAAAACGCACATAAGAAAGGTGCAGGTATCGAAGTGATGCAGACAGCATTGGCTAAGATCCCTAAAGAGCTAAACGTATAACCTCCCTCGAGGTGAAAAGTTCGAGCTTAAAAGCCCAAGCTGAAAACCAAGCTTAAAAAGTAAAGGTTAAAAAGTTAAGCTTAAAAACCTAAGGCTAAATTCGCCACTAGAGGCTAAATTTGCCATTGATAGTTTCTTTAAAAGCCACGCATTTAGATGTGTGGCTTTTTATTTGTCTGATAAGTAAGGGTTTTATTGATTTCACTAACTTGGTATGGAAGCTGCAATGTTAGATAGTAGGAAAGATAGGTCATTAACTCATTAGGGAGACCATTATGTTTGAATTAATCTTTGTTCTTATTTTCGTCGCAACTCTACTTGTCACTGGTATCACGTTTATGACGGTATTGGCTGCAACCGGAATCGCGTTAGCCGTTATGTTGGTCTTAGGTATGATGGGGGTTGTGTTTAAGTTGCTGCCTTGGTTAATTGTGATTGCATTGGGTATCTGGTTTTTCAAAAACTTTGTACACAGTTCTAACCAAAGACGTTACTAAGGTCATGGTGTCGTCAAATCTTTGATCGTCATCGGTTTATCGTTTGAGAATTTAAGATGTGTGATAGAATTTTCCCCAATAATCTATGAATGTGCATACAATTAGCACAACGATATGGAATTGGAGCTATCTCAAATGAATAAAATGCCATTAATTGCTTTAGTGGGAATGCTATCTTTAAGTTCGGCAGTGTCTGCTGAAGAAGAGTTTTCTTACACGGCTAAAGTCGGTGCCGATATGTGGTGGGGAAGTACAAAGCTAAACGAAGTTAGACAGAGCGATGATTCTAATTCTCCTTCGTTGTATTTCGCATTTGAGCATAATGCCCCAATGCTACCAAACGCTAGTTTTCGCTACACCTCTGTTGATGCGGATTCATTGGCCTTCGATAAGTACGATTACACCTTCTATTACACATTGTTAGATCATAAGCTAATGAACTTTGACGCGGGTGTGACATTTACTCAGTACTCGAACTCTAACTATATTGAACCAAAAGCTACTGATGCAAAAACATCAACCTTTGATGAGTTTACTTGGAGTTTCTACGGCAACGCAGAGATCAATGTTCCTGATACCAATTTCGATATCATTGGTACGATGGAGTTCGGTGATAGCAGTGGCATCAAGAGTACTGACTTGATGGCGGGTGTTCAGTACCGAATTCCTGTATCAGAATCTGAGATTGCCTTGCGTGGTGGTTACCGTGTTATCGATCTAGACTCGGATGAGTTTTTTAGCTCTGAACTAGGCAAGAGCTTTGTTATGGTTGACGGTTGGTTCGCAGGCGCTGAAGTGCGTTTTTAGGCTACTAAAGCTAATTTTAAAGAGCATCTAAAACGAATTTTAGGAACGCCACTTTGTTAAGTGGCGTTTTTTATATCTATTGGTTATATATCTTTCTGGAATTAGTTAGCACATTCGTCACTTTCGACCATCCTTACTACAGAGTTCTAATTAGCGTCTATTCTTATAAGGTCTATGTTGTGAGGTCAAAGCAAGGGATGGTGTATGACACTCAATGAATTAAGAAATTTATATAGAGAAAACTTGTTAGTTGAAGCGATCATAGAGCCCTCAATTCAAGAAGGGTCTTGGGTTGTGGAGTTTCGCCATATGGGAGGTGGCTTTGTTCTGCTCACTGATGTCCATGGTGAAGAGTGCCATTATGCAGATTTAGATCTGGCTTCTAAGTCGGCAATGGCGGTTGGCTTTCAGCAAGTGCGGATTGAAAATCAGTAAGTCAATTTATGGTTCAATCGGTTTTTACTTCCAAAAAGTTATAAAACATACTTTTCTATTCTTTCTTGTTATTAAAAGTAGTGGTTAATCTATCGTCACGCAATGATTAGGGATGTCGTGACCATGTCTTTAAATAAGAAAGAGTCTTCACAAAATAATAATGCACAGTCTGGGGCTAATGAGCTACCTGGGCTAGCAGCACCACTTAATGACCAACAATTGGGTCATCTTCAACAATCGGTTTCTGAGTTATCTTCGCAACAACTGGCTTGGGTCAGTGGTTATCTTTGGGGTGTGAGTCAAGCTCAGCCTGTAGGTGCAGCCGCGCCAATCGCTCAAGCCGCCGCTGCAGTAGCCACTAAACCTGCGGGTAAGTTAAGTATTATCTTCGCTTCTCAAACGGGTAATGCTAAAGGTGTTGCTGAATCGCTTGAGGCAGAAGCAAAGGCTTTAGGTATTGCTGTCGAGCTTTTTGACGCAAGTGACTATAAGGGCAAGAACTTAGCCAAAGAGACACACGTCATTTTCGTTGCTTCAACCAATGGCGAAGGCGAAGCCCCAGATAACGCTATTGAGTTACACGAGTTTCTACAATCGAAGAAAGCGCCGAAATTATCAAACCTACAATACGGTGTTATTGGTTTAGGTGATTCAAGTTATGAGTTCTTCTGCCAAACCGCGAAAGATTTCGATAACTTCTTAGCTAAGCTTGGTGCTAAATCGTTTGTTGATCGTCTTGATTGCGATGTTGATTACGAAGCATCGGCAACAGAGTGGCGTGCTAAAGCATTAGAGCAAGTAAAAGAGACACTATCGACAGGCACTGAAGCCGATGTCGTTCAGTTACCAGTTGGTCAAGTGGCCGCGGGTCATTCGCAATACACCAAACAAAACCCATACACAGCCACATTACTGACGAGTCAAAAGATCACGGGTCGCGACTCTGGTAAAGATGTTCGTCATATCGAGATTGATCTTGATGAGTCAGGTATTACTTATCAACCTGGTGATGCGTTAGGTGTATGGTTTGAAAACAGTTCAGAACTTGCCAATCAGATCCTTTCTAAGGTTGGGTTATCTGGTATCGAAAGTGTCGATGTAGATGGTCAAAACTTATCTCTCCATAGTGCTCTAGTGAGTAAATTCGAGATTACGTCATCAAACCCTCAATTTGTGACTAAGTTTGCCGAGTTATCTGGCAGCAAAAAGTTAATCAAGCTGGTGGAAGATAAAGACAAGCTTCGTGAATATGCGGGTAATACTCAAATTGTCGATGTTTTAGCTGAAAAGAAAACCAAGCTATCAGCTGATGAGCTAATCGGTCTTCTACGTAAGTTAACGCCACGTCTTTATTCTATTGCATCAAGTCAAGCTGAAGTAGATGAAGAAGTTCACTTGACGGTTGGTCTGGTTGAATACCAAAAAGGTGATGAATCTCGTTTAGGTGGAGCGTCAAGTTTCTTAGCTCAACGCCTAGAAGAAGGTGGTGAAGTTAAGGTGTTTGTAGAGAACAACAATAACTTCAAACTGCCACAAGACGACAATACACCAATCATCATGGTTGGTCCTGGCACTGGTATTGCTCCATTCCGTAGTTTCGTTCAAGAGCGTGAAAACAATGACGCTCAAGGTAAGAGCTGGCTGTTCTTTGGTGACCGAACCTTTACTCAAGATTTCTTATATCAAGTTGAATGGCAGAAGTACCTTAAGTCTGGTGCGCTAACCAAGCTTGATGTGGCATTTAGTCGTGACCAAAAAGAAAAGGTTTATGTTCAAGATCGATTAATTGAACAGGCAGAGCAGGTTTGGCAATGGCTTCAAGAAGGCGCGTACTTCTATGTATGTGGCGATGCGACTCGAATGGCAAAAGATGTCCATGAAGCGTTAGTTACGATAGCGGAAAAATATGGCAATCAGAGCCGCGAACAAGCTGAACAATATATTAATGATTTACGTAAAGCGAAACGTTACCAAAGGGATGTGTACTAATGAGCAAGCAAGTAATAGAGCAAGAAGTGCTAGGTCAAGTACTGGGACCTTTGGCTGACAACGAGCGTTTAAAGCGTGAAAGTAAAAATCTTCGCGGTACGATTGAACAAGATCTTCAAGATAGAATTACGGGTGGCTTTACTGCTGATAACTTTCAGTTGATCCGCTTCCACGGTATGTATCAGCAAGATGATCGTGATATTCGTAACGAGCGTGCAAAGCAAAAACTAGAACCTTTGCATAATGTAATGCTACGTGCTCGTATGCCAGGTGGCATTATTACTCCTAAACAGTGGTTGGCGATTGATAAGTTTGCAGATGAAAGTACCTCTTATGGTTCTATCCGTCTTACAACCCGTCAAACTTTCCAGTTTCATGGTGTGTTGAAGCCGAACATTAAGTTAATGCACCAAACCCTAAACAATATCGGTATTGATTCGATTGCGACAGCGGGTGACGTAAACCGAAATGTTTTGTGTACGACAAACCCGGTTGAATCTGAGCTCCACCAAGAAGCTTATGAGTGGGCAAAAAAAATCAGTGAACATCTATTACCTAAGACTCGTGCTTACGCAGAAATTTGGTTAGATGGTGAAAAGCTAGCAACAACGGACGAAGAACCTATCTTAGGTAGCAACTACTTACCACGTAAGTTCAAGACGACGGTTGTAATTCCTCCACAGAATGACGTAGATGTTCATGCTAACGATCTTAACTTCATCGCGATTGCTAAAGACGGAAAGCTGGTGGGCTTCAACGTCTTAGTTGGCGGTGGTCTTGCAATGACGCACGGCGATACTTCTACTTACGCGCGCAAAGCTGACGATTTTGGTTTTGTGCCATTAGATAAAACGTTAGATGTAGCAGCGGCGGTGGTAACGACTCAGCGTGACTGGGGTAACCGTTCGAACCGTAAGAACGCAAAGACCAAATACACACTAGACCGTGTTGGTATTGATGTATTCAAAGCAGAAGTAGAAAAACGTGCAGGCGTTGAGTTTTCTGAAAGCCGTCCTTATGAGTTTACTGGCCGTGGCGATCGTATCGGTTGGGCGGAAGGCATTGATGGTAAGCACCACTTAGCGTTATTCATCGAAAATGGTCGTTTACTTGATTTCCCTGGGAAAGCGCTGAAAACAGGTGTTGCTGAAATAGCGAAGATCCACAAAGGTGACTTCCGCATGACAGCGAACCAAAATCTCATTGTTGCAGGTGTGCCTAAGAGCCAAAAGGCAAAAATTGAAAAGCTGGCACGTCAATACGGTTTGATGGATGATGCCGTTTCCGAGCAGCGTAAAAACTCAATGGCCTGTGTGGCATTCCCAACATGTCCTTTAGCAATGGCAGAAGCTGAGCGTTTTCTTCCTGAGTTTGTAACGGATGTTGAAGACATTCTAAAGAAGCATGGATTACCAGAGGAAGATAATATCATCCTTCGTATCACGGGTTGTCCAAACGGTTGTGGTCGTGCAATGTTGGCTGAGCTGGGGTTAGTCGGTAAGGCTCCGGGGCGTTACAACATGCACTTAGGTGGCAACAAAGCCGGAACTCGTATCCCGAAGATGTATAAAGAGAACATCACTTCAGCTCAGATCTTAGAAGAGATTGATTCGCTGGTGGGACGTTGGGCTACGGAACGTAACGACAATGAAGGGTTCGGTGATTTTACAATCCGAGCTGGCATCATCGAAGAGGTGATAATTTCAAAGAGGGATCTGCATGCATAATTCTGTCACTTCAAAGCTGAAGTTAGCAGAGCTACTCGCATTGACTAAGACGGAGCAAATACTTCGTCTTGGACAAATTAATGTTGAGTTAGAACAGCTAACGGCATTAGAAAGAGTTAAGTGGGCTTTAGACAATTTAGAAGGGACACATGTGGTGTCTTCTAGTTTTGGAATCCAAGCGGCTTTGATGTTGCATTTAGTTACTCAGGCGAAACCAGATATTCCGGTTATTCTGACGGATACTGGATATTTGTTCCCTGAAACATATCGATTTATAGATGAGTTAAGTAAGACGTTGACTCTGAACCTTCAAGTATTTCGCGCACAACAGAGCCCTAATTGGCAAGAAGCGCAATATGGCAAACTTTGGGAACAAGGAATAGAAGGGATAGAAAAGTACAACAAGCTTAATAAAGTTGAACCGATGAGAAGAGCGCTGGATGAGCTTGAGGCTGGAACATGGTTTTCTGGTTTAAGAAGAGAGCAATCTCAATCGCGCGCGAACCTACCAATTTTATCCATCCAAAATGGTGTGTTTAAATTCTTACCGGTAATCGATTGGACGAATAAAGATGTTCACTATTACTTAGAAGAGCATAGTCTCAGTTATCACCCGCTTCGAGATCAGGGTTACCTTTCTATTGGTGATACACACACAACTAAGAAATGGGAACCGGGCATGACTGAAGAGGAAACCCGTTTCAATGGATTAAAACGAGAATGTGGCCTTCATGAGGATGATGGAGAGCAATATGGCTCTGGGATTTAAACTCATTGCTATTCGAAAAGCTGCCATAAGGCAGCTTTTTTAGTTTCTAGGAGATGAAATTAGAACAATTGTGGGTAAGTCTGTGGTTATTATGTAGTTAGTTTGTAGTTAAAGTTGCAAAAATAAGGGTTTGGGTGTTTATTCGTCATGTAATCGTTATTTTTGCATTTTTCTTTAATAAACACTTGCCAATGTGAGGAACATCTCTATAATGCCGCCTCACTGACACGGTAGACGCCATAAGGCTTCAACGAAGAATGTTAGTAAGGCTACTAGCTTTGAGTGATTATTTACTCCTACTTTTAAAAAAGTAGAAATTAATTTTCAAAAGTGTTTGACACTGAGAATTAAATAGCTAGAATGGCCGCCTCTTCCGAAGTGATGCAAATCACAACGAAGAGAAGCTCTTTAACAATTTAAACCTATCAATCTGTGTGGGCACTCGTTGATGAATATCAAAACGTTTTATCCTTTGGATAAAACAGTTACTTCGGTAACACAATGATTTCAATGAACTGAGTGACCAATACGTTTAACTACTTTCTCTTGTAGAAAGAAATTATTCGGCACAGTCAATTCATTACCATTCTGTTGGAATGGTAATAGCTTTAAAATTACACTCTTTATTTATAAAGAATAGTTTTGAAGTCAGTATTCGTTGAGTCACAAAATCTTAAATTGAAGAGTTTGATCATGGCTCAGATTGAACGCTGGCGGCAGGCCTAACACATGCAA
>NZ_JADDYI010000007.1:0-714 GCF_015163545.1 Vibrio sp. OPT24
TGAGTCCACAAAACCCCTTGGGTGTTGTATGGTTAAGCCTCACGGGCAATTAGTACAGGTTAGCTCAATGCCTCGCAGCACTTACACACCCTGCCTATCAACGTCGTAGTCTACGACAACCCTTTAGGACACTTATAGTGCCAGGGAAAACTCATCTCAAGGCTCGCTTCCCGCTTAGATGCTTTCAGCGGTTATCGATTCCGAACTTAGCTACCGGGCAATGCCATTGGCATGACAACCCGAACACCAGAGGTTCGTCCACTCCGGTCCTCTCGTACTAGGAGCAGCCCCTTTCAATTTTCCAACGCCCACGGCAGATAGGGACCGAACTGTCTCACGACGTTCTAAACCCAGCTCGCGTACCACTTTAAATGGCGAACAGCCATACCCTTGGGACCGACTTCAGCCCCAGGATGTGATGAGCCGACATCGAGGTGCCAAACACCGCCGTCGATATGAACTCTTGGGCGGTATCAGCCTGTTATCCCCGGAGTACCTTTTATCCGTTGAGCGATGGCCCTTCCATTCAGAACCACCGGATCACTATGACCTGCTTTCGCACCTGCTCGAATTGTCATTCTCGCAGTCAAGCGGGCTTATGCCATTGCACTAACCACACGATGTCCAACCGTGTTTAGCCCACCTTCGTGCTCCTCCGTTACTCTTTGGGAGGAGACCGCCCCAGTCAAACTACCCACCAGGCACTGTCCGTAA
>NZ_JADDYI010000048.1:0-103496 GCF_015163545.1 Vibrio sp. OPT24
GCGTCTGTAACTGAAGACGGTAAGCTACAAATGTTTACTGGTAACAACAAAGTTGAAGGCGAAGTGGCGTTCTCAGGTAGCCTAGCGGGTGAGCTTGGTATGCAACCTGGCAAAGACGTAACGGTTGATACTATCGACGTAACGTCAGTGGGTGGTGCACAAGAGTCTGTAGCAGTAATTGATGCGGCACTTAAGTACGTAGATAGCCACCGTGCTGAACTGGGTGCTTTCCAAAACCGTTTCGACCACGCTATCAGCAACTTAGACAACATTAACGAGAACGTTAACGCATCTAAGAGCCGTATTAAAGATACCGATTTTGCGAAAGAAACGACTCAGATGACTAAGTCTCAGATCCTTTCTCAAGCTTCAAGCTCGATTCTTGCTCAAGCGAAGCAAGCACCGAACTCGGCACTTAGCCTACTCGGTTAATCGATTGAAAGGCCACGTTGACCCATGACCCAATGCGTTAACGTTTGGTTTCCACAAATTAGCTCGTGGTGAGAGATGAGCGCTAAACAGACCCAGCTTCGGCTGGGTTTTTTATTGCCTGTGATTTAGCTAAGAGTGTAGTTTGAGAAAGTGCCGTAATGCTGAAAGGAGCAAAAGCGAGATTCCCTATAACGCTCGTCCCTCGCTGTAGGGAATGACGACTATAGAGAGGTAGTTATCCATTGTTTACCTGAATCGAAGTCGTTGGTCGTCATCTCAGAATCGATCTGAGCGAGATATCAGAGGTCTGTGTCTACCTGAAGTTATACCGCGTTATCTAACATGCAAGGTCAGCGCCTAGGGTGCGTTTAACTGGGTTTAATAACAAAGTAGTGCGGTTAGTTGGCAATTAAGGATTGGTATTGCTGTGGCTTATTGAGGGGCTGTCTACAAGGAGGTGAAGAGCGGCAGTCAGAACCGTTGTTTAAGGAACTCGATCAATATAACAGGCACAAAAAACGCCACCCTTGGGTAGCGTTTTTATTAAAGCAGATAAGTAATCAGAATTACTTAGTTACTTTAAGAACTGGAGTTTCACCAACAGTTACAGAACCAGAAAGCTTGTTCAGCTCTTTGATTTCGTCCATGTTAGAGATAACAACTGGAGTAAGCGTAGATTTCGCTTTCTCTTCTAGAAGCGCTAGGTCGAAAGTGATGATAGTGTCACCAGCTTTAACAGATTGACCTTCTTCAGCTACACGAGTGAAGCCTTCGCCTTTAAGTTCAACAGTATCGATACCGAAGTGAACGAAAAGCTCAACACCGTCGTCAGACTCGATAGAGAATGCGTGGTTAGTTTCGAAGATCTTACCGATAGTACCGTTAACTGGAGCTACCATTTTATCGCCAGCTGGTTTGATAGCGATGCCGTCACCAACGATTTTTTCAGCGAAAACTACATCTGGCACATCTTCGATGTTTACGATTTCACCAGAAAGAGGTGCGATGATTTCGATTGCACCAGCATCAGCGCTGTCATCAGATACAAGCTTTTTCAGTTTGTCAAACAGACCCATTGTGTCATGCTCCTAACGTTTAGTTTTATTCTGTAGAATATACTATACCAATCTAACAAATTAGACGACTATTTTTAGCCGTCTAATCTTATTAAGCTCTTGGCGATTACTGAGTTTTCTCAGCAATGAACTTTTCTACACAAGCTTCAATTTCTGCTGCTGTAGGTAGAGATAGTGCTTCATCTGCCATCGCTTTAACTTCAGCGAAGTTAGAGTTACGGATTACTTTCTTAACTTTAGGAATAGAGATACCGCTCATAGAGAACTCGTCTAGACCCATACCAAGAAGAAGTAATGTTGCACGTTCGTCACCAGCAAGCTCACCACACATACCAGTCCACTTACCTTCAGCGTGTGATGCGTCGATCACTTGCTTGATTACTGTAAGAACAGCAGGAGATAATGGGTTGTATAGATGAGAAATCATTTCGTTACCACGGTCTACCGCAAGAGTGTATTGCGTTAGGTCGTTAGTACCGATAGAGAAGAAAGACACTTCTTTCGCTAAGTGGTGTGCGATTGCAGCAGCTGCTGGAGTCTCAACCATTACGCCGATTTCGATTTCTTCATCAAAAGCTAGGCCTTCAGCGCGAAGTTCAACTTTGTACTCTTCGATTGCTTTTTTCAGTTCACGGATCTCTTCAACAGAAATGATCATTGGGAACATGATACGTAGTTTACCGTGTGCAGATGCACGTAGGATGCCACGCAGTTGGTCACGTAGGATTTCACGACGATCCAAGCTAATACGTACTGCACGCCAGCCTAGGAAAGGGTTCATCTCTTGTGGAAGGTCCATGTATGGTAGGTCTTTATCGCCACCGATATCCATAGTACGGATAATCACTGACTCGCCTTCCATTGCTTCAGCTACTTCTTTGTAAGCAACGTATTGCTCTTCTTCAGTAGGAAGCGCGTCACGGTCCATAAATAGGAACTCAGTACGGTACAGACCAACGCCTTCACCGCCATTACGCAGGATACCGTCACAGTCTTTTACTGTACCGATGTTGCCACAAACTTCTACACGGTGACCGTCTAGAGTTTCAGCATGCAAATCTTTTAGTTTTGCTAGTTCAACCGCTTCAGCTTCGAAATCTTCTTTGATTTTCTTAGCTTCTGCTAGCTCAGCTTCAGAAGGGTTGATGATGATTTTGTTGTTCATCGCGTCTAGCACAAGCATGTCGCCGTTCTTAACTTGCTTAGTGATATCGTTAGTACCAACGATAGCTGGAAGCTCAAGTGAACGTGCCATGATTGAAGTATGAGATGTACGACCGCCGATGTCACAAGCAAAACCAAGAACGTAATCTAGGTTGATTTGTGCAGTTTCAGATGGTGTTAGGTCGTAAGCAACTAGGATAACTTCTTCATTGATATCTGCTAGAGAAACAATGTTGATGCCTAGTGCATTTTTAACGAAACGAGTACCGATATCACGGATATCAGTCGCACGTTCTTTTAGGTACTCATCATCAAGTGACTCAAGTGCAACAGCTTGCTCTTCGATCACTGTGTAGATCGCGTTGTCTGCGTGCATTTTGTCTTTCTTGATGAGTGCTAAAATCTCTTCTTCTAGCTCTTCATCTTCAAGCAGCATGATATGGCCTTCAAAGATTGCTTCTTTTTCTTCGCCAAAAGTTTCAAGTGCTTTTTGCTTTACAACTTCAAGTTGTTGAGAAGATTTGTTACGAGCGTCAAAAAAACGCTGAACTTCTGCTTCAACTTGATCGTCTGAGATAGATTGAGTGTTTAGGACAATTTCATCTTCTTGAAGTAGTAGTGCTTTACCGAAAGCAATACCAGGAGATGCTAGGATGCCTGAAATCATAGCCTTACCTTAGTTGTTCAACTGTAAACGGGAGAATGTGTGACTTTAAGTCGTCGACTAATGTCGCGTTTATTGCTATCTATTTCGAACAAAGCCACTTTGCTATGCAAAATGGCTTTGAAAGAAGAAGACCGTATTAGTGTAGTTGATCCATAAGAGCAACTAGGTGGTCTACTGCTTGCTGAGCTTGAGGGCCTTCAGCAGAAATAGTAACGTTAGTACCTTTTACTAGGCCTAAAGTTTGTAGTTTGAACAGGCTTTTTGCGCTAGCGCTTTTGCCGTTAGAAGTCACTGTGATGTCAGCGTCGAAAGATTTTGCTTCTTTAACGAACTGTGCAGCTGGACGAGTGTGAAGGCCGTTTTCTGCTGTGATTTCTACTTGCTTCTCGTACATTTTATATACCCCAATTAATTTATTTTTTGTAAGTTTGTAACCAGATTAGCTTAACTGCTTTAGCCCAAATGCGCTAGAGGCTAGTACGCCATGTTCGTGTTAGAACTTAGACTGGTTATAAATTTTTATCCAGCCATGGTCATCTTTTATTGAGTACTCATGACTTTCAGAATTTGTTTATTGCTTCTTTTATTTTGAAGCGAAAAATAAAACAGACCCGATATTACCAAAGGTGGGGCAGGGATCAACAAAAAAGCCCCTAAACGGGGCTTTTTTGGACGAAAAATTGATTTGACCACATATTATTGTTGGTTCTCTTTTTCCGTAAAGATGCCAGCAAATAAGGCTGTACTTAGGTAACGTTCGCCTGAGCTTGGTAACACGGTAACAATGGTTTTTCCTTCAAATTCAGGTAGTTCCGCGATTCTGTTTGCCGCTACTACTGCTGCGCCAGATGAGATGCCCGCTAGAATACCTTCCTCTTTCATTAGGCGTTGAGCCATCTCAATCGCTTCTTCAGAAGTTACTGGCTCTACTCGGTCAATCAGGTCTAAATCTAGGTTACCAGGGATAAAACCGGCACCAATACCTTGGATTTTGTGTGGAGCGGGTTTGATTTCTTCGCCAGCAAGCGCTTGTGCAATCACTGGAGACTCTGCTGGTTCAACCGCGACTGAAGTGATTGCTTTACCTTTCTCGCCTTTGATATAGCGACTTGTACCTGTAAGCGTACCACCCGTACCCACGCCAGCGACAAAGACATCGATCTCACCGTCTGTTGCTTCCCAAATTTCAGGGCCTGTTGTCTTCTCGTGAATTTGTGGGTTAGCTGGGTTGTTGAATTGCTGAAGCAGCAGATACTTTTCTGGGTCTGAAGCGACAATTTCTTCTGCTTTAGCGATTGCGCCATTCATGCCTTTTGGCGCTTCAGTCAGTACTAAGTTTGCGCCTAACGCCTTAAGTAACTTACGACGTTCAAGGCTCATTGATTCAGGCATCGTTAGCGTTAGCTTGTAACCGCGAGCAGCTGCTACGAATGCAAGAGCAACACCTGTGTTACCACTTGTAGGTTCAACAAGTTCAATACCTGGTTTTAGAGTACCTGCTTTTTCTGCTTCCCAGATCATGTTTGAACCGATACGACACTTCACGCTGAAGCTTGGGTTACGAGCTTCAATTTTAGCTAGGATATTGCCTTTGCTTACTTTATTAAGGCGAACTAGAGGCGTGTTACCAATCGTTAGTGTGTTGTCTTCGTAGATCTTGCTCATGCGATATTCCTTCATTTAATGACAGAACTAAACGTAGTATATCAATCACTTTACCGTCTAGTGTCTTTCGATGTTTGTTTAGCTTGAATTTAGATTAAACAACTTGAAAAAAAGGTAAAAGGATTAAAAAGTTATATCATATAGATATGTCGCAGAATTCACGCCTATCTTTATGGAAATAAGAACTTCAAAAAAGATAGGCGCAGTTATTAAAAATTGAGGGAGTTTATAGGCGAGAACGTAGCGCTTGGTCTTTAAACTCAGCAACCCACATCGCAGTAGCGCCGCAGACGGCAACCGGCATAACGATGAGGTTTAGAATTGGAATCGTTGTGAACACAGAAACAAGCGCTCCGAAGCTGTAGGTCTTGCCTTGTTTTTGTTTCAAATTGTTTCTCATGTCATCAAATTTGATTTTATGGTTATCAAATGGGTAATCAGCGTATTGAATCGCTAACATCCATGCTGTAAAGATAAACCATAAAAACGGTGCAACGGTTTGTCCTAGCGCTGGAATTAACAAAAGTAGGAATAAACCGATCGCTTTTGGCAGAACGTAGACAAGTTTGCGCCATTCTCTCGCTAATATACGTGGAGTGTCTTTGAGAACATCGAGTAAACCATCATCATTGACTTTTTTGCCACTGAGCAACTCTTCTACCTTTTCTGCAAGCAAACCATTGAAGGGCGCGGCAATGAAGTTAGCAAGTGTGCTAAAGAAATACGAAAATGTTGCCAATACGGTTAATACTAAGAGTGGCCATAAAATATATGACAACCAAGACAAAAAGCTTGGCAGTGCTCCAATCCAGCCTTCTATCCAAGTGTTCAGATTGGAGAAAATATAAAATAGAGCACCACCAACGAGTAACACGTTAGCGATGAGAGGAAGTAGTACAAACTTACGAATACTCGGCGACAAAGCGATCTTTATTCCGAAAATAAAGTAGCCAAAGCCAGAGCGGGGAACAGATTCAATAGTCATATTTAAATTAGGTCACATGTGAATTTGGTTAAATAGCAAACATCCCTAGTGTACTCGACCGAAATTAAGAAAAAAAGCGTGGCGAAAATCACACCATGTAAGGAACTAATTGTATTAAGTTGTTCTAAAACAGTGGCTACTTTTGATAGAGTAGTGAAATTGGCCAAATTAACCCAACTTAGTGACAGCATCTTTATAGCTAGTTGACTAAGAAAGCTGAGAGCGAAAAATGCAGGAATTGCGATTTGTACTCATTATTGTTGGCGCATTAGCTATCGCCGCATTATTGTTTCACGGTCTGTGGACGAGTAAAAAAGAAGGAAAAGCAAAATTTGGTGATAAGCCGCTTGGTAAGCTTGATAACGATAGCTTAGATGACGCAGAAACTATCCCAAACCGTTCATTCGCCCCAGAAGATGATTTTGAGATAATCCGAAAAGAGCGTAAAGAGCCGGATTTTGCGGTTTCGCCATCTGCGACGGATCCTCTGATTGACTCAGATCCGTTAACCGCGCCACAAACAAAAGAAGTGCACGAAGATGGTATAGAATTGAGTGATCTTCCTTCTTTCAGTGTTGAAGACCCAATCAAGGTAGAAGAACCTAAAGAGCTTGAAGAAGTGGTTGAACATGAAGTTCCAAGCTTTGATTTGACTGATGAGCAGAGAGAAAATCACGCTGGCTTCCGAGAACAATATGGTTCTTTTGATGACAAGTCAGACGAGGTGATTGATGGACCTTTAACTCAAAGCGAGCGCTTGACGCCGAATGAGCCGTTCATTACAACAGAAGCCGTTGTGACACAAAGTGCTGCGCCTGTTGAAGAAGTTAAGCAAGATGAAGAGTTAGGTCTGGAAGTGATTGTTCTTAATGTTCACTGCGCTGGAGAGATTCCATTTGTTGGTACTGAACTTTTCCGTAGTATGGAGAGTAACGGCTTAGCCTATGGTGAGATGTCTATCTATCACTGTTTTGCGCAATCTAGTGCCAAGCCCAAAGTTATTTTCAGTGTTGCGAACATGATGCAACCAGGAACTCTAGAACACGACGATCCTGCTGACTTTACCACAAAAGGTATTTCGTTCTTTATGACGCTGCCTTGTTATGGCCAAGCTGATCAAAATTTCAACGTTATGCTCAGTGCTGCTCAGAAAATTGCCGACGACATGGGCGGTAACGTATTAGATGAGTCACGTAACTTAATGACACCAAACCGCTTGTCTGACTACCGTAAACAAATCAGAGACTTTATGACGGCTTCCAATGCCTAGCCTCATTGTTTAGCCTTGTAAATAATCTATATTTATAGAAAAGGGCTCCTAAGGGAGCCCTTTTTGATATTTCAATCACGACAGAGAATGATATGAAAGAATCGATTCAAGTTACCTTAGAGCAGTTAAGAGAAACTCTGCACTATCATGCCGTTCGTTATTACGTAGAAGATAGCCCTGAGATCCCTGATGTCGAATACGATCGCTTAATGCAGCAGTTGCTCAAGATTGAGGAAGAGAACCCGGAGCTAGTGACGGTAGATTCTCCGAGCCAGCGTGTTGGTGGCCAGCCTTTAGAGGGCTTCACGCAAGTGACTCATGAGATACCAATGCTTTCTTTGGACAATGCTTTCTCTGATGAAGATTTGGATGCGTTTAATAAGCGTATGTCTGATAGAGCGCCAACGGCAAACCTCAAGACTTTCTGTTGTGAGCCTAAACTTGATGGTTTAGCGGTGAGCTTACTCTATGTAAATGGCTCTTTAGTTCAAGCTGCAACTCGTGGTGATGGCGCAACAGGTGAAAACATAACCGAAAACGTGCGTACGATCAGTTCTATTCCGCTTAAGTTGCAAGGTGAAGGTTGGCCTGAGCGCATTGAAGTTCGCGGTGAAGTGTTTATGCCAAAAGCAGGCTTCAACAAACTGAATGAACTGGCGTTGAAAAAAGGCGAGAAAGTCTTTGTTAACCCTCGTAATGCCGCCGCAGGTAGTCTACGTCAGCTTGATTCTCGTATTACGGCAAAGCGACCATTAGCTTTTTACGCGTACAGTGTCGGTGTTGTGCAAGGTGCTGAGCTCTCTACTAGTCACTACCAACGTTTTATACAGCTTAAAGGCTGGGGTTTACCAATGTGCCCAGAGACCAAGCAGCTAACTTCACTCGATGATGTGAAAGCGTATTACCAAGATATTATGTCTCGTCGTGATGCTCTGGCCTATGAGATTGATGGGGTGGTGATTAAGGTCGATGACATTGCCGCACAAGAAACTTTAGGCTTTGTTGCACGAGCACCTCGTTGGGCTATTGCTTACAAGTTCCCAGCTCAAGAAGAGATTACTTTACTTAACGATGTTGAGTTTCAGGTTGGTCGTACTGGCGCGATTACGCCAGTGGCTAAACTAGAACCTATCTTTGTTGGTGGTGTGACGGTAAGTAATGCCACGCTTCACAATGCTGATGAGATTGCTCGTTTAGGCGTGAAGGTGGGCGACAGCGTTATCATTCGCCGTGCTGGTGACGTTATTCCACAAATAGTGGCTGTTGTACAAGACCGTCGTCCTGATACTGCTACAGACATTGTTTTCCCTGATACTTGTCCTGTATGTAACTCTACTGTTGAGCGCGTAGAAGGTGAGGCGGTAGCGCGTTGTACTGGCGGTTTGGTGTGTCAGGCACAGCGTAAGGAAGCGCTTAAGCACTTTGTCTCTAGAAAAGCACTTGATGTTGATGGTCTTGGTGTAAAAGTAATTGAGCAGCTTGTGGATCGTGAAATGGTAGAAACTCCAGCTGACTTATTTAAGCTCAGTGCAGGTGTGATTACGGTACTTGATAGAATGGGGCCTAAGTCAGCTCAGAACGTGGTGAGTGCTCTTAACAAAGCTAAAGACACAACACTGGCACGTTTCCTTTACTCACTAGGTATTCGTGAAGTGGGTGAAGCGACAGCAATGAACTTAGCGCAACACTTCAAGACTCTCGATTTAGTTCAAACAGCAACACATGAACAATTGGTTGAAGTGTCAGATATTGGCGACATTGTTGCTAGTCATATCACAAGCTTCTTCTCACAAGAGAAAAATAGGGCCGTAATCGAGCAGTTGCTAGAGCTCGGTGTTAACTGGCCTGCAATTGAAGCTGTTGCGGATGACCAAGATCTACCATTAGAAGGTAAAGTCGTTGTGTTAACAGGTTCATTGTCCCAATTAGGTCGAAGTGAAGCTAAAGCTGCGCTACAAGCATTAGGTGCGAAAGTGACGGGTAGCGTATCGAAGAAAACCGACATATTATTTGCTGGCGAAGCGGCAGGTTCTAAATTAACCAAAGCACAAGATTTAGGTATCGAAATAAGAACAGAAGATGATCTAATAGCCCTCATTTCGTAAGTAAATACAGATAAAAAAAGCTCAAAGGCACTCCTTTCTCTGGAGTGCTTTTTTTGTGTCCGCTATAAAAATTAAGGCTTTTTAATTGCTGAGAATTTTGTGTCTATACGAACTATAAAATCAGGACAGTGATGACGCTCAATATTAATGAAATGCTATTCTAGTTGTAGAATATTTGCGAGTCATATCAATTTTATGAAATCTAATTTTATTTTAAGTTATTGTTTTTAATTTAGTTTTGTGTGTTGTTTTGTGGTTTTTTAAAATTAGCGAGCGAGATCACTAAGTACCCAGTAAATTTGCACCAACTCATATTTTTTTAGATGAAAATTAAGTTCTCATTGATCTTTTTGAGGGCGAAGTTAGTCTTAATGCCATGGATGCACACGATGTGTATAACCAGAAAGGAAATAGAGAATTCAGAGTTTAGGGTTCTCAAACAAGAAAAGGTATTTCTCTCTACGGCGGCCAACTTTAGGCGGGGAATATTCAAACAGCTATATCCATTTTTAGGAGTTTTATTCCATGGAAAACAAATTTTTCAAACGTACTCTACTAGGTGCAACGGTTGCACTTTTATCGACAGGCGTAATGGCGAAAGAAGTTGGTATCAACTCTGACTTCAACGTTGACGTATACGGTGTTGCAGCTATCTCTCTAGTGAACTACAACACAACAGACAACAATGACTCTAGCTCAGGTTACGCTGTAGAGAATGAATCTCGTATCGGCTTTCGTGCACACAAAGAGATGTTTGATGACGTATTAATCACAATGCAGATTGAATCTGGTTACGTAGATAGCACAGACTGGTCTCATGGTGGTGTTTCAGGCGGTGTGCTTGGTTTCCGTGATACGTTCGTTGGTGCTTCTGGCTCTTGGGGTAACCTACGTGTGGGGCGTGTTCTTACGCCACTATACGAAATCGTCGATTGGCCATTCTCTAACCCTGGTCTAGGCTCAGTATTCGATTGGGGCGGCATCAACGGTCACTACGATCGTCAATCTAACCAAGTACGTTACGACTCAGCTAAATTTGGTGGTTTCTCTTTTGCAGCTTCTGTTGGTCGTGATGATAACGACAATGGTGGCGGTGCAGCGACTCGTGATGCGAACTTTGTTGGCGCAAGTGCTAAGTACAGCTTTGAAAAAATCACATTCATGGGTGCGGTTGAATCTGGTACACGTGTAGTTGCTGCTACTGGTGGAGATTGGTCTTTCGACGAAAATGGTCAGCCAGAGCAAGCTCCTGAAGTAGCTGGCTACGATGATGATACATTCGCATACATCGTTGGTTTTGAAGCTAGCCTACCTGCAGGTTTCGGCTTTGCAGCAGCATTCAAAGGCGAAGAGCTAGATAACGGTATCCGTAAGCAAACTCAAGATTCTTACTCTATTATTGGTCAATACTGGAATGGTCCAATCGGTTTCAAACTTGGTTATGCAGCGAACTTAGAATCTGAGCTTAACGGTAGCAAAGAAGCTAACACAGATAGCAACACTATCTCTGGTCAGCTAATGGCTGTTCACAATGGTTTCGTACCTTACCTACGTGTAGCGGGTCGTACTGTTGGTGACGCTGATACAGATATCGTAACTCGCGTTGGTCTTGAATACGGTTTCTAAGCTAAAGTTATCAGCTTAAAAATAGTTAGATAAAAATCAAAACGCTGGTAAATTATTTTGCCAGCGTTTTTCCATAGTGAACATAAGGAATTAGTCATAATGAATAAAGTTAGCGTAGTTGTATTATCATTATTTTTGGGAGCTTGTAGTTCACTTGATTCAAAAAGTAATTTTTCAGATTCAGTAGCAGATGTACAGCCTAAAGGTGGTTACATTCAAGTGACTGGACAATCTTACGTGGCGGAAAGTAAAGCGAACGTCGGTGCTGATATCCTGAAATCGTCACTCTACTTTACATACAACAAAGAAATAACACAGAGCTCGGCTCCAGAATCTTCAATTATCATGGATGTGAGTTACTTCCAGAGCTATAAAGAATACGAAACGGTGAGATTTTTTGGTAAAACGCTTGAGCTAGAAGATAGACAACTTCCAAGAGAAAGTTGCAGCGAACACTGCACAAAGACTCAATATATTAAATTTCCATTGAGCGAAGCTGACATCCAGCAAGCAAGAGAAAAGAATTTAGAATTTACACTTGATGGACAAAACTCAGTAATGAGTACAACTTTCATTGTGCCGAAAGCGTATATCGACACAATTTATAATGGTGCAAATAATCATACTGCGATCGCGGTTGCCCCAGTCGCGGTACCTGTAGCAGCGGTTGTTGCTGAAGAACCAAAAGCTTCACAAGCTCAAGAGATGGTTAACTACTGGTATGGGCAAGCGACAAAAGAAGAGCAGTCTGCAGTGACAGATTGGGCATTCAAAAATCGTAAGAACGCTTCTCCAGCATCAATTGAAGGCTCAAAAGAAATCGAGATGGTTTCATACTGGTTCAACAAGCTAGACAGCGAAGAAAAGTCTCAAACTATGATTTGGTTGTTAGAGCAAGAGTAAGCTTCCAACGTAAGTCTCTAACTATGTTTTTCAACCGCAGTATTGTATAACAGCAGTACTGCGGTTTTTCATTTTAGATATTACAGGTAATACAGTGAATATTGGTGAAGTAGCGAAACGTGTTGGCACAACAGCGAAGTCCATTCGTTTTTACGAAAGTAAAGGCATGATGAGCCCACCGCACCGTTCAGAAAATGGGTACAGGCAATACGGCGAGATTCACATCGAACAGTTAGAGTTTGTACTGAGAGCTAAAATGGTTGGGTTTACTCTCGGTGAGTGTAAGTCACTTGTCGAGTTGGCAATGAATCCCAACAGACAAAGCTACGAAGTAAAGAAAAAGGCCACTCAGAAGTTAGATGAAATAGAGTTGAAGCTTGTGGAGTTAAATAAGATGAAAGCTCAGTTGCAATCTTGGGTACATGATTGCCCAGGAGATGCTTCAACGGAATGCCCAATCCTAAACAATCTATCAGGTCGCAGTTAGCCGGTTTCAGTTATAAATAATCGTCAGGCTGCAATTACATCACTAGCCTGACTTAGTCTTCTATCACTGCACTTTTCCGCCGTAATGTTTACAGATCAGCAGTGGCACATGAGTGACTGCGTTTCCATCTGAACACTTAACAATAGGCCCCATATTGCCATTGCTTGGAGACTGACTGCTTGCTAAAGCGTTTCCAAATGATAGGCTGAAAATAGCTGTTAAAATTATTAAAAAATGTCTCATATGAACTCCATTATGTTTATCTCTAATCGAGATAAATGAAGTATGGACAAGGAAAAGAAAATTTCAAAAATTAGACAGACTTAACATTTTTATTAATTATAATTAAGCGAGTTTACGGCTTCCAATTCATATACATGTTGGTAAATAAACTAGGCTTTCTTATATCTTTTTAATCTTATTACGTAAATTAGCCTTACGAAATAAGAACTTATTTTTTATTTAGTTTGAACTATCACAATGATAATTCGAATATTATTGAGCCCTGAAAATCCCCTAAGCCTACACTTGTTCAAAATGCAGGCCTTATATTTCATTTTGCTATAAAGGTTCTATTATTAGAACAATTCCGTCTAAAGCGATGATCTTAATTTCGATACCAGAAGGGATATCTTGACTCGCTCTTGCTGACCAAGAAGAGTCGCCTACCTTAATACGGCAATTCCCGCGCTGAATATCTTCTGTTAAACGAACCGTTTGACCTACCAGTTGTTTCTCTCTTTGGTTTAACTCTCGCCCTGCGTCTGATTCCTTGTCATTAGACAACTGCCTTCTCCACCACAGCCAAGTGGTGATAAGAGAGAAGCTCGCGAAGGACAACCATTGCATCTGCCAACTCAGTGGTAATGCACCCAAAAGAGCCCCGACGAGCATGGCTGACATACCAATCCAAAGAAAGTAGCCAGCCGTTCCGATAAGCTCGAGAGCCAATAGTGCTAGACCAAACGCCAACCAATGCCAGTGGTTTACTTGTTCTAGTAATTCGACCATACGTTAGTCCTTACTGCCTTTGTCATTGCTTTGTGCAAACATCTCTGCGATACCTGCAACAGAACCCATTAGGCCAGTTGCTTCGAGTGGTAACATGATGATCTTACCGTTTTCAGCTTGGCCAATAGACTTCAATGCGTCGGTGTAACCTTGTGCTATAAAGTAATTAACTGCCTGCATGTCACCTTGAGCGATAGCTGTTGATACCATTTCTGTTGCTTTTGCTTCTGCTTCTGCAGCACGCTCACGCGCTTCTGCTTGCAGGATTGCTGCTTGCTTTTGACCTTCCGCTTTGAGGATCTCTGATTGTTTGTGGCCTTCTGCTTTTAAGATCTCAGCTTGTCGCACACCCTCTGCCTCTAAGATATCAGCACGTTTGTTACGTTCGGCTTTCATCTGAGCATTCATCGCGGCAGTAAGATCGGCTGGTGGTTGTACATCTTTAATCTCGATACGTGTAACCTTTACGCCCCAAGGATTTGTTGCTTCATCAACGATATTTAACAATTTGGTATTGATCATATCACGTTGGCTAAGCATCTCATCTAGCTCCATGGAACCAAGCACAGTACGGATATTAGTTAGGGTTAAGTTACGGATCGCATGCTCAAGATCATTGACTTCATAAGCAGCCTTTGGGGCATCTATGACTTGTACAAAGCACACCGCATCGATAACCACATTTGCGTTATCTTTGGAGATGACTTCTTGAGCCGGGATATCGAGAACTCGTTCCATCATACTGATGCGTTGTCCAACTTTATCGATAAATGGAATGATCAGATTTAATCCTGGCTTGAGTGTTTGTGTATAACGACCGAAGCGTTCTACAGTCCAGTTGTTGCCTTGCGGAACCGTTTTTACTCCAGCGAAAATGAACAGTATTGCGACGACAGTAAAGACGCCGATGGTAATTAATGTATCAATAGCCATACAAAATCCTTTGTAAGTTTAAGTTTTTGATAGTTCATTACTCATACTGGCTCATATTTAAAAATCGAGCAAATCTATAAATGAGAAATGGGCCATAAAACCTTGATTTTATGGCCCATTTAACGTTGTTCGATTCGTACGGTCTGCTGAGGGTTTGTTATCTATCGAGATAGGTATCAGCTAAACACTACGCTGTGATATGTGTGCTTTACTAATACAGTAGCGAGTACAGTTGACGACGGTATTTACTCGCAACTGCGTTACCTTGTCCTAATGCACTTAAGATATCCATGAACTCTTTCTTCATGTCGCCATCGAGCGTATTGAGATCTTTAGCTAGGAATGACCAAAGTAGATCCATAGCTTCTTCGCTACGATTTACTTGGTGATATTGCAATGCCAATTCAGAAGCGGTCTTCGCATCGCCTGGATTTTGCTGTAAAGCCGCTTCTAATGCTTGGATTTCTGGGCTGTCAGCAGCTTGCTTGTGAAGTTCAAGCTTAGCGACTAAGCCTTTATAGTAGTTGTCTTGGTACTCGAGAGGGATAGTGGCAAGCTGAGTTTCAGCGAGTTCAAACTGTTGTGTCTCTAAAAGGCATTCAGCGATAGCCAGTTTTACTTCACCTTTGTTTGTTAACTCTGTTGGCAGTTGTTGCATTGCCGAGAGTGCTTGTGCGTGCTCACCGGCTTGCATTTGCTCTAGAGCTTGGCGCAAAGCGAGCTCTTCTTGACTAGGTAAGTGCTTACTTAGCATTTCCACAATCGCTTCCACGCTTTGAGGACCACCTAATCCATCGACAGGTTGACCGTTAACAAACAGTGCGATGGTTGGCAGTGCTTGTACACCAAACTGGCTAGCAATGGCTTGCTCTTGCTCGCAATTCAACAGGGCTAGGGTGAAAGCGCCGTTGTATTGCTGAGTTAATGTTTGTAGTTCAGGAATGACTTGGGCGCTCTCTTGGCTCATTGGTGCCCAAAAATGGATGAGTACAGGAGTCTGCATCGAACCTTCTAATACTTGGCGAAAGTTCTGTTCATTAAGTTCAACAATATGCGGAGATTGCATTTACGTTCCTTGAGGGTTGTTTTATGGATACGTTGCAAATATGGGGGGATAAGTTGGTAACTTCAAGATCTAACTCTGTTATCTCAGATAAAAAGAGACAAATATAGAAAAACGCTATGCTTCTATGTTGGTAAAGTAGTTGTCTCTACATGGAAGGCATAGCGTTATCATAAAGGTAGTCAGTGAGGTGTTGCGTGAGATACTCAAAACAGAATAAACAACGTAATAGCCAAACCCACACCTACCCAATTAAGGCGGTTTAAAGTCATGAAGTTTCCAGAGTCTATTCATCAATCGGGAATAATTGATGAGATAGGGTAATCATGGCATCTTATTGTTACGGAAAAATTACATCGTTACATTAAAGTTTGCGACTATTGATACAAAGTTAGTAATTTATGCAGCTTTTCTCAAAATAGGGTCTAGCAAGCGACTTGGTAGAATTCTTTTCAATATCGCGAACACTTTAGTCGGGGTCGTAACTCGGTATCTTAGCTTGGGTTTATCGGCTGTGAGTGCATGAAATACTGGCCCAACGCAGCTTTCAGGCGGCAGAACAAACGCGTTGTTCGATGATTCTTTTTCGAGTCGGTCTTTTTGCTGTTGGTAAGCTTTTTGATGTGCACTACCTGAAATCGATATCCATTTGTTAAATGCTTTCAGGGCGTTGGTTCTAAATTGAGTCTCAATCGGACCAGGTTGCAGTAGAGAAATGTGGATACCACTGCCATGTAGCTCCAAGCGCAAGGTATCAGTCCATCCTTCAAGAGCGAACTTCGATGCATTATAAGCACCACGATATTTCATTGCTGCAAAGCCTAGCACAGAACTGTTTTGTACAATGCGCCCTTCACCACGCTCGCGCATGTGAGGAAGAATTTGACAAACTAAGTGATGCCAGCCAAAGAAGTTAGTTTCAAATTGCTCTCTAAGTCCTTGGATTGGTAAGTCCTCTAGTGCGCCAGCTTGGCCATAAGCCCCATTATTGAAGAGGCCGTATAATCCGTTCGGAGACAGTTCTAATGCTCGTTTTGCGCCTTGCTCGATGCTTTCCTGGTTGGAAAGATCCAGTTGGATACATGTGAGCCCTTCGTCTTGAAGACGTTTTACATCTTGTGGATCACGACAAGATGCGATGACATTAAAGCCGCGCTTTTGAAGTGCATGAGCACATGTGTAGCCAATACCCGTTGAGCAACCGGTAATAAGAATTGACTTGTTCACACTTAATCCTTAATTAGAGTTTCTATTGTTCTAGGGTAAAGAATTAGTCTTGATGTTGTAACAAGTTTTTCAGAGCAGGTTCGATTCTTGAATAACTAAAAATGAACCCCATCTCAGTGAGTTTCTTTGGCTTAGAGCGAATGCTGTCGAATAATAGACAAGAAGACTCACCCATGAGTAGTGACATTGCCCATTTAGGAGTGAAAAGGATATGCGGGCGTCGTAATTGCTTGGCTAATGTCCTACTAAAGTGTTTGTTGGTGACGGGATGAGGGGCACACAGATTGAATTCTCCTTGAGCGTGAGGGATCGACAATAAGTGGTTTATGGCCCGAACCATATCAAGCATGTGAATCCATGGCATGTACTGTTTCCCCGAGCCGAGAGGCCCACCAACTCCCAGTTTGTAGGGCGTCAGCATTTTCTTTAATGCACCGCCATTTTCGCCAAGAACAATGCCCGTGCGCAGCAAAACAACGCGCGTTTTGTCAGATTGAGCTCGTTTGGCGATTTCTTCCCAATGAGCACAAACTTTATGAGGAAAGCTTTCATCTTCCACTTCTAATGTTTCATCAAACGGCTTTTGTTGTTGATCACCATAGTAGCCGACGGCTGAGCCGCTGATAAAAGCTTCAGGCGGGTTGCTACTGGCATGAACTAATTCGACCAGTTTTTCCGTAATGTGCCAGCGACTGTTACAAATCCTGTCTTTTTGCTCTGAACTCCAGCGCTTGTCAGCGATAGGTTCACCTGCAAGATTAACCACCACATCGAAATCATTGAGATCGCTTAGTTCATCCAGAGATTGAATGTAATGAAGATTATTCTGATTAAGGTGGTTTAGGCTTTGCTTTGCTTTTTCTGGGCTCCGCGTCAGTAATGTCACGTCATCAGTGTTCCAAGTCTTGATCAATTCTGAGCCAATAAATCCAGTACCACCAGTTAACAATATCTTCATACCAATCTCCCTATTAAATATAATTATAGACATGGCTTGTTTTTAATAGCCAACCAATACGAAAAAATAACTATAACGATCAGTTGGTTTCAATCGTGTGATAGTGAAATTACGACCGCAATAAACAGGTACCTGAATTTAAATTTTGATGATGGACTATGTACCTTTATCACACTTATGAACTTTACTCAGATAGGTTACCAACTGCGTAATATTTGTCACACAAGCAATGATAAGGATTTGCCATGATTATTAGTAATTGATAACCGAACATAATCGCAAACAAAAGGAGTCACGATGACAGCAGTGCTTGCTTTGTTTCGAGCGATGTTAGGCAGTCTGAGAGATTTGTTACCGATTGTCGCGGTGATTGCTTTTTTTCAACTCGCGGTCCTCCAAGAGCCGCTTCCACATCTCTTTTCTATCCTTATTGGTTTGCTGCTGGTGGTTTTGGGTCTCACTTTCTTCATATTTGGACTCGAAATGGGACTTTTCCCGATTGGTGAGTCGATGGCTCAAGCATTTGCTCGTAAGGGGAGCGTGTTCTGGTTATTGACCTTTTCTTTTTGTTTGGGGTTTGGCACGACTATCGCTGAACCTGCATTAACTGCGGTAGCAGCCGAGGCGGCCGAAGTCGCGGCTGAGGGAGGGGTAATCCCTAACTCTTTAGATGAAATGGAACACTACGCGAATGGCTTACGATTCACTGTGGCGTTGTCAGTTGGTATCGCTATTTTACTCGGCGTATTGCGAATCCTAAAAGGCTGGCCAATTCAATACATGATTATTGGTGGTTATATTGGTGTCGTGGTGCTAACTGCATTTGCTCCTGAGAACATCATAGGCATTGCGTATGACTCTGGAGGGGTGACAACATCAACCATCACGGTTCCATTGGTTACAGCATTAGGGGTTGGTTTAGCTTCGGCAATCAAGGGACGTAATCCGATGATTGATGGGTTTGGCTTGATTGCTTTTGCTTCCTTGCTACCGATGATGTTTGTGATGGTTTATGGAATGGTGGTGACATTATGAGCTTTCAGCAATTTTTGGATACCTTTCTTGGTACCGTGACTGATGTCATTCCAATTGGGGTCATTATTTTTGGCTTTCAGTTAGTGGTGCTGCGTAAACCTGTGACTAATTTAGCCAAAGTATT
Source organism: Vibrio sp. OPT24 (assembly GCF_015163545.1). Lineage (NCBI taxonomy): Bacteria > Pseudomonadati > Pseudomonadota > Gammaproteobacteria > Vibrionales > Vibrionaceae > Vibrio > Vibrio sp. OPT24. The sequence goes on from NZ_JADDYI010000048.1 coordinate 18,732, forward strand.
GCTAGGTTTTTTCTACGTCATTTTAGGGTTATCTTTGTTTTTGATGGGACTAGAGTTGGCCCTGTTTCCTCTAGGGGAAACGATGGCGATGCAGTTGACCGAGCCAAACTTTTTATCGGAATTTAAGATCAGCTCAGGACATGGGTTGGTGTGGTTTGACTATTATTGGGTCTATCTGTTTGCATTTTTTATTGGCTTTAGTACCACTATTGCCGAACCTTCTTTGATTGCCGTCGCGATTAAAGCGAACCAAGTTTCTGGTGGCAGCATTAGTATCAACGGGTTAAGAATTGCGGTTGCACTCGGTGTTGCTATTGGTATATCTCTTGGGAGCTATCGTATCGTTGCAGGCGACCCTATACATTACTACATTATTTTCGGCTATGTCATCGTCGTGATTCAGACCCTTTATGCCCCCAAATTAATCATCCCTCTCGCATACGATTCTGGCGGTGTAACCACATCAACGGTGACGGTACCCTTGGTGACCGCGCTAGGATTAGGACTTGCTTCAACCGTACCTGGACGTAATCCAGTGATCGATGGTTTCGGCTTGATTGCATTTGCCAGCTTATTTCCAATTATTTCGGTTATGGGTTATGCCCAAATAACTCATTGGTTAAACCGTATATACACCTCTAAGGAGAGTAAAGATGCGCTTTAAACTGATCTTAGCGTTTGTAGAAGAGAGCAAGACAGACATCGTACTTGACGCCGCGCGTGATGCTGGAGCAACCGGGGCGACGGTGATTAACAATGCCAGAGGGCAAGGTTTAAACCAGAAACGTACCTTTTTTGGTTTGACGTTAGAGGTTCAAAAAGACGTGCTGCTGTTTGTCGTCGAGGAGCATCTAGCAAGGCATATTCTCGAAAGAATTAGTGAAGTGGGGGAGTTTGACCAAGAATCGGGACAGGGTATTGCGGTACAGATAGATGTCGAAGATGCCGTAGGGGTTGCGCATCAAGTAGAGAAGCTAACCAAGGTTGTGGAGGATGAACTATGAGTAGCAGCGAAAAAATCCGAGTAAGTGATGTGATGGCCAATACTTATGTGATTATCGATGGGTTAACCACCGTGTTAGAAGCGATTGAGATGGCAAGAGACCACAAGGTAAAAGCGATTATCGTTGACAAGCGTCATGAGGATGATGAATACGGCATTGTACTAATGAACGATATTGCTAAGAAAGTGCTTGCTAAGAACCGCTCTCCAAAGCGTACAAATGTTTATGAGATCATGACAAAACCAGCCTTAAGCGTATCGGCAGATATGAACGTTAAGTATTGTGCTCGTTTGTTTGAGCGCTTTGGTATCAGCCGTGCTCCGGTGGTCTGTGACAATAAGATAGTCGGTATGGTTAGTTACAATAATATCGTGATCAATGGTATGGCGAGAGATGACGTTTAACCTTTCAATACGTACAATAGACACATAATTTTTATGGAGAAGTATGTGTGAAATTATTTTTTACTTCCGATCTACACGGATCGCTACCAGCTACTGAAAAGGCATTAGAACTTTATCAAGCGTCTGGTGCGCAATATTTAGTTCTATTGGGTGATATTCTGAATCATGGTCCAAGAAACCCGATTCCTGAGGGATATAATCCGCCTGCGGTCGCAGAAAAGTTAAATGCGTTTTCAGAAGAGATTATCGCCGTTCGCGGTAATTGCGATAGCGAAGTGGATCAGATGTTGCTGTCTTTCCCGATGATGATGGATTATTCATGGGTACTGTTAGAGTCTGGCGCGCGTATCTTCTTAACTCATGGTCACCTTTATAACACCAACAAGCGACCTGTATTAAAAGCGGGTGATGTAATTGCGCACGGGCATACTCACATCCCTGTTGCAGAATACCAAGATGGTGTATTTATCTTCAATCCAAGCTCAGTCACGTTTCCAAGAGATGGTCATGCCGCTAGCTATGGCATCTATGAAAACAACACATTTCAAGTGATTAGCCTCGAAGGCGACTTGCTTGTGAGTGGCAATCTATAAACTGGTCGTCGTGAGTAAACCGATCAGAGACTTATGAATACTACAGTCGCCGATTGAGGAGAGTCGTTGATTTGAGTGCCTCAGTTAATTAAAAACAACAGTTAATTGAGGCTAAATAGCTAAACCCTTCTGGAACGCTTATTTTGAGTCTACGTGGCCAAGATCTTTATCTGGAGCAATGATGTTTCGAACTCTTTGCTTCAGTACTTTAGCTTCAGGAAAGCCTCCATCTGCTTTTCTTTCCCAAATTTGCACGCCATTACAAAAGATTTCGAACCTGCCTCCTGTGCCTGGGTTCAAACTCACTTGCTCTATTTCTTCACTGAAAGTATGCAGTAATTCTTGGCACAACCAACTAGAGCGAAGCATCCAATTACATTGACGACAATAGTGTATGGATATAGATGCTTTAGTGATTGATGATGCTTTGTCTGAGCTTGTATTCATTGGACGTCCTTTAAGTATGAGTAAATCCTGATACCAACATCATGACTTCAATGAGAATACAGATGCTACAGGTAATAAAAAAAAGGAGCATCATGCCCCTTTTTCTATTGGTATACCGTTTAAGGTTGCACAGCTATGGGTATGAGGTAGGAGCTATTCGACCTTAGTTTGAAAACAATACTGTAGAACCGTGATTCAAGCTAGTGAGTAACAGCGTTTTCGTGTTCACAATATCAATTCGACGGCTCTGTTCTGCATCCATCTTGATAACCTGAGTGATTAGGTTTAGCTGCTCTTCAGAGAAATCTTGGCGCTGGGCCGAAGTCACATCCTTAAACTCAGTAGGAGAGACAAGTAAGTAGTTGTCATTGATATCCCATTGACCCGTTTCTGAAATGTTGATCACATTCGCCGGTGCAGTTTGTGTGCTATATAGCCTAACTATCGACATTCTTAAGTAAGTGCCATTAGGTAAGTATTTTGCGTTGGAAGATAGTTCAACCTTACGAAGTGGGCCAATCGAGTCAGCTTGTTTGTTGTCAGTGATCAGAGTCACCATTTTTGACTGCCACTCGTGCTGAGTAAGTAGTCGCTCGACTTTTGCATCACTTCCCCAATACAACCAACCACTTAGGAATGCAGACAGGACCAGTAAAATAATGGATACTTTTAATTTCATATTACTGATTACCTTTACAAATGTCGTTTAAATCCGCCTGGTTAGCGTAAATTCTAAGGGTTACATTTTCACTCGAATATTCTTGGGGGTGAATATAGTTAAGAGCAAGATTATTGGTTTGACCGCCTGTCGCAATCACTTCAGCTGGCTTTAGCATTCCTGTGTGATTGGTATTGTAATGCAACACACATTTTTCTATGGCTGGTAGCCAACTGGATAGATCAGGGTGATTGATTGGTGATTGTACTTTCACGCCGTCAACCTCAGCTAACGTGCGAAACTCTGATTCTGCAGGATTAGTAAACGTCAAAACCAGAATAGGCATGATGAAAGCTGCAAGCAGTAACGAAAACGTTAGCCATTTATTGTTGTTGGTCGAAGCTAAAACGGGCGTTATGGTTGGCTCGACCTCAACTTTTGTCTCTTGAATTTTCGTGATTGGTGTTAGTTCTATGGTTTCAGATGCGATATCTTCGGTCGTCGTAGTATGTGCAAATGTCAAGATTGGTTCGACGTCATTTTCTGCAATTTCAGTCATCATTGACTGGTCACTTGATGAAAGTGGTGCAGAACGCTCAACAGTGGCAATAAATTGGTAACCCCGTTTTGGAACGGTCTTAACGAACTCTGGAGATTTGGTCGAGTCTTTCAGCATCTTTCTCAGTGTCGATACTGCTTGCGTTAAGCTTGAGTCATCGACCTCAAAGCCTTGGTCTCGCCAAACATATTCGTGCAATTCATTGCGAGTGATAACTTCATTGGGCCTTTCTGACAGCATTAGGAGAATGCGGCTTTCATTGCTACCAAGACGTACGACTTCGCCGTCGCTCATTTGGTCAACAAGTGAATTGCTATTTGGATCGAATACGAACCGCTGTGCGAGAATAAACTTTGTGCCGATATTGCTCATTGAATTCTTCTATTTTTGGATGATTTTGGGTGCGAAATAGACAAATTAGAGGTGAAGTTCGTCTGATTCTTCACCAAATTATGGCTTCTTTTATGTTCTTTTATATTTATCAGGCTCAAGGATAATAAAAACAGATCAAAAAAACAGTGTTTTTATGATTTTTGACCTTGAATTTACAATTGTCATCCTCATGTTAATGAACATATGAGAGGTATTCAATATAACGCCCCTGTATTTGTTCAACATAAAGTATAGATGTTTTGGAGTAAAAATGAGCGAAACGGCAACGCAAAATAAAGAGACTCGTGGCTTTCAATCTGAAGTAAAACAGCTACTTCATCTGATGATTCACTCACTGTATTCAAACAAAGAAATTTTCCTACGAGAGTTGATTTCTAACGCATCTGACGCGGCTGACAAGCTTCGTTTTCAAGCGCTATCGAATGGTGACCTCTACCAAGGTGACGCGGATCTAGGTGTTAAACTGTCGTTTAATGCGGAAGCAAATACTTTAACGATTTCTGACAACGGTATCGGCATGAGCCGCGACAACGTTATTGAGCATTTAGGTACGATCGCGAAGTCAGGCACTGCAGACTTTTTCTCAAAGTTGTCTGAAGATCAGAGCAAAGACTCTCAGCTGATCGGTCAATTTGGTGTTGGTTTTTATTCTGCATTTATCGTGGCAGACGCAGTAACTGTTCGCACTCGTGCAGCGGGCCTAGCGAGCAATGAAGCCGTTCAATGGCACTCTGCAGGTGAAGGTGATTACACCATTGAAGACATCACTAAAGAGTCTCGCGGTACCGACATCATTCTTCATATGCGTGAAGACGGCAAAGAGTTCTTAAATGAATGGCGTTTGCGTGAAGTGATCGGTAAATACTCTGACCACATCGGTATCCCGGTTTCTATCTTAACAGCCGTTAAAGATGACGAAGGTAAAGATACCGAGGAGGAGCATTGGGAACAGATCAATAAAGCGCAAGCACTTTGGACCCGCAACAAATCTGATATCGAGAAAGAAGAATACCAAGAGTTCTACAAACATGTATCTCACGACTTTGCTGATCCATTAACATGGAGCCACAACAAAGTTGAAGGTAAGAACGACTACACAAGCTTGCTTTACATCCCAGCGAAAGCTCCTTGGGATATGATGAACCGTGACCATAAGAGTGGCTTGAAACTCTACGTGCAGCGTGTATTCATTATGGATGATGCTGAACAATTCATGCCATCTTACATGCGTTTCGTTCGTGGTTTAATTGACTCAAATGATCTGCCTCTCAACGTGTCTCGTGAAATTCTCCAAGACAACAAGGTAACTCAATCTCTACGTGGTGCATGTACTAAACGTGTTCTAACGATGCTTGAGCGTATGGCAAAGAATGATAACGATAAGTACCTAGAGTTTTGGAAAGAGTTTGGCCTAGTGATGAAAGAAGGCCCAGCGGAAGACATGGCTAACAAAGAGAAGATCGCTGGTCTACTTCGTTTCTCATCTACGGAAGTAGACTCTGCAGAGCAAACCATCAGCCTTGCTTCTTATGTTGAGCGCATGAAAGAAGGCCAAGACAAGATTTACTATCTAACTGCTGATAGCTACGCAGCCGCTAAGAACAGCCCTCACTTAGAGCAGTTTAAAGCCAAAGGCATTGAAGTGGTTCTAATGTACGATCGCATTGACGAGTACGTGATGAACTACCTAACGGACTTCGACGGTAAGCAGTTCCAGTCAATCACTAAAGCTGGCTTAGATCTAAGCAAGTTTGAAGGTGAAGAAGAGAAAGAGAAGCAAAAAGAGACAGAAGAAGAGTTCAAATCTGTTGTCGAACGCACTCAAGCTTACCTTGGCAATCGTGTTAAAGAAGTTCGTACTACTTTCAAGCTAGCAACAACGCCAGCAGTCGTTGTCACTGACGACTTCGAAATGGGTACGCAAATGGCTAAACTTCTTGAAGCTGCTGGCCAAGCGGCACCTGAAGTTAAGTACATTTTTGAGATTAACCCTGAGCATGCTCTGGTTAAACAAATGGCAGATGAAGCGGACGAGCAAGCGTTCGGTCGTTGGGTTGAGTTACTCCTTGGCCAGGCTATGCTAGCTGAAAAAGGCTCAATGGAAGATCCGTCACAATTCTTGGGTGCAATCAACGAGCTACTAACAAAGCGTTAGTCTTTCGACTTTGGGCTAATCCAATAATTGTAATAAAAAGCTCGCAAATGCGAGCTTTTTTTATGAACGTCGTTGAAAATTCGGTAAATGTGGCCAACGCCACCGTTATCGTTACTACAAATGTTGTCGATGCATTCTTTAGTCGTAAATTCAGCCAAATTGAATATTAATGTGATAGAATGCTCGACCTAATCAGCTGGGACTAGGAACCTATCGTTCCCAGTTGTATGATTTTTAAACGTTATACCGAAACTTACCGTTTGGCTTCTATTTGCAGTTTTACTTAACCTCAATGGTTATCTAACGCTTTCTGTTTATCCTAAAAATGAACTACGAAAGTGGAATAGTGAGCTTCGGTATAAATCATAATTTTATAAGAGGATTAAACATGCGCATCATTCTTCTAGGTGCTCCTGGCGCGGGTAAAGGCACTCAAGCTAACTTCATCATGAACAAATTTGGTATCCCTCAAATTTCAACTGGTGACATGCTACGTGCTGCTATCAAAGCGGGTACTGAGCTTGGTAAGCAAGCAAAATCAGTAATCGACGCTGGTCAGCTAGTTTCTGATGAAATTATCCTTGGTCTTATCAAAGAGCGTATTGCTCAAGATGACTGCGAGAAAGGTTTCCTACTAGACGGTTTCCCACGCACAATCCCACAAGCTGATGGCCTTAAAGAAATGGGCATCGCTGTAGATTACGTTGTTGAATTTGACGTAGCTGATGATGTGATTGTTGAACGTATGGCTGGTCGTCGTGCTCACCTTCCTTCTGGTCGTACATACCACAATGTGTACAACCCACCTAAAGAAGAAGGCAAAGATGACATCACTGGCGAAGAACTAGTTGTACGTGATGACGACAAAGAAGAAACAGTTCGTGCTCGTCTAGGTGTGTACCACGATCAAACAGCTCCGCTTATTTCTTACTACGGTAAAGAAGCGGAAGCAGGCAACACTAAGTACCTTAAATTTGACGGTACTAAGCAAGTCGCTGAAGTTAGTGCAGAACTTGAGAAAGCACTAGCATAATTGGCTAACAGCCAGTTTTAGAATTTGATATATTAGAAGCGACCTTACGGGTCGCTTTTTTTGTTCCAAATTTTAGTACGATACCAATCTCGATAAGTTTGATTGCACATGATTCAAGATTATTAGTCCTGATGATAGATAGCAGTGTGGAGCTTGAGGTACCTCATGTTCAGAATGATTATTCAAACATTTGGTATACACAATGATCTTGAACTTATTCCGATTAGTATATTACTTTCCAGAAAATCACATATTAGTCTCAGGTATCTATGGAAAATAATAAAAAGCAGGGCGTTTTACTGGTGAACTTAGGGACTCCAGATTCGGCAACCCCGGCTGGCGTTCGTCGATTTTTGAGTGAATTCTTACATGACAAGCGAGTGGTAAACCTAACTCGTTGGCTCTGGTGTCCAATCCTGCATGGTGTAATCTTACCGATTCGAGCTCCGAAAGTGGCTAAATTGTATCGGTCTGTGTGGATGGACGATGGATCACCGCTGCTTGTGTACTCACAAAGACAAGCTGAGAAACTGCAGAAGAAATTGCAAATGCCTGTTGCGTTGGGTATGACCTATGGCAACCCAAGTCTTAAGACGGGTGTCGAACAGCTGATGGAGAAGGGCGTCGAAGACATCATCGTACTACCTCTGTACCCTCAGTACTCTGGAACAACGACAGCGGCTGTTTCTGATGGTTTAACTAAAGCCTTTAAACAGATGTCTGTGATTCCAAGCTACCGCTTTATTCGTGACTACTACGCGCATCCAAGTTACGCAAAAGCACTGGCTGAAAGCGTTCGTAGCCATTGGGATAAAAATGGCAGAGCCGATCATTTAGTGTGTTCTTTCCATGGTATCCCTAAGCGATTGGCAGATGAGGGTGATATTTACCCGCAGCATTGCGAAGCGACGACAAAATTACTGGCTGCAGAGTTAGAGTTGTCAGAGGACGATATTACCATGACGTACCAGTCTCGGTTTGGTCGAGAAGAGTGGTTGAAGCCTTACACTGACGAGACGCTGGAATCACTGCCGAGCAAGGGCATCAAAAAGATCGATATCATGGCACCTGCATTCTCAGTTGACTGTCTGGAAACGTTGGAAGAGATTTCGGACCAGTGCAAAGAGACCTTCATTGAAGCTGGTGGTTCAGACTTTAGCTATATTATGTGTCTCAACGACAGGGACTCTCATATTGATATGATGGCAGAGCTAGTGGCGATTCATCGCTAACGACTGTTTACTGGCAACAGCACTTCACATAATAGAAATAAAAAAGGACTGCTCATAGAGCAGTCCTTTTTTATTTTGATGTTTCGTCTAGTAATAGACGCTTAGCTATTAAACAGCTGAAGCTTCTGTTGTTTTTGGTTCAGCTTCTAGCAAGGTGTTAGTTTCTACGCCATGCATCCATGACACGAGTTTACCAGCACACAGCAACAGTAATATGCCACTCACCGTTGCAGTAATCGCAATACCACTGAAAATAGACATAGCACCAAGCTCACCTACGTGTGAACCTACCAGGCCTGCTACGTAGTTTGCAATGGCGTTAAAGCCAAACCATGCCCCCATCATTAACGATGCTAGGCGAAGTGGAGCTAACTTAGTGACCAACGACAGGCCAATAGGAGATAGACAAAGCTCACCAAGAGTATGGAAGAAGAAAGCACCGACTAGCCAAAGCATGGATGTTTTGACTGTTAGGTCGCCACCTTGTTCCATTACTGCCCCCATCATGCACACGAAGCCTAGAGCTAAGAAAAACAGAGCCATCGCAAATTTCACAGGAGAGTTTGGTTCGCGCTTACCAAGTTTGACCCAGAATGCGGCTATTAATGGCGCAAGTGTGATGATGAAGAACGGGTTCAGAGACTGGAACCAAGCAGCTGGTACTTCAAAATCGCCGATCATACGGTCAGTATATTGCTGAGTATAAATATTCATTAGGCCACCGGCTTGTTCAAAGCCTGCCCAGAAAACGATCACGAACAGACCCATAACCAGAATAACTTTTAATCTGTCGAACTCTTCTTTTGTGAGTGGCGTTTTCTCTTTCGACTTGTTCAGTGCTTTTGCTCGTGCAGCTGCTGGCACCGAACCGATGTTACCTAACCAAGATTGAGCCATCGTCATTTGCATAATCAGGCTAATGACCATACCAATACCGGCGGCAAGGAAACCTGCCTTCCAGCCGAAAGAGTCGACTGCAGCGCCTGAAATTAAGCCACCAAGTAGTGCGCCTAAGTTAATGCCCATGTAGAAAATGGTGAAAGCACCGTCACGTCGGTTATCGCCTTCTTGGTACAGATCGCCAACCATGGTCGAGATGTTTGGTTTAAACATGCCGTTACCACTGATAAGCAGCGCTAAACCAAGGTAAAGAGCGTTTACTTGGTCTAAGCCAATGAAACCATTGGGCAGAGCAAGTGTAAATTGACCAAGTGCCATTAATAGGCCACCAATCAAGATCGATTTACGTTGACCTAGGTAATTATCGGCAATCCAGCCACCAATTAATGGTGTGATATAGACTAAACCGGTGTAAATACCATAGAGATCGAGTGCGTCTTTTGTTGACCAACCAAGTCCACCGTTGAGGGTAGTGTCAGTTAAGAATAAAACCAGAATTGCACGCATCGCATAGTAGGAAAAACGTTCCCATAGCTCTGTGCTAAAAAGTAGAAATAGGCCTCTAGGGTGGCCAAAAATTTTGTGATTGCTTGGCATAAGTTTTACTAATTTTAGGTATTAAAAGATTTTATAGTTACTTATGTATACAGAGTAGAATAACCATCTGCAATAGGTGTATTTTATGGTTACGACAACTTATTTTTTATAAGTAAATGATAATGTGAGGTTTTCTTTGTAATGTCACCCAGTTAACGCGTGCTGCAAACTAATTTTTCAAATTTGGTTTGGTGGCGTAATAAACAATTCAAGCGCATCCCTGAATGGTTTAATTGTTATGTATTAGTTTGGTGTATTACTTCGGGTTTTAAAGAGTATGCTATGCATAATAGGAGTGGCGTACACACGCTTACAATAATGCACCTTTTTATCTGAAAACGATCCCTGTACAATGCTTAACCACTTTTGCTACCTATAACTTTTTGTTGATAAATTGGTCTGCTACGCATTATTTCTTGCTTGCTCGATTCATTTTATTAATGGCGATTCAACCGTTTTAGGCATGTGGTAAAATATCTAAAAATATAAAATGGCTAGTAAAATGAAACGTTGGTATTTACTTTACTGTAAGCGTGGTGATCAAAAACGCGCGCAGTTGCACTTAGAAAATCAAGGGGTGGAGTGTTTTTATCCCCAAATAGAAGTTGAAAAGGTTGTTCGAGGGAAAGAAAAGCAGGTCAAAGAACCGTTATTTCCATCTTACATCTTTGTTCGCTTTGATTATGAGCAAGGCCCAAGTTTTACGACGGTTCGCTCTACTCGTGGTGTTGTCGACTTTATTAAATTCGGATCTAGGCCACATGAAGTACAAGGTGATTTAGTGTTTGAGCTTAAAGAGTTCGAGAAATGTTTTAGTGACGATACTGAAGACTGTTGTATTGAGTTTGAATCAGGGCAAGTCGTGAAAATTAAGAGTGGTCAGTTTGCTGGTATTGAGGCTATCTATCATCAAAAAGATGGTGAGGCGCGTTCTATCATGTTAGTTAAGATGATCAGTCAAGTGGTACCTGTCAGTATTGAGAACGAGGCACTTCAAGCCCAAGCATAAGCGCAAGAATAAAAACAAGGCTTAATAAAAAAGGCGCATTATGCGCCTTTTTAGTGTTTAGCATTTATTCAAACGAAACCTCTTAGTAAGAGTCGTTGTGAACGGCTTGTACCGCACGACCAGATGGGTCTACACAGTTTTTGAATGACTCATCCCATTCAATGGCTTTCGCAGATGAACAGGCAACCGAAGGACCGCCAGGGACACATTCTGCTGCTGATTCTAGAGGGAATAACTCTTCGAAGATCTCACGGTAAGCGTAACCTTCTTTGGTTGTTGGCGTGTTGTAAGGGAAACGGAATTTAGCGGCTTCCATTTGTTGATCCGTTACTTTTGCTTCAGCCGTTGCTTTCAACGTATCGATCCAATCGTAGCCAACGCCGTCAGAGAACTGTTCTTTTTGACGCCAAGCGATTGAGTCTGGTAGGTAGTCTTCAAAACACTCACGTAGGATGTGTTTCTCCATCTTACCGTTACCACACATTTTATCTTCAGGGTTCAGACGCATTGCTACATCAATGAACTCTTTATCTAAGAATGGTACACGACCTTCAACGCCCCATGCCGCCAGTGATTTGTTTGCACGAGCACAGTCGAACATGCTTAGAGCAAGTAGCTTACGTACTGTCTCTTCATGGAACTCTTTTGCGTTTGGTGCTTTATGGAAGTATAGGTAACCACCAAAGATCTCATCAGCACCTTCGCCAGACAGTACCATTTTGATGCCCATTGCTTTGATCTTACGAGCAAGTAAGTACATCGGCGTTGATGCACGAATCGTCGTTACATCGTAAGTCTCGATGTGGTAAATAACATCACGGATGGCATCTAAGCCTTCCTGAATGGTGTAAGTCATCTCGTGGTGCACTGTACCGATCTTGTCTGCAACTTCACGAGCAGCGATAAGATCTGGTGCGCCTTCAAGGCCAACAGCGAATGAGTGCAGTTGTGGCCACCAAGCTTCAGATTGCTCATCATCTTCGATACGCATTGCTGCAAAGCGTTTAGCGACTGCTGAAGTAATTGATGAATCAAGGCCTCCAGATAGAAGTACACCGTAAGGAACATCAGTCATTAGTTGACGTTTAACGGCTGCTTCTAGCGCTTCAGTCAGTTCTTCTTTGCTTGTGCTGTTGCCTTGTACCGCAGCGTACTCGTTCCAATCGCGGATGTAATAGCGTTGAGGTTCTGCATCTTTTGAAGAGTAGAAGCTACCCGGAGGGAATTCACTGATTGTTTTACATACTTCAACCAATGCTTTCATCTCTGAAGCAACGTAGTAGTTGCCGTGCTCATCGTAACCTTGATAAAGCGGGATAATACCAATATGGTCGCGGCCCACTAGGTACTCGTCTTTCTCTTCGTCGTATAAAACGAATGCGAAAATACCGTTAAGCTCTTCTAAAAGGTCTGCGCCCATTTCTTGGTATAACGCTAGGATTACTTCACAGTCAGAATCTGTCTGAAACTGGTACTTATCTTCATAGCGTGCACGAAGTTCTTTGTGGTTATAAATTTCGCCGTTCACTGCAAGAATGTGTTTTTTATCTTGGCTGTATAGTGGCTGTGCGCCACTGTTCAGGCCAACGATAGCCAAACGTTCGTGAGCGAGGATTGCTTTTTCACCAGCGTAGATACCAGACCAGTCTGGACCACGGTGACGAAGCTTCTTTGACATTTCTAAAGCAATAGGGCGAAGTGCTGCGGCATCACTTTTAATGTCGAGAATGCCAAATACTGAACACATAGAACTTCCTTTTAAATAATTTCTAAATTAACTGCATTCAATTTGCCATTCTGGCTAAAAAAAGCAACCAGATGTGAGCAAAAAAATAATATAAAGGGTGTTCTGTTAGAAAATATCTAATTATTTAGCGTTTTTGGTGTTTGCTATCTAATTGTGGTCGGTTTTTTGTACAGAAACCTCCCAAAAGTGCAAAAAAACAGCAAATTTGAGAGGTTTGGCAGAGGGCATTTAAGGTTAGGTTTTATCGATATTTGGGTTTAGTTGTTCGCAGACGTGTCGAGCAAAACCACTACCCGCTTCGCTGTAAATATTAAATGCCGCATCGACGCCATTCTCTTTCAGTGTTTCGAGCTGATCGGGATACTCAGCAATCGCCGCAATTTGACCTTTAAAGTGGCGTGACTTCAATTGCTCTAAGGCGGTTTGATTTCCTTGGTGATGAGGCATCGCCAAGATCACTAACTTCACGTTTGCTGTATCTAAGATACGCTCCCAGAAATCTGGGTCAGTTGCATCGCCAGAAATAACGTTTCTTCCTAGGTTTCTATGGTTGTGTGCCGCTTCTTCACGAACTTCGACACCTAAGCTAACCTTGCCATAGCGCGAACGTAATTCATCGTAGGCGCCAGTACCAATACGTCCCATACCTAGAATCAATACCTGTGCACGGCCCGGGTCAATTCGTTTATCACGTTGGTTAAGTTTTTCAGCTGCATGCTCTTTTAACCAGCGGCCTGATTGTTGATAAAGTTTGTGGCCCGCTTTGTTTAGAGGCGCAGCGATCAAAAACGATAGCGAAACTGCAATCGCCACAGCCACCAAGATGTCACCAGACATCCAACCCATCTTAAAGGCTAAACCGCCAACGATAAGACCAAATTCACTGTAGTTAAACAGTGATAGAGAGGCGAGTAGGGATGTTCGAACACGGAATTTGAAGCGGTTGAGTACCAAGAAGTAAAGCACGCCTTTCACTGGCAGCAACAGCAAGAATAAGATGGCGAGCATGAAGCCTTGGATAGTAGGTTGCTCGGATAACCCAATATTCAAGAAGAAGCAAACGAGGAAAAGCTCTTTGAGGTTAAACAGCGATTTCGACAGCTCTGAAGCTTTTGGGTGACCTGCTAGCAACATACCTAAGATAAGAGCGCCCAAGTCTGGTTTTACACCTACAAACTGGAACAAGCCAGCACCAACAACTAATGCGAAAAAGATGCCGAACAGCACCAACATTTCACCGTGCCCAACCCAATCAAGGATTTTGTAGAACAGCGGACGTAAAAATGGTAAAGCGAAGAGTGCGATGGCGTACCACTCTGGAATCTTACCTGTCGATGCGGTCAAAAAGACCACTGCAAAGATATCCTGCATGACGAGAATACCAATCGCTAGCGTGCCATAGGTCGCGTTCATTTCCCCTTTCTCTTGCAGAGACTTTACCGCGAATACGGTACTAGAGAATGAGAGAGCGAAACCGAGTAGAACGATTTGTTCTATCGACATTGCTGCTAGAGACGAAATACCTAAGAATTTAAAACCAAACAGGGCTACAGCAAAAAACAGAGTGGATAAAAGGTTATGGATGGTAGCACCGGCCCAGATCTCTTTAGAGAGTAGGGTTTTGATGTCTAGCTTTAAGCCAATAGTAAATAGGAGCAGGGTGACACCAAGGTCAGCCAAGGTAATGATGGTGTCATTGGTTTCAAAACCCAGAGCAAATAGCCCAAAACCAGCGACCAAAAAGCCGACCAATGGGGGAAGGTGACACTTTAAAGCAATAAATCCTGCAATAAACGCAGTGGATATTAATATAAGTTCCATAACTTGTTGTTGTAGTTCCCTAGCTTAAAAAAACGGGCCGTGTTTATACAAACACGGCCCGCGGACAATCAGAATTGTTTTTCTTTAGTCTTCGAGTAGCTTTTGAAGTAACACACCGTTGAGCATGGCGCGCTTGATCATGGCAAAAGCTCCCATCGTAGGATGTTTATCGATCTGAGATGCTACAATAGGCAGGCCGCTATGGAAAGCCGTTAACGACTGATTCTCAACATTGCGCTTAATCGCAGGGAAAACAATCTCTTGTGCCTTAGTTATATCACCAGCAATGATAACTTTCTGAGGGTTAAATAAGTTAATCGTCATTGCGATAGCCTTACCTAACTGATTTCCTACTCGAACTAAGCTTTGCTTCGCTAGTTCATCACCATTAATCGCGTGGTCACAAACATCTTGAATCGTAATATGTTCAAGCTCGGTCAAAGAAGACTCATAGCCTTGCTTAATCAGCTTCTGTACTCGCTCAACAATGGCCGGGTTTGCCGCTACTGTTTCAAGACAGCCGAAGTTACCACATTGGCATTGCTCGCCGAGCGGATCAATTTGGATATGACCAATTTCACCCACGTTGCGGTTATGGCCTAGGAACACTTGACCATTTACAATAATGCCGGCACCTGTACCGCGGTGAACACTAACTAAAATAGAGTCTTGGCTATCTTTACTCGCACCGAAGTAGTGCTCAGCAAGTGCCATTCCTCTAACGTCATTACCCACAAAACAAGCAACATGGAATGTGTCACGAATAATGTCGCTTAATGCTAGGTTATCGATGTCTGTGTTTGGCATGTACTCAACAACACCTGTTGTTGGGTTAACCAAGCCAGGAAGAGTGACACCAATGGCAATCAACTGATCGATCTTTGGTTGATGTTCAGCAATGAAAGCCTTCAAGCTATTGACCAAGCCTTGGGTAAGGTCTGATTGGTCTGAATAATTCAGGTCTTGTTGTTGGAAAGCCAATTCACGACCGCCAAGGTCATGCAGGCTTATTTGAATGTAGTCTCGCCCCAAACGCACAGCAACAGAATGAAAGGGTTCTACTTCTGTGGTTAGGGAAATAGCGCGTCTACCGCCAGTAGACGCTTGCTGCGCAACCTCTTTAATTAGGCCGCGTTCTAAAAGTTGGCGGGTAATTTTTGTAACACTTGCCGGTGCGAGTTGGCTTACATCAGCCACTTGTATACGACTGATAGGCCCTTGTTGGTCTATAAGTCGGTATACCGCTGCACTGTTTAGTTGTTTAACTAAGTCTACGTTACCTATTTGTCCGCCATTCATACTTAATTGTGCTCGTATTGTCCGTTAACAACAGTCGCTTTAACGTTAAAGTCTCGGTCAAATACGGCAAGGTTTGCAACCATGCCTTTTTTGATTCGACCTAGCTTGCTTTCTACACCGATAGCCTGAGCTGGGTATAGCGTAGCCATGCGAAGAGCTTCGTCTAAAGCGATACCAGCGTGCTCAACTGTATTCTGAACTGCTTCAATCATAGTCAGAGCTGAGCCGCCCAGTGTGCCGTTTTCATCAACACACTTACCATCACGGTAATATACTTTCTTACCGACAAAAATAAAGTATTCCATGTCAGCACCTGCAGGAGCTGTGGCATCCGTCACTAATACCAACTTTTCTCCTTTTATTTTATGTGCAATTCGGATGTTTGCGTAATCAACGTGGAAACCGTCAGCGATGATGCCAGCGTAAACTTCAGGCGTGTCGTAAATCGCGCCAACAACGCCAGGTTCACGACCAACCATAGGTGTCATAGCGTTGAACAGGTGAGTCGCGAAAGTGATGCCTGATTCAAAGCCTTGACGCGCTTCAGCGTAAGTGGCATTGGTGTGGCCGATAGAAACCACTACGCCAGCTTTGTGTAGACGCTCAATATGTTCTGGGTCGTTGAGCTCAGGAGCCAGTGTTACTTTGGCCACAAGGTCACTGTTTTCACAGATAAGCTCAATCATTTCATTGTCAGATTTACGAATGTGATCGACACTGTGGATGCCTTTTTTCGCAACGTTTAGATATGGGCCTTCAAGGTGCAAACCTAAAGACTGGTTTTGGTATTGGTTGTGGTATTCACGAGCTGCCGTAATAACCGCGCGCATATCTTCGTCCGAAGAGGTGATTAGCGTAGGTAAAAAGCTAGTACAGCCCGATTTAAGGTTTGCTTTATGCATGATCTGCATTGTGTCAGCAGTGATCTCATCATTCAGCATTACACCGCCACAGCCATTCAGTTGTAGATCAATAAAACCCGGGCTTAGATTTGTACCATCTAGGTCACGGACCTCGATTCCTTCTGGTAATTCAGAGATAGGACAGACTTTTTTGATCAGTTCGTTTTCAATTACAACAGCATGATCGGTTAGAACATCACTACCAGTGTAAATTTTACAGTTACTTAGCGCGTACATAGTCAGCTAATCC
Source organism: Vibrio sp. OPT24 (assembly GCF_015163545.1). Taxonomy (NCBI): domain Bacteria; kingdom Pseudomonadati; phylum Pseudomonadota; class Gammaproteobacteria; order Vibrionales; family Vibrionaceae; genus Vibrio; species Vibrio sp. OPT24. Next base: position 35,735 of record NZ_JADDYI010000048.1, read on the forward strand.
TTATTTCATGAGATCTTTTAAATTTGTTCGTTACCTAAATGTGGACTTAGTTTGCGAGCATCATTTACGTAACGATTTATCTTTTACGAGCAAACGTTTTTAAAATGAGAAACGTATTTAAGTGTTTGAAAAACAAATGAACAATTAGTTAATTTTATAGTTTTAAGCTAATGTTTTTCGGTTGTTTATTGGCATTTTCTACCTAAAATAACCGGGCATTAACCCAATCTTTATATTTGGATTTTATCTATAAATGTTCATTTTTTTGAATGATAAAATAAGTTTTATGATCTCGCTAGCAAAAACCTCTGGATTTGGTAAAAACTGGTGATTAGGATCACAAATGGTAAGGTTTTAATTTGCGGAGCAAAATTAATTGAATACACTGAATAGGACTAAATTGAGCGACTAAAATAAGTTTCTCAGACGAATTCTAAAAAATCCTATAGGGGGAAACAACTGGTGAATATTCTAGGATATGCACAGAAGCTAGGTAAAGCGTTAATGCTACCTATCGCAACGCTTCCGATTGCGGCGCTTCTACTACGTTTAGGTCAAGGCGATCTACTTGATATTCCATTTATGGCGCAAGCTGGTGGTGCTATCTTCGGTAACCTACCATTGCTTTTTGGTCTAGGTATCGCGATTGGTCTTTCTAAAGATGGTAACGGCGCAGCGGGTCTTGCTGGTGCAGTTGCTTACTTCGTACTAACAGCTACAGCAACGACAATTAACGCCGACGTTAACATGTCGTTCTTCGGCGGTATCTTCGCAGGTATCATCGCAGGTCACTCTTACAACGCCTTCCATGCAACACGTCTTCCTGAGTGGCTGGCTTTCTTCGCAGGTAAACGTTTAGTACCAATCATGGCCGGCTTATTTGCACTTGTTGCAGGTGCTGTGTCTGGTGTGGTTTGGCCTGGTGTTCAATCTGGTCTAGACGCACTAGCTCACGCAGTATCAACGTCTGGCGCTGTTGGTCAATTCGTTTACGGTACTCTTAACCGTGCACTTATCCCTGTTGGTCTTCACCACGTATTGAACTCATACTTCTGGTTTGGTATGGGCACATGTCAAGAAATCATCGTTGCTGGTCAAGGCGCATTCGCTGGTATCACTCAACTTTGTGTTGACCCTGCACTGGCTAAAACACTAGTTGTTGGTCAAGAGCACACGTTCACATTCGCTAACTCTGTTACTCCAGAAATCACAACTGTTGTGAAAGAAGTGACTGAAACAGTTAAATCTGGCGACCTACACCGTTTCTTCGGTGGTGATAAAGGTGCTGGCGTATTCATGAACGGTTTCTTCCCTGTAATGATGTTTGGTCTACCAGGTGCTGCACTTGCAATGTACCTAGCTGCTCCTGCTGAAAAACGTAGTCAAGTTGGTGGCGCACTGTTCTCTGTTGCATTCTGTTCATTCCTAACAGGTATCACAGAGCCGCTAGAATTCATGTTCGTATTCCTAGCTCCTGCTCTATACGCAATGCACGCTGTATTTACTGGTCTGTCTCTAGTTGTTGCTAACATGTTTGGTACTTTGCACGGTTTCGGTTTCTCTGCTGGTCTTATCGACTTCGTATTGAACTGGGGTCTAGCAACTAAACCATTCACTCTACTATTGATTGGCTTAGCATTCGGTGCTCTATACTTCTTCACTTTCTCTTTCGCAATCCGCGCTTTCAACTTGAAATCGCCAGGTCGTGAAGATGATGACGAAGCTGTAGCGGCTCCTGCTGGCGACGCACCTAAAGGTGAGGTTGCACGCCAATACCTAAAAGCACTAGGTGGTCACGAAAACCTGACTTCAATCGATGCTTGTATCACTCGTCTACGTCTAACGCTAAAAGACCGCTCTATCGCTGATGAAGTTGTTCTTAAGAAGCTCGGCGCTAAAGGTGTGGTTAAACTAGGTGAAAACAACCTACAGGTTATCCTAGGTCCACTAGCTGAAATTGTAGCTGGCGAAATGAAAGCTATCGGTGCAGGTGAAGACCTATCTGATGTAAAACTTCCATAGTAAGGGAAGTACTTAATTAAGACGTAAAGTTACTCTTAAGTAAGTGTCAAATTGAAAGCCTCCCACATGGGAGGCTTTTTTGTGCCTGTTGTTTAGAGCCAGTGAACAATGTTCGTTCTATTCTTCATCGAATCGGAGAAATAATCACAATTAAAGGACGGTTCTTATTGTGCAAAGGCGCAGAATTGTGGATGATTAGCAACAATGATCTTTCTATCTTTGACAGGCAATAAAAGCGGCCTTTGTCTCGGATATGAAAGATAACTTTCTCTGACAATACTAAATACATAGAGGTGCTATAGATGAGTGAAGCTGAGGCTCGTCCATCGAATTTCATTCGCCAAATTATTGATAAAGATTTAGCGGATGGTACACACAGTAGCGTGCATACTCGTTTCCCGCCGGAGCCAAATGGCTACCTGCACATTGGTCACGCTAAATCTATTTGCTTGAACTTTGGTATTGCTCAGGACTACCAGGGACAATGTAATCTTCGTTTCGATGATACAAACCCTGAAAAAGAAGACGTTGAATACGTTGAGTCAATTAAGAATGATGTAAGCTGGTTAGGCTTCGAATGGTCTGGTGATATTTGTTATTCATCAAACTACTTCGATACGCTTTACGCTTATGCTGTGGAATTAATTAATAAAGGCTTAGCGTATGTTGACGAGCTAAGTCCTGAGCAGATCCGTGAATACCGTGGCACGTTAAAAGAGCCTGGTAAAGCGAGTCCATATCGTGACCGCAGCCCTGAAGAGAACCTAGCGTTGTTTGAAAAAATGCGTGACGGTGGCTTTGAAGAAGGTAAAGCGTGCCTACGTGCTAAGATCGACATGAGCTCTTCATTTATGGTGATGCGCGATCCTGTTATCTACCGTGTTCGTTTTGCTCACCACCATCAGACAGGTGACAAGTGGTGCATTTACCCAATGTACGACTTCACACACTGTATCTCTGATGCACTAGAAGGCATTACCCACTCTATCTGTACGCTTGAATTCCAAGATAACCGTCGTTTGTATGACTGGGTGCTAGACAACATCACGATTGATTGCCAACCTCGTCAGTACGAGTTTAGCCGTCTGAATCTTGAATACACGGTAATGTCGAAGCGTAAGCTGAACCAGCTTGTGGTTGAAAACCTAGTTGAAGGTTGGGACGACCCTCGTATGCCAACTATCTCTGGTCTACGTCGTCGTGGTTTCACTTCAAGCTCTATCCGTGAATTCTGTAAGCGTATTGGTGTGACTAAGCAAGAGAACATGATTGAGTTCGGTTCACTTGAATCTTGTATCCGTGATGATCTGAACGAAAATGCACCTCGTGCAATGGCTGTTCTGGATCCGGTTAAGATCGTTATCGAAAATTACGAAGCAGACGCAGTAGAAACGCTAACCGTTGCAAACCATCCAAACAAGCCAGAAATGGGCACTCGTGAAGTACCATTTACGCGTGAAATTTGGATTGAACGTGATGACTTCCGTGAAGAAGCAAACAAAAAGTATAAGCGTTTGGTTCTAGGTAAAGAAGTTCGTTTACGTGGTGCTTACGTGATTAAAGCTGAACGTATCGAAAAAGATGCAGAAGGCAACATTACGACTATCTTCTGTTCTTACGATAACGAAACCTTGGGTAAGAACCCTGCAGATGGCCGTAAAGTGAAAGGCGTTATCCACTGGGTATCGGCTGATAAAGCATTGCCTGCTGAGATTCGTTTGTACGATCGTCTATTCACCGTGGCAAACCCAGCTGCTGCTGATGACTTTGCTGCAACGCTCAACCCTGAATCACTTGTTACACTTAACGGTTTTGTTGAACCTAGCCTAGCTGAAGGTGTAGCAGAGCAAGCGTACCAGTTTGAACGAACAGGTTACTTCTGTGTAGATTCGAAAGATTCTAAAGCAGCTGCACTAGTATTCAACCGTACGGTTGGTCTACGCGATACTTGGGGAAAAACTGAAGCTTAATCGCTAAAGTGATTCGCTTTCGATAAGCACCCTAATAAAAAACCGGCTTAGAGCCGGTTTTTTTGTATCTGAATAAAGTCGTCAATTATAGAATAAGTTGCGATTAATCGTCTTATGTAGTGACCATATAAAAAACGCCGGCCCAAGCCAGCGTTCTATGTTACTTCTTCGCTTTATGCGCGTCTGGATTGCCTTTGCAATCTCCGGTAATGCTCTTTCCGTATAAGTACAAACTGTGGTTTGTCAACTTCACGTTGTAACGCTCTGCAATTTCTTTTTGTCTTTCTTCGATAAGGTCATCAGAGAATTCGATAACTTCGCCACAGTCTAGACACACTAGGTGATCATGGTGGTGCTGTGTTGAAAGTTCAAATACAGACTTACCGCCTTCAAAGTGGTGACGCGTTACAATACCTGCGTCATCGAACTGGTTAAGCACTCGATAAACGGTAGCAAGGCCAATCTCTTCACCTAAGTCGATCAGCTTTTTATATAAATCTTCAGCACTAATATGTTGGCAGTCTGGCTGTTGTAATACTTCTAAAATTTTGAGCCGTGGAAGGGTCACTTTAAGACCAGCATCTTTTAGCGCTTGATTATTGTCTGACATATACTTTCCTGTTGATGATCTGCCGCAATTAACAGAATTCAATATTAATACCATTATAGTTTAGTCAGGCATAACAATAAACCACGAACTTCAAAGGGTTACTCATTGACATCACAATCTGTTTTGTAAAATAGAGGCATCTCACTTATAGTGGAGGTTCGACCAGTCAAGGTGACGGTGTTTCTGATATGAACATGGAATGTTGTTATGAATAAGCAACTCGCAAAAATCTACAAACCGAACATTGTAAAATTCGCACTCAATATTTGGCCACCTTTCTGGGGAGCGGGTATTCGTATTGCTCATATAAGCCCTGACTTTAGAGTCGTTAAGACGATATTAAAGCTACGCTGGTGGAACAAAAACGCCAATCGCACTCAATATGGCGGCAGCATATTTTCTTTAACTGACCCTGTTTACTCTTTGATGTTAATGGGAATTTTAGGTGAGCGGTATTATGTTTGGGATAAGGAAGCGAGCATTAACTTCATTAAGCCTGGTCAGTCTGACTTGTACGCCGATTTTGAAATCAGTCAGGGGCAGCTTGATGAAATTTATCGTCAGACACAGCTTGGAGAAAAATGTTTCCCTGAATTTGTTATCTATGTGAAGGATAAGAAGGGGAATGTGGTTTCAGAAATTCAGCGCACTCTGTATGTTAGAAAGAAACCGCAGTTTAGAGAGGATGACGACGGATTAGAAGCTGAATGCTAATCCGGCGATATAAATAGTAAAAAACCTCCTAAATGGAGGTTTTTTCATATCTGTATAATCGTGACTAATTAGTCACGATTAGTGAACGGGCACTAGTCTTCTAGCTCTGCTAAGCACATTTCTTCATGGATTTGTTTAACCCAATTAGAAACGCGTTCGTCAGTCAGTTCAGGTTGACGATCTTCATCGATACATAGACCAACGAATTGGCTATCATCGCCTTCAACTAAACCTTTCGATGCTTCGAATTCGTAGCCTTCAGTTGATGTGTGACCTAAGATAGTACCGCCTTTTGCTTCAACGATGTCACGGATAGTACCCATAGCATCACAGAAGTATTCTGCGTAATCTTCTTGGTCGCCACAACCAAAGATAGCAACAAGCTTCGTTGAGAAATCAATAGCTTCTAGCTCTGGGAAAAAGTCATCCCAATCACATTGTGCTTCGCCGTAGTACCACGTAGGGATACCAAGCAGCAGTAGATCGAAGTTATCGATATCTTCTTTGCTGCTTTTTGCAATGTCTTGAACGTGAACGAGCTGCTTGCTCAATTGCTTTTGAATCATCTTAGCAACAGCTTCAGTGTTACCTGTATCGCTACCAAAGAAGAGACCTACACTTGCCATAGAATCATTACCTTTAATTTTGTCTGTTGTCGGTGTAACAAAGTTCGGAGGAAATCGTTAGATCCCAGTTCCTTCCCAGCTTAGTTGGATTATCCCTTTAGCGATAAAACCTGCGCAGCCAAGGAAAAGTACTAACCATACAATACGACGACCAAATGCAGGAACATTTCCCTGCTTTAGAACGTCCTTAATTGCCATACCGATTAAAAAGAAAATCGCGGCAAACAGGAGATCTAAACCAATAGATTCAATGATGTTCATGTAGTCGTAAAGCATGGGAACCTTATATACCAATTTTGCTTGGGCGCACTATATCACTGTTGTGAGATAAAGTTAATCTGCAGTGATTGCACAGTTCTCATTTATCTGCATGAAAAAGAGCAGTTAAGCGATGAATTTTCTGATTACTCTGAGTACTTCAGCTGGTTTTTCTGCATGCAGCCAGTGCCCAGTATTCGCAATGACATGAGCCTTAGCGTTAGAAAATTGTTGTTGAACCGCGGCTTGATGATCGGCAGTGAGGTAATCAGAATCACCGCCTTTTATTAGCAATGTTTTGACCGAGGTTTTATCTACGGGTTCCCAACCAATAATCTGGGGGTAGTTATTCAATAGTGATGCCACGTTAAAACGCCATTCCATAATGCCTTGTTCTGTTTTGAACAAAGATTTTGTTAAGAACTGACGAACCCCGTCGATCTCGATATGTTTTGAGAGGATCTTTAGCGCATCCAATCGTGAGGTCGGCTTTTCTTCGATAACCGCTTGCAGACCGGCGAATACGTTGTCGTGGCGACTTTGGGTGTATGCGACCGGTGCCATATCTAAGACAATCAACTTATGCAGTGTAAGATGCTGTGTCAGTGCCATCGCTACTTTGCCACCCATAGAGTGACCAATTACAGTGACGTCTTTTAACTCAAGATCACGCAGCAATTGGGCAACATCTTGGGCCATTGCTTGATAATTATGGGTGTCGCTATGGAAGGATTGACCGTGATTGCGTAGATCGATGCTAAGTACCTGATGATCGGCTTTTAGATCCCTAGCGAGCAGGCCAAGGTTGTCCAGATTACCGAATAATCCATGGATCAAAACAATGGTGTGACCCTCACCTTCAATTTTATAGTTGAGCTGTACTGACATTTTTATCTTATTCATGGTGGGTTTGACGTAGAGTATCCGCGCGGATCTCGCTATAATCCCCCAGAGTTTAAACATTGAGATTGTGAAAAGCGAATGAAAACAATTGAGGTTGATGAGGACCTATACCGTTTTATTGCGGGTCAGACAGAACGTATTGGCGAAAGCGCTTCAGATATTCTGCGCCGCTTGTTACAGGTTGATAGCCAAGGCATGGTTCCGATCGATGAGATCGTTGAACCAAAAGGTATCGTTGTTAGCAAAGAGGTAGGCTTTACTCCAGAGAAGTTCGATGGCGTTAAAGAAATGCGCTCACTACTAATATCAGATGAGTTTGCATCACTAAAGAAAGCCATTGATCGTTTCATGCTTGTGTTATCAACACTGCATAAAATCGACCCTTTAAGCTTTTCAGAAGCAACTCAAGTAAAAGGCCGTAAGCGTGTTTACTTTGCAGATAACGAAGAGACGTTGTTAGCAAACGGGAATACAACCAAGCCTAAAGCGATTCCACACAGTCCTTTTTGGGTTATTACTAATAATAATACTAGCCGCAAAAGACAGATGGTTGAGCAGCTTATGAGCCGCATGAATTTCCAAGCAGAATTGATAGAAAAAGTAACAGGTTCAATTTAAAGAAATCTGATTTAAACCTCATAATATCCATGGATAAGAAGATATTATGAGGTTTTTTTGTTTTTAAATTTTATATATAAGGATGTCGAAAAATGGCTATGCACCCTCGTGCCGGGCAAAAAGCTCAGCAGGAAGATCTTCATAATATTCCGGCTTTAGTGGCTAACTATTTCTTACAGCAACCGGATGCTAGTAACCCTGAGCATAAAGTTCTATTCGGTACTTCGGGTCACCGTGGTACAGCAGACAAATCAACATTTAACGAAAACCACATTCTCGCGATCGCACAAGCGGTGGCTGAAGTTCGTGCTGAACAGGGTACAACAGGCCCACTTTTCTTAGGTAAAGATACTCACGCTCTATCTGAGCCTGCGTTTTCTACTGTTATCGAAGTGCTTGTAGCGAACGGTGTTGAAGTTATTATTCAAGAAAAAAATGGCTTTACTCCAACACCAGGCATCTCGCACGCGATCCTTACGCATAACCTAGTAAATGATAAAAAAGCCGACGGCATTGTTATCACACCTTCACATAATCCACCTCAAGACGGTGGTATTAAATACAATCCGACACACGGTGGCCCTGCTGAAGCTGAGCTAACTCAAGCGATTGAAGATCGTGCGAACGTCATCATTGCTGAGAAAATGCAAGGTGTTAAACGTACCCCTATCACGCTAGCTAAACAGTCTGATTTAGTAAAAGAAGTTGATCTCGTTGCTCCTTACGTTGCTGACTTGGTTAACGTGGTTGATATGGAAGCGATTCAGAAAGCAAACATCAAAATTGGTGTGGATCCACTAGGTGGTAGCGGCATCGATTATTGGCGTCAAATTGGTAAAGCGTACAACTTAGATCTTACTTTGGTAAGTGAAGCTGTTGATCCTTCGTTCCAGTTTATGTCTTTAGATAAAGATGGCGTGGTTCGAATGGATTGTTCTTCTCCGTACGCGATGGCAGGTTTACTGGCCCTTAAAGACGATTATCAATTAGCGTTTGGTAACGACCCTGATTACGATCGCCACGGTATTGTTACACCAAAAGGCTTAATGAATCCAAACCATTTTCTAGCAGTGTGTATCGACTACTTATACCGTAACCGTGAAGGTTGGGGTAAAGACGTTGCTGTTGGTAAGACGTTAGTATCAAGCGCTCTGATTGACCGCGTTGTTGCTGATTTAGGCCGCGAGCTTTGCGAAGTGCCAGTTGGTTTCAAATGGTTCGTTGATGGCCTTTATAACGGTCAGTTTGGTTTCGGTGGTGAAGAAAGTGCGGGTGCATCTTTCTTACGTAAAGACGGTACGCCTTGGTCTACAGACAAAGATGGCCTGATTCTTTGCTTACTTGCGGCTGAAATCACAGCCGTTACTGGTAAGAACCCACAAGAGTACTATGAAGAACTTGCCGCTAAACACGGTGAATCTAAGTACAACCGAATTCAAGCAGTCGCTAATGGCGCACAAAAAGACGTGCTTAAAAAGCTCTCTCCAGAGATGGTTTCTGCTGAGACGCTTGCTGGGGATGCAATTACTGCACGCCTAACACACGCTCCAGGTAACGGTGCTGCGATTGGTGGCCTTAAAGTGACAACTGAGAACGGTTGGTTTGCTGCTCGTCCATCAGGTACTGAAGACATCTACAAGATCTACTGTGAGAGCTTTAAAGGTGAAGAGCACCTAAAAGCAATTGAAGCAGAAGCTCAAGAGATTGTGAACCAAGTATTTGCAGCGGCTGGTCTATAATCGATTACGATTCATAGAATTATCAAGCAAATAATAGAAGGGTTGATGTGAAAGCATCAGCCCTTTTTATTTGCGCTGGTTGCGTGTAAGCGGGAAAAGCAAAATGAGTTAGCTTAGGCGGCTAACCGTGTGGCCAACTTTGTGGCATCACAAACCAGAATTGCCCAGATTGGGTTTGCCCATGTACAAAGCGCTCACCAAACTCAGTAAGAGGTTCACTGGTGAAGTCATCAGTACCCGCAGCCCATTCCTCTTTGCTGAGAGGGTAGAGCGCTTCAGTGATTAAATGGGCTTGGTTTTGATAGCACCAAAAACCGTTTACTTGACTTGAGTTAATGTCGTAGCCCAAACATTCAGTAGGTATTTTTTGATCTAAGAATGGGTTGGTATAGAGACGACCCTGCATGAGGAGATGTTTTGAGTCGACATCGATCTCTGGATATTGTTCAAGAAAGGCCGTTGAAGACGACATACCCAATTGGTGGTCCAACATTCGATCGAGCTTCTTATCTAATTGGTCGTGAGAGTTCGGACCAAACCATGTCTGTTCATGGAGTAGATAAAACTTAATCGCTACTTCCCAATGTTGCAGTTTTTGGCTGTTCTCTTCTTCGAGAATAAAGTCGATAGCACCTAGTGTTCTACCTTCGACATTGATCTGAATCTCATCGTGCTTGATTGAATAATTATCCGAAGAAATGATGACTTGTTCACATAGGTGTTGGTAGAGAAAGCCTAATCTAGGATTACCATTATAAGTATGTGATTCGTCGATTTCTAGGTGGCTTGAGAATGCACCGAGATCAGATATGGGCGGCTTGATTTCCAATAATGGCGGTGAGTCGATAACCCATTGGTAAAAACGTTGCAGTGCTGTCATCTCTTCCTCATAAACATAGCTCTTTATAAACGTAGATCTTTATAAACATGGCCCTGGGGCTTTCGACATTCTACCCGTAAATTGATATAACGGCGTTATTATAAAGGTAAGCTGGAAATAAAAATGAATAACATACAATTAGAAAAGCTACTGAACGAAAAACTGCAGCCACAGCAGATTAAAGATTACTGCCCGAATGGTCTTCAAGTCGAGGGGGCTTCTGAAGTGAAGCGCATCGTTACTGGTGTAACGGCCTCTCAAGCTCTGATTGATAAAGCGGTAGAATTGAATGCCGATGCTTTGTTGGTTCATCACGGTTTCTTTTGGAAAGGTGAGTCAGAAGCGATTCGAGGCATGAAGGGCAAGCGCATTCGTACTCTGATTAAGAATGACATTAATCTTCTAGGTTATCACTTACCTCTCGATATCCACCCTGAACTTGGTAACAATGCTAAGCTCGCTGAACTGCTTGATATTGAAGTTGAAGGTGGCTTGGAAGGACATCCACAATCGGTTGCAATGTTTGGTAAATTAAAAACACCAATGACAGGTGAAGAGCTTGCTGCAAAGATTGGTCAAGTTTTGAATCGTATACCGTTACATATTGCTCCTGAAAACACCGATAAAATGATTGAAAAGGTAGGTTGGTGTACTGGCGGTGGCCAAGACTACATTGAACTAGCGGCTTCTCAGGGTATTGATGCATTTATCTCTGGTGAAATTTCAGAGCGCACGACTTACTCAGCACGTGAGCAAGACATCCATTATTTTGCTGCGGGTCACCATGCAACAGAGCGATATGGCGTGAAGGCATTAGGTGAGTGGCTAACGAAAGAGCACGGTTTAGATGTCGAGTTTATTGATATTGATAATCCTGTGTAAAACAGGTAAGTGATTGGGAATATCTAGTCGATTGTAGCTTTTGCAAAGAAAGAATTTCTATAAGAGTACAGTTGGTAAGGTTAGGTAAAGATTCAAAGTATCCCGTATAAAAGAAAAGGGGTTGATGTTCTCACATCAACCCCTTTTAACATTATGCTTTATAGCAACTACTCACGTTCGTGAAGTGCTTTAAAGTCACGTTGTTCTTCACCAGTATACAGCTGACGAGGACGACCGATACGGTTCGTCGGATCGCTGTGCATTTCATTCCAGTGAGCAATCCAACCGATAGTACGAGACATCGCGAAAATTACTGTGAACATTGATACTGGAATTCCGATTGCTTTCAGAATGATACCTGAGTAGAAATCTACGTTCGGGTATAGCTTCTTAGAAACAAAATACTCATCGGAAAGGGCAATACGCTCAAGTTCCATTGCTACATCGAGTAGCGGATCTTGTATGTTTAACTCTTTAAGTACTTCGTGACATGCTTCGCGCATTACTGTTGCACGTGGGTCATAGTTTTTGTAAACACGGTGACCGAAGCCCATCAAACGGAATGGGTCATCTTTGTCTTTTGCTTTCGCAACATATTCTTCAATGTTATCTACACTACCAATCTCTTCGAGCATACGTAGGCAAGCTTCGTTTGCACCGCCGTGAGCAGGCCCCCAAAGTGATGCGATACCTGCCGCAATACACGCAAACGGGTTAGCACCAGATGAACCGGCTAGACGTACTGTGGACGTTGAAGCGTTCTGTTCGTGGTCTGCGTGTAGTGTAAAGATTTTATCCATTGCACGTGCAACGATAGGGTTCACTTCATATTCTTCACATGGGTTTGCAAACATCATATGTAAGAAGTTTTCTGCGTAGCCTAGGTCGTTACGTGGGTAGATAAACGGTTGACCTATTGAATATTTGTAACACATTGCTGCCAGCGTTGGCATTTTTGAAATTAGGCGATAAGCCGCAATTTCACGGTGTGTATCGTTGTTGATATCAAGTGAGTCGTGGTAGAACGCCGCTAGAGCGCCTACAACACCACACATTACAGCCATAGGGTGAGCGTCACGACGGAAGCCGTGGAAGAAACTAGCAATTTGCTCATGCACCATAGTGTGACGTGTCACGGTAGTCTTGAACTTTTCGTATTCAGTTCGAGAAGGGGCTTCACCGTATAGAAGTATGTAACATACTTCTAAGTAATCAGCGTTATTGGCAAGTTGGTCAATTGGATAACCACGATGTAAAAGGATACCTTTTCCACCGTCAATAAAAGTGATTTGAGACTCACAAGATGCAGTGGCAAGAAAACCAGGATCAAAAGTAAAAAAACCATTAGAACCTAGTGTACGAACATCGATCACTGGTGTACCAAGTACACCCTCTGTAATCGGCAGTTCGATCGGCGCATGACCTTCAATGTGAAGGGTAGCTTTCTTATCCGCCATAACAATCTCCTTTGTTTATTATTTTATCCGTCCAGGATGTTTATGTGCCATTTTTTTACTGGTCTTACGTCCGAAAGTCAATTTTTCTGCAGCTTTGTGTGCACTTGTTAGTGTTTTTTACATTAAATTCGTTAAAAATCTGGTCTGTGTAGCATTATTTGTTACATCAATTGTATTAGAATGTTGCCAGCCGTATAGTGGCGCTGAAAAGTTTGGTTAAAACCTTATAAATGCAAGGCTAAGAAGAAATGTGAGGTGTCTTTCTTAATCGAGCAATTAACAATTATTTTACAATTATCTAAGGCTCAACTTCAGTTATTTGTTAAGTTAATGTTAAATTTTGAAGGTTAGCAATCAAATTTTGTCCATAACAATATCATAAGGTTATTTAATGACCATAATGCTCAATGGAGCTGAGTGAGCAAGCCCGTGAAAGAAAGAAAGACAAGACCTGTTAATTTAGATTTACAGACCATCCACTTTCCGATCACAGCAATAGCTTCCATCCTACACCGTGTGTCTGGGGTGATAACTTTTGTCGCGATTGGAATTCTGCTTTGGTTACTATCCACTTCCCTCTCATCCCCAGTAGGCTTTATGGAAGCTAGCGACATTGTCGACGGTTTCTTCGTGAAGTTTATTCTGTGGGGCATTTTAACCGCTTTGGCTTACCACATTGCTGGTGGTATTCGTCACCTTCTTATGGACCTCGGTCACTTCGAAGAGCTGGAATCTGGCGCTAAGAGCGCTAAGGTTGCATTCGCAGCAACAGCGGTATTGTCTCTACTAGCGGGGATCTTAGTATGGTAAACAACGTTTCTACTTTTGGTCGTAATGGTGTTCACGATTATTTATTGATCCGTGCAACTGCCATCATTATGACTCTCTACACTATCTACCTAGTGAGCTTCTGTGCTTTCTCTGGTGATATTTCTTACGCATCTTGGACGCAATTCTTTGGTGGAACCTTCACTAAAGTCTTCACTATGTTAGCGCTTACTTCTGTTTTGGTTCACGCGTGGATCGGTCTATGGCAAGTACTAACTGACTACATCAAATGCGCAAAACTGCGTGTTGGTCTTCAAGTCGGTGTTGTTGCAGTTCTTCTTGGATATTTCTTCTCTGGTCTGTTTATTTTGTGGGGTGCGTAAGTGACTATTCCTGTTCGTGAGTTTGATGCCGTAGTTATCGGCGCTGGTGGTGCAGGTATGCGTGCCGCACTGCAAATTTCTGAGCAAGGCCTATCTTGTGCATTGCTTTCTAAAGTTTTCCCTACTCGTTCTCATACGGTTTCAGCGCAAGGTGGCATTACTGTTGCTCTTGGCAATGCGCATGAAGACCATTGGGAACAACATATGTACGATACTGTAAAAGGTTCCGATTACATCGGTGACCAAGACGCTATCGAATATATGTGTAAAAACGGTCCTGAGTCGGTAATCGAACTTGAAAAAATGGGCCTACCATTCTCTCGTTTTGAGAACGGTACTATTTACCAACGCCCTTTTGGTGGTCAATCGAAAAACTTTGGTGGTGAGCAAGCGGCTCGTACAGCAGCGGCAGCCGACCGTACTGGTCACGCACTGCTTCATACGCTTTACCAACAAAACATTAAGCATAAAACGACGGTTTTCTCTGAGTGGTATGCACTGGATCTTGTTAAGAACGAAGATGGTGCAATTTTAGGCACAACCGCGCTTTGTATGGAAACGGGTGAGGTTTGTTACTTCAAAGCGAAGGCAACAATTCTTGCGACTGGTGGTGCGGGTCGTATCTACGCATCAACAACTAATGCACATATTAATACTGGTGACGGTGTTGGTATGGCTATCCGTGCTGGCGTTCCTATGCAAGACATCGAAATGTGGCAGTTCCACCCAACGGGTATCGCTGGTGCAGGTGTATTGGTAACGGAAGGTTGTCGTGGTGAAGGTGGTTACCTTCTCAATAAAGACGGCGAACGCTTCATGGAACGTTATGCACCAAACGCTAAAGACTTAGCGGGTCGTGATGTTGTTGCTCGTTCAATGATGGTTGAAATTCGTGAAGGTCGCGGTTGCGATGGTCCATGGGGTCCACACATCAAGCTGAAACTTGATCACCTAGGTAAAGAGACGCTTGAATCTCGCCTACCTGGTGTATGTGAACTGTCTCGTACCTTTGCTCACGTTGATCCAGTAAAAGAGCCAATCCCAGTAATCCCGACATGTCACTACATGATGGGTGGTGTCCCAACACAAGTTTCTGGTCAAGCTATTAAGCAAACCGAAGACGGCAGCGATGTTGAAATCCAAGGTCTATTTGCTTGTGGCGAAATTGCATCAGTATCCGTTCACGGTGCTAACCGTCTAGGTGGTAACTCACTACTTGATTTGGTGGTATTTGGTCGTGCGACAGGTTTACACTTAGGTGAGACTCTGAAGAAGCAAGAAGAAGCTAAGCCAGCAACTGAAGCTGACATTGAGCGTTCTCTAGAGCGTTACAACCGTTGGGAAAACAGTACAGACGGCGAAGACCCTGCGCAAATTCGTAAAGATCTTCAGCAATGTATGCAGAACAACTTCTCAGTATTCCGCGAAGGCAAAGCAATGGCTGAAGGCTTAGAAGAGCTTAAAGTAATTCGTGAACGTCTGAAAAATGCACACCTATCTGACAAATCTACG
Source organism: Vibrio sp. OPT24 (assembly GCF_015163545.1). Classification (NCBI taxonomy): domain Bacteria; kingdom Pseudomonadati; phylum Pseudomonadota; class Gammaproteobacteria; order Vibrionales; family Vibrionaceae; genus Vibrio; species Vibrio sp. OPT24. The sequence goes on from NZ_JADDYI010000048.1 coordinate 51,077, forward strand.
GAGTTCAACACTCAGCGTATTGAGTGTCTAGAGCTTGAAAACCTGATGGAAACAGCGTTTGCAACAGCTGTTGCTGCTAACTTCCGTACAGAGAGCCGTGGTGCTCATGCTCGTTTTGACTTCCCAGACCGTGACGATGAGCAATGGTTATGTCACTCACTGTACAACCCTGAATCTGAAAGTATGACTAAGCGTGGCGTAAACATGGAACCAATCCATCGTGAAGCGTTCCCGCCTAAAGCACGTACGTACTAAGGAGATATGACCATGAAACTGAATTTCTCTTTATATCGTTACAATCCAGATGTCGACCAAAAGCCTTACATGAAGGAATACACCCTAGAGGTGGATAAAGGTTCAGACATGATGCTTTTGGACGCGCTTATTCTGTTGAAAGAACAAGATCCAACAATCTCATTCCGTCGCTCGTGCCGTGAAGGTGTGTGTGGTTCAGATGGTCTGAACATGAACGGTAAGAATGGACTGGCTTGTATTACTCCGTTGTCTGCGCTTTCTGGCCAAGACAAAATTGTAATCCGCCCATTACCTGGTTTGCCAGTTGTTCGTGACTTGATTGTCGATATGACGCAGTTCTACGACAACTACGAGAAGGTTAAGCCATTCCTCGTGTCAGACGGCAATGTACCGCCGGCACGTGAAAACTTACAAAGCCCTGATGAGCGCGCGCATTTAGATGGACTGTACGAATGTATCATGTGTGCATGTTGTACAACTTCATGCCCGTCGTTCTGGTGGAACCCTGATAAATTCATCGGTCCTGCTGGCTTGCTTGCAGCGTACCGTTGGCTAATTGATAGCCGAGATACGGCGACAGACGAACGTTTGTCCGATCTTGATGATGCATTTAGCGTTTTTCGTTGCCATGGCATCATGAATTGTGTAAGTGTTTGTCCTAAGGGATTAAATCCGACGAAAGCGATTGGTCATATTAAGACCATGCTGGTAAATCGTTCGGTTTAAGTTATAAAAAAATTGCCGCCCTAGAAGTTTTGGGGCGGCCTTTTAATAGCTCGGCTCAGACCGCAGCAAACGTGAAAACTACTGGTTAAGGGAAAATATGCACAACGGCGTGATGAAGGCATGGCTCGAGTCTTCACACTTGGCTGGCGCCAATGCAACGTACGTAGAAGAACTCTATGAACTGTATCTAAGTGATCCCGATTCGGTAAGTGACGAATGGAGAAGCGTTTTCGAAGAATTGCCTGTGCAAGCTTCAGAAACGGTGGAACAACCACACTCTCGTGTTCGTGAATACTTCCGTCGACTCGCTCAAGAAACAAAGCATTACAGTGTCCAAGTTAGTGATCCAGATGTCGATGCGAAACAAGTAAAAGTTCTGCAACTTATTAATGCCTATCGATTCCGAGGGCATCAAGCAGCAAATCTAGACCCCCTCGGTTTATGGAAAAGAGATACAGTTGCAGAGCTGGATCCTTCTTTCCACACTCTTACCGAAGATGACCTCAATGAGACGTTTAACGTCGGTTCTTTTGCCATTGGCCAAGAGACGATGGTGCTTAAAGATCTCTATAAATCTCTTAAGCAAACTTATTGTGGATCTATCGGTGCTGAATACATGCACATGACGAATACAGAGCAAAAACGTTGGATTCAACAACGTTTAGAATCTGTATCTGGTCAACCATCTTTCAATAAAGAAGAAAAGCAAGCTTTCCTAGAAGAGCTAACAGCTGCTGAAGGTCTTGAGCGCTATCTTGGTGCTAAGTTCCCAGGCGCTAAACGTTTCTCATTAGAAGGTGGTGATGCTCTTATTCCAATGACGAAAGAAATTATTCGTCATGCTGGTGGACAAGGCATGCGTGAAGTTGTTGTTGGTATGGCTCACCGTGGTCGTCTAAACATGCTGGTCAATGTGCTTGGTAAAAAGCCACAAGATCTGTTTGACGAATTTGCGGGCAAGCACAATGACGACACGTGGGGCACTGGTGATGTGAAATACCACCAAGGTTTCTCTGCAGACTTCGCAACACCAGGCGGCAATGTTCACCTAGCACTCGCATTTAACCCATCACACTTAGAAATCGTAAACCCGGTAGTTATCGGCTCAGTGCGTGCTCGTCAAGATCGTCTAGGCGATAAAGATGGCAGCAGCGTACTTCCAATTACTATTCACGGTGACTCAGCAATTGCTGGCCAAGGTGTAGTACAAGAGACGTTTAACATGTCTCAAGCGCGTGGTTTCTGTGTCGGTGGTACGGTTCGTATCGTTGTAAATAACCAAGTTGGTTTTACAACATCTAACCCTCGCGATACACGCTCTACGATGTACTGTACTGATATTGCGAAGATGGTTCAGGCTCCGATTTTCCATGTCAACTCTGATGATCCAGAAGCGGTCGCTTTCGTTGCTCGCCTGGCACTAGATTATCGTAATACGTTTAAGCGTGATGTTGTTATTGATTTGGTTTGTTACCGTCGCCATGGTCACAATGAAGCCGATGAGCCAAACGCAACACAGCCTTTGATGTACCAAAAAATCAAGAAGCACCCAACACCACGTAAGCTGTATGCTGACGTACTGATGGAGCGCGGTGAGTTTGGTATTGATACGGCAACCCAACTCGTTAACGAATATCGTGATGCACTTGATCATGGTGAAGTTGTGGTTAAAGAGTGGCGCCCAATGGCACTTCATTCTGTTGACTGGTCTCCATACCTTGGTCACGACTGGAACATTGAATGGGACAACAAAATTGATATCGAGCGCCTGAAAGAGCTTGGTAGCAAACTTTGCCAATACCCAGACAGCCATAAGCTGCAAAGCCGAGTCAATAAACTGTACAACGATCGTACTGCCATGGTGAATGGTGAAAAACAAGTCGATTGGGGTATGGCTGAAACTCTGGCTTACGCAACACTGGTTGATGATGGAAAACGCATTCGTATCTCTGGCCAAGATTCTGGTCGTGGTACCTTCTTCCACCGTCACTCAGTTTTGCACAATCAATCAGATGCGAGCACTTACGTTCCTCTTGCGAACATCCATGATAAACAAGGGCCATTCCAAGTGTTTGACTCTGTGTTATCTGAAGAAGCAGTACTAGCGTTTGAGTATGGTTATGCAACAGCAGAGCCAAGCGGTCTAACCCTTTGGGAAGCACAATTTGGTGATTTCGCAAACGGTGCACAGGTTGTGATCGACCAATTTATCTCATCAGGTGAGCAAAAGTGGGCACGTCTATGCGGCCTAACAATGTTACTTCCTCACGGTTATGAAGGCCAAGGCCCAGAGCACTCTTCTGCACGTCTTGAGCGTTACCTTCAGTTATGTGCTGAACAAAACATGCAGGTTGTTGTTCCTTCAACGCCGGCGCAGGTTTATCACATGATTCGACGTCAGGTTGTTCGACCAATGCGTCGTCCTCTGATCGTAATGTCGCCTAAATCATTGCTTCGTCACCCTTTGTGTACGTCTTCTATGGAAGATTTAGCCGAAGGTACGTTCCAACCAGCAATAGCAGAAATTGATGATCTGGCTCCTGAGAACGTAAAGCGCGTCGTGTTCTGTTCAGGTAAGGTTTACTTTGACCTGCTTGATCAAAGACGTAAGAACGAGCAAGACGATGTCGCTATTGTACGCATTGAGCAACTTTACCCGTTCCCTTATGAGGACGTAAGAGCTGCAATCGCACAGTACACAAATGTAGTCGATTACGTTTGGTGTCAAGAAGAGCCACAAAACCAAGGTGCTTGGTACAGTAGCCAACATAATTTCCGAGCTGCTATCCCAGTAGGTGCTGATATTCAATACGCAGGTCGTCCTGCGTCAGCATCACCAGCTGTTGGCTATATGTCGGTACACTTGAAACAACAAAAAGCGTTAGTTGACGACGCTTTGACCCTACTTAAGAACTAGAAGTAAAAGGAAAATACGCACATGACAATTGAAATTCTGGTTCCAGATTTACCTGAATCTGTGGCTGATGCAACAGTTGCTACTTGGCACAAAAAACCGGGCGAAGCGGTTGCACGTGATGAAGTCATTGTAGATATCGAAACAGATAAAGTAGTTCTAGAAGTACCGGCTCCTGAAGCGGGTGTTCTGGAAGCTATCATCGAAGAAGAGGGTGCTACGGTACTTTCTAAGCAACTTCTGGCTAAAATCAAGCCGGGTGCTGTCGCTGGTGAACCAACGAAAGACACCACTGAAGATACAGAAGCATCTCCTGATAAGCGCCATAAGGCTGCGCTAACAGAAGAGAACAACGATGCACTAAGCCCAGCTGTTCGTCGCCTGCTTGCTGAACACAACCTACAACCGGTTGACGTTAAAGGCACTGGTGTTGGTGGTCGTATAACTCGTGAAGACATCGACGCACATCTAGCAGCAGCGAAAGCGGCGCCGGCAGCAGCATCTGCACCAGCAGTTGAAGCGCCAGCAGCGGCTCGTAGCCAAAAACGTGTGCCTATGACTCGCCTACGTAAGACAGTTGCAAACCGTCTTCTAGAAGCGAAAAACAGCACAGCAATGCTGACTACTTTCAACGAAGTGAATATGAAGCCAATCATGGACCTTCGTAAGCAGTACAAAGACCAATTTGAGAAGCGTCACGATACGCGTCTTGGTTTCATGTCTTTCTACGTGAAAGCAGTAACAGAAGCACTGAAACGTTTCCCAGAAGTGAACGCTTCTATTGATGGTACAGATATCGTTTATCACAACTACTTCGACATCAGCATGGCAGTATCAACGCCACGTGGTCTGGTGACTCCAGTACTGAAAGACTGTGACACACTAGGTTTCGCTGACATCGAAAAAGGCATCAAAGAGCTAGCAATCAAAGGCCGTGACGGCAAGCTAACTGTTGACGAGCTGATGGGCGGTAACTTTACTATCACAAACGGTGGTGTATTTGGTTCTCTAATGTCTACGCCAATCATTAACCCGCCTCAAGCGGCAATTTTGGGTATGCACAAAATCCAAGACCGTCCAATGGCTGTTGATGGCAAGGTAGAGATTCTACCAATGATGTACCTAGCGCTTTCTTACGATCACCGTCTAATCGATGGCCGTGAATCAGTTGGCTTCCTAGTGACCATCAAAGAGCTTCTAGAAGATCCTGCACGTCTGCTATTAGACGTTTAGTATCGCTAAAACGTCTAGTTAACCCTGTTAGCTAGACGTAAAAAGTTTCAAAGGCTAGGCTGCTCAACGTCTGGCCTTCAATTGAACTGTAAAGCCATTAGAAAATGGACAGCAGTTGATTTGAGAAGACCCTACAGACGTAACACAGGAAACTGTGTCGTTATGGAAATAATAATCCCTTAAGGGAAAATAAACGGAATATCAAAATGAATTTGCATGAATACCAAGCCAAACAGCTGTTTGCAGAATTCGGTTTGCCTGTACCTGAAGGTTTCGCGTGTGACACAGCACAAGAAGCTTTCGAAGCTGCAGGCCGTATTAGTACAGCCAAGAAAGTTGTTAAGTGTCAAGTACACGCTGGTGGTCGCGGTAAAGCGGGCGGCGTAGAGCTACATGACACTAAAGAAGGCGTTAAAGAGTTTGCACAAAAGTGGCTAGGTAAAAACCTAGTGACTTACCAAACAGACGCTAATGGTCAGCCTGTAACAAAAATCCTAGTTGAAGAAGCATCGAACATTGCTAACGAGCTTTATCTAGGTGCTGTTGTTGACCGTGCAACGCGCAAAATTGTATTCATGGCGTCAACTGAAGGCGGTGTGGACATTGAGAAGATCGCTGAAGAAACTCCAGAGTTGATTCACCAATCTGCGATCGACCCTCTTGTTGGCCCTCAAGCTTACCAAGGTCGTGAACTTGCGTTCAAACTTGGTCTAGTTGGCGATCAAATTAAACAGTTCGTTAAGATCTTCATGGGTCTTGGCCAAATGTTCTCTCAGTACGACCTAGCTCTACTAGAAATCAACCCGCTTGTAATCACTGGCGAAGGCAACCTGCTTTGTCTAGACGGCAAGATCAACATCGACTCAAACGCGATGTACCGTCAGCCTAAACTACGTGAAATGCACGATCCATCTCAAGAAGACGAACGCGAAGCACACGCAGCACAGTGGGAACTGAACTACGTAGCACTTGATGGCAACGTTGGCTGTATGGTTAACGGTGCAGGCCTTGCGATGGGTACGATGGATATCGTAAACCTACACGGCGGCAAGCCAGCAAACTTCCTTGATGTAGGTGGCGGCGCGACAAAAGAACGTGTAGCTGAAGCATTCAAGATCATCCTTTCTGATGACAATGTTAAAGCAGTACTAGTAAACATCTTCGGTGGCATCGTTCGTTGTGACATGATCGCTGAAGGTATTATTGGTGCGGTTAAAGAAGTTGGCGTAACAGTTCCTGTAGTTGTTCGTCTAGAAGGTACTAACGCAGACCTAGGTCGCGAAGTACTTGCTAATTCTGACGTTGATATCATTGCAGCTGAATCTCTAACAGATGCTGCTCAGAAAGTTGTTGCTGCTGCGGAGGCTAAATAATGTCTGTATTAATTAACAAAGACACTAAAGTAATCTGTCAGGGTTTCACTGGCGGTCAAGGTACATTCCACTCAGACCAAGCTATCGCATACGGTACGCAAATGGTTGGTGGTGTTTCACCTGGTAAGGGTGGTCAAACTCACCTAGGCCTTCCAGTATTCAACACAGTACGTGAAGCAGTAGAAGTAACAGGCGCAACAGCAACCGTTATCTATGTACCAGCTCCTTTCTGTAAAGATGCAATCCTAGAAGCAATTGATGCAGGTATCGAACTGATCGTAACGATCACTGAAGGTATCCCTACAACAGATATGATCGACGTTAAAGTGAAGCTAGAAGAAACTGGCGTTCGCATGATCGGTCCTAACTGTCCAGGTCTTATTACTCCAGATGAGTGTAAGATTGGTATTATGCCTGGTCATATCCATAAGAAGGGTAAAGTAGGTATTGTATCGCGCAGCGGTACTCTGACGTACGAAGCAGTTAAGCAAACAACAGATGAAGGCTTTGGTCAGTCAACATGTGTTGGTATCGGTGGTGACCCAATCCCAGGTTCAAACTTCATTGATATCCTAAAACTTTTCCAAGAAGACCCAGAGACTGAAGCAATCGTAATGATTGGTGAAATCGGTGGTACTGCGGAAGAAGAAGCGGCTGAGTTCATCAAAGCGAACGTAACTAAGCCAGTTGTTTCTTACATCGCTGGTGTTACAGCTCCTCCGGGTAAACGTATGGGCCACGCAGGCGCAATCATTTCTGGCGGTAAAGGTACTGCTGAAGATAAATTCGCAGCACTAGAAGCAGCAGGCGTTAAGACAGTTAAGTCTCTTGCTGACATCGGTAAAGGCCTACGTGAAATCACAGGTTGGTAATCAGCTAACTTTTATCGAATGAGATAGAAGTTAACTGAACGATATAAAAAAGGCTTGGTCACTGACCAAGCTTTTTTATGTTCCCGAGATACGAGATAAGAGATACGAGATACGAGATACGAGATACGAATCGTATGATTACGCTCGGGTCTTAACCATCTGAGATAGCATAAACATCGCAGCCGCACTGATAACCACAGACGGGCCAGCAGGCGTGTCATAGAACCAAGACAAGCTTAATCCACCGAATACAGAGATAGAGCCAATAATGGAAGCAAGGAACGCCATCTGTTCCGGTGTATTAGAAAACTTCCTTGCAGTTGCTGCTGGAATGATTAGCAGTGATGTCATGATCAACGCACCCACAAATTTCATACCGACAGCAATCACGATACCAACAAGCAACATCAAAATCAGACGCATTAAATCAATGTTTATACCGTCAACAGCCGCGAGATCTTCGTTAACTGTCGTTGATAATAGTGGTCGCCAAAAGATAGCCAGTACCAGTCCAATTACAGCGGCACCCGCATAGATGAACACTAAATCAATCGGAGATACCGCCAGCAAGTCACCAAATAGGTAGCTCATCAGATCAATACGAACATTGTCTAAGAAGCTGACAGCAACCAAGCCAAGTGATAGCGCACTGTGCGCCAAAATACCGAGTAGGGTATCCGTCGCGACCAGCTTTTGTTTTTGCAATGTTACGAGCAACACAGCCAGCATCAAACAACAGATCAGCAGCGCGAAGTACAAGTTAATGTTGAACAGGAAGCCAAGCGCTAAGCCCATCAGAGAGGCGTGTGCAAGGGTGTCACCAAAATAAGCCATCTTGCGCCACACTACAAACGAACCCAGTGGTCCAGCAATAAGAGCAATGCCTAAGCCTGCAAGAATAGAAGGTAGAAGAAACTCAAGCATTAGTGGTGATGTCCGTGTTTATGGTTGGAGCAGTCGTGCACATCTCCAGAAACTGGCTGGCCGGCCAAGTCATGGTGATGGTGGTCATGTTGGTGGTGGTAGAAAGCCAAACTCTCTTGAACCGCGGTACCGAATAGCGCTATATAAGAAGGGTGGTGCTTGATATCAGCTGGTGCACCAGAGCAACAGATGTGGTGATGCAGACAGATCACATCGTCTGTTTTTGCCATCACTAAATGCAAGTCATGTGAAACCATAAACACAGCACAACCAAAGCGGTGACGGATGGAATCTATCAGATCGTAAAGATCGATTTGGCCTTGTACATCAACACCTTGTGCGGGTTCATCAAGAACGAGCAGATCGGGTCTTTTCAAAAGAGAGCGAGCGATCAGCACACGTTGGTTTTCGCCACCAGACAGTTGATGCATGTTACTTTTCATCAGGTGTTCAGCGCCCACTAGCATCAAAGACTCTAGGATCTCTTGTTTACTGAATTTTCCGGTGAGCTTAAGAAAACGCTCTACATTGAGAGGCAGAGAGTCGTTCAGCTTTAGCTTTTGAGGAACGTAACCAATTTTTAGTTTTTTTGATTTGGTGATCTTTCCGGAATATTTGTTCTGGAGCCCAAGTAGTACCTTAACTAAGGTTGATTTCCCCGCGCCATTTGGCCCAATTAGGGTAGTGATTCTGCCACGCTCTAAATTTAGAGATATGTTGTCTAAAACTTTTCGACCGTCAAATTCGACGCTCACAGAATCTAGTTGGATTAAGTTATCCATGAATAGAACTCATTTGCAATTCGCTAATGTTATAATGTAACATTTACCTCAAGCCTAAGCTACTTTTCTATTATCGAGGGATTATGTCACGTTCATCTTTTATACTTGCTACTTTGCTTTTAGCGCCAAGTGTTGCAAGTGCTAATACTATTTTAACAAGTTTTAAACCAATTCAAATGATTGTCACGGAATTAACGCAAGGCGTTAGTGAACCGGATGTGCTAATGAACAGTAATGCTTCGCCGCATGATTATGCGCTTAAGCCATCTGATGTCAAAAAAGTTCATAGTGCTGACATGGTGATTTGGTTCGGTCCTGACCTTGAAGCCTTTTTGACTAAGGTGATTGGTTCGAAAGAAAACGTTATAAAGATCAGTTCAATTCCTGGAATTGAACTGAGAGAATTTGGGCATGAAGACCACGACGCGCATGAAGGACATAACCATGGTAGCCATGACCCACATTTTTGGCTAGGTATCGATCAAGTTGAAGTCGCCGCTAAATATATCTCAGCTAAGTTGATTGAAACTGATCCTGATAACGCGATGGCGTATCAAGAGAACCTAGATTCATTCCTCATTGCTTTGAAAGATAAAGAACAATCGATTCGTGACCAAATTGCACCAGTGAAAAATAAAGGTTATTACGTGTTCCACGATGCGTATGGTTACTTTGAACAAGAATTTGAATTGAATAACTTAGGTCACTTTACGGTTAGTCCTGAACGTAAACCCGGAGCTAAAAGTCTGATTGCAATCAAGAAAACTTTGGTACGTGACAATGTCCAATGTGTATTCTCTGAGCCTCAATTTACACCTGCTGTGATTGAGTCGGTAACTCGTGGAAGTAATGCGAAGCAAGGGCAACTTGACCCGGTAGGTTCAAGTGTTGAAGTGAAGAGTGGAAGTTATTTCGATTTTCTTCAGCAACTTACAGATAGTTACACAAGCTGCTTAAGTGCTGAGTAATTAATATAAAGTAGTCATTACCTTACTTTGTTCCCGATAATTCATGAATCATGCCGCTTTTTTGCGGCATTTTCGTGACCGCTAAGATAAAACCTTTCAACAAATCGTAAACCTCCTTTCTCCTTCGTTAAATTCCGCTAAAATAGAAAGATAATTATAATCACAAAAAAACTCAGCTTATGTTCAAGCAGTGGTGAACCATTGCGGCTACTGAAATTTCATGTGTTGTTGCTGTTCAGGATTAAAAGTTGTATCAGATTATCTTCAAAGTGCTCATGTTAATGAGTGTTTCATTTAGCGTTCTAGCGGTAAATACATCACCCTCTGTTTTCTATCCTTTGCCTGTTCAAGCACAAGGGAATTTTCTTGCGGCCAAAAACCTATATCTCGGGGCTGGAGGAGGTCTCTGGATCTACGATGTGCATGGAAAAGTTCTATTTTACGATGGTCGTACCCTGCTACCGAGAAAGGGCAGTCTTCTACAATTTTCTTCAGAAAAAGTGGCGTTTCTCAACGATGAATTTTGGAGTTTTTTCGATAACGAGGTTTATCGACATACCCCAGGTATCGGTAATGAGCTCGCGTTTAGTCTAAGCCCCGGTGCTGAGATCGTTAATATCGGTGTATCTGGTGATTATATTTGGGTGACCGATGGTAGCAATTTTTATACTTACAATACGCAATCTCTAGAATTCAACACTTATTCATTACTCAAGCTGTATCGATATAACAATAGCAGTGACATCGTAATTAATGACGCAGAGCGTGTGTTGTCTAAATGGGTATTAGCGACGAGTTCGGGAGTTTATCTTTCGGAAAATCAAGAGTTTACTCACATTGCCGCATCAGACAAGCACCACATTGAGACGGTTTATTTCTCGAACACTAGACGCGAACTCATTATTGGGACTTTAAATGGTGCGGTCATTGTTGATCTTGCTGATCCAGATAAAGAGATATTTGTTCGAGGTTCACATGTGTTGTCTCTTGCTGAAACGTCTGATCAATATTGGATAGGTACAGAGCACGGGCTCGTTAGCTATAATTTTATTACTGGTCAAGTTACACGTTTTGATCAAGCTGCCAATCAAGATTTCTCATTGCCAGGCGAGAAAATATATTCGCTGATCAATGACCATGCGGGGGGAATGTGGGTTGCGACCAATAATGGTATTCGATATTTTTCACTATTCAGTAAGACATTCTCTAGAACGCCGCTAACAGGAATGGGAATGCATTCCAGCAGCGTGGTGATAAATAGGATACAGCCTGTGAATGATAATCTATCGTGGGTTGCATCTTCGATGGGGCTGTATTTAGTCGACTCTCAAAGTGAAGCCCCCCCAGTTCGTGTTTATCAAAAACCTGTAAAGGACTTAGAGGTTTTTGATACTTCAATCTGGCTGGCAACAAAAGACGGTATTATTAGTATTAATACCAATACATTAGAACTTCAAGAGCTCAACTTACCGAGAGCTGTTGAGGGTATCCACATTGAGAACTTTGCGCTTCAAGCTGACAATGTGCTCTGGATGAGTTCGGGGCAAAACCTTTATTCATTGTTGCTTGATACTATGGCTCTCACCAGTTATGGCACTGATTGGTTGGTTGATAAGTTTTTGCCAGCGAAAATTACTGACCTTAATATGGGTTTGCAAGGCAGTCTTTATATTGGTACAGATCACGGATTCTATTCCTTTATTGATAAGAGAATTAGCTTCAGTCGTTTGAGTGAGCGGTTTGGTAAAGTTGTTGATATCGAACAGGCCAAAGATGGCGCACAGTGGTTCGCGGGTAGTTATGGGGTGTATCGAATGCCTCATGACACCAACGTCATTGAAGAGGTTGCTCTTATTGAAGATAACATTAGCCCAAATTGCTTGATCAGCGATGATAACGGTGTTTGGTTAGGGTCTTCGAAAGGTGTAAGTTACTACGGGCTTGATGGGCAATTACTCAAACATATTGGTTCGCCATTTGGTCTGATCACTAATGAACTGACTGCTGGTGCGTGTGCCCTGTTTTACAGTGATGAGAATCAATCATCTCGGTTGGTTTTAGGCTCAAAATATGGTGTGGTTACAGCACTGTCCAATGAGTTATTGGTTTCGACCACACCTCATAGCCGAGCATTACTCAGTAAGATAAGTGTTGATCAGCAAACTGTATCACTTGGTGGTAAAACAGTTGACCTAGAGGAAGTGCCTTACGGTTCATCGATTGGCTTTAAGCTTGGTATTTTACCCGCGACATTCGCGCCTGCGATGGAATATCGGCTCACCGATGACGAGCCGTGGAGCGAATTTGAGGGTGGTTTGTTAACACTGGATCATTTGCTCCCAGGTGATTACACGCTAGAAGTTAAGCCGGTGAAAGATTCTCATTATCGATTTGTGTCTACAACCCAAAGTTTCTCAATTGCTGAGCCTTGGTACTTGAGTAATTGGGCTGTAGCTAGTTCTCTTACGATGTTAATTGGATTGGTGACTGTTCTTGTTTTTTGGCGTTCGCGTTATGTCACTTTTGCCAACAGACACTTGAAAGCGCAAGTTGCATTAAAAACGGACCAGCTGAGACATCAAAGTCGTATTTTATTGACGACCAATCAACAACTCAAGAAACAGCTGTTGGTCAAAAATGTTTTGGTCTCACATACAGCGAAGGAGTTATCTGATGAAGTGACTCAGATTGCTGCGATGTTACCTAGTTGGAACGATGACCAAGGTCAGTCACCAATCCTGACGTTGAAGAACGGGCTCGCCCAATTGACCAATAGCCAAGAAGGTTCAGAGACAGTCTGTTGCGATGTAATTTTAGTATTGGAATCTGTGCTTAAAGCGTGGAAAGGTGATCTAGCTAAAGCGGGTATTGAGCTCGATATTAACGTTGAAACCAAGCATAGGCATGTGTCGTTGTTGTATTTCAATTTGGATATCATTTTTAATAGCTTAGTTGCGAGTATCATTAAGAGAAATTTTAAATCGCAGAGTATGGTGGTATTGGTTGAAGAGGTTGAAGAGCATTTAGTCGTGACCATTCGCGATCATGGTATGCCTTTTCCTAAATTGGCTTCATCGATTAATGAAAGCAATGGAAAGTCGACTGATCTTAATATCGAGAAACTACCTTTGTTAATCAATCAAAGCGGTGGCGAGCTCAACGCTTTTGTTTCTGATTCTCAAAACAAGGTTCAGCTTTCATGGCCAATTGAATATCAGGTTTTGGATGACCTTGAAGCAAGCACAATAGAACAGATTGAAACGATTAAGCTTGCCGCTTCGTCACCAGAGCAACAAAAACTGACGGCAGAACAAGAATGGAAAAATAAAGTGTCTCAGCTTGTTAGTGAACATTACGCTGATGCGGAGTTTGGCACTGCAACAGCTGCTAAATACTTGTTCATGTCAGAGAGAAGCTTACAACGACGCTTTAAATCGGCTTACAACAAGACATTCAAAGAGCACCTTAATCAAGTTCGCTTAGAGCATGCTTGTGAAAGGTTATTGGCCGGAGAAAAGGTGTCAGACGTCGCGTTCGATTCTGGCTTTAATGACCCTTCTTATTTCAGCCAGCGATTTAAGCACCACTTTGGCATGTCTCCATCTAAGTTTGCGGAAAATAACGAAGAGTAATCAACCGCAGGTTTATTCCTGTCTAAAGGTCAATAAAGACACCTTGAGCCTCGACATTCATGTCGGGGCTTTTTTAGGGTTTTACGGAAGATACGGAAGATACGGAAGATACGGAAGATACGGAAGATACGGAAGATACGGAAGATACGGAAGATACGGAAGATACGGAAGATATTTGGAGTTGGGAGTTCTAACGATTTTTGGTGGAAAGTGACAAAATTAAGGAAAGAAAAAAAATATCGTGGCATAGCCGGGGGGACTATACCACGGGTGCCAAGGACACCTTCGCTTGCTGCCGGAGTGATATGGAAACCACACCACCTCTGGAATAAAATTAAAGAGAAGTAATTTCTCTTCGATGGAGAAACTATACGGTGAGTTACTTATTTTACTTATAAAATTAACGCCAGATATCTGTGAGAAAACCGACATTGTGTTAAGTTGTTGATATTTAATGATTTATTTTGGTTTTGATTGGGCGGTACTCGTGAGGTAGTTCTCGCTAATTGTTGAAAGTAACGTTTTTGACGTAAACGTTTTTAACGAAATTTACGAGTATGTATTTCCGAAAACTTTGATTTCACACAATAGAATTGTGGTCATGTATGTGTATCATGGCCGTTAATAACAATCTTTCTCATTATCAGTCACGAATTGGGTATTTATGAAACTTTCACAACTCGAGCAAGGAAAAGCGGCTTCTATTGTTGCACTAACAGGCCTAACACCGGACGTTAGAAAAAAACTAATGGTTATGGGGATGCTGCCAAAAACCGAGGTGACGTTGATTCGTCGCGCACCTATGGGTGATCCGCTTCAAGTTGAAGTGAGAGGGGTTTCAATTGCCATTCGTGAAAGCATTGCAGAACAAATCGAGGTTATCTAAATGGATTATCAAGTTCTTACCGTTGGTAACCCTAATAGTGGTAAAACAACATTATTCAATGCACTGACTGGTGCGAAACAGCACGTTGGTAACTGGGTTGGTGTAACCGTAGAAAAGAAAACGGGTTTGTATTCGCATGCGGGCGATCAGTTTCAACTGACTGACCTTCCAGGTATCTACGCTCTTGATAGTGGTAATGATGCTAACAGTATTGATGAATCTATCGCGTCTCGTGCCGTTTTGACTCATCCAGCTGACGTTATCATCAATGTTGTCGACGCTAGCTGTCTAGAACGAAGCTTATACATGACATTACAGCTACGTGAGTTGGGGCGCCCAATGATCGTTGTGTTGAACAAAATGGATGTGTTAAAGCGTGAACGTCAGGTGATTAATCTTAAAGCGCTAGAGAAAGAGCTAGGTTGCCCTGTGCTAAGTTTGTCTGCAAACGACAAAGGTCAAGTGGTTCGCTTTAAAGAGCGTCTTCATAAACTGCTTGTTCAAGGTGTGAGCCTTGATCCTATTTCTATTGATTACGACGTAGCTTTAGAGGCATTGATTCCTTCTGTTGAATCACAGTTCGATGATGCTGATGTTTCTCACCGAGCTTTGGCTATTCGTGCGTTAGAAAATGATTACTTGGTATTAAATGGGCTTGCCCCTCACACTCGCACCCAAATTGATAGTGTGCGTCTTAGTGCTGAGTTTGATATCGACCTCGCTGTTGCTGATGCAAAATACACTTTCTTACACGACCTTTGTAAACGTGTTCGTCGCAGCGAAGGTAAACTAAGCCGCAACTTTACAGAGAAAGCAGACCAATTCATTTTGAATAAATGGGTCGGTATTCCTTTCTTCTTCGTCATCATGTACCTAATGTTCATGTTCTCTATCAATATTGGTAGTGCGTTTATCGATTTCTTCGATATTGGTGTAGGGGCAATATTAGTTGATGGTGGACACCACTTACTGGATGGCCACTTACCTGTCTGGTTAGTAACCATACTCGCTGATGGTATCGGCGGTGGTGTTCAAACGGTTGCAACTTTCATTCCTGTTATCGCTGCACTGTACCTGTTCTTAGCTGTACTCGAAAGCTCGGGTTACATGGCTCGTGCGGCATTTGTACTTGATAAAGTAATGCAGAAGATTGGCTTACCGGGTAAAGCATTTGTACCGCTTGTACTGGGCTTTGGTTGTAACGTGCCTTCAATTATGGCGACGCGTACTCTTGACCAAGAACGCGAACGTAAACTGGCTGCATCAATGGCGCCGTTTATGTCATGTGGTGCTCGTCTTCCGGTGTACGCACTGTTCGCAGCAGCATTCTTCCCTGGCGCGGGACAAAACGTGGTATTCGCTCTGTACATCATGGGTATTGTTGCTTCTGTGTTTACGGGTCTGTTCCTTAAGAACACCATCTATCCAGGTAGCAGCGATAGCTTAGTAATGGAAATGCCAGATTACGAATTGCCGACAGTGCAAAACGTAATGCTTAAAACGTGGCAAAAACTGAAGCGTTTCGTACTTGGCGCAGGTAAAACTATCGTAATGGTTGTGGCAATCCTGAGCTTCTTGAACTCGCTAGGTATGGACGGCAGCTTTGGTAATGAAGACAGCGAAAACTCTGTGTTGTCTAAAGCGGCTCAAGTTGTAACGCCTGTATTCCAACCGATTGGTATTACGGAAGATAACTGGCCAGCAACGGTTGGTATTATTACGGGTATCTTCGCTAAAGAAGCGGTGGTGGGTACATTAAACAGTTTATATACAACACCATCCGATGAAGAAGCGGCTGAATTTGATTTAGCAGCAAGCCTGCAAGAAGCGGTAATGACCATTCCTGAAAACCTATCTGGCTTGAGTTATTCAGATCCTCTAGGTATTGAAGTTGGTGATTTGTCTGATTCAAGCTCTGTGGCGGCTGATCAAGAAGTGGATACCTCTATCTTTGGTAACTTGAAAGATAAATTCGTGTCAGGGCATGCTGCATTCGCTTACTTGATTCTTATTCTGCTTTACACACCTTGTGTGGCAGCGATGGGTGCTTATGTTCGTGAATTTGGTCAGATGTTTGCACGCTTCATAGCGGTTTGGACGATGGCTCTTGGGTACTTTGGTGCGACCTTCTACTACCAAGCAGCAAACTTTGCTGCTCATCCAGTGACAAGTGCAGTATGGATGGTGGCGATTGCTGGTGGTTTTGTGGTGACGTATCGTGTCTTCAAGAAAGTGGGCAGTAAGCAGAAAGCCTTAGAGGTGCAAGTCGTATGATTTTAACTGAACTTCATCAATACATTGATAGCCAAGGCGTTGTGGCTCGCAAAGAGCTCGCTGCAAAGTTTGGCATGAGTGAAGATGGCGTCGATGCGATGCTGAGTGTGTGGGTCAAGAAAGGAAAAGTTTCTCGCTTGGTCGATACCAACAAACATGGTCATACAACGCGTATTCGCTATACCATCAGTAAACAAGATGGTTTGTCGCTTAACGTGATGATGTAGTTCAGAGCTACATACACTCGTTGATAACGGCGAGGCTAGAAAATTAAAAAAGCCGCTTATTTTAGATAAGCGGCTTTTTGTTATGTGTCTTTTCTGAACTGTTAGGCTTTAAAGTTTAACGAGATATTCGAATTACGCTTTCTTGAAGATAGAGCTCAGTGACAGAACATTTTGAATACGAGTCAGGACAGCTGCTTGATCTTCTTCACTGCGTTGTTCGCCTTTGGTGTTACCCCATACAGGACCTGGCCACGCGGTGTCATCTTTGAAGCGTGCAATATGGTGAATGTGTAGCTGAGGTACCATATTACCTAGCGCGCCTAGGTTTAACTTGTCTGGTTGGAACGTTGCTTCTAATGCTTGGCTTACCGCTTGAGACTCAAGCAAGAACTGGTGTTGTTCTTTCATTGGTAAGTGATGCAACTCTTTTAGGTTGGCACGTTTTGGTACCAAGATAACCCAAGGCACTGCACTGTCTTTGCTTAGCAGTGCCAAGCTTAGTGGAAATTCGCCGATAAGTGTGGTGTCTTTTGCTAACTGTGGGTGAAGTTCAAAGCTCATTATTATTATCCATTTCGATTTCTTGAATTCAGTATATGTTAGATAAAACAAAAGGTTGATGCTCTCACATCAACCTTTGTATTTATTCATTGTAACCCGAACGGAATTACATACGCTCTAGAGTTTCAATACCAAGAAGCGACAGACCTTGCTTGATAGTCTTAGCTGTCAGTGCAGCAAGCTTCAGGCGGCTTTGCTTAACGGTTTCATCTTCAGCCACAAGGATAGGGCATGCTTCGTAGAAGCTAGAGAATTGACCAGCAAGTTCGAATAGGTAGCTACACATGATGTGTGGCTGACCTTCGCGAGCAACAGACTGTACCGCTTCTTCAAATTGTAGAAGTTTTGCGATAAGTGCTTTCTCTTTCTCTTCAGTGACTTTGATTTCACCTTCAAGAGAGTCCATAGAAATGCCAGCTTTAGCAAAGATTGAAGCAACACGAGTGTATGCGTACTGCATGTACGGTGCTGTGTTGCCTTCAAATGCAAGCATGTTGTCCCAATCAAATACGTAGTCAGTAGTACGGTGCTTAGAAAGGTCTGCGTACTTAACCGCTGCCATTGCAACTGTGTTAGCAATTGTTGCTTTTTCTTCTTCCGCTAGTTCTGGGTTCTTAGATTCGATTAGCTGTGCTGCACGAACTTCTGCTTCATCAAGAAGATCTGCAAGACGAACAGTACCGCCTGCTCGAGTCTTGAATGGCTTACCATCTTTACCTAGCATCATGCCGAACGCGTGGTGCTCAAGAGAAACAGACTCTGGGATGTAGCCAGCTTTGCGAACGATAGTCCAAGCTTGCATTAAGTGTTGGTGTTGACGCGAGTCGATGAAGTAAAGAACACGATCAGCGCCTAACTCTTCAAAACGGTATTTTGCACAAGCAATATCGGTTGTTGTGTAAAGGAAGCCGCCATCACGTTTCTGGATGATAACGCCCATTGGGTCGCCATCTTTGTTTTTGTATTCGTCTAGGAATACAACTTGTGCACCATCATCTTCTTTAGCAAGACCTTGCTCTTTCAGATCTGCAACGATAGTTGGTAGCATGTTGTTGTACATACTTTCGCCCATTACGTCATCACGAGTAAGAGATACGTTTAGACGGTCGTAGTTACGTTGGTTTTGAATCATAGTAACGTCAACTAGCTTCTTCCACATCTCTGCGCAGAACTCATCGCCGCTTTGCAGTTTCACTACGTAGCCACGAGCTTTAACTGCGAACTCTTCGTCTTCGTCGTAAAGCTTTTTAGATTCACGGTAGAAGCCTTCAAGGTCAGCAAGTTCCATTGAAACTTCACCAGATTCAGCCTGAACGCGCTCAAGGTTTGCGATCAGCATACCGAATTGAGTTCCCCAGTCACCGATGTGGTTAGCACGGATAACGTTGTGACCTAAGAATTCTAGAGTACGAACAACCGCATCACCGATGATGGTTGAACGTAGGTGACCAACGTGCATTTCTTTTGCTACGTTTGGCGCAGAGTAATCTGCAACAATGGTTTGTGTTTCTGCTACTGCAACACCAAGACGAGAATCAGCCAACGCTGCATCTGCTTGTTTTGCTAGGAAAGCTTCATCTAGGAAGATGTTTAGGAAACCCGGACCAGCGATTTCAACTTTTGAAGCGATACCGTCTAGGTTTAGAACGTCCAATACTTTTTGAGCAAATTCTCGTGGGTTAGTGCCTAGTCGTTTAGCAACGCCCATAACGCCGTTTGCTTGGTAATCACCAAACTGTGGTTTTGCAGATTGGCGAACAGCAGCAGGAGAGCCTGCAGGTGCGCCAGCGGCTTCTAGAGCCTGAGATACTTTGTCATTAATAAGTGCTTGGATATTCACACGCGTTTCCTTCAATTCAAGGATGATAAGAGTGGCCATTATTTCATGGTCACTAAATTGGTTAATTATGCTTCTAGTTAACGATTTAATGCCGAAATGAACAGCAGACTCTGTTTAAGTTCACAGAAATGGCGGTAATCATACCAATTTTGTAAGGTTTCTTATAGGTCGAATTGATAGAAAATTAACATTTACTTAGGGGTTTTTGACAATCGACTTTTACCCGTCTGAGTTTGTCTGTTTGGGAAGCTGAGTTAGCGTACTTCGCTGAGTGTTTTTTGGCAAAGCAAGGCTTGTTGATGGAAGCAAAACTGATAACATGCAGCCATTATTTGGAGAATATAGACGATGACGATGAGCCTGAAGCAAGCTGAACTAGAACCACAACAAATGATCGCACGCCTTGATACCTTTATGGCAAAAATCGAGAACCTAGGAAATATCTTAGGTTTAGATTTAAGCTTTGCTCAAGCGGATCATATTGCGCTTCGAATCAATAAAACTGAATTAGCAAAATCTGCGCATCATGCATGGTCTGAATATGGTTCGACGATTTCAGAAGCTATGATCAACGGTCGTCCCATTGTGGTGTTGGCTTTTGATGAGCCATTACAAAGCCTAGGCTGGAGAATTGAATGCTTAGAGCTGCCATATCCTGCGGAAGGCAAGAGCTACCCTAGCCAAGATTGGGAGCACGTAGAGTTTGTGATTCCTTCTCACGCGCAAACCGCCGATGAGTATTTAGCGGATCTTAAAGAAACCTACCCGCTGTTTGCTGCTAACTTTGACACTTTGTCGGAGCACGGTGTTAAGGTAAAACTCTCTAGTCCGAAAGGCGAGGGTGAACGTTTGAATAACCCAACCGTTGCATTCAAGCATCAAGGGATTTGCATCAAGCTGCATCCACACACTTTGAAGAAGATTGTTGAGTCTGAACAAGCTGAATTTGAGTAGGGATTTACTGGGAATATCTTAAGCCAACCTGAGATTTAGATACAAAAAACGCGCAATGGGGTTAACCCTATTGCGCGTTTTTATTTCTGATTGGGAAGCTAATTAATATTCGGCTTACAGAATCACTGTTTTGTTACCATAAACAAATACATGATCGTTGACCACTTTGTTCAAGGCTTTGCTCAATACATTCTTTTCTACGTCACGACCAGCTTGTGCCATGTCTTTCGCGCTGAAGTTGTGATCCACAGGGATAACATCTTGCTTAATGATTGGACCTTCATCGAGATCGTTCGTTACAAAGTGCGCCGTAGCACCAATGATCTTAACACCACGCTCGTAGGCTTGTTGGTATGGCTTAGCACCAATGAAAGCTGGCAAGAAGCTGTGGTGAATGTTGATTATCTTATGGTTGTATTTTTCAACAAATCCCGGAGTCAACACACGCATGTACTTCGCAAGTACAAGGTAATCCGCCTCATATTGATCAATAACTTCAAGCATCTTCTTCTCATGCTCTTGGCGATTTAGCCCTTCATGAGAAACATGGTGATATGGGATGTCAAAACGTTCAGTTAGGCTTTGTAGCGTATCGTAGTTACCGACAACGGCCGCGATATCAACATCTAAGCTACCATCGAAATTTTTCATCAGAATATCGCCAAGGCAGTGTGCTTCTTTTGTCACCAAGATAACAACACGTTTGCGAGACGAATCTACAAGTTTACGTTTTGTGTTTTCTGGTAGAGCTTGGTCTAAATCAGCAAGCAGAGTTTCATCATTGAAATACCCTTCTAACTCGGTACGCATGAAAAAGTGACCACTTGTATTATCTACAAATTCATTGTTGTGGATAATATTGAGTTGGTGCTTGTAACAAATGTTGGTGATCTTTGAGATGAGGCCAGGGGCGTCAGTACAGTGTGTGAGTAACGTTTTTCTTTCCATTTGCATCTTACTTCCATGAAATATTTTTATTATTCAAATTAAATGCAGGCCGCCGAACGGTGAACTGAGCCGCAATATAACCGTTATAATTAATCTATTATCGAGTTGGTTTCAACAAATTCTGCTGTTCATTTATCGGTTTGAACAATTGCTTTATGTAGAAATATCCGTTTTTAGATAGTAATAAAGGCAGAAGCTTAGTTTTTATAGTTTTGACCTTAGTACGCATTTGAACTTCAACCGAGGTAATTCTTGCCGCGGTAAAAATAGAGGTGATACTTATGGATAAAGAGTTACTAGCAAAAAAATTGTACTGCAAGCGAGTGAATTCATTGGTGAGAGGTACCGAGTTAGACGGTAATATTCTAGATGAAATGTGGGAAAGTAAGACTTCACCATTCGATGCAGTAAAAGCCATCCAACCTTGTGATAACCATTTCGAAGGTGCTTCTTGGTTGTCGCGTTATCTTAGCCGAAAATGAAAACGATTCTTTGATTACTACTTCTCTGGTCGTTACCTATTAGGTCGCTTAAACCAAATCAAACGAAACCAAATACCTCCGGCGCGAAGTCATTCTTGATTCGCACCGGCTCACTAAACCTGACATAATTCGCCTTCTATTTTTCCAAGCCTCGTACTCTATGATATCTAAAACGTTTTCTGCTGATGGTGCTCTGGGTAAAGCGATTCCAGGGTTTCAACCACGACAAGCTCAGTTAGACATGGCTGAAGCGGTCTCACAAGCAATTCAACAACAAAGCCAATTAGTTGTTGAGGCAGGGACGGGTACCGGTAAGACGTTTGCTTATCTAGTACCGGCACTGCTTAGTGGTAAGAAAACCATTATTAGTACGGGGTCAAAAAACCTTCAAGAACAGCTATTTCATCGTGACTTACCATTGATGGTCGATGCGCTTGGTTTTTATGGTCAGGTTGCTTTGCTGAAAGGTCGTTCAAACTATTTATGTTTGGATAGGTTGAGCCGCCAAATGATAGAGAGTCATGGCACTCATACTGATCCAACACTACTAGCGCAATTGGTAAAAGTTCGTAGTTGGTCGTCATCCACTCAGACGGGTGATTTGGGTGATTGTGATGATATCGCTGAAGACAGCCCTGTTATCCCGACTATTACCTCAACTAATGATAACTGCTTAGGTAAAGAGTGCCCAAGCTACACTGATTGCTTCGTGCTTAAGGCGCGTAAAAAAGCGATGGACTCTGATGTTGTTGTAGTGAACCACCACTTGTTCTTAGCGGATTTAGCGATTAAAGAAACCGGATTTGGTGAACTGATACCTGAAGCCGATGTGTTTATTTTCGATGAAGCGCACCAACTTCCTGATATCGCCAGTCAGTATTTCGGGCAATCGGTTTCTAGTCGACAGATCCAGGAGCTAGCCAAAGACATTGAAATCGCTTACCGAACTGAAGCTAAAGACATGCGTCAGCTGCAGAAAGTAGGGGATAGACTCGTTCAATCGTCAGCTGATCTGCGTATCGTACTCGGTGATACCGGCTTTCGTGGTAACTGGCGTGAAGCATTGAAGTCAGAGTCGATTGCAAGAGAGCTAGTACGTTTACAAGATGCGTTGCAGCTTGCGGTCGATGTATTGAAATTGGCACTGGGGCGAAGTCAGTTATTAGATACGGCTTTTGAGCGTGCAACGATGATTAAGTCGCGTATCGAACGTGTATGTGATGTGTCGATTACCGGTTATTCCTATTGGTATGACACCACGCCACGCCACTTTGCTTTACACATCACACCATTGTCGGTCGCGGATAAATTCCACGAACAAATCGAGCTTAAACCGGGAGCATGGGTGTTTACCTCAGCAACTTTGGCTGTGTCGGACGATTTCGACCATTTCACCTCTCGACTCGGGTTAAAACCGTCAGCACAGTTTTCACTGCCAAGCCCGTTTGACTATCCAAATCAGGCGCGTTTGTGTGTGCCTCGCTATCTACCCGAACCAAATAGTCCCGGCTTAGCGGATAAGCTAGTAAGAATGTTGACCCCTGTGATTGAGCAAAACCAAGGTCGCTGTTTCTTCTTGTGTACCTCTCACAGCATGATGAAAGAGCTAGGCGAAAGATTCCGTGAAACGCTCTCGGTTCCAGTTCTGCTACAAGGTGAGACAAGTAAACAAAAAACCTTAGCCGAATTCATGGAATTAGGTAACGCATTGCTGGTAGCCACTGGCGCTTTCTGGGAAGGGATAGATGTTAGGGGCGACGCATTAAGCTGTGTTATCATCGATAAATTGCCCTTTACAGCCCCTGATGATCCTTTATTAAAGGCTCGAATCGAAGACTGTAAGTTAAAAGGGGGTGATCCTTTTGCACAGGTGCAGTTGCCAGACGCTGTAATTACCTTGAAACAAGGTGTTGGCCGTTTGATACGTGATAAACGCGACAATGGCGCTTTGATTATTTGCGATAACCGCTTGGTGACTCGCGATTACGGTGGCATATTTTTGGCGAGTTTACCGCCTATCCCACGTACCCGTGACTTAGGGATTATTAAAGAATTCTTAGCTAAAGACCATTCAACCGCTGCTGAGTAATTAGCATTGTTGAGCTTAGCCATTATTTTTAGATTAGATAACGAATATTTGAGACACGAATGAGCGCGAAAATTCTTGCAGTAGATACCGCAACTGAAAACTGTTCAGTTGCACTAGTAATGGGTGACCAGGTGTTCGCACGTAGCGAAGAGGCTCCTCGAGACCATACGAAAAAAATTCTACCTATGGTTGATGAAGTACTGAAAGAAGCGAATGTCGCTTTAACCGATATCGACGCAATCGCGTTTGGCCAAGGCCCAGGCAGTTTCACGGGTGTGCGTATTGGTATCGGTATTGCTCAA
Source organism: Vibrio sp. OPT24 (assembly GCF_015163545.1). Classification (NCBI taxonomy): domain Bacteria; kingdom Pseudomonadati; phylum Pseudomonadota; class Gammaproteobacteria; order Vibrionales; family Vibrionaceae; genus Vibrio; species Vibrio sp. OPT24. Next base: position 75,319 of record NZ_JADDYI010000048.1, read on the forward strand.
GGCTTGGCTTTTGGTGCTGATTTACCGATGATCGGTGTGTCTACATTGGCAGCGATGGCGCAGGGTAGCTACCGTAAATTTGGTGAAACGCACGTAGCAACAGCGATTGATGCTCGCATGAGTGAAGTGTACTGGGCTCGTTACAGCCGTGAACAAGATGGTCGTTGGACTGCAGTTGATGCTGAGTGTGTTACACCACCAAGCGAATTAGCTGCGCAGCTTGAAGCGGATTCTGAGACATGGGCAAAAGTCGGCACAGGGTGGGAAGCGTATGCAGAGCATATGGACACACTAGCGATCAACACCAAAGCGTGTGAAGTGCTGTTCCCAGAAGCTCAAGATATGGCGTTCCTTGCTCAGTTTGCTTACGCAGACGGTAAAGCGGTTGCAGCAGAAGAGTCTGAGCCTGTTTATCTTCGTGATAAAGTGACGTGGAAAAAGCTGCCAGGTCGTGAGTAAATAGGTACTGTTTGGCTCTGCAACATATCTTGTAGAGCCATGATAAACTCATAATTCAGATCACTAAAGTCAGATCACTAAAGTCAGATCACTAAAGTCAGGTATAAAACTCTTCAAGCATGGTTTCAATAAACGGCTTACCTCCTTCTTCGATAGGCAATACATCCAAAACCAATCGAACCAATAAAAAGAATGAGGTAAAAAAAGGCGATGCAAAAACCTCAGTTGGTCAGCCAACTAGGGTCGCGAATGCTGTCTCGCATTCGATTCGCCAAGTTAAAGAATCTGAGATTCACAAAGCTCAGGTTCAATATGATCTTCCTGAAGGACGTGGACGACGTGCGATGGAAGAGTATATGGATGTGATGAATCAAGCTAAAAAAGAGGAACTTGCGAAGCTTATTGGGGTCGATATTTATATCTAGCTTTGCGCTCTTATTTCTCCTGTTCCAAGGACCAGCATTATGTTTTCTCTCATTTCTAAATCTCGCTTATTTTTCCTTGTTGCTTTCTCTTCGATGGTGATGGGGTGCTCATCGCTTCCAAAAGAACTTAATGCAAACTCAGAACAAGTGGTTACCAATTATCAGGAATGGGTAAACACCCTACCGGATGCGGGCGATGTTCGCTTAGGTGGTGTGATTGCCAAAGTAACTAACTTGAAAGATAAGACGCGTGTTGAAGTGGTTAATATGGCGATCTCAAGTAACGGAAAACCTGATCTAGATGCCGAGCCAAAAGGGCGTTTTGTTGCGTACATTGATGGTTATGTTGAACCATTGAGCTTTGCTGAAGGCCGATTGGTTACTTTAGTTGGCACATCAAATGGCTCAGAAGATAGCACCATTGGTGATTATCCTTATACCTTCCCAGTCATGAATGTATATAACCAACGCTTGTGGCAAATTACAGAGAGAGTGGTTGTGAACGACTTTGCTCCTACCTATTATTCATGTCGCAGCTTACATTGTCGTAGTTTCCAAACGATGCCAAGACAAGGCCGCGTAATTAAAGACGTCGAATAGGCAGAGTTGGTTAAGATTTATGGATACATCAAAACAGGGAAAACAAACCGTATATGATTGAAAAGTCATACTCCCTTGCAAGTGGAACACTTGCAACACAGCAGATTGGTAACCCAAAAACGACCGCAACGACGGTCGTTTTTATTCATGGGTGGCTTGATAACTCAGCGAGCTTTTCTTCTGTTATATCGAATCTACAAGTACTTTCACCAAATTCTCATCTGGTTGCGATTGACCTCTTTGGTCATGGCTTTTCATCTCATAAGTCAGGCAGTTACTACCCATTTCACGACTATATCGATGATTTGCATCAGTTGGTGACTAAATTATCGCCAAACAGACTGGTACTAGTAGGACATTCACTTGGTGCATTGATCGCAAGTTGCTATAGTGCCGCCTTTCCTGAAAAGGTGTCAGGATTAATTCAAATTGAAGGTCACGGACCTCTTTCAGAAGCTCCCCACGAAACAGTCTCTCGCTTGAGGGAAGGGGTACTCAGTCGTCTTCGACAGCGAAGAAAGCCTTCACGTCCTCTAGCAAGCCTTGAGGATGCTATTAAGCTGAGAGTTCACGCCAATCAAATTAAAGCAGAACTTATTGCTCCTATTGTTGAGCGAGGTATTGCCGAGTTCGAGAATTCTTGGCAATGGCGATGCGACCCTAACCTAAAATGTGACTCGTTGTATCGTATGTCACAGACGCATGCTGAAGTGATCATGGCGGCTATTGAATGCCCTCAATTAATAGTTTTAGGGAATGATGGATTCCGACATTTGCAGCATAATCGCTACAAATCAGCCCATAGTTCTCTGCATATAGAGACTATTCCTGGCGGACATCATTGTCATTTAGAGAGCCCAGAGCTAGTTTCAGAGCTAATTCTTGGTGTAGTTAACAAAATTTAAACAAGTGTTTGAGCCTTTTAGTGCTCATGCACTAAAGCTGTGCTGTAATACCGCAATGATAAATAGCGGCGAGCAGTCGTCAGCTGATAAACGAGGAGTAACATCGTGGATAAACCTTGGCTTTCACGTTATCCAAGTGACGTACCAGAAACGATCAACCCAGATCAGTACCCATCTCTTATTGAAATGTTCGAACAGTCGGTACAGAAGTACGCAGACCAACCGGCATTCGAGAACATGGGGTCTATCATGACATTCCGTAAGCTTGAAGAGCGCAGTCGTGCTTTTGCTGCTTACCTGCAGAATGATCTGAAACTGAAGAAAGGCGATCGTGTCGCACTTATGATGCCAAACCTGCTGCAATACCCAATTGCACTCTTTGGTGTATTGCGTGCAGGTATGATTGCAGTGAACGTCAACCCGCTGTATACGCCTCGTGAACTTGAACATCAACTGAACGATTCTGGTGCAAAGGCGATTGTGATCGTATCTAACTTTGCGAGTACGCTAGAAAAAGTGGTGGACAACACTCCAGTTAAACACGTTGTTCTAACCAGTCTAGGGCAAATGCTGCCGCGTGCTAAAGGAACAATTGTCGACTTCGTTGTGAAATACGTAAAAGGTATGGTACCTAAGTATGATCTGCCGGGTGCTATCTCGTTTCGAAAAGCGCTGCACAAAGGCCGTCGTCTGCAATATGTGAAGCCGTTTATGGCGGGTGATGACATCGCGTTCCTACAGTACACGGGTGGCACAACGGGCGTAGCGAAAGGCGCAATCCTAACGCATCGCAATATGATTGCGAACGTACTTCAAGCGAAAGGGGCATACGGCCCTGTATTGCAAGAAGGCCGAGAACTGGTGGTAACAGCTTTGCCGCTATACCACGTATTCGCGCTGACTGTGAACTGTTTATTGTTTGTTGAGATGGGTGGTCGAAACCTGCTTATTACTAACCCTCGCGATATTCCTGGTTTCATCAAAGAGCTACAAAAGGTCCCATTTACTGCGATTACAGGCGTAAACACGCTGTTCAATGCACTAGTAAACAACGAAGATTTCCACGAGCTAGATTTCAGTAACTTACGCTTGTCTGTTGGTGGCGGTATGGCGGTTCAACGTGCTGTTGCTGAACAATGGAAGAAAGTGACAGGTATTCACTTGCTGGAAGGTTATGGTTTAACCGAGTGTGCTCCTTTGGTTACGGGTAATCCTTATGACTTGAAAGACTACACGGGTGCAATCGGCTTGCCTGTACCATCGACGGAAGTTCGTATCATTGATGATGAAGGTAAAGTAATTGCCAATGATCAAGTGGGTGAATTGCAAGTTCGTGGTCCTCAAGTGATGCAAGGTTACTGGCAACGCCCAGAAGCGACCAAAGAGGTGATCGATCAAGACGGTTGGTTATCGACAGGTGACATCGTTAAGTTTGACGAAGAAGGCTTGCTATACATCGTTGACCGTAAGAAAGACATGATTCTTGTGTCTGGATTTAACGTCTACCCGAACGAGATTGAAGACGTAGTGGCTCTGCATGGTAAAGTGTTAGAAGTAGCGGCTATCGGCCAACCTCATGAGGTGTCTGGTGAGCTGGTTAAGATTTACGTGGTAAAACGTGATCCTAGCCTAACCAAAGAAGACATTATCGCGCACTGTCGTGAACACCTAACTGGCTACAAGATCCCTAAATTGATTGAGTTCCGTGAAGAGTTACCGAAAACCAATGTCGGTAAGATTTTGCGCCGTGTATTACGTGAAGAGAATGATGCTGAGCTTGCTAAACGCGCAAGCGAGTAACGAGCTAATTTTCGAGTAGCCATCGCACCAGAAACCATCGAAGTGCTTAATCTAAGCGAGCGCCGAAAAATGGTGTTAGAATGCCGACAGTTAATGTCGGCATTTTTGTATCCGGCGATCAAAGTAAAACCAGTGAGAGTTTTTGTGGATTATCAAATCATTACCCAATTGAAAGACCTTGAGCGAGTTTGCCAACAAGCACGTGAAGCCGATGTCGTTATGCTTGATACGGAGTTTGTTCGTACAAGAACCTATTACCCTCAATTAGGCTTGATTCAGTTATTTGATGGTGAAACGCTGTCACTGATTGACCCTATTGCTCTTGGTGAAATGACACCGTTTGTAGGGTTGTTAAAAGATGCTTCTGTCCTAAAAGTGCTGCATGCTTGCGGTGAAGATTTAGAAGTATTCCAGAACGCATTTGGTTGCACGCCAACTCCAATGGTCGATACTCAGATCATGGCGGCTTTTTTAGGTCATGGCTTATCAACTGGCTTTGCTGCCTTGGTTTCAGAGTTTGTCGGTGTTGATTTAGACAAGAGTGAATCTCGCACTGATTGGCTAGCTCGTCCGCTTTCTCAAAAACAGCTCGACTATGCTGCGGCAGACGTTCATTACCTAATGCCTATGTACAACAAGCTTCTAGAAAAAGTGATGGAAGCAGGCTGGTGGGAAGCGGCTCAACAAGAGTCTGATTTACAAGTGGCTAAGCGTATCCGTAAAGCAAACCCTGACAGCGCTTACCTTGATATTAAGGGTGCGTGGCAGTTAAAGCCTAAGCAGCTCGCTATCTTAAGACCCCTTGCAACTTGGCGTTTAAAAGAAGCGATTAAGCGCGATTTAGCGTTGAACTTTGTATTCAAAGAGCAAGACTTGTGGGCCGTGGCGCGTTTTTCGATGAAAGATCCCAAGCAAATGGAGCAAGAAGGTTTTGATTACCGCTCTGTACGCCGCCATGGTGCTAAAATCAGTTCAATCGTTAAGTTAGCTGAGCATACTCCAGAAGAAGAGTACCCAGCACCAGTAGAACGCTTAATGGACTATCCAGGCTACAAGCAAGTATTCAAAGTGTTGAAAGACGAAGTGAAAACGGCATCGCAACACAGTGGTTTAGCAACGGAATTTTTAGCATCCAAGAAGCAACTAAATCAAGTGTTGAGCTGGGTTTGGAAACATGACCGTAACCCTGAGAAATTGCCTGATGTTATGCAAGGCTGGCGTTTAGAAGTGGTTGGCGAGAAGCTTAACAAAGCGATCAAATAACCGTTTATTGCTCCCAAGTTTAAGCGAACTACAACTATAAATGTAGATACAAAAAAGAGAGCCTAGGCTCTCTTTTTTATTGAGTATTGATAAGCACGGCTCTAGCTCTACTTATCGATCTTCTTCTGGAAGTTTAACATTCAGCTCTAATACTGAAATGTCGTCATCTTTGTGTTCGAACGTTAGATCAACCATTGAAGGATCCACCTCAACGTACTTTGCAATACACTTCAAGATGTCTTCTTTTAGTTGTGGTAAGTATGACGGTGCTGGGTCGTCATGGCTACGTCGCTCTGCAACAATGATCTGCAAACGCTCTTTGGCTAGGTTTGCGGTTGTCTTTTTCTGTGGTCTAAAAAACTCTAATAATGACATTGCGTATTAGCCCCCGAACAGTCTTTTGAAGATGCCTTTCTTCTGCTCCGTTAAGAAACGGAAGTCTACTTGGTTACCCAGTAGTCGTTCTACAGTATCATTGTAAGCCATGCCTGCATCGGTTGCTTCGTCAAAGATAACGGGCACACCTTTGTTCGATGCGTTCAATACCGCTTGGCTCTCTGGAATTACACCCAGTAGAGATATGTGCAGAATTTCTTCAACGTCTTCTACACTTAGCATCTCACCTTGAGTCACACGTGCTGGGTTGTAGCGAGTCAGTAGAAGGTGCGTTTTCACTGGTTCTAAGCCGTCTTCTGAACGACGAGATTTAGAGTCAAGAATACCTAGAATACGGTCTGAATCGCGTACAGAAGAAACTTCTGGGTTAGTCGTAACAATCGCTTCGTCAGCGAAGTACAACGCCATCAGAGCACCTTGCTCGATACCTGCCGGAGAATCACAGATGATGAAATCAAAGCCCATTTCATCCAGTTCATCAAATACACGACGAACACCATCTTTCGTCAGTGCGTCTTTATCACGAGTTTGAGACGCAGGAAGAATGAACAGGTTTTCCGTGCGCTTGTCTTTGATCATCGCTTGGTTCAGCGTCGCTTCACCATTGATAACGTTAACGAAGTCGTAAACAACACGACGCTCACAACCCATGATTAAATCTAGGTTACGCAGACCGATATCAAAGTCGATAACTGCGGTTTTCTTTCCTTTTAAAGCCAAACCCGAGGCTATAGCTGCACTGGAGGTTGTTTTGCCTACCCCGCCTTTACCTGACGTTACAACGATAATGCGTGCCATTCTGTTTTCCTTTTATTTCTCTTATATTGCGAGGACATCAACGTTTAATACATCGTTTGCCATACTGAACATGGTTTTCTTCTGCCAGTACTCGCTATCAATTTGATCGCTGAGCCAGTAATTTCCAGCAATGGAAACCAGCTCGGCTTGTAAATCATTACAAATTATTTTTGCTTCAGTTTGACCACTTGCACCTGCAATAGCACGGCCTCGTAAAGTGCCATGAATATGGATGCTGCCATCGGCTATCACTTCTGCTCCGGCGCTTACATGACTTAGGATTAATAGATCGCCATCTTTTGCATACACCTGTTGGCCTGAACGAATCGGTGTTCTCACCACTTTTATCGGAGCCATTTTCGCCGGAGCTTGAGAGGGAGACTTGCTTGCTGTCATAACAGCAAAGCCAGCTTCTTTCGCTAGGTTTTGCATACGCTTATCAGAACAGCCAGCCACGCCAACCGGGATCATGCCCGCTTGAGAGATACCGCTTTTCAGTCGAATAAAGTCGATATCGCCTGCGACTTTACTGATGTTGATAACAACGGGCGCAGCAGCGAAAAACGTAGGTGCTTGGTCTACCTTCTCTTGAAGAAAAGACACTGCATTTTCGACTTGATCATCGGATAAGTGCAATACAGATAGCGTAAAACTGCTACCTTTTAGATCTGGGTTACTAGACATCGAAAAACTACAGGACCTCAATAGCGAATGGGTACAATTTCTTTATCAATAAAATAAAGGGCATTGCCTGAAACTAGGTTTATCATGTTATATTCCCAAACCAAGCACAGCAAGTAATCTTGTTGTCAAATGAACGTTTTGTTCTCAATATTTCCCCAACATAAACTATTGATCTCGCAAGTGAGAGTTTTGTAGTCATAAACAATTAAAAAAGGTTTGTCATGCTGTGTTCTATATATAAAAGTTCAAAGAAAGAAGGAACATACCTTTATATCCCTAAGAAGGATGATTTCTCACAAGTTCCTGACGCATTGATGCAAATGTTTGGTAAACCTAGTTTTGTAATGGTAATTAAAATGGATGGTCGTAAACTGGCTCAAGTGAACATCGATAAAGTGAGAGAGTCACTGAATACCGATGGTTTCTTTTTGCAGGTTCCGCCACCACCGGTTAATGAGCTTGAGCTTCATAAAGAGCGTAAATCGCAACAAAAAGTTCAAGACGAAGAGTGATAGCCACCTCAATTCAGGGAGGAGTGATCGTTGAGTAAATTTTCAAAAACCATATTGGCAGTGTCGGCGTTATTATTGGGTAATAGCTTGGCCATTAGCTCAGTACAAGCTGAAGAGTTGAGCTTTGAGCAATATGTAGAAAAACTAAAGCAACAAGGCCGTGAAGAAGGCATTTCCGAAGCGATCATTGAAGAAGCCTTTGATGGTGTGACGTTTAAGCCAAGAGCCGTGAAAGCCGACAAAAATCAGCCTGAGAAAAAACTGACTCTGGATGAGTACATTCCAAGAGCAGTGCCAGATTGGAAAGTGAAGCAGGCGCGAGCGCTTTATAAAGAGCATTACCAAGCGTTAAAGCGTATTGGCGATGAGTATGGCGTTCAACCAAGGTTCATTGTCGCGTTATGGGGCGTAGAGAGTAATTTTGGTAAGTTCACGGGGAATTACAGCGTTATCGATGCATTGACGACCATGGCTTATGAAGGACGCAGAGAAGCTTTCTTCCGTAAAGAAGCTATGGCGGCACTAACGATTCTCGACCAAGGACATATAGCACCCAAAGACATGAAAGGCTCTTGGGCTGGTGCTATGGGTCAACCTCAGTTTATGCCAAGCTCATTTTTAGCTTACGCCGCTGATGGCAGTGGTGATGGCAAGAAAGATATTTGGGGTACTGAAGAAGATGTGTTTGCTTCGGCGGCTAATTATCTCAGCCAATCAGGTTGGGATGAGCAATATACCTGGGGTCGTCAGGTTCACGTGCCATCAACGGTATCAATAGAGATGCAAGGTCGTGATGAGGACAAAGCGAAATATCTAGAAGAGTGGTCTGAACTTGGTATTACGCGTTTCGATGGTCGCGCGCTACCTAAGCTAGACGAAGACATCAAAGCTTGGCTGATTATGCCTGATGATGAAACTGGTCGTTCGTACCTCATTTACAACAACTACAATGTGTTAATGAAGTGGAATCGTTCTTACTACTTTGCGTTAGCAGTTAGCCACCTAGCAGACAGAATTAAGTTTGATTAATCGACCTAAGGTCGCCTTGAATAGCATTTAGCCTAGTATAGGCCGAACGAACTAAAGGACTCTTCGGAGTCCTTTTTGTTTTATCCGATTTTATATTTCAGAGATTTAAGAAGGTGGCCTTGTGCTAACAGATAGAGCCGCACAGATGGTGATATTCCATGCGTTAATCAAGCATGAAGGCTTTACCAGTGCTGCAAAAAGTTTGAATGTGTCGGTGTCTCACATCAGTAAGCAAGTTGCTTTGCTCGAAGATTCGATAGGTATCAAGCTGGTACAAAGAACCACACGTAGCCTAACGCTGACCGAAGCTGGGGAAGTGTTCTATCAGCACTGTGAGCAGCTGTTCAATACTGTCAAAGCGGCTCAAATGGACATGGACAGCCAACGAGATGATATCTCTGGGATATTGCGAGTGGGACTTTCACAGTCATTTGGCACACTGCATATCATTCCTGCGATTGATCAGCTCAGACAACTTTATCCTCAGCTGAGAATCGAGGTCCACTTGTTTGACTACAAGGTAGATATGATTGAAGAGCGATTGGATCTCTGGATCACCAATAACGAAGATTTGCCCGAAGGTTATATTGCGCAGCGATTGGCAGACAGTCAGTTTGTGGTGGCTGCATCTCCTGACTATCTAATTAAAGCAGGGACTCCACATGTGCCTTCTGACCTGATTGACCATAACTGCCTTATCTATCGTAGCCGAGAGCGAGATTACACATCTTGGGCGTTTGATAACGGGCAAGAGAACCTTAGCGTTAAAGTAGCGGGTGATTATTCTGTGGATTTGGCTGAAGCAGTACGGGATGCGGCAGTTTCAGGGTGGGGCGTAGCTTATCTAGCCACATATTTAGTGAAGGAAGAGTTTAGAACGGGCAAGCTCATCCAAGTTTTACCGGAATGGCGAGCGAGCCAGTTGATGCCTTTCTATGCCGTATACCCTAGCCGCAAGAATATGCCGAAGAAGCTTTCCGCGGTGATTGAATTTATTAAAGACCATATCGGATCACCGACCTATTGGGATGAAAACCTTAAAACCTGCGTTGAATTACATCGCTAACTTTTTCTAAATCTATAAATATAATTTCCATATGGAAAAAGTATGCTTTTTAATCAAAGTTATTTATTAAAATTCAATGATTTAATTAATTACATTGTTCCGAATTGATTACCCCAACATCACGTTAACAATCGCACCTTGCCGCAAACGATTTCCTCTATACAATGCGTCGCCTTTCCTACCTACAACTTTTAGGTTGACGCACATGGCTTCCCTACTTGGAATTATCACTATTTTAGTTGCCGCTTGGTTACTATCTACGGACAGAAAAAATATCCCGCTGAGAACGGTTTCTCTAGCTTTCTTACTGCAAGTTACATTCGCGCTATTGGTACTGTATGTTCCAATGGGCAAAGAAGTATTGAATGCAGCCACAGGCGCGGTGTCTAGCTTAATCAATTACGGTCAAGAAGGGATAAACTTCCTTTTTGGTGGCCTTACCAATAATGGATTCGTTTTTGCGATTAATGTTTTGGGCATCATTATCTTTTTCTCTGCATTGATTTCAGGTTTGTACCACATCGGCTTTATGCCAAAGGTGATCAACCTCATCGGCGGCGCTTTGCAAAAGTTCCTAGGTACAGGCCGCGCGGAGTCACTGTCTGCGACGGCAAACATCTTTGTTGGCATGATCGAAGCGCCATTGGTGGTTAAACCTTATCTAAAACACATGACAGACTCACAGCTGTTTGCGGTGATGGTATGTGGTTTGGCTTCAGTGGCTGGTGGCACGTTAGTTGGCTATGCATCGCTTGGTGTTGATTTGAACTACCTGATCGCTGCGGCATTTATGTCAGCGCCTGCTGGTCTATTGATGGCCAAGATTTTGGTACCAGGTAACGCAGATGAGGCTCAAGAAAATATTGAGTCTGACGTTGAAATTCCACGAGCAACAAACGTCGTTGAGGCAATGGCAGATGGGGCTATGTCTGGACTTCGCATTGCTGTTGCAGTGGGCGCAACACTACTTGCCTTTATCAGTGTGATAGCAATGCTAAATGGCTTACTGGGCATAGCTGGTGACTGGTTTGGCGTAAATCTAAGCTTCGAACTTATCCTAGGTTATGTGTTCGCTCCTGTTGCATGGCTGATTGGTGTGCCATGGTCAGAGGCTGTGGTTGCAGGTTCACTGATCGGTAACAAGATTGTCGTGAACGAGTTCGTGGCTTTCATTCAGCTAATGGACGTAAAAGATGCATTGAGCGAACACTCACAAGCGATCGTGACTTTTGCTTTATGTGGTTTTGCTAACATTTCTACCATGGCGATTCTGATCGGTGGTTTGGGCAGTTTAGTTCCAGAGCGTCGTTCTTTCATCTCACAATACGGTTTTAAAGCGATTTGTGCGGGTGTGCTTGCTAACTTAATGAGTGCAGCGATTGCTGGTGTGGTACTTTCTCTGTAGCTAGATGATAAGTACCGAATGGATGAGTCAGTCACTTTATTTCCCCTATAGTAAAGTGACTGATTAATCGCAATAATATTCGGTTAGCACGAAAAAGAGAGCCTATAGTTTAATCACGTAGGCTTTCTTGTTTCAGCAAATAGGTTTGTATCACAGGGTGTGGTACAAATTTTTAGGGGCACAAATGGATTTGTCGATTACTTCTTCTTTGGCGTTAATTGGACTTTTGTCTTTAGCTTGTCAGCTACTTGGCTGGCGTTTGCGTCTTCCCGCGATTCTCCCTCTTCTTATCGTTGGCCTGTTGCTAGGTCCCGGTTTAACTATCCTTAATCCCGATGTTATTTTCGGTGATGTTCTATTTCCGCTGATTTCGTTAGGTGTTGCTATCATTCTGTTTGAAGGTGCATTAACTCTGAATTTCAAAGAAATCAGAGGTCATGGCCGGATGGTGACTCACTTAGTGAGTTTCGGCATGTTGATTACATGGGCGTGCATCGTGATGGGGGCTTATTATTTTGTCGATTTCAGTTGGCCGTTAGCGGCACTGTTTGGGGCATTGGTGGTTGTCACTGGCCCGACGGTAATTGTACCTATGCTACGTAGTATTCAGCCCAAATCCTCTTTAGGCAATATCTTGCGATGGGAGGGGATTATTATTGATCCTATCGGCGCTCTATTTGCTGTTCTTGTTTATGAATACATTGTCTCTTCTGCCGATCCTACTGGGCATGTACTTTCAGCTTTGGGGCTGACTCTAGCGATTGGTTTGGGGTTAGGCAGTATTGGCGGTCACCTGATTGCTAAGATGTTACAAGGGCACTGGTTTCCGCATTATCTACGTAACGTGGCTGTCCTGACGTTGATGTTGGCGGCGTTCTCTTTTTCTAATGACCTGAGTGAAGAGTCTGGTCTATTAACCGTGACCATCATGGGTATCTGGCTTGCTAACGTGAAAGGGTTGGATCTTGAAGATATTATTGAGTTCAAAGAAACCTTAACTGTGTTACTTATCTCAGCACTGTTTATCTTACTGGCGAGTCGACTTGATTCAGGGACTTTCCTCTCGATAGGTTGGGGGGGTATTGGCTTATTAGCGGTCGTTATGCTGGTGGCTCGTCCTCTGAGTGTGTGGATCAGCGGGATCGGCACGGATCTCAGCTCGGCAGATAAATGGTTTTTGAGTTGGATAGCGCCTCGCGGGATCGTCGCTGCCGCAGTTTCTTCTCTGTTTGCAATCAAGCTTCAAGAAAAGCAATTAATCGAAGGCGCAGACCTGTTGGTGCCAATGGTGTTTTTGGTCATCATCGGTACGGTTGTGATTCAGAGTCTCACTGCCAGTTGGTGGGCAAGGAAGTTAGGTGTGACCCAGGAGAAGGCACAAGGGGTTGTATTCTTTGGTGCGACTCACTTTGCACGGCAGTTTGCCAAAGTACTGGCGACACATAACATTAACAGTGTGCTTGCCGATACCAACTGGGAAAGCATTCGCTTGGCGCGCATGGATAACTTGAATGTCTATTTTGGTAATCCAGCTTCGAGCCACGCTGAAAATAATCTTGATTTGGATGGAATAGGGCGTGCGATGATTGTATCGCCGTATCGTCAAACCAACCCGTTAGTTAGCATGCACTATCAAGACGAGTTTGGAGAGAATAAAGTGTTTGAGCTTGAATCCTCAGAGAATAAACATGAAAGGCATCAAGTGAACCGCGATGGAAATAGAAGTCTGTTTTCTGAAGGCGTGACGTATTCCAAATTGAATTCACTAATGGCTCAAGGCAGCCAAATTAAGAGCACAGGCTTAACAGAAGCATTTGATCTCAACGAGTTTAAGGCTCTGTACCCTAAAGCGATTCCTCTTGGGGTGATTACCGACGGTGATTTCCGCTTAGTGACACAAGGTTCTGACTTGGAAAAACTAGCATCCACCGATTGTGAGATCGTTAGCTTACTACCACCTTCTGAACAGACAGAAAAAACCGATATTCCAGATAAGTAGCGAGTCGCTCTATATTAAAAGTGAGTAGCTTAGTATCAAAAGTGAAAAGCATAGAAAAAGCCGCAACGTTCTTCACGTTGCGGCTTTTTCATTTTATTCATACTGTCGCTGCGAGTTACTTTGAGTGAAATTGTTCACAAGCGATCATTGTATTCTCGATTAGGCTCGCTACTGTCATTGGACCTACACCACCCGGTACTGGTGTGATGAAGCTTGCACTCTCTTTAGCCACATCGTATTCAACGTCGCCAACGAGCTTGCCAGATTCCAAACGGTTGATACCAACATCGACCACAACAGCACCTTTCTTAATCCAAGCACCAGGAATGAAGTTAGGCTTACCAACGGCAACCACCACAACATCGGCTTGACGTACATGACCTTCAAGGTCTTTGGTGAAGCGGTGACATGTTGTTGTCGTGCAACCTGCTAGAAGAAGCTCTAGAGTCATTGGGCGACCTACGATGTTTGATGCGCCAACCACAACCGCGTGTTTTCCACGTAAGTCGATGTTGTAACGGTCAAGCAGCGTTATGATGCCTTTAGGCGTACAAGAGCGTAACTTAGGCATACGTTGAGCCAAACGACCTACGTTGTATGGGTGGAAGCCATCAACGTCTTTTTCTGGTGTGATGCGCTCAAGAACGTGAGTAGTATCAATACCAGCAGGCAAAGGTAGTTGAACTAGAATACCGTCAATTTCCGGATCTTCGTTCAGTTGGTCTACCAATGTTAGTAGTTCATTTTCTGTCGCTGTGGCTGGCAAATCGTAAGATTTAGAAACGAAGCCAACTTCTTCACACGCTTTACGCTTACTTCCTACGTAAACCTGAGAAGCTGGGTCTTCACCCACTAAAACAACCGCTAGGCCCGGAGCGCGTAGTCCAGCTTCTGTACGAGCCTTTACACGTGCCGCTACTTCAGAGCGAACCGTTTGAGAAATTAGCTTTCCATCAATATTTTGAGCAGTCATGAATTTCCTTAGTATTGATATTCAAGTTAGTGGCTGATGTTTTTGGCGCATTATTCCAGAAAATCTTTTTGATTACCATCAAGCAAACGATTGCTTTGGTTTAATTTTCAACACTTATATGTTTGTTGCCCTTTTTTTACTCACTTAGATCAGAATGTTACATAAAGCCGTTGCTTTACTGATTCGAATTCGTATAATTCGTTCCTGTAGCGCGCCCTTAGCTCAGCTGGATAGAGCACCTCCCTTCTAAGGAGGTGGTCGAAGGTTCGAATCCTTCAGGGCGTGCCATTATTTAAAGAAACCCGATAACTCTCCGAGTTGTCGGGTTTTTTGCATTTTACACATCATAAAACACTTCTTTTCAAGCGCTACTCATTTTCTTCTGTTATTCGTTTCATTCGGCTTATGTAAGATAAAGTTAAAATTGTTCGTTTTTTGGGTTTACATCATTTGGTAATAAAGCCACTATGAATTCACGAAGAATAGACAAGTAAAGCTATTAGCCAGTCGGTTTAAGAATCAAACCTTCTGCCAATAGCTGATTTAGAGGAAGTAATGGCAGGAAACAGTATCGGACAACATTTCCGCGTGACTACGTTCGGAGAAAGTCACGGTATCGCACTAGGATGTATCGTAGATGGGTGCCCACCAGGATTAGAAATTACCGAAGCAGACCTTCAAAGAGATTTGGACCGTCGTCGCCCTGGTACTTCTCGTTATACAACGGCTCGCCGTGAAGCGGATGAAGTGAAAATCTTATCAGGTGTATTTGAAGGCCAAACTACGGGCACTTCTATTGGTCTATTGATTGAAAATACAGACCAACGCTCTAAAGACTATTCCGAAATTAAAGACAAATTCCGTCCTGGTCATGCTGACTATACCTACCATCAAAAGTACGGTGTGCGTGATTACCGTGGCGGCGGTCGCTCTTCTGCTCGTGAAACTGCAATGCGTGTTGCGGCAGGTGCAATTGCGAAGAAATACCTGAAACAAGAATTTGGTATTGAAATCCAAGCTTACCTCTCTCAAATGGGTGATATCTCAATTGATAAAGTGGATTGGAATGAGATCGAAAACAACGCGTTTTTCTGCCCAGATGCCGACAAAGTTCCTGAGTTTGACCAACTGATTCGTGACCTGCTAAAAGAAGGCAACTCGATCGGTGCGAAGATTCAAGTGGTTGCGACTAAAGTGCCTGTAGGCCTTGGTGAGCCAATATTTGATCGTTTAGATGCTGACATTGCTCACGCTCTAATGAGCATTAATGCGGTGAAAGGTGTTGAGATTGGTGATGGCTTTGATGTCGTTAATCAACGTGGTAGTGAACACCGTGATCCATTAACTCCAGAAGGCTTCAGCAGCAACCATGCTGGCGGTATCTTAGGCGGCATTTCTACTGGTCAAGATATTGTGGCAAGCATTGCGCTTAAACCAACATCAAGCATTACCGTTCCTGGTGACACGATCACTAAAGACGGTGAAGCAACGCAGTTAATCACTAAAGGTCGCCACGATCCATGTGTGGGTATCCGTGCGGTGCCTATTGCTGAAGCGATGCTGGCTATCGTTCTGCTTGATCACTTGCTACGCCATCGCGGTCAAAACTTTGGTGTGACAACTGAAACGCCAAAAATCTAATTTTGCATCTATTCTTTCAATATTGAAATTATAGATACTAAAAGGGGCTGTCTCATTATGAGGCTGCCCCTTTTTTTATATTTTAGTGCATGACGCGCAGCGTTTCGTATTTTAGTACTAGCAAGCGCTAGTGTACCGAGCTTTCAGGGTCAAGCTGAAACGAAGGTAAGCGCCACTTGAATCGTACGGCCGCCATACGCAGCAAGTAACCAACCACAAGCGTAACAATCGTTGCGGTTACGTCGTTAATGCCAAGCTCAAGCAAACCTAGGTATAAACCTGAAGCGACAAGTGCGACAGATGCATATAGCTCTTCATGCAGAACCAATGGTGTTTGACGGCAGATAAGGTCACGCAACAAACCACCAAACACGCCAGTTACCAAGGCAGACACCATACAGATCATTGGGTGCAGACCCATGGTCATCGCGACCTTCGTGCCAATGATGCTGAACACGATAAGACCTAGAGCATCTAAACGAATGAACAAGCCTTTTAACTTGATTACCCATTTAGCCAGTCCTGTTGTGATAACACCTGCGATACAGGTGATCGCCAGATATTGTGGGTTTTCAACCCAACCTAAAGGGTAATGGCCGAGTAAGATATCTCGTACTGTACCGCCGCCAATTGCCGTTGCACTTGCAACCAACATTACACCAAACCAATCCATTTTTTGTTTGCCAGCACTGAGAGCGCCGGTCATGGCTTCTGCCGTGATGCCAATGATATACAAAACACTTAGTAGCATTGCTGTAGCTCTATAATTTAGGTCTATAAATTGGAGTTTTATAAGGCCTTGAGGATATAAAAATGAAGCGCGAGTGTAGTAGTAAAAACGCTGATTGACGAATGAATATTTGTACCGTGAATAGGCATTTCGGATTAGCTAAACTAATTATTTACCTCAAAGTGGTGTAATCTTGGATCAGCAATCGATTGTCACGATAAAGTCTAATGGTTAGCACAAAATCATTACTCGTTATAGGGCTTTACCGAGTGCTTAAAAAAACGCAAAATGCCCCTGTTCTTTTTACTTAAATATGAATTTATGACGCACCAATACTCAGACATTATCGACATTTTTAATCAGACTTTCTTTGAAAGCTTTAACACCAAATTGGAGCTCGGCGCTGATGAGCCGATCTATTTACCTGCCGACGACGACACTCCACATCATCGAATTGTTTTCGCTCGCGGCTTCTATGCCTCTGCGTTACATGAAATAGCACATTGGTGTGTCGCTGGTCCTGAGCGTCGTTTATTGGAAGACTTTGGCTATTGGTATGAACCTGATGGCCGAACTGAGTCAGTTCAAGCTGAGTTTGAAAAAGTCGAAATACGCCCACAAGCGTATGAATGGATCATTGCGACGAGCGCAGGCTTTCCTTTTAATGTCAGCTGTGACAATCTACACGGCGATTTTGAGCCAGATCGCTTGGCCTTTATGAATAAAGTACACAGTGAAGTCATGGGTATCTTAGAAGTTGGCCTCCCTCCTAGAGTAAAAATGCTTTCTGAAGCATTACGCAGCTTCTACGATGTTGAACCGTTATGTGCTAGTCAATTTATTGTGAAATAAGAGAATATTATGATTATCGAATTTGAAGAAAAACTACTTGAAGTAATTGATGCTCGCATTGAAAACGCATCAGACGATGAATTGTTTGCTGGTGGTTACTTACGTGGTCATATTTCTCTTTCAGTGGCTTCATGTGAAGAAGAAGGTATTGAAGACGTGGCTGAAGTAAAAGTACGCATTGAAAAGAGTTTAGAAGATGCACGCTCTGAACTAACACCAGCAGACCGCACTATCGTCAATGACCTTTGGGTTGAGCTACAGAATCAAGCTTGATCGCTAGCTATTTATCATTATCCGCTCAGTCCCTCCCTTTTCATTTTGCTGAGTCGTGAATAGTTTGAGACTCATTCGAAATTTTTGAATGAGTCCGTTCATTTCTTGTGATGGTTCCATTTCCTGGCTACGTTATTCTAATCCCACTTAACGGAATTACAGAAAGGTCACATCATGAAAGTTATCGCATTTGGTGCAAGCACAAGCTCTACCTCCATCAACAAAGCATTAGCAACTTACGCAGCTAACTTGATTGAAGGTGCTGAAGTAAAAGTTCTAAACATCAACGATTACAACGTTCCTATGTTCAGTGAAGATACTGAGAAAGAAATTGGCCAAGCTGAAGGTGCGCAGGCATTCTTGCGTGATTTAGCAGAAGCTGACGTATTTGTTATCTCGTTTGCAGAACACAATGGTCACTATCCTGCAGCGTACAAAAATCTCTTTGATTGGGCGACACGCATTGAACGTTCAGTATTTGGTGACAAGCCAGCGGTTTACTTAGCGACTTCTCCTGGTCCTGGTGGTGCGCAAACTGTGCTTGGTGCGGCAACAGGTTCAGCACCATTTTTTGGCGGTAACGTTAAAGCGTCGCTTTCAGTACCGAGTTTCTACGATAACTTTGATTTTGAGTCTGGCTCTATCAGCAACGAAGAGATCGCACAACAGATTAAAGAGGCAGTTGCTAAGCTGTAAATACTGCTTCGTTTAGAACATCAGTTCAGAGCAATATGAACAACAAAAAGCCCGAGTGACATAATGTTGCTCGGGCTTCATTAGCTTTTACTTTTATATATTTCTAATATTCGGAAATATCAGATGTTCAGAATTGTTGAACTAGACGCTACGGGTTTGTTTTAGAGTGCTTGTCTGCAACCCATCCCGCCGTTAACGCTTTGCCTTTACGCAACCTACGAACCCACATTCTGCTTGGGTGAATAGCCTCAAGCACATCAACAGGCAAAGGCAGCGGATTGCCACACATTTGTGCTGCTAACACTTCAGCTAATAATGGCGCAGAGCTTAAGCCGCGTGAGCCTAGTCCAATAAAGCAATAAAGGTTAGGGAAGCTCGTTACCGTTTGAACATCCTCAACCGAATCTTGTTGAGGGTTGAAGTTGTGCAGGCCTTGGTATTGCTCTTTGATCGATTCGAAATTGCCCACATTGCCGACAAATGGTAGGTGATCTCGGCTTACGCTTCGGATACCTTGGCGCGCTAAGTTGTCACTGGTGTCGACATCTTTTGTCCACTCTTGGTCTGGCAGCGATCCGTTCAGGCGCTCACCATTATGTTTCTGAACCTCAATATCAAACTCTTGGTCGATATTGGTTTTGTCGTAGTTCGCGCCAATACAGTGGTGACCGTTATTTGGATTTTGCGGCGTTAGGTAACCATCAAAGCACAACACGGTTTTTAGCTTGGTTAAGTTTTCCGTGGTCGGAATATGGCTTACTTGGCCTTTAACCGGAGTAAGAGGTACGGGTTGAGTCTGCTCAAACTGGGTGAACTTGTGGCCGTTCGCAACGACTACTTGGTCATGTTTAGTTTGAATCGTACCTTGTGGTGTATTAATGGTGAGTTGCCATTGTTGTTCAACTTCGAGCCACTCAAGTTGAGTTACTTGATGTTGATAGTGCGCACTCACTTGGTTGGTTTCTTCTAACTTGCTAATCAAACCTCGAGTAAGCTGAAGAGGGCTTAGCCACCCACCCAATGGAAAGTAAACACTCTCTTTATCAACCGGTAAGCCAATCTTTTCATTCGCTTGTTCTGGCGACAAACGCTGAATTAGGTCGGTGTGGAAGTTGCCTTCCAACATGCGATTGAGCTTTTTGGTTGAACCTTCATCCCACATCAGAATATTTACGCCACACCAGCTGTGGTCAAATTGAATAGACTGAGCTGCTTGATTAATAAATTGACGAGCAAACAGTAACCCAGGGCCAAAAATGCGAGACACGTTCGAGGTCGCTTCGCTCAATAATGGATAAATCGCACCTTGGTTATTGCCTGAGGCATTGCCCGCTGCTTGTGGGTGTTCACAGTAAAGGGTGATGTTTTTATCACGGCGGCTTAGCGTTTTGGCTAATGCAGCACTGGCAACGCCACCGCCAATAATGGCGATATCTTGTGAATCACTGTGTTGAGCTAGGCCATACCAAGGTTTGATGTTGGTATGAGCGTGCTTCTTGTCAAGGCGGCCAGCAATCATTTCACGCTTAGTACCAAAGCCTTTGACTTTTTTCATCGCAAAGCCAGCTTCAATTAAACCGCGGCGAACAAAACCAGCGGCGGTAAACGTTGCACAGCTGCAATCTTGTTTTGCCAGTTTAGCCATGCCGTTGAATAGGTTTTGATTCCACATTTCTGGGTTCTTACTTGGCGCAAAGCCATCTAAGAACCAAGCGTCAACCAAACCTTCACGTGGGGTTGGTACGTTAGGCATACAATCTTTAATATCGCCAAACCACAAATCAAGCGTGATTGTACCGTCGCCTAGCACAATGCGGTGACATTCAGGCAGAGCGATAGGGTAGTGCTCTTGGAGTTGCGTCGCATACTCGGCTAATTCTGGCCACGATTGATGTGCTTTGATGAGATCCTCTTTATTTAAAGGATATTTTTCAAAACTGATGAAATGTAACTCTTTGGTCATCGCTTGTGGATTATCTTTAATAAAAGTATCGAACCATTGCCAGACCGCGAGAAAGTTCAAACCGGTACCAAATCCGGTTTCCGCAATCACAAAACGGCGTTGTTGATGTTCAAGCCAACGCTCTGGAAGGTGGTTTTGTTTTAAAAAGACGTAGCGAGTTTCTTCTAAACCGTTAACATTAGAGAAGTAAACGTCGTCAAATTGGTCTGAAACTGGCGTGCCAGACTCATTCCATTCCAGTTCTGCATTAGTAATTGAAGTCATAAAATCTATCATTTTGTGATTTGAAGCGATATGTTGGTAGGGATTGTACGAATTTCTAGGAAAGCTGACCACTTTTGTTAGGCTTCTTAGTTATCATCTAGCTGAATTTAGAATTATAGGAATGTCACATGAAACGAGTCGTAATCACCGGTATGGGTATTGTTTCAAGTATCGGTAACAACGTCGAAGAAGTTTTAGCATCACTGAAAGAGGGTAAATCAGGTATTACCGCTTCAGAGCAGTTCAAGGAAAATGGCTTGCGCTCTCAAGTTTGGGGTAACCTGAAAATGAACCCTGCTGACCATATCGACCGCAAAAAAATGCGCTTTATGGGTGATGCAGCGGCATTCGCATATCTTTCAATGGAGCAAGCAATTGCTGACTCTGGTTTAACTGAAGATCAAGTATCTAATGACCGCACAGGTATCGTTGCGGGTTCAGGTGGTGCTTCATCTCTAAACCAAGTTAACGCTGTAGACATCATCCGTGAAAAAGGCGTTAAGCGCGTTGGTCCATACATGGTTCCACGTACAATGGCTTCGACGGTTTCGGCTTGTCTTGCTACACCATTCAAAATCCGTGGCGTGAACTACTCTATGAGCTCTGCATGTGCGACATCTGCACACTGTATTGGTCACGCAATGGAGCTTATCCAACTGGGTAAACAAGACGTTGTATTCGCTGGTGGCGGTGAAGAACTGGATTGGTCTCTGACTATGATGTTCGACGCAATGGGCGCTCTTTCTACTAAATATAACGACACGCCAGAATTGGCTTCTCGTACCTACGATGCAGACCGTGACGGTTTCGTTATCTCTGGTGGCGGCGGCATGCTAGTAATCGAAGAGCTTGAGCACGCAGTTGCTCGTGGCGCAAAAATCTACGGCGAGATCGTGGGTTACGGCGCAACTTCAGATGGCTACGACATGGTTGCTCCTTCTGGTGAAGGCGCGGTTCGTTGTATGAAGATGGCAATGCAAAACGTTGATGGTGTTGACTACGTGAACACTCACGGTACTTCAACTCCTGTTGGTGACGTTAAAGAACTTGGCGCAATCCAAGAAGTATTTGGCGGCAACAGCCCAGCAATCTCAGCAACTAAAGCGATGACAGGTCACGCTCTAGGTGCAGCTGGTGTACACGAAGCAATTTACTCAACACTAATGCTTGATAACGGCTTTATCGCTCCAAGCATTAACGTTGCAAACCTAGACGAAGCAGGCGCAGGCCTAGACATCGTAACGGAAGCTCGTGAGCAAGAGCTAACAACGGTTATGTCTAACAGCTTTGGTTTCGGTGGTACGAACGCAACGCTAGTAGTCAAAAAATACCAAGGCTAACTGAAGCCAAGGTTAAATTAATAAAAGGTTAATCGTTAATGGGTGACGTGAGTGCAGATTCAACACGCACAGGCCACTCAGTAATCATGACCATCAGAACATAGCTTTTATAAATAGGGTTTTAAGCGTGTTTTTTAACCTTAGCTTTGTAAGCTTCGCTTTAGAAAATGGCTTTTTAAATCAAGATTTAGAAGTTGAAAGGTTTCCAGAGCTTGACCAGTAGTGACTTTGGTTAGTGCTGGTTGAACAGACGCAAGACTCTGTCTCCTGGAGAGCGAGATAGGATCCTTTTGTTCTGGATGTTTGCCCGATTGTTTATTCAATCGGGCATTTTTCGTTTTAGTCTTCTGACTTTTACTTTTTTATTTTAGGTATTGGTTCTTATTTCTGTTCTTGTTTGTGCAGACTAGGCGATTCAGCCCTTTATTTATAATGTATTCCAATTGCGACTCGACACCGAGTGTGGAATTTTGCACAATCATTTCAATTCACATTTAAGGTCGACAGACCCCAACGAAAGTACCTTCCCAATGAAAATCTTAATCGATGAAAATATGCCTTATGCTGAAGCGCTTTTTAGCCAGCTAGGTGAAGTGACAATGAAGTCCGGTCGAACGCTAACCGCTGACGATCTTGTTGACGTAGATGCTCTGATGATTCGCTCGGTGACTAAGGTCAATGAAGCGCTGATCAGCAAAGCGAACAAGCTTAAGTTTGTTGGAACTGCAACAGCTGGTATGGATCACGTCGACCAAGAATTGATGAAAGAGCGTGGTATTTTCTTTACTGCAGCGCCTGGCTGTAACAAGGTGGGTGTTGCTGAGTATGCCTTCAGCGCGATGATGGTGCTTGCGCAGCAACAAGGCTTCTCTGTATTCGACAAAACGGTCGGTATTATCGGTTGTGGTCAGGTAGGTAGCTACTTAGCGAAGTGCTTAGAAGGTATTGGCATTAAAGTCTTGCTGAACGACCCTCTAAAACAGCAAGAGGGTGATACTCGTGAGTTCACCGACCTTGAAACGTTGTTAGAACAATCTGATGTAATTACTTTGCATACACCTATCACCAAGACGGGCGAATTTCCAACGCACCACATGATTAACGAAAAAGTGCTGAATAACTTCCGCGCTGATCAGATCCTAATTAATGCTGCGCGTGGCCCGATTGTCGACAACCAAGCGCTAAAAGCTCGTCTGCAAAAAGCTGACGGTTTTACTGCGGTTCTGGATGTATTTGAGTTTGAACCTGAAGTCGATTTCGAGCTGCTTCCACTACTTGCTTTTGCAACACCTCACATAGCGGGCTACGGTTTAGAGGGCAAAGCGCGCGGTACTACGATGATCTTCAACAGTTATTGTGAATTTTTAGGTACTGAACAACGTGCTTATGCAAGCGATCTTCTGCCGATAGCCCCAGTGCCTCAAATGAAATTAGATAGAGCTTGGGATGAAGCAACACTGCACAATTTGACTCAGTTGATCTATGATGTGCGCAAAGACGACGCCTTATTCCGTCGCAATATCTCTACGCCGGGTTCTTTTGATAAGATGCGTAAAGAATATTGGGACCGTAGAGAGTACAGTGCAGTCGAGTTAACGGGCGACGAATCTTGTAATTTAACGCCGTTATCTAAACTCGGTTTTATGGTAAAGCCAACTTTATAAAAGAGAGAAACAATGAGCCAAGAATTTAATATTGCTATTTTAGGTGCGACTGGTGCGGTTGGTGAAACCATTCTTGAAGTACTTAAAGAGCGTAAATTCCCTGTCGGTGAACTGCACTTACTAGCAAGTGAACGTAGTGAAGGCAAAACTTCCCGTTTTAACGGCAAAACAATACAAGTACAAAACGTAGAAGACTTCGATTGGTCTCAAGTACATATTGCGTTTTTCTCTGCTGGTAGCGAGCTTTCTGAGCGTTGGGCTCCAATTGCTGCGGATGAAGGTGTGGTTGTTATCGATAACACATCACGCTTTCGTTACGAATACGATGTTCCTCTGGTTGTGCCAGAAGTGAACCCTGAAGCGATTGCTGAGTTCCGTAACCGTAACATCATTGCGAACCCTAACTGTTCTACTATCCAAATGGTTGTAGCACTAAAACCAATTCACGATGAAGTCGGTCTTGAGCGTATTAACGTTTCAACTTACCAATCTGTGTCTGGTGCAGGTAAGCCGGGTATCGATGAGCTAGCAGGTCAAACGGCTAAGCTTCTTAACGGCATGCCAGCTGAAAATTCAGCGTTCTCACAGCAGATCGCGTTCAACTGTATTCCTCAAATCGATGAGTTTACTGAGAACGGCTACACGCGTGAAGAGATGAAGATGGTTTGGGAAACTCAAAAGATCTTTGCTGATTCTTCAATCACAGTGAACCCAACGTGTGTTCGCGTACCTGTATTCTACGGTCACGCTGAATCTCTACACATTGAAACTCGCGCGCCAATCGGTGCAGAACAAGTGGTTCAGCTTCTAGAGAACACAGAAGGTGTTGAAGTATTCCAAGCGCTCGACTTCCCAACTCAGGTTCGTGATGCTGGTGGTAAAGACCACGTTATGGTTGGTCGTATTCGTAACGACATCAGCCACCACAGCGGCGTGAACATGTGGGTGGTTGCTGATAACGTTCGTAAAGGTGCGGCGACAAACGCAGTACAAATCGCTGAAGTTCTGATTCGCGATTACTTCTAAGCTTCATTGCTTTGATAAACAAGCCTCACTCTTTAGTGAGGCTTTTTTAATCGATTGAAAATATTGTTAGTCAAATTGTGTGAAATTGCTGCGAATATTGTTGCTGCAACACATTTTTTGTTTTCATCTCTATAGTTTTACGTCATTTATCCGATATATTTAATAGATCATCACTTTTCCGAATTTAAGCACCTAGCTGAGCCTTTTATGTTTCAAATTTTCAAGCCGTGGTTAATGCCTTTTGCCTTTATCATTGCGACTCAGATTTCCGTTGTTCGTGCAGATTCCATTCGAGTTGTAGGGCCTAATGGTCAGATACAATCAGCGCCTACGTTTTCAGAACCTCTTCAAAGAGCGCAGTCGAATAGCGCTGAGCCTTCTCGTTTCTATGGTCCAACTCGTGGCTCAGAAACTTTGTGGTCTATTGCCTCAAAGCTACGCCCTGATAACTCTGTTTCAGTTCAACAAACCTTGTTGGCTATTTATCGCTTAAACCCGCAAGCGTTTGAAAATCAGAATATCCATGGCTTGTTGCCTGCCAGTAATTTACGTGTTCCTTCTTTAGAGCAAACACGTGCTAGCTCGACGCAGCAAGCTATCAACATCATGAACTCGCACCTTGCTAAGCTTGACGCTCCTGTGACTAAGCCTGCAGCTTCGAAGCCAAAGGCGCCGATTCCTGAAAGCGCAAACAATGTTGCCCCAGCCAAACAAGTCAGCGCTGCAGAAACCGTTAAAAAGCCATTGTCTCCAACCCAGTCCTCTCTAGCCAACTCAGCTCCAACCCAGGAGATGAACAAGCTAGAGAAACAGTTAGAGCTTTCAGAAACAGAGTTGTTGTCACTTGAAGAGAAAAACCACCAACTTCGTTTGATGTTGTCGAATGTCCAATCGGAAGTCGATGAACTAAAAACAGAACTCAGTGATGAAGACCGCATTCGCAGCGAAGTCGAAAAGCTACTTGATGAAGAGCGTAGAAAGAACGCTGAAATCGAAAAAATGGCACCGAGTGCGATGGACGAACTGTTATCTAATGGTTGGTTAGTTGCGGCCCTTGCGATTATTCCGGGTCTTTTACTTGGTTTGATTATTGTGATGTTGTTAGGTCGTCGTTCTAAAAATGATGAACAGCAACAAACCTCTCAAGATCAACCTATTCAGCCAGAGCCAAGCAGCGCAGCGCCTATCGCTCTTAGCGATGAAATGGATGACTTTGACAACGATCTATCTCTAGATGATGAGTTGTTTGGTACTGAAGATGACGCCAATAAGTTGTTTGATGACCAAGCACTTGCAGAAGAAGACGATGTATTTGCGGGTTTAGAAGAGTCTGATCTCGACTTCAACCTTGACGGTGAAGATGATGACCCATTTGCCAGCATCGGTGATAACGGTGACTTAGATACCAACTTCGACGAGCTGGACTTAGACAGCAGTAACGGCATCAGTGTCAACGCTGAAGAAAAAGCACTTGGCCTTGAAGAGATGGAACGTGCGCTTGATAAAACGGCAGAAAGCGCACTTGATTCGGATGATGGTGATTTTGACCTTTCGGATGACAATACAATGTCTGCTGATGACATTGAGGCGTTACTATCTCAAGAATCCGCAACAGAAGATTTAGGCTCAAATGAGCTAGACCAATCTCTACTTGATGATCTGTTTGCGCTTGATGATGATGAAGATGATGACAGTTTCGATATCGATGCGTTGATTTCAGAAGAGCAAAATGATTCGGCTTCTAGCACAAACATGCCAGCAACTGATGACTTCGACATTGATGCGCTTATTTCAGAGCAACAGAGCGATGCTAAACCAGCCGATGTGAGCAACGATGAATTTGATATCGATGCTTTGATTTCTGAACAGCAGACCTCACAACCTGCGGTTCCTAGTGTAGAAGATGATATTGATGACATCTTTGCTCAAGTCGCAGCGCAGAACAATGGAGCTAATGATCCTTTTGACCTAGATAGCGATGATGAGATTGCTTCTGATCTTAACAGCGGTTTAGCGTCTGATGATGATATTGAAAATATTCTGGCTCAGTTTGATCAACCATTAGAAAGTGAAGAAGAACCAGACAGTGTTGACCTACTGGATGAACAATTATCAAGAAATGATGTTGATCTAAGTAACTCAACTGACCTGCTCGACGAAATGCTAGAAGATGAATCAGATGAGGATTCTGGCGAACCTTTGGGCTTTGATGCTTTATCTGAACTGGAGGAGCTTTCTGGTCTATCAACCGATGATGAACTAAACATCGCAGAAGACAGTATAGAAACCTTGGATGAATTGATCAGTGATTCTGATGGTGATGACTTTGAGCTTGATGCTGAGAGTACAGATTTACTTGATGATTTTCTTGATAGCGAATTATTAGCTGACGATCTTTCAACCGATGGAACAGATAAGCCGGTCACTGAATCTTTAGACCCGTTTGATGACTTACTAACCAGTGGTATTGAAGACGAGCTTGAATCAGAAGAATTGACGTTTGATAAAGAGTTGGACACCGCGTTTGATTTAGACAAAACCAGTGATGACCTTCTTACCGATTCAGACGTTGAGCCTGAACAGATAACCGATCAACCAACTGAACTTGAGTCCTCAGAAGCTGAGTTAGCACAAACAACCGATACAAGTGAAACACTGCAGCCTGAACAACCTTCAACCAACGATGAATCATTAGATTCGGAAATTGCTGAAAACGATGTTGATGTTCCGGCTGAAAGTGAAAAAGCGTTTAACAGTGATGACTTTATCGATGATTTGTTTGGCGTAGCGCCTGCAACGGATGCATTGCTAGATGATGCACTAGAAACAACTGACGAAGCGTTGGTTGATGAGTTGATGACGTCTGATGACAGTGCTTTACAGGAAGCGGTTGAAGAGCCAATTGAAGATCTCATTGATAATATTTCAGAGCCAGAACAAACGTCTCTTCCGGATGCTACTGAAACCTTACCAGAAGAGAGCGTGTCGTCTGTTGAAGATGACGAACTGGATATAGATTCACTGCTATCTGAAAACTCTGATCTCGAAGCACCAGTTTATGATGAGCTAAAGCAGGAAGAACCTAGTCAACACAGAACTGAACAAGGCGAGTCAGCCGCACAAGACAGTAGTGAAGACACCGCGCCTAGTCTTGAAAACCACGTTGCTCCGCCTTCTTTGAATGATATTTCTGAAGACGATGAAGAGACGGTTGAAGATTGGCTAGCAGAAGCGATCGACGATGTCGAATCTCCAGAGAACATTGACTCTGATTTTGACTTTGAACCGAAAATTGAAGGTAGCGATGAGCTAGAGAATGTTGTTGAATCCATGCCAGAGCCAGAGCCAGAGCCAGAGCCAGAGCCAGAGCCAGAGCCAGAGCCAGAGCCAGAGCCAGAGCCAGAGCCAGAGCCAG
>NZ_JADDYI010000048.1:103567-298144 GCF_015163545.1 Vibrio sp. OPT24
AGATCATTCCCAATGAATTTGGTGTACCAGAGGATGACGATTGGCTGATTGGAGAGGATACAATTAACGAAGGTGCATTGACGGAATCTGACGCGGAAGTAACATCGGAATCAGAAGCTCCTGTTGCTGACTCTCAACTCGACGCTGCACCTGAAAGCGGTGCTGTGCCTCAAACGGAAACCACACCACAAGTTGAATCTGTACCTCAAACTGAAACTACTTCCTCAGACAGCGAAGATGAGTTCTCTTTTGATGATTTCGAATTGCCTGAGTTCGGTGAAGAAGATGTATTGGCGGAAGCTGATGCTGAAGTCACACCAGAATTAGAAGCTCCTGTTGTTGACTCTCAACTCGATACTGAATTGCAACTAGACGCTGCACCGCAAATTGAATCTGCACCTCAAATAGAAGCTACACCATCAGACAGCGAAGAAGAGTTCTCTTTTGATGATTTTGAGCTTCCTGAGTTTGGCGAAGAAGATGCATTAGCGGAAGCTAACACTGAAATAACACCAGAACCAACAGCACCTGTTACTGATTCACAACCAACCGCAGAACCTCAAACCGAAGCTGCACCACAAACTGAAATGGCGAGATCAGATAGCGAAAAAGAGTTTTCGTTTGATGATTTTGAACTTCCAGAGTTTGGTGAAGAAGATGCGTTGGCGGAAGCAGTTAGTGAACCGGACGAAGCACAGTTAGAGCAAGACTTATCTGATGGTACAGAGACGTTCGAGTTCGATGACCTTGACCTTCCTGAGTACGATGAAGAGAGTGCCAAAGCGGATTCTGTTCTTGATGACATTGAACAAAGTAGTGACGAGCCAGTCGCTGAAGAACAAGGCGTAGAATTAGATGAATTTGATTTGCCGGAATACGGTGAAGATGAAGCTATATCAGATGCCTTTGCTGAAAAACCAACGCCGTTAACTTCTTTTAGCCCGCAAGGTGAAGAGCAAGACGCATTGCATGACTTGTTCTCTAATCCACAAAGCTTTAGTCAAGCTGATGATTTCTCTGATACAGAAGAACCTAAAGTTGAAGACTTTACTCAACCGATGACTTCTGCGGGTGAAGCACCAAGACAAGACTTAAACACAGCGTTGACTCAAGACGAGCCACTTGAAGGCTTTGATGATTTTGATGAAACAGCATTAGCTGAATTGCTTTCTGAAGATGTTCAAGACTCTGTCGACAACATGTTCAACAAACCACTGGATGCGACCTCAATTGATAGTGCAGGACTTGATATTGATGCCATGCTTGAAGTTGGCGGTGAAGATTGGAAAGGCTTTAACCTAGCGCCAGAGCAACAATCGAGCATGCATAATGATGTGCCTGATGATCAACAAGAGATTTGGGCGTCGGCTGAACAGCAAGCTGAACCGAAGATCAAAGAAGAGAATTGGGCTCAACAAGACAACCTAACCGAATCAGGCAACAGTCGTGATAAGCAGTACATGACGATTGATGAACTAATGGCTCAAGTAGAGCAAGAAGGTGAAGAAGTCATTAATCCAGACGATGAAGAGTTAAAATTGGACGTTGGCCTAAATGAATTCCCTGATGTCATTGGTGATATTGGTAATTTTGATGTGGACAGCAACGCTGAAGCTGCTGGTAAGCTTGATTTGGCTAAAATCTATATCGAGATGAGTGATCCTCATGGAGCTATTAAGCTCTTGGAAGAGGCGATAGTAGACGGCAGCGATGATATTCGCCGAGAGGCAAAGAACCTCATCGATACGTTAAACGGCCGATAAATTAAATCAAACATAAAGGGTAGCGTTGGCTACCCTTTACTTTAGGGCGCTGGTGATTGTTTATTGCAGTTTTAACTCCATCTCATTTGGGCTAACACTCATTTCCGTATATACTTCTCGGCCCATTTTCAAAGAGAACAAGAACATGAAAATTGCTTTAGGTATTGAATATAACGGTACCCACTACTTTGGTTGGCAGCGCCAACGAGACGTGAAAAGTGTCCAAGAAGAATTGGAAAAGGCTCTTTCAGTTGTCGCGAATCACCCGGTAGAAGTTATGTGCGCAGGTCGAACCGATGCTGGTGTTCACGGTACGGGGCAAGTCGTTCACTTTGAAACAAATGTCGATCGCAAAATGGTAGCGTGGACAATGGGCGCGAATGCCAATATGCCAAAAGATATTGCGGTTCGTTGGGCTACAGAAGTGAATGAAGATTTTCATGCTCGTTTCTCAGCAACAGCTCGTCGCTATCGTTACATTATCTTTAACCACGCATTACGCCCTGGCATTTTAAATTCAGGAGTGAGTCATTATCATGGTCACCTTGATGAGAAAAAAATGCACGAAGCGGGTCAGTACTTGCTTGGTGAAAATGACTTTACGTCGTTTAGAGCAACACATTGCCAATCTCGCAGTCCATGGCGAAACATGATTCACTTAAACGTGACTCGTCATGGACACTACATCGTGATCGATATTAAAGCGAATGCGTTTGTCCATCATATGGTGAGGAATATCACTGGTAGCTTAATTGCGGTAGGTAAAGGTGAGCAGAAACCAGAGTGGATCCAATGGCTTTTAGAAGCAAAAGATCGAAAAGTTGCAGGTGCGACCGCAAAAGCGGAAGGCTTGTATCTGGTAGATGTTGATTATCCTGAACATTTTGATCTACCAAGAGAGCCAATTGGCCCTCTATTTTTACCGGATGATTTGAACTAAATGTGAGACTTAGGTTCAAAAAATATTACGGTTTCGTGCGTAAAATAGTCACAGAAAATAGGTACAACCAGTTTTTTATCTACAGTCGCTGTTTTATGTGCTTTAATTCCCACGCATAATTCCCAAATTTATTTCTTTCGCAATCAAGCGGAAGAATCGAAACAAAAAGGTCTTCCATGAGTTGGCTTGAAAAGATTTTAGAAAAAAGCAACATCGTAACATCTCGTAAAGCGTCTATCCCTGAAGGGGTTTGGACTAAATGTACTTCTTGTGAGCAGGTTCTTTACCATGCTGAACTAGAGCGTAACCTAGAAGTATGTCCAAAATGTGACCATCACATGCGCATGAAGGCACGTCGCCGTCTGGATACATTCCTAGACAAAGGTGAGCGTGTTGAACTGGGCACTGATCTTGAGCCACAAGATAAACTTAAGTTTAAAGACTCTAAGCGCTACAAAGAACGTATCTCTGCTGCACAGAAAAACAGCGGTGAGACAGATGCATTAGTGGCAATGAAAGGCGAACTACTTGGTTTACCTATCGTAGCATGTGCGTTTGAATTCTCATTTATGGGTGGTTCAATGGGCTCTGTGGTAGGTGCACGTTTTGTGAAAGCTGTTGATGCAGCTATCGAAAACAATTGCGGCTTAGTGTGTTTCTCTGCAAGTGGTGGTGCTCGTATGCAAGAGGCGCTTATGTCTCTAATGCAAATGGCGAAAACCAGTGCTGCTCTTGAGCGCTTATCTGCGAAAGGCTTACCGTTTGTTTCAGTAATGACTGATCCAACAATGGGGGGTGTTTCTGCAAGTTTGGCCATGCTTGGTGATATCAATATTGGTGAGCCAAAAGCGCTTATCGGTTTTGCTGGACGTCGTGTAATTGAGCAAACGGTACGTGAAGACCTTCCTGAAGGTTTCCAACGCAGTGAGTTCTTACTAGACCACGGTGCTATCGACATGATCGTTGACCGTCGTGAAATGCGTCAGCGTGTTGCAAGCCTTGTTGCTAAAATGACCAACCAGCCTTCACCATTGGTAGTTTCTGTGAACGATTCACCGAATGAAGCTACTTATGAAGTACCAGAAGCGCCAGAAAAAGGGTAAAGTACCATCTAACAAACCTACTTAATCATGGTTATGAGTTAGATGAGTCAACAACCTATTCCTCAAGCCACATCCTCTTTGGAGATGTGGCTTGATTATTTATCAAACATCCACACAAGTGCTATTGATCTTGGTTTAGACCGAGTTCAAGCCGTCGCCTCTAAGGCAAAGCTCACCAAACCTGCTCAACACGTTATTACCGTTGCTGGAACCAATGGCAAAGGCTCAACGTGTGCTCTGATGGAAGCGATTCTGTTGGACGCTGGTTACTCAGTTGGTGTCTACAGTTCTCCTCACTTAATTCGCTATAACGAGCGTGTTCGTATTAACGGCCAAGATCTATCCAACGAAAAGATGGTTCAGTCTTTCGATTTCATTGAGAAAGAGCGTGGCGAAATCAGCCTTAGCTTTTTCGAATATGGTACGTTGGCGGCGTTACGCGCTTTTCAAACAGAAACGGTTGATGTTGTGTTATTGGAAGTGGGTCTAGGCGGGCGTCTAGATGCGACCAATATCGTTGAACATGATGTTTCTGTGATTACCAGTTTGGCTGTCGACCATGTTGATTGGTTGGGTGACGACATCAATGTGATTGGCTTTGAAAAAGCGGGTATCTATCGTAGTGGTAAACCTGCTATTTGTGGTCAACCCAAGCCACCTGCGACGGTTGCTGCGCACGCTGATGACATTAAGGCTGAGTTCTATCAAGTGGGTATTCAATATGCTTATGATGTAGATGGTGATGTGTGGAATTGGCGCAGTGGTGCATTTCAATTGGAATCACTGCCTATTCCAAGCCTACCATTACCTAATGCAGCAACAGCATTAATGGCACTAGGTACTTCAGATCTGACTATTAGCGATGTTAACGTGGTGAACGGTTTGAAGAATGCTCAGCTCCCGGGACGCATGCAGCAAATTAGTGAACACCCCGTGATTGTGCTTGATGTCGCGCATAATCCGCATTCGGCCGAATATTTTGCACAGCAAGTTGAGAAGACGTACGCAGGAAAAAACTTACACGTTGTTGTCGCTATGCTTCATGACAAAGATATCCCCGCGACATTGGAAGTATTAGCGCCGATGACAACACATTGGTACCCAGCTTCACTGCAAGGCCCACGAGCTGCAACGGCGGCGGAATTGTGTCAAAGCTTACCTGAAGGTATAAAGCAGCATACAACTCCTGTTGCGGCGTTTGAAGCGGCTTTAGCTTCGGCTCAAGGTGATGATGTTGTGTTGGTGGTCGGTTCTTTCCATACCGTTGGTGAAGTGTTGGAGCACTGGCAGAAAAAAGGAAACTAAATGGCAAGTAAATTCCAAAGCCGATTAGTCGGCACCATCATTTTAGTGGCCATTGGCGTGATTGTATTGCCCGATGTGCTTGATGGTAAGAAGCTCCACTACAAAGAAGAGTTTGCAAGCATTCCGATTAAACCTGAGCTTGATAGTAATGTTGAGGTTTTTGAAGTGCTCGACCCTGTTGAAGATCAGATTGCATTACCGGATTCTCCGGTTGAGCAAGTGGTTGAAAGTGGCGGTGCTGATAAATCCGATACGCAAATGGCGTCGACTTCAAACAATAAAGAAGCAGACAAAGTGGCAGTCGTGGTGAAACCTGTACCAGAAAAAAATGAATACCAAGACAGTGCTTGGCTTATTCAATTAATGGCTTTGAAGAATGCTGACAACGCAAAAAATGTTGTTAAGGATTTACAAAAGCGTGGTTACCAGGCTCACACCAAACAAGAAAAAACTTTTACGCGAGTAATTATTGGCCCGGATGTCTCTAAATCCAAACTTGAGCGACAAATTAAGGAATTAGAAAAAATTACGGGTTCAAAAGGCCAATTGCTCAAATTTAAACCGTTAAATCCATAAGAAAACGTTTGCGTCAGCATTTTTTCTGTTAAAATGCGCGCCAACTTAAGATGAAGAATTCATGAATTGGTTAGATTTTGTCATTTTAGGCGTGATCGGCTTCTCTGCCGTGATCAGTTTAGTTCGCGGTTTCGCTAAAGAAGCGTTGTCACTTGTTATTTGGTTTGGAGCATTTTTTATTGCTAGCCAGTACTACGCTAAATTAGCCATGTACTTCACCAATATCGAAGATGAGATGTTTCGAAACGGAACTGCGATAGCAGCATTGTTTGTTGCGACGTTAGTTGTTGGTGCCTTAGTTAACTATGTCATCGGTCAACTAGTTCAGAAAACAGGCCTGTCGGGTACAGACAGAATCCTCGGTGTCGTCTTTGGTGGCTTACGTGGTGTTTTGATTGTTTCTGCAGTGTTGTTTTTCATGGATGCGTTTACTGCATTCCCAAGTTCTGAGTGGTGGAAGAATTCGCAATTGGTTCCGGAGTTTAGTCGAATCATTGCGCCGTTCTTCGAGCATTTACAAGCAACATCTAGTTTCTTATCTGGCGCGCTTTAGCGCCAGTTAATGTCGAAAATCGAGGATTAGGACATGTGTGGTATTGTTGGAATCGTGGGTTCAACACCTGTAAACCAGTCTATTTATGACGCTTTAACGGTATTGCAGCATCGTGGCCAAGATGCCGCTGGTATTTGTACCATAGAAAGCAATCGTTTCCGTCTGCGTAAGGCGAAC
The DNA here is from genome assembly GCF_015163545.1 of Vibrio sp. OPT24. Classification (NCBI taxonomy): domain Bacteria; kingdom Pseudomonadati; phylum Pseudomonadota; class Gammaproteobacteria; order Vibrionales; family Vibrionaceae; genus Vibrio; species Vibrio sp. OPT24. The sequence goes on from NZ_JADDYI010000048.1 coordinate 109,985, forward strand.
GGTTTAGTAAAAGATGTTTTTGAAGCAAAACACATGCAGCGCTTACAAGGTGAAGTGGGTATTGGTCACGTTCGCTATCCTACAGCGGGCAGTTCAAGTGCTTCTGAAGCTCAGCCTTTCTACGTAAACTCTCCTTTTGGCATCACGTTGGCGCACAACGGTAACCTAACGAACGCAAATGAAGTTCGTGCGAAATTATTCGAGAAAGACCGTCGTCATGTGAATACAACCTCTGATTCTGAAGTTCTACTGAATGTATTAGCTCATGAGATCGATACCGTTAAAGGTAACGTGACTTCAGAAGACGTTTTCCGCGCAGTAGCGAACGTGCACCGCACTATTCGTGGTGCTTACGCCGTAACGGCAATGATTATCGGCCACGGCATGATCGCATTCCGTGACCCACATGGCATCCGTCCGCTGTGTCTTGGTAAGCGTGAAGTTAATGGTAAAACAGAGTATATGGTTGCGTCTGAGTCAGTAGCGTTAGACGCTGTTGGTTTTGACTTTATGCGTGACGTTGCTCCTGGTGAAGCTATCTACGCAACATTCGACGGTGATCTTTTCACTAAGCAATGTGCAGATAACCCACAGTTAAATCCATGTATCTTTGAGTTTGTTTACTTTGCTCGTCCTGACTCGTTCATCGATAAAATCTCAGTTTACAGCGCGCGCGTTGAGATGGGTGAGATGCTAGGTAAACGTATTAAGGAAGAGTACGCAGACCTAGACATTGACGTGGTAATTCCAATTCCAGAAACATCGAATGATATCGCGTTGCGAATCGCTCAAGCGATTAACAAGCCATACCGTCAAGGTTTCGTGAAAAACCGCTACGTTGGCCGCACGTTCATCATGCCTGGTCAGCAACAGCGTAAGAAGTCAGTTCGTCGTAAGCTCAACGCTATTCGTTCTGAGTTCAAAGATAAGAACGTTCTACTGGTTGATGATTCTATTGTTCGTGGTACGACATCAGAGCAGATCATTGAGATGGCTCGTGATTCAGGCGCAAACAAAGTTTACATGGTTTCAGCCGCTCCAGAAGTACGCTTCCCTAACGTTTACGGCATCGATATGCCAAGCGCGACAGAGCTGATTGCTCATGGTCGTGATAATGAAACGATTTGTAAGCAGATTGGCGCAGACGCTTTGATTTTCCAAACACTACCAGACCTTATTTCTGCAGTCGGCATGGGTAATCAAGACATCTCTCGTTTCGATACTTCAGTATTCAACGGTGAGTATGTTACGGGCGATATTGACCAAGCGTACCTAGACTTCCTAGATTCTTTGCGTAATGACGACTCAAAGGTTCAACGTGAAATCCAGCAAGACTTAGCGAACTTAGAGCTACATAACGAAGGCGCTTAGTTTCTCGTTAGCAACAGATCACTTTTGTTAGTGGTAAAGCACTTTCGTAAGCAGTAAAGCGATTCCATTATTAATAAAGTGTGTTCGCTAACAATCAAGTGTTTTCACTAATAACGAACCACAGTGTTGTTAGCGGGCTAAAAAGAAAAACCAGAGCATCAGCTCTGGTTTTTTTGTTTGCGGGGAATGGGATTAGTATTAATGAATGTGGTATGCGATCACAAAATCAATAAACAATCTAACCTTCTCAGGTAAATGGTCTTTGTGGTTATAAAGCATGTAAATATCACGAGGGTTAGCGCTCCAGTCTTCTAAGACTTGTACTAAGCTGCCGTCTTCAATGTATTCACGGATCATGACATCAGGCATTAGGGTGATACCTAGGCCTTCAGAACACGCTTGTCTGACAACATTCAATGCATTGGCGTTGAAACGACCTTTCTCGCTATTAACGACGGTCTCTTCATTCGAATTACTCAGCTGCCACTTAATCAATGGGTAGCCTTTGAGCAACGAATGGTTTGCCAACTCTTCAGCGTGACTTGGTGCAGGGTTCTTAGCCAAGTAATCAGGGCTTGCGATAAGAATATCTTTCACTTCGCTGATTTTTCTCGCGATTAAGCTTGAGTCACGTTGCGGACCGACTCTGAAAATTACGTCCCACTCCGTTGGGTCAAGCTGATCGGCTTGGTTGTTCATCATCAGCTCAATATTGATATCAGGGTATTGAGTCATGAATTCACTGAACATCGGCATCATCATGCGCTTAGTCAGGTTGGAGGGAGCGGTAATACGGATCTTCCCTGAAGCACCTTTACACACATCAGTGAGCTCTTCTGCAGTAGAAGACAGACGTTGCAGTAACGGAGAGCACTCATTGAAAAAACGTTCGCCAGCCTCTGTCAAAGAGAGTTTACGCGCGTGTCTATTGAGAAGCCTTAGGTTTAAAGAGTCTTCTAAGGCTTGGATGCGTCGTGTGATGGTCGCAACCGGAATCATAGTTTTGCGTGATGTTGCGGTGTAGCTTCCATTTTCAACGACAAGTCGAAAGAGGTTTAAATCATCTAATTTCATAAATCCAGACACATTTGTTTACAATCTCATCTAATTTATACGTAACAGTGAGATCAATGTTTGCGTTACGTCAACTCGTTGCACTATTTACAAGTATTCCAACCCTCGTCACGAATTACCAGTAAAGAGTGCAAATTTGTGTATTTAGCATTTTATTACTAAGTTTTATATTAGTTCTTGGAACAGATAACAATAATAATTCGACTTAGTTTTGTGAGGTTAAAGATTATGTACAAAACTTACAGTCAGCCAGTAATGACCTCGGCTCAGGAGATGATCAACCAAAAATGTGTCATGTTGGTTGATGATGACCCCATTTTTCGCCGTATAACCAGCGCGTATTTAGATGCGATTGGTTATAAAGTGGTTGAGGCTGAGAATGGACTGGATGCTTTGCAAAAGCTTAGGGATTCAGCACCAGATTTAATTGTGTGTGACTTATCAATGCCAATTTTGGATGGCATCGAGCTTGTAGAAGAGCTCAGCTTAGAGTATCCATCATTGCCTATGATTGTTGTGTCAGCGACAGACGACATGTCAGATGTCGCTAAAGCATTGCGATTTGGCATTAAAGACTTTTTAGCTAAACCGTTAGAGGATCACGCCCATTTAGGTAGCGCGATAGCTAATACACTCAAAGACTCGTTTGACAATATTTCAGACCAACGAGACTTTTCGAGCCAATGGTTTTCGGTAGATGACGGAGGAGAAATCCCTGAAGATCAAGAATTACATTGGCACTTGAATTACTTGCAAGACAACCCTAGTGCAGCAAAAGATCTATTGCATGCGCTACTTCCGGAAAAAGATACACGACAAGGAGCGTGGCGCTGTAGTTATCGATTGTTGCAATCAACAGAAATGATGCCACTTGTGTTTGATTACGCGTGGCTGATGAACGGGCAGTTTGCTTTTTATCTCGTTGATTCGTCTTCTTCTGATAATGGAGGCTCCGCGACGACCTTACTGGTGAGAGCTCTATTCCACGATTACATCAGGAATAGAAAAGATTTTAATGTTGACCTCAAAGATATTGCTGAGGTTTTGGAGAAAGGGATTCATTGCTCTAAGTGCGCTACGCCAGTTGATGCTTTGTTTGGTGTGGCTAATCTTGCTGAAGGGACTATCTCTATCTTACCTGCGGGTTTAGATGGGCGGTGGTCAAACGGTGAGGTGAATCAACACATTGCTGCAGGTGAGCGTTTAGGTGAAAACTGTAAGAAGAATTTTATTACAAGGGATCTGCCGATTGAAAAAGGGTGCCAGTTGTCAATGAGCTTACTGGGATCGGCAAGTTTTAGCTTAGACATACACCAAGGGTCTACTGATTAACCCTATATTTCCTCGGTTTTTGTGAATAATTGATTAAGGTATAGTTGCGCAAATGGTGTGGCTATGCCTTTTTTGTTAAATGTTGATTTAGCAAAGAGGGTTTGGTTCGCCACACACTTACCTTTACTAACAAAAACAAGAAGTAATCATGGCAGATAACAAAGACTTTCAAGACCCGTTTAATGTATTCTACTTTCTAGGATTTTTAGCCGCATTTTTAGCGATCCCATTATTACCAGCAACCCTTACGTTGATTCGAGTATTCAATGGTTACGCAACATTCTAGTGAAGCTATCTTAGATAAACTAATATAGTTAACTCAAGGAGGCCACAATTAGCGTTCGAGTTTTAAGCCTCAATATTGCTGGTGGCCTTTGTATATTTCTCGCAGTTCTAGGGATAGTTTTGCCCGTTCTGCCAACCACTCCTTTTCTCCTTCTTGCCAGCGCCTGCTTCATGCGAAGCAATCCGAAAGTTCATAAATGGATGCATGAGCACAAAACGCTGGGCCCTTTACTGAACAATTGGTATCAATACGGTGCCGTTACCAAACAAGTTAAAACGCGTGGCGTATTCTTTATCTTGTTGAGTTTTGCGTTATCCATCTACTTTGCTCCTATCATTTGGGTCAAGGCTTTCCTAATTTGCGTACTTGTTATTCTTCTCACATGGTTTATGCGACTTCCAACTCATGAGTTGGTTGCTGACAGCAAAGAAAATCACTACCATTAAGCCAGTGTGCCTGCTTATTTAGCGGGCGTTTATTATTTCAGCAATGAAAGTTATGACTCTCGTTGCAATGAATACCAATCGTACCTTTCCTTGGTTTCGTGCGTTAACTTGTTTGATTCGTTAACGAGAGTTTGGAAAGTGGCCTAATGAAGTGCATAAGATTATGAACACAGAAAAAATCTCTCTGATCAAAGCTAGCATCAAAAGTATCCCTGATTACCCTAAAGCAGGTATTTTGTTCCGTGACGTGACAAGCTTGATGGAAGATCCTGCAGCTTACAAAGCGACTATCGACCTGCTGGCGGAAACATACAAGGATATGGGCTTTACTAAGATTGTTGGTACTGAAGCTCGTGGTTTCCTATTTGGTGCGCCTTTGGCACTTGAGCTTGGTGTTGGTTTTATCCCTGTTCGTAAACCGGGTAAACTGCCTCGCGAAACAGTGGCACAATCTTATGAGCTAGAGTACGGCACAGATACATTAGAAATCCATACCGACGCTATCGTTGAAGGCGATAAAGTACTGATGGTCGATGACTTGCTTGCAACTGGCGGTACGATTGAAGCAACAACAAAGTTGATTCGTCAGCTTGGTGGTGTGGTAGAGCATGCTGCATTTGTAATTAACCTTCCAGAAATCGGTGGTGACAAGCGCTTAAAAGGCCTAGGTCTAGAAGTGTTTAGCATCTGCGAATTCGACGGTCATTAATCCTTTTCGGAATTATTCATGAGCTATCTTGCGTTAGCGCGAAAATGGCGACCAACCAAATTTAAAGAAGTGGTTGGTCAAGCCCATGTTTTAACAGCATTAGAGAATGCCCTTAGCCAGAATAGGTTGCACCATGCGTACTTGTTCAGCGGTACACGAGGTGTCGGTAAGACAACCATCGGTCGTTTGTTTGCTAAGGGCCTCAACTGTGAAACAGGCATTACCTCAACACCTTGTGGTGAATGCCCAACCTGTAAAGAGATCGATGAAGGTCGTTTTGTTGACCTGCTCGAGATTGATGCGGCATCACGAACAAAGGTAGAAGATACCCGCGAGCTTCTGGACAATGTTCAGTACAAGCCTGCACGTGGTCGCTTCAAGGTTTACCTTATCGATGAAGTACACATGCTTTCTAGGCACAGTTTCAACGCACTTCTAAAAACTTTAGAAGAACCGCCTGAATATGTGAAATTCTTGCTCGCAACGACAGATCCACAGAAGCTTCCAGTGACTATTTTGTCGCGTTGTCTGCAATTCCACCTTAAGCCGATCAGCGTGGATAACATTCATGAGCAGCTTGATCATATTCTAGAGCAAGAGAGCGTAACTTCTGAGTCTCGTGCGCTTGGAATGATTGCGCATGCGGCCGATGGCAGTATGCGTGACGCTCTTAGTCTAACAGATCAAGCGATTGCATTAGGCAATGGCAATGTAGTGACAGACACTGTTGCTCATATGCTCGGGACACTTGATACCGACCAAGCGATTCATCTTCTTGAAGCGATTAGCAGTAAACAGCCACAATTAGCGATGGCTTGCATTCAAGCTCTTGCTGAAAATGGCGTTGAGTGGGATGGATTGCTGAGTCAACTTGCGACTCAACTACACCGTTTGGCGATGTATCAAGCTCTGCCGTCTACTTTAGATAAGGCTCAGCCTGATGCCGAAAGGCTGGAACTGCTGAGCAAAGCGTTAAGCCCTCAAGACATCCAACTCTACTACCAGATAGTGCTGAAAGGTCGTGAAGACTTGCCATTATCGCCAACCGCTCGTGTTGGTATTGAGATGGTGGTTCTGCGTATGTTGGCATTCAGACCTGCTGAACAAACTGTTGCTACGGCTATCTCGACTGAGTCGACTAGCCCAGCGCCTGCTCCTGCAGCTCAGAATCCGGTTCAGAGTGTTGCTCAGCCAGTGAGTCAAGCTGCGCCAATGGCAGCTCCGAGACAGTCAGCTCAGGCTCCAGCGGTTTCACAGCCTCAAGTGCCTCAGCAAGCTCCTATTCAGCAGCCGGTGCAACAACAACCGCCGCAGAATCAGAACCAATATTCAGATTCGCAAGGTTACGCTGATCATTCAGGCAACCAAGGTTATCCAGAACAGGATTACCCGCACAGTCAGTATGACGCTCCACCTGCTTATGATGAACGTCCTAGCTACGGTGCGGAGCAGGCGATGAGTCCCATGACTCAGCAAACGAATTACCAGAATCAAGAGCAGCCAAATGTTGCTCCCGTTGCACCTTCTTTTTCACCAGCTTCGCAAGAGCAACCAGCGCGTGCAACTTCGCCTGTGAGTGGTTTACGTCACCAATTGCGTTCTCAACGTAGAGGTGGTGCAGCAACAGATAACAAAGGTTCAGCGCCAAAAAAGGCTAAAGCGACACCAGCTAAAACTTCAGTTCTTGACCGAGTTGCTCAGCAACACGGTGGTTCTGAGCGGGTGTCGCCAGCTTCTTTATCAGCCTCTTCTACAGAAAATGTTGCCAATGATAATGAACCTTATCGCTGGAAACCGTCTAAACCTGTAGTGAAAGAGGTGAGTAAAGAGCTTACACCCACTCAGATCAAGCGCGCGTTAGAGCACATTAAGACACCAGAAATGGTTGATAAATTGCTGCAAGAATCTATTGCTCAAGATGAATGGTCCGCCACGATTCAAAAGCTGGAAACAGCAAAGCTTGTTGAACAGTTAGCATTGAACTCAGTGTTTGCTAAAAATGGCACATCAATCACCTTAACGTTAAGATCGAGCCAAGCTCACCTGAATACGGATCGAGCACAGAGTGAGTTGTTACAGTCTCTCAATACCGTGCTCGGAGAAGAGTGTCATTTGAGTGTGGAAATCGGTGACGGTGGAGAAACACCTCTCGAATTAAGAGAAAGATTGTACCAAGGTAAGTTGAAAGACGCGTTTACCGCTTTGGAAAACGATGCCAATGTACAGTTTATTGAGAGGCGTTTTGCTGCTGAGCTCGACAGAGACAGTGTTCGCCCTATATAGAGCTTTTTCACGTTTAGTGACCTGCGTATCATCCTAGATAAGCAAATCTGAGAACTGAACCTCGAGGGGTTGAATCACTGTGGTTTAACCCCCATTTAAGCACCAAAGCTTAATAAATTTTAATAAACCAATTAGACCAGAGAGTATTAACATGTTTGGTAAAGGCGGTATGGGCAACATGATGAAGCAAGCCCAGCAAATGCAAGAGCGCATGCAAAAGCTTCAAGAAGAAATCGCGAATATGGAAGTTACAGGTGAGTCAGGTGCTGGCCTTGTAAAAGTAACCATCACTGGTAGCCACAGCGTTCGCCGTGTTGATATCGATGAAAGCCTAATGGAAGACGATAAAGAGATGCTTGAAGATCTTATCGCTGCTGCTTTCAACGACGCGGCTCGTCGTGTTGAAGAGACTCAAAAAGAGAAAATGGCTGGCGTAACTGGTGGGATGCAACTTCCACCAGGTATGAAGATGCCTTTCTAAGTAACTTATTCTTTAAAGTTAATTCAAGTGGTGGTTTGTGTTGAACAAGTCACCGTTTGAAAATCAGAACGGTTAACTATGCGTACCAGTCATATGCTGGAGCATTTGATGGAGGCCTTACGTTGTCTACCTGGGGTTGGTCCCAAGTCGGCGCAGCGTATGGCCTTTCATTTGTTACAGCGCGATAGAAAAGGCGGCCTACAGTTGGCTGATGCTCTTAGCCAGGCAATGACAGAAATTGGTCATTGTAATGAGTGCCGTACTTTTACTGAAGAAGATACCTGCCATATTTGTACCAACCCTAAACGTCAGGAAAATGGTCAAATCTGTGTAGTAGAGAGCCCTGCAGACATTGCAGCAATTGAAGCAACTGGCCAATATTCAGGCCGTTACTTTGTGTTGATGGGCCACCTTTCGCCACTTGATGGGATTGGTCCAAGTGATATTGGCCTCGATGTTTTGGATTACCGCTTACGTCGTGGTGATATCACAGAGGTTATTCTCGCGACCAACCCAACGGTTGAAGGCGAAGCAACGGCCCATTACATTGCTGAGCTATGCAATGCCCATGAAGTGAACGCAAGTCGAATCGCCCATGGTGTTCCCGTTGGTGGTGAGCTAGAGCTGGTGGATGGCACCACGCTTTCGCACTCCTTACTCGGTCGTCATAAGATATAAAAAAGCCGCTTGGTGAATAATCACTAAGCGGCTTTTTCTTCTTTTGTTATAAAGCTTTGTCCTTGAACGTGTCTATTCTAAAACCTTTCAAACGATTAATCAGAGCCGCGCACGGCTTTGTAAATCGCAGCGCCAATCACGGCACCAATAATCGGTGCAATCCAGAATAGCCATAATTGCGAAACAGCCCAGTCTCCAACAAATACGGCTACACCAGTACTTCGAGCAGGATTCACAGAGGTATTAGTGACGGGGATACTGATAAGGTGGATCAAGGTTAAACAAAGACCAATCGCGATAGGTGCAAATCCAGCCGGTGCTTTTGAATCGGTTGCCCCCATGATCACGAATAGGAACACCATGGTCATGACCACTTCACACACGAGTGCTGCGGTTAGCGAATAGTCACCCGGTGAGTGTTCACCGTAACCATTCGAAGCAAAGCCTGATGAGACAACGTCAAAACCTGCTTGGCCAGAAGCAATCACAAATAGCACGCCGCCCGCGATAATACCGCCAATCACTTGGGCAATAATATAAGGCGCAACATCTTTGCCATCAAAGCGACCACCACTCCATAGGCCGATGGTGACAGCAGGGTTGAGGTGGCAACCGGATATATGACCAATAGCGAAAGCCATAGTGAGTACGGTTAAACCAAAGGCAAGGGAAACTCCGAGTAGGCCAATTCCCACATCAGGGAAAGCCGCGGCTAAGACGGCACTACCACAACCGCCCAACACCAACCAAAACGTACCAAACATTTCTGCGATATACCTATTCATAACGATCCTTATTAATCTGTACCAGTATCAACAAGATAGTTTAGATTTCGTAACTTTGTGAAATCTTGAGCATATAGAAGGCAGAAAAGGGCAGATGCGCTTAGGTAATCGCTTCTAATTCGATCAGGTTATCAAGGGCTTCTTGGTCGGTCTTGCCACAAATGACAGGGCAGGCTTTGAATTGGTGGCACACCTTAGGGCGCGAAGATAGACCAAACAGCTTACAAAGATTTTGCTCATTTAATTGAATGCATCGCACGCCCGCAGGCTTGCCATTGGGCATTCCAGGAATAGCTGATGTAATACTTGGAGCGACACAACATGCTCCACAACCTAAACGACATTCCATCAAATTAAACTCACTAAATAGCAGGGGGCGCGATAGTAGCAAAAAATGATGAGAGTGACAGCTGTTGATTGAATCAAAGAATGAACAATGATTATCCTTGAACTTTTTATGGGCTAGCGGTATAACACGCACCCCAGTAAATGAGTAAGAAGTAATCCTATGACGAATCCATTTTGGCAAGAAAAAACACTAGAACAGATGACAGAGCAAGAGTGGGAATCACTGTGTGATGGTTGTGGTAAGTGTTGCCTGCATAAACTAATGGATGAAGATAGCGATGAAGTTTACTACACCAATGTGGCGTGTAGCTGGTTAAACGACAAAACATGTTCGTGTAAAGACTACCCGAACCGTTTCACTTCTGGTGAAGAGTGCTTGAAGCTGACTCGTGACAAGATCGACGAGTTTCACTGGCTACCAGATACTTGTGCTTATCGCCTTTTATCAGAATCTAAGCCTATTCCTGAATGGCACCCATTGATCACGGGATCAAAAACAGAGATGCATGCAGCAGGCGAAAGTGTTCGTAATAAAGTGGTGTATGAAATTGATGTTGTCGATTGGGAAGACCACATTTTAAACCACCCGAACCGTTAGTTATTCTAAAAACAGCCGCTTTTGAGCGGCTGTTTTGCGTCGCCTAAATTTAAAACTTACTTAATTACTTAACTTAAAGGCTTAAAACAAAAAACGCCCCGGAGGGCGCTAAAGTTAAACGAGCAAAAAAGATTCAGGCTAGTTTACTTGTTGTTTAATGTACTCACCCAATTCTGAGTGGTGCATGATTTTCGAAACCGGCAGTATTTTCTCAGCAGGGCCCCAAGCAAACACGTTCACAGGTGTGTGAGTATGTGTACCTGTACCCCAAACAATGTTTTGACCCGTTGCTTGTTCACGAGCAAGCAGGTTGCCACGGTCGTTATATGGGAAGAATGCATCGAAATCGTTGATAGCAGGTACTTCTTCTGCTGACAAGTATTTGTGCTGAGCCAATCGGTATGGGTTCGGCTTACTGGCTAATACGTTTTTCGCTTGTTCCGCTGTAATAGGGAACTCACTGTTTTTGTTGACTATTTCGGCCAGTTTTTCAGATGTTTGCTGTGCTTTATCTAGCTTTTGAAATTCGCTGATCATGCCGTAGTAGCTTTGCTTCTGATTGTATAGACCATCAAGAATATCGAATGCGCCAAAGTTAAAGTTGGGTGCATAGTCGCGATCAGCGAAGGCTTCGCCAGAACGTTTCTGTGGTTTTGGTAAGTCGTTAGAAGAGTAGCTGAAACCGAAAGATCCTGTTTCGTGGTCTGCGGTCACAATCACGATCGTGTCTTCACGATCTTTTGCCCATTCATACACAGTTTGGATCGCTTCATCAAACTTGAGCAGTTCATGCAGCATCGTGCCGGCATCGTTACTGTGACCCGCCCAATCGATTTGGCCACCTTCAACCATTAGGAAAAAGCCATCTTCATCTTTGGATAGGATGTTGAGCGCTTTTTTTGTCATCTCTTTCAGGCTTGGCTGAGTTCGTTCGCTACTCTTTTTCTTGTTGCTGTAAGCGATGCCATCATCCATGCCTGAGTAGGCGAATAGGCCAAGTAGTTTATCGCCCTTAGCGTCGTCTAGCATGTTGCGATTAAACACCAGTTGGTAGCCGTCTTTCTCTGCTTCAGTCAGCAGGTTACGGTCGTCTTTACGCTTCGATTTGAGATAAACATCACCTTGAGTCAGTTTCTCAAGTTGCTTATAGGTTTCACCTTTGTCGTTGGTCGATTTAGGAATCCAATGACGTAGCCCTCCAGAGAGCATCACATCAGCGCCCGTTGCTAACATATCAGATGCAATTTGATTCTCTAAAGAACGGTGAGGTTGGTGAGCGGCGAAAGAAGCCGGGGTCGCGTGAGTTAAGCGTGTGTCGGACACTAAGCCGGTCGCTTTGCCTGCTTTTTTCGCTTTCTCAAGTACGGTCTCAACATGGTTACCCTGTGAATCGATACCGATCACTTCTGAACCGCTGTAGATACCCGTTGCAAGCATGGTCGCAGAGCAAGCTGAATCCACTACGATTGCGTCTTTCGGATGCGTTAGGGATGAACCAATAACCCCTTCTTGAGCAAGTTGATAAATGGCCGTTTTGTTCCCTTTATAGATGGAATTTGGCGCTTGGTTTGCGTAGGTTTCCAATAAGCCAACTTGCTGAGGACCCATGCCGTCGCCGATCATCAGAATGACATTTTTGATTTCTGCTGAAAGTACGTTGAATGAGAGTGTAGAGGTTACCACTGCGGTAACAATTGGTTTCATAAAGTGATTCATTAGTTATCCCTTTTTATATAAGCGGGATGATTAGAACACCGATTTATGTCAAAGTCGTTTCATATTTGTTTCATCAACATGAAAGTGAGCAATAACTCAAGTTTTTAGAAAAACATAAAAAAAGGCTCACATTTCTGTGAGCCTTGGTCTTATTTAGGAGCGTCCAGATTAACGGACGATGTCATGGCTAATGTCAAGCAAGCGGCAGTTCTGCAACCACCTGGTTGAACGCGACTCGAGCTTTTTGAGCTTGCTCAGATAACTCTACTTTCTTCGCTTGAGCTGTACTTAAGTCGTTTTCAGCCTGCTCAAGAGCTTGTTGTAGATTTTCTGGAAGTTCATGTGTTTCCATTTGCGCACCTTGTTCAAGAACATAAGCACGAATTTCTTTCTTAACATCCGCTAGCGCTTTGTAAGCTTCACGTTCATGTTCAGCTGCCTCTTGTGCGGCATCTTTCTCTTTTTCAAACTGTGCTAATGCCATACCTTCTGCCGACCATGGATCCATGTCTGGTAGTTCTTCGATGTTAATCGTTGGTTCGATGTACGCGTCTTGATGACGTAGATCTAGGCTAGTGGCTCGAACGGCTGAAATCATCAACATCACAGAGATCGCTAGTAGTGGTAAACCACCTACGATTGCTGCGGTTTGTAGTGTACTTAACCCCCCCAAGAACATCAGGATTGTTGGTAAGAACGAAAGTGTAAATGCCCAGAACATACGGTTCCAACGCATCGGCTCTTCTGTCACGTTGTTCTGAACTACAGAAGCCAGAATATAAGAGATAGAATCAAAGGTTGTCGCAGTGAAAATGATACATAGCAGTGTGAATACTGCGATCACCAATGTGCTCATTGGCAGTTGTGCCAGCATCGAGAAGATCGCTTTAGTTGCGCCTTCTTCGTTCAAGATAGCAACGACATCGAGCTCACCAGACAACTGTAGAGATAAACCGTAGTTACCTAAGATCATGAAGAATAAGAAACAGCCTAATGAACCAAAGAAGATTGAGCCTGACACCATTTGTTTAATGGTTCTGCCACGAGAGATTCGTGCAACAAATAGGCCCATACTCGGTGCGAAAACTAGCCACCATGCCCAATAGAAAATGGTCCAATCTTGTGGGAAGTGCGTGTTTTCAAAGGTTCCGTAACCACCAAATGGTTCCGCCCATGTTGCCATCACGAAAAAGTTAGACAGTAGGCGACCAATTGAATCTAGGCCTGTTTCCAGCATGAAAATCGTAGGGCCAGCAATCAGAACGAAAGCCAATAGCCCCATCGCACCCCAGAAGTTGATGTTGCTGAGGATCTTGATGCCTTTTTCTAAACCCGCATAAGATGAGTACGCAAAAATAGCAGTACAAACCAGAAGTACCATCACTTGAGTTAGGTTGTTTTTAGGCAGACCGAATAGGTGGTTAAGGCCTTCAGTGATAAGAGGAGCTGCTAAACCTAAAGTTGTGGCTGCGCCGCCTAATAGACCGAAAATGAATAGGATATCGACGATCTTTCCCGGTACGCCCTTACTACGGTGTTCACCAAGAACGGGCATTAGAGCGCTAGAGATTTTTAGAACAGGTTGTTTACGAACATAGAAGAAGTAAGCAATAGGAATCGCAGGGATCAAGTAGATAGACCATGCGATTGGTCCCCAGTGGAACAGACCATAAGTCGCTGCCCAACGAACGGCTTCCTCACTGCCTGGCTCCAGTTGGAAAGGAGGTGATTGATAGTAATAAGCCCACTCAATACAGCCCCAGTACAAGATACTTGCACCGATACCACCACAGAACAGCATTGCTGCCCATGATGCTGTTTTAAATTCTGGCTCTTCGTCCGCTTCGCCAAGTTTGATTTGTCCCATATCGCTGAAGACAACATAAACCATGAACGCACACGCTGCTAGGCCAAGCGCTAAATATAGAAAGCCGAGTTGATCGGTCATAAAAGTTTTAGCTACCGCAATCCAGTCTGCTCCTTGAGTAGGGAACATAATCAGCGGGAAGACGATCGTGAGTAGGAGTGCTATCGCACCAAAAAAGGTCGGCTTGTCAATAAGCTCAAAAGTGTTTTTCACGAGTATTATTCCATTAAAATGAGAGCGGAATTATGGAGTGAACTCGTTTTTTAGGACAAATCAGGTCTGTTGTCGTGACGACAAATCACTTTTTACAATAGAAAAGACTCTATGCAAAGGGGCAATGCAAGAGATGCAGCGTAAGGGATGGGATACAGTGGAGAACGATAAAGTGTTAGACCAGAGCGAGAAGGATTCCACCAACGGTTGCCGCTGCGGACAAATATTGCCCAGCTGAATACGAACCGTCGTCTTCTTCTTCGATCTTGTCTGGGTGATCCATACCTAGAGCGCCATGAGCAAATGATTCAACCTTATCGGTAACGGTTTCATTCTCTGCTTCAATTTTTTTTGCTTCTTTATCGATTTCTTTCAGGGCAGATAAGAGCGCTTTGCCTTCATTAGAAAGCTTAACAGTGTTTTGTTCAACCTTAAGAGGCGCGGGCTTTTCAGCTTCACTGTTTTTACTCTGTGAGTTCATTTGCGAAGGTGAATATAGCTGGGTATTACTCGTTCCTACCGGCGTCATATAGCTCTCCTTACCTATCCTTAAATATAGTATCGGCAGAGGTGTGAAAAACTTGTGCATTTAATCACCATGGTGATGTTTTTTTATTCGCACATTACATTTTCATCTGCTTAATCAAAACTGCTTGGTAATTAAGCAATTCCTATGCCGATATCAATATTTATCTTAGGGCGCGATTGAACAAGCTTTTAGTTTGCCAGACTTGTAGCATGCCAGACCTAAACTTGGATAAGATTAAGTCTGGATAGCGAGTTTAGTCGCACTTGAGATCGGATCCGCGCTTAGATAGGTGCTTGTATGCCTTCATTCGGTTCTCTTTCTTAACAAAACGAGCCGGTGGAGAAAGCACTTTTAGTTGGTAGTCACTGCTATTCGATGAGATTTCTTCAACTGGACTGATGATGGCAATTTTCAAATCAGGGTTACGACGTAGAATCGACGCTGCAGTGCCTAAACCACCTTCGGTGTGGAATTTACCAGCCACATGGATCACCTGTTGTTCAGGGTTTGATGCTAGGTAATCCACAATCGATTCAGCCATAGTTTCGTCCCAGGTTACCTGAGCGGAAAATTGCTTTTCTGTTTGCTCTGGTGTGCCGTGATGCATTGAAGCCATGAACTTTTCTTTGTAAGGGCTATCGCCAGTATCGACTTCTGAAGCAATCCATTGGCGTTGTTCCGTCGTTAGCTGATCTAGATAGGATAATCCTTTACGGCCGATACACTGTACAAAGGGTTTTGGTGCGTTTGCCGCAATGATATCGACATCGTTGGCTTTTGCGAATTCAACCAGCGCACGATAATCACTTTCGTAATTTGGCCAAGCAGCGGCTTGAGACATAAGAACTTGTTCGCCAATCTCACCGTTTAGATATTGGTTTAATGTGTCTTGATGCTCTCGAGTGAATTGTTCCATTGATAACGCAATGTTTGGCGTAGCGTTTCGACGCACTTTTAGGAAATGGGTTTGGAAGCGATGGATAGCAGAGTGAGTGTGCCATTCTCCAATAAGAACGACGTCAGCTTCTGTCAGTTGCTTGGGTAACGCATCGAGGGAAAGTGTTTTACCTTGTGGGGAAGCAAACTGATAATCATAAAATGTGAAAACGGTTTTTGTTTGCGTGTTAGCCACTGTTTGAGAAGTGTTGTTTGAAGGTTGAATAGCACAAGCTGTAAGCAGGGTAGCTAATCCGATAAGAATAATACGTTGCATGAAATGCCTCCTTGAAGAACACGCATACTAAAGGAGGCAAGATGAGATTTCAATGCAAACGATAATCAATATCAATTAAATTTGTTTGCGGTACACTCTCAACATAAAGTCAGCTTCACAGTTGAATTGCTCTGCATCGGTGAGTTGTCGTTTAAACTCTTCACTCGCTTTCCAAGCAAATGGCGTCATCTGTAGCAGGTCGAATGCATCTGACCCCGATAGTTCCATCATATAGTTTAGTTGTTCTTGGTGTTCAAGCGTAAAACCTTCGATCACTTCTGGATCTTCGTCATGTAAGCGAACGCCATCATAAATTGCATCACGCAGTTGATACAGGTGTCGGTTAGCGGGTGTCACGGTGATCACCACACCATTATCTTTGATGGTGCGTTGCAGCTCTTCAGCCTTGCAAGGCGCGTAAATGCGTAGAATGCCGTCTAAGCTGTTTTCAGCAAAGGGTAGGCGATGGCTTGATGCAACCGAGAAGTCGACTGCAGGGTAGCGTTTAGCCGCGTATTTGATAGCGATCTTAGAAATGTCTAGGCCAAAAGTAGCACCATTCTTTTCTTTTAGGTTTACCGCAATTTCGTTGGTGTAATAACCTTCGCCACAACCAATATCCAATAGGGCAGGTGCCTCTGCTGGTAGATAATGAGAACACAATGTCACCACCGCTTGGCGCATTGGGTCATAGTGGTTGCCTTCAAGGAAGCGGCGACGAGCCTGCATCATCTCTTTGTTGTCACCTGGATCTTTTGAGCGTTTGTGGTGAGCTGGCATCAAATTGACATAGCCTTCTTTCGCTAGGTCGAACTGATGGTTCTTTTCACACTTAAACGTACGATCGTTTTGAGATAAAGGTTGGTGACACAAAGGGCATTGGTAAGTCATTGCGAACTCGAGGTAGATATCTTAAGGGCGAAATTTTAACAGGAAGCAAAGAGGGGCGCTAGCGTAAACGAGGTTGCCTTAAATAAGTAGAGCCAACGAGGTGTTGGCTCTATATGAAGTTATTGAGTTCACGCAGCGATATGTGAACTCAAGCTATTTACTAAAGTTATTAACCAAGGCTAATCACTAAGTCTTTAGTTAAATAAATGGTTAGCTAAAGAAGTTCACTTGATTTTTCAATGACTCAGCTTGCTTTTGAAGTTCATCAGCACTTTGAGATGTCTTAGCGCTGGTTTCTCGGCTTTGTTGGTTTAGGTCGCTGATTGCATGTGCGTTGGCGGCTATCTCTTGAGAAACTTGAGCTTGCTCTTCAGATGTTGCAGCAATAGTTTCAGCTTGAGAAGCAATAGACTCAACCTGAGAAGCAATGGATTCTAGTGCTGTACCGGCTTCTTGCGCTTTATCGAGTACTTGGTTGGCATTCGATTGGCTCTGCGTCATTAGATTTACGGCATTATTAGTGGAAGCTTTTAGTTTCTCAATAATGCTTACCACGTCTTGCACTGAGGTTTGAGTACGATGAGCCAGCGTTCTCACTTCGTCAGCAACAACGGCAAAGCCACGGCCTTGTTCTCCAGCACGTGCAGCTTCAATCGCAGCATTCAACGCAAGTAAGTTGGTTTGTTCTGCGATGTCATCAATCATTTTGGTAACAGTTTGGATGCTTTCGCTATCAGCGCTTACTTGCTCAATCGCTGATGCTGATTTATCTAGCTGATCGTTGAGCTGAGCAACATCAATACACACACCTTCAACAACCTCTAAGCCTTGCTGACTATCGTCATTTGCCAGACGGACGTTTTCAGCAATGCTGTTGACTTGTTGAGCTACGGATTCAGCCGACGTCGCCATCTCTTCTATTGCTGTTACTACTTGTTCTACTTGCGCCTGTTGACGGTCAGATTGCGTTAAGTTGTGGCTTGCATCTTGAGAAACACTGCTTGAGCTATTTTGAACTTGATCACTGGTCGCGCGAATTTCACCCACTAATGTATTCAACTGGGCAGCCATGGTTGCAACCCCTGTATTTAGGTTACTGATTTCATTCTTTGTTTGCTTACCTGAGTTTGGAATATGTAGGCTGACTTCGCCTTTCCCTAAACGCATCATGTATTCGTTTAAGGTTGTTAGCGGTGTTAGTGTATGGTTCAAAACGAAAGTTAACACTACGATTGTAGCGGCGGCAATCAAGGTCGCAATGATAGCGATAAGCTTCAGAAGCTCGTCACTGCCTTTGGTCACTTCCTTAATGAACGTGCCGCCAAGTAGCTTCCATCCCCAACCCGGAACGTCGGTGTATACCAGATATTTTTCACCTACTGTTCCTTGATACTCATATGGGTATAGGATCAGGCCTGATGATTGTTCGAAGAGTTGATAGAAAGGTTTGTTGCCATCGTAATCGGCGACATCAATAATCGATTTGCCACCGCCAGCAAGGGTAGGATGCAATAAGTACTGACCTTGATGTTCTTTTTCATTATCAACAATGATGGTGTATCCGGTGTCTCCCCATGATACCGAGCGCAAAGACTCAAATAAGCTCTGAGTTGCTTCTTCAACGGGTAAGCCAATGAAAGACACACCATTAACTTTACCTTGAGCATTGGTTAAGGGAGCGTAGTAGGTGATGTAACGCTGGCCGAATAGTTTTACTTGAGCGTAATAAGGCTGGCCACTTTTGAGTTTGTTATAGCCTGGGTGGTTTCGTCCTAGCGTAGTAGCAACTACTCGATCACCTGAAGGGTTTTTAAGAGATGTTGATACACGAATGAAGTCCTCACCGAATGGGGCAAACAATGTTGCTACTGCGCCTGTATCACGAGTAAAGCTATCAACGAGTTTGGTGTCGTTGATCAGGCTTTCACCATATTGCGTCATGTTAGGAATCGAATGGCCGTTGAACTCAACGTCATAACTTTCAACATAAACACCTGCTAGGTAACCGTTACGAAAAGTTGATTCTAAAACTTCGGCGGTATGCAGGTAGGCATCAAATTGACCAGATATTGTTTTGGCCATTGCTTCGACTTTTGACTGATGCTCTTTCAGTGTGTTGTCTAATAATACCTGTGAGGCATTTCGATACACGAGGGTCGCAATTGAACCAAAGGCGATCAGCAAGCAAAGTAAAATCACTAGCTTAAGTTGGAAACCAACACTTTGATTTTTGTATTTATCGAACATGAATTCACTATCCTGTCTTCATTTAGGTGTTGTTAGATTTGGTTTTACTATTGAGTTTTATATCATAAGAACTTATTTATCGGCATGGATTGATAATAATTAATGAATTGATGGTTATTTTTATAAATTAAACTGATAAATGGTGATCTGGTGTTGATTTGAACCAATACGAGGAAGGCTGTTGTGGCTATGCGCTATGACTTTTCAGGATATACGCTACTCCTTATTGGATACATGCCATTGCTCTGGGGAGTGGTGAGATTGTAGACAATAAAAAATGCAGCTTGTGAAGGCTGCATTTATTGTTTTTTCTTCGAATTAGCTAGACGCTTAATTCGAAGAGATAACCGTAATCAGTTGGTGGCTCTCGCCTGGCTGTAACGTTTTACCTGCTTCTAGGCTTGGTGCATGCAGCGTTGATTCTACACACATCATAGTGAGGTAACCGTCGTCTTGCATATCGCCCATACTCGCAGCGCCTTCAGCCCACGGGTTCCATAATACAGCAGAGTTATGACCGTGGTTCTCAACCGTTAAAGTGCGATCCAATTTTTTGTCAGCAACAAAAATTTGCGCTTCTGGTTGTGTGTAAACACGATCGATGGTGTCAGTCAGGACAAGCTCAGAACCACCTTGGCAGATCTTACCACCTTGTAGGCTATCAATGTATTCAGCGCCCATACCTGTCGTGGTTGTGTTGTGAATATTTCCAACGTTTAGGTAAGAGTGCAGCGCACCAGAGAAAGTCCATGGCTGAGAATCAGTGTTCTTCACATCCAAGGTCACTTTTAGTTGCTCGCCGATTTCAACATTCAAACGAGCATCGAATTGATGAGGCCAGACAGTTAACGTCTCTTCGTTTGGCTTTAGACCTAAGCTTACTATCACACCCGCTTCGCTTTCACGGTGCTCAACTAATTGCCATTCGCTTGAACGTGCAAAACCATGAGCAGGTGCTGCAATGCGACCAAACCAAGGCCAACATACCGGAATACCGCCACGTAGAGCCGTTTTGCCATCAAACTTAGCTTGTTGACTCATCCAAATTAGGTCTTCTTGGCCTTGTGGTTGGAATGACACGACATGGCCGCCAAACAATGAAATGGCTGCGTTTGCTTTATCGTGGATAACGCGAACTAGTTTTACGCCTTCGTGTTCTACGATAGTCACGTTGTCAGAAAGTACAGTCAGTGTGGGTAGAGTAGATAAATCCATTACATGATCCTTCTAAGGAAATTGAATTCAAATGCTGACTAGAGTGATGCTTGTGATATGACGAGTAACAAGCTCAGACAGTATTAGAATTGAACTTCGTTGTTTTTTAATCAACTTCATTCAAAAGACGCTCAAAATATAGCAGGTATTAAAAAGGCGACACTAAGGTCGCCTTTTTCAAAGTCTTTCTCAATGAAAGTCTTCGCTAATGCTTGTCTAAAGCGATTTCTAAAAAGAAATTACTTAGAGATGTGAGCGATTAGGTCTAGAACTTTGTTTGAGTAACCGATTTCGTTGTCGTACCAAGATACAACTTTAACGAATTTGTCAGTTAGAGCAACACCAGCTTTAGCATCGAATACTGAAGTTTGAACTTCACCGATGAAATCTTGTGATACTACTTGGTCTTCAGTGTAACCAAGAACGCCAGCCATTTCGCCTTCAGAAGCTTCTTTCATTGCAGCACAAATTTCTTCGTAAGATGCAGCTTCTTTTAGGTTAACAGTTAGGTCAACTACAGATACGTTAGCAGTTGGTACACGGAAAGCCATACCAGTTAGAAGGCCGTTTAGTTCTGGAAGAACAACGCCTACAGCTTTAGCAGCACCAGTTGAAGATGGGATGATGTTTTGAGAAGCACCACGGCCACCGCGCCAGTCTTTAGCAGAAGGACCATCTACAGTTTTTTGAGTTGCTGTAGTAGCGTGAACTGTAGTCATAAGACCAGACTCAATGCCCCACTTATCGTTAAGTACTTTAGCGATAGGTGCAAGACAGTTAGTAGTACAAGAAGCGTTAGAAACGATGTCTTGACCAGCGTAAGATGCTTGGTTAACGCCCATTACGAACATTGGAGTTGCATCTTTAGAAGGACCAGTAAGAACTACTTTCTTAGCGCCAGCAGTGATGTGCTTACGTGCGGTCTCATCAGTTAGGAAAAGACCAGTTGCTTCAGCAACTACGTCTACTTCGATAGCATCCCACTTAAGGTCTTCTGGGTTACGCTCAGCTGTAACACGTACAGTTTTACCGTTAACGATTAGGTTACCGCCTTCAACTTCAACAGTACCGTTGAAACGGCCGTGAGTTGAGTCGTACTTAAGCATGTATGCCATGTACTCTACGTCGATTAGATCGTTAATACCTACTACTTCGATGTCTGCACGCTCTTGAGCTGCGCGGAATACGAAACGGCCGATACGGCCAAAACCGTTAATACCTACTTTGATAGTCATTGTAGTTGCTCCACAACTTAATTTCTGATTAAAGATAACTGGTAGTAAAATTACAGAATCCAGTATACATCTGCAATAGATAATCCGACTTAACTTGTTTAATGTCAAAAAAAAGCGACGCTTTTCTTAACAATTGGGTGTAAGTGGTTGAAAATTGACCATTGCGAGTGGCTCTGTACCCTTCCAGTTGGGTAAAATACCCCTAAATGATGATTCACTTATGAGTGTATATGTACAATGTTTCCTGGTGAGAAAGTATGTGCTACAAAACGACTCATATGCAAGCCTTTATGGTAAAAAGTAAATATAATAAATGAGAATGTGGAGAGATATTAACGTGATTCAAAAGGAAGGAAATATGTTAAAGCCTGATGAATACTGGCGTGAACGCCTATCAGACGATGAATTTGAAGTGTGTCGTCTACGTGGAACTGAAGCCCCTTATAGCGGTAAGTTACTGCATAATCAGAAGACGGGTGTCTATAGCTGCACATGCTGTGAAAGCCCTTTGTTTCTGTCGGATAACAAATATGACTCTGGGTGTGGATGGCCTAGTTTTGACGCCCCAGTGAATGATGAAGCGGTACGCTATATAGAAGATCTAAGTCACGGAATGAAGCGTGTAGAGATCCGTTGTACTGCTTGTGATAGCCATTTAGGTCACGTTTTCCCTGATGGCCCACAGACAACTGGAGAGCGCTTCTGTGTTAATTCAGTGTCGTTAATTTTCAACAAAAATGACAAAATTACGAAATAACTTGTAACTATTGTTTAATCCTTACAGATTACATTTGCCGATTTAGGAATACTGAACTGCCCAAGATTTCAGAATTAATTCTAGTACAAATAAAAACAGCTACCAGAAAGGTAGCTGTTTTTTTAGGCTGATGAATAGGAAGTCTAGGTTAGAAATCAATAAGTGTTCGATCAGTAATTAGGGACGACCGAAGGGCTGTAAACCCCATCTTCAATGGCTTCGACAATTTTGTCTGCGTCTTTATTTAACTGCTTGTATCTTGGGGCGTCGAAGTTATAGAGAACGGCCAACTCCGCTTCAGAAGCAATCGGCACATCAAACTCTTTGGCTACCATTGCCCATACGTACGCCTTTTCTCTATGGCCTAAGCTGTGATTGATGCTAGCCATGGACTTAAATATCTCAGTATTAACAACCGAGTTATTCGACAAGGTTAGCGCATTATTGAGTAGCTTCAATGTCTTGGCATGATCTCTCGTGGTATAGAAAGTCGCTAGAGCATATTGCATCTCCGCCGTATTTAATGCTTCAGTTCCTTCTAACTGTAAGAAGCTGCGTCTTGCATTAGTATCACCAGTTTG
Source organism: Vibrio sp. OPT24 (assembly GCF_015163545.1). Classification (NCBI taxonomy): domain Bacteria; kingdom Pseudomonadati; phylum Pseudomonadota; class Gammaproteobacteria; order Vibrionales; family Vibrionaceae; genus Vibrio; species Vibrio sp. OPT24. Next base: position 132,840 of record NZ_JADDYI010000048.1, read on the forward strand.
TGACCATAAGAAGTAGAGTGTTTCTGGTGTGTCTGATTGAGATAGCTCACTAACGATTCGTTCTGACTCTTCAATACTGTGCATTAATGCCGTAAAGCGACGTTCTTGAAGTTGGGATTGGTCAATGGTCTCGATCTGTGCGGCAAGTTCTAAACACTTTTTATATGCAGTGACTAACTCGAATTCTTTAATCTTATTGGTTTCGGTTGGTTGTTTTTGAACTTCAAATCGATGCCATATGAGGTCGGTACGTGCAACACGACATTGTCCGTCGTTCATGTTCAGCAGCTCACATTGTAACGTTGGGTTACTTTGGCATAGCTGATCCGTGTTTTTGTTTCCTTCAAGGCACCCAACCAGAGTGAAAGGCAATATGCCAACCGCCAACCATTTCATAATTTTCATATTCCTTCACTTGTGATCAAATACACTTATTTTCGGTCAGGTTCTTGACTCAATTTCGTTACGGGTTATTTTCTGGTGAAAATTGTTAAAACTAAGGCTTTTTACCATGGATGCAGAACAACTTCTTAGCGCAATGACTCCCGAAGTCTACGAACGTTTAACCTACGCTGTTGAAACAGGTAAATGGCCAGAAGGTACGGCGCTCTCAAAAGAACAGCGCGACTCGTGTATGCAGGCGGTGATGTTATACCAATCTAAACATAACTCTGAAGCTCAACATATGACAATTGCAGCTGGTGGTGAAATTAGCTTTAAATCTAAGTCTGAACTGAAAAAACAGTTTAAGTCAGACCAAGAAGATATTGTTAGGGTCAACCCGAATCACTAAGCTAAATTACAACAAAGGGGTGGCACTGTGCCACCCCTTTTAATTTTAAGCCGCTTATTTATAAGCAGTTAAACGATTTAGCTCACGTTAAATACTTTTGAACCCATTGAAGGTTCATGCTCTCGCGGAGCTTTCTTTGTATGATGAAAGCTCCTGTTAACGACGAAAGCTCCTATTGACTACGAAACCTATTGTTAACCATGAAACCTATTGTGAACCATGAAACTTATTACCAACACGAAGATCTTGGCTCAATCCACAGCAAAACAAGCTTATAAGCTCATCTCACCACGAAGCACTTGTAGCATCTGAGCCTTCACTTCTTCATAGCTTAGGTTTTGGCTTAATAAGTAGTGTAGCTTAGCCAACGCCGCTTCTGGCGTCATATCAAAGCCACTAACTACGCCAGCTTCTGCAAGTGCACATCCTGTTGCGTAACCGCCCATGTTGACTTTACCTGCCAAACATTGCGTTAGATTCACCACAATCACACCACGCTCTGACGCATCTTTCAGATGCTGAAGCAGCTCTGGATTTTGTGGTGCATTACCGACACCAAAAGTCAGTAGGATCATCGCGTTAACAGGCTGTAGCAGCGTGTTGCGGATTACTTCATGTGAGATGCCTGGATACATAGTGATTACGCCGATGGGTTGCGGCGTAATGTTATGAACCTTGAAAGCTCCTTCAGGTTGTTCGTTGACTTTTACGTTATTGCTAAGCTGGATATTAATACCTGCTTCAAGCAATGGGCTTAGGTTTGGCGACGTAAAGGCATTGAAGCCATCTGCATGTGATTTTGTACTGCGGTTACCGCGCATCAACTTGTTGTTGAAGAACAGGGTTACTTCATTGATAGGGTAGTTAGCTGCAAGGTGTAACGCATTCAGCAGGTTTGCTTGTCCATCTGAACGAAGCTCAGCTAGTGGGATCTGAGAGCCCGTAACAATCACAGGTTTGCCTAGGTTTTCAAGCATGAAAGACAGCGCCGAAGCCGTGTAAGCCATAGTGTCTGTACCATGCAGGATAACGAAACCATCGTACTTATCGTAGTTCGCGCGAATATCATCAGCGATAGTTTGCCAATCAAGTGGCGTCATATCGGAAGAATCCATCAATGGAGAGTATTCATGAATGGTGTATTCAGGCATCTCTGGACGATGAAACTCTGGCATACCTGCTAGCTGCTTATCCATAAAACCAGCGACAGGAACATAGCCGTGATCAATAGACTTCTGCATGCCAATTGTGCCGCCGGTATACGCGATATAGATGTGTTTTCTTTCCATGGCGATTAATACTTAGTGTGATATAGGGAACAGGGAGGCGATTATAGCGAATTATCATGCAATAAAAAGAGGCGCCTTACACAGAGGCGCCTCTTGATTATTGAGTTATTGGTTTAACTTATTGAACTTGGCAGTTTAAGCAAAAAGCATATCGGCCTTGTGGGTCGTTAAAGTTGCCTAACAACTGGCTATCTTGGGCTAACTGCTGAGTAACAGGTCGTAAACTGCTCGGTATCATCGATTGGATATCTAGGCCTATCGACATCTGAACTTGATTCATAAATTCTTGAATAAATTGTTCAGTGGCAGAGAGTGGCTCTTCTACCCAGTAGATGTTGTAGGTTTCAAGGTCTGCTAGTGAAGCTGCTGCCGCGATTGCATCGTCAAAATCACCGATTTCATCCACGAGTCCTTTTTGCATCGCATCTTGACCTGTCCATACTCGGCCTTGAGCGATCTTGTCGACAGCATCAACTTCTATACCTCGATTTTCTCCAACCAAGCTGATGAAACGGCGGTAACCATTTTCAATACCCATTTGGAATGCATCCTTCGCACCGTCGCTTAATCCGGTGGTTATACCTAGGCCAGAGAAAGGTGAAGTTCCAACACCGTCAGTATAAACGCCAATGTCATTCAAGCCTTTCTCGAAAGTTGTGATGACGCTGAAGATACCAATCGAACCGGTCAGCGTGGTTGGTTGAGCTAGGATCTTGTCTGCGCCCATTGAGATCCAGTAACCACCAGAAGCAGCAAGGCTAGACATCGAAACGACGACTGGCTTACCTGCTTGTTTGATCGCTTCTATTTCATTGCGGATCACTTCTGAAGCAAATGCACTGCCACCTGGGCTATCTACTCTAAGTACTACCGCTTTCACTTGATCGTCGTTGCGCGCTTGGCGAAGTAGGGCTGCAGTTGTATCACCACCAACCGTACCACGTGGTTGTTTACCATCCATAATCGCGCCGCTGGCAACAATCACCGCAACATCGTGTGACTCGCTTGTTAGATCAGGAAGCATGGTTGTTCGGTACTCGTAGTAGCCAAGTGCGTTGTAGCTGTCTTGACCATCACTACCGAATACATCAGCAAGCTCAAGTCGAACTTGCTGGCGAGTTGCTAGTTCGTCGACTAACCCTAACTTCTCTGCCAGTTTTGCAATATCGCCATCTACTGATTCAAGGTCTTTTAAGAAAGAGTCCATGCTTGGGTTCAGCGTTTTAGCATCGATCTGACGGTTGTTGCTCACGTCATCAACATAGGCTCCCCATAGTTGGCTTAACCAACGAGAAGCGGACTCTTTGGCAGCATCCGACATATCGTCGCGAATGAAAGGTTCTATTGCAGACTTATAAGTACCCACACGGAACACATGTGTGTTCACGTCTAGCTTCTCTAATAAGCTTTTGTAGTAAAGTGAGTAAGCGCTGTAACCTTTAAGGAGCACACCACCGTCTGGTGATAGGAAGACCTTATCGGCGTAGCTGGCTAAGTAATATTGGCTTTGGTTGTAAAAATCACCCACTGCATAAATAGGTTTACCCGTTGCCTTAAATTCATTTAGCGCTTTAGCAATGTAACGAAGTTTAGTTAGGTTGGTTTCTGGCAATTCTCTGAGCGCAAGAACGATACCGGTGACGTTATCATCATCTTTGGCATAGCGAATCGTTTTAACGATATCAAACAGGACGTTCTCTTTTGGAAGGTCTTTACCCAGTAATGAACCTGTTACGGAATCCATTGGGTTAATGTAGCGACTTTGTTCGACAATCGGACCAGAAAGGTTAAGCACTAGAGCCGATTGTTGTGGGACTGTCGGTTGAGTCGTATCTGAGTGAAAGTACACAAAGTAGATGATGGCGATACTGAGTAAAAAGAAGAGGTTAACAAGCGCAAGACGCACAAACGTGATGAGCTTCCAAATCCCTTTAAAGATCATGCCTATAAATTTGAATATTTTTTTCATTCTGTCTCCGCAGTGAGATCACGTCGCTTTAACAAGCAGCAGTACTATTAATCTCAATAATATGAACTGCTTAGTATCCTACGATAATTCCCTAGCTCAAACTACACCAAGAATTGTTAATCGATATATATTCTCATTAAGTGTAGTCATATTAGGGGGTGTTGAACGATTAATGCGGTCTGCATTATGATCGGTGTTACAAAAATGTAAACGGTTGTTTGAAATTTTGGTGATTGAACTATAATGTGGTCAGACCACAAGGATAAAATAATAGAAGTGATGTCTGCCATGTACCCACATTTACTTGAACCACTCGATCTTGGATTTACTCAGTTACGTAACCGTGTATTGATGGGATCAATGCACACAGGTTTAGAAGAAAATAAAGAAGGCCTGCACAAACTCGCCGCATTTTATGAAGAGCGAGCAAAAGGAGGCGTTGGCCTTATTGTTACCGGTGGTTTCTCTCCTAATTTACGTGGCAGATTAACCCCATTCAGTGCTGAATTTAGTAAAGTTAAGCACGCTAGAGCGCACCAAGTTGTTACTGAAGCCGTACATAAGCATGGTGGTAAAATTGCTCTTCAGTTGTTGCATGCTGGTCGCTATGCAATGCACCCCTTCGCGCAGAGTGCTTCTGGCATTAAAGCGCCGATCGCTAAGTTTGCACCGAGTGAGATGAGCCCTCGCCAAATTAAAAAGACCATTGGTGCCTTTGCCAATAGTGCTGAGTTGGCGCAAGTTGCTGGCTATGATGGCATTGAGATCATGGGTTCTGAGGGGTACCTGATTAACCAATTCATCTGTAAGCGTACCAATATGCGTTACGATGAATGGGGTGGCTCGTATGAAAAACGCATGCGCTTCCCGTTAGAGGTAGTCAAATCGATTCGTGAAGCGGTTGGTGATGATTTCATTATTATTTTTAGACTGTCGATGCTGGATTTGGTTGAGCAAGGCAGTACCTTTGAAGATGTTGTGCTGTTGGCTCAAAAACTCGAAGAAGCGGGTGTCACCATTATCAACACCGGCATCGGTTGGCATGAAGCTCGTATTCCGACCATCGCGACACAAGTGCCAAGAGGCGCATTTTCATGGGTGACGGAAAAAGTAAAACCTCACGTTTCTATTCCGGTGATTACCTGTAACCGAATTAATACGCCTGAAGAAGCAGAACGCATTCTCAGTTCCGGGCAGGCGGATATGGTCTCCATGGCTCGTCCTTTCTTGGCTGATCCAGACTTCGTCAATAAGGCCGCTCAAGATCAAGCGCGTTTTATTAATACTTGTATCGGCTGTAATCAAGCCTGCCTTGATAACGTGTTTAAAGGTAAAAGAGCGAGTTGTTTAGTTAACCCACGTGCTTGTTATGAAACTGAAATTATTGTTCAGCCTGCCGAAGCGACCAAAACGATTGCTGTTGTTGGTGCTGGACCTGCTGGTTTAGCTTGTGCTACGACCTTGGCACAACGTGGACATAAGGTTGACTTGATTGAGAAAAACGACCGTATCGGCGGCCAATTCAGATTGGCAATGCAGATTCCGGGTAAAGAAGAGTTCAGAGAAACCATTCGTTACTTTGCTAACCAAATTGATGCTTCAGGCGTGAATCTGAAACTTGATACTGAAGCAACGTTTGAAATGCTGTTGAAGTACGATGAAGTTGTGATGGCTGCTGGTGTTGAACCAAGAAAGCTTGATATTGAAGGCATCGATCAAGAAAACGTAGTCGACTATCAAACCTTGATTCGCGAAAAGACACCAGTAGGCGAAAAAGTCGCAATTGTTGGTGCTGGTGGCATTGGTATTGATGTGGCAACTATGCTGACCGAGCCGACTTCTCACAGCTTGGACGACTGGCTACATGAGTGGGGCATTGATAAGAATATGGAGCACCCAGGTGGGCTTTACCCTTATCCTGATTCATTTAGCGATAAGACCGTTTGGGTGATGCAACGTAAAGCAGGTCGTGTCGGTAAAGGTCCGGGTAAGACTACAGGTTGGATTCATAAACGCACATTGGAAAAACGTGGTGTTAACTTACTTGGCGGCGTGAGCTACAGCAAGATTGACGACCAAGGTCTGCACATCAGCGTTGGTAAGAAAGAGCAGGTACTCGATGCCGATTCCGTTATTGTATGTGCGGGGCAAGTTTCTGTTCGTCCATTCGAAGACATGTGGCAAGAGTTTGGCGGCAAACTGCACGTGATAGGCGGTGCTGATTATGCAGGTGAACTGGACGCGGTGCGTGCAATTCGCCAAGGTGTAGAGTTGGCTATTAAGCTTTAGAAAACAGTTGAATGACTTTGCTCAACTCGCTGTAGATTGAAAGGTAAATAAGGCTCCTAAGTCACAGATTTAGGAGCCTTTATTGTTTCTAGTAGCACTAACTATTATTTCAAATGGACTGTCGTTGAGATTTATTATCGTTTGCATTTTATGCTACAGTTCAAGTATATAAATAATAAAGAATTAGTAAGGACTTCAAATGGATGCTTTGGATCTATTGCTCAACAGACGCTCAATCGCCAAACTCTCTGATCCAGCACCTGAAGGTGCCGCGTTAGAAAATATCATCAAAGCGGGCTTACGAGCTCCAGACCATGGTGCATTGACACCTTGGCGTTTTGTTATCGCGCAAGGTTCAGGTTTACAAAAACTCTCTGACATTTTAGTTCGTGCAGCACAAGCTGACCAAAGCGAAGAAGCGGTGATTGAGAAAGTAAAGAAAGCGCCGTTTCGAGCTCCAATGGTGATCACAATCATCGCAAAGGTAACTGAGCACGAAAAAGTGCCAGCGTTCGAACAACACCTGTCTGCGGGTTGCGCTGCACAAGCAATGCAAATGGCCGCTGTCGCGCAAGGTTTCCAAGGTTTTTGGCGTTCAGGGAAATGGATGTTCCATCCAGAAGTTCACCAAGCATTTGGCATGGAAGGTGATGACGAAATTGTTGGTTTTTTATATTTGGGTACTCCGGGCTGTACGCCAATGAAAGTGCCAGAGCGTGAATTCTCAAAGTTCGTCGAGTTCTTATAGAGTACGTTGAAGCTGAATAGTGGAATACTAACTGTATAAACAACCAGTTTTCCTTGATTTATTAGGGCCACATTAGATAATGTGGCCCTAATTGTTTGTAGCACCTGGAAAAACATGTCTCGTCTTATCATTGCTGAAAAACCAAGCCTAGGCCGCGCGATTGCCGCCGCATTACCGAATCCACAGAAGAAAGACCAAGGGTTTATCAAATGTGGAAATGGGGACGTGGTGACTTGGTGCATTGGACACTTATTGGAACAGGTTGAACCGGATGCTTATGATGACCGTTATAAGAAGTGGAACTTAGCTGATCTGCCTATTGTGCCAGAGCAATGGCAACTGAGACCGCGTAAGACTTCAAGCAAACAGCTTACGGTGATCCGAAAGCTATTGAAAGACGCCACACAAATTGTCCATGCGGGTGACCCAGATAGAGAAGGGCAACTGCTAGTCGATGAAGTGATCGACTATTGCAAGGTATCCAAGGCCAAGAAAGAGTCGATGGACAGGCTGCTGATCAGCGATTTGAACTTACCAGCGGTAAAGCGTGCGCTCTCTCAAATGCGCAGTAACCGAGACTTTATTCCACTGTCTATTTCTGCTTTAGCACGCTCTAGAGCCGATTGGCTGTATGGCATGAACATGACCCGAGCTTACACCTTGCTGGGTCAAAAGGCGGGTTACCAAGGCGTGTTGTCGGTAGGGCGAGTGCAAACGCCAGTACTTGGTTTGGTTGTAAGACGTGATGAAGAAATTGAGAATTTCATTCCTAAAGATTACTTCACTCTGCACGCTTTGATCCCTTATCAAAACAACGGCCAGAGCTTTGATATTCGAGCGCGTTGGAAACCAAGCGAAGCATGTAAACCATGGCAAGATGAAGAAGGCCGAGTGCTCAATCGAAAGCTGGTTGAGAACGTGGCTAACCGAATTGCGAATCAACCCGCGACGGTAACGGAATCAGAGCAAAAACAAAGTAAACAAGCTGCCCCACTGCCTTATTCGCTGTCAGCACTGCAGATTGATGCGTCTAAGCGTTTTGGTATGAGTGCTCAGCAGGTGTTAGATACGTGTCAGTCGTTGTACGAGAAACACAAACTCATCACTTACCCGCGTTCTGATAGCCGCTATTTACCGAAAGATCACTACTCACAACGAGAGTCGGTCGTGGATGCTATCGCTAACAATGCGAAAGAGCTGCAAAGTGGTGCTCAAGGTGCGGACCTTTCTCTTAAATCCAAAGCATGGAACGACAGCAAGGTCGACGCTCACCACGCGATAATTCCTACTCCGAAAAAGTCATCGGTGAACGGCCTATCTGCCAATGAGATGAAGATCTATCAGCAAATCGCTCGTCAGTATCTAATGCAATTCTACCCACCTGCTATTTTTGCCGATGCCAAGTTAGTCTTTGATATTGCTGGTGGCGTGTTCATTGCGAAAGGGCGTCAGCTTATTAACCCTGGTTGGAAGGCGTTGATGGGTAAAACAGATACCGAAGAGAAGGGGGATGGAACTGATGCGGTTCCACCGCTAGATAAAGGTTCTGTGTTGACGTGTCGTGAAGGTGTGATTGGCGATAAGAAAACCGAGCCGCCAAAACACTTCACGGAAGCGACCTTGCTACAAGCGATGACAGGTATCGCGCGCTTTGTCGCGAACAAAGACCTTAAAGCCATTTTGAAAGAGACCGACGGCCTTGGCACAGAAGCAACCCGTGCGGGCATTTTAGATACTCTATTCAAAAGGCAACTGCTAACGCGCCAAGGTAAGAGCATTCATAGTAGCCCTGCGGGCAGAGGTTTGATTCATGCTTTACCTGAGGACTCGACCTTTCCCGACATGACAGCTCACTGGGAGCATCAGTTGCAAGGCATGGCTGAACGAAATCAAGCGTATCAACCTTTCATGCAAGCGCTAGAAAGCAAGATTGATGGTTTGATGGGCAAGGTAAAAACAGGCGAAGTTCCTGAGTCTCTGCGTCATCTTCCTAAAGTCGAAAGACCGGCTTTTAAACGTCGCAAAGGCGGTGGTGCGAAGTCTTCTGCTAACAAAGGTACGTATGCTAAAAAAGGGACTTACGCTAGGAAGGGCACTAAAAGCTAAGACTTATTGAGGTTAGGATTAGCGCCCGACCTTTCGTCCGCAGCGCTTAAACAGCTGCTGCCAATAGTCCACGTGGCGACGAGTTGATGATCGAAAGGCCTGATGTGCATCTTGAATGGGAAAGTAATAATTGTGCAGTTCAGGTTGCGCGTCAAACATCCCTAGTTGCGGGGCTAACTGCTGATAGTAGCCATCCAGCTGCGCCATGTAGGGCTGAACTTTGCCTATATATTGCTGCTCGAACACATTGTTGAGATAGCGAAACTTAGTGGTGTCTCGTTGTTTACCACAGATTATACTGTCATCGAAAGTAGTGAGTTGTTTGGTGATGGTATCAAGCTCAACCGATGCACGAGCGAGTGAGTAATACAAATCCCCAAGGGTCGAACTCTTCTCTAATACTTCTTGAACCTCAATGGTTTTGCCCGAAACGAGCGATGTGTTTAACGCTTGATTGATATGTCCTAATGCATCACTGGTTTGTCGTACCTGATCGCCGACATCTGCACGTAACCACTGACTACCACGCATTTGTGATTGCATGGCATCGCTTGCATAGATGAGATTCCATTGGTGCAGTGGAAATTGTGCGAGTTTTTGCTGCTCGATTTCTTTGAGTAGTTCTACGACCTCAGAGTCTAATTCTCTACCGGATAAACATTTCCCAACACCTGCAAGTAGGGCGACTTGATAATCATAATTGCGAAACTCGTCGGCTACTTTTCCAAGTACGGAGTTTCTTTCTGCAATCAGGTTGAACAATCCACACTGACGAAGCTGGTAACTGTCGATGAGACCGATAGAAAGCGATGGCACGTCAATCAACAGTTCTCTTTTTCTCGGTAGGTTTTCAAATTCCCATTCCTCTTTTATCTCGTCAACATCTTGTACTCTGGCTATCTTGGTTTGGTAGTCGTCGAATAAGTCTCCGGGGCCATCACTGAAGCAGCCAGCTAGTATTACCGTCAGACAAAACAGCGCTGAGTGCTTTACTAGGTTTGAGAGAGGGCCTACATTCATCTGTGGGTTACCAGTCGATTTCGCTGCCATCGAAATTGAAGAAGTGACCACTGACTTCGGTATTCGCTGACTCGATGACTTCAATAAGGCCAGAAGCAGAAATGTCAGTGTCGATCAGAGCATTCGGCCCGCCCATTTCTGTCTGTACCCAGCCTGGATGCAGTGCTAATACAGTGAAGCCGTTATTGGTTAAGTCGTTGCTTAAGCTCTTCACCACGGAGTTTAGCGCGGCTTTAGAGGAACGATAGATGTAGCCGCCGCCAGAGGTGTTTTCTGTCATGCTGCCCACTCGAGAAGACAAGCAAGCGACCTTTTTCACGTCACTGTTTTCTAGAACAGGTAATAGCGTTTCGACAAGCTTCAATGGCGCAATGGTGTTGACTTCAAAAACACGGCGCCACTCTTCAACATCGGTATTGCCCAGACCGTAGCCTTTTGGCCCGTAGTAGCCAGCATTGTTAATCAATATATCGATCGCAGGAATTTGAGAGGGAAGTTGGCTCACCGCTTGGTAATCGGTTATTTCTAACTGAATGCAGGTTAGGTTGGTGTTGTGGTCTGCAAGTGAGATCAGGCCTTTGGCTGAAGAGGCGTCACGGTAAGTTGCGTACACCTTGTGATTACCTTTCAAGTATTGTTGAGTCAGGCTTAAGCCAATGCCGCGGTTCGCTCCAGTAATAAAAATAACGCTCATGGTGATTCCTTTCAGTTCAATTAGTTAAGTTTGATTGCTTAACACAAGAAAAGCAACGGTCCACCAACTGGCCATCATCATTTCCACAAAATCATTACTGATGCTATGGACCTGCAGATCACCCCAAAGAGGAGTATTACGTTTTTCATAGTGGTCTTTGAATATAATTCTAGGTAATGATAATTGTTATCATTATTTGGGGTTGTCGCCAAGTCTGATGCTGTTATGATTTTGATAAAAATACGCAATTAGTCTGATTATGATTCCTTTAATTTACCACCCAATTTATTCGCAGTTACCTTTGCCAGAAGGGCACCGCTACCCAATCAACAAATATCAGTTGTTACACGGTGCTGTTGAAGCACTAATGGATAGCGATCCTCTATGGAAGAGTCAGTTTGAAGTCTTCCAACCAATGCCAGTTTCGGTTGAACAGGTAAAACAGGTTCACGATAGTGAGTATGTGGATTTGCTTATTTCAGGTAATTTGCCCGCGGCGAAAATGAGACGCATCGGTTTCCCGTGGAGTGAACAACTTATTGAGAGAACACTCTACTCAAGCGGTGGAACTTGCTTGGCCGCTGAAATGGCGATAGAGAGTGGTTTCGCGATTCATTTGAGTGGTGGTTATCATCACGCACACCATGATTTTGGTAGCGGCTTTTGTTTGTTGAACGATCTGGTGTTAGCGGCAAAACATGCGCTGACCTTTGAACATATCGATAAAGTGCTTATCGTCGACAGCGATGTTCATCATGGTGATGGTACAGCGACTCTATGCCAAGAGAATGACGATATTATTACTCTATCGTTCCATTGCGATAAAAACTTTCCTGCACGTAAACCGCTATCCGATTTGGATGTGCCATTAAGCCGTGAAACCGGAGATGAAGAGTTTCTGCGCTGTTTCGAACAAGTTACCAAGTTGGCTATTGCTCATCACCAACCTGATCTGATCGTTTATGATGCGGGCATTGATATTCACCAAGACGATGAGCTGGGCTATTTGAATGTCTCGACACAAGGGATATTTGAGCGCGACTGTTTGATGGTCAGTCTCGCAAAATTAGAGTCTATTCCTATGGCGTGTGTGGTTGGTGGTGGATATCGGACTCAGCATCAAGATCTGGTTCCTATTCACATGCAATTATTGAAAGCAGCTTATGAAATTTATGGTTAAACGTCCCCCAAAAACCTATTAAAGAAACCGGCTATCTAAAAACCCCTTGCACCATAATGGTTCTCACCTGCACCAAAAAAGACATGGAATTGCACCAGTTTGGCTTAAATAAAGTACTTTCTTATTAGATAGTTACTTATTTTTGCGACTATTTATGGTCTATAAATTGCTTATCCTCTGTGTCTATAAAAAATACAAGGGATGTAAATGAACCTGACGGACAAGGAACGCAGTTGGCTTAATTGGTTTGGTGTGACAGGTAAACTGGCAATGCGAAGAGCCTGTTTTCTAAATCGAAGTAGAACAAGAGAGCTTGAGCAAGCATTTGAAAGCATCGCTCACACTCGCGTTAAACTGCTTCACAATTGGGTCAAGAATCAATGGGATTTCCTAGAGGACTCTGCTGTTTATTTAGCGAGTCGAAATGAAGAGCAAGCTGAGGATACGTTAGCGAGCCTGCTCAAACGCAGTTCGGATTTTTCTGAGTTGGCGATCATTGATGGCAAAGGCATCGCACAAGCTTCGAGTTTTCAAGAGCATGTCGGTATTGCTATCGGAGATAAAAAAGCAATATCAAATGCAAAGCAGCGCTATCTACACGGGCCGTATATGGACTCGCGCACTTTGAATGTAGGAGCATCAAGCTCTTCGTTTCATGACCAAGTCACATTGATGTTTTATGTGCCGTTCTCTCGAGACGATAACACACAGCAGTTCTTGTGTGGCAGAGTGCCCAATGATGTGATTAGCGATATCATTCAACGAGAAGCTGGGCATATCTACAGTGAGTCGGGTGATAACTATATCTTTATGGTGGACTCGATTCATGATCCACATATTCAACCAGGTGTTGCACTATCTCGTTCTCGTTTTGAAGATAACACTTTTTCTCATGGTGAGAATTTAAAGCAAGGAATCAGTACTGACTGGGGAACGGTCAAGATTCAACAACACACTGAGTTCGAAATTCGCTTTACCGATCCGGCCACTAATCAACTTCATCCGGGGGTCAGGGAAACCATTGAAAATGGGAGCAACCTGTTTGTTGGATACCCCGGTTATTCAGACTACCGTCATATACCAGTTATTGGAAAAGGGCTTACATTTCAGCTGGACGGATCTCCAGACACCTTTGGGATGATGTGTGAATCCGATTTGGAAGAAGTCTATAGAGACCGAAGCTTGAGTTATACCCTATCTAAGCATTTTATCGGGTGTATGTCGTTACCCATCTTTATTCCGCTATTGCTCTCCAACCTTTATTCACTTTCGCCTTACTTACAAAGTGGCCTTATGTTCGCTTGCGCAATAGTGAGCTTAGGCCTATTCAGATGGATCAGCGCCAAACCGTTAGCGGATAAAGTTCATGAGATGACAGGGGTAATGCAAACCTTAGCGGAAGGCGATGGCAATTTAAGTCGGAGACTCGACCCAACCACATTCAGTCATAATGAACTTGGTAATTTGGGGCGTTGGACCAACAGTTTTATCGATAATTTGGATAATACGGTTAGTGAGTTGGTTCATGCTAGTCATGAAGTCAGAGAAGTTTCAGAGTCTATGTTCCGCCGCAGTGTGGTAATGAGCCAAACTAGCGACGAGGCATCACAGGCGTTAAGTAATATGCTGCAATTGAGTCAGTATCAACAGAGTGAAATTACCCATGCGACTGTATCGGCAACGCAAATGGATGTGGTAATGAAGCAAGCTGTTCTTAATGCGGAAGAGGAATACAATCAGTCTGTCGAAGGTATGGAGATTGTTCGGAATATCGTAGAAAGCTCAGCGAACAGTGTTAATGAGGTGAATAATGAAATGTCCAAAGTGTCTGACATTATAGACATCATTACTGACATTATAGACATCATTACTGACATTACCGCGCAGACTAATCTTTTAGCCTTGAATGCGGCCATCGAGTCGGCAAGAGCGGGTGAACACGGGAGAGGATTCTCTGTCGTCGCATCTGAAGTCAGAACTCTGGCTGACCGGACATCCCAAGCCGCTAATCATATTAGTGACCTAATGAAAGAGCTACATAGTAAGTCTCGTAGTGCTGTTGAGTCTATGGAGCAAGGCGTTGAGAATGTGAGTAAAGGAAACTTAACAGTAGACTCAAACGCTCGCAGTGAACAAATTCAAGCGGCGGTTTCTGAGCTCTTTACCACGATGTCTAACCTAGATGAAAATAGTCAGCAGAATGGGCAAACTGCCGATAAGGCACAACGGTCTATATCTGACTTGCAACTCTCTACTAAACAATTAGCACGTAGAGTGTCTTTAATGGGGAATGCGTTAAGCCGATTGGATCAATTAATCGGACGCTTTGAAGTGAGCAGAAAAGTTGCTTGATGCACAGGCTTGATAAGTTGAGTGCATAAGCTTCAACTTAGATACATAAACCTTAGATACAAAAAAGCCGCTGATTTCTCAGCGGCTTTTTTTAATGTGGTGGAGGGATAGGGATTTGAACCCTAGAACCGCTATTAACGGTTGCCGGTTTTCAAGACCGGTGCTTTCGACCACTCAGCCATCCCTCCAATGGCGCGTATAATATAAGGCTGGCTTTCGCTTGTAAATACCCTTACCAACTGACTGCTTTTTTTATGAACGCTTTTTAATATTTTTATTTCTATTGGTAATTTTTTGCGCGTTATTTTCGATGAAAAGTTCAGTTTATTCCTGATAAGCGAGTATTTGCAATCAAAAGCCCTAACGCAGTTATCGAGTTTCTTCATTCGCTAGAGTGATCAGTTATTTACCACGATGGGTGGAACTTAGGGGAGGAGAATAAATATAGCGAGAACTTGAAGCTTGAGATTTTCAAATGATTAGGGCGAAGGCTTGCAAGTTTGGGCATAAACTTCAGATGCAAAAAAGCCGCTGATTTCTCAGCGGCTTTCTTTAATGTGGTGGAGGGATAGGGATTTGAACCCTAGAACCGCTATTAACGGTTGCCGGTTTTCAAGACCGGTGCTTTCGACCACTCAGCCATCCCTCCAGTGGCGTGAATAATATAAGGGGCGGAGGATCTTGTAAACCCTTAATTTACATAATTTTGTTTTGTTGCTTGTTTTCTAATCATTGATGGCAATAAAAAAGGGAAGCCGTTGGCTTCCCTTTTTTAATTGATGATCATTTAGTCATTTTTTGTGTAGAAACGCTGTAGCTCAGTTAGGCCTTGCATCAACACTGGTAAGCGCGGGCTTACGTCTTTTAAGCGCTTATAATCCTGGTCGTACAGTTTATAGTTGCCAAACTTGTCGAGCACTGTTGTTTGCTTGTCGGTAACAAGCGCCAATTCACGAGAATCGCCCGCTAGTATCCATTTTCTCTTACGCTCATCAAACAGGCTGCGACCGCTGCTGAAGTCTGTTGGGTTTGAAGACACACCCAGTAGTTCTTGCATCAATGTGACAGACACATCTAAGTGACTTGAACGATGTGTGTACTCAGAGGGAGACTTACCTGGCCAGCTGATAACTAAAGGAACCTGCAACTGATAGCGACTGTAGTTCGAGTTTGCACCCCAGCTGTTTGTCTTGGTTTCGTTAAATTCAGTACCGTGATTCGAAGTGATGACCACTACAGTATTATCGCTAAGCTCTAGGCGTTCTAATTCCGCGTAAATAGTCGCTAACTGGCTATCGGCTGCTTGTGCTGATTTTTTGTAATCGGCCGCAAAGCGCTCTTCAGTACTTAACGCAGGATCAGAGCTTGCATCGTAATTCGAAAAGTTGTCGAGTGTCGTTAGCTCAATAAAGTTGAACCAAGGACCCTTAGTGTCTGGTGATTGCACCCAATCAGACCAAGCTTGGATAGCACTTTGGTCATCATAAGTTGCTTGCTCTGGCATAACATCACGACCACGGAAAATGATTTCCGAGTAAAGTGGATCGTCGAAATTATCGCCACTGAATGCTGCGAACTTATAATTATGATTGTCTAAAACATCGAACAGTACGGCATTTGAGCCTTGAGCTCGGATGCTGCTTGAGTAGCTACTTGGCAGCCCATAGAACAAGCCAAAAATACCAAACATGTCATTACTAGAACTGTAATGGTTAGTAAAGTTGATTGCTTGTTGAGAGAAAGCGTAGCTGTTTGGCATTGCTGCAGCGTTTAGCGCATCAGAACGCAGGTTATTTACGCTGACCATCAGGATGTTGAGATCATCACTGCGTCGATTGTATTGAATCTTTTCTAGCGGGTAGCTAACTAGATTTACGTTTTCTTTGTTCTCTTCTAAGCGCTGGAGGTACTCTTCACGGTCTAGTAGGCCATGTTTTTCCATAAAGCTTTTCGCTGTCATAGGGTAAGACAGTGGGAAGTTGGCTTTTTGGCTTGTAATTGGATTATAGAAAAACGCATCAGCCCACATATAAGTTAGGTGGCTACTGATGAAACACAAAAAGAACACTGCCGTAATTGGTCGGCCGATGTGCTTATGAGACAGTTTACGTTGCTTACGCCAAACCCATTCAGATAGGCCTAGCTGTAATAAGAAGATGAGCGGCATAACAATGAACAGGTGCTGCAAATCAGAAGTGAATGCAGATTCCTCGCCACTGAATAAAACCTCCCACACGACAGGTGTCAGGTGGAGGTTTATATTTTGATACGTTTGGGTATCAATTAACAGGACAGTTAAACCTATGGTCGCGAAGCAAACGGCAACCAAACGTAGTAACTTCCTCGACGGAAGAATAAAAGTGAGTGGGAACAGCACTAATAGATAGAGAGCGAAGACTAAAAAGCCAAAATGACCAACCCACGATGCAGCTAAATAAAACTGACCCAATAGGGTTTCAGGCCAAGCCGATTGAGTAATATAACGAGTACCGATCAACATCGCCGCAATGATGTTGAAAAATGCAAACCAATGACCCCAACCAACCAGTCGAGATACACGATCGCTATATGAGTTTGCGCTGTCTACCATTTATAATTCTTTTATCCGTCAATCAAATTTAGTGAGACTTTTTATCTTCAAGAGAAGAAATTAAAGCCTCGGCAAATTTTTCAGCAATTCCTTTGCGTTGTGAAGCAGCAACGTTCTGATTTAAGACATTGGTTGCGATATTTCCAGCGATCATCAGTGAAAGTTCTGGTGAAGCTTTGTGCTTAGATAGAACAGCACCCACTTCAGCTAGGATTTTTTCAACTTGTGCATCTGTGTATTTAGATATAATCGGCATAAGGACTCTAATAATGATAGTAAAAGCGGCTTATGATAACCTACTATGCATGACAACTGAAACCTGAACGGTAATATTTTCACTATGAGCCTTCACCTTTCCAACGTAATTTTACACCAACTAAGCAAGAACGATCAGGAAGAGCTGATTGTTAACTATCGTGCTGAATCTCTAGAGAACGATGCTTCATCTGAAAGCCTAGTGGCTGAGCTTCACCGCGTGTTCAACTCAAAAGCAGGCAAAGGGTTTGGTTCTTTCAAATCCGACAGCGAATTCCAGCAGTCGTTGCATGAATTTCGAGCTGGGGAGCAAAGTTTCTATGATTTCTCTCAAAAAAGTGCTCTACGTCTAAAAGATGAACTTTCAAAGTATCCATTTGCTGATGAAGGCACGTTGGTGTTAGCTGAATATCAATCACTGGCAACAGACTACCTTTTCATTGGCTTACTGCCTTCGAACCAAAGTTTGAAAGTCACAGAAGGTCTCGACATTAGCGCGACTGACTATCTTGATATTTCAAAGATGGACATCGTGGCACGCCTTGATCTTTCAACATACGATACAGACAAAGAGTCAAACCGTTACCTTACTTATATAAAGGGGCGTATTGGTCGTAAAGTCGCAGATTTTTTCTTAGATTTTCTACAAGCTGAAGTGGGTTTAGACGCCAAGCAACAAAACCAGGTATTGATGCAAGCGGTAGAAGATTTTGTTTCTGACTCTAAGTTAGAGAAAGAAGAGGCGATCAGCTACAAAAAGCAAGTTGCGGATTACTGTAACGAACAGCTAAAAGCGGGTGATGAGGTTCAAGTTCGTGAGCTTTCTGGAGAACTGCCAGCGAGCACTGATGGCACAAGCTTCTTTGACTATACTAGTGAGCAAGGCTACGAGTTAGAAGAAAGTTTTCCAGCTGATCGCGCAACTATGCGTAAACTAACAAAATTTGTTGGTGCTGGTGGCGGTTTGAATGTTAGTTTTGATAGTCTACTTCTTGGTGAACGTATCTTTTACGATCCAGAGACTGACACACTAACCATTAAAGGCACACCACCTAACTTACGTGACCAACTGACTCGCAATAAGTCATAGTCCTGAGTTAATGGTGAAAAGCGACAGCAGGATGCTGTCGCTTGTTTTGTGCTTGGTATTCTTAGCCAGGATAATGGCTTATCGACGACACGCACAAGGAATATAGATGGAACAATCAGTAGCAAAGCCCAGTCGCTTTAAAAAACCAACCACTTTCTTGGTTGTGCTCTTGGCTCTGTGGCTATTGCCTTCATTGACCCTTCTGAATTTAAGCCGTTCTTACACTACTTCTCTCGCTCAAATTGAAGAACTTGGTATTCGCGTCAATGAATTGAGGCAATCGCTTTATTTCTCTGAACCGCTGCGAGTGTCTCGAATTAATGATTTAGCACTTGATGCACAACTTGTTTACTCGATCCGATTGCAGATTGAGTCTGATTTCCAACATGCCTTGTTTCGCCCTGATGTAAATCAACTGCTTTACGTAGCCGATCAGTTTTTAGAGAAGTTTGACGAGTTCATTCCAATCGAAAGTCAGGTTCAAGATATTGTTGATACGGTTAAAGCAATGCGTGCAGATAATAATCTTTCTTCTGAATTAAAACCTCTGATGAACGAATTTGGTGTTGTTGTCTTTGAAGCTATGTATTCCGATAGTCAAAGCTCATCAGCCACCTATCGAGCCTTTGACTCTATTCTAAAAAAATCTTACTCATTAAAAACTGAAGAGCAAGACGCAATCCAACAACTGTTGGTGGATGCTTCAGCCTTATTAGGTGATTACGCTAAGCTCCATTATTTGGTCGATAAAATTAAGAAAAACTCGGTTAATGAGCAGATCATTAAACTCGAAGCTGAATTTCATGATCGTCAATTCAACCTTTTGGTTGTGATGTTAGGCTTGAGTTTGGTCGCTATGATAGCGCTAGTCTTATTATGTGTTCGCTCAAAAATGGTCGTGCAAGAATCAGCGGAAAATTTGGGACTAGACACTGAGGACGAATCTGATAACAAAGACTTTATATCGCTTTCTGGTGAAGAAGAGCACGTGTTTCAAAAGTCTAAAGACAATGCGATTTCTCCGAGCCTCAAACAATCTAACAATAACACACACACTAAGAGAAAAGCGTCACTTAACCCACACTCAGAACCGCAATCACAACAGAGCTCTAATCTAAAAGTTCAAAGCGCTAATCCAACAATTCCAAGTGTTAATTTAGACAAAAATGTATTAACAGCAAGTGTTACAAGCTCACAAAATCTGGAAGAAGTGTCGATGGCCGGGAAACATATCGCTAGTGTGACCGATTCAAAACCTGCGATTGATATCGAAGATATGTTAGAAACGCTCGATGGTGACGCTGAATCTGTAGAATTGCTGCTTGGAGTTTTTGTACAAGACCATGCTGATGATTACACGAAGTTCAAATCTTTATTGGTTAATGATGAAACTTCTGCCGCGCGTGTTGTGCATAGCTTGAAAGGTGTGGCTGGTAGTATCAAAGCATCGAGATTAGCCATTATTGCAGCGAGCGTTGAAATGACAATGAAACAATCTAGAGCCATCAGTGAGCACGATTTAGAAGAATTAGAATTGGCAATAAAAGCTTCTGTTGACGCCGCTGTAGATTATTTAGATAGTCGGAATTAACTTTCATAGAAATTTTGACAATACTCTGACGAAGTGCTCATACAATCCGCGCCCTTAGTCTTTGTCAGAGGTTTATATGTTACTAGTGTTGAGTCGAAGTTGGATGGTATTGTTGCTTAGCATTGCGTTAAGTGGTTGTTCTCTATTAGAAGTTAAGTTAGACAGTCAGTCGACACCTCTCACTCAGCAAGAGCTAAACGCTCGAATTATGACGCGTGAATACGCCAAGATGTTTTTTACACGAGTAGAAGGCTCCGCGGACTTGATCGCGCAATCTTACTCTGACGATGACACCCTACATCAATCCTATGTTTTGCTTTGGAAGATCCATGCGGAGCAGGGCTTACAACAAGCGGCTTACCAAACTTCACCGATGTCAGCGTTGATTGATTCTTGGGTATTTACTGCGCAAATGAATCAATTCTATGCTCAAAGTCAAGGGGCTGATTTGTTCGAGACAAATGATGCGGTAGAAACCGCTATTTTTCTTGATCAAGAAGTAAAGAAACTCGCAAAAGGCGTATTGAGCTCGAGCGATTTCGATCAGAGCAAAGATTTCGTTGCGCAGTTTGTTGCTAGCCACCCATTTAAAGACCTCACATTCAGAAGCACACCCGCTTACCGTGAATGGCTGAGTTACCTAGGGAAAGACGAGTCGCAAATCGTTCAGAGCTTAGGAACGATGCCAGAGGCGATGAACGATGCGTCAGACCGTTTAAGCTTGATGGCGGATCAAACACCAAAATTGATGTCGTGGAAAGCAGAGTTAGTCGCTCTGAATAGCTCGCTAACGGGTGAAGACCTGTCTATGACGCTCGCAAGCCTTCGTCAAACATCAGCAAGCATGCAGGACTTTATTGAAAATAACCCTGAGTACATGCAAACGCTAGCTTCGATTATGTCGACAGAAATGCAGCCGCTACTGAATGACTTGAGCGATAAGACAGACCAAAAATTAGAGAGACTAAGCGATGAACGCGTGGCACTAGAAAATATGGTGACACGAGAGAGAGAAGCTCTGATAGAGATGGTTGCGAAAGAGCGGATTGAAATTGCTGGTATTGTGGCATCAGAAAGAGAGTTGTTCACTCAAGATCTAGACCGTGTTTCTCAAGATGTGGTTGTGCTTGCAATTGATAAGCTGATGGAGTTAATCAAAGGTGTGGTTATCTACTTCATCCTGTTTATCTTAGTCGTGTTCTTTGCACCTTTAGGAATCGGTTACTGGTTGGGTAAGCGAACCATAAATAAATAGTAAACATGTAAATAGATGAATTAGAAGGTTAAAAAAGAGCGCTCTAGGGCGCTCTTTTTGCATTTCTCTATTAACGTTTTGAGTTATGCCCTAAAGCATTAGCTCATAAACTTAAGCCTGTTGCTTACTTAACTCTGTCGCCTCTTCAGCTTCAAACGCAGGTGCCGTTGGTTCACACTTATCAACGAACCAACCCATGTAAGAAGTCACGATAGTCACGATGATACAGATGAAGCTTAACCACATGAATGGTGCGTAAGATAGTGTCGCGACACCTAGAATACTCGCCATGTAGATACCATTGTCACTCCAAGGCACCATGCCAGAGGTCAGCGTGCCACCAAACTCAGCATTACGAGATAAGTTCTTACGTTTGTAGCCTAAACGGTCGTAGTTTTTCGCACAGATTTTTGGCGTAAGGATGAGTGATACATACATTGCTGAACCGAACACGTTACCCATGAAAGCCGTACCAATTGTGCTAGTTGCTAGTGAGCCAGCGCTGTTTACTCGGCGCTCGAACACTTTAGCAATTGTCTCTAGTACGCCCACTTTATCCAGCAAGCCGCCGAAACCTAGACCAAATACGATGACCGCAACCGAACCCAGCATGGAAGACATACCGCCACGGTTAAGAATCGAATCAATGAACTCTACGCCAGATGAGATGGAGAAAGGTGCCCAAGCAGTGTTGAATGCCGTTAGGAAGTCGATCTCTTGGATCATGACTGCCCAGATAATACCCAGCAGAGAACCAAAACTGATGACTGGGAATGAAGGCATGCGGAAAGCCAACAAACCAAGCACAATAAGTACCGGAACGAATGAGTAAGGCGTGATGTAGAACTGAACTTCCATCGCTTTGATTACAGAATCAACTTGGCTCATGTCAACGTTACCCGCGTAGTGGAAACCAAACGCAGTAAACATGATGCCTGTAATCACGTAGCTGATTAACGCAACTGGAAGCATGCCCTTGATGTGTTCAACTACTTCAACACCAGACATTGAAGAAGCCAAAATCACTGAATCAGAAAGCGGAGACATTTTGTCACCGAAATAACAACCTGACAGCACTGCACCGGCAGTAATCGGTGCTGGAACACCTAGACCTTGGCCGATACCCATCATCGCTATACCTGCTGTACCTGCAGCGCCCCATGACGTGCCGGTCGCCAGTGCAGTCAGAGAACAGATGATCATGGTCGCTAAAAGGAAGATAGAAGGGTGGATAGCTTTCAGACCATAGTAAATGATAGTGGGTACGATCCCGCCAGAGATCCAAGTACCAACAAGAGCGCCAACGGCTAAAAGTATTAAAACCGCGCCTAAGCCATTGGATATTCCTTTGAGTGCTGCTTTTTCTAAGTCTTTGTATTGGTGTCCAAGACGAATACCCAAAACCATGATAATGAACCAGCCAATGTACAAGGCAAGTTGGATTGGTAGGTCAAGCTTTGCTGTAAAGGAAAAAGCAAGGGATAGAAATAGTCCTAACGCGATGAATACCTGCAATAGGTTCGGTAGACGAGTTTTACTCTGCTTCATAAAAGCCTCTTGTTATTTCGAGCATTTATAGTGCTTCGTTATAGTGTGTGGTGCAAAACGGACACTACAGTAATTAGTTTATTATATCGAAAAAATGCGTCTAAGTTGTGATATTTGACTGCTAAATAAATGTTTCGTGGTTTCATGGTCTGAAAATTTGTTAAATTCATGATTGTTACATGTTGAATTCTGTCGCACGTTGTTTTCGTTGTGTAAAATATTATTCTGGTTAACCTTTGTTAAATAGTGGTAATTACTGTTGCAAGCAGGATCTAATTGCTCGTAAATTGAACAATTCATATCAATAAACACATAAGTTTGGTGATAGTCGGTGTTTTATCAGTGACTAAGCGGCGGAATGAACAACAAGAGATAACTGCGTGATTCATCGCGTTCACTTAAAAGAAACGAAAAAGTTACACTTTTTGACAAAAAGCACTTGAGTTCTGTTTCTGAAAAACTTATAGATGGGGGAGAGCAATTTTTAATTTATACATGGAGAGTGAGCGATGAGAGTAGGTCTAGTTGGTTGGCGCGGTATGGTTGGTTCTGTACTGATGCAACGTATGGTTGAAGAGAAAGATTTCGACCTAATTGAGCCTGTTTATTACAGCACATCTCAGATTGGTATTCCTGCCCCTGTTTTAGGTGGTAAAGATGCGGGTCTACTTCAAGACGCTTTTGATATTGATAGCCTAAAACAGCTTGATGCCGTGATTACCTGTCAAGGTGGCGATTACACATCAAAAGTATACCCAGCATTGCGTCAAGCAGGTTGGAAAGGTTACTGGATTGATGCAGCTTCTACTTTACGTATGGACGCTGATTCAATCATCACTCTTGATCCTGTTAACTTGGCTCAAATCCAACAAGGCATCCACGGTGGCACTAACACTTTCGTTGGTGGTAACTGTACCGTGAGCTTAATGCTTATGGCTTTGGGTGGTTTATATGAGAAAGGCATGGTTGAGTGGATGAGTGCCATGACGTACCAGGCGGCATCCGGCGCTGGTGCTAAGAACATGCGCGAACTGATTTCGCAAATGGGTGTTATCAACGATAGCGTTAGCTCTGAGTTAGCTAACCCTTCAAGCTCAATTCTTGATATTGATAAAAAAGTGGCAGACACCATTCGTTCATCTTCATTCCCAACTGATCAATTTGGTGCACCTCTTGCAGGCTCGTTGATTCCTTGGATCGATGTGAAACGTGAAAATGGTCAAAGTAAAGAAGAGTGGAAAGCGGGCGTTGAAGCGAATAAGATTCTCGGCTTAGATGGTCAGCCAATCCCAATTGACGGTACTTGTGTGCGAATCGGCGCAATGCGTTGTCACGCTCAAGCACTAACAATCAAGCTTAAGCAAGACGTTCCAATGGACGAGATTGAAGAGATAATCGCGACACACAATGATTGGGTTAAAGTGATTCCTAATGACCGTGATATTACGGCACAGGAACTAACACCAGCGAAAGTAACAGGCACGATGTCTGTACCAGTAGGTCGTCTACGTAAGATGTCTATGGGTAACGACTTCCTGAACGCATTCACTGTTGGTGACCAACTGCTGTGGGGTGCTGCAGAACCACTACGTCGTACATTACGTATTATTCTTTCTGAGAAAGCGTAACTGCCTCATCTCTGATAATAATTAAAGAAGAAGCGCCTTAAGGCGCTTTTTTTGTATCTGATGCTTAGTCTGGATCTTTGGCGACGACTCGTTTGTCTGGATCTGCTAACTCACTTGCACAGTGCTTGCAATACATGGCATCCGAATCATGGCCTGCACGGTTACAGTTAGGGCACTTAACCAACTCTTTATGAGAGTTCATTTCATTGCTGAGTTCTGCGGTAATTATCCCTGTAGGCACCGCTAAAATAGAGTAACCCAATAGCATGGTCAGTGATGCGATAGCTTTGCCAAACGCGGTTTGTGGGGTGATGTCTCCGTAACCCACCGTCGTGATTGTCACAATTGCCCAGTAGATACTTTGAGGGATACTTGTGAAGCCATTTTCAGGCCCCTCAATGACAAAAATTAGTGACCCAAAGATAGTGACGAGGATGCCAACAGTGCTGAAAAAGATAAGTATTTTTCTTCTTGCCATTAATAGCGAACGCAGCAGGATATTGGAGTCTTGTAAATAACGAACCAGCTTAAGAATTCTGAATATGCGCATGACACGTAACAGCCTGACCACACCCATGAACGAAGCACCTGGGAAGATGATTGCAAGGTATGTTGGAAGAATGGCGAGTAGGTCAACCACTCCATAGAAGCTGGTGGCATAGGACTTAGGTTTTGGGGAGCAATAAAGCCTCAATAAGTATTCTAGTGTGAATAGTGCTGTGAAGCTGTATTCGATGTAACGTAACTGCTGTGACCATTCGGTCATCACGCTCGGGATTGACTCTAAGATTAGCACGATCAATGAAACGACGATCGCAATGATCAGAGAGATATCAAATGCACGTCCTGCTGGAGTATGAGTACCAAAAATAATGACGTACAAATGATGCTTAAGAGGCTGACGTGACATAGGGTGAAGTTCACCTTTTGTTAAATGTATTAACTGTGATTATACAAGCTTCATAATCATGAGGCGAGTGAAAGCCTAACCACTTTACTCGCCTCGTTAATATCAATGCTGAGTCCCCACAACGGCGGGTTATACCGATATTGTTATGCTAATCCTGGAAATAGGTTACGTAACCCGTTTGCAATGAATTCGATGCCGAGTGCTCCCAGAATCAAGCCCATGATACGGGTGATAACATTAATTCCTGTTTGACCAAGAAAGCGAACGATAACTGGCGCAGAACGGAACAGAAGCCAAGAGCAAGTCGCGAAAGCAATAATGCTAAGGCCGATTCCTACTGTATCAATCGCGGCTGGATAGCGAGAACCATAAACAATGGTCGAACTGATTGCACCAGGGCCAGCCATTAAAGGCATCGCTAGAGGAACGACCCCAATTTGCTCTTTGCTAATGTATTCAGACTTCTCTTGCTTGTTCTGCTTATCTTCACCGAGCTTACCGCTCATCATCGAAAATGCGATGCTCAATAATAGCAAGCCGCCTGCAACTCGAAATGAGTCGAGAGAGATGCTGAACATGTCTAAAAGCAATTGTCCCGCGACAAGCGACACAATCAAGATAACGGCAACAGCAACGTTGGCTTGTAAGGCTGTCCTATTCCTCTCTTCTGGGGGCATATGAGCAGTAAGAGAAACAAAAACAGGCATTATGCCGATTGGGTTTACGGCAGCAACAAGCCCAAGGAAGAATTGCATAAAAATTGCGAGTTCTAAACCTTGCATGAGAGCGATCTCCAGATAGCGTTCTTAGGATTGAGGGGTTTGATCTGTACATAGTCAGAGCGCGTAATGTAAGTGACAATTCTAAATTTCACGAATGAAAAAAACTAACGCGAAATAGGGGATTTTTCTTAGAAAAACTAATTGAATCTCACTTTTGTACTAGCCTTGTTGCAAGCTAGTCGTTGGTGTTTCATTTTGTAATATCTTATTGAGTAAATGTTAACTGTCGCACGAAATTAATAAAAAATATGTCAGAATCTAGCCCGTGCAACGCTATGGATATACTCTCAGTAGCACGAATACAGCTGTATACATGTAATTTAACGGACTAAAAATGAAAGTTTTTTACAAGTTATGACTCTATGTAAAAAAACTTTGTCTGTTTGCTTGTTTTTTGCGCTAACGAAAAGTGTGACTTTAATCTATATAAATCAGACTCTTAAGTTTGTTTTTGCGATTGCCTTACTACTTTCTGGTTAATTATTTTTGGGTAACTGATCTGGGTCAATTTTTTTCACACTGTGAAATAATATACTCAGCCCTGAAAGCAATTTACTAAGAACGCTGTGAATTAGGGTTAAAGACAAGCAGTGAAATTAATAAAAAGTTTTTAATATTTATTATTTTAGGAGATCCACCATGCCTGTAACTAACTTAGCGGAACTTGATGCTCTAGTAGCTCGCGTTAAAGCAGCTCAAGAAGAGTTCGCAACATTCTCTCAAGAGAAAGTAGACGCAATCTTCCGTGCAGCTTCTCTTGCTGCTAACCATGCTCGTATTCCTTTGGCTCAACAAGCCGTTGCTGAATCTGGAATGGGTATTGTTGAAGATAAAGTTATCAAAAACCACTTCGCTTCAGAATTTATCTACAACAAATACAAAGACGAAAAAACATGTGGCATCTTAGAAGAAGATGAAAGCCTAGGCACTATGACTATCGCTGAGCCTGTAGGTATCATCTGTGGTATCGTTCCAACAACGAACCCAACTTCAACAGCAATCTTCAAATCTCTAATCTCTCTTAAGACACGTAACGGCATCATCTTCTCGCCACACCCACGTGCAAAGAATTCAACAAACGATGCAGCTAAACTGGTTTTAGACGCAGCGGTAGCAGCTGGTGCTCCAAAAGACATCATCGGTTGGATCGACCAACCATCGGTAGAGCTTTCTAACGCGCTGATGAAGCATGACGGTATCGCACTTATCCTTGCTACTGGTGGTCCAGGCATGGTTAAAGCAGCATACTCTTCTGGTAAGCCTGCGATCGGTGTTGGTGCTGGTAACGTTCCTGTAGTTATCGATGAAACAGCTGACATCAAACGTGCTGTAGCATCTATCCTTATGTCTAAAACATTCGATAACGGTGTTGTATGTGCTTCTGAGCAAGCTGCAATCGTAGTTAGCGAAGTATATGACGAAGTTAAAGCGCGTTTTGCTTCTCACAAAGCTCACGTTCTATCTAAAACTGACGCAGATAAAGTTCGTAAAGTTCTTCTTATCGACGGCAACCTAAACGCTAAAATCGTAGGTCAACCTGCTCCAGCAATCGCTGAAATGGCGGGTGTTAAAGTTCCTGCTGATACAAAAGTACTTGTTGGTGAAGGCCTTGGTAAAGTTTCTTACGATGACGAATTCGCTCATGAAAAACTGTCTCCGACTCTAGGTCTATTCCGCGCAGACGATTTCGAAGATGCTGTCGCTCAAGCTGTAACAATGGTTGAAATCGGTGGTATCGGTCACACATCTGGTCTTTACACTAACCAAGATACTAACGCAGACCGCATTCGTTACTTCGGTGACAAGATGAAGACGGCTCGTATCTTAATCAACATCCCTACTACTCACGGTGGTATCGGTGACCTGTACAACTTCAACGTTGCACCTTCTCTAACTCTTGGTTGTGGTTCATGGGGTGGTAACTCTATCTCTGAGAACGTAGGTCCTAAGCACCTTATCAACAAGAAAACTGTAGCGAAGCGAGCTGAAAATATGTTGTGGCACAAACTACCTAAGTCTATCTACTTCCGTCGTGGCAGCCTTCCAATCGCTATGAGCGACCTAGAAGGTAAGAAACGCGCATTCCTAGTAACGGACCGTTTCCTATTCAACAACGGTTACGCAGACGACGTAGTACAAATCCTTAAAGCACAAGGTATTGAAGTTCAAGTATTCTTCGATGTAGAAGCGGATCCAACACTGTCTGTTGTTGAGAAAGGCGCTGAAGCAATGAAGAGCTTCCAACCTGACGTAATCCTTGCTCTAGGTGGCGGTTCTCCAATGGATGCTGCTAAGATCATGTGGGTTATGTACGAGCACCCAGAAACTCACTTCGCGGAACTAGCAATGCGCTTTATGGATATCCGTAAACGTATCTACAAGTTCCCTAAAATGGGTAAAAAAGCTGAGCTTGTATGTATCACTACGACTTCTGGTACGGGTTCAGAGGTTACTCCATTCGCGGTTGTTACAGACGACAAGACTGGTGCTAAGTACCCACTAGCTGATTACGAAATTACGCCAAACATGGCTGTTGTTGATGCTAACCTAGTAATGAACATGCCTAAGTCTCTAACAGCATTCGGTGGTTACGATGCAGTAACTCACGCTCTTGAAGCTTACGTATCTGTTCTTGCGAACGAATACTCAGACGGCCAAGCTCTTCAAGCTCTTAAGATGCTTAAAGAATACCTACCATCAAGCTACAAAAATGGTGCAGCTGACCCAATCGCTCGTGAGAAAGTACACAACGCAGCAACTATCGCTGGTGTAGCATTTGCGAACGCATTCCTAGGTGTGTGTCACTCAATGGCTCACAAAATTGGTGCTGAGTTCCACCTACCACACGGTCTTGCTAACGCACTGCTTATCTCTAACGTTGTACGTTACAACGCGAACGATAACCCAACTAAGCAGACTGCATTCTCTCAGTACGATCGTCCACAAGCACGTCGTCGTTACGCTGAAGTTGCTGACCACCTAGGCCTAAGCCAAGCTGGTGACCGTACTGCTCAGAAGATTGAACGTCTACTGACTTGGTTAGAAGAGCTTAAAGTTGACCTAGACATCCCACTATCTATCCAAGCTGCGGGTGTTAACGAGTCTGACTTCATCGCTAAACTAGACGAGCTAGCTGTTGAAGCGTTCGATGACCAGTGTACAGGTGCTAACCCACGTTACCCTCTAATCACTGAGCTAAAAGAAGTTCTAACAACTTCTTACTTCGGCCAACCATACGTTGAAGGCGAAACTTTCGAAGGTACTACAGTTATCCTTAAGAAAGCAGATCAAAAGCCAGCTGACGCGAAAGCGCCAAAAGCTAAAAAAGAAAAAGCTAACGCATAATAAGTAAGCATTAGTTTTGAGATAAGTTTTCGCTAGCACGAACCTTATCTAATCGGGAAAAGAACAAAGCCCCAGTCGAGAGACTGGGGCTTTTTTATGTGGTCGGTTAGGTTAAAACTAACAATATAAAAAGTAAGAAAATAAAAAGGATCTACACTTCGGCAGCGACGACACGTCCGCTGAAGTAGTCATTAGAAATGATGTACTCGGTTGTTCTGGTCAGTTCATCTTGTAGTTGAGCCCAATGACATCGGTTGAGTTTTCCGTCTGCATTGTGAACGGCAGGAACGACCCCACCAACTCGTATCCCGAATGGGGTGAGTTCCTTAGCCCAACTATGGGTAAAGCCGGTAATCATTGAGTTAGCACTTTCTAAACCTGATACATCACTGAAATCATCATGAGAGATCACATTGACGATCACGCCTTCTTTATCTTCTTCTCGTAATCGCTCAGCACTTATCTGGCCAAATGCAAAAAGGGTAGAGGCTTTCGAAGACAAATCATCAATATAACTACTGACGGGTTGGTCGCCAATCAAACTTGGCATTGGAACGCTGATCCAGTTGTTAACTAACACATCAGGTGTCGTATTGAAGGTGTGCTGGACAAAATCGAAGACCGCTAGTATGGCTTGGTTATGATTACTTTCGAGCGTATAGCGGTAGACCGAATCAGAGAGTCGAGAGCATTGGGTATAGGTTTCTTGCAGTGCTGTAGGATCTTTATCACAAAGGATAACGGTGGCTCCAAGGTTAACAAAGTGGTTCGCAATCGTTCCTCCCAAGCGCGAGCCTGCTGATGTCACCAATATGATTGAGCTTTTTATTTCCATCCAAACACCTAAGAAAATAATCTATGTCGTTTAAGGATGGGTTAAATTTCATACAACGGGTGTGAATTGGTTCAAACTAAGACGTACCAATTGATAAGTTTGTATGAACTTAGTGGCAGCTCACATTTTGTAGTAACTTCAAGACGTAACCCACAATTTGTATTTTGAGTGTGCCTAAGACTAGTGGTTCATATCACTCACATCAATTGCTTAAGGGATACAATTTAGGAGCTGATGAGCAGGCAGTGAGGTAAGGTTTGTTGTGACTATACTTGGGCCTGAATTTGATACTGACGTTGAGCGGTAGAGAGATCGTTGTAAAGAGTCGCATTAGGTAATTCAGGTAAGTGCTTATTTGCAAGTTTCCGTCGGTCGTGACCTGAAAGGTTTTGGTAGACGTCTTCGGGAAAATCGCCAGTATCTTCAGGCATAAAAGCCAGTGCTTCTGGTTTTAAGTAATGACTTAGTTTTGCACTAGCAAGGCTTGCTTGATGAAAGTAATTCGACTGTTGTGCAGAAATTTCGTATGAGGATTGATCAGAACGCAATTGTTGAGGTTCAGCGACACCAAATTGTTTGCGCAGGCGATCTTCGCTAGTCTCGGTTACCTCGATAGTATTTATAGGAGTACAATCGCGGACATCATTAGAGAACATGGATAGCAGCAACGCGAAATCTGCACGGCGACCTTGTTCAACCGCTTGGCTGATCCCGATGCCGAACTTTAGTTCGTTTATGATTCCTGCTTTGTCTAAAGTGTGTATTTGCATGTTGCCTCTCATTTGATACACCTTTAACGGCACGGAGTCGGCAAACTTTAGTGTTTAATTACAGACAAATACATAATCTATGTAGAGCAGATAAGAGCTTAGTTTCGATTAGGGGTAACTGAAGGAGTCAGTGATAAAACAAGCTCTGTTAACTCATTTCACCTTCCATGTTCAAGCTGAAAATACGACGGATACAAAAAAGCTCACGCCGAGGCATGAGCTTTTAATAAGTCACTCGCTATTAATAGCGCAGCATAAGTAAAAATTACTTAGCTAGGTTCTCTTCTACGAAAGACCAGTTTACTAGGTTCCAGAATGCAGCCATGTAGTCTGGGCGAACATTGCGGAAATCGATGTAGTAAGCGTGTTCCCATAGGTCAACAGTTAGAAGTGGAGTAACACCTTCTTCTGTTAGAGGAGTTGCAGCGTTAGAAGTGTTAACGATGTCTAGAGAACCGTCAGCTTTTTTTACTAACCAAGTCCAAGAAGAACCGAAGTTGTTGATTGCTGAATCAGTGAATTTTGCTTTGAATTCTTCGAAAGAACCGAATGCGGTGTTGATAGCTTCTGCAACAGCGCCAGTTGGTTCGCCGCCTGCTTTAGGAGCAAGACAGTGCCAGTAGAACGTGTGGTTCCAGATTTGAGCAGCGTTATTGAAAACACCACCAGTAGAAGTCTTAATGATTTCTTCTAGTGTTTTGCCTTCAAACTCAGTACCTGGGATAAGACCATTTAGTTTAACAACGTAAGTGTTGTGGTGCTTACCGTGGTGGAAATCTAGCGTTTCTGCTGAGATATGTGGTTCTAGCGCGTCTTTCGCGTAAGGAAGAGCCGGTAGTTCAAATGCCATTGCTCAATTCTCCATTGATATGAAAGAGTTAACTCTTTCGATTGCTTCCAGTGATATTATTATTCATGGCTGGCTATACTGACAACCATGGTCAATTTGCTGACTTGCGATATAGTTTAGCAAGTTTTTACTTTATTAAAAGCTTAATTCATCACTTTTGTGTGAATTGTTAGCTTAACTTGTTAACCATTTTTTTTATATGGTTTTTATTCTTTTGGTTTGGGGTAGAATAAAGGCAATGAAAGCCGTAATCCATTAACGAGGAAGCAATGGAAACTATCGATAAAATCAAACAGCAAATTGAAGAAAACACCATTCTACTTTACATGAAAGGTTCTCCTAAGCTGCCAAGCTGTGGTTTTTCTTCTCAAGCATCTCAAGCTCTAATGGCGTGTGGCGAAAAATTTGCATATGTAGACATTCTACAAAACCCTGATATCCGTGCAGAGCTTCCAGCTTACGCACAATGGCCAACTTTCCCACAACTTTGGGTTGAAGGTGAGCTAATCGGTGGTTGTGACATCATTCTTGAGATGTTCCAAAAAGGTGAACTTCAGCCAATCGTTAAAGAAGCAGCGGCTAAAGTTGCTGGCGATGACGCTGAGTAAGTTCTCGCTTTTTTGCTTGAATAGATAAAATGAGGGGCCTTAATTAGGCTCCTTTTTTGTTTTAATTGATTGAGTCATTGACTCAATAAGGAATGAACAATGGACGTGAAACTTCATTATGTACATGACCCAATGTGCAGCTGGTGTTGGGGATACAAGCCAACACTTGAGTTATTGAAACAACAATTGCCTGCGAGCATTGAGTTTAATTACGTAGTTGGAGGTTTAGCTCCTGATTCTGATGAGCCAATGTCTGAGGAGATGAAAGGCAAGCTTCAGGCTATCTGGAAGCAGATCGAAGCTAAGCTGGGTACTGAGTTTAACCACGAATTTTGGACTGAGTGCAAACCTGTGCGAAGCACCTATCCAGCGTGCCGCGCTGTGATAGCTGCTGGTTTTCAAGACCACTATGAAGCCATGCTTGAAGCGATTCAACATGCTTACTATTTGCGTGCGATGTTGCCACACAGCCAAGATACTCATCTGCAACTCGCTGAAGAGTTGGGTATGAACGTACAACAGTTTGAAAATGATCTTTCTAGCAAACTATTGGAAAGTGAATTGGATGACCAGTTAGGCTTTAAAGAAGCGATAGGCGTACATTCTTACCCAACGTTAATGCTTGAAGTTAACGGTATCTTCACTGAGGTTGCGTTGGATTACCATTCGTCGGAGACGACGCTTAAATCTATTCGTGAAGTACTTGTGAATAGCGCTCCTACTGCTTAGTTCAATGAGAGCTCTAACTCTCAATTAGTTCACACTACTTTGAAGGCTTACTTACAACAGTAAGCCTTTTCTTTTATCTGGCGCAATGAGTTTATTGAGGTGGTAAAGGGTAAGAGAGAATAAAAGAGCAAGATATATCCCAGATACAAAAAAGACCGCACGAGGCGGTCTTTGTAATAATAGCTTAGGTTCTTTACTACAGAACCTAATTACAGAACCATAGCTGCAATCCAACCGAATACGATCAGTGGGATGTTGTAGTGCAAGAATGTTGGTACGACGGTTTCCCATACGTGTTCGTGTTGACCATCAGCATTTAGACCAGATGTTGGACCTAATGTTGAGTCAGAAGCCGGAGAACCAGCATCACCTAGCGCTGCCGCTGTACCCACTAGCGCGATAGTGGCCATTGGTGAGAAACCAAATGCCGCCGCTAGAGGAACGTAGATAGTTGCAAGGATTGGAATCGTCGAGAACGAAGAGCCAATACCCATTGTTACTAATAAGCCGACTACCAGCATAAGCAGAGCTGCTAGAGGCTTGTT
This sequence comes from Vibrio sp. OPT24, assembly GCF_015163545.1. Classification (NCBI taxonomy): domain Bacteria; kingdom Pseudomonadati; phylum Pseudomonadota; class Gammaproteobacteria; order Vibrionales; family Vibrionaceae; genus Vibrio; species Vibrio sp. OPT24. The sequence goes on from NZ_JADDYI010000048.1 coordinate 166,611, forward strand.
GTCACCGATACTTGTTGAAAGTGCTTCAACTAGAGATTCAACACCACCAGTCTGTTTCATCACTGCTGCAAAACCTGCTGCTGCAATCATGATAAAGCCGATCATTGCCATCATGTGAACACCCTTAGTGAAGACATCGTGTGTCTCTTTCCAAGCAATTACGCCACCGAAGGTGAATACCATGAAACCAGCCAGAGCACCGATGATCATAGAGCCCGTCGACAGTTGAACGGTTAATGCAGCAACGATACCAGCTGCCGCTACTAGGATGTGCTTCTTGTTGATCTCTTTTACTTCTGTTGAAACAACAGTGTGAGACGTTTCTTTGTATTGGCGAGGTTTACGGTAAGTAAAGAATACCGCCGTTAGAAGGCCGAAGATCATGCCGGCTGCTGGTAACAACATTGCCATTGGTACTTGGCTTGCTACTACGCTTTCAAGACCGTTGTCATGAAGGTTTTTTAGTAGGATGTTGTTTAAGAAGATACCGCCAAAACCAATCGGTAACACCATGTAAGGTGTGATTAGACCAAAAGTAAGTACACACGCAACTAGACGACGGTCTAGGTTCATTTTTGCGAATACGCCTAATAGAGGTGGGATTAAGATTGGGATAAAGGCGATATGTACAGGAATCACGTTTTGTGAAGACATGGTCACTAAGATCAAAGACGCAAGGATACCGTACTTAAGACCATTAGATGCCGCGCTGTTCTCTTTGCCGTGAATACGCTTGATTACGCTTTGAGCTAGTAGGTCTGTGATACCAGACCTAGAGATAGCAACAGCAAAAGTACCAAGCATTGCGTAGCTAAGTGCGATAGTTGCACCGCCACCTAATCCACTTTCGAAAGCAGCTACAGCATCGTTCAGACCCATACCAGAGGCTACGCCACCGATAATTGCACTGAACGTGAGAGCAACAACTACATTTACGCGCATCAAAGCTAAAACAAGCATGATGCAAACTGAAATTACAACAGGATTCATATTATTCTCGAGATGTTGTGTTTTTTATGAAGGCAATACGAACGAACGTTTACCGATTCTATTTTTGTTGTTCGTCAACAAGAGGCCAACCACCAAGGGCTTTCCATTTGTTTACAATGCCGCAAAATAACTCTGTGGTTTTTTGCGTATCATACAAAGCAGAGTGTGCTTCTTTGTTGTCAAATTCCATCCCAGCAGTGCGGCAAGCTTTAGCCAAAACGGTTTGACCGTAGGCAAGACCACTAAGAGCTGCAGTATCAAAAGTTGCAAATGGATGGAAAGGGACGCGTTTAAGCTTACAACGCTCACTTGCTGCATTTACGAAGTTTAAATCGAATGTAGCATTGTGAGCGACCATGATTGCGCGACTGCAATCTGAAGCTTTTTGTTCTTTTCTCACTAGCTTGTAGATTTCTTTAAGGGCTTCTTGCTCCGACACAGCACCACGTAATGGGCTAAATGGGTCTTTAATTCCGTTAAAGTCTAATGCTGCCTGCTCTATATTTGCGCCTTCAAAAGGCTCAATGTGAAAATGAAGCGTTGATGCAGGTTGCAGATCTCCGTTCTCATCCATTCTTAATGTAATGGCACAGATCTCTAATAATGCATCTGTTTCTGCGTTAAACCCTGCGGTTTCCACGTCGATGACCACGGGAAAATAGCCACGAAAGCGGTTTTTTAGGGTCAGAGCTTCGTTTTCTACAGTCATGTTAGCCCAAATAAGTGTGATTAAGGCTACATTATTGCAGATAATAGCAGTGATAAAAACTAGGGAACGGCAATAATTAATAAATTAGCCACTCTATTGCGGCTTGATATTTGCATATTTAAACTCGATAGAAATATGCGGCAATTGGCTGCATTGTTAAACGAATTGCTTAAGAGATACTCCACTTTATGAAGAAACAACTCATAACAGGTTCAATGTTATTTTCGCTACTTATGTCGTCATCGGTATTGGCACAAGAAAAGCGTTACGGAGCATCTCCTCAACAGTCGGAATGGGAGATGGTGGCCAATACACCACTCGAATGTCGTTTAGTTCATCCGATTCCCAATTTCGGTGATGCTGAGTTTTCATCTCGTGCAAGCAAAAAAATTATTTTGGACTTTGAACTTAAAATGCGTCGTCCAATGGGAGCAACACGTAATGTTAGCTTGATTTCTATGCCGCCACCTTGGCGTCCGGGCGAGAGTGCTGATCGCATGACAACCATCAAGTTCTTCCAACAATTTGACGGCTATGTAGGTGGTCAAACAGCTTGGGGGATATTGAGCGAGTTGGAGAAAGGTCGCTACCCGACATTCAGTTATCAAGAATGGCAGAGCCGAGATCAGCGGATTGAGGTATCTTTATCGTCAGTGCTATTTCAAGAAAAGTACAATGTGTTTAGTGACTGTATTGCCAATTTGTTGCCTTATAGCTTTGAAGATATCTCTTTTACCATTTTGCACTACGATCGTAACAGCGACCAGTTGAACAAATCGTCACGTAACAGGCTAAGCCAGATTGCTGATTACGTTCGCTACAACCAAGATATTGATCTTGTGCTAGTGGCCACGTATACCGATTCTGCTGACAGTAAAGGCATCAGCCAAAACCTTTCAGAACGAAGAGCTGAATCACTAAGAGAGTACTTTAAGTCACTCGGTTTGCCAGAAGACCGTATTCAAGTTCAAGGATATGGTAAGCGTCGCCCGATTGCTGACAACAACTCGCCAATTGGTAAAGATAAAAACCGACGCGTTGTGATCTCTTTAGGCCGTACACAGGTTTAAACTGAATAGCTTGTCTAGATAAAGATAAAGATAAAGATAAAAATGCCTATCTACGTGATGGGCATTTTTTGTTTGGATAACATGTCGATTTGGCTCTAATTATTCGAGGCAACCATTAATTCAAGCGGAACCGAGCAATCATTTCACAGTTGGTCGCAGTATCGATTTTTTCAACCATAGAGGCTATTTTAGGATTTGGATGACGTTTCATGAAATCGATAAGGGCTTTTTTACAACAACCAATAGAATCTATAAAGCTAGAGCATTGCGTATTAGGGCACTGAGGAATCAGTGTCAGGACCTTTTCAGAGGCAAGCTGAAGGTACTTAAGTTCATATTCTGTATCGCCCGCCCATCGCCAAAACTGAGCAAGGTTGTGGCAAGAGATGACCGAAATCAGTAAGCGTTCATCGGCCTGAATATCAGTACGCTCAGTAATTTCTTCGCTTAAATTCAACGCCTGCTGATAGTGAAGAATGCTTCGTACAGGATCGTCGAGTTGCAATGCAGTATCGGCAAGTAACGTGTGTTTTTCCCATTCGCTAATCATTGTATAACCTCACTAATCAAGATGGGTTTAATTTAAATGATAATCATTATCATGTAAAGTTTCATCGATTAGATTGTGAATAATACTGGGTAAAGAATATTGATTATGAATGAATTGATAAAAAAGAAGCGAGCATAGTGCTCGCTTCTCTTGTGCATTAATTTAGCTTTTGCTTTCAAAGCCTAGTATCGCAATGGTTAGTGACTAACCTTCGAGGCCTGCACTTGCTTGTTTGTTCTGAATAAGCTCAATCATGTAGCCGTCAGGGTCTTTTACGAATGCAATGTGAGTAGAACCGCCTTTTACAGGGCCGGCTTCACGAGTCACGTTACCGCCAGCGGCTTTAATCGCGTCACACGTAGTGTAGATATCATCAACACCGATCGCTACGTGACCGAAAGCTGAGCCTAGGTCGTATTCAGTTGTGCCCCAATTGTAAGTTAACTCAATAACAGCACCTTTAGATTCGTCACCAAAGCCAACAAAAGCCAGTGTGTATTCGTACTCTTTATTTTCGTTCTTACGTAATAGTTGCATGCCCATTACGTTGGTGTAGAACTCGATAGATTTATCTAGATCACCAACTCGTAGCATGGTGTGTAAAATACGACCGTTTGACATGATTTGCTCCTAGCGTTAACTATGTTTACGTTTTTTGTAATTCTGTTTTATGCCGCCAGAAAAGTGCGGCACGGTTTAGCTTCTTAGCTTCTTAGCTTCTTAGCTTTGGGCTAACAGCTTATGAGCTTAGACGTCTGTTTTTTCCTTGAACTCACACAAATCCTCAATGATACAGCTGCCACAACGTGGTTTACGCGCGACACAGGTATAACGTCCATGAAGAATGAGCCAATGGTGGACATCCAGTTTGAATTCTTTGGGAATGACTTTGAGCAGCTTAGCTTCAACATCGTCGACCGTTTTGCCCATCGCTAATTTAGTGCGGTTTGATACGCGGTAGATGTGGGTATCAACGGCAATGGTTGGCCAACCGAAAGCAGTATTCAATACCACGTTGGCTGTTTTACGGCCAACACCAGGAAGGGCTTCTAATGCAGCGCGATCTTCCGGTACTTCACCATTATGTAGGTCAAGCAGCATGCGACACGTTTTAATGGTGTTTTCTGCTTTCGAATTAAAGAGGCCGATTGTCTTGATGTACTCTTTTAAGCCATCGACACCTAGGTCGAAAATAGCTTGTGGAGTATTAGCCACTGGGTAAAGCTTATCAGTGGCTTTGTTGACGCTGACATCAGTTGCCTGCGCAGATAAGAGCACGGCGATCAGCAACTCGAAAGGGCTGTTCCAGTTAAGCTCGGTTTCTGGCTTTGGATTGTTTTCTCTTAAACGCTCAAGTATTTCTACTCGTTTTACATTGTTCATAGCGACATTACTTTCAAATAGTTAGGGCTTGAGCTCCGGAGTTGGTATTCAATAAACTCTAAATGCTCAGGCTTTATCATCGGTTACGCGCTCTTATGAGCGTCATTATTATGTGTACTTGGTCAATCTAATTATCTGCTGAGCGGTTGAGCTACTCAGCAGGGTTTAAGCTACTGTAACTTATTAAGCATTGGTAACGCGAGCGCGTTCAATGGCTGGTTTTTCTTGTTTTGGCTGTCTAGATTTTACTTGGTTGTCGATGATGTTTTTCAAAGCAATCAAGAAACCAACACCAATAAAGGCACCTGGTGGAAGCAGGGCTAGCAAGAAGCTGTTATCAAATTGGAATATCTGGATTCGTAACACTGAAGCCCAGTCGCCAAGAAGTAGGTCTGCACCATCAAAAAGGGTTCCGTTACCAATAACCTCACGCATCGCACCCAATACAACCAGTACCGATGTCATGCCAAGACCCATCCAAAAACCATCTTGAGCAGCAGGTAAAACTGCATTTTTTGAAGCAAAGGCTTCCGCTCGGCCAATGATGATACAGTTGGTTACAATCAGTGGTATGAAGATACCCAAAGATAGGTAAAGGCCATACGCGTAAGCATTCATCAGAAGTTGAACACAGGTTACCAGTGAAGCAATGATCATCACGAATACTGGGATTCGAATTTCTTTTGGTACATGGTGACGAACCAAAGATACACAGACGTTCGAACCGACTAATACAAGCAATGTAGCAATGCCTAACCCAAGCGCGTTGGTCACCGTTGACGACACAGCCAGTAATGGACACAGCCCAAGAAGTTGCACTAGGGCAGGGTTGTTGGCCCACATGCCATTTTTAATTAGTGTTTTATGGTCACTCATTATTCACCGCCACAATTTAGAGGTTGAGCAAGCAATGCTTGGTTGTTTTGGTTAACGTACTGAACCGCTTGTTTCACTGATTTTACGACGGCTCTCGGTGTAATGGTTGCGCCGGTAAATTGGTCAAAATCGCCACCATCTTTACGAACTTTCCAACGCTCAAGGTTAGAGTCAGTTACTTGTTTACCCGAAAATGAGAGTATCCAATCAGTCACTCGTAAATCAATTTTATCACCCAGACCTGGAGTTTCTTGGTGTGAAAGAACGCGAGTACCTAAAATAGTACCGTCGATTTTCATTCCAACAATGACCTTAATCGCCCCGTTGTAGCCATCGGGTGCAATCGCTTCGATCGCAATCGCACTTGGCTCACCATTGAGTTTAGCAATGTAAGCAGGCATCGCTTGTTGCGTCCCCAACTCTTCTGCTTGAACCAGAGTGCAGGCTGAAAATAGTTCATTATCATGCAGGTCGTGCGGAATCACCTGGTTAAGCACAGATAATAGTTGAGCCTGTTCTTGTTGCTTAATCTGATCTTTGGTGAGGTAGTGAGTTACCGCCACTAATCCTGTCGAAGCACAAGCAAAAACCGCGAGTACAAGGCCATTTTTTTTAATTGCATTTAGCATGGTATCCGCTCCTTAGTGGCCGTATGTACGAGGTTTGGTGTAGTAGTCAATTAGTGGAACACACATGTTAGCTAACAATACAGCAAACGCCACACCATCAGGGAAGCCACCCCAACTGCGAATAATAAAGACTAACCCGCCAATCAGAGCACCAAATACCAAGCGACCTTTTACTGTCGTCGAGGCTGAAACCGGATCAGTTGCTATGAAGAAAGCACCAAGCATGGTTGCGCCAGACAATAGATGAATGGTTGGAGAAGCGGTTTCACCCGGAGTTAGGATCAAGAAGACCAAACTAAACAACGTAAGGCTGCCGATAAAAGCGACCGGAATATACCATTGAATCACACGTTGTTTAATGAGCACTAAGCCACCTATTAAATAAGCAAGGTTAACCCATTCCCAACCTACGCCAGCTAACCAGCTGAATTGTGGTTGAGACAGAGCTTCAGAAGCTGTGTTACCCGCCGTTAAAGCGGTTTTGAATGCATCGAGCGGCGTTGCCATCGTGGTGCCATCAATACCAAGGCGCGCTTGTTGCAGTGACAAACCTTCATTATTGAAACCGGTAAAGATCATCAAAAATGAGTCAACAAAGCTTGTTGTTTCAGCGGTTAAGCTAGTCGGCGCATTCCAACTCGTCATTTGAACTGGGAATGAGATCAGCAAAACAACGTAAGCCACCATCGCGGGATTAAACGGATTTTGCCCAAGACCACCGTAGAGGTGTTTCGCAATAACAATCGCGAAAAACATACCTATGACTAGAATCCACCATGGAGAGTGTGGGGGAATCGCGACGCTCAGCAGCCAAGCGGTAACAACCGCACTGTAATCACGCAATGCCATCACTGGCGGACGTTTTCTTAGCAACATTACAGCGGTTTCAAAGGTAACAGCAAGTGCAATAGCAAATACTAATTGGATGAGCGTACCCCATCCAAAGAAGTAGGTTTGAGCTAGTAGACCTGGCAACGCACAAATAGCGACCCATTTCATGAGATCAGGGGTGCTTCTACGATTGTGCGCGTGCGGTGAGCTGGCGATAAAGAAGGCCACTACTCTTTCTCCTCATTATTCTTTTTGTCTTGCTCTTGCTGCGCCTTTCTTGCTTTAGCACGAGCTATTGCGGCAGCAACTGCTGCTTTTTTAGGATCGATTGGTTCTGACTGAATATCAGCTTCCACTTCAATTTCAATTTCAATTTCAATTACAGGTTCAGTAGTCGTTGCTTCTGTTTCGATCTGCTTAGCTTGTTGTGCTTTCTTCGCTTTAGCGCGAGCTATTGCGGCAGCAACTGCTGCTTTTTTAGGATCGACTGGTTCTGACTGAATATCAGCTTCAATTTCAATTTCAATTACAGGTTCAGTAGTCGTTGCTTCTGTTTCGATCTGCTTAGCTTGTTGTGCTTTCTTCGCTTTAGCGCGAGCTATTGCAGCAGCAACCGCATCTTTCTTAGCGTCACCTGATTTTTCAACTGGAGCTTCAGAAGCAGACTCTGTTTGTTGTGCTTTCTTGGCTTTAGCGCGAGCTATTGCAGCGGCAACGGCAACTTTTTTAGGATCGACAGATTCTTCTGGAGCCTCGGGCTCAGGAGTTTCAGTTGTCTCTTCCTGTTTAGCTTGTTGTGCTTTCTTCGCTTTAGCGCGAGCTATTGCAGCGGCAACGGCAGCTTTTTTAGGATCGACAGATTCTTCTGGAGCCTCGGGCTCAGGAGTTTCAGTTGTCTCTTCCTGTTTAGCTTGCTGTGCTTTCTTCGCTTTAGCTCGAGCAATCGCTGCAGCGACAGCATCTTTCTTAGCATCGCCACTACTTTCACTTGGAGCGTCAGAAGCTGATTCAGCTTGTTGCGCTTTCTTGGCTTTGGCGCGAGCTATTGCAGCAGCAACCGCATCTTTCTTAGCGTCACCTGATTTTTCAACCGGAGCTTCAGAAGCAGACTCTGTTTGTTGTGCTTTCTTCGCTTTAGCGCGAGCTATTGCAGCAGCGACAGCATCTTTCTTAGCATCGCCAGAGCTTTCAGCTGGAGCTTCAGAAGTAGATTCCGTTTTTTGAGTTTTCTTCGCTTTAGCGCGAGCTATTGCAGCAGCGACAGCATCTTTCTTACCGTCACCAGAGCTTTCTGTTGGATTATCCGTTGCAGCTTGCTGTGCTTTACGTTCTCGTGCTTGACGTTTACGCTCTTCACGTAGCTTAGACATTTCAGAGTTATCTGGTTCTGCGTCATTTGCTTTCTGGGCCGCAGCTTGTTTTGCTTTTGCTCTAGCAATAGCCGCTGCAACCGCAGGTTTTACAGCCGGTTCCGCATTAGGAGCTTGGTCTGCCGCGGCTTTTTGCGCTTTAACGCGAGCAATCGCAGCTGCAATCGCATCATCACCATCCGTAGACTTCATGTCTTTACGACGGTTGTCAGCGGCTTTCTTGAAGCGGTTTTCACGCTCTGCTTTGTCACGCTCCATGCGAGCGTTTTTTTCTTCGAAACGAATCTTGGCGCGTTCTGCAGCTGTTGCTTCGTCTTTTCTTGTTTTGATTTCTGCTTTCGCTTGGCGATAGTACTGAACAAGAGGAATTTCACTTGGGCAGACAAAGGCACAAGCACCACACTCAATGCAGTCTTTAATATTCAGTTCTTCACACTTATCCAACTCGTTGGCTTTCGCATGCCATTGCAGTTGTTGAGGGAGCAATGACGCAGGACATGCTTCGGCACAAGCACTGCATCGAATACATTCCATTTCATAAGTGCTTGGCGAAATTTCACGGCGTGTCGGCGCTAAAATACAGTTGGACGTTTTGGTAATTGGCACATTAGCATGTGGTAAAGTGAAGCCCATCATAGGGCCGCCCAAAATCAATCGCGGCAGCTTTTTATCCGCTTTGTAGCCAAACTCTTCCAGTAACTCGTGTACTGGTGTACCTAATAGTGCCCATACGTTGCGAGGTTGCTTAAAGGTCTTCCCTGTTAAAGTCACAACACGGTTGATAACGGGCTCGCCGTCAACCACTGCTCTTTTAATAGAGTAGAGAGAACCGACGTTTTGAACCAAAACACCAATATCTGCAGGTATACCACCAGCTGGAACCTCTTTATTGGTGAGGATCTTGATGAGCTGTTTCTCACCACCCGAAGGGTATTTAGTTGGGATAACTCGAATGACGATGTCTTTGTTTTTCGCTGCAACCTCAAGTGCTTTTATTGCATCAGGTTTGTTGTCTTCAATACCGATAACGGTCAGCTTTGGTCGAAGGATATGTTCAACCACTTCAATGCCTTTTAAAACTTCGTTGGCATGCTCTTGAAGCAACTTGTCATCTGAGGTGATGTAAGGTTCACACTCAGCAGCGTTGACGATCAAAATGTCAGTACGACCTAAACCTGATTGAAGCTTCTTAGCCGTAGGGAAGCCCGCGCCGCCCATGCCTGAAATACCGGCTTGGCGAATCACATCCAGCAGTTCGTCAGAGGTTTTTTTAGAAAAGTCTTCAACTGGATTTTTTTCAATCCAAGTGTCTAAGCCATCAGGTTTAATAACCACGCATATTTCGCTCAGACCTGAAGGGTGAGCGGTGGTTCTTGGTTCAATAGCGGTAATCACACCCGAAGTTGGTGCATGTACTGGCAAAGTAAAACCCGTATCTAAGGCCGTCAGTTGTTGACCTTTTAGTACGGTGTCACCAACAGCAACCAATAGGTTACCGGGCTTACCGATGTGCTGTTTCACTGGAAGAACGATTTCTTCAGGAAGCCTTGCATGGGTGATATCGGTAGTATTTGACTGTTTTTTGTTTTCAGCAGGATGCACGCCGCCCGGGAAATCCCAAATAGAGCCCGTGCGAATTTGTTCAATTAAAGAGATCATACCAACTAACCCTATGCTTTCGGCTCTGATGCAGTCGCATCAGTGGCTTGGTTAGTGATATCAGTAACAGGAATGATGTTCATCTGCCATTTCCAATTTTCAGTCGTTGTTGCCACTGGAATCATTTCGATACAGTCAGTAGGGCACGGTGCGACACATAGATCACAACCTGTACATTCATCTTTAATTACTGTGTGTAGTGCCTTGGTACCACCAACAATGGCGTCAACAGGGCAGGCTTGAATACACTTAGTACAGCCGATACACATATCTTCATGAATGAAGGCAACGGTTTTTACTTTGTTATCTAAATCATGAGCGGAGTCTTCAACTTCTACGCCCATTAAGTCTGCTAGCTTCTCAATAGTTGCTTGGCCGCCCGGAGGACATTTGTTGATCTTGTCTCCGTTAGCGATCGCCTCTGCGTATGGGCGACAACCTGGGTAGCCACATTGACCACATTGAGTTTGCGGTAAGATGGTGTCGATTTGATCGACGATAGGATCGGCTTCAACTTTAAAGCGGATAGAAGCAAAGCCCAAAATAGCGCCAAAAACAGCGGCTAAAACGGCTAGCGCAATGATCGCAATTAAAATGGTACTCATGCTTATTTCACCAACCCAGTAAAGCCCATAAATGCCAAAGACATTAAGCCTGCTGTGATCATCGCAATCGATGCGCCTTTGAAGGGCATTGGAACATCAGCAACCGCAATACGTTCACGCATCGCAGCAAATAGGATCAATACAAGAGAGAAACCCACCGCAGCGCCAAAACCATAGATGATCGACTGAATGAAGTTGTGGTTTTCATTGATGTTCAAAAGTGCCACACCTAATACCGCACAGTTGGTGGTGATAAGAGGCAGGAAGATACCCAATAGGCGATAAAGAGTCGGGCTGGTTTTGTGAACGACCATTTCCGTAAATTGAACGACCACCGCGATAACCAAAATGAAGCTCATGGTACGCAGGTATTCAATACCCAGAGGGGTAAGGATGTAGGTTTCTACTAGGTATGCAGATACCGACGCTAACGTCAGAACGAAAGTCGTCGCGAGGCCCATGCCAATCGCAGTCTCCAGTTTCTTGGAGACTCCCATGAAAGGACATAGCCCTAAAAACTTCACTAGCACAAAGTTATTGACCAGCACTGTGCCAACCAACAACAAAAGGTATTCGGTCATAATGGATTAATTCTTGAGATTCCGATCCCGATATTATCCTGCTTTGCTCGCCTAATAACAACCAAGGATCACTAGGGATTTAGATGCTTGGTGAAAAAATAACCAGGTAATCGTTTAATTAAGATGGGTCAGGTTAAGTATAGGTGGGTATTTGATCGTAATAAAAAATAAGATTAACTCAATGATAACTCATCTAATCAATCCTATTTTTTGTAAACAGTATTGAGGGGCAAAATTACGTAGTCTTCAAAAGTTTGAGTTTTCTCAATTAATATTTCGGACAGAGGCTCTACGCACCAAAATTGGCATAAATAATTTGTGCTCCGGATGCTCTTTAGGTTCGTCACTTGCGAGTTGAAGAGAGAGCTTAACTGCTTGGTTTGCCATAACTTGAATTGGATAGCGAATAGTGGTTAATCGAGGATAGATGAAACGTGCAATGTGGCCGTCGTCAAACCCAATAACTGACATATCTTCTGGAATATGAACCCCATTTTCTTGTAATAGTGCCAAACAGCCTGCCGCCATATAGTCGTTATACGTTGCAATGGCAGTTATATCAGTGTTTTTTGCCATCAAGTTAACCATGGCTTGCTCGCCGCCGAGCTCATCAGGTTCTCCATACTCGATGTATTCATCGTTCGATTCAATGCCGTATTCTTTGAGCGCGTCTAAGTAGCCACCTAAACGGTCATGAGCATCTTCAATATTGTGACTCGAGCAAATGTAGCCGATGTGTTTGTGGCCATTTTTAATCAAGTGTTCGGTTGCAATGTAAGAGCCTCGGCGATTATCGAGTGCAATACAGCGGTTTTCGATATCGGGCACAATACGATTGATCAACACCATTCCGGGTACTTCGTTTGCCAGTTTTACTAATTCTTCATCATTAATGCCTTTACTATGAACAACGAGTGATTCGCAGCGGCTGTTAATCAGTAGATTAATGGCATTACGCTCTTTGGTGGCGTCATGATAGCCACTGCCAATCAATAACTGTTTTTCTTGCTCGCTTGCCACGGTATCAATGGCTTTGATCATCGAGCCAAAGAACGGAGCAGAGACATCATTAACTAGTACACCAATCGCATTTGAAGATTTGCTGACTAATGCTCGGGCGTTGGCATTTGGGCGATAGCCGAGTTTTTCCATAGCGGCTTTTACTGCTGCAATCGCGGTTTCACTTGTGTGAGGTGCATTGTTGATTACTCGAGAGGTGGTCGCGATTGATACGCCTGCTTCCTTCGCAACATCTTTGATGGTAGCCATTCCGCTCTCTTATTCTAAATATAATGCTGTGTGCTGATGGTTGGACATTTAACAACGGATAGTTAGGCAATTCAAATGCTAAACATCAAATATGACGAGGTTTAATGGTTTATTTCTGATTGACTTATTCGTTTGAAAATAAAAAGCCAAGCTCTAGTCAAGAGCTCGGCTTTGGAATCACATTGGCGTGTGAATCAAGCTAGTCAGAGCATCGCAAAACCAAGCGGCTTAAGGTCGAGCCGTTGGCTTTAATTTTACTTATGATGTGCTTGTTAGCGTAACCTGATAACGATATTGATTGTCGGTGAGTTGAAACTCTTGGTGAACACTTGGGCTCCAAGAATCATCACCACCAACGCCCATATGTTGGTGATCAACGCGTACATAGATTTTATCTTCACGAGTCAGGTTATTGATATGCTTAGCATCCGTTAATTGTTGCTGGCTGTACTGACTCACACTGAATGAAAAATCGCCTTCGATCCCGATACTTCCCACATTCAAGTTTTTGGTTCCACAACGTAACCCGCTATCGGTTGGGAATATATACGGCGTGTGCATCTGATCCAGTGTTTGTTTGTGTAAACCGAATCGCGCAGCGGCTAAGCGGTCAGGGTAGTTTTCAAACGGCCCTAAACCTTGCCATGAAATCGGTGTTTTATTCGCGGTTTCGATTGGTAAAGGCAGCTCCATTTCAAGACCAATACGCGGCATCGGTGGTAAGTGATCGGCTAAAGTGACATCAACCGCGATATTCATTTCACCTAGGTTATTTAAGGTGTATTGCCATTTTGTAATCGCTTGGATTTGGCCATTAAATTGGTAGGCGAATACTGACGCCACTTGTACTGAATCTGCGAGTGCTTGCACGATACAACTTGTACACTGACGTTCCCATTGACCAATACCTGCAAGTTCCCATCGACAAGCCCATGCGTTCGGGTCGATGTTGTCTATTTCACTGATGCCAATGTCGTTATCTAGTGGCGCACGATAGAAATTATCTTCTGGTGCTTTGAGTACCTGAGGTTGTCCATCGACAATCCAATTCGTAAGTAATCCGCTTTGTGTATCCCATTGCCATTGATGTGTTTCATCTAGGCTAGACACCATCACGTGAGTGTCGTTTTGTTTTACTTGAGGTGCGAGGGCGTTCTTCGGCTCAGGAATTTGTAATCCAGCTTGGTTACGCAAGGCAAACTGTTCCGTTGCACAAACATGGCCTTCTTTCGCCCATTGGGTTGAATGAGTCAGAGTGATATCTGTGTCGAGATGATATTGAGCCTCTGTTTTTGGTACGAACATCAGATCTATTTCAAGAGCTTGCGAGCTGTCTGCCGCAATTGCTAAAATTTGTTTGCCCGATTGAATCGCGATGCCGTTTTCGAGCAATTGCCAGTTCAGTGTTTCATTATCAGTCGCACGGAATAGGTTTTCATTGGTCACCGTTAGGCGGACTTGGTTTTCAGTTTGATCATCCAATGTCACGCTGATCATTCTTTGGCAGTACTTCGCTTCTTCCAAGGTTGGATGTATGCTGCGATCTGGGAAGATCAAACCATTGATGCAGAATTGACGGTCGTTGATCGTGTCACCGAAGTCGCCACCGTATGCCCAGAAGTGTTCACCGTTTTCATCCCATTGGCTTAGGCCTTGGTCAACCCAATCCCAGATGAAGCCGCCTTGCAGGCGAGGGTAGTCTCTGAATGCATCCCAGTAATCGTTAAAGCTACCTAAGCTGTTACCCATTGCGTGCGCGTATTCGCAAAGGATCAGCGGGCGTTGCTCATTAGGTAAAGAAACCCATTTTTTGATAGACCACTTCGGAACCGCATCGTCTTCGATAGTGCTGTTAACACGTGCGTACATTGGAGCAATGATGTCAGTTGCTGTGGTGTTCGAACCGCCGCCTTCGTACTGTATAGGGCGAGAAGGGTCGTACTGTTTCGACCAAGCATACATCGCATTGTGGCTGCTGCCGTGCCCTGACTCGTTGCCCAAAGACCAAATGATAATTGAAGCGTGGTTTTTATCACGCATCACCATTTGTGTGTATCGACTCATATAAGCGTGTGCCCATTGCGGGTCGGCAGACAAGCGGTTCATAGGCTGCATGCCGTGTGTCTCGATGTTTGCTTCATCACACACATATAAACCGTATTCATCACACAGTTCATACCATCTAGGGTGGTTAGGATAGTGAGCTGTGCGTACAGCGTTGAAGTTGTACTGCTTCATTAGACAGATATCACGGATCATATCTTCTTCCGTCATCACATGCCCCAACTCTGGGTGATGCTCATGACGGTTTACGCCGCGAATCAATAGCGGTTTGCCGTTTAGCTTTAGCTGACCGTCGGTCATTTCTATTTTTCGGAAACCAACTTGATAAGCTTCACTTTCTAGGTGTTTACCTTGTTCATCAAGCAATGAAACGACAATTCGATAGAGATTAGGAACTTCTGCGCTCCACTTCTTTGGCTCTCGGACATGAAGAGTTTGGAATACCACATCATTGTATGTCCCACGCTCATCAATGCGGCGATTGTGTGGGCGATCGATAATCGGTTCGGTCACCGCGTGGTTGCCTTCAAACAATTGAACCTGAACTTGGAAGATGTCTGGTGCAGTAATTTTTGTCACGATAGATAGCGAACCATCGCGGTAGCACGAGTCTAAGTCTGGTGTAACGAACACATCTTCAATGCACTGCTTTGGTTTTGCTAGCAAGGTTACATCACGGAAAATACCGCTTAGCCACCACATATCTTGGTCTTCAAGATAACTACCATCACACCAACGCATCACCATTACTGAAAGTGTGTTTTCGCCAACTGTTAGGTACTGAGTTAGGTCAAACTCGGCAGGCAAGCGGCTATCTTGGCTGTAGCCAACCCAGTCACCGTTACACCAAAGATGAAAAGCAGAATTTACACCATCAAAGATAATACGTTGTGTGTTCTCTAAATCTTGTTCCGTTAATGTAACTTGAGTACGGTAACAACCGGTTGGGTTGTCTGCTGGAACGAACGGTGGATTGACTTCAAATGGGTATTTTACGTTAGCGTAAATCGGCTTATCGTAGCCTTGAAGTTGCCAGTTAGCAGGAACAGTTATTTCGTCCCATTGTGAGTCATCAAAACTTGTTTCGATGAACTCACCGTTAACGTTTTCCGGTGTGTCAAAGTATTTGAACTTCCATTGTCCATTAAGAGATTTACGTCGTGATTCAATGCCGTCTCGGGCGTGTTCGAGATTGCGGTAGCTTGATAATGGGCTGTGCGCATTTAGGCAGTGGATATTCACAGACTGCGGGTTTTCCCAATCGCGTCTTTGGATGATGTTTGAAAATGCCTTCATGGTATTCCTACTCTTAAAGTGTTCAATATTGGTAATAATTCTATTAAGTCATCAGTTTTTTAAACCGTGATGACCGTTATCAAATAGTTGGTTCTACGTATTGTTCTGTTGGCTTATTCAGCTAGCTGTTTTAATAAATAACCTTTTGCTTCGGGCATGCCCTGTTCGGCCGCTTGATTAGCAATAAATGCGGCTTGTTTGATGTCATTGTTGTTTAGGGCTTGGTCGATGTCCTTTTGGATATTCAGCCATTGCGCCTTTTGATTGGTTTCAACTGCCTGAGTTGATGGTTGAGAAACTTGCTTTGAACCTAAGGTATCGGGCTCATTGTTGGATGAAACGCCAAGCTCAGCCAATAGAGTCAAAACGGCGTTGTTTGTTGATTTGCTCGCCGTGACATCAATGACACCTACGCTGCTCAACGTGGCAGTCAGAGGCAGTTGCTTATTGCCTATGATTTGCTGAGATTCTGAATACAATTCTTCCGGGCGAATACGGCTGATAGTGCTGTCTAATTTTGTGCTATCGGTACTGACAACAACATATTGTGCATTGTCTCGTTGGGGCATAAGTGAAATGGATACCTCAATTCTTTCTAGGCCTTGCATAGAGGTAGGGTGGTAAGTGAAGTCGTTAGCGTTGTAATGACCTAGCAGTTGCCATTGTTTGTCAAAGACATAAACAGACGGAGCGAAAAGCGCGTCATCTTTAATGTATGAGCGAATTAATAAAGACAGCGATTCTGTCGTGTTACTGATTTGATACGCGATAGTTGGAAAGCGCTGCCTACTTGCCTGTGTATTTTGGTTTAACAATGAAGAGGAGAGGGTCGGTAAATGACCGTCCATAATCACTTGTTGGTGAAATGGAATAGGCAATTGAGTCGTTGGCAGCGCATTTAATTGAGAACAGCATGCACTGTTATTGAAATCAGTATTGAGTTCATTTTCTGGTATTCCGCTGCATGCGCTAACGGTGAGTGCAGCGACAATGGTCACCAATGATTTTAATTTCATCTGATTGCTACCTTAGTAAAGGGGAAAACAGCGGCTTTCCCCGTTAAATTGCTATTCCAGTGTAGAGCGTCAATTCGTTAATTGAATAGACGCTCGGAGGTTGTGGTTTACCACCAAGTTTCTACGTTGAAACCAAAGGTAATCTCATCGACGGTCTCTGCGTTTATGCTCGTCGCCGTGCCATACACTTCGTTACCACGATCCCACTCGTTATTTGATTCAGAGTAAGTTGCAAAGATACGGATTGATGGGCGAGCCCATACCCCTTTGCCAGCTTGGAACATTTGAGCCACGGTCACTTTATACATATCGTTGGTGCCGGCTCCGTTTTGAGCTTCTACCGTTTCGTAACCCACCTCTAATGCTGTCGACATGTAATCTGTCCAAGCATATTGAGGGCGCGCACCCACACTGAACCACTTCTCACCATCGTTGTTATCTAGGTTTTTGTCTTGATAAGCGATGGAGTACATCACTTGAACATCTTCACTGATATTCAAGTCACCGTGGTTAAACAGTCGCCAGCTAGAGCCATCGTGTTCAACGCCCGTGCTGTATTTTCTGTTTGAGCCACCTTCAGCACTCATTAATCCGCCTGCCAACGCATCGGTACCATATTGGAAGGCCAAGGTGTTTGAACCGTAGTTCCAAGCTTGACGGTAAAGTGCAGAGAGCATTGCGCCAGAAGTAGTAATGTCTTTATCGTCGTAGCTCGAGTTCTGCGTGGTTACGTAGTTCAAACCAAGAGTAAGATCTGCTGTGTCACTCAATTCAATGCCGCTCAAGCGAGCATCAATGTTATGAAGACTACGCCCATCGTCACTGGAATTTGGTGCCATCCAGGCTAAGTGAGCATCAGCAAAGCCGAGATCCCAATCTTCAATACCAACACCGGTACTAGATGTATCCCAGTACTTCACATCTATCATGTGGACTTCGTGGCGACGGTAAAAACGTTCACCAGCCCAAATTTTTGCGTTGGGTTGGCCGTCGATAAGGCCATGACCTGCCGACCAAAGTTGGATCGTGCTGACATCCCCCCAGCTATCTCCACTACCCAGGTAGATAGTGGTATCAAAATAGGCGTCATTGTCGCGCCATACATCCGCTTTAACACCGGCTTCCCACCAGTTCAATTCATTGCCTAAACGATAGTTACCGTAACCTTGGCTTGCTCGAATAACGTCGTTTCGTTCTCCTTTTCCATCGTTATGTTGGTCATTGTCGGTGTAGATGTTGCCCCATTTCGCATAACCAAAATACGTTACGTTTTCCACTGCAGCGGAGCTGATTAATGGGGTGAGGGCCAGAGTGAATCCTAATGCTTTAACTAGCATTTTTTGTTTCATGAAGTGTCTCCATTATTTTTTTTATGGATATTTTTATGTTTGAGTCCTAACTCGAGCGAGAGTGTAAATAAACAATGGAAACGTTTTCATGATGAGGTTGGCATTTTTGCTCTATTGATGGGTTTGTGACTATTTTGTGTGATTTTGATCTGATTATTGAGCTTGTAGTGGAGGTTTTATAGCGATTTCTGTGGATTTTTAGTGGAATCGTTTTCTATTTAAGGGGTTGTGGAGGTTGACCGTGCGTTAGAGCTGAAGTTGTTCGTTGTGTTCGGACGTAGGTAATAGTGATGCGAGGCTAGGGCTATCAGTGTCTTGGGGATTTTTTGAGGGGAAAAGCAGCCCAGTCAATGATAACTGGGCATGTGAGACAAGGAAGCAAGTATCAAATTCAATGCTGAAGTTAGGCTACAGGCATTGAGTTCTATACCGTCAAGCTGGAATGTAAAAGTTAGGACCCAGGGAGACACTTCATAGTTGTACTCTAAAGGTTAAGAATACGAGTGTGGTGTGGCGAGTTCAAGAGGAAATGTGTCTGAGCTAATTTTCAAATTACAGCTATATCATAACCCATTGAATTTTATGGGTTTGATTGTTGTTAAACTCCTGTTTATTTTAATATTATAACGCTTTATTTAATGTGGAATACCCCTATTTTTTGGGATCTGGAGTATATGTGTTGAGGTGATTGTTGGTATAAATCTTTGAATTAGGAGGTATTATTTGAACCTATTAATCTTATAATATTTAATGGAAACGTTTTCATGATTTTGGGTTTGATCACAGAAACTCTCAGCTCAATAATTATGATACGGGGTAATTAAACGCCTTAAGGTTAAATAAAATGACGAATAAATCCCTAGTAGAAATTACGGGCAAATACTCGCAACTGATCGTTGAACTTGGTGATTTCGCGGAAATTCTGCATTGGGGAGTTCCAGTTCGTGGCGATCTAGCAAACTTTCGTGTTTCTCTTCAAAGGCCTGTTCCTTACGGTCGCCTTGATAATGATGTTGCTATGTCGCTGAGCCCAGAACTCGGGCGCGGTGTGTTCAGCAGTCCGGCATTAGAAGGACACCGAGACGGATTGGACTGGGCGCCTGTGTTCTCTATTACGGATATTCAACAAACACCATCTAACTTAATCATTGAGAGTGAAGATGTACGTGCAGGCTTACGTTTAACAACCGAGTTATGCCTTGATAAACATGATGTTGTGAAATCTCGTCACACCTTAAGCAACGTTAAAGCCGGCCTTTATCAGGTGAGCCGTCTCGCCAATACATTACCATTACCAGCAAGAGCTAATGAGTTGATGACGTACTACGGCCGCTGGGTACATGAGTTCCAAACGGTGCGTCAACCCTTACAGCAAGGGGGCTATCAACAAGAAAATCGCCGCGGACGAACGTCTCATGAACATTATCCAGCGATGGTTGTTGGTACCGCTAACTTTAATGAAATGGCAGGTGATGTGTGGGGTATTCACTTCGCTTGGAGTGGTAATCACAGACTGCGCGCGGATGTAAAAGCAGACGGTCGTCGCTACGTGCAAGCGGAAGTTATTTATCTACCGGGCGAGATTGCATTGGATGAAGGTGAAAGCTTAACGACACCTTGGTTATATGCCAGTTTCAGCTCGGAAGGCCTAAATGGAATGAGCCACCAATTCCACTCCCACGTGAGAGGTTCCATCTTGCCGGAGTCTTTCGTACAAAAGCCTCGACCTATCCATCTTAATACATGGGAAGGCATCTATTTTGACCATGATCCTGATTATATTATGTCGATGGCTAGCCAAGCTGCGGATATGGGAGTAGAGCGCTTTATCATTGATGATGGCTGGTTCAAAGGGCGCTGTGGAGACAAGGCCGCACTAGGGGATTGGTTCTTAGATGAAAAAAAATACCCAAGTGGTTTAGAGCCGATAGTTGAACACGTTAATCAATTAGGTATGGAGTTTGGATTGTGGTTTGAACCTGAGATGATCAATAAGGATTCTGACTTATACCGAACCCACTCAGACTGGTTGCTCGCGGTGGACGGCTATGACCAACCAACTGGTCGCAATCAATATGTTATCAATCTTCAGAATCAACAAGCATTCGACTTTCTGTTTGAACGTCTTGATCATTTCTTAAGTAAGTACAACATTGCTTACATTAAGTGGGATATGAACCGAGAAGTTGTACAACCTGCGCATTTAGGCAGGGCTGCAGCTCATCAACAAACCGTTCGCTATTATGAGTTGGTCGATAAAGTCCGAGATAAGCACCCTATGGTTGATATTGAATCTTGTGCGGCTGGAGGTGGTCGTATCGATTTTGAGGTTCTTAAGCGTACGCAACGTTTTTGGGCTTCAGATAACAATGATGCATTAGAAAGGCAAACTATTCAGCGCGGGATGAGCTACTTCTTCCCTCCTGAGGTAATGGGAAGTCATATAGGTGCGAGCCACTGCCATAGCACCCGTCGTCGTCATAGTATTGAGTTTCGTGGCCTGACAGCACTGTTTGGTCATATGGGGATTGAATTAGACCCTGTAAAAGAAGTTCAAGAAGAGAAACAGGGTTTTGAGCACTACATAAAGCTACATAAGATGCTGCGTCCGTTACTGCATAGCGGGAGAACTTGGCGAGTTCCAACGGACGATAGTGCCCATCAAATCCATGCGGTCGTTTCCGAAGATGTGTCAGAAGCTGTTGTGATGATTGCACAGCTGGCAATGCCAACTAATTCGTTGAGCGGTCATTTGCGCATACCTGGGCTAGATCCACAAAGCTTATACAAAGTTTCTGTGATTGATAAACCGTTAAACTACGACGATATTGTGAATTATCAACCACCATGGACAGAAGCTGGCTGTGAGCTATCAGGTGCTTGGTGTGCTGAGGTTGGTCTAACGATGCCAATACTTGATGCAGAAACAGCGATGCTGATTAAGTTTGAACGTATCGACTAAGTTTTAGCTTCGACTTTTATATTTGACGAACCGCGTAGGTGCACTTACGCGGTTTTTTATTGCCTTCAATAAGTCATCAATAATTATCTAATAGGCTTAAAGCGACCTTACTAGCGTAAGGGGGCTAGGTAATACACAATTTAATATGACGTAGTGTAATCGTTTTCATGCTTAATCTTGCCTTGTTAGCTGTTTTTAGCGCTTTAATTACCGGTATTTCCTAGAAAATGTTTTTTTTTATTGTTCGATCTCTCACTTTAGATAGTTGACTGAAAACGTTTCCATTTGAATGGTTGTTGATCACAGTATCTGTTCGTTGGAATGGTTACATTAGCGTCGGACTTGATACTTGAGTGTTTTAAGAAGCGACCATAGAGTGGCTCTAAAACAGAACTTGAGTGGATAAATTATTATAAATAAAAGGTAAGCGTTTCAACGTCTGTTAGGAGATGAAGTTACGCGCCTGAAGGAAATACTATGTCTGATCAAATTACTCTACAAACCAAATTATCTTATGGACTTGGGGCTTTAGGTAAAGATTTTGCCTGTGCTCCGATCTACATTTTCTTAATGTTTTACTTTACCGACGTTGCTGGGTTGTCAGCGGCATTTGTGGGTACTATTTTTTTGGCCGCGCGCATTGTCGATGCGGTCACCGACCCAATGATGGGCGTTATCGTTGATAACACGCGCTCTAGATTTGGTAAATTTCGTCCTTGGATTGTTATTGGTACCTTATTAAATGCTGTAGTGCTAGTGGGTCTTTTTAGTACGCATATGTTTGAAGGCACTACGTTATACATTTATGCAGCCGCTGCTTATATTCTGTGGGGGCTTACGTACACCATTATGGATATTCCATACTGGTCTATGATTCCTGCGTTATCTAGCTCTCGTCAAGAACGTGAAAAGCTTGTTGTGTGGCCGAGACTGTTTGCTAGCTTAGCGTGGTTTGTCACTGGTACTTATGGTTTACACATTGTTGGTAAGCTTGGTGATGGTGACCAAGGGCAAGGCTTCTTCAACGTAGCTATTTTGATTGCGGTATTGTTCGTGATGAGTGCGTTTTTGATTGCTCGTAACGTGAAAGAAAAATCTGCACCGGCGAATGCTAAACCAGCAGAACGCTTCAGTTTTAAAGATGTACTGGTTATCATTGGTAAGAATGACCAGCTAAAAGCACTTATTGGTACCGTATTGTCGTTCCAAATAGCAAACTTGCTAGTTGGTGGTTTTGCGATTTACTACTTTTCTTATGCCTTAGGCAATGCTGACCTGTTCCCAGTATATATGATGGTCGCAGGTGTCGCTGAAGTCGCTGGTGTTTTCTTGTTCCCTCGTATTGCATCAGTGTTACCACGCAAGCACTTATGGGTTATTGCTTGTGGCTTCCCAGTGCTGTCTTGTATCACGCTACTTATCATGGGCTTTATCGCACCAGGTAGCGCGATTCTAATCGGTATCGCAGGCGCTGCAATCAAGTTTGGTGTCGGTATCGCTAACGCACTGCAAACTGTAATGCTTGCCGATGTCGTGGATTACGGTGAGCACAAAACAGGTCGTCGCAGTGAGAGTGTTATCTTCTCTGTTCAAACGATGCTTGTTAAGTTTGCAGGCGCGGCTGGTGGTTTTATTGTTGGTATGGGGTTGTCGGTGGTAGGTTATGTACCAAACGTTGAACAGTCTGACAGTACAATTATGGGTTTACAGTTCATGATGGTAGGAGTCCCTGCGATTCTAATGACGGTAAGTGCTCTTGTTTATAAACGTTACTACCATCTACACGAAGGTTTTGATAAAGACCAAGCTGATAAAGAAACTCCGGTAAATGTTATTACTGCAGAAGCATAACCGCTAAAACGACGTCTAATCTAGAATAAAACTCAGTTTAGTCACTAAGCTCCAACGCCTCCTAGTGAGGCGTTTTTTATGGATGTTAATTATTAATACTGAGTTCACCGAGTTCTGCTGTAACTAAAACGCAAAAAGCCGCATCGAGTGATGCGGCTTCTTAAGTTTGGCCTCTCTTCTGAGGCTCGAAAACGGGCGTGTAGCAAGGTCCGGCGATTCGGGTGTGACCTTAACTTGGAACAAGTTAGTCGCAGTTATATACGAGAAGAGCCCAATCTTTCGATTGGGCTCTTTTCTGAATTTGGCTCCCCTTGCAAGACTTGAACTTGCGACATACGGATTAACAGTCCGCCGTTCTACCAACTGAACTAAAGGGGAATTGCTTGTTAGCGATGCGAATTTTAATAATAGTCCGATTTTCTGTCAACAAAAAATAGCAGAAAAAAGTAAGATAAAAAACTTTACTTTCTTGAACACCTTATCGGATTTAGCTTTGCTTTAGTTATCCACCAAAATTGTGGATAAGTGTGTGTGTGAAATCTTAACAACAATAATCGGGATAAATCTGAAAATGTAAAAAATACAAATAAAGTAATGTATTTAAAGAGTTTGTATTGAAATATCGCTGTTGTATAACTTTTTTAGATTATAAAGAAAACAGCAGAACAAGCGGTATTTTTAGATTTTTTGGGGAAAAGTAGTGGATTAAAATTAGAGTAATATAGCTGAAGAAACTTTGCAGGGGCACGGATGATACCAAGTTATAAAAATAAAAGCTATAACTGATATCAGATCTTAAGATGCGTTTCTCTAGATAATAGTTGCAACGACACTCCTCCTAGAGTGACAATGACCTGATTATAAAAACAGTATGGAAATGGCGACCTATGAGTAAACTCTTTGACTTGGTATCGGACTACAGCCCGTCCGGTGACCAGCCGACTGCGATAACCAAATTATTGGACGGACTAGATTCCGGTTTGGCACATCAAACTTTATTAGGGGTAACAGGCTCTGGTAAAACCTTTACTCTTGCCAACGTCATTTCCCAATCTCAAAGACCTGCGATCCTGTTAGCGCCTAATAAGACATTGGCGGCTCAACTTTACGGTGAGATGAAATCTTTCTTTCCAAACAATGCCGTTGAGTATTTCGTTTCTTACTACGATTACTACCAACCTGAAGCCTACGTTCCAACCACGGACACGTTCATCGAGAAAGATGCGTCTGTGAACGCTCATATTGAACAGATGAGGCTTTCGGCAACCAAAGCCTTACTCGAGCGAAAAGACGCCATCATTGTGGCTTCTGTGTCGGCTATCTACGGTCTTGGTGATCCTAAGTCTTACTTGAAGATGATGCTTCATTTGAGTCGCGGTGAGGTGATGGATCAGCGTGATATTTTACGCCGCTTGGCTGAGCTGCAATATTCAAGAAACGATGTCGCCTTTGAACGTGGTCAGTTCCGTGTTCGTGGTGAAGTGATCGATATCTTCCCGGCTGAATCTGACCAAGATGCGGTTCGAATTGAGATGTTCGATGACGAAGTCGATTGTATTAGTATTTTTGATCCACTGACTGGTGCGATTAAGCAAAGAGACTTACCACGCTTTACGGTCTATCCAAAAACTCACTATGTAACCCCAAGAGAAAAAATCCTTGAAGCGATTGAGAAGATTAAAGATGAATTGCGCGATAGGGCTCAATACCTAAAAGACAACAACAAACTGTTAGAAGAACAACGTATCTCTCAAAGAACACAGTTTGATATCGAGATGATGACTGAGCTTGGCTTTTGTTCGGGTATCGAAAACTATTCACGATACTTAAGCGGTCGTGCGGAAGGGGAAGCGCCCCCTACGCTGTTCGATTATTTACCTAACGATGGCCTGCTGATCATCGATGAGTCACACGTAACGGTGCCGCAAATTGGTGCCATGTATAAAGGTGACCGATCTCGGAAAGAAACCTTGGTTGAGTTTGGTTTCAGGCTGCCTTCTGCGCTGGATAACCGTCCTATGAAGTTTGACGAGTTTGAATCGATCGCTCCGCAGACGATATTCGTTTCAGCAACGCCTGGTAACTATGAGATAGAAAAATCAGATGGCGAAATTGCCGATCAAGTGGTTCGTCCGACGGGTTTGCTTGACCCTATTATTGAAGTTCGTCCGGTTGCTACTCAGGTTGATGACTTGTTATCTGAGATAAGAATACGCTCTGTTAAGGAAGAGCGAGTGTTGGTCACGACGCTAACGAAACGAATGGCAGAAGATTTAACAGAGTATCTCAGTGAACACGGGGTTAAAGTGCGTTACTTACACTCAGATATCGACACCGTTGAGCGTGTCGAGATCATTCGAGATCTACGTTTGGGCGAGTTTGATGTGTTAGTGGGTATTAACTTACTTCGTGAAGGTTTGGATATGCCTGAAGTATCGCTGGTGGCGATTCTTGATGCTGACAAAGAGGGCTTCTTGCGATCTGAACGTTCTCTTATTCAAACGATTGGTCGTGCGGCACGTAACTTGGAGGGTCGAGCGATCTTGTATGGAGACTCAATTACTAAGTCGATGAGAAAAGCGATTGATGAAACCGACCGTCGCAGGGAGAAACAACAGGCTTACAATGAAGAGCAAGGCATCACTCCGCAAGCACTGAAACGTAATATCAAAGATATTATGGAGCTGGGTGATCTCACTAAGTCGAAACAGCAGCGACAATCTAAGCAGGTTCCACTATCGAAAGTCGCCGAGCCTTCTGAAAATTACACCGTGCTTACCCCGCAGCAGCTTGATAAAGAGATCAGTAAGCTAGAAGCTACGATGTATCAACATGCTCAGAACTTGGAATTTGAATTAGCGGCGCAAAAGCGTGATGAGATAGAGCAGTTGAGAAAGCAGTTCATTACCAACAGCTAATCTCAATTCTTATTCAAGAAGTTTATATCGGAAAAATTTAAAGTGGAGAGTGTTTCAGACAAAAAACAGCCAGTAGTAAATGTTCTACTGGCTTACGTTTGTGAACACTGAGTCCACTAACAACGTCAGTTGGCTAGGTGACCCGAAGGTCAATCTAGCCGTTGCATCGTTCGTGCCATGTAGCTAATACATTGATTATTTGAAGCAGGTAGAGAAATATAATACAAATACCGTGGTTGATTTGCATAATGCAAAGCGGAATGCGACTATAATAAGAAATGCAAATTATAAATGGCTAGGATATGCAATCAAAAACGCTAGATAACAAATCAAAGTATTTGTTGATGGTGGAGGATACGGCTTCGGTCGCCGCTTTATATCGCTCGTATCTTACACCGCTCGAAATTGATATCAACATTGTCGGCACAGGTCGCGATGCAATTGAGAGTTTGAATCATCGAATCCCTGACCTCATCTTATTAGATCTGCGCCTTCCTGATATGACGGGTATGGACGTACTATTTGCTGTAAAACAAAAATACCCAGAAGTCCCCGTTATCTTCATGACGGCTCACGGCTCTATCGATACCGCAGTAGAAGCCATGCGTCATGGTTCTCAAGATTTCCTTATTAAACCTTGTGAAGCCGATCGACTCCGTATAACGGTGAATAACGCGATACGCAAAGCCACTAAACTGAAGAACAGTTCTGAAAACCCGGGTAATCAAAACTATCAAGGATTCATCGGTAGTAGCCAAACCATGCAGCAGGTTTATCGAACTATCGATTCCGCGGCATCGAGTAAAGCGAGTATTTTCATTACCGGTGAAAGTGGTACCGGAAAAGAGGTGTGTGCAGAAGCGATTCACGCGGCGAGTAAGCGTGGTGATAAGCCATTCATTGCGATTAACTGTGCGGCTATTCCTAAAGATTTAATCGAAAGTGAGCTGTTTGGTCACGTAAAAGGTGCCTTTACTGGCGCTGCAACCGATCGTCAAGGTGCGGCTGAACTTGCCGATGGTGGAACCTTGTTCCTCGATGAGTTGTGTGAGATGGATCTTGAGCTACAAACCAAGCTTTTGCGTTTTATTCAAACGGGTACTTTCCAAAAAGTAGGCTCTTCGAAGATGAAGAGTGTGGATGTTCGTTTTGTATGTGCAACCAACCGAGACCCTTGGAAAGAAGTCCAAGAAGGTCGCTTTAGAGAAGATTTATACTACCGTTTATATGTAATTCCACTGCACCTACCGCCATTGCGTGAGCGTGGCGAGGATGTTATCGAGATTGCATATTCACTGCTGGGCTACATGTCTGTTGAGGAAGGTAAGGCCTTTGTTCGTTTTGCTCAGGAAGTGCTGGACCGCTTTAACCAATACGAGTGGCCGGGTAACGTTCGTCAGCTACAAAATGTGTTGCGAAACGTGGTGGTACTGAACAATGGTAAAGAGATTACCCTGAACATGCTTCCACCTCCACTGAACCAGCCGATTGAGAGCAGTCTGCGGTTGAAAGAGATGCAAAATGAAGACATCACTGTAAAAGACATTTTCCCATTGTGGATCACTGAAAAAACAGCGATTGAACAGGCCATAAAAGCATGTGATGGCAACATCCCTCGTGCGGCAGGCTTCTTAGATGTCAGTCCATCGACGATATATCGTAAGTTACAAACGTGGAATGCGAAGCAGTAGTCACTAAACAATAAGAAAAGAACAATGACGAAAGTATTAAATCAGCAAAAAGTTGATGAGCTTGCCAGTGAAATAGGGCCAGAGAATGTGCCAGTTTTATTGGACATCTTTTTAGGTGAATTGAAAGGTTATTATGAGCATCTAGAGCTTAATAAAGATAACGATACTTCCAAATATTTGGCTGATATTAGCCATGCACTTAAAAGCAGTGCGGCGAGTTTTGGCGCAGATTCATTGTGCAGTTTTGCGATCAGCTTGGATGCAAAAGTAAAACAAGCCTTGCCTGTGACAGAGGTTGATTTTCAAAATATGCAAGAACTGTTGCTAACAACTTATCAGGAATATCAGCAGTTGATGACCGACATCTAAAACCGCTGATGGCGACGTATACTAGATACAGGCACAAAAAAAGGAGCGTTATGCTCCTTTTTTACATCATCAATATGGACCTAGGCTAGCTGGAATCTAATTGCCTGCTGAAGCTTTACACGGTCATGTCGCCAATCTCGATTGGGAGAAGCAAGGTCAGTGGTTATACAGTTCCAGAGTCCTTCAAGTTCAGGGTGTGGAGCATTGCCCAGCACGACATCGATTTTTCTCGCTTTACAGGTGCGCTCACACCACTCTAATTGTTCTTGAAGGGTCATTTTCCCTGCAGGGCCGTGCTCTGGCGAAAGGTTTTCAACGAAGATAACTTTAGCCTTAGCGTTCTCCGAGATTGCTTTACCAATTTCAGGCAGAAGAAGCGGGGGCATCACACTGGTCAGAAAGCTGCCAGGACCAAGAACGATACAGTCTGCTTGTTCGACGGCCGCAACGGCTTCTTTGGTTGCGGGGACTTCTGGCGACAAATCCATCATGCGTAGCTTTTCGGTCATGTCATCAACATTGGTTTCGCCGGTTACCCAACGACCGTCCATGGATAGGGCTGTGAGGTCAGAAGGGTGCTCCGTCATTGGGACGATATTGACATCGACCTTGAGCATATTTCGAATTAGGTTAATCGCTTCTAGTGGGCGAACCGAGAGGTTGTCTAATGCAGTGAGCATTAGGTTACCTAAGTTATGACCGTCGAGTTCGCCTTGGCCGCGAAAGCGGTATTCGAACATCATCGAGCTAATTGAAGGTTCTGTTATTAATTGGTTGATACAGTTGCGTGTATCTCCCCAAGCGATACCACCTTGGCAGTCTCGAATTCGTCCTGTTGAGCCGCCATTATCCGTTGTTGCAACAATGCCAGTTGCGTTGTTACCAAAGTCTTTTAGTGCAGCAAGCATACGACCTAAGCCATGGCCTCCACCGATTGCTACGACTTTCTTTGAAGCGTAAATATTCATTTTTTATTCTTGTTAGATTATTACCAACTATAATTTAGGTTAAATACTTCTCGCTATATACTCAACAAGAGTTATTTTGAGCGTTTGATACGTTTTTTTTGCCGATGTGGCCCGTTTTTTACCATCAGAGCTAGATTCACGTACAAATATTAAGTATTTTATTACTCAGCTACTGCGCGTGTGAATATAACGTGCAGTTGCCATAACTCCGAGCTCTCGCATGCTAAGTCGCACAGTGGTATTTGCTGTACCGATACGCATCAAGAGCCAGTGACATGTTGTCACAAGGGCTTAATTGGAAATGATTATGCCTCCCGTGTTTGGAAAGGTGTTCCGTGGCGCAACAATTCGAAGATAGATTCCATCGCAAGTTTTATTACTTGCGCTTGTCGGTTACAGACGTCTGTAACTTTAAATGTACTTACTGCTTGCCAGATGGTTATAAACCGTCAGGGCAAAAAAATTCGTCTTTTTTAAGTGTTCCCGAGATCAAACGCGTTGTTAAAGCGTTTGCAGATTGTGGTACCTCAAAGATCCGCATTACAGGCGGAGAGCCGAGCCTGCGTAAAGACTTTCCTGAAATCATACATACCGTCGCTTCTACTCCTGGCATCGAAAAAGTAGCCACCACAACTAATGGCTACCGCATGGAGAAACAAGTAGAGCAATGGCGTGATGCTGGTTTAACCCACATAAACGTTAGCGTGGATAGTTTAGATTCGCGTATGTTCCATCAGATCACTGGTGAGAATAAGTTTACAGAGGTTATGCGAGGTATTGATAAAGCGTTTGAGGTTGGCTTTGAACAAGTCAAAGTAAACGTCGTATTAATGAAAGACCTCAATAGTCAGGAGTTACCAGCCTTCCTTAATTGGATCAAAGACAAACCTATTCAATTACGTTTTATCGAGCTTATGAAAACCGGCGAGATGGACGAGTTGTTCGATAAACACCATGTTTCTGGCGTTGCGATTCGCAATCAGCTTATTGCTAATGGTTGGCTATTAAAAGTCAAAGCCGTTAATGATGGTCCGGCACAAGTGTTTGTCCACCCAGACTACAAGGGTGAAATCGGTTTAATCATGCCTTATGAGAAAGACTTTTGTGAGAGTTGTAACCGACTGCGCGTTTCAGCGACCGGTAAACTTCACCTATGTCTGTTTGGCGACCACGGTGTTGAACTGCGAGATCTGATTCAAGAAGATCAACAAGAGCAAGAGCTCATTGATCGAATTCAGGCTCAGCTTCAAACTAAGTCCGTTAGCCACTTCTTACACGATGGCAACAGCGGCATGACTCCAAACTTGGCGTCAATCGGCGGTTAACCCGCTACACACTCTAAAGCATTTTATCGCTCAGCTTCCTTAGGCTGGGCGAATCAGTCTAATCATTGAAAATTTATATAGGTGAACAAATGGGTCACGCAGAAAGCAAATTCCAAGCAGCAAACATTGCAGTACTAACGGTTTCAGATACACGTACAGAAGAAAATGACACGTCAGGTGGTTACCTAGCTGAGCATGCTAAAGAAGCGGGTCACAACGTGGTTGATAAGCAAATCGTTATTGACGATATGTACAAGATCCGCGCGATCGTATCTCAGTGGATCGCTGATGACAGCGTGCAAGCGATCATGATCACTGGCGGTACGGGTTTCACTTCTCGTGACAGTACACCTGAAGCACTTAAGCCACTATTCGACAAAGAAGTAGAAGGCTTTGGTGAGCTTTTCCGTCAAGTGTCTTACGAAGAGATTGGTACTTCGACAATTCAGTCGCGTGCGATTGCGGGCTTTGCTAACCACACAGTAATCTTTGCGATGCCAGGTTCTACAGGTGCTTGTCGCACCGGTTGGACGAAGATCATCAAGCAACAAATGGATGCTAGCCACCGCCCTTGTAACTTTATGCCACATCTTTCTGTATAAGGTGGTTTGAGTATGAGCCAATTTACACACATTAATGCGTCTGGCGAAGCGAACATGGTCGATGTATCGGCTAAAGCGGAAACTGTACGCGAAGCGAGAGCGGAAGCTTTCGTTCAAATGTCAGCAGAAACGCTAGAGCTGATTGTTTCTGGTAGCCACCATAAAGGTGATGTTTTTGCGACGGCACGTATTGCTGGCATCCAAGCGGCGAAGAAGACCTGGGACTTGATTCCACTGTGCCACCCTCTACTACTAACTAAAGTAGAAGTGCAGCTAGAAGCTATCGAATCTGAAAACAAGGTTCGCATTGAATCTGTTTGTAAGCTTGCAGGTAAGACGGGCGTTGAGATGGAAGCGCTAACGGCTGCTTCTGTTGCTGCGCTAACGATTTACGATATGTGTAAAGCTGTTCAGAAAGACATTGTTATCGAGAACGTACGCCTGTTAGAGAAGACGGGTGGTAAATCAGGTCACTTCAAGGTGGAATCATGATTACGGTACTTTTCTTTGCACAAACTCGTGAACTTGTCGGTGTTGATAGCCTAGAAGTCGATGCGCAATACAATACTATTGAAGCGATTCGCAGCCACCTTGTAACAAAAGAAGGCAAATGGGATATCGCATTGGAAGAGGGCAAGCTGCTGGCAGCACTTAACCAATCAATCGTACCTTTGACGACTGAAGTGAAAGACGGCGATGAAGTGGCTTTCTTCCCACCAGTTACTGGAGGTTAACCATGAGTGACTCTCGAGTTATTGATCCAAGAGTAGTAGTTACTGCTGAAGACTTTTCTGTGGGTGACGAATACGATTATCTAGCTCAAGGTACAGCTGCAGGAGCGGTAGTGACGTTTGTTGGTAAAGTTCGCGACATGAATCTTGGCGACAACGTAATTGGTTTGTCTCTAGAGCATTATCCGGGTATGACAGAGAAGTCGCTGAGCGAGATTTGCGACCAAGCTGAAGCTCGCTGGCCGATTGAGAAGATGCGAGTGATTCACCGCGTGGGTGACCTAGATATCGGTGACCAGATTGTTTACGTTGGTGTATCCAGTGCGCATCGTGACGCTGCCTTCGAAGCGTGTGAGTTTGTTATGGACTTTCTGAAAACCAAAGCGCCGTTTTGGAAAAAAGAACGTACTACTGAAACCACTCGTTGGGTAGATTCGCGAGATTCCGATGCTAAGGCTGCAGAACGTTGGGAAAAATAGCCCGTTAATATTTCGTCACGTCTTTAAATAGTGGAACTGATATATACAGTCCTGACGAAATTAGTAGTCCTTATTTAAATAAACGAAGCCGACTCCCTAAGTCGGCTTTTTTGTATTTGTTATAGCGTTATATATAAATAAATTGTATTTTAATAAATGATTAAGCACTTCCTGTGAATATAAATTCTAATGACAAACTAGCCCTTATTGGTGCAGTATTTCTTCTGTTTTGGTGCAGTGTATTATGCTGTTTTGTATAAAGTGATAACCCTCACAAATAGTGCAGTCTGTTTAGGGGATATGTGATGTGCAATTAGATTTGATGTGGCATTAATGTTAATTTGTTGGCCGTGTTCTAGCATAAGATGCTAAAAAAAAGTATCAGTACAGATACATCAACACTAAAGGCTATTTTTTAATAAATCCCTATGCGTAACTCACTATGTATTGGAGTTTTATTAGATTAATACACTGACACCTTGAATATTTCGGAGAATTATCCGATTTTTTGCGGCTTGTTTATGGCAAATTACTTCAATGGTTGATAGTGTGTGCCTCAATCTTTGTAAGGTTTTAGGTTTTTATGCTTATATTTTGAGCTAAATAAATCTAAATCACTGCCGTTCAGTGAACCTAGCAAAGAAGTCATGGATGCAATACGAAAAACTTGGAGTTTATTAAATGTACAAGAATAAAATCACTCAAGCCCTTCTTCTAGGTGCTGGTTTGGCAGTGGCTGCCACTTCTACTCTTTCTATCGCTGCTGAAGTTCCAGCAGGCACTGAACTAGCAAAAGTTCAGGAACTGGTTCGTGGTAACGGTACTGAAGTAGCAACACTCGACCCTCACAAATCTCAAGGTGTACCAGAATCTCACGTAATTCGTGACCTTCTAGAAGGTTTAGTGAACCAAGATGGCGACGGCAATACTATCCCAGGAGTAGCTGAAAGCTGGGAAACGACAGACAACAAAACATTTACTTTCCACCTGCGTAAAGACGCTAAATGGTCTAATGGCGATCCTGTAACGGCGAATGACTTCGTTTACAGCTTCCAACGTGCCGTTGATCCTTTAACTGCTTCTCCATACGCTTGGTATATGGAATATACCAAGATGGCGAATGCGAAAGATATCGTCGCGGGTAAGAAAGACAAGAGTGAACTAGGCGTAAAAGCTTTAGATGACTACACGTTAGAAGTGACATTAGATACAGCTGTCCCATATTTCGTAATGATGATGGGTCACACAACAGTGAAGCCAGTACATAAAGCAACTGTTGAAAAATTCGGTGACCAGTGGACTAAGCCTGAAAACTTTGTTGGTAATGGTGCATTTGTTCCAAATCAATGGGTAGTTAACGAGCGTCTTGAACTAGTACGCAACGAAAATTACTGGGATAACGAACATACAGTTCTTAACAAAGTAACATTCCTACCAATTGAGAACCAAGTTGCGGAAATGAACCGCTTCCTTTCTGGCGAACTAGATTTCACATACGAAGTGCCTAACGAGCACTTCCGTCGCTTACAGAAAGAGTATCCAGAAGATGTAAACATTAAGGGTAACCTGTGTACTTATTACTACCAATTTAATGCACAGAAAGCACCTTTCGACGATGTACGTGTTCGTAAAGCAATGTCTTATGCGATGGACCGTGACATCGTGACGAAAGCGATTCTTGGTCAAGGCCAAAAACCAGCTTACTTCTTGACTCCTGAAATTACTGCTGGTTTTGACCCGGTAACTCCAGAGTATGGTCAACTTTCTCAAAAAGAGCGTATTGCTGAAGCGAAGCGTCTTCTTGAAGAAGCTGGCTACACGAAGAGCAACCCACTTGAATTCAACCTGCTTTACAACACGTCTGAAAATCACAAGAAGCTTGCTGTAGCAATCGCATCAATGTGGAAGAAAGAGCTTGGTATTAACGCGAAACTCGAAAACCAAGAGTGGAAATCATACCTAGACAGTAAAGATACTGGTAACTTTGACGTTGCTCGTGCAGGTTGGTGTGGTGACTACAATGAAGCATCTTCATTCCTAACATTGATGGTTAGCCAAAATACAACTGCTGGTCAGCACTATAAGAGCGCAGACTATGACAAGATTATCGATAAAGCACTAAGCTCTACTTCAGAAGAAGAGCGTACTAAGCTATATATCGAAGCAGAAAAATTGCTAGCTAAAGACATGCCAATTGCTCCAGTCTACCAGTACGTTACAACACGTCTTGTATCACCTCAGCTAGGTGGTTACCCAGAAGGTAACGCCGAAGATAAGATCTATTCAAAAGATCTTTATATCAAAGCAAAATAACCTCCTATAAAAATAAAATATAACTAACTTAGACCTGTGTGCGAGAAATCGCACGCAGTGTCTATTTAATTTTTAATTGTCACAGACTGAAAAGAGTGAGTTTATGCTTAAATTCATTATGAAAAGGATATTCGAAGCGATTCCAACCATGTTGGTGTTGATCACTATATCTTTCTTTCTCATGCGTTTCGCACCGGGTAACCCGTTTTCGAGCGAACGCCCATTACCGCCAGAAGTTATGGCTAACATCGAAGCTAAATACGGCTTAGATAAACCTGTATTTGAACAGTACACAACGTACTTGACTAACATCGTTCAAGGTGACTTTGGTCCATCATTCAAATATCAAGATTACACCGTAAATGAGCTGATCGCAGTTGCGCTTCCTGTATCTGCGAAGGTCGGTTTTGTTGCCTTTATCTTTACCCTGATTATGGGGGTATCGGTCGGAACCATTGCCGCATTGAAACACAACACCTGGGTCGACTACACCATAATGTCGACTGCCATGCTCGGGGTGGTCATGCCGTCCTTCGTGTTGGCACCAGCGCTTATTTACCTATTCTCTCTACACTGGCATATATTTCCAGCAGGTGGTTGGCACGGGGGTACTTATATGTACATCGTCCTGCCAGTTATTGCGATGTCTCTTCTGTACGTAGCCACTTTTGCTCGTATCACTCGTGGTAGCATGATTGAAACTCTAAACAGTAACTTTATTCGAACGGCTCGCGCAAAAGGTCTAAGTTACCGTTACATTGTTCTTAAACATGCACTTAAACCAGCCCTGCTTCCTGTTGTTTCTTATATGGGACCTGCGTTCGTAGGTATCATTACAGGTTCAGTTGTCGTTGAAACCATCTTCGGCCTACCGGGTATCGGCAAACTGTTTGTTAACGCCGCGTTTAACCGTGACTATTCGCTAGTAATGGGTGTAACCATTTTGATTGGTTTCCTATTTATCTTATTCAACGCGATCGTTGATATTTTACTAGCGCTTATAGACCCGAAAATTCGCTACTAGCAGGACGCATGGTTATGTTGAAGAAAAAAGAAAACTTAGAAGCGATCGAAAAATTCTCTGAGAGTTTGGAAATTGAAGGTCGCAGTTTGTGGCAAGATGCGCGTATTCGTTTTATGCGTAACAAAGCGGCAATGGTCAGTCTATTTATCCTTACGCTCATGGTGCTATCGGTCATTTTCTTACCGATGCTAGCACAGCATGCTTATGATGATACTGACTGGTACGCAATGCATGCAGCACCAAGCGTGGATCATTGGTTTGGTACCGACAGTTTAGGTCGTGACCTATATGTTCGTACGATGATTGGCGGCCGTATATCTCTTATGGTAGGTGTGATGGGTGCATTCGTAGCGGTACTGATTGGTACGCTTTACGGTGCAGCTTCAGGCTTCATTGGCGGTCGCACTGACCGAGTAATGATGCGAATCCTGGAGATCCTATACGCGGTGCCATTCATGTTCCTAGTAATCGTACTGGTAACGTTCTTTGGTCGTAACATCGTACTGATCTTTGTTGCTATCGGTGCTATTGCTTGGCTCGATATGGCGCGTATTGTACGTGGCCAAACATTGAGTTTACGTAGTAAAGAGTTCATTGAAGCTGCTCACGTATGTGGTGTCAGCAAATGGAAAATCATTACACGTCATATCGTACCGAACGTATTGGGTATTGTTGCGGTTTACTCAACGCTACTTATTCCAAGCATGATCCTTACAGAATCATTCTTATCTTTCCTTGGTCTTGGTGTTCAAGAGCCTATGACAAGTTGGGGCGCGCTGTTACAAGAAGGCTCGCAAACAATGGAAGTTGCTATCTGGCAACTGGCATTTCCAGCAGCATTCATGGTAGTTACCCTGTTCTGCTTTAACTACGTAGGTGATGGTCTGCGCGACGCGCTTGATCCAAAAGACAGATAACGAAATAGCAATTAAAAGCTATAAAAGATTAAGGAAGCAATAATGAGCTTATTAGATGTCAAAGATCTGCGCGTCGAATTTACCACGCAAGATGGTACCGTAACCGCAGTAAACGACCTGAATTTCTCACTCAACCAAGGCGAAACGCTAGGTATCGTTGGTGAGTCAGGTTCGGGAAAGTCTCAAACGGTATTTGCACTGATGGGGTTGCTGGCTAAGAACGGCATCATCTCAGGCAGTGCAAAGTTTGAAGGCAACGAAATTCTCAACCTACCTGAGAAAGAATTGAACAAAGTTCGCGCTGAACAGATCGCGATGATCTTCCAAGATCCAATGACCTCACTGAACCCTTACATGAAAGTATGTGATCAGTTGATGGAAGTTCTCATGCTGCATAAAGGTATGGGTAAAGCGGAAGCGTTCGAAGAATCAGTACGCATGCTTGAAGCGGTGAAAATCCCTGAAGCACGTAAACGTATTACCATGTATCCACACGAATTTTCTGGCGGTATGCGTCAACGTGTGATGATTGCAATGGCCCTGCTGTGTCGTCCGAAACTGCTTATCGCGGATGAACCAACAACGGCGTTGGATGTAACTATTCAAGCGCAAATCATGGAATTGCTGAACGAGCTTAAAGATGAGTTTAATACTGCGATTATCATGATCACCCATGACTTGGGTGTGGTTGCTGGTTCTTGTGACAAAGTATTGGTGATGTACGCAGGTCGTACTATGGAATACGGCACGGTTGATGAAATCTTCTATGAGCCAAGCCATCCCTATGCGGAAGGCCTGCTTAAAGCAATTCCTCGTTTGGATACCGAAGGTGAAATTTTACCGACGATTCCAGGAAACCCACCCAACTTACTTCGCCTACCGACAGGTTGTCCTTACCAAGACCGCTGTCACCGCGTAATGGACCGTTGTAAGCAAGAAGCACCGATTTTGCAGCCATTTGCTAAAGACCGTCAGCGTGCTTG
Organism: Vibrio sp. OPT24; assembly: GCF_015163545.1. NCBI lineage: Bacteria > Pseudomonadati > Pseudomonadota > Gammaproteobacteria > Vibrionales > Vibrionaceae > Vibrio > Vibrio sp. OPT24. The sequence goes on from NZ_JADDYI010000048.1 coordinate 203,991, forward strand.
TTTTTCTGATTGGGAGACTTGGACAAAATGAGTAAAGAATTACTATTAGATATTAAAAACCTTAAGGTTCACTTTAGCATTGCGGCTAAGTCTGCTTGGCCTTGGGCGAAACCATCAAACCTTAAAGCGGTTGATGGTGTGGATGTTCACCTTTACGAAGGTGAGACTCTGGGTGTAGTAGGTGAGTCTGGCTGTGGTAAATCAACATTTGCCCGCGCAATTATTGGTTTAGTTGAGGCAACTGAAGGCGAAGTTATGTGGTTAGGTCAAGACCTGACTAAGATGCAGGAAGTGAAGCGTCGTGAGACTCGTAAAGAGATTCAGATGATCTTCCAAGACCCGCTAGCATCGCTTAACCCGCGCATGTCAGTTGGAGACATCATTGCTGAGCCTCTACAAACTTTCTATCCTGAGCTTTCTAAACAGGAAGTGAAAGATCGAGTTAAAGAGATGATGGCAAAGGTTGGTCTACTGCCCAACGTAATCAACCGTTACCCACATGAATTCTCTGGTGGTCAGTGTCAACGTATCGGTATCGCGCGTGCACTTATCTTGAAGCCTAAGATGATCATCTGTGATGAGCCGGTTTCTGCTCTGGATGTATCTATCCAAGCTCAAGTAGTAAACCTTCTAATGGAACTACAGAAAGAGCTAGGTTTGTCTTTGGTATTCATCGCGCACGATTTGTCGGTTGTGAAACACATCTCTGACCGTGTATTGGTGATGTATTTGGGTAATGCGGTAGAACTTGGTGAATCAGATGCTTTGTTCTCCGATCCTAAGCACCCATACACCAAAGCGTTGATGTCTGCTGTTCCTATTCCAGATCCTCGCTTAGAGCGCAGCAAAACGATTCAGATGTTGGAAGGTGATTTACCTTCACCAATCAATCCACCGTCAGGTTGTGTGTTCCGTACTCGTTGCCCACAAGCAACTGAGGCTTGTGCTCAAACTAAGCCAACAATTCAAGGCGATGACGTACACGCAGTATCTTGCTTGCACGTACAAGTCTAGAACCCATTTAAAACGGTTCAGCCTGTGACAGGCTTAAGCGCAACTTTTTTATGAGTTGCGCTTTTTTTGTGTCTAGACTTTCACGCTGAACAAGCTTCATCAAATAATTCGAACAACTAAGCCAACTTCTTCTGGTTTTGAAACCGTGGGCTTTTTTTATACTAATACTAATCGTAGTAAATAACTGCTCATCCTAGCTTGTTAAAACGCTTGATAACGGCGTTAGAATTTTTGATTGTAGAATAACTACTAACAGAAAAATTCTGCCTTGTTCTCAAGCCTTTTTCTGCGCTATTTCTGAACATTTACTTACTGTGATTGGTATATAAAATTTTGGATGACAGAGGTTTGGATATGGGTAAGTTAGTTGAAGGTGTGTGGCATGATGTTTGGTACGACACTAAGGAAAGTGGCGGCAAATTTGTTCGTGAAGATGCTGGCTTTCGAAGCTGGGTAGAGAACAAGTCGGGCGCACAATTTCAGCCAGAAAGCGGCCGTTATCATTTATATGTATCATTAGCTTGCCCTTGGGCGCACCGAACTCTGATCTTTCGTGAGCTGAAAGACCTAACCGATCATATTGATGTGACGGTAGTCTGTCCAGACATGATGAGTGAAGGTTGGCAAATGGGGTTACCTGAACCTCTGTTCGGTCATACTCGTATGCACCAAATCTACACTCAAGCTAAGCCTGATTACTCTGGCCGGGTAACGGTACCTGTGTTATGGGATAAGAAAACAAACACCATTGTAAGTAACGAGTCCTCTGAGATTATCCGCATGTTCAACTCAGAATTTAATGAGTTAACGGGCAACACAGACGATTACTACCCGTGGGAATTAGCGAGCAAGATTGATCAGTGGAACGATTATATTTATCCGAATATCAATAATGGTGTATACCGAACGGGCTTTGCGACAACACAAGAAGCCTACGAAGAAGCGTATGACTCGTTGTTTGAAGCTTTAGATAAAGTTGACGCCCACCTTAGTGAGCACCGTTATCTAGCGGGTAACGAGATTACAGAAGCAGATTGGAGATTATTTACCACTCTGGTTCGATTTGATGCGGTCTATGTCGGGCATTTCAAGTGCAATAAACAGCGCATTGCTGATTACGTCCATATTCAAGGTTATCTAAAAGAGTTGTATCAAGTGAAGGGAATCAAAGAGACGACCGACTTTTACCATATAAAGCGTCACTATTACTACAGTCACACAGGTATCAACCCAACTCAAGTTGTACCAAAAGGACCAACGCTAGATTTAGAATCAGCCCACGGGCGAGGTTAGATTAATCCTCGACATAAAAAAACCCTAGATAAGAATCTAGGGTTTTTTGCTTTCTACAAAAGAAAAATTAGTTAATTACTTTTTCTTCAGCTTGAGCGGCTTGGTCTGCTTGGATAGCTGTTAGAGCTACTGTGTAAACGATATCGTCTACTAGAGCACCACGAGACAAGTCATTTACTGGCTTGCGCATACCTTGAAGCATTGGACCGATAGACACTAGGTCTGCTGAACGCTGTACCGCTTTGTAAGTCGTGTTACCCGTGTTTAGGTCTGGGAATACGAATACTGTCGCTTTACCTGCAACTGGAGAGTTAGGCGCTTTAGAAGCGGCTACGTTTTCCATGATTGCTGCGTCGTACTGAAGAGGGCCGTCGATCACTAGATCAGGACGTTTCTCTTGAGCAAGTTTCGTTGCTTCACGTACTTTATCTACGTCTGCACCTTTACCAGATTCACCAGTAGAGTAAGAGATCATAGCAACACGTGGGTCGATACCGAATGCCGCAGCAGAATCTGCAGATTGGATAGCGATTTCAGCAAGCTGTTCAGCTGTTGGATCTGGGTTGATCGCACAGTCACCGTATACAAGCACTTGATCAGGCAGAAGCATGAAGAAGATTGAAGATACGATAGAAGCATCAGGAGCAGTCTTGATGATCTGGAACGGAGGAACGATTGTGTTCGCCGTTGTGTGAACAGCACCAGAAACTAGGCCGTCAACTTCACCAGCTTCAAGCATCATAGTGCCTAGGAATACTGAATCTTCTAGCTTCTCACGAGCAACAACTTCAGTCATACCCTTAGCGCCACGAAGTTCTACTAGACGAGCTACGTAGTTTTCGCGAACTGAAGCAGAATCGATGATCTCAACGCCAGCGCCTAGCTCAACACCTTGCTGTGCAGCAACGCGACGGATTTCTTCAGGGTTACCAAGAAGTACACATGTTGCGATACCGCGTTCAGCACAGATAGATGCAGCTTTAACAGTACGTGGCTCATCACCTTCAGGAAGAACGATGCGCTTAGCCGCTTTACGAGCGAATTCTGTTAACTGGTAACGGAATGCTGGTGGGCTTAGACGGCGAATACCTTGAGTGCCTTCAGATAGAGAATCAATCCAAGGGCCATCAATGTGGCTTGCAACGTGATCGTTAACGAACTCGATACGCTCTTTATCGTCTGCAGGTACTTCTAGGTTGAAGCTCTGTAGGTTAAGAGACGTCTGCCAAGTGTTACCTTGCGCCTTAAAGATCGGTAGACCTGAAGCGAATGCAGGTGCGCAAAGGTTAGCAATACTTTCTGGAATGTCGTAACCGCCAGTCAGTAGGATTGCGCCAATTTCAACACCGTTTTTCGCAGCAAGAGCCGCAGCAACGATAACGTCAGGGCGGTCTGCAGAAGTTACTAGCAGTGAACCTGGCTTGAAGTGCTCAATCATGTGCGGTAGAGAACGTGCACAGAAAGTGATGCTCTTAATACGACGAGTAGAGATTTCACCTTCGTTAACGATTTCAGCGTTAAGGTGTTTAGCCATATCAACCGCACGAGTTGCGATTAGATCGATGCTCCATGGCACACAGCCAAGAACACGGATAGGACTAGAGTTGAAGATTTGCATTACTTCAAGGTTCGCTTGTTGAGCGCTATCTGCATCGTCAAAGATTTCAGATAGGTCAGGGCGAGTACGGCCAGCTTCATCAACAGGAGCGTTAAGCTTGTTGATAATCACGCCTTTGATGTTCTTGTTCTTAGTACCGCCGAAGTTAGAACATGCTACTTCGATACGCTCTTTAAGCTGAGTAGGGTTATCAGTACCAGGAGTCGCAACGAATACGATCTCCGCACCAAGTGTTTTCGCGATTTCCGCGTTCACTTGGTTAGCAAATGGGTGCTTACGAGTAGGAACTAGGCCTTCGATTAGCGTTACTTCTGCGTCTTTGTTGATCTTGTTGTATTGCTCAACAACTGACTCAAGAAGCTCGTCCATTTTTTCACTACCGATCAAAGCTTCAGCTTTAGTCATTGCGATTGGCTCACCAATCTTAATGTCGCTGTTTGCGCTGATGATAGTAGACGTTAGATCTGGTTGGTTACCACCGCTACGAGGCTGAGCGATTGGCTTGTAGAAAGAAACACTTACGCCTTTACGCTCCATAGCGCGAAGAACACCCATGCTAACACTAGTAAGACCAACACCAGCGCTTGTAGGGATAAGCATAATAGTACGGGACATTGACGAACACCTTTAACTATTGGAAATAAAAAAAGCTCAACTGCTATTCCCACCGATATTAAAATTGGGGTAGGAATAGAAGTTGAGCCCCATTTTCTTGATATGAAAAACTGACTAGCTTCGAGTGAAGCTAGTCAGGAAAATCAATTAAAGACCTGCTAGTTTCGCAGTGTCTTCAGCAATTACTAGCTCTTCGTTAGTAGAGATAACCATTGCAGGGATACGGCTGTTAGCTGTAGTGATAGTACCTTCGCCGCCGAAACGAGCTTTAAGGTTAGCTTCACCGTCAACTTCGATGCCGAAGATGCCTAGGCGGTTAAGAACCATTTCACGGATTGGGCCAGAGTTCTCGCCGATACCGCCAGTGAAAGTGATTGCGTCTAGACGACCTTCTAGAGTTGCAGTGTAACCAGCAACGTACTTAGCTAGACGGTGACAGAACACGTCCATTGCACGAGTTGCTTCTTCTTTCTCACCGTAGTTGTCTTCAACGAAACGACAGTCAGAAGTCACTTCAGTTAGACCAGCAAGACCAGACTCTTTAGTCAGCATGTTGTTGATTTCTTCAACAGAGTAACCAAGAGCATCGTGTAGGTGGAAGATAATCGCAGGATCTAGGTCACCACAACGAGTACCCATTACAAGACCTTCAAGAGGAGTAAGACCCATAGAAGTATCTACAGATTGACCGTTCTTGATTGCACATACAGAAGCGCCGTTACCTAGGTGACAGTTGATGATGTTAACTTCTTCAACTGGCTTGTTTAGTAGGCCTGCAACTTCACGAGTGATGAATAGGTGAGAAGTACCGTGCATGCCGTAACGACGGATGCCGTGCTCTTTGTACAGGTTGTACGGCAGAGCGTATAGGTAAGACTCAGAAGGCATTGTTTGGTGGAATGCAGTGTCAAAAACAGCAACGTTTTTAAGGCCTGGGAAGTTTTGTTGAGCCGCTTCAATACCGATAAGATGAGCTGGGTTGTGAAGAGGTGCGAAAGTCGCAGCGTCTTGAATACCCTTAAGCACTTCATCAGTGATAAGTGCAGAAGAAGTGAACTGCTCGCCACCGTGAACGATACGGTGACCGATAGCGCCAAGGTTAGCTTTAAGCTCAGGCTTAGAAGCAAGAATAGTTTCTACCATGAAAGATAGTGCTTCTACGTGAGCTGCGCCCGCACCTAGTTGTGCTTCGTGCTTGCCGTCAAGTTTCCATTTCATACGAGCTTCTGGAAGACCAAGACATTCAGCAAGACCAGTTAGGTGCTCAGCACCTGTTTCTGCATCAACAACAGCAAATTTAAGAGAAGAACTACCACAGTTTAAAACTAAAACTAGCTTAGACATTAATGACTACCTGTTTATTTTTCTGATCGAAATCAGTTAAGGATGAAAATTAATCTCAAGAATAGACGAAGCACTGTTGCTTGCGTACTAACCTTGGTCAAAAAAACGTTAATTTCCGTATTAAAGTGAAAGCCACTTTTTAAGAAAAGAGGCTCTTGCATTCCTTGCAGAAGTCGTCCCAAAGTTGCTTAAATTGTAAATAAGGGCAACAATGAGATTGAGGTCTGCAAATAATAGCGATATTGTGCAAATATAACAAAAAAATTTGAAAGAATATTATTTTTCGTCAAATTTTTGTGTTTTTAGTTGATGATTTCAACTTTTTTTTAACGGGAGACTCATATGAGCAATAGAGTTGGTTTAGCGAGCAGTTTAAAAGATGGCCAAAAGTACATGGATCTCTGGCCTGTTCGAAAAGAGTTAAACGCTATTTTCCCTGAGCAACGCATTATCAAGGCGACGCGCTTTGGCGTAAAGGTGATGCCAGCAATAGCCGCTATTAGCGTTCTTACGCAAATGGTCTTTAATAATTATCAAGCGATGCCGCAAGCTGTGGTTATGGCTTTGTTCGCTATTAGTTTACCGCTTCAGGGTATGTGGTGGTTAGGCAACCGCTCAAACACGCAACTTCCACCAGCATTAGTATCGTGGTATCGCGAATTACACGAGAAAATTACTGAGACAGGTTTTGCTTTAGAACCAATAAAGCCACGTCCTCGTTATAAAGAATTGGCGATCATTTTAAATCGCGCATTTCGTCAGCTAGATAAGTCCTCTATGGAGCGTTGGTTCTAAAAGAGCAGTTTGTTTCCTCCGTTTGTCTGAGAACGACTTTGTATCAGTAGCTCGTTCTCAGATTCGTTCTCTACTTTAGTTGTTTAGTTACTCCCTTATTCATTTTGTTTCTTACCTTTCAGTTAACCTAATCTGGCCTTTTCTCGCATAACTCGAACTTTGTTGTATTTTTGTTAAATATCACTTCAACTTATCAATAGTTACTGGTAATAATGTCAATAGTGATTATTTTGATGTTGTTCTCTTCGAGCGATTAATAACGAGTAGAGCTTGATGTAGGGAGCGATAATGGGTTCTGTAAGAAAGGTATTGGCAGCGGTTTTAGGCTGTCTGTTGTTGCTGTGGACTGGCAACGTAATGGCGAATGTCGCCAAAGTATCGGTTTCACAAGTTGTTGACCACCCAGATCTGAATGCGACACGTCTAGGGCTTATCGAAGGATTGAGAGCGAAAGGCTATGAAGCAGGTAAAAATTTAGAGTTTTCCTACGAAATGGCCAATGGCAGTCCTGTCCAAGCGGCCAAGATCGCTAGAGAGTTAGTGAGCGAAAATCCCCATGTGTTAGTGGGCATTGCTACCCCGACCTCACAAGCGTTAGTCTCAGCTACTCGTTCAATTCCTATTGTATTTACGGCAGTTACCGATCCAATCGGTGCAAGGCTAGTTAAACAATTGGAAATGCCGGGGCGAAATGTCACCGGTCTTTCTGATTTATCTCCGGTTTCTCAACATGTCTCACTGATTAGAGAGCTTCTTCCTCAGGCAAGCTCTATTGGGGTTGTTTATAATCCTGCAGAAGCAAATGCCGTTGCGTTAGTTGGTTTGTTGAAAGAGGCTGCGAGAGATTTTGGTATTACTCTTTATACTGAAAAAGCGTTGACCATTGATGATGTTGAATCAAAAGCAGGGTTTGTTGCCAAGAAGTCTGATGTTATCTATGCGTTGACCGATAACACGGTTGCAAGTGGTATAGAAGGTCTTATTGAAGCAGCGAATCAAGCGAATACTCCCGTCGTCGCAGGGGCTACTTCTTACGTTGGTAAGGGAGCTATTGCGGGCTTAGGGTTAGATTATTATGACGTAGGTGTCCAAACTGCAGACTATGTAGCGGCGATTCTGAACGGACAAAAACCTGGAAAGTTAAGTGTTAAAACAGCAAAGAGTTCGAAACTGGTCATTAACTTAGACGCGGCTCGCGAACTTGGTGTGACACTGCCGAAGTCCGTCATTGATCGTGCGATAATCAGTCGTTGATAAGGTTAATTATCAATTGTTTGACGGTATTTAAGTGATTGTTGTTAACAGTATTGAATTTGCTTAGATGAACAAAACTCATCGATTCTATATCTGGCTTGCGTTCTACTTTATTCATTTTTAAGCAGTTATCTTACCATTAGTCATATCGTTAATATCAATTTACATCATTTTACATCGAGGGAAATGACAATTAATGCCATAATATTAATGGTATAAATGAAAATAGCTGAGCACTAAGAGCACATTATATGAAAGTAAACAGGCACTTTAGCCTTCGCTTTGTCTTTGGATTCCCTGCCGTGATCGCCATAATGTTGCTAGGTCTAATTGGTAAGAATCATTTTGATGCGGTAAAAAAAGATATCAACGTTGAGTTTCATCGCATTGAAGAGGTGTTCACACGAACGACGAAGGTGGTTACTGCTTTAGATTACAGCTTCTCAAACTACTACAAATCCGGAAATCCACTTTTTCTCGACCATAATAAGCAGGTAGTTAATGGCCTATGTCGCATTTGGCCTATCGACGTCCTGCTTCTCGCAGATGGTAAAACCGGCGATATCCCTTCAGTTGACATCGACTATATGCTGGTTGGTGAAGAGTCGTTGTGCTCTGAAAGCAGCGATAGCTATAAAGGTGCATCAGAGAAGATCGCTTTAGCTCCTATCCTTTCATTTCTATCTCAACTTGATGAATATCATGACGGTGTGCACTTCATTGATGCGAGTGGTTATGTCATTTCATCACCTGAAAATTTTGCCAAAGGATTAAGTAAGGCGCTTCTTTCCACCATCAAAAGTCGACCTTATTGGCAAAAAACTGCTAATAATCCAGAACAACTTACGTTAACTGGGCCTGTGTACCGATTCGATTCACTGGACCGAATTATCAGTATGACTATTCCTGTATTTCACAAAGGCGTCCATCAAGGGATGCTATCTGTCGATATTGATGCGGACAAACTGTTAGAGGCTTCTAATCAGCATTTAGCGGGAAGAGTGAACATTATTGATACGACTCTGGTGGATCCAAGCGATTCTGCAATCTTTTATCGTGAGATTTCCTTAGAAGGCGTCGCGTCACATCATGCGATGTATTACGAGTTAAATCTAGCTAAGGAAATCGAGCATTTCTTTATTTATGAAAAAGATAGCTTAATTGTTGCGATTATCGTTTATCTGTTCTCCGTGACCATTTTCTTTTACGTTAATTCCAATATTGAACGCGGTTACTTTAAAGAGCTTGCTGCCAAAGATCCGATGACAGGGTTATTGAATCGACGTGGTTTAGAAGTGTTTTGGCAAAGCGTAGAGCATGACCAACTATTTGCTCTAACGGTGCTTGATATTGATGATTTTAAGTCAATCAATGACACCTATGGGCATGATAAAGGCGACGATGTGATTCGCTTTATGTCTCGTCAGATAAATAACAGCATTCGAAGCAGTGACGTGGCAGCTAGGTTTGGTGGAGAAGAGTTTGTTGTTTACATGAAAGGCGAGGATCGTGAGACACTGATGAGAACGTTAGAGCGTGTGAAAAATGCGATTTGCGCGACATCAGCCGATGTTATTCCCAATGGATTTACAGTATCAGGTGGTGTCTGTCTCGTTGAAACAGAGCAAAACAAACTTAACTTCGAAGAGATATTTAAATACGCAGATGAAAAGCTGTACGTGGCTAAGACGACAGGTAAAAACCGTCTCGAATTTTAGCCACGCGATTGGACAAGTGTTTTGAGGAGTAAGTAAGCAGTGATGCGTTTTTTGAATAAAACGTGCCTAAAGAATTAATGGAATTGGCAGTGTTGCTCTTGGTAAAGCTGCAGGCGTTCTACTATCGGTGGCGCCTTCTTAAAGGTACGAATTTCTTTAAATAGTTCGTTTGCTTCAGGGTAGCCTTTACTTAAATAAACAAACCACTGCTTCACTCTATTGGGGTAGTACATGCCTTTATCCCCTTTAATTTGAAACTCTGAGTAGCGCAGTAAAAGTTCAATCACTTTATTCCACGGCATTTTAGGGTGGTTGTGCTTAACGACATTACCAAGGTTCGGAATGTTGAAAGCACCACGGCAAACCATCAATGAATCGATTCCTGTTGTTTCAATGCAATCTTGACCATCTTGATAGTTCCAAATTTCTCCATTCGCAATCAACGGTAAAGAGGTCCGCTCTCTTATTTGATTGATGTAATCCCATTTGATTTCGCTGGCTTTGTAGCCGCCAACTTTGGTACGAGCATGTACAGTCAGTTCATCCGCTTTCGCTTGTTCGATAGCGTCGACAATCTCAAAGCACTCATCCGGGTGCTCCCAACCCAAGCGAATTTTAGCTGAAACGGGAATATGCTCAGGCACTGCTTCTCTGCATGCTTTTACTACTTGGTAAATAAGTTCTGGCTCTTTGAGCAATGAAGCCCCACCATTACTTTTGTTTACCGCTTTGGCTGGACAACCGAAGTTTAGATCGATCCCTTTCGCGCCAAGATTTGCTGCTTGAATAGCATTCTCTGCCATCCATTTAGGATGTTGACCCAGTAGCTGAACATGGACAGGCACACCAGACATGGTTTGAGAGCCCTGAAGTAATTCTGGACAAATACGGTGGAAAACATGCGGGGGAAGAAGTTGATCAACGATACGCACAAATTCTGTGACACAGAGATCGTAATCATTGATCTCTGTAAGAATTTCACGCATTAGGTGATCTAGAACGCCCTCCATAGGGCCAAGTATTACTCGCATATTGCTCTACCGAAACTGAGTGTATCGAAAATTAAGAGGCGTGATTGTACGGTTTGATCATAGAGATGTCACTATGCGTGTAGTAGGTGTCGGCATAACGGCTTCAGCGGTTAATAGCGACAGGTTAAGCCTGATAACGTTATAATGGGATAAATGATCTAATAAATAGAGCTTTCATGACATATCAATTATTAAACTTACCTGAATCTACGACTGACATTACTCCTCAATTTATCGAAGGGGCAATTCTTGCTTCTAACCTTGCGACTAAGCCATTAGATCCAGAAGCGTGGCTGGCTGTCATTGCTCCTGAAGCTGGCAAAGAATTGGTTTCAATGGTGACTGAGCAAATTAACCGTCAACATAATCTAATTCAGCGTAATGAATATTTACTGACTGATGTGTTGGCTGATGGCGATTTTAATGAGCAGTTCGCCGATTTCGCTGAAGGTTTTATGATGGTTTGGCCTACTGTGGAAGAGCAATGGCAAACAGTGACGATGGCTGATGGCACTCTGCGTATGTTACAAGCGCTCCTAACAACTCTCATGTTAGCGATTGATGAAGAACAAACTCAGCAGCAAATGATTGCGGCTGGGCTTGAAAACCCACCATCACTTCAAGATTTAGTGGGGCAGGTTGATCTAATGATTTCAGAGGTGGCATTGGCGGCTGATGAAGCTATGTTAGGCAATAAATCGCAGAGCGTGAACCCATTCAAAGGTATTGGTCGCAACGACCCTTGCCCATGTGAAAGTGGCAAAAAGTTTAAGCAGTGCTGTGGCAAAAACAGCTAATCACGGCTTGTTGAGTAACTCAGCTTGAGTGAGTAGTTAACTTCCTTTAAGCGATAAAAAAGTCGACCTTGTAGTCGACTTTTTTGTTCTATTTTAAAGGTCTGTATTAGTCGTTTTTCGATTTGAAAAATTGAGAAATGATAACAAAACCACAAGCAATTAAGTTACCGGCAAAGATAATCACTAGCCATTGAGGCATCGACAGGTCTAAGAGTTGCCAAACGACTTTACTGCAGTCGCCGTAAGCTTCGAACATCCACGGGGCCCATTGGTTTAATGGTGCCCAACTAGGGAAGGTTACGAATAAATCACAGGTAGCGAAAGGAGACGGATTAAACTGGTAGTCAACGTGCTCTAACGCAAGCATTAAACCTTTATAAGCACCAAATCCCCAACCAGCAAGGCCTAGCCAGCGTGATACTGGGTTATTAGGAGCAACAGCGCCAATGATTGCCGCGACGCCGATAGAAAGCATAGCAACGCGCTCATAGATACACATTACACAAGGGCCAAGCATCATCACATGCTGAAAGAAGAGAGCGCATGCTTCAAAAAATACAATAAAAGCCAGCAATAAAAGCCAAGATAAACGTCCCTTAGAGAAGTCTTTGAGCATTACAAAAAAATTCACGAATTTAATCCTGTCTATAAAATAAAAAAGCCCTGAATACTCAGAGCTTTTTATCTTGGATAAGTTTCCTAATCAACTAATATTTTTGATTAGTTAGTTATACTTGTTGTGGTTTGTGACACAGTGTTTAGCTTAGTGACCGCCAGAGATAACTGGAGCAATGACTTCACCAGTTCGGTGAATAATCCAACCTGCATCATAAAACCATGCTGTCATTGGTTCAACGAAGAACACAATACCGGCAAGGCCAACCAGTGCCAACACGATAGTATATGGCAGAGCCATGATGACCATGCGGCCATAAGACAGTCGAATTAACGGAGCAAGTGCTGATGTTAATAGGAATAGGAATGCAGCTTGGCCGTTTGGTGTAGCAACCGAAGGTAAGTTAGTACCTGTGTTGATAGCAACAGCAAGTAAGTCAAATTGGTCACGAGTTATGATGCCTTCAACGAGCGCTGTTTTCACTTCGTTGATGTAAACCGTACCTACGAACACGTTATCCGAAACCATCGATAAGATACCGTTGGCTACATAGAAGAGGGCTAACTGTGCGCCTTTATCTTCAACGTGAAGTACTGCATCGATCACTGGCTTAAATAGTGATTGGTCGATGATTACCGCAACTACAGCGAAGAAGACAGCCAGAAGTGCTGTAAATGGTAGCGCTTCTTCAAAGGCTTTACCCATTGAATGCTCTTCGATAACGCCAGTAAATGCCGTTGCTAAAATAATAACTGAAAGACCGATCAAACCCACTTCAGCGACGTGAAGCGCCAAGCCTACAATAAGCCAAACTGCGATTGCACCTTGAACCCATAGTTTTGCAACGTCTTGCTTGGTACGATTTGCTCGTTCTTTGTTGTCGAACTCAACTAAGATTTGGCGAACGTTATTTGGCAATTTTGCACCGTAGCCGAACACTTTGAATTTCTCTACAAGCGCACAAGTTAGAATACCGCAGACGAATACAGGCAGTGTTACTGGTAGCATACGGATAATAAACTCACCGAATTCCCAACCTGCTTGTTTAGCAATTACTAGGTTTTGCGGTTCGCCTACCATAGTCATTACACCACCTAACGCGGTACCAACACCAGCGTGCATAAGCAGTGAACGTAAGAAAGCGCGGTAGTTTTCTAAATCATCACGTGTTAGTTCGGAGATCTCTTCATCATGAGTATGATCGTGCGCAGACGTTGTGCCTTTACCTGATGCTACTTTGTGGTAGATAGAGTAGAAGCCAACTGCAACGCTAATAACGACCGCGATTACTGTCAGTGCATCTAGGAAGGCAGACAAGAAAGCAGCGGCAACACAAAACGCAATAGAGAGTAAAACTTTGGACTGGATGCCGAGCAGTATCTTCGTGAAAATGAACAGAAGCAGTTCTTTCATGAAGTAGATACCAGCAACCATGAACACCAATAAGAGTAATACAGGAAGGTTTGCTTGTAGCTCGTGATAAACCATTTCAGGCTTGGTCATACCAATGGCGATGGCTTGAATTGCTAATAAACCACCAGGTTGAAGAGGGTAGCATTTTAGCGCCATAGCTAGCGTGAAAATAAACTCAACCACCAATAGCCAGCCCGCAACAAATGGGTCAACTAGGAAGAAAACAAACGGGTTGATGATTAAAAAGGAAATGATGGCAAGTTTATACCAATCAGGAGCCTTACCAAGGAAGTTCTTGATAAAAGCGTTTCCGAGAGACATCGGCATGTTAATACTCTTTTATGTTGATTATGAATAGACAAGCAATACAACATTTGAGAATCGAGTTATGTATTTGTTAAAACACATAACTAACAGTGACTTAGAAAAACTACATTCCATGTAATGTTCTGTGGTCTTGCCAAGTCACTCCCTTAGAAACTCAAGCACTGCTAATTTTTGAGCGCAACTCTACTCTTAGATAACATTTAGTCAACAGGAAAAGCCCTGCTGCACTAAAAATACCCCTTTTTTATCGAGAAACGCGATCAAAGTAGCGCAAGCATACCACTTAAAATGTGATAAAAACCGACTAGAATCAATATTTGAGCGAAATGATTGAAATTTACATGATAGAAGCGGTTTATATATGATTATTACAACTTAACATTGCAATTTAGTGGTTTTAAAAATATGACCAACATCATTGATTTAAAAGGAAATTTGTTGTGTTAATAATTTGTTGAAATGGTGGTTTGTAGTTGCTTGCTTTCTAAAGCTAAGTTGCAAACGTGTGCTGAACTTTAGAGTTTTAACTCTACTCGTGTTTTGGGGGAGTAAAACTTTTGAGGGTGTTTCCGCTAGGTGTGACTAGTGGTATGATGAGTAAATTAAAACAGAATAATTAAATTGGATTGAAGTGTAGATGGTCATTAAGGCGAAGAGCCCGGCAGGATTTGCAGAGAAGTATATTATTGAAAGTATTTGGAATGGCCGTTTCCCTCCAGGTTCTATCTTGCCAGCAGAGCGTGAGCTTTCCGAGCTGATTGGCGTTACACGGACTACGCTTCGTGAAGTACTTCAGCGTCTTGCACGTGATGGTTGGTTGACAATCCAACATGGCAAGCCAACGAAAGTTAATCAGTTTATGGAAACCTCAGGTCTTCATATTCTCGATACATTGATGACGTTGGACGTGGATAATGCAAGTAAGATGGTAGAAGACTTGCTTGCTGCTCGAACGAATATCAGCCCTATCTTTATGCGTTACGCATTCAAATCAAATAAAGAAGCTTCAGAGCGTACGATCAGTAATGTGATTGAATCTTGCGAAGCGCTACTTGCGGCACCAACGTGGGACGAGTTTTTAGAGTCTTCACCTTATGCTGATAAGATCAAACAATCAGTGAAAGAAGATGTAGAAAAAGATGAAGCGAAACGTCAGACGATACTAATCGCGAAGACTTTTAACTTTTATGACTACATGCTTTTCCAACGCCTGGCATTCCATTCAGGCAACCAAATCTATGGCCTGATTTTTAATGGTGTGCGTAAATTGTATGACCGAATTGGCAGTTACTACTTCTCTAACCCAGAAGCTCGACGCTTGGCGATGGACTTCTATAAAGAGTTGTTCATTATCTGCGAGAGCGGCCAACGTGAAAACTTGCCATTAGTGATTCGTAACTACGGCATCGCAAGTGCACAAGTTTGGAATGAAATGAAAACGACATTACCAACGAACTTCACTGAAGACGACAGCTAAGCCATAGGTTTACTATTGTTGTTCCTGTTTAGTCGGTGACGTAAAGAAAACGAAAAAGCGGCGAGATAATCAAATTATCTCGCCGCTTTTTATTCATCGATAGTTGGTGAAAACTTATCAATAGGCAGTAACTTACCCTGAAAACTCTTCTGAGTCTGGACGGTTAGTAAATTGCACGCCATTTAGAAAATCGCAAAGTAGTTGGTCTTCACATACTTTGTAGTTCTTGTTCTCTGGCTTGCGGAAGTAAGCGCCGATTTCGTATTTGCTTAAGCTAATGCCAACTACTTCTAGTACGTCCAAAACATCTTCTGCTTTCATGTTTAATGCGATACGAAGCTTCATGAAGATCATGTTGTTCGTCAGTGCAACTTCAGGTTTAGGTTGCTCGCCTTCTTTCTTGCCACGCTTAAGGTTGATGAAACCATTTAGGAATACCGCTAACTCTTTATCTTTCATCTTAGAGCATGACTTGTCGTTGTCGTCTTTTAGCCAGTTAATCACTTGGTCATGAGCAACGGTCACATCAGCTTGTTCGATAGCTTTGATGATTTGTGCATTTTTAAGGTTTAGTGCGTGTTGAATACGACGCAAGATTTCGTTGTTAGTCACTGGGGATTCCTAAAAAGGGTTTTAGAGTAAAGAGGTGTTTATCGTCGACAAACTAATTTCTACTCTACATAGGGCGACTCTAACAGAGAACGCTTATTTTCGGTAGATATAAAAAATCCCCAATGCTGATTAACTCTTTCAAGTTAAAAATGCATTAGGGATTTAGTGATGAGTGCTTGTTATCTGACTGAAGCCAGAATTACATTACACGCATACCAGGTTGAGCACCTTCGTGTGGCTCAAGGATCCACAGGTCGCTACCGCCAGGGCCAGCTGCCAGGATCATGCCTTCAGACATACCAAACTTCATCTTACGAGGTTTTAGGTTAGCTACCATTACGGTTAGCTTGCCTTCTAGCTCTTCAGGTTTGTATGCTGATTTGATGCCAGAGAATACTTGGCGAGTCTCACCACCGATGTCCAGTTGGAACTTTAGTAGTTTGTTCGCTTTTGGTACTTCTTCACAAGAGATGATACGAGCAATACGCATGTCTACTGCAGCAAAGGCATCGAACTCAATCTCGTCTGCGATTGGCTCTTTGTCTAGCTCAGTTTGGCTTGCTTGTTCTTTTTCAGCTTCTGCTTTTTCTTTCGCTGCTGCCTCTGTGGCTGCATCTTCTTTAGAAGACTCAACCATTGCTTCCACTTTCTTAGGATCAATGCGGTTGAATAGCGCTTTGAACTTAGTGATCTCGTGATCAGTTAGCGGAGTCGCAATCGCTTCCCACGTTAGTTCTTCGTTTAGGAAAGCCTCAGTGCGAGCTGCAAGCTCTGGCATTACTGGTTTCAGGTAAGCCATTAGTACGCGGAATAGGTTAATACCAACAGAAGAAACTTCTTGAAGCTCTTTCTCTTTACCTTCTTCTTTTGCAAGAACCCAAGGTGCTTTCTCATCGATGTACTGGTTAGCTTTATCCGCTAGTGCAGTGATTTCACGGATAGCACGGCTGAACTCACGAGTTTCGTATAGCTCGCCGATACGCTCAGCAGCAGCAACGAATTCGTTGTATAGCTCAGGTTCTGAAAATTCAGCAGCTAGCTTGCCTTCAAAACGTTTAGTGATGAAGCCAGCGTTACGAGAAGCTAGGTTAACAATCTTGTTTACTACATCAGCGTTTACACGTTGAGTGAAGTCTTCAAGGTTAAGGTCTAAATCATCGATACGGCTGTTTAGCTTAGCTGCGTAGTAGTAACGCAGACACTCAGGGTCTAGGTGGTTTAGGTACGTGCTTGCTTTGATGAATGTGCCTTTCGACTTAGACATCTTTGCACCGTTCACTGTTACGTAGCCGTGCACGAATACGTTGTTTGGCTTACGGAAGCCTGCGCCGTCTAACATTGCTGGCCAGAATAGGCTGTGGAAGTAAACGATGTCTTTACCGATGAAGTGGTAAAGCTCAGTTGTGCTGTCTTTCTTCCAGTATTCATCGAAGTTTAGAGCGTCACGCTTGTCACATAGGTTCTTGAAAGAAGCCATGTAGCCAACAGGTGCGTCTAGCCATACGTAGAAGAACTTGTCTTTTTCACCTGGGATTTCAAAGCCAAAGTAAGGTGCATCACGTGAGATATCCCACTGTTGCAGACCAGACTCAAACCATTCCTGCATTTTGTTTGCAGTTTCATTCTGTAGAGAGCCAGAACGAGTCCATTCTTTAAGCATACTTTCGAACTGAGGTAGGTCGAAGAAGAAGTGCTCAGAGTCTTTCATTACTGGAGTTGCGCCAGAAACCGCTGATTTAGGGTTAATCAGTTCAGTTGGGCTATATGTCTCACCACAGTTATCACAGTTATCACCATACTGGTCTTCTGATTTACACTTAGGGCAAGTACCTTTTACGAAGCGGTCTGGTAGAAACATCTCTTTCTCAGGGTCGAAAAGCTGAGAAATAGTACGGCTAGAAATGAAGCCGTTCTTTTTAAGTTCTAGGTAGATGTGAGAAGCCAGTTCACGGTTCTCTTCGCTGTGTGTGCTGTGGTAGTTATCAAAGCTGATATCAAAGCCAGCGAAGTCTTTTTGGTGCTCTTCACTAACAGCAGCGATCATCTCTTCTGGTGTGATACCCATCTGTTGAGCTTTAAGCATAATTGGCGTGCCGTGAGCATCGTCAGCACAGATGAAGTTTACAGTGTTGCCACGTAGACGCTGGTATCGAACCCAGATATCAGCTTGGATATGCTCAAGCATATGACCAAGGTGAATAGAGCCGTTAGCGTACGGAAGCGCACAAGTTACCAAAAGTTGTCTTGGATCAGTTGCCATACTTAATAATTCGCTTTTTTGATAGGTATAAATTTTGAGAGGTAATACTACTTTATAACGTGTGATACGCCAAGGTATCAGACAAAGGATTCCCCTAGTTTTTTAGGGGTTCAGTCTTTATCTCGTGGGTGATAGCATAAATAAAAAAGGAGCCTCAATGCGTAACTTTACTTCTAAGCAAGATTTCTGTTCATGGTTGAATGAGTTCGAATCACCAATCCTCATTCCTGAGTGGGCGCAACACCAAAATATTGTATCGGTTGATCCGCGTGGATCATTTGTTATTACTTTACCTTTTGCTGCGAATCAACTGGCTGCTGATCTTAAATACTGGATTAACGCTCAGATCGAACAGCAACTTGTCAGCGCTTTTCAATTCGAAGTGAATGTGAAGCCATCAGCGCTTGAAACTACCGTCGCTACACCATTGAAAGGCGTTAAGAACATTATCGCGGTAACGTCTGCCAAGGGAGGAGTGGGTAAATCAACAACTTCGGTAAACCTTGCGCTCGCGTTATCTAAGTCAGGTTCAAAAGTCGGTTTGCTGGATGCAGATATCTATGGCCCGTCAGTGCCTATGATGCTTGGCCAATTAGACGCAAGACCACAAGTACAGAATAATAAATGGATGATGCCAATTGAGGCGCATGGCATTTTTACACATTCTATTGGGTATCTTGTGTCGAAAGACGATGCGGCAATCTGGCGTGGCCCTATGGCAGCTAAAGCTTTAGGCCAACTTGTTAACGAAACCGTATGGCCAGAGTTGGATTACCTTGTTATCGATATGCCACCGGGCACGGGTGATATTCAGCTAACGTTGTCGCAGCAGATCCCAGTAACGGGCGCGGTAGTCGTGACGACTCCTCAAGATTTGGCTTTAGCCGATGCACGTAAAGGTGTAGCGATGTTCGATAAAGTGAACGTACCTGTGGCGGGTCTCGTCGAAAACATGAGCTACCATATTTGTAGTCATTGTGGTGAGAAAGAGCATATCTTTGGCGCTGGTGGCGCAGAGGCTATGTCTGAAGAATTTTTCCTCGATATCTTAGCGCAAATTCCACTGCATATTGATGTACGACAAGACATTGATGCTGGCTGCCCAACGGTAATACGTCGCCCAGACAGCGAACATACTCGTCATTATCTAGAGCTTGCTGAAAATGTTGCTGCGAAGATGTTTTGGACGGGAAAAGCGAGACCGGAAGCTATTAACTTCTCTATGGTTGAATAAAGTTGGCCACTCTCAATGTCTTGTAAATAATGGTTGGTAAGATAAATGGCTTTTTGGATTTAGGAAATAGCCATTGGGGGTTGTGCAAATAGTTGTAGGTAAGTTATTTGAAAGCAAACGATTGTATTCATTAAATGCATTGATATCATCAATTTGACTGCAATTAGCTAAAATGGCGACTAGAATCTATGTTGTTTAGCCCCTATAATCAGGCGGTTTATCTCTTCCCACCACCAAACCATATCGGGTGCAAAATTAATGTCTGATAATAATCAATGTGTCATCGTAGGTATCGCTGGCGCTTCAGCTTCAGGAAAAAGTCTGATTGCTAGTACAATTTATAATGAATTGCGCGAAAAAGTAGGCGACCATCAAATTGGTGTTATCACGGAAGATTGCTATTACAGCGACCAAAGCCACTTGAGTATGGAAGAGCGTGTTAAAACTAACTACGATCACCCAAATGCACTAGATCATGATCTTTTATGTGAACATCTACAGCAGCTAATGAGTGGTAATGCAGTAGAAGTTCCGGAATACAGTTACACAGAGCATACACGCACTTCTGAAACGACTACACTTACTCCTAAGAAAGTGATCATTTTAGAAGGTATTCTGCTTCTAACTGACCCGCGTCTCCGTAAACTAATGCACGCAAGTGTGTTTATGGATACGCCATTAGACATCTGTCTACTACGTCGTGTTAAACGTGATGTAGAAGAGCGTGGTCGTACAATGGACACGGTACTTAAGCAATATCAAGAAACAGTGCGCCCAATGTTTATGCAGTTTATCGAGCCTTCAAAACAACACGCAGACATCATCGTTCCTCGTGGTGGTAAAAACCGTATTGCGATTGATGTGCTAAAAGCGCACATTGCGAAGTTGTTGAAGTCTTAATCGAATAAAATTTTGCCTAAGTGACTCACTTAGCTTTATTTTTTACCGAATCAGTGGCACTTTTATAGTGCCACTTTCTTTTGGAATCTAAGCAAGGAATATGCGGATGAAGAAACTACTCATTTTCATAGCTGTACCAGTGTTTGTTGTTATTGCAGCAATTCTGGCACTAGTGCTGTTAGTGAATCCCAACCAATTTAAGCCATTAATTGTCGAACAAGCCCAAAAACACACCGGCCTAGAGCTCGTGATCGAGGGTGATATCAGCTGGCAATTCTTCCCATCTATTGGCTTTGCTCTTGGTCAAACTGAATTACGTAACCCTGAAGGATTTACCCAACCTAACCTATTTAAGGTTGATAACGTTGGTGTTGATGTGTCGGTTACTCCGCTATTTAGCAACCAACTAGAAATCGGCAACGTGACTCTGGATGGTGCAGAATTCTATTTAGAAACCCTTAAAGATGGTCGTAAGAACATCGATGCGTTAACGCAGGCATCAGCGTCTCAAGAGCCTGAGTCTGTTGCAGATACCCGTTCTGAATCCGCGCCAACGACCGAAGAACAAGGTACGACAGAAGTATCAGGTTGGACGATAAACCTTGCGGGCGTTACTGTCTCAAACGCATTGTTTGAAATGGACGACAAGCAAGCCGGCTCATTCACTAAGTTATACGATGTGTCTTTAAACTTGTCTGAATTTGCGGTTGATACGTGGACCACTGCGACCTTTGCTGCCTCTGGTGAAAACAATCAGCAGAAGTTCTCTGCAGAAGGTAGTGCTGAGTTTAAATTAGCGGAAGGTTTTGCAAGTTACGCACTTCGCAATATTGACCTAAACGCTAAGTTCAATGATCCTGCGACGTCGATTGAATCTGCAAAAATTGGTTTGAACACGTTTGAGTTCGATAAGGTAAACCAACTTACTTATGCTGTAGTTGGTAACGCCGCAGGCCTTGACCTTGATCTTAAAGGTGGTGGTGAACTAACGGTAGATAGTGCGATTTCAAAAGTCACATTGAATAAGCTAACGTTAGATTCAACACTCAAAGGCGATGCGCTTCCACAATCACCAATGAAAGTGGATATGTTGTCTGACCTAAGCTTTGATCTTAATAAGAGCCACTTGAGCTTTGTGCTAGAGAAGTTGCAAGCAAATGCTATCGAGCTAGACGGTAAAGCAGACGTCACCTTATCTGAAATACCAAAGGTTCGTTTCTCTCTCCATAGTCCAAATATCGATTTAGATGAGTTCTTAGGTTTGGGTAAGACAACAGAAACAGCGAGCACAGCGCCTTCTGATTCTGCTGGTGGCTCAACGTCAAATTCTGATAGTTCAGCTCCTACTAAAGAAGTAGAACCTGATCTTTCGGCTCTGAAAACGTTAGACGTGAAAGGTGACATCACGATTGATAAGTTCAAAGCGAACAACGCGAAGATGCAGAATGTTAAAACAGCATTTTCTGTTAATCGTGGTATCGCGGAGCTAACCTCATTTACATCGAATCTCTACGATGGGTCTATCTCTGCAACAGCTAGATTAGATGCACGTAATACACCGGCGACTTACACCGCTAAGAAGAAAATCAAAGGTGTGAAAGTTCAGCCGTTACTGGTTGATGTCGCTGAAAACGATATGCTAGAAGGTACTGGTAATATCGATGTTGACGTCAAAGGTAAAAGCTTGACACCAACAGGAATTAAACAGAACTTAGTCGGTACGATTGCGATTAATTTCGAAGATGGTGCGGTTAACGGTATTAATGTCGCTCAGCTGATTCGAGAAAACTACGCCAAGATCAAGGGTGAGAAGGTCGAAAAAGTTGATGGCGCACAGAAGACTGATTTCAGTGCAATGAAAGCGACACTCAAAGTGGATAAAGGCTGGGTTTCAACGAATGACTTGTCAGCTCAATCACCGCTTTTAAGAGTGACGGGCCAAGGTAAGGCAAACTTCATCAATGAGACAGTCGATTTCCTTGTGAGAACATCGATAGTTGGGTCTTTAGAAGGTCAGGGTGGTAAGAGTATCGATGACCTGAAAGATGTCACTATCCCAATCAAGGTCACTGGCCAGTGGGCAGAACCGAAATTTGCGCTTGTTTTTGATGATGTGTTGAAGCAAAAAGCGCAGAAAGAGATTGACCGTGGTGTGAATAAGTTAACGGATAAGATCAAAGACGAAAAAACGAAAGAAGCGGTTGATGGTTTATTGAAAGGCTTCTTTAACTAATCTCTGCTCGCTTGAACTAGCATAGAAAAAAGCGCCATTCCTTATTGCAGGGAATGGCGCTTTTGTTTGGGTGCTTATGATACTTTCGAGAGATTCTCTATGACACTCGTCCCTCGTTCTAGGGAATGACGATCGGTGCTCATCCTTTATTTAGGGGAGTAACACTGAAGAGTCGTCATCCTCGAGAGGGAAGAATGACCGAGTCGGGGATCTCTAATTGAACGGGATTACCAATCCACACCTTGCAGAGCTTTAACGCCAGATTCGAAAGCGTGCTTCACGTTACGAACTTCAGATACCGTATCAGCCATGTCAGTCAACGTTCGATGCGCACCACGTCCAGTAATAATTACTGATTGCATTTTCGGGCGATTATTTAGAGCTTCTACTACTTCGTCCAATTCGATGTAGCCATAACTCACCATGTACGTCAGCTCATCAAATAAAACTACATCAATCGACTCGTCGGTTAGCATACGTTGACACTCTTTCCATACGCGCTGCGCAGCTTCGATATCTTGAGCCTTGTTTTGGGTTTCCCAAGTAAAGCCGGTTCCCATCACTTGGAACTCTACATCCAGCTTTTGAAGAACGTTTTTTTCGCCATTATCCCAAGTGCCTTTAACAAATTGAGCAACGGCACATTTCTTACCATGGCCTACAGCTCGAGTGATGGTACCGAAACCTGATGTTGATTTACCTTTACCGTTACCAGTAATAACCAACAATAAGCCTTTCACTTCTTGTGCTGCAGCCACTCGTGCATCGACTTGTTCTTTTACTTTCTGTTGTCTTGCCTTATGGCGTTGTTCTTTGTTGTCTTCGGTCGACATAACAAATCCTTTTAAGTTGTGATTGCGTCTATCATAGCCTAACTTAACGATAGCAAAAACCATCGGAAGAACAGGTGATTACGGATGAAAAAGATACTCGTTGTTTGCATGGGGAATATTTGTCGTTCGCCAACAGGTGAAGCGGTGCTTCGAAAGAAAGCTCAGCAGATAGGGATTGATGTTGTGGTCGACTCTGCGGGTACAATTGGATTCCACCAAGGCAATCCACCGGATTCACGCTCAAAGTCGGCAGGAGAGAAGAGAGGGTACAGTTTTAAGGGAATAACCTCCCGCAAAGTAGTTATGAATGACTTTGAAGAGTTTGACCTGATACTTGCAGCAGATAGAGCTAATTTGGAAGACTTAATGAGCCAGTGTCCAGTTCACCTCCAATACAAGCTCGCGCTGTTTTTGAGTTTTGGAGAGTCACAGTATCAAGAAATTCCCGATCCTTATTATGGTGAGGGGAATGGCTTTGAATTAGTGTTGGATTTAATCGAAGAGTCGAGTGATGCAATATTAAATTCGATTTAACGTCGAAGTGATGTTCGGTCTTTGAGCAAAAAAGAACAAGATCAACACGATCAAGAATATCAAGAATTATAGATATAAAAAGGCCGACATCGAATGTCGGCCTTTCTAAATCTAATTTAAGCGATAGCTAAGATTACTTAGACATTACTTTGTAGATAGGGTCTTCTGCAACGTTCGCTTCAACTAAGCTCCCGGCTTTGTGCAGCATAGCGACACAGTCTTTGCTTAAGTGGCGAAGGTGAAGAGTTTTGCCTAATGCTGCGTAACGGTCAGCAATCGTGTCGATTGCTTCAATCGCTGAGTGGTCAGTAACGCGTGAGTTTGCAAAATCAACGATGACATCTTGTGGATCGTTGTATGCGTCAAACAACTCTAGGAAGTTAGCCGTTGAACCAAAGAAGATTGGGCCGTTAACTTTGTACTCTTTTGAGCCTTCTGCGTTTACTGAGGTGTCTGCGTAGATGTGTTTAGCATGTTGCCAAGCGAACATTAACGCTGAAGCTACAACACCAACACCAACGGCTACCGCAAGGTCAGTTAACACCGTTACTACTGTTACAAGAATGATAACGAAGAAGTCTTGCTTAGGTACACGACGCGCCAGCTTGAAGGTAGCCCATTCAAACGTGCCGATAACAACCATGAACATTACACCCACTAGTGCCGCTAGAGGAATCATCTCGATAAGCGCGGAGCCAAACAGGATGAACATCAGAAGTGCAACTGCAGCTACGATACCTGAAAGACGACCACGACCACCTGAGTTTACGTTGATCATCGATTGGCCGATCATCGCACAACCACCCATCGCGCCAAATACTGAACACGTTACGTTAGCCATACCTTGACCTACACATTCACGGTTAGATTGACCACGAGTGTTTGTCATTTCGTCTAGTACCGTTAGTGTTAGTAGAGACTCAATCAAGCCGATAGCCGCAAGGATAATGGCGTATGGCAGAATGATTTGCAGTGTTTCAAATGAAAATGGAACCGCAGGAATCGAGAACGTTGGTAGAGAACCTGCTAGTGTCGCTGCTTCATCACCAGACATAGTACGTAGGAAGTCGACAACAGTACGAGTTTCAAGATCAAGACCAACAACCAAAGCTGTTACCGTAACAATAGCAACCAATGAAGAAGGCACTGCTGTTGTGAGTTTAGGTAGGAAGTGGATGATACCCATAGTCAGTGCTACTAGGCCTAACATCAGAGTCATTTGACCGCTTGGTAACCAAGTTAATGCTCCCGTTACATCAGGCGCTTTAAATTGGCCAAGCTGTGCCAAGAAGATAACGATCGCTAAACCGTTCACGAAACCAATCATTACTGGGTGCGGAACGATACGGATAAATTTACCTAGCTTAAATACACCAGCTGCAATTTGCAGAAGACCGGCTAACATTACGGCTGCAAATAGGTATTGAACACCATGGGTTGCCACTAGGCTTACCATTACTACAGCCATTGCGCCAGTTGCACCAGATATCATACCTGGACGACCGCCAAAGACAGAAGTGATTAAACCTACGATGAATGCTGCGTAAAGACCAACCATTGGGTCAACGCCAGCAACAAAAGCGAATGCTACGGCTTCAGGTACCAGAGCTAGGGCTACTGTAAGACCTGAAAGCACGTCATTCTTTACAGAGTGCCTTGAAAATTGTGGGAATTCGAACATGTTTGCTCAGCTATGCTAAAAATGGATTTACCGACACGAGTGTATTGCGTAGCCAAACAGTGATGGAAAAGAGCGGCAATAGCGAAGTGTCGAAAAGATAAGTGCGCGAATGCTACCCAAAAATGTGATTAAGTTCAAGGTTGAACCCCACTTTGAGTAATATATCTATTATAAGTTATCGGAAGAATAGATATAAAAAAGGGCTGCTTATTAATAAGCAGCCCTTTGGTGTTATCTACGGATTAATCCGTGAAACTTATTAGTATTGAGGCTTAGTCATGCCTGCGCCAGCTTTGTTTGACGCTGCTTGGCTACCCGCACCTTTCGGTACAAAACGCTCAGTACGGAAGGGAGCTGCAACAACTTGAATCTCTTTGATCTCTTGAGGACCCGGCGCTTTAGTCATTGGTGAACCTGCTTGCTTTTTAGCAACCACAGCCTTTGGTGCCGCTTTAGGAGCTTCTGCTTTTACAACAGGAACTTCTTCAACTTTTACACTTTCAGCGTTAGGAGTTTCAACAGCGACTTCAGGTTCAACAACGGGTGTTGCTTCTTCTGATTGTACAGGTTTAGCTACAACAGGAGCTTCTGCTACTGGAGTTTCAACTTTCGTCGTTTCAACAGCGATAGGAGCTTCTTTAATAACGGCTGGAGCTTCAGTTACCTGAGCTTCAACGTTAACTTGTTGAGTTGCAGTTTGCTCAATAATAGCAGCATCGTCACGACGAATGATTACTTTACCCATAGCCAGTTCAGGACACGCAAAGCCACCTGCCATAACTACGTTGCTTTGTGGTGCTGTATCTTGAGCAACATTTTGCTCTTGAACAGCAACTTTAGTCTCTGTACTCACTTGAACTTCGGTCACTTCAGGTTTTGCCTGTTTGTGATGAGGCTTTGGTACGAAGCGAGGCATTACTTTACCCATAGCCATCTCAGGAGAAGCTACGCCACCTTTACGTAGGCGGAATGGGTTAGGGCGACGATCACGACCACGACGACGACGTTGACCACTTGCACGTAGATGACGTGGAGAACGACGGTTACGACGTTGTTTTGGCTCTTCCTGTTCAGTTTGCTCAGAGTTTGCTTGAGTTGCTTCTACTTGTTCCGCAACTTTTTGCTCTTTTGCTACTGACTGTTCTTTTGCGACAACTTGCTCTTTAGATGAGTTGTCTGCTTCAGCTTGAGCTTGTTGGTCTTTAACTCGAACTTGTTTGTTCAGTTTACGACGCTGACGACGCTCTTTAATCTTAACAGCTTTAGCTTCAGGTTTTGCCTTAGGCGCTTCAGGCTTGTCAGCTTGAGCTTCTGCCGCCAGCTGTAGACCTTCTTCTGCTAATTTAGATGGTACTTGCTCTTCGCGTTGCTTCTGCTCATCACGTGGCTTGTTGCGACGATCTTGCTTTGGCTTACGAGGTTGACGAGTTTGCTGTGGAGCTGCTTCTTTTTGCTCTTCAGGTTTCTCATCACGTGCAGGTTTGCGACGACGTTTGTTGTCACGGTTTTCGTTACGGTTGTCACCACGTTCGCCGCGTTGTTCACCACGGTCACCACGTTGGTTACGACGGCGGTTGTCGTTACGATCACGGCGTTGACGGTTACCGTTGTTACGATTGCTTTTAGGTTTCTCTTCTTCTTGCTTCTCTTCTTTTTTCTCTTCTTGAGTCGAAGAGCCAAATAGGAAGCTACCGATAGCCTTGAAGAAACGACCGATTAGACCTGGTTCTTGAGTTGTTACTGGCTCAGCTTTCTTCTCTTCTACAGCTTTTGGAGCTGGAGCTGGAGCTGGAGTCGGTGCTGATTGAGCTGGAGCTGCAAAGCCTTTTAGAGCCGGCTCTTCGAGCTTCTTAGGGCGAATAGTCTGTTCTGCAGGTTCTTTGCTTTCCGCTTCTTTAAGCGCATCTAGCTTTTGAGGAAGTAGGTAAGACAGTAGATCAAACTCTTCACCTTCACGAACACGGATAACCTCAAAGTGTGGCGTTTCCATGTCTGAGTTAGGAACAACAGTGATCTTAACTTCTTGGTTCTTCTCAATGTGGTTTACTGAGCGACGTTTTTCATTCAGAAGGTAAGAAGCGATTGGAACAGGTACAACAGCAAGTACTTGCGCTGTATTGTCTTTCAGGGCTTCTTCTTCAATCAAACGTAGAACAGACAGTGCTAGAGATTCGTTATCACGAACAACACCAGTACCTGTACAACGAGGACAAATGTGGTGGCTTGCTTCTGCTAGTGATGGGCTCAAACGTTGACGAGACATCTCTAGAAGACCAAAGCGAGAAATACGGCCAATCTGAACACGTGCGCGATCTAAACGAACGGCATCACGTAGACGGCTTTCTACTTCGCGTTGGTGGCGAACCGGAGTCATATCGATGAAGTCGATAACAACAAGACCACCTAGGTCGCGTAGACGTAATTGACGTGCAATTTCATCGGCCGCTTCTAAGTTAGTATTTAGCGCAGTTTCTTCAATATCGCCGCCCTTTGTTGCACGAGCAGAGTTGATATCGATAGAAGTCAGAGCTTCTGTTGGATCGATTACGATAGAACCACCAGAAGGAAGGCGAACTTCACGTTGGAAAGCAGACTCGATCTGGCTTTCAATCTGGTAATGGCTGAATAGAGGCACTTCACCATCGTATTTCTTAACGCGATTCATGAAATCTGGGCGTATTAATTGAATGTGCGCTTGTGCACGTTCAAAAATAGTGTTGCTGTCGATTAGAATCTCGCCAATATCACGACGTAGATAGTCACGAATCGCACGAACGATTACGTTACTTTCTTGGTGAATAAGGAAAGGGGCTGCGTTTGAATCAGAAGCTTGCTTGATAGCGCCCCAGTGATTCAATAGAACATTCAAGTCCCACTCTAGCTCTTCTGCACTTTTGCCAACACCCGCTGTACGCACGATTAAGCCCATACCTTGAGGAAGTTCAAGAGTGCTTAATGCTGCTTTCAGTTGAGTGCGTTCATCACCTTCGATACGACGAGAAATACCGCCAGCGCGAGGGTTATTAGGCATAAGAACTAAGTAACTACCGGCCAAAGAGATGAAAGTCGTCAGTGCAGCACCTTTGCTACCACGTTCTTCTTTCTCTACTTGTACGATCACTTCCTGGCCTTCTCTTAGCACTTCTTTAATGCTAGGGCGGCCTTGGTATGTATAACCTTCAGGGAAGTATTCGCGGGCAATTTCTTTAAGAGGGAGGAAACCATGACGTTCTGCGCCGTAATCAACAAATGCCGCTTCTAGGCTTGGTTCAATACGGGTAATACGTCCTTTGTAGATATTCGCTTTCTTTGACTCGTGACCTGGACTTTCGATA
This sequence comes from Vibrio sp. OPT24, assembly GCF_015163545.1. Lineage (NCBI taxonomy): Bacteria > Pseudomonadati > Pseudomonadota > Gammaproteobacteria > Vibrionales > Vibrionaceae > Vibrio > Vibrio sp. OPT24. The sequence continues at coordinate 232,925 of NZ_JADDYI010000048.1, forward strand.
TCTAGATCGAACAGTCGCTGGCCATCAACCAAAGCGACACGCAACTCTTCTTTTTGAGTTGCGTTAATTAACATTCTTTTCATTTAGAAATTCTCATTGTCTTTTCTTATTTTCATCATTGTTCTTATCGCTTTATTTCGTTTCTCATGGTGCCAGATCCCATGGCTTTATCGGTGCAGCCTCCCGGCTGGAGAGGGATGCTCTGGGGCACGTCAGTCATCATAGGGAGTTAGCCTATGATCCGCGATGTGGCGGTGAATACTCAACATGAGTGTACGTGAGTAGAGCGATAAGGAGCTCAGTTGACCGTGTCTTACGCCGATTGCAGCACTGTCTAATCTGAGTTATCTACTCATTTACTTGCTTATGAATGGTTAGCTGTTTAAATAATAGTCAAACCACTGATAGCAGCTGTGAACTATAGCAGCGGTCGGTAAACACAGCAATCTGCTTTGTCGGAATGCTGTAAAAAAAACAGTTTTTGTTTGGGTTTTGATAGCTCTAACTCACTGTCTATAAATAATTTATCATTTGATATTTTAATTTGCAGGAATCTTGATGCTTTTTTGTTCGAAGAATCAAAGAAATATAGAACTTCGAGTGCAATTTAGTGATGGATTCGAGACTATTAAGCGTAAATTAGTGCGGAATAGTGCTAAGAAAATCTCAATTATCAAAAGTGACAGTGATACAATAACCGCATGAGCGAAATTAGAACCCAAGTCCAGTTTGTCGACATCGACGAAGATATGGCTGGTCAGCGTATTGATAACTTCTTACGCAACCAATTAAAAAACATCCCGAAAAGCATGATTTATCGAATCGTGCGTAAAGGCGAAGTCCGCGTAAACAAAAAACGCATTAAAGCTGAGTACAAACTAAAAGCTGGTGACTTAGTTCGTATCCCACCAGTAACGATTGAAGAGAAAACAGAAGAGAACATACCGAGCACAAAACTCAACAAGGTTTCTGAACTAGAACAGTGCATCATTTATGAAGATGATCATCTGTTGATTCTTAATAAACCGTCGGGTACTGCTGTTCATGGTGGTAGTGGGCTAAAGTTTGGCGCGATTGAAGCATTGCGTGCACTTCGTCCTGATGCTCGCTTTCTTGAGTTAGTGCATCGGATTGATAGAGATACGTCTGGCATTCTACTTGTTGCTAAGAAGCGCTCTGCACTAAGACATCTTCAAGCGCAGTTCCGTGAAAAAACGGTTCAGAAATACTATTTCGCTTTGGTGATGGGTGAATGGAAGAACAGTTGTAAAGTGGTCAATGCACCTTTGTTGAAAAATGAAGTAAACAGCATTGTTCGTGTTAACCCAAATGGTAAGGCGTCTGAAACTCGTTTTAAGGTTTTAGAAAAATTCCAAGACGCGACTTTGGTTCAAGCGAGCCCTATTACCGGCCGCACCCACCAAATTCGTGTGCATGCTCAGTATACTGGTCATCCGATTGCTTGGGATGACCGTTATGGCGATCGTCGATTCGATGCTTATACGGGTAAAGTTGGATTGAATCGTTTGTTTCTTCACGCAGCAAACATCAAGTTTACTCACCCAGGTAGCGAAGAGAAGATGGATATCTCAGCGCCAATGGAAAAAAGGCTAGAGAAGGCCCTGACTGGTTTACGTAAGCTTTAGAAATATACGAGTTCACAAATTTTTCGTGAATTGAGTATCTGAGCTTTAATTAGAAAAGGTTGACGAATATCGTCAACCTTTTTGTTTTCATATGTTGTCGAAGATCCTTAACTCGCTCATCCCTTCTCTTGAGGATGACGAAATTTACTGAAAGACCGTTTCGCTACTTATTTCACTTTTCTTTCTCGTCGTTTCTTAAACGGACGAAGGAAGGAGTAGGGGACCCTTAGCAAAGAGAGAGTATTTGTTACAGCACTCTCATTCCTTGCGCTTCTAACATATCGACTAAATCGATCAGAGGTAACCCGATCAAGGTATTTGGATCTTTGCCTTCCATTTGTTTGAACAAAGCAATGCCTAATCCTTCACACATAAAACTGCCTGCGCAGAAATAAGGCTGCTCTTTCTCAACATACGAAATGATTTGTTGCTCTGTTAGATCGCGGAAATGCACCACGAAGGTGTCGAGACGCGTGTCAGCTTTATTGGTTTCGCTGTTCCAAACGGAAAGTCCAGTATAGAAAGTGATGCTTTTACCACTTTGGCGAGATAGTTGCTGAATTGCTTTTTCACGAGTGTGTGGCTTACCAATGATCTCATCGTCAATCACACAAACCTGATCAGAACCAATCACTAATCCTGGTTGTTCAATTGTACAAGACTTGGCTTTCGTCTCAGCTAAACGCATCACTAACTGCTGAGGTGTCTCTTCTGGAAACGGTGTTTCATCGCAGTCAGGCTTGGCTGTTATGAAGTCTAAGTGTAGTTTTTTGAGGATCTCTTGCCTAAATGGTGAGGTAGAGGCTAAAACTAGTTGGTAATTTCTCATTTTAATTTACAATTCACGGAAGCATTTATCTCAGGATAACGTAACTTGTCCTGCTATTCATAATGCTCTGAATAGGAAAGGCAGGAAAGTACATTTTTTTTGCCATTTCCTTTGACTAAACATGATTTGGAAGATAAGATTCGCGCCCTATGCAAAAGGAAAAAATACCGCGTACAGTTGATCCGGCAAGAACAGCTCAAAAACGACTCGATATGGATGGTATCATCCAAGTCAGTCTTTTAAAGCGTCTAACCGAAGCAACTGAAGGCGTAAAACGTGACGCGCAAGTCTCAATGTCATTTGGGCTTGATGAACAACGATTAGTCGTTATCTCTGGTAAAGCTAACGTCGAAGTCGATTTAGAGTGTCAACGTTGTAATGAGGTTTTCGCGCATGAGTGCGATGTCCAATTTACTTATACTCCTGTTTACAGCGAGAAAAGTGAAGAGGAAGCACCGGAAGAGTACGATTTGGTAGATCTGAACGAGTACGGTGAGTTAGACCTGATTCAATTAGTTGAAGACGAGTTCATCCTTGGATTGCCACAAATAGCAATGCACGACGATGCGAAATGTAGCGTTAACTCAAATAACTTGGTGTTTGGTGAACTTCCTGAAGAAATTGAGGAAGACAAAAAGCCGAATCCATTTGATGTTTTAAAAAACTTGAAGAAGTAACTTATTAACAAATAAGTATCTTTAAGAATTTACATAGGAGTAGGGTCAATGGCCGTACAAAAGAGCAAGAAATCACGTTCAATGCGTGGCATGCGTCGTTCACACGATGCGCTAACTACAGCTGCACTTTCTGTAGACGCAACTTCAGGTGAAACTCACCTACGTCACAACGTGACTGCCGAAGGTTTCTACCGCGGCAAAAAGGTTATCAACAAGTAAGGTTGACCTTTGCAAAATCTAACCGTTGCGCTTGATGCAATGGGCGGAGACTTCGGTCCCCGTGTAACAGTGCCTGCCGCCGTGCAGGCACTGTCGTATTTCCCAGAGCTAAAAGTCATTCTCATAGGTGATCGAAACGCGATCACATCTCAATTATCTTCATTAGGTCAAATGCCTGATTCTCGTTTGAGTATCCAGCACTGTGACCGAGTTATCTCCAATTCTGAAAAACCGTCACTAGCCTTACGTAATAGTCAGGGTAGCTCTATGCGTGTCGCTATCGATCTGGTTGCCGAATCACAGGCTGATGCTTGTGTGAGTGGTGGTAACACTGGTGCATTGATGGCTTTGTCTCGTTTCCGACTCAAACTCCTCCCTGGTATTGATAGGCCTGCATTGGTTTCCGCTTTGCCTACTGCCTCTGGTAACCGGACGTGGATGCTTGATTTAGGAGCAAACGTATCTAGTGATGCGGATTCACTCTTTCAGTTTGCCGTGATGGGCAGTGCATTAGCAGAACAACATTTAGGGCGAGCTCCACGCGTCGCTATTTTGAATATTGGTGCAGAAGAAATTAAAGGCAACGACCTTGTAAAACGATGCGCCGAAATGTTGGCTAATACTCAATCCGTTAACTTCATAGGCTATATTGAAGGTAATCAACTACTTCAAGATGCAGCTGATGTCGTCGTATGTGATGGTTTTGTGGGCAATGTCTGCTTAAAAACGTGCGAAGGTACAGCTCAGCTCTTTATTGATAAGCTAAAAACGCGCATGATGGCTTCAACAATAAAGGGTTGGATTGCCAGAAAGCTATTTTCTGAGCTATTTACTGAATTAAAAACCTTGAACCCCGACCAGTATAACGGCGCAAGTTTGTTAGGATTGCGCGGCATTGTCATTAAAAGTCATGGAAGTGCTGATGTGTCTGCAGTCGTCAACGCGATTGGTGAAGCAGTACACGAGGTCAAACGACAAGTCCCCAGCCGCATTAGCGATCGTTTGGAAGCGGTTTTACTCGAGAGGCATTATTAGTCTTCATGTATAGCAAAATTTTAGGTACTGGCAGCTACTTGCCATCTCAGGTGCGTACTAACGCAGACTTAGAGAAAATGGTAGAGACTAGCGATGAGTGGATCGTTGCTAGAACAGGTATTAAAGAGCGTCGTATTTCAGCGGAAAACGAAACCGTTGCTGATATGGCGTTTTACGCTGCTGAAAATGCCATTGAAATGGCAGGTATCGACAAAGAAGATATTGATTTAATCATCGTTGCGACAACCAGCAGTAGCCATACATTTCCGTCTTCGGCATGTCAGGTACAAGGCAAACTTGGTATCAAAGGTTGCCCTGCGTTTGATTTGGCTGCGGCATGCTCTGGCTTCGTCTATGCATTGTCTGTTGCTGATCAACACATCAAGACTGGCATGTGTAAAAATGTTTTGGTGATTGGTGCTGATGCACTGTCAAAAACCTGTGATCCGACTGACCGCTCTACTATCATCTTATTTGGTGATGCAGCAGGTGCGGTGGTTGTAGGCGCAAGCGAAGAGCCAGGTATTTTGTCTACTCACATATACTCTGATGGTAAATACGGTGAGCTTCTAAGCCTAGAAGTACCAGAGCGTGGCGGTGATGCAGACAAATGGCTGCACATGGCGGGCAACGAAGTATTTAAAGTAGCTGTAACTCAGCTTTCTAAGCTGGTAAAAGACACATTGGCTGCGAACAATATGGATAAGTCAGAGCTTGATTGGCTAGTTCCACACCAAGCGAACTACCGTATTATCTCGGCAACTGCTAAAAAGCTGACGATGTCACTTGATCAAGTGGTGATCACCCTTGATAAGCACGGCAATACGTCGGCAGCTACCGTACCTACAGCACTTGATGAAGCTGTGCGTGACGGGCGAATTAAACGTGGTCAAACGCTTCTACTTGAAGCATTTGGCGGCGGCTTCACTTGGGGTTCTGCGTTAGTTAAATTCTAACCTCAAGCGAAAATCAACAAACAAGGCACATAACTTATGTGCCTTATTCAATTTTTGCTTTGCTTAAAGGAAAATTACAATGAGCAAGTTTGCTATCGTATTCCCAGGCCAAGGCTCTCAAGCTATCGGTATGCTTGCTGACCTAGGCGAACAGTATGATGTTGTAAAACAGACATTTGCTGAAGCTTCAGAAGCACTTGGTTACGATCTATGGGCATTGGTTCAAGATGGTCCAGTAGAAAATCTAAATGAAACTTTCCGCACTCAACCGGCTCTATTAACAGCGTCTGTTGCAATTTGGCGTGTATGGCAAGAGCTTGGCCTAGAGCAACCTGCAAACTTAGCAGGTCACAGCTTAGGTGAGTACTCTGCACTGGTTTGTGCTGGTGTCATCGATTTTAAAGAAGCGATCAAATTGGTTGAGTTACGTGGTCAGCTGATGCAAGAAGCCGTTCCTGCAGGCGTTGGAGCAATGTACGCAATCATCGGTCTTGACGATGAAGCGATTGCTAAAGCGTGTGAAGAAGCTGCGCAAGACGAAGTTGTGTCTCCAGTTAACTTTAACTCTCCTGGCCAAGTTGTTATCGCAGGTAACAAAGCGGCGGTAGAGCGTGCTGGTGCACTATGTAAAGAAGCCGGCGCAAAGCGTGCGCTTCCTTTGCCTGTTTCTGTGCCATCTCACTGTGCACTGATGAAGCCGGCAGCAGACAAACTAGCGGTTGCTCTAGAAGCGCTAGAGTTCAATACGCCAGCACTGCCTGTTATCAATAACGTTGATGTTATTGCTGAGACAGACCCTGCGAAAATCAAAAATGCACTTGTTCGTCAGCTATACAGCCCAGTTCGTTGGACTGAAGGTGTACAGGCAATGAACGAACAAGGCGTAGAGAAACTACTAGAATTAGGTCCAGGTAAAGTTCTTACTGGCCTAACAAAACGAATCGTAAAAACTATGACAGCTGCTGCAGTTAACGACACTGCATCACTAGAAGCTGCTAAGTAAATAACCACTTAATAGAGAAGTTATGATGAATTTAGAAGGCAAAGTTGCACTAGTTACAGGCGCAAGCCGTGGTATCGGTCGTGCAATCGCTGAACTTTTAGTTGAGCGTGGTGCTAAAGTTATCGGTACAGCTACTTCTGAAGGCGGCGCAGCTGCAATCAGTGAGTATCTGGGTGAGAACGGTAAAGGTCTTGCTCTTAATGTCACTGATGTTGACTCAATTGCTGCTACACTGAAAACCATCAACGATGAATTTGGTGCGATTGACATTCTAGTTAACAACGCTGGTATCACTCGTGATAACCTACTTATGCGTATGAAAGACGATGAGTGGAACGACATCATTGATACTAACCTAACGCCTATTTTCCGCATGTCTAAAGCTGTATTGCGTGGCATGATGAAGAAGCGTCAAGGCCGTATTGTTAACGTTGGTTCTGTAGTTGGTACTATGGGTAACGCTGGTCAAGCTAACTACGCAGCTGCAAAAGCTGGTGTAATTGGCTTTACTAAATCAATGGCTCGTGAAGTTGCGTCTCGTGGCATTACAGTAAACACTGTAGCGCCTGGTTTTATCGAAACAGACATGACTAAAGCGCTAAATGATGACCAACGTGCAGCAACTTTGGCGAATGTACCAGCAGGTCGACTAGGTGACCCTCGCGAAATCGCTGAAGCTGTGGTATTTTTGGCGTCACCTGCGGCAGCTTATATCACAGGTGAAACACTTCACGTCAATGGCGGTATGTACATGGTGTAAATTATGTGCAACATTTGTGCATGATTTAAGTCAAGATCATACGTAATTTCGGTTAAAATCGTGAAAATTGTGGTTTGACCAGAAAAGTTGACCTTGCAACTTTCAATAGATTGAATAAACTACGGAAAACATCGCATAAAGCGAACTCTGTAAAGGAAAAGAAAAAATGAGCAACCTCGAAGAACGCGTAAAGAAAATCATTGTTGAACAGCTAGGTGTAGACGAAGCTGAAGTTAAAAACGAAGCTTCTTTCGTTGATGACCTAGGTGCAGATTCTCTAGACACAGTTGAGCTAGTAATGGCTCTAGAAGAAGAATTCGACACTGAAATCCCAGATGAAGAAGCTGAGAAAATTACTACTGTTCAAGCAGCTATCGATTACGTAACTAGCGCTCAGTAATAATCTCTCCCAGGCGGTCACCTCGACCGCCTGTGTTTTATCTAACTCATCTATCCTCATCTTAAATCACCTCAATCTCCGGAGTGTAAAATCGTGTCCAAGCGTCGTGTAGTTGTCACTGGCATGGGTATGTTGTCACCGGTAGGCAACACTGTAGAATCTTCTTGGAAAGCCCTGCTAGCTGGTCAAAGTGGTATCGTTAATATCGATCATTTTGATGCAACCAATTTCTCAACTCGTTTTGCAGGTCTAGTAAAAGACTTTAACTGCGAAGAGTATATGACTAAAAAAGATGCTCGTAAGATGGACTTGTTCATCCAGTACGGCGTCGCAGCAGGTATTCAAGCTTTAGATGATTCAGCCCTAACTATTACTGAAGAAAACGCTCCACGTGTGGGTGTTGCTATTGGTTCTGGTATTGGTGGTCTTGGTTTGATCGAAGCCGGTCACCAGGCTCTAACTGAAAAAGGCCCTCGTAAGATTAGCCCGTTCTTCGTACCGTCGACGATCGTGAATATGATTGCTGGTCACATGTCTATCATGCGTGGCCTACGCGGTCCAAACATCGCGATTTCTACTGCATGTACGACTGGCCTACATAACATTGGCCATGCAGCTCGTATGATTGCATACGGCGATGCTGACGCAATGCTAGCGGGTGGTGCTGAAAAAGCATCAACTCCACTAGGTATGGGCGGTTTTGGTGCGGCTAAAGCATTATCTACTCGTAACGATGAGCCTCAAAAAGCTTCTCGTCCATGGGACAAAGGCCGTGATGGTTTCGTTCTTGGTGACGGTGCTGGCATGATGGTTCTTGAAGAGTACGAACATGCGAAAGCTCGTGGTGCTAAGATTTACTGTGAGCTAGTTGGCTTCGGTATGTCGGGTGACGCTTACCATATGACATCTCCAAGTGAAGATGGCTCTGGTGGTGCATTAGCAATGGAGGCGGCTATGCGTGATGCAGGCATTACTGGTGAACAAATCGGTTATGTTAACGCACACGGTACTTCGACTCCAGCAGGTGACGTAGCGGAAGTTAAGGGCATCAAGCGTGCTCTTGGCGAAGCAGGCAGCAAGCAAGTATTGGTATCTTCTACGAAATCGATGACTGGTCACCTTTTAGGTGCTGCTGGTTCTGCTGAGGCTATCATCACAGCGATGTCTCTGGTTGATCAAATTGTTCCACCAACAATCAACCTAGATGATCCTGAAGAAGGTTTAGATATTGACTTAGTACCTCACACTGCGCGTGAAGTTAGCAACATGGAATATGCTGCATGTAACTCATTCGGTTTCGGTGGTACAAACGGCTGTTTGATCTTCAAAAAGATTTAATCATCTTATTAAAGACGTAAACACTCGTAGATAGTCACAATTAGACTTGTTTTTAAACGGCTTGATGCTTTAGCATTGAGCCGTTTCTTTTTATGGGGAAAAACATGTTTTGGGTTGATGGGGAAAGCCAGCAAACTATCGATATTTTGGATCGCTCGTTTCAGTACGGAGACGGCTGTTTTACGACAATGCTCGTGAGTGATGGTGAGATACAACATTTTCACGATCATCAGCGTCGTGTCGATGATTGCCTTAAAGCGTTACGCATTTCCGCACTTGATTGGGATGTGGTTAACCTTTGGCTCGATAATGCGCTTCGACATATCCAAGATAACGCTCTTCATAATGAAAAAGCAGGGATTAAGCTGCATGTTAGCCGTGGAGCCGGTGGGCGAGGCTACAGTACTAAGAATATCGTCAAACCGACAATAACCATCACTATCTTTGATTACCCCTGTCATTATTCAGCGTGGCAAGACTCCGGTGTTGAACTCGGTATCTGTGATCAAGCGCTAGGTTTGAGTCCGCTGCTTGCTGGCCATAAGCACAATAACCGTCTTGAGCAGATTTTGATGAAAGATGAAATGGATCAGGCGAATGAAGTGGATGGTGTGGTGCTTGATATTTCAGGCAATGTGATTGAAACCACCATGGCAAATCTATTTTGGCTCAAAGGTCAGTCGATATACACACCTCAACTCACGCAAAGTGGTGTAGAGGGGGTTATGCGTAAGCAAGTGTTAACCGCGCTGAATCAAGCTGAACTTTCCGTTACAATTAGTGATTATTGCTTATCTCAACTCATGCAAGCTGACGAAGTTTTCATGACCAACTCCATTTTAGGGGTTGCTCCCGTTATCCGTATTAGTGATACCCAATTTAACATTGGAACCGTTACTCGTAGCCTTCAAGGACAACTAAACTCGTGATCAAAAAGTTATTTATTTTTATTATCTTGTGCCTAATCGCAGTCGCTGCTGCTGGGTTCTATGTATACAATCAAGCACAAGATAACCTGAAACAAGTTATTCAATTAGAAAAACCGCAGGTGGTGACAGTTGCTTCAGGAAGCAGCTTTAATCGTGTTTTAGCACAGTTGATTAATGAGGGGCTTTTTGAGGCTTCTCCTTACGAGAAATTAATCCGTAAGTTGCACCCTGAGCTTGTAGACGTAAAAGCGGGTACATTCCTGCTTGAGCCTGGTTTAACCCTCGAGCAAGCGCTACAAGTGCTGGTCGAAGGGAAAGAGCATCAATTCACGATTACTTTCGTAGAAGGCAGTCGCTTTGATGAGTGGCTTGTTCAGCTGAAAGATAACGAATTCATTCAACAGACGTTGGATGGTGCCTCTGAAAAAGAGATCGCTCAAAAGCTCGGTATTGAAAACGAAAAGCTAGAAGGACTTTTTTTAGCAGAAACGTACCACTACACCTACGGTACAACGGATTTAGATTTGTTGAAGCGCGCGCATCGAGACCTAATGAGCGTGGTGAATGAAGAGTGGGTAAATCGAGCGGATAAACTGCCTCTTAAATCGCCATACGAAGCGCTAATTCTTGCATCTATCATTGAGAAAGAGACCGCCGTTGCGTCAGAACGTGAGCGTGTTTCTTCTGTGTTCGTTAACCGTCTGAACAAGCGTATGCGTTTGCAAACTGACCCAACGGTTATCTATGGTATGGGTGACAGCTACGATGGCAATATCCGTAAGAAAGACTTACGCACGCCAACGGCATACAACACCTATACAATGAGTGGTTTGCCACCGACACCTATCGCCATGGCAGGTAAAGCGTCTATCAACGCGGCGTTGAATCCAGAGAAGAGCAACTACTTGTATTTCGTTGCGAGTGGTACTGGCGGTCACGTATTTTCAAAGAGTTTGACTGAGCATAACCGTGCAGTACGAGCTTACTTAAAACAATTAAGAAAAAACAAATAAAGAACAAATTATGAATCAGTCGAAATTTATCGTGGTCGAAGGCCTTGAAGGCGCTGGCAAAAGCACAGCAATCAATGCCATCGTTGAGACATTAAAAGCGTCGGGTGTCGAGAATATTGTTAATACTCGCGAGCCGGGTGGTACTGTCTTAGCTGAAAAGATGCGCTCATTGGTTAAAGAAGAGCACGAAGGCGAGAAGCTTCAAGACATGACTGAATTGCTTCTGATGTACGCAGCACGTGTTCAATTAGTAGAGAACGTTATCAAGCCCGCACTCGACAGTGGTCAATGGGTATTGGGTGACCGTCATGATATGTCTTCACAGGCATACCAAGGTGGTGGTCGTCAGATCGCACGCACGACTATGGAATCACTGAAAGCAACTACACTAGGCGGCTTTAAGCCCGATCTAACGCTATATTTGGACCTAGACCCTAGAGTTGGGCTAGAGCGTGCTCGAGGTCGTGGTGAGCTTGATAGAATTGAAAAGATGGACATCTCATTTTTCGACCGCACGCGTGAGCGCTATCTAGAAATTGCAGAACAAGATGATTCTGTACTTGTGATTAATGCGCAGCAAGAAATTGAGCAAGTAGCCGCTGATATTAAAGTCGCGCTAAGTGCTTGGCTAGATAAACAGTAGGTAGTCATGGCTGAAGTGTATTCTTGGCTTGCTCCCGTATGGAGTGAGTGGAAAAAAAGTCTCGATGCAGAGCGCTTTCCCAATTCTGTTATTGTTAATGCGCCGGAAGGGCTTGGCGTTGATGCGCTGATTGGCCAACTTACTGCGTCATTAATGTGTACTAATTATGAAAGTGAGTCTTGTGGCTTTTGTCACAGCTGTGAGTTAATGAAGTCGGGAAGCCATCCTGACTTCCATGTACTCTCACCAGAAAAGGAAGGTAAGTCGATCACGGTTGACCAAGTGCGTGCGAGTAACCGCTGGGCCCAACAGTCTTCACAGCTAGGGGGGGTACGTGTCATCTTGCTTGAGCCTGCTGAAGCAATGAACGAATCTGCATCGAATGCGCTTTTAAAAACGCTGGAAGAGCCATCAAGCAAGTGTATTTTCATTCTTTCTACGCGTAACAGCCATCGCTTGATGCCAACTATCCTAAGTCGTTGCCAGCAATTTAATGTGGTGAGTCCTCAATTAGACGTTGGTTCTGCATGGTTAGATAATGAAGTGGGTAAAGCCGTTCCACCGTATGTTCTAACACTGAATGACAACGCGCCTTTAAAAGCAAAGGTGATGTTTGAACAAGGTGGTGTTGATACTTCAACTAAAGCGCTAGATGGCTTTGTGAATGTTATCAAAGGTACTCAACCTGACATGTTAAAATTCTCTACAGAGCTTGGTAAAGACCCTTTGATTCAACTTGGTTGGTTATGGCATTTACTCTCCGATGTACAGAAGCTGCATTTCGGCTTGACCAATAAAGCTATTACACCAGGTGCGAAAGCACTGTTTGAGGTGATGTCTTACCAAAGTGCTTATGCCGCCTCGAATAAACTGCTGACATTGATTGAGCAGTTAAAACAACACCCTGGGCTCAATACGGAGCTACTCATAATGAATTGGCTAATTGCCACTTGCGAGGAAACATGTTCGTAGATTCCCATTGTCATTTAGACAAGCTAGATTACCAAGATTTACACACTAGTGTAGAAGATGTCGTTAACAAGGCAAAAGCAGCAAACGTTGAGCAGCTGCTTTCTGTTGGTGTGACACTAGATTCGTTCGAAAATATGCTCGATATGATCGCACCGTTTGATAACGTGAAAGCCTCTTGTGGTGTTCATCCTCTCGATGTAGAAAGCGATTTCTGTTTAGAAAGAATGCGCGAGTATGCGAGTAATCCAAAGGTTGTGGCGATTGGTGAAACTGGCCTTGATTATCACTATCAGCCTGAGACTGCAGAGCTACAGCAACTACGATTTAAGCAACATGTAGAGCTCGCTGTAGAGCTTAATAAGCCATTAATCATTCACACTCGTAACGCTCGTGAAGACACGTTGGCTATTTTACGTGATGGCGGTGCTGAAAAGTGTGGCGGTGTTATTCACTGCTTCACTGAAGATCAATCGTTCGCTGAAGCAGCGATGGAGTTAGGTTTTTATATATCAATTTCAGGAATTGTTACCTTTAAACAGGCCACAGAACTGAAGGAGGTTGTCAAGAATCTGCCTCTCGATAGGCTATTGATTGAGACTGATTCTCCATACTTGGCACCAATTCCATATCGTGGCAAACAGAATCAGCCTGCATATGTAGTAGAAGTTGCCGCATATATCGCGCAATTGAAAGGTTTATCGATGAAAGAGGTTGCTGAACAAACGACCAGAAATTACCAAAAACTTTTTTTGCGATAAAAAACTACGTAAGTAAATAAAAGGGAGCGAAAGCTCCCTTTTTGTGTTTTTGATCACCAAAAGTGCGTTTTTTTTTAATGTTTACGAATTATGTTGAACTTGAGAGGGCTATTTATAACATTTGTAATTTTGTTACTAAAAATAACATTCACTCCTATTTTATTCACTCAGTAAAATAATAAGACCTTCAAAAAATATATTTATTTTTCAATACATTAGGCTCTTGTAAAGGATTGCATTTCTAGATTTGACATGTGATCCAAGACGTGTTTTGAAACTAAATTTCGTAAGTGACTAGAAAGTTAGTTCCCCATCAATATATATTTAGCGGCAGAAAATATAATGCAATACATGGTTACATTTTCGCAGGGTGCTAACATAAAGGCTACGGGGGTGTGCCGTTAGAACCCATATAATTATTTTATCTTTATCAGGAGCATAAACATGTTTAAGAACCTTTTTGCTAGCCTGCAGAAAGTTGGTAAGTCTCTGATGCTACCAGTATCAGTTTTACCAGTTGCGGGTATTTTGCTAGGTGTCGGTGCAGCAGACCTTCCTTTCATTCCAGAAATTGTTTCAAACTTAATGGAACAAGCTGGTGGTTCAGTATTCGGTCAAATGGCACTACTGTTCGCAGTAGGTGTGGCACTTGGCTTTACTAACAACGATGGTGTAGCGGGTCTAGCTGCTATCGTTGGTTACGGCATCATGACTGCTACACTAGGCGTAATGGCCGGTGTAATGGGCGTTGATAAAATCGATACTGGTGTACTAGGTGGTATCCTAGTCGGTGGTGTTGCTGCTTGGGCATTCAACCGTTTCTTCCGTATTCAACTACCAGAATACCTGGGCTTCTTCGCTGGTAAGCGTGCTGTGCCAATCATCACAGGTTTCTCTGCGATTGGTCTAGCAATCCTACTTTCTGTAGTTTGGCCACCAGTTGGCGGCGCTATCTCTGCGTTCTCTGATTGGGCAGCTCACCAAAACCCACAAGTGGCGTTTGGTATTTATGGTATCGTTGAGCGTTCTCTGATTCCATTTGGTCTTCACCACGTTTGGAACGTACCTTTCTTCTTCGAAGCTGGTACTTGTGTAAACGCAGCTGGCGAAACTCAAAACGGTGTTCTTACTTGTTACCTAGTTGCTGATGACGCATCTCGTGCTGCGGGCAATGGCTTCGGTCAGCTAGCTGGTGGTTACATGTTCAAGATGTTCGGTCTACCTGCTGCTGCAATCGCAATTGCACATTCGGCTAAACCTGAAAACCGCGCTAAAGTAATGGGCATCATGGCTTCTGCTGCGTTGACTTCATTCCTAACGGGTATCACTGAACCAATCGAATTCTCATTCCTATTCGTTGCTCCTGTACTGTACGCAATCCACGCTCTACTAGCTGGTTCTGCTTACGTTCTTGCGAACACTCTAGGTTTTGTACACGGTACATCTTTCTCTCACGGTCTAATCGACTTCCTAGTTCTATCTGGCAATGCGTCTAAGATGGGTCTAATGGTTGTATGTGGTATTGGTTACGCTGCGATTTACTACATCGTATTCCGCACTGTGATTAAAGCTCTTGACCTTAAAACTCCAGGCCGTGAAGACGAAACTGAAGAAGAGTCAGTTGCTACTGGTTCTGAACTTGCTGGTGAGCTAGTTGCTGCATTTGGCGGTAAAGCTAACATCACTGGTCTTGACGCTTGTATTACTCGTCTACGTGTTGCAGTTGCTGATACAGCTATTGTTGACCAAGACAAACTGAAGAAACTAGGTGCTGCTGGTGTAGTCGTAGTAGCTGGTGGCGTACAAGCTATCTTCGGTACTAAGTCTGACAACCTTAAGACAGACATGGATGAGTGGATCCGTAACAACGGTTAATCACTGATTCAATAAATTGAAAGGAGGCCTTTAGGCCTCCTTTTTGGTTTTTTGCTCTATGAAAGATCTTGATACGTTTAATCTCTGTGAGCTCAATCTGCTATCTTTAACTTTACGATGACACCACTGTTTGTGATTCATGTAACCTATCGTTTTTTAAAACAGTCTGAGAATATTATGAAACATCGTTACTTGATCGGCCTTATGTGTTGCAGCGGGGTCTCGTTTGCCCATGCTTCTGAAGCTCCAGATTTAGAAGTTGGTCTCGCTATTGACCAAGACCTAAGTGTCGTTGTGGAGTTTGATCAGAAGTATCGCGCAACTATTGGCAATGACGGCGCTGCATTTGACTACATTTGGAAGCGTGGTCAGTTTGAGACGGAAGCTCCGTTGAGCTGGTATGTCGGTGCAGGTGCGTGGGCTGAATGGAATGATGACTTTGGTTTGCGAGTACCTTTAGGCGTGAAAGTGAATTTCTACGAAGGTTGGAATGCGTACGCACAAGTTCATCCTGAACTCGACATGTATAAAGGTGTTGAGCTGCAAGTCGGTGGTGCACTGGGTGTGACTTATAAGTTCTAAAATGAACTTACACCGTTTTTAGAATGAAAAGGCCAGCATCGAGCTGGCTTTTTCGTTTTATCAGCTACCGTAATTAGAACGTAAAACTGAGTCCGACATTGGCTTGGAATTGGTTCATCCAATCAGTATCAAAGCGGATAATACACTCTTGACCCGTACTAGGGATGTTACACACACCAGATGTGTCGTTATCGACAACCGTACCTAGCCAACGCACCTGGGTGTTCAGCGCTAAGCGGTCGCTAAACTTGTATTCCAAGCCGCCAAAGATTGAGGTTGAGAATCCATACTTGTCCTTCGCCCAATCCACATCAACGTATGATGCCCCGAGACCTAGCCCTAGGTAGCCAGATAACATAGGCGATGCAGGGTAGTAGATACTGCTTTGAAAGTGCAAGTATTGGATTGAGGAGCTAAGATCCAGCGATTCTAACTCAGAGCTTTGGTTGGAATAGAAAAAACCGATACGTCCTTTTTCTAATGGGGTTTCTATTGCGAAGGTGAAGTTTTCTGAGCCTTCCATGTCAAAGGTTTTACCATCCTGGTCTTCGACACTGCCACCACCGGTATAACCTACCATGGGAGTAATGATGATCTCTGGAGACGCATATACGCCCGACACGGAGAAAAACGCAATTAATGCCATCATATTTACTTTGTTATTCATGAGTATATCCTTATCCATACACTTACTAATTGTGATGGTTACATCAATATTGTGCGACTAATTTCGACGATTCTTGAAGATACTTCACACACCTGATAGTACTTAAATAGTGACTCAACAAATTAATAATAAGCCAGAGGTGTCTATGGACCATAATCTGAAAAATGCCCTACAAATAACGGTGTTAATTTACACAATCATTCTTTCATTTGGTTTTATTGCGATTGGTAGTTAATACCATTTATCGTGAGGCTGGGTTTTCATACTCAGGGTATTAATGAATAGTGGGCTCATAACCAATATTGATACAGCAATAGACTTGGATTATTACGCTAAGTTTATTGCTGGAAAAACAGCACTGGTCGCTCAAGGTGGCGGACAGAGAAGTATTTTTACTTCTGGAGTGCTGGATGCCTTTCTTCTTTCTAATTTTGACCCCTTTGATGAATTTTTTGGTACTTCCGCAGGTGCTTTAAATTTATGTGCCTATCTGTGCCGTGATAAAGGCCTAGGCCGTTCTTTTGTTCTCGATCTCACCACAGCACCAGAATTCTTTAATCTGTTTTCTTACATAAGACATCGTAAGAACTTAGGGTTAGAGTGGGCGTTGGAGCAGATCATGGCTTACCCATATAAGCTCGATCTTGATTTGGGGCGACAAACCCTGGGCGCTCGACAACTCTTTGCTGCGGTAACCGACTCGAAAGACCTTCAAGACCATTACTTCCCTTTGCTGGGTGAAGATTGGTATAAAGTGATGATTGCAACGTGCGCCATCCCTCGTTTATACAATGATGAAATACTGATTGGTAATGGAACATACGTAGACGGTGGTGTTTCGGCTGCTATTCCTGTGCAAGAAGCTTGGCGCCGTCAGGCTCGATCTATTGTTGTCATTAGAACCGAACCTACCTTTGAGTCGAATGTTGACTTACCCATTCAGGATCACAATAAGCCAATTTTAGCGAAGAGCAACAGAGCCTCTGTAGAAGAACTTGAGTGGTTTCGTGGTTCGTTGAATAATGTTCAAGGTCATTGGCAACAAAAAGTAGACCAATGGAAAACCGATTGGAGCTCGTTCTTTCAACAACAAATTTTGAGTTCAAAAGAGCAAAAGCGCGACAGGGTACATTTGGATCTTTTAAATGGCGGTCGATGGTTGTTTGGTGCTGATGATATCTATCGTTTAAGCCATTTGATTGGTGATAAGTTTGATTCAGGCTTAGCTGATATGTTGATGGTTCATTATCAAACTTACTCGCTAACTCAAAACTTTCTTAACTCACCACCCGATGATGCGTTTGTGGTCCAGATAGCACCTAGTCAGCCGCTTAAATCGAGTTCATTAATGAGTGACAAAGAAGATTTGCTACATGACTACGAATTGGGTTTAGAGGCGGGTTACCGATTTGTCGAAACTTATACGTCAACAGAGAACGCTCGTAGTTCACACATGTCACAGCTTGCCACCAGCGTTGTTGATAAATAATGCTCGCAGGCAATAAGTAGTTAGACCGACAATATTTTGAAGTGAAAAAGGGTTATTGAACTTGGTTCGATAACCCTTTTTTGTTTTCTTAATTTTATGCCTAAACCTAGGATTCTAGACTCTAGTGATTAGACTTATGTGACCGGTAGGATTCTCATACAGTTGGTTGACCCCGCCACATCCATAATATCGCCTTGGGTGACGATCACGAGGTCGCCAAATTTAAGGTATCCTTCTTCTTTCAGGCAATCTAATGTTGATAGTGCAATATCAAAGCTGTCTTTGGCCTCTGTTTCAAAGTAAATAGGCGTCACGCCTCGGTATAAAGTACAACGATTAAGCGTTCCTTCGTTACGAGACAGGGCATAGATAGGCATGTCGGCACTCAGGCGAGACATCATCAGTGCAGTTCGCCCTGACTCGGTGAGAGTGACTACGCCTTTAATGCCTTCCATATGGTTTGCTGAGTAGATGGTCGCCATCGAAACGGTTTCTTCGGCGGTAACAAAGGTGCGGTCAATACGGTAATTAGATTGGTTATTAATGCCCGCCATTTTCTCTGCACCAATACAGACTTCTGCCATTGATTTCACGGTTTCTACTGGGTAATCGCCCGCCGCTGTTTCCCCCGAAAGCATGACAGCATCGGTGCCATCAAGTACGGCATTGGCTACATCCATCACCTCTGCGCGGGTTGGCATTGGCGCGGAAATCATCGACTCCATCATTTGCGTTGCGGTGATTACGGTTCTGTTAAGCGCTCTAGCACGACGTATAAGCTGTTTTTGTACTCCTACCAACTCAGGGTCACCAATTTCCACTCCGAGGTCACCACGGGCCACCATGACCACATCTGAGGCTAATATGATGTCATCCATGTTCTCAACTGTTGCTACTGTTTCTGCTCGCTCTACTTTTGCTACAAGGTGAGCTTCTAAGCCAGCTTCCCGTGCAAGCTGGCGAGCGTAATGCATGTCTTCACCGTTGCGAGGAAAAGAAACGGCCAAATAATCGACTTTGATTTGAGCTGCAGTGACGATATCGCGCTTGTCTTTTTCTGTCAGCGCTTCTGCGGAAAGCCCCCCCCCTTTTTTGTTAATGCCTTTGTTATTGGAAAGAGGACCACCGATGATGACTTCTGTGTGAACGCGACAGCCTTCCACCTTGGTGACTTTTAATTGAACACGACCATCGTCGAGTAACAGAATGTCGTTAGCGGATACATCGTTAGGGAGCTCTTTGTAATCAAGACCGACGGCTTGTTGATCGCCTTCACCTAAACCTAGGCTGCTGTCGAGCGTAAATTGGTCACCGACGGTAAGTTGTATTTTGTTATCTTTGAATGTCGACACACGAATCTTGGGACCTTGTAAGTCACCGAGAATAGCGATTTGAGTGCCGAGTCTTTTTGCTATCGCTCTGACGTTTTCTGCGCGTTGTATATGGTCTTCGCTAGTGCCGTGCGAGAAATTCATACGGACGACATTGGCACCTGCTTTGATGATTTCTTCAAGCACGTTACCTTTATCAGTAGAGGGGCCTAGCGTTGTGACTATTTTCGTTTTTCTTAATTCGGCTGTCATGAATACTCCTAGAGTGAGACCAAGTAATCTTTCAAAAGACTGAATTAAGTATATGCATTAATTGATAATTTATTGGGAGCTAGGGAGATATTTCTTTATTTGTCTCCAATTATTGAATTCAGAGCAAAAATGCGATGTTTCATTCTGAAAATTAAGTCTCAATTTATCGATATGGGTGTTAATTTTTCTCAAACTATTTGACTAGATACACAAAGATTCATGTATATACGTGATACTGGTCACGGCGATATACCAAGTGACTTCACAATTACTTCGCAAAGTAAAAAAATTAACCTGTTGATGATTTCTGGAGCGTAAAATGTACATGGCTCAACCGGGCCATATTGATCATATCAAACAGGTCAATGCTGGTCGTGTATATAAACTAATTGACCTTAGAGGTCCTATTTCTCGTATCGATCTGTCCAAGCAAAGTGAGTTGGCTCCGGCGAGTATTACTAAAATTACCCGTGAACTCATTGAAGCTCACCTCATTCACGAAACCACGGTTCAAGAAGCCACGACTCGTGGGCGTCCTGCTGTCGGTTTGCAAACCAATAACGAGGGTTGGCAATTTTTGTCAATGCGTCTTGGTCGTGGATATTTGACCATCGCACTTCATGAGTTGGGTGGCGACGTGCTTATCGATACTAAAATTGATATTCATGAACGTGATCAAGATGATGTACTTGCACGTCTTCTGCATGAGATTGATGAGTTTTTCCAAACTTATGCTGAACAACTCGACAGGGTGACGAGTATTGCAATCACATTGCCAGGTTTGGTCAATTCTGAGCAAGGTATTGTGTTGCAAATGCCGCACTACAACGTTAAAAATTTAGCGTTGGGTCCTGAGATCTACAAAGAAACGGGGCTACCTGTCTTTATCGCCAATGATACCCGAGCTTGGGCATTAGCAGAGAAGCTGTTTGGTCACTCACAAGATAACGATAATTCTGTTCTTATCTCAATTCACCACGGTGTAGGTGCCGGGATCATTCTCGACGGCCGAGTGTTGCAAGGTCGACATGGTAATATTGGTGAACTTGGGCATATCCAGATCGATAAGCAGGGCAAACTTTGTCACTGCGGTAACCGAGGCTGCTTAGAAACGGTCGCGAGTTCCCAGGCGATCCGTGATCAAGTAAAAGAACGATTGGCGAATGGTGAAGCATCGACACTGACAGTGTTTGAAGATGTAACTATTGAACAGATTTGTGCTGCCGCTGCCGATGGAGATCCTCTTGCAGTAGAAGTGATCGAACAGTTAGGTCGTTACTTAGGTGCTGCGATAGCGATTGTGATTAATCTTTTCAATCCAGAGAAAGTCTTGGTTGGTGGCGTTATCAATCAGGCAAAGAGCGTGTTGTATCCTGCGATCCAAAAGTGTATCGAAGAGCAGAGCTTGTCGGTTTACCATCAAGACTTAGAGTTAGTGGAGTCTCGATTCTATAAGCAGGCGACCATGCCAGGTGCCGCGCTTATCAAGCAGGCCTTATATGATGGTCAATTATTAATGAAAGTGATTGAAGGCTAACTTCTTTTTACCCGTCTTTTAGCTTTACCTGAAACCTTTCCATGTACTTAAGCTTTGTATAACATTATTTGTTGTACTTAGTTTAAGCATTCTGTGCATTGGCGCTTTGCTTTAACCTATTGAAGTAGGCTATTGT
The DNA here is from genome assembly GCF_015163545.1 of Vibrio sp. OPT24. Taxonomy (NCBI): domain Bacteria; kingdom Pseudomonadati; phylum Pseudomonadota; class Gammaproteobacteria; order Vibrionales; family Vibrionaceae; genus Vibrio; species Vibrio sp. OPT24. The sequence goes on from NZ_JADDYI010000048.1 coordinate 253,972, forward strand.
AGCCACAGTTATTATTTGTCCCTAAGGTGTTGTATGTCTGGCGTTTTAAATTCGGTTGATCAGAGAACCAAGCTAGTTGGTGAAAACCGTCTGGAACTCTTATTATTCAGCTTAAATAGTCGTCAATTATTCGCGATTAACGTATTTAAAGTAAAAGAAGTCTTAAAAGTACCAGTACTCACTCGCTTACCGGGCTCTCACCATCACATTACAGGGGTTGCCTCTTTACGTGGCGAATCTGTTCCTGTTATTGATTTGCGCAGTGCGATTGGCTTTCCTCCATCACGTGCTGAGTCTCAAGAAAGTAACTTGATCATTACGGAATACAACCGAACGGTACAAGGTTTCTTGGTTGGGCAAGTCCGTAATATTGTGAATACGACTTGGACTGAAATTCAGCCACCACCGAAGACGGCGGGTCGTGCAAATTACCTTACAGCTATCACACATATTCAAGAAGAAGATCAGCATAAAATTGTTGAGATAATCGATGTCGAGAAAGTGTTGGCCGAGATCATTGATTACGACGTTTCTATTTCTGAAGGTGTTTTAGACGAGCAGCTAGCCAATGAAATGGTTGGGCGTAACGTGCTTATCGTTGATGATTCTTCAACCGCTCGTAATCAGATTAAAGGTACCTTGTCACAACTGGGTTTGAACATTATCGAGTGCTGTGATGGCTTAGAAGCGCTAACCTTACTTAAAGGATGGTGTGATGAAGGCAAAGACATTAATCAAGAAATCCTGCTGATGATCACTGATGCCGAAATGCCTGAAATGGATGGCTATAAGCTGACTCATGAAGTACGTACTGACCCTAGAATGCATGATCTATTTATCACACTAAATACCTCATTAAGCGGAAGTTTTAATGAAGCTATGGTTGAAAAAGTAGGGTGTAACCGCTTCATTTCTAAATTTCAACCTGACCTCTTAGTTGAAGTGACTCAAGAGAGAATGCGTCAGTTATTATAATTAAACCTGCTGTACGGTTATTTTTAATGATCTTATAGAAAACGTTTGTTAACATTGATGAAGCATATTTATCGTAACGAAATATGCTCAACGATTAGCGTAACTTTTCACACACAATCTAAGGCAGTTTCTCTTAATGATATGGTTAACTTCTAAAGTTGTAATGACTTTGAGTTTATTACTATATAGGGAATTTAAGAAAAGACGTACGGAAGCTGACGTTGAGTGATAGCTCAACAATTTTTATTGAAGGGAGGCTGAAGGCTCCCTTTTCTGTTTTTTACGTCTCTTTCGTTGGTCTTTGATGGCATGGCTATTTTTACCGTTACTGATAATTCACAACTAATGAAAATCTCGTGATTTGGTGTTCAAGCCAGTAATTTCATCGGTAATATCGATGAGCTTTCCCGCAATCACATGCACGACTTCGCCTTCCTTCTCTAAGACCCCTTGCACCTTTAAAGCCTTCGCTGTCAGATAAGCTTGTTGCTGTGCGCGTGCGGTGGCTCCCCATACCACAACGTTAATATTGCCCGTGTTATCTTCTAATGTGACAAAGGTGACACCGGCTGCGGTGCCGGGTGACTGCTTACCAGTGACTAAACCAACGACCGTGACCATGGATTTATGTCTTTGTTGTTTTAAGTCTTTCATATGTGTGAAGCGGCCTAATCGATTAGTTTCTTCTAGTAAGGTGATAGGGTGCTTATTTAGCGAAATCCCGACACTACTGAAATCCTCTAATAAATTTTGCATTTCACTGGGTTGATGAAGTGAGTGTTTTATGTCGTCGTGAACTTGACTAAATAACGGTAAGTCAGATGCTGAATCCATCATTGCCCAGCGTGTCTGAAAACGGTCACCAGAAACATTGTGTAACGCATTAGCTGACGCGAGTAACTCTATGTCCTTCTTATTCATCGACAACTGTTTCACTTGGCTCGGATGGCGATAACCGGAATGTGGGCGATTGGCGAGCACGCTTTGGATTCCATGCTCGCTGAACCCTTTGATTTGTCGTAGCCCTAAGCGAATCGCTAAACCATTCTGATGTTCAACGACTATGTGGTTGTCTTGTGAGGTGTTCACACATACTGGAAGAATCGCCACATTGTGTCGTTGTGCGTCTTGTACCAACTGTGAAGGGCTATAAAAGCCCATGGGTTGGCTATTGAGCAAAGACGCGTAGAAACATTCTGGGTAGTAACATTTCAACCAAGCTGAGCAATAGGCTAAAACGGCAAATGAGGCGGAATGGCTTTCTGGAAAGCCGTATTCACCAAAACCACATATTTGTTTAAATATCTGCTCAGCAAACTCTGTCTCATAACCGCGATTTTGCATGCCCTCGATGAGCTTGTTTTTGAACTTAAAGACGTTACCATTTTTCTTCCAAGCCGCCATGGCGCGTCTGAGTTGATCCGCTTCTCCACCTGTAAACCCTGCTGCCACCATCGCGAGCTTAATCACTTGTTCTTGGAATATCGGCACACCTAAGGTGCGCGACAGTACCGATTTAACATCCTTAGATGGATAGCTGATTGGCTCAATACCATCTCGACGCTTTAAGAATGGGTGAACCATATTGCCTTGAATAGGCCCAGGACGCACGATAGCGATTTGAATCACCAAGTCGTAATAAGTCCTTGGTTTGAGCCTTGGCAGCATGCTCATTTGCGCGCGTGACTCAATTTGGAATATACCGACCGTGTCTGCTCGTTGAATCATGCCATAAACCTGAGGATCGTCCTTGAGGCGAGTGATCTCTGCGATGGTGAGTGATCGCCCGTGAATGCGTTTGATCAGGTCGAAGCACTTACGAATCGCAGAAAGCATACCAAGCGCGAGTACATCGACTTTAAGCAGCCCTAAGGTTTCAAGATCATCTTTATCCCATTGAATGATGGTTCGATCGTGCATAGCTGCATTCTCGACGGGAACCAATTCGTACAAAGGCCCAGAAGAGATCACAAAGCCACCAACGTGCTGAGATAAGTGACGTGGAAAGCCGATGATCTCATTAACTAAATGGATAAATTGCTGACCTTTCAAAGAGTCCGGTTGCAGCCCCAATTGAGTTAATTGAGCCTGCCAACCTAAGCTTTTGTCTCTGCGGTTGGTGTTCTTTATGAAGTAATCCAGCTGAGTTTCTTGTAGCCCTAAAGCTTTGCCGACATCTCTTACTGCACTTTTGAAGCGATATGAAATGACAGTTGCGGCAAGTGCTGCGCGTTCTCTACGGTATTTTTTGTAGATGTATTGGATGACTTCTTCACGGCGCTCATGCTCAAAATCGACATCAATATCCGGCGGCTCATCACGTTCTTTACTGATGAAGCGTTCAAATAATACTGAGATCTGTCTTGGGTCGACAGAGGTGATTTCTAAGCAGTAACAGACCACGGAATTGGCCGCTGAACCTCGACCTTGGTAAAGAATGCCTTGGCTTTTGGCAAACATGACGATGTCGTGGATCGTGAGAAAAAAGAAAGGGTAGTCAAGCTCGTCAATCAGCCCCAGTTCTTTCTCTATGATTTGTTGAATGTCGTTAGGCACGCCTTGCGGGAAGCGAGCTCGTTTTCCTTTTTCGACTAACATGCGTAGATAACTCATGGGTGTCTCACCTTGAGGAATCAGCTCGCTTGGGTATTCGTAGCGCAAGCTGTCTAACTCAAACTCGCACAGCTCTGAGATTCGGTTGCTCTCTTCTAGCCACTCAACTTTGAATATATGAGAGAGCTTATTAATACTTCGTAAACAGCGCTCGGCATTAGCGAGTAAGTGACTGCCCACTTCGGTAATAGGTTTTTGGTATTTTATCGCAGTGAGTGAGTGCTGTAAGGGTAAGCGGTTAGCATTGTGCATCAGCACGCCACCACAAGCGGTTATCGGCAGTTGATGATGGTGTGACATCTCGACGCAATAGTCGATGTACTGCTGATCGGTTTGCTTTAGGTGTCGTTGTAAGCCGATCCAAAGCCGGCCTGAATGATGCTGAGAAAGCCATTGCCCCCAATGCGCGTCTTCATTTTTTTGTTGAGGAAGCCAAAGAATAAAGCAGTGCTTAGCCGACATGATATCCCACTCAGAGAGCTGATAATGCCCCTTACTGCTACGACGTCTCGCGTTGGTAATAATACGGCACAGCTCGGCATAGGCTTGTCTGTTTGGGCATATCAAGATCACTTGGCACTCTTCATTTAACCAAAACATGCTCCCGACAATTTGTTTGAGCGACAGTTCATGTTGCTTGATTGCTGAGTGAACCTTAACGATGCCCGCCAGCGAGCACTCATCAGTAACTGCGAGCGCTTTGTAACGTAAGAAGTCGGCCTGTAAAACAAGCTCCTCTGCGTGTGAAGCTCCTTCAAGGAAGGAGTAATTACTTTGGCAAAATAGCTCTGAGTATTGCTGAGACATAACGTAATCTCACTTAACCATTGCGAGTGAATATGATTGAAAAAGGATGTTGAAGTTCAATAAGCAGAACGGACGAGATAGCGAAGTTTCTTACTTTCTGTCTTACAAACTAGCTAAATAAGCCGTGCAAAAACCACTGTTTATCTGGTGTTCTAAATATCCAGAGCCATCGACCGTTTTCACTGTGAGCAATAAAGTAGTCACGAATGATCTTCTCTCCGTCCCACCAGCCAGACACAATGCGCTCAGGGCCTTGAGATAAGGTGACGCTTTCGGTTAGTGCTTCGGGCTCTGGCAGTAAAATACTGGGCCTGAGTCGTTGTTGGTTGACGCTGAGAGCTATGGTTTGTTGCTCGCTCCCTGAGGGAGTTTGTCTCTTTGACACAGGTTTACTCAGTGTTGGGAGTGAATACTGATTGGCCTTTTCTGGCCTTGGGTCGTATTGTATTTTCGGTGTTTGAATGCAGGCTTGCCCAAGCTTTGCTTGCAGTAGTGAGAGCAAATCTAACGTGGCAAGTGTTCCGGTGTTACCATCAAAAAGATCATGGTAGGCCATTTGCGGTTCTCCATGACGAACCAAGGATAGGGTCAGCCCCTGAACCGGTGCTGTGAGCTTTAGTGATTCTAAGGTGAGATGCGTGAGATTTGCCCACTTTGTCGCAAGGTAATCACCTTGTGCTGAATAAAAAGAGACAGGGTGGTCGTCTTTATTTCTTAGGTGCAAAGTCAGCGTTAACTCGAAAGCCACTCGGTCACGTAACCTCAAAAAGCATTCGAGCTGATTCAACAATTTCAGCAAAGGCTTTTCGATGAATAGGATGTTTTCAATATCAAACAGCAGCTCCAAATATTGTTGGAAACTCTCTGGTGGATGATAAAAATCAATAGGGTGCTTGAACTGCCCATTAAGACGACCCACATAGTTCACCAAGTCGATATCAAAGCGGCGCGCGACATCTTGCAAAGGCAGCTTTAATAGGTCTTCTACGACATTGATACCAACACGATTCAGGCGCTCAACTTGTTTAGCAGGAAGCTCGCTTGAACTCAGCGCCTGCTGACTTACCCAAGCTTTCATTTGCTCAACATTGTTCGTCGCTTGGTTGATGGATTGCTTGCCTAAAAGGATTGCAGAAAGCGGCGAATAACCCGTGGCAAAGCTGAACTGGATATTGAGCGTTTCTAAATGGCTTTTGAGTTCATGCCAGTAGTTATCTAGCCCATCGTAAAGCGACAGCATGTTAGAGGCCTTAATCAATAATCCATTAGGTGGCAGTAAGGCCATGTCGGATGTAACCAGATAGGCCCATTGAGCAATCTCTTTCAGCTTATTTTTCTCTAGCTCAATGATGTAAGGGTGAACGTGTAAGTTATGGCAAAGCGCCGCTGCAGATCCTAGCCCCATACCTAGTGTTATGCCTGATTCCAGCGCGGCTGGGTTAGCTTGCAGCACATGGTGATCTTTTTCATCCACGATGATAATAGGTTGTTCGCGTGAGTCTTCGCTTGAACTCAATTCATTAGAGTTAAACAAGGTATCCAACTGCAGAGATGGAAAGTGCAGATAAAGCCACAACATACGCTAGCCTTGCTTTGCAATAGGAAAAGCAAGCACAGTGTTACCTGACAAAGCACGGTCTAAGTTGTCTTCATAAACGACTTGCTCTGTGAGTAACGGCCAGTTATGTGTCATGTCTAGAATAAAGCTGCCATACGACCAACTGCCTTTTCTTTTGGTGATCTCAACCTTTAACCCTTGAGCGTGAGAAGACAGCTTCATGCTTAAAGAAACGGGTAGGGATAACTGATTATGGCTGGTGGCTTTAAAATGAAATTGCAGACACTTACCCGTTTCGCTTGCTGCTTGCAGGCGCTTGGTTTGGTGGATTTCGAGATTGGTTCCCCATAACAATACAGAATGACAGGCACCACTCTTGAGGCACTGTTCAGCGGCCCATAATGCATCGAGGTCGCGTTGAGGCTCGATAACGAGAATATTTTCTAGTTGAATCCTTTGGTTGCTAAAAAACTCGGCACCTATTTTCCCTGGCGGGTTAATGAATATGGCCAGTTTCTGTGAGTTTTGTTGAGCTAAATAAGGAGTGAGTAGACGAAGTTCACCGATCCCTTGTTGTGACTCAACTTCAATAACGCCGTGCGTTGGGAAGCCGCCATCAAGTTGCTTATCCAATTGAGGATAGCCTGTCGAAGTGGTACTTCCTAGCGTTGTTGATTGTAATCCTTTCCAGATTAACTGGCGGTCTTGTAAGTTTTTTATTAGTTCATGCATAATTAAATACCTGTATATACATACAGTATATTTAACAATGAAAAAGATGCAAAGCAAAATGACGAAAATTAGCGGAAGTAAGCGTTAGATGATTGATTTGGATATAAAAAAAGCCGCTATTAAAGCGACCTCTTGTTATTGCTCATAATATCAGCTACTTAGGTTGAGCATCGATACATTGGCCATTAATGTCTGTCACACTTGGGTTCATTAAGTGTAGATAAAGCGGGATGATGTCGAGTGGCGTTTTTAACTTGTTCGCATCTTCACCTGGGTACGCTTTTGCACGCATGCGTGTTTGAGTGCCTCCTGGGTTAATTGCGTTTACACGGATGTTAGTGTCTTCAAGCTCGTCCGCTAGGATTTGCATCATGCCTTCTGTTGCAAACTTTGAAATTGCGTAAGTGCCCCAAAACGCACGGCCAGAGTGACCAACCGTTGAAGAGGTAAAGACAATACGACCGGCTTCCGCTTTTTTAATAACTGGCAGTAATGCTTGAGTCATTAGAAATTCAGCTTTAACGTTGATTTGCATGACGCCATCAAACGTTTCTTCATCGATTTGATTAAACGGACTTAACGTGCCAAGCACACCTGCGTTATGCAGTAGACCATCTAAGCGACCGAACTGAGATTCAATGGTTTCAGCCATGTCGATGTAGTTCTGTTTCGTCGCGCCTTTTAAATCCAGTGGGATAATCGCAGGTTGCGGGTAACCAGAACTTTCGATTTCGTCGTAAATCAATTCAAGGTTTTTGACATTGCGGCCTAACAGAATGACAGTTGCGCCATGTTGAGCGAAACTTAGTGCGGCTTGGCGACCAATGCCAGCACCGGCACCTGTAACCAAAATTACTTTATCTTTGAGGGCATCTGTAGAGATTGGGTAATCCACTGTGCTTATCCTTCTTTCTTTTATTATGTTCGTCATTCCATTGATGTTAAATCACACAGATAACCGCAGGAATGATGAGAAATTCTTGGTAATCGTGACAAGATGGTTACAATACACTAATTCATACAATAGGGGATATGACATTGGAATTTTTGTTGGACTACGGCTTGTTTTTAGCCAAGATTGCGACAGTTGTAATCGCCATCATTGCAATTTTAGTGATTGCTAAATCGGTGGGTGGAAAATCAAGCGCGATTAAAGGTGAGCTGGAAATCACGAACCTATCTGAACATCACAAACAGACGATTGAGCAACTTGAGCACCATCTACATGATGATGCTTTCATCAAAGCCCGTGATAAAGCAGAAAAGAAAGCGGAAAAAGAAAAAGTAAAATCACGTGGCAAAGAAGTGAAAAAAGCAGCGAAAGAGGGTGAGCTTGATAGCAAGCGTGAACCACACCTATTCGTTCTCGATTTTAACGGCAGCATTGATGCGAAAGAAGTTGCTTCGTTACGTGAAGAGGTAACGGCGGTGTTGGCTGTGGCTCGTGAAGGTGATGAAGTATTGCTTAAGCTTGAGTCTGGCGGTGGCATGGTTCACGGCTATGGTTTGGCGTCTTCTCAACTTGATCGCATCAAAGCAGCAGGTTTGCCTCTAACTATCTCGGTAGACAAAGTAGCCGCGAGTGGTGGTTACATGATGGCATGTATTGCGGACAAAATTGTATCTGCACCGTTTGCTATTGTTGGCTCTATTGGTGTTATTGCTCAACTGCCAAACTTCAATAAATTGCTTAAAAAGCATGACATTGAGTTCGAACAGCTAACGGCGGGTGAGTACAAACGCACGCTTACTATGTTTGGTGAGAACAGCGATAAAGCACGCGAGAAGTTTAAAGAAGAGCTCGAAGAGACGCATGGCTTATTCAAAGACTTCATCCGTGATCACCGCCCAGCACTCGATCTTGAAAAAGTAGCAACGGGTGAGCACTGGTTTGGCACACAAGCGCATGAACTTGGGCTAGTGGATGAGATCAGGACTTCTGATGATTTAGTCGTAGCAGCATGTAAAGACAAGACGGTTCTAGCGATTCACTACGTACAAAAGAAAAAATTATCAGATAAGCTAGCAGGCGTTGCAGGTAAATCTGCAGATAGTGTGCTGATGAAGTTGATTGAACGTGGCCAAAAGCCGATTGTTTAAGCTTATTTAGCTTATTTAGCTTATTTAGCTTATTTAGCTTATTTAGCTTTTTAGCTCTAGTATCTAGGTTTAGTGCCTTGCGTCTATTGAAGACGTTTGAGCCTTAAAAAGAAAGCGCATAAGTCATCAAACTTATGCGCTTTTTATTGCTCCACTTCCGAGCGGGTTGACCACTATGTTGTAGGGGGAGCGGAGTCTTATACCAATCACTTACTTTGATTGGTATTAAATCTTGGATCCATAATCGTTACGTTTTGGACACGTCGTGAGGATTTCTCTATGGCCTGTGTCTTTGAGCTCTTCCAAAATGACATCAAAGCCCCATAAGCGATAGAGATGCTTCATCACTTCATCGTAGCCTTTATCAAGCGGGATACGGTCATGAGGGACATATTGCAATGTCATTGAACGGTCACCACGAACATCCACATTAAACACCTGAATATTCGGTTCAAGGTTACTTAGGTTGTATTGTGCAGCCAGTTTTTCTCTAATCAAGCGATAGCCAGGATCATCGTGAATTGCACTAACTTCGATGGTATTTTTACGGTCGTCGTCGAGTACTGAGAATAGCTTAAAGTCACGAATGATCTTTGGAGAAAGGTATTGGCTGATGAAGCTTTCATCTTTGAAGTTGTGCATCGCAAAGTGAACCGCCTCTAACCAATCACTGCCGGCTAATTCAGGGAACCACTCCTTATCTTCATCGGTTGGCTCTTCACAGATACGTCGGATGTCTCTAAACATCGCAAAGCCAAGTGCATAAGGGTTTATCCCACTGAAATAAGGGCTGTTGTAGGCGGGTTGAGCAACCACACTGGTGTGACTGTGTAGGAACTCTAAGATGAACTTATCACTCACCAAACCTTCATCGTAAAGGTGGTTCAGAATGGTGTAATGCCAGAAGGTAGCCCAACCCTCATTCATTACCTGTGTTTGTTTTTGAGGATAGAAATACTGGCTTACCTTACGAACGATACGAACACATTCACGTTGCCAAGGTTCAAGCAGTGGCGCGTTCTTTTCAATAAAGTAGAGGATGTTTTCTTGAGGCTCACTCGGGAAACGAACTTTTGTTGTTTCTTCCTTACTTTTATTTTGAGGAACGGTTCTCCATAGCTCATTCACTTGAGATTGCAGATAAGCTTCACGCTCTTCTTGTCTCGCCGTCTCTTCAGCAATCGAGATCTTTTCTGGGCGTTTGTACCTGTCTACACCGTAATTCATCAGCGCATGACAAGAGTCGAGAAGTTGTTCTACTTCTGAAACACCGTATTTTTCCTCACAATCCGCGATGTATTTTTTAGCGAACAATAGATAATCAATAATCGAACTTGCGTCTGTCCAAGTTTGGAACAGATAGTTACCTTTAAAGAATGAGTTGTGGCCGTAACAAGCGTGAGCCATAACGAGCGCCTGCATAGTGACGGTGTTCTCTTCCATCAAGTAAGCGATACATGGATCCGAGTTGATCACGATCTCGTACGCTAACCCCATTTGGCCATGTTTATAGTTTTGTTCGGTTTGAATGAACTTCTTACCAAATGACCAATGGTTATAGTTGATAGGCATACCAATACTTGAGTAGGCATCCATCATCTGTTCAGAGGTAATGACTTCAATCTGGTTCTGGTAAGTATCTAAACGGTAATGCTGGGCCACACGCTTAATTTCAACGTGGTATTGTTCTAACAGGTTAAAGGTCCAGTCAGGGCCGTCAGGCAGCATCTTGTCGTTTTTCTTCTGCGTAGCCTTGTCTCTATCTGCAATGTTTGATTTCGCTGTCATGGCAAGCCCCCTTATGCTGTCTCTTTCTGGAACAGCTCTCTAAATACTGGAAAGATATCTTCTACGGTCTTGATGTTTTTCATTGCGAAGTTATCAAAGCTACTTTCTAGTTTTTCGTATTCATGCCAAAGCGTTTGGTGAGAGCGGCGTGTAATTTCGATATAAGAGTAATACTGACAAGTTGGCAGAAGCGTGTTGACCAACAGCTCTTTACAGCGAGGTGAGTCATCAGCCCAGTTATCACCATCAGATGCTTGTGCCGCATAGATATTCCACTCATTAGCTGGGTAACGGTCGGCGACAATTTCTTTCATTAATTTCAGTGCACTAGAAACGATGGTGCCACCGGTTTCTTGTGAGTAGAAGAACTCATGTTCGTCGACTTCTTTTGCCTGAGTATGGTGACGAATAAACACCACATCGACGTTCTCGTAGGTACGATTGAGGAATAGATAAAGCAGTACGTAGAAGCGTTTTGCGATGTCTTTAGTCGCTTGATCCATTGAACCGGACACATCCATTAAACAGAACATCACGGCTTGGCTAGATGGGATAGGGCGCTTCTCGTAGTTTTTATAACGTAAGTCAAAGGTGTCAATGAACGGTACGCTTTCGATTTTCTTACGTAACTCGGCAATCTCTTCTTTTAATCGACTCTCTTCAAATGGTTGAGCGGGTTCTGTCATCTTAACTTGGTCAAGTTGTTCCATCAGTAGATTCAGCTCGCGTCTTTTCCCTGCTGTCATGGCAGTTCTACGCGCGAGAGATTGCTGTAGAGAACGTACAATCGCAATGTTGGACGGAATCCCTGCACTCTGATACCCAGAGCGATGGGTTTTCCATTCAGTGATTTTATTGACCTGATTTTTTTCAAGGTTAGGGAGTGCCAAGTCTTCAAAGAGAATATCAAGATACTCATCTTTGGAAATTTGGAAGGTAAACTCGTCTTGACCTTCGCCATCAGGGCTGGCGTCACCTTCGCCAGAGCCACCACCTTGTCCACCACCTTTAGGGCGCTCGATTTTATCGCCGGTAATGAACTGATCGTTACCTGGATGAACGCGTTCTCTTCGACCTCCTTGGCCTTGATGAAAACTAGGTTCTTTTATGTCTTTATGAGGAATCGTAACATCCTCACCCGTTTCAGTATTGGTGATTGAGCGTCGGTTGACTGCATCGGCCACAGATTCTTTGATTTGCTCTTTATGGCGTCTTAAGAAGCGCTGTCTGTTTACAGCACTCTTATTTTTGCCATTGAGCCTCCGATCGATAAATTGTGCCATAAGAACTCCCTCTCAGCTGATGTCGCGATCCTACTTTTTATTCGGGTATAAGAGTTATTGGTTTATTAACGTATAAAGTTATTGATTAGTACGAGCTGCTCACCTGAACAGCTCAAAACCGTTTCATTATGAGGATTTGCGAACTCTTAGGTACCACTCGGATAGCAGTCTGACTTGTTTTTCGGTGTAGCCTTTTTCCATCATACGAGCAACGAAGTCGTCATGTTTTTTTTGGTCATCCGTTGAGGTTTTAGCATTGAACGAAATAACAGGAAGCAGCTCTTCTGTGTTGGAGAACATTTTCTTCTCAATCACAGTGCGAAGCTTCTCGTAACTGGTCCAGACTGGGTTTTGACCGTTGTTGTTGGCTTTGGCACGAAGCACAAAGTTCACTATCTCGTTTCGGAAGTCTTTCGGGTTGCTGATACCGGCTGTTTTTTCGATTTTCTCCAGTTCACCATTCAGTGAAGCTCGATCAAATAGCTGGCCTGTTTCTGGATCGCGGTACTCTTGATCTTGAATCCAGAAATCAGCATAAGTCACATAGCGGTCGAAGATGTTTTGACCATACTCAGAGTAAGACTCTAGATATGCGGTTTGAATCTCTTTGCCGATGAACTCGACGTAACGAGGTACTAGGTATCCTTTCAAGAACTCAAGGTACTTCTCTGCGGTTTCTTGAGGGAATTGCTCACGTTCGATTTGCTGTTCAATTACGTAGAACAGATGAACTGGGTTAGCAGCGACTTCGGCTTGGTCGAAGTTAAACACACGAGAGAGGATCTTAAAGGCGAAACGTGTTGATAGCCCAGACATGCCTTCGTCAACACCAGCATAGTCTCGATATTCTTGGTAGCTTTTCGCTTTTGGATCGGTGTCTTTTAGAGTTTCACCATCGTAAACACGCATTTTTGAGAACAGAGAAGAGTTTTCCGGCTCTTTCAGTCTGGACAGGATGCTGAATTGCGATAGCAGATCGAGTGTGCTTGGCGAACAAGGGGCTTTGGATAGCTCACTGTGTTCAAGCAGTTTCTTGTAGATCTTAACTTCTTCAGAGACGCGCAGACAGTAAGGGACTTTTACAATGTACACACGGTCGAGGAAGGCTTCGTTGTTTTTGTTGTTACGGAAGGTCTGCCACTCAGATTCGTTCGAGTGAGCTAAAATCATACCGTCAAATGGCAGTGCAGAAAGCCCTTCGGTACCGTTGAAGTTGCCTTCTTGTGTTGCCGTTAGTAGAGGGTGCAGTACCTTGATTGGCGCCTTGAACATCTCTACGAATTCCATAACACCTTGATTTGCTTTACATAGAGCCCCCGAGTAGCTGTAGGCATCAGGATCATCTTGGGAGAAGTGCTCAAGTTTACGAATATCCACTTTACCAACCAAAGAAGAAATATCTTGGTTGTTTTCATCACCTGGCTCAGTTTTCGCGATCGCAACTTGATCGAGAATAGAAGGACGTAACTTGATGACTTTGAATTTGGAAATATCACCGCCAAAATCGTGCAGGCGTTTTGCTGCCCACGGAGACATAATTGAGCGAAGGTAGCGTTTCTCAATGCCATATTCGTTCTTCAATAAGTCGCCATCTTCGTTTACATCGAACAGGCAGAAAGGATGATCGTTAACTGGGCTTCGTTCACCGTCAGCAGACAATACATAGATTGGCAGTTTTTGCATCAGTGCTTTAAGCTTTTCAGCAAGAGAAGATTTACCACCGCCCACAGGGCCAAGGAGATAAAGGATTTGTTTACGTTCTTCTAAACCTTGCGCAGCATGTTTTAGGTAAGAAACAATCTGTTCAATCGCATCTTCCATGCCGTAGAAATCTTTAAATTCGCTGTAGCGTGAGATGACTCGGTTCGAGAAAATACGACTGAGGTGAGGGTCTTGAGCGGTGTCAATGACCTCTGGTTCACCAATGGCCAGTAGTAAGCGCTCAGCAGCATTAGCATAAGCACTCTTATCGTCTTTACACAGCCCCAAGAATTCTTGCAGTGTCAGCTCTTCTTCCTTGGCTGCTTCATAACGTGATTGATAGTGGTCAAAAATACTCATAGTCACATTCCCCTTGTTAACCAGTCAAAACTGACGAGCGATTGAAAAATAGGCTCTCCCTACAATTTAAGGTTAGACCCGCTTCCACAATTTTGCTTAACAATTATGTATTTATTTACAATTTTGCGTGTGGAAAGTGTTGTGAAAGCAATGGGCAACTTGAGGTGAGTAGAATGAAATTATTTTGTATTCGAGGTGGCTAAGCGTTTGTTTTGTGATTTTAAGAAGATTTCCAATTCTCATACTGTATTTATACCTATTCGACGTATAACTGAGCTCTATTAATTCTATGGGATTGAAAACCATATAAGGCGTGGCGTTATCAAAAATTGTTCAATAAATAGGTAGATGTAGCGAAGAATAATGGATTAGAAACGGTCGTCATCGGCGCCGCAATATTAGTAACGACAAATGTATACGCGAGAGTCTCATAGTGGTCGCTTGGCGTTACAGCTTCTTATTCATCAACGGTCTATAAAAATACACCGTCAAACCGTGTTGTGATCCCTATGTGTAGACTGGGATGGTCAGTACTTTATTGGTTTAGGTGGTTACTTACATTTGACGCCAATTATCCGAATCACTGGTGGCGTTCGTAATACCAATCTTGAAAGAGATATAGAGCATAGCCCAATACTTGAAAGTGGTATCAACATGGCCGTGAACGTCGGTGTTGCTTACGTCTTCTCGTTGCTTTGGTTTTTCTTTCTAAATGCTGACATTAAAAAAGGGTTACTCATGATGATTAACCCTTTTCTTGAAACTTTTTAAAAGTTATCGCTGATCTATTAACGTATTAAGCGCTAAAGATCTGAGATAGTTCTGTCGAACATAGGTGGTACTGACGAGGACAGTTGCGCCATGTTGTTAACATGCGGCGGTATTTCTCTAACATCGGCATTTGGCTGTTGAAATGGTGATCAGCTTTGTCGAATTGAGGGTAAAGACCTTCAGAATCTACAAGGAAACGCACGTAATGCACGATTTGAGCTTCAGATGCTATATCAAAACCTAGGAACTGAAGACGACGCTGGTCAACTTCAGCACGCTCTTGCTCTGCAAGCATTTTGTTCGACTCTTGCATAGCATGGTACATTTCCATGATGTCGATAATTTCACGACATTCAGCTTCAGTCAAACAACCGAATTCTTTGTTAAGTTCACGCATTTGGAGCTCGTAACCACGTTCTACAATCGTTTGTAGACGCTGGTATTTCGCCGAGTTCTCAGGGTTCATTTGAGACATTAGGTAGTATTGATTTGATAGAATTAGACGCTGAGCATTGGTCATTTCCATGGGATGAGCCTCACTAAAAAACTAAATGTTATATTCTTTTGTTGCAGTAAGAGTAACAGCATTCCTACGCGTGGAAACATGATCTCAACACGGATTTAATATGATTTTTTTAATTGATAAACAAAAGTTGTAAAGAAAAGTGAAAGGATAGTTAGCGCTAGAAAAGAAAACGCCCCAATCGAAATTGAGGCGTTTAAAATAGAGGTTGAGCATCGTCTGCAGTATTAGTATTTTACGTTTGAATGATACTGGCTAAGTACTGCAACAATCTCGTCCATTTTCTCTTTACTTGGCGGATTTGTACCTTCAAGAGGGTAGTCAAAGCCAAGCGCTTCCCATTTATGAGCACCAAGCTTGTGGTACGGAAGAAGCTCGACTTTCTCGATGTTATCCATGTCTTTAATGAATTCACCTAGAAGATGAGCATCTTCTGGTGTGTCGGTGTAGCCCGGAACAATCACATAACGAATCCAAGTTTTCTTGCCAATCTTGTGTAGGTAGCGTGCAAAATCCAGTGTACGTCTATTGGATACACCAATGAAATCGTGGTGAATCTCATCTCGCATGTGCTTTAGATCTAACATTACGAGATCAGAAGCTTCTAGAACTTCGTCAACCACTTCTGTGTGCTTACGAATGTAGCCGTTAGTGTCGAGACAAGTATGAATGCCTTCAGCTTGAGCTGCACGGAAAAAATCACGAACAAACTCTGGTTGTAGCATGGCTTCACCGCCAGAACATGTGATACCACCACCGGAAGCTTTCATAAAGTGACGGTATGATTTTGCTTCGTTGATGATCTCTTCAACTGTTACTTCTTTTCCATCATGAAGATCCCATGTATCGCGGTTATGGCAGTACATACAACGCATTAAGCAGCCTTGAAGAAACACAATAAAGCGGATACCAGGGCCATCGACAGTACCACAAGATTCGAATGAGTGAATGCGACCAGTTGTAGACATGAGCTATTCTCGTAGAGGAATTTATACCGTTTATTTTATTACAAAAACGGTACATAAAATAGGGTCAAATGGTAACGAGGCCCTTAAAAATAAAGGCAATCACCGGTCAAGGTGATTGCCTTTAATAAACTTGGAAAGTAAAGGATGAAAGCCCTTACTAGTGGCTAGAAAAAAGCAAACATGGTGATACCACCAGTGGTGTACACTGACTCTTTTGCTTCTTTGTAATCTGGTGTTTTTGCTGTTAGTGCGAAAGATGCACCAACGTATTGATTATACCAAGCAACACCCAATACAGCCGTTGCTTGAATGTTCTCTAAAGTAACATCGTAAATAGCTGGGTCTTGGTTATTTTTATTAGCGTACTCGTCAACACCTGAACGATCACCTTCGATAGTCAGGTCATTGAATCGGTAACGACCCTCAAGGCCTGCGTAAGTAAACCAACCATTGTTTGATGCACCAATCATACCCGGTCGGAATGGGTTTTCAGTAGTGATATTGGCCGCGCCAAAGTTGCCGCCTAAATCGGTACCCCAACGGAACATAAAGCCTGTTTGGATATCACTTCTAAAGTTACCTACATTGATTTCTGAGATGTTTGATATTTCAAAGTCTGTGTTCGCAATAGATTGGTTACGCATAAGATTGAAATGGCTTAAGTAACCGACGCTGCCAGCGTACTCGTCATCTATTTGATATTCCCAGCCCATAGGCTCGTCCGATTTCGTGATCGAGTGAACCAGTTTTTGAGCGTCTTCGGAAAGTGCACGCTCACCCGTTGTACCAAAGGTGATGTTAAAGCGTTGGGCTTGCTGTGGATGCAGGCTGATGTAATTGAACTCGGTATGCAGGTAACCTGCATATGGACGATCATTGGCTGAAGGTGTTTCTAGTTCAATATCCGAAGGCGTATACATTTTGTGGCCAATGGTGATTTCCCACTTATCTAAAGAACTTGCGCCCCAATAGGAAAGACTTAGTGGTTTGGCCCAATTGTAAGGAGTAATACTTGATGATGTGTAAGCCAGAAATAAACCGTTGGTATAGTCTTGGTCGACGCCAAAGATGCCATCGTTGTCTAACGCAAAAGTTAACGTAGAACGTTCAGATGCCAATGATGAAAAAGAGAGAAGGATCAGTGGTAAACAACGAAGGTATTTCATGTAGCAGTTACTCTAAAATTATGAACCGAGATAGTATCGTAGTTTGCATGAATTTGTGGAAAAAAAGTGAATGGAAGGGGGCTTTTTTGCTCAATCTAACACTTTGAGAGGTTGGTTAAATCAGTACGATTTATGTCAGATATAAAAAAGCCCCGCACATTGGCGAGGCTAATTAATATTACTGAATGGTCAGTTTAAGCGTTTAAGCTTATAGAGACTCAGTAAATGTACGTGCGATTACGTCAGCTTGCTGCTCTGAAGTCAGAGAGTTGAAGCGTACAGCGTAACCAGAAACACGAATCGTTAGCTGAGGGTACTTCTCAGGGTGCTTAACTGCGTCTTCAAGAGTTTCGCGGTTAAGAACGTTAACGTTAAGGTGTTGACCACCTTCAATGCCAGCTTCGTGGTGGAAGTAACCATCCATTAGGCCTGCAAGGTTAGCACGTTGGCTGTCTTGTTCTTTACCTAGTGCGTTTGGCACGATAGAGAACGTGTAAGAGATACCATCTTGTGCGTCAGCAAACGGTAGTTTACCTACAGACGTTAGTGAAGCTACAGCGCCTTTCTCATCACGACCGTGCATTGGGTTAGCACCAGGAGCGAAAGGAGCACCAGCACGACGACCGTCTGGAGTGTTACCTGTTTTCTTACCGTATACCACGTTAGATGTGATAGTAAGAACTGACTGTGTAGGGATAGAGTTACGGTAAGTCTTAAGCTTACGGATCTTGTTCATGAACGTAGAAACTAGTTCACAAGCAATGTCATCTACACGAGAGTCGTTGTTACCGTATTTAGGGTAATCACCTTCGATTTCGAAGTCAGTTGCAATGCCATCTTCGTCGCGGATTGGTTTAACAGTCGCGAATTTGATTGCAGACAGTGAGTCAGCTGCAACAGATAGACCAGCAATACCACAAGCCATAGTACGACGAACGTCACGGTCATGAAGAGCCATTAGAGACGCTTCGTAGCTGTACTTATCGTGCATGTAGTGGATGCTGTTTAGTGCAGTCACGTATTGCTTCGCTAACCAGTCCATGAAGTGATCTAGACGGTCCATTACTTTATCGTAATCAAGAACAGCGTCAGTCATTGGAGCTTCTTTAGGACCAACTTGCATCTTAAGTTTTTCGTCCATACCGCCGTTGATTGCGTAAAGCATTGTTTTCGCAAGGTTAGCACGAGCACCGAAGAACTGCATTTGCTTACCAACGATCATTGGAGATACACAACAAGCGATAGCGTAATCATCAGAATCAAGGTCAGGACGCATTAGGTCATCATTTTCGTACTGGATAGAAGAAGTATCGATAGATACCTTCGCACAGAAACGTTTGAAGCCGTCAGGTAGTTGCTCAGACCAAAGAACAGTGATGTTTGGCTCTGGAGAAGGACCCATTGTGTATAGAGAGTTTAGGAAACGGAAGTTCGAACGCGTTACTAGCGTACGACCGTCGATACCCATACCACCCATAGACTCTGTTGCCCAGATTGGGTCGCCAGAGAATAGCTCATCGTACTCAGGAGTACGTAGGAAACGAACCATACGTAGCTTCATTACGAAGTGGTCGATCATTTCTTGAGCTTGGTCTTCTGTAATCTTACCAGCAGCGATATCGCGCTCGATGTAGATGTCTAGGAAAGTCGAAGTACGACCGAGAGACATTGCAGCACCGTTTTGAGATTTAACAGCAGCTAGGTAGCCGAAGTAAGTCCACTGGATAGCTTCTTGAGCAGTTTGAGCTGGCTCAGAGATATCGAAACCGTACTTCTCAGCCATTTGCTTGATTTGACCTAGAGCACGATGTTGCTCAGAGATCTCTTCACGCAATTGCATTGTTGCAGTAAGATCTTCGCCGTTCTCGAAACGCTCTTGTAGAGAAGCGAATTGAGCAGCTTTGTCTTTCATTAGGAAATCAATACCGTAAAGTGCAACACGACGGTAGTCACCAATGATACGACCACGGCCGTAAGCATCAGGAAGACCAGTCAGAACACCAGACTTACGACATTTTAGGATATCAGGAGTGTAGATATCGAAAACGCCAGCATTGTGTGTTTTGCGGTATTCTGAGTAGATTTTTGAAACCATTGGGTCAAGAGTTTCACCGTATGCTTTACAAGAACCTTCAACCATACGTACACCACCGTTAGGGATGATTGCACGTTTTAGTGGCTTCTCTGTTTGTAGACCAACGATAGTCTCAAGATCTTTCTCAATGTAACCTGCATCGTGAGCAGTAATGGTAGAGATAACAGAAGTATCGAAATCTACAGGTGCTTTAGTTGCGTTTTCCTGTTTGATACCTTCCATTACCGAAGACCAAAGCTTGTTAGTCGCTTCAGTACCCTCAGAAACTAGGAAAGACTCGTCGCCTTCATACGGCGTGTAGTTCTTTTGAATGAAATCACGAACGTTTACTTCGCTTTGCCACTCACCTGCAGCAAAATCTTCCCAAGCTTTAGCAAATT
This sequence comes from Vibrio sp. OPT24, assembly GCF_015163545.1. Classification (NCBI taxonomy): domain Bacteria; kingdom Pseudomonadati; phylum Pseudomonadota; class Gammaproteobacteria; order Vibrionales; family Vibrionaceae; genus Vibrio; species Vibrio sp. OPT24. The sequence continues at coordinate 273,792 of NZ_JADDYI010000048.1, forward strand.
GCTCTGCCATGACATACCTACCTTTTTAGTAGAAAAAATACGTACATTAACACTGTTGAGCCAGCGCCCCTCGTAAGGGTAGTACACTCTTATTAATAACAATATATATGAGCATATAAGCGTCATATGGTTATATATATTGTCACTACCTTTTATATGTTGTCTTTACTCTATGCATTTAAGACTACGCTAAAAAATTCCTGCAAACCTTAAACTAAATCAATAAATACCAAAAAAAGTTGAAAAAATTTGAGTGACAAGGGTTGCCACCCAAACTTTTTTTTAATCCGAATACTACTTATGTGTAGTAAGGACTATTATAGCCAAGCTTTCAGGCCATATTGACTTTCTAGCATACCAACCGCAAGCATTGCTACCAGACAGATAACCAAAACGCCGACAGGGATAACAATCTTGTCTACAAATGATAGACGCTTCGCACGTTCTTTATCACCAATTAGACCGTTGTTATCAAGAAGCATCGTTAATGCCCATGCTAATACTGGGTTAACAACCGCTGAACCGAAGATACAGATACCCGCTGCTTGAGAATCTTTTGAATCCTTGACCATTTGCATACCCGCTTCAAGTAGAGGTAGTGATACACCTACAAGTAGTGCTACACGCATTACTGGTGGCCATACTGCAACGTCCATTGGGAAACCAAGGATTGCAACAATAATACACAGAGAACCAAGCAAGATAGCGCCGCCAGGGATTGGACGTTTCGCGATTGCTGCTGGGATCATGTAAGTACCCCAAGAAGATGTGATGTTACCACCACCTACTGCAGTACCGACCATTTGACGAACAGAACACATCGTCATTGTGTCATCTACGTCCATCAGAACTTTTTCAGAACGTTTAGGGTAGTTCAGCTCTTGGAAGATACGGTGACCTAGGAAGTCTGGTGACCACATTGCTACTGCAAGAATAGCGAACGGTAGCGAAGCGATGAAGTGCTCAACATTTGGCAAGCCAAGCATCCAACCTTCAGAAGTCGAACCCCACCAGTAAACTGGGTTTAGGTTTGGAATGCCCATTTCAGTTTCGAACACGATATCGAAACCAGCGCCTAATGCTAATGCAATAGCAAGGCCTGTAAACGCACAAACTGGAATAGCTAACCAACGCTTGTTCACTTTTGCTAAGAAAGCGTAGATAGCAATAGTAATAGCAAGAACGATAAGACCCACGTAACCCATGCTACCCGCTTCAACAGTAGAAGATTGAAGACCAACCGCCCATGCTTGAATTGAGTTGATTTGGCTCATGGTACCGGTTAAGCCTAAGAATATGAGCAAGCCACCTGCTGTACCTTCAGAAGTTAGGTTAACAAGTTTAGATCCGCCTTTTAGGAAACTTAGGATGAGACCGAACACACCGATCAGGATGGCCAATGCAAGAGGGTGAGCACCAGCGAGAGCGATGGTACCGATAAGAGGGATCATTGGGCCGTGGTTGCCGGCAAGGTTTGCTTTAGGGTTAAAGAAACCAGAAGCAAGGATACAAAACAGTAGTGCAGGAATAAGCATTTCTACACGAGCGACTTCAATTGCGAAGTCTTTACCTAGGTTTACGTGATCCCAAGCTTGAGTTAGGCCATCAGCCCACGACATCATTACTGCAGAGTACATCGCAATGATACCAATAGTACCAGCAAGTGCAGGAACAAGATCTTCAAGTTCAAAGCGGAAGTCACGACCTGGAAGGTTTAAACCGAAGCGGCGAGGCTTCATGATTTGAAGTTCGTGATCTAGATAATCTGAGCGGCTCTCAAATTCAGAAGCAGGACGGTGTAGCTCTTTATAGCTTTTCTCTTCTACTTCAGAGTTCGCATTATTGACAACGTCTGACATAGATTCCTCATATTTTTATGTTAGTAATTCTAAAATTGAATTCTATAAGTTCGCGTAATTGCGTTATTTCTTAGTTATAACTCATTAACATTATGTTGCACGGTTTTGCTGTGCTTTATGCAGTTAAGTTAAAAGAAATGTTTGGCATTTTTAATGCCTTATTTTGTGTTGAGGAGTCTAACAAGCTTACCCTTTAGGGTGATTGATCTTGATCACTTTATGAGTGTATGTGAAAGAAAGCTACAAAACGCAGCGATTCATTAACGTACCATTGATAAAAAGTGTAATTTGTTTTCACAAACTGACGTTAACCTCTATTACTCGAGCCTTGGTGGTTAAAGCATATGCTGCAAACCTAAATCTTATTGAGTTATTTCACTATTATTGGATTACCTTCGATCGCTAGAGAAATACTTACAATGTAATAACCTTAAAATTACTGTGCCTTATAGTGTGTTGTGTATGGCTCTATGAGCGTTATATTTTTTGTCAGCGACATTTTCTAGCACACAAAATTTGTTTTGCTAGTAAGACATCGAGCTACGTAAATCTCATTTTGATTAACTTTATGTAAACAATGTAAGAGTGGTAATTACGACTTATTGATAGAACTCATTCATTAAATTGAGGGGAAAACGCTACCTTTTGCATAATAAGTCAGAGTGAATCGCTATTTATTCCAAATTCTTAGGTTAATAATTTGTTGCATGTTAATCCGTGTGGTGCTAGTTTGTATCGCATGAAAAGGTCGGAGTACCTTGCATTTTCACAAACTTGGGAGAGAAAGCGCATGAAAGATGTACCAGCGCTGGACATAAAGGATTTACACAAGACGTTTGGTCAAAATGAAGTTTTAAAGGGAATTTCACTTTCTGCGCATAAAGGCGATGTAGTATCGATTATCGGATCTTCAGGGTCGGGTAAAAGTACTTTCCTTAGATGTATCAATCTTTTAGAGACACCTACTGCTGGCGAGATTTGGGTTAACGGCGAATTAATTCAGATGAAAAACAACCGCCAAGGTGTTTCTGTGCCTGCTAACGAAAAACAAGTACAGCGAATCCGTTCTCGCCTAGCCATGGTTTTTCAGGGTTTTAACCTATGGTCTCACCTGACTGTCCTCGAAAATGTTATTGAAGCACCTGTTCATGTCTTAGGTGTACCTAAAGCTCAAGCGATTGAAAATGCAGAGCTACTGCTTAAAAAAGTAGGTTTGTATGAGCGCAAAGATTACTACCCAGGCCATTTGTCTGGCGGGCAACAACAACGTGCTGCGATTGCAAGAGCATTAGCCGTTGATCCTGAAGTGATGTTATTCGATGAGCCAACATCGGCGCTTGACCCAGAGTTAGTAGGTGAAGTTCTTGGCGTAATGCGTGACTTAGCAGAAGAAGGAAGAACCATGCTTGTGGTAACACATGAAATGGCTTTTGCTCGTGATGTATCAAACCATGTGATGTTTCTCCATCAAGGTTTAGTGGAGGAACAGGGCGATCCAGCTAAACTGTTTACGGAACCTGAATCTGAACGATTACAACAATTTATCTCTTCGATTTACTAATCAGAATTGAAATGCCGTCGCCAAGGTAAACAGCGGCGGTGTGAACAATGAAACACAACAAGTACAGTAATAACAAACACAATATTAAAAACTAGCAAAACATAAAAACCTAAATCACAGGAGTAGGGATATGAAAAAGTGGTTATTAGTCGCGGCACTTGCTGCAACTGCTGCAACGGGCGTAGCTCAAGCAAAAGAATGGAAAACAGTACGCTTCGGTATTGAAGGTGCTTATCCTCCATTTAGCTGGACAGAAGCTGATGGTTCACTGAAAGGCTTCGATGTTGATATGGCTAACGCGCTTTGTACTGAAATGCAGGTGCAGTGTAAGATCGTTGCACAAGATTGGGATGGTATTATTCCTTCTCTACTTGCTCGTAAATATGATGCGATCATCGCGGCAATGTCTATCACGGAAGAGCGTAAGAAAAAAATCGATTTCACTGGTAAATACGCACTTATCCCAAATAAGTTCATCGCTAAGAAAGGCGCAGGCCTTAACTTTGACGATCTAAGTGGTCAAAAAATTGCGGTTCAACGTGCAACAACCCACGATAAATACCTGACAGATAACTACGGTGACACAGTAGAAATCGTTCGTTACGGTTCATTCGATGAAGCTTACCTTGATCTAGCAAACGGCCGTGTTGCTGCTGTACTAGGTGATGCATCTGCTCTAGAAGAAGGTGTCCTAAACAAAGCTGGTGGTGAAGACTACGAGTTTGTAGGCCCATCACTAACGGATCCTAAGTGGTTCGGTGAAGGTTTTGGTATTGCTCTACGTAAGCAAGACAAAGATCTGACTAAGCAATTAGATGCGGCAATCCTTTCACTTCGTGAAAAAGGCATCTACCAAGATATCGCTGCTAAATACTTCAACTACGACGTATACGGTCAGTAATCTCTAGCGCCAATTCTTAAGGGAGAGGCTCTCCTCTCCCTGTCTTACCAACTTTTCGCAGTTCTGTTGGAATTCATTATGTTTGATTTACAAGGATATGAAGCTTCGATCCTGAAAGGGGCGGTGCTTACAATCGAAGTTGCCTTGCTGTCGCTAATTTTAGCTATGGTTCTTGGTATGCTAGGTGCCTTAGCAAAACTCGCGCCTTATCGTTGGGCTCGCGCTATCGCAACCCTCTATACAACCGTCATTCGAGGCATTCCCGATCTAGTCTTGATGATGCTGATTTTCTTTGGTGGACAAATCCTTCTAAACAACAGTTTGTATTCCATCAATGAATGGCTCAATGAGTGGTTCACATCAAGTGATCCTAACCACGAATGGACCGCTTACTTACCTGATTATATCGATGTCAGCCCATTCATTGCTGGTGTCTTAACCATTGGCTTTATCTTTGGCGCTTACATGGCTGAAACTTTCCGTGGAGCAATCATGGCGGTTGATAGCGGTGAAATGGAAGCAGCAAAAGCTTATGGCATGGGCCCTGTCTTAGCATTCCGCCGTATCCTATTACCGCAAATGATTCGTCACGCATTGCCAGGTTTCGGTAACAACTGGTTGGTTCTACTCAAGACTACCGCGTTGGTTTCCATTATCGGTTTAGAAGATATGGTGCGTGTTAGCGCATTGGCGGCGGGTTCAACCAAAATGCCATTTACCTTCTATATGACAGTGGCACTTATCTTCCTATTCTTCACCAGTGTTTCGACGGGCTTACTTAAGTTGGTTGAACGTAAATTCAGCATCCACGCGAGGTAGTTATGGACTTTTCATTGATAATTGAAAGCCTGCCGATTTACCTTAGTGGTTTATGGACAACGGCTTGGATGGTTTGCGTAGCTTTGATCATTGGCTTATGTGTAGCCATACCATTAGCTATCGCTCGTAACAGCCCAAATATGCTGATTAACGCTCCTGCTTGGTCGTTCATCTATTTCTTCCGTGGTACGCCATTATTGGTGCAGTTGTACCTGATTTACTACGGAATGGATCAGTTCTTCCCTGTAAAAGATACACTATGGGAAAATGCATGGTTTTGTGCTTTGGTGGCATTCATCCTTAACACATCGGCATACACAGCTGAAATCATTCGCGGTGCGATTAACGGCTTACCAAAAGGTGAAGTTGAAGCAGCAAAAGCGTATGGCATGAGCACACCTAAGACATACCGACGTATCATTCTGCCAAGTGCACTACGTCGTGCATTACCGGCTTACAGTAACGAAGTTATCTTTATGCTTCACGGCTCAGCCGTTGCAGGTATTGTGACGATTATGGATCTAACGGGTGCAGCTCGTTTGGTTAACTCTCGCTACTATGCTCCGTTTGAATCTTTCCTAACAGCAGGTCTGTTTTACATGGGGTTGACGTTTATCATCATTGCGATTTTCAAATTCGCAGAGAAACGTTTCTTAGCTTACTTAAGACCACTTAGCTAATTACACATCATAATTAACAAAACGGCGCTTCTATAGCGCCGTTTTTTATGAGCAGATTCTGTTGCTGTTGATTACTTAAACGTCGACCAAATTGGCGCGTGGTCAGACGGCTTTTCGATGCCACGCAGTTCGTAATCGATGCCTGCTTCAGTACACTTATCAGCAAGCTTCTGAGTCGCAAGTACTACATCAATTCGTAGGCCGCGGTTGTCCACGAAACCTTTTGAGCGGTAGTCAAACCACGAGTATTGGTCGTTTACTTCAGGGTGCAGTAAGCGGAAGCTATCCACAAAACCCCAATCCATCAGTGTTTTCAACCATTCTCGCTCTTCTGGTTGGAAAGAGCACTTACCTGTTTTCAACCAACGTTTCGCATTAGGTTCACCGATGCCGATGTCTGCGTCGATAGGGCTGATATTAATGTCGCCCATCACAATGACTTGTTCGTCTTTGTTGTGGTAGTCATTTAGGTAAGTCATCAAGTCTTTGTAGAACTGGCGTTTGTACGGGTATTTGGTCTCGTGCTTGATGTTGTCCCCTTGAGGGAAGTAACCATTTAGCACGGTCACCTTCTCACCATTTTCATCTTCAAACGTCGCCATGATCATACGCTTTTGATGGTCTTCATTGTCAGTAGGAAACCCTTTCTGCACAGAGATAGGCTCTTGCTTACACAACACTGCCACACCGTAGTGGGCTTTTTGACCGTGGAAGTAAACCTTGTAGCCCATTGCTTCAACATCAGCAATTGGGAAGGCTTCATCGTGTACTTTTATCTCTTGCAGGCCAATCACGTCGGGTTGGTGTTTGTCGATAATAGCTTGCAGTTGGTGAAGGCGGGCTCTAAGGCCGTTGATGTTGAAGCTAATTACTTTCATTTGTTTTTATACCTCTCGTAAACCTTTGTCACTGCTTGTCTTTAAAGGTTTTTTGATTTGGTGGATTTCATGGTTCATCGTATTTAACCATGCTTAATAATTTATGTCGCCACTTTGTAGAGACAAAGTGGCGACATAAAATGATGTGAATACTTACAGTTACGTAGAATCTATTGAGTCTTTAGTAAATCAAAAAAGAAAGCGTATTCAAGTGCGTATTCTTTCAATCGCTTAAATCGACCAGAAGCGCCACCGTGACCGGCTTCCATATCGGTTTTGAATAGCAACACGTTGTTGTCTGTTTTCATCTCACGCAACTTCGCGACCCATTTCATTGGCTCAAAGTACTGTACTTGTGAGTCATGGAGGCCTGTCGTTACCAACATGTTCGGGTAGCTTTGCACTTTTATATTGTCGTATGGTGAGTAACCCAACATGTAGTCATAGTAGGTTTTATCGTTTGGGTTGCCCCATTCATCATACTCGTTGGTGGTTAGAGGAATCGATTCATCAAGCATGGTTGTCACAATGTCTACAAACGGAACATGTGCACCAATACCACGGTACAGTTCTGGTGCTTGGTTGATGATTGCTCCCATCAATAGACCGCCAGCAGAACCACCAACAGCGAACACTTTATCTTTTGCGCCGTAGCCTTCTTCAACAAGCCCTTTGGTTACATCAATAAAGTCGTTGAACGTGTTTTGTTTGGTCAGTTTTTTGCCATCTTCATACCAAGGGCGACCAAGCATTTCTGAGCCGCGGATATGTGCGATTGCATAAACAAAACCTCTATCCAGTAGGCTTAGGCGAGTTGAACTGAAGGTCGGTTCCATAGTAGATCCGTAAGATCCGTAACCATATTGGTAGATTGGATTAGTGCCGTCTTTCTTGAACAAGTCTTTGCGATAAACCAAAGAGACAGGTACTTGCTTACCATCGCGAGCCGTAACCATTATTCGCTCTGATTGATAGTTATCTGCTTCGAAATCACCTAATACTGGTGTTTGCTTCTTGATTTCAGACTCACCCGTACTTAGGTCGAAATCATAATAAGTACCTGGTGTGGTTAAGCTGCTGTAATAGATACGAACTTTTGAGTTATCTAATTCATAGTTACTCGTTAGGTAAGCGGCAAATGCGGTGTCGTTGAATTCAAGTGGGAACTCGTTGCCTGTTGAGAGTTGGCGAACTTTCACTGTCGATAAGCCACCCGCACGTTGCTCGTAAACAAGATGGTCATCAAACAACTCGAAATCAACAAGCTGAGTATTATCGTCTGCTGGGATGACATCGACCCATTTTGAGCGGTCATGCACGTCTTTGGTTGTGACTTTCATCAAACGGAAGTTGACAGCTTGGTAGTTGGTGTAGATGTAATACCAATCACCTAGCTTAGCGATGCTGTACTCAATGCCGATCTCTTTTGGGTAGAAAGCCTCAGCTGTAGCCTTTGGGTTGTTGGCATCTATGACTGAAACACCGCTAGTTTCTGTGCTCGAGTGCCAAATGTAGACCTGTTCACCATCTTTGCTTTTACTCAAAGAGGTGTAGTAAGCGCTATTGGTTTCTTCGTAGATTAACTCATCGCTTGCCTGATCTGTGCCTAAAACGTGGCGGTAAACTTGATAACCTAGCAATGTTTGTGGATCTTTCTTGATGTAGTAAAAGGCTTGGTTGTCGTTTTGCCACGCGATAGCACTTGAAGCACCTTTAATTTCGTCTTTTAGGTACTCACTGGTTGTGAGGTCTTTGATCTTGATGGTGTAAATGCGGCGACTCAGTGTATCTTCGCCGTAGGCCAACAAATTTTCGTTTGGACTAACCGTTAAACCGCCAATACTGAAGAATTCATGCTCTTTTGCCAGTTTGTTAACGTCTAAGATGATTTGCTTGTCTGTGCCTACAAAGTCTTTTGCACGTAAGTGAACTGGGTATTCGTTGTCACCTGTGACTTCATTCGAGTAGTAGTAGCTGCCTTTTCGAACCGGTACCGAATTGTCGTCTTTCGCGATTCGGCCTTTGATCTCTTCGAATAATTGTTCTTGTAATATTTCCGTGTGTTTCAACACGGTCTTTGCGTACTGATTCTCTTGCTCTAGGTGCTGTAAGATCTCTGGATCTTGGCGTTCGTCATCACGCATCCAGTAGTAATCATCGATTCGGGTGTCACCATGAATCGTCATTGCATGAGGGACTTTTTTAGCAACGGGTGCTTGAGTTTGCTGAACGATGAGTTGTGATTGAGCGTAATGGTTCATGGTTGGTATTCCTTGATTGCTGCATCCGGCGACAAGTGCGACCGATACGGCTAATGTGGTTAAAGCGAAACGCATCTGTATATCCTTAGTGTGCACCTTACTCGTTTTAATGCCAGCATCCTTTAGTGGTTAGTTTTCTTCCAGTGATGTTAGTTATAATTGGATTCTGGATAGGTACCTTCAGCGTAAGTGTCTGTTATTGCTTTCAAAAAATCAAAGTAATGTTAAATGAAATTGCTGATAATTGAGAGTGGAAGGAATAGATGTGAAACAAAAAAGGACACACTTTTCAGTATATCCCTCTTCGTTGTTTGGGCAGGGTTCGAGTTTTACTTTAGATAGCCAATGGCATTTCGTTTGAATGGTCAGGTTTACGGTTAACCCAATGTAAACCAAGCATGGCGATGAATGACATTGCAATCATCAAGCAACCGAGTGGCAGTTGGTCTTGAGTAGGGAAGAACGATGCCAATAGTGTTGCGATGCCAGCGCCTAGGTTTTGCATACCACCGAGGATCGCGCCCCCTGTACCTGCGTGGAATGGGAATGGCGAAAGCGCTCCCGTTGTTGCAGCTGGAAATAAGATACCAGCGCCTAAGAAGTAAATCGTTGCACCGCCAATCAAAGTTAATGCTGTTGTTTGACCGAATAGACCCGGTATCAACACCACTGTTGAGCCTACCAAGATAGCAACTAGACCAACATTCAGTACGCGGCGCTCAGTACGACGTTGTGCGATGTAACTAGATAGGCCTGCACCGACTAAGTAACCCGGAATGGGTAAGACAAACAACAAGCTTACTGTAGTTGCAGGTAATCCAAGTACGCCGCCAAGCAGCACGCCTGCCGCTGCTTCAAATACGGCTACGCCCGCGAATGTTGCGACTAGCACCAGTAAGAAACCTTGGAAACGTTTGTCAGACAGAACGAATTTGTAGCTGTTGGCAACCGATTCATGCTTGCGTCGTTCTCTTGGCAGTGTTTCCATCATGCTCGTCATCATGGTGATCACAACAGCGATGCCAAACAGCGCAAGGAACAAGTAGCTAGAACGCCAGCCGAAAACTTCTGTTAGGTAACCACCCAATACAGGAGCCATCAATGGTGAGAAAATCACACACATGCTAATTAAGCTGTTTGCACGGTGTAGTTCTGCGCCTTCAAAACAGTCGCGAGTCAATGTTCGAGACATCGCACCGCCACAACCGATGCCCAAACCTTGGATAAAGCTACCCGCTAAGAACCATTCATATTCGTGAGCGAATAATGCCACCAAAGTACCGATGATATAGATGATCAAACCAGCAACGATGATTGGCTTACGGCCTAAGCGATCAGAAAGAGGGCCGTAGACAAATTGTGACAGACCATAAGGGATGAGGTAACACGCCATCACGGCTTGGAGTGAAGACGCAGAAACTAAGAACTCACCCGACATCTGACCGATAGAAGGCACGTACATCGTTTGAGTCATTTGACCTACGGCAGTCAGGATTGCGATTAAAAAGGTAAGTTTCGCTAATGGAAACGAGGCAGACATTTGCGTATCTCTCTAAAAATTAAAGACGTAAAAAGCCTTAGCGCTCCTTTGAGGAGAGCCAAATGAATAAAGTGTTTAGGGAATCTAGTCGCGAGATGTTAGAGGTTGAGTGCCGAGTTAGCAATCAAAAAGTGTGAAGTTGATCAAGATAAAAATCTATAGTTTGGATTATAAAAACTAATCCGAAATTGTTGCGATTTCAAGATGAAAATGCGGCGTTGGATTCCTTGAAATGTTTATGCTCTGGCTATGTTCAAGGTGTTAGATCAATAGCCACATAACCTATGAATATCTGAGTACATTATTTTGAGATCGCAGAAACAAAAGATCAAAAATGCGGCCTATTAACATTTATGTAAACTTTCGTTTTATATGTGTGCAATTTGTGCTGTAATCATCTGCTAAGCTATTCGTCAAACTTATTTACATTGTGCTCGTTAATTAATCTCAATGTGATAGTGACGGTTATGGAAGTCTTTTGGCTTAAATAAGGATATTAAATGAGCTCTCTATCGGTACAGTGGAAAATTACTCTGTTTGCAGGCTGCTGCTTAATCATTACTTCACTGTCTCTTATTGGTTTCTCGATCTATAACGCAACGAGTAATCAACAAGTCATCAAATCTCAAAGTTCAGAGTCGGTTATTAACAAAACCGAGCAGCTTTTGGCGTCGGTTTCTCAACTCAATGCTCAAGAAACACAACGTTATGTCGACGAAGCTATCTATCGCGCTGAGATGTTAGCTGCCAGTGCTCAGTTTTTAAAGAACAATGCTGACGAAAACTTTACGCCAAGTGAAGAATTACGTACGGCATTAGATGAAATGGTGCGTCGTTCAGTTCTTAATTTTGACTCAATTCAAGGTGCATATTTAGTTTTCCAACCTGATTTACTTGATGGTGAAGATGCTAATTATGTCGATGCTGATTATGTTGGATCTAACGAAAAAGGTCGTTTTGCACCGTACTGGAAGGTAGCTGACAATGGTGAGAATGTTCTTTCGAACGTAATTTCAGAATCTATATTGAGTGATGGTAGCAATAGTGAACGCTTTTATTGCCCATTGTCATCGGGTCAAACATGTATCAGCACCCCAAGAGTGGTAAACAGTGGCGGTACAACGTTACTTACTTCTTCAATCTCAGTGCCTATTTTGGTTGATGAGGTTGCTATTGGCTTCTTAGGAATCGATTTAAGGCTTGATGGTTTGGTTAATGTGGTGACTCAATCTGATCAAAGCTTGTTTGAAGGTGCAGGCGCGGTTTACGTTGTGAGTCTAGATGGTTCCGTTATCGCTTCTGATGATCAAAGCATTGCTGTTGGTTCCAACTTCCAAAGTGAAAACACAAATGGAGACTTGATGACCGACTTTATATTCGGTGGTGAAGTGACGACTCAGTGGAGTGAGAATGGTGAGTGGTTACTCGCATTCGCGCCTGTTTTCGCAGCCAACCAAACTTGGGGTGTGTTGTTTGAAATCCCGCGTGAGAGTGTGGTCGCTGATGCGAGCAAATTGGATTCAATCATTAGTACTAAAGTAAGCGAAGGTATCCAAACGGAAGTCATTGCTGGCGTCATCTTTATTCTTTTTGGTTTAGCTATTATCGCATTTGCTTCATTGTCTATTGTTAAGCCTATCCGACAGGTAGTCGACAGGCTCAATGATATTGCTTCTGGTGAAGGTGATTTGACTCAGCGTTTAGAAGTGAAATCTCAAGACGAAATTGGTCAGTTATCGCAAGGGTTTAACCTGTTCTTAGACAAGCTTCAGCACACGATTAAAGAAGTGATTCAAACTACTGAGCAAGTCGCGAGTACGACAAGTCAAGCTAAGGCATCAGCATCGAGTACACGTGAAAGCAGTGAATCTCAATTTAAAGAAGTCGATCTAGTGGCAACAGCCGCAGAAGAGATGACTCAGACCGCTGGCTTAGTGGTACAAAATGCAGAAGTTGCAGTTGATGCTGCTTGTGAAGCGAATCGTTCTGCTCGACAAGGGCAACAAGTCATCGAACTCTCAGCTGGAGAAATGAGAAAGCTGGTGGAGCGTATGTCGAGTGCTGTTCCTATTGTTGAAGAGTTAGCTAAAAATAATGGTAACATCACCGAAATCTTAAGTGTTATTGAAGGGATCTCTGAGCAAACCAATTTACTAGCATTGAATGCGGCGATTGAAGCGGCGAGGGCGGGTGAGCAAGGACGAGGTTTTGCTGTTGTAGCTGATGAGGTAAGAAACTTAGCAAGTCGTACACAATCATCGGTTGGGGAAATTAGAACGGTGATCGACAAGGTTCATGCTGGAACTCAAGATGTTGTCGAAGCGATACAAGAAGGTAATATCTTAGCCAACGATACTGCGTTACATGTTCAAAATGCAGTTGAAGATCTTGGTTCGATTTTCACTTCAATTGAAGAGATCAGCGATATGAATAGCCAGATCGTGAGAGCAGCAGAAGAACAGCAATCTGTTTCAGGTGAAGTGAATCAAAGTGTGGTTAACATACGTGACTTAAGCGCGAAGATCTTGGATCAAGCCGCAGCTTCTGAGCAAGTGGGTAGTGAAATCGAGCAACTATCTCAACAGCAACAGAAATTGGTGAATCAGTTCAAGGTCTAGTAGTTCAAGGCCTAGATGGTCACGGTTTAGCTATTTTAGTTTAGTTAACGGTTGAATCGAAAAAGGGACAAATGAAGATTTCATTTGTCCCTTTTTGTTTTTCTAAGGTTATTAGGTTCTAGGGGGCGATGATATTCATCGAAACCGATTAACCAAGTTAGTCTTCGATAAACCAGTAACCTTTGTTTACCAATTCAGTCACGACAGTAACACCTGAAGGAGTAAGGTTGGTTGCTGAGTTAATCACCGAGTCATCACACAGTACGTTTAGTAGCGATGAATCAGCCTGTTTAACTTTAACGACTTCCCCATTGATGTAAGCCGTGTTGCTTTCATTCTCATGGTAGAGCGCCTTTAAGCCCGATACTCGACAGATCTCCCCTTCTGACTCTAAGTGTTGAGCGATCTCTTCTTCTGTCCATAAAGGCTCAGGAGCGACGATATCAAGCTGGTGGCGTGATTGGCTTAGCAAACATCCCATGAATTCGCTGATGGTTTCAGGTTGCTCTAGTGCAGATTTCAACATGTCAGTTAGATTGTTTAAATCCGATGAACGAACCTTGCCGTAATCATCTTGCGTTTTGAATTCTGGATCGTGAAGATGAACGTCACCCATATCATGAGCAAGTACAAAATCGGCGAAGTTGCTGATCAGCTCTTGTTCTTTAGGGGAGCGATAGCCAATAGAGTAGCTCATCGACGGCTCTAACGTGTTGCCTTCATGTGGGAAGCCCGGTGGGATATAGAGGATATCGCCTGGCTCTAAGGTTTCATCAATGATTGGCTCAAAGCCTTCTATTTGACGAAGTGCAGAAGCTTGGACGGTTTCTTTGTATTGGCCAACATCTTTCTCGCCAACCTTCCACTGACGTTTACCTTGGCCTTGAATGATGAATACGTCGTATTGATCAATATGTGGGCCTACGCCGCCTTCTGGTGCTGAGTAGCAGATCATTAGATCGTCGAATAACCAGTTTGGTAAGGCTTGGAACGCTTCAGTCAGCTGATTTGCACCTTGGTGCCAGTGGTTCGCTGCTTGAACGATCAATTGCCAATGTGTTTCAGTCAGCTCGGCAAATTTCTCTTCTGAGAATGGACCATGTTCTGCAGTCCATTGGTTGTCGAGGTTAGAGACAAAGCGAGAATCAACTTCTTCTTCCATCGATAAACCAGCAAGTTCTTCCGGCGAAATTGGGTCGACGAAGTTTTGGAAGCCACCTTTTAAGATGGTTGGTTTTTTATGCCAGTAGTTTTCAAGAAATTCGGGCATAGAAAAGCTAAGTTGGTACATGTGAATCCTGTATGTTTTTATGCTAGATGCTAGATGCTAGATGCTAGATGCTAGATGCTAGATGCTAGATGCTAGATGCTAGATGCTAGTTTGGCTTGTAAATCTTGTTGGACAATATTAATTGCTTCTAACGCCACTTTTGGGTCGATTTCGTTGCTTTCGAGCAGATAGATCAGGTCGACAGCTAACTTAACTTCTTCTGGCGCATTATCCAGTGGTGATGATGTGTTATCAGTGTTCATTTCGCTTAGGGTTCTCTAAGTTAATCAGTCTCTCAATATTTTTCATTGAGTCTTCACAGCGTTCTAATCGTTCTTTTGCTAATTGCCAAGCCTCGTCCGCTTTTTTCTTACTATGGCGAGGCGCAGAATCAAACGCTAATTTTCGTACTCGTACTAAATCGACCAGTCGCTTTTGCCAATCTTGATGCTGAGCGAGTTCATTATATAAGTCGTTAAGGTTTTTTCCTGACTTACTTTTTCGATCTAACCTTAAATCATGGTTGGCAAGCTCTCTTTGGATTGCCGCTATCTGATTGGTTAACTTTTCTGTGAGGTAATTCGCTCTTGATGCTGTGAGCTGGTTTGTCGCTTGTTCGCGCAATACGGTGTGATAAGTGGTTTGAGCTTCGAGCGCATAAGGAAGTAAAATAAATGCCCTAGACTTGAATAAAGTCCGGTCGAATAAGGCTTGGTGATAAGCACCTCGACTTTTGTCCACCTGAGAGCAATGACCTATTAAGGTATCGATGACGTTCTTAAGCTTTGAAAACTGGCTCATATTACTCCCATTAATTTATGCTATAAGCTAACAAACCAAGCCTCGTAAGCCAGTTTGATCGCAAGGACGCTGACAACCGTGACAAATACAGGTCGTATAAATGTAGCGCCAAACCGAATGGCAGAGTGAGCACCAACAAAGGCACCTGCCATTAAGCAAATCCCCATAGTTAAACCTAATACCCAGTCAATATGACCAAGAATGGCAAATGTCACTAATGAGGTGAAGTTACTAGTGAAATTCATCGCTTTGGATAAACCAGAAGCCAGTAAGATGTTGAGGCGGTACAATGCCATTGAGCTTACTGTCCAAAAGGCTCCCGTTCCTGGGCCTGCGACACCATCATAAAACCCCAGAATAAATCCTTGAAATTTTTGCTTTCTCTTAAGTACCGGGCACGGTTTAGGAGATACATCATGGCTCACGTCTGGAGTCTTGTGGAAAATGGTATAGACCGCCGCCGCTAAAATAATGAGCGGCAAAACTTTCTCCAGCCATTCAGTACTGATTGCATCAACAGTTAACGTGCCAATGGTCGCACCTATCAGCGTTGCTATGAATGCGTTGATCCAGCATTCGGGTTTAAATAACTTCTTACGATAATACGTAAAAGCCGCTGTCGATGAGGCAAACGTTGCGGCTAGCTTATTGGTACCAAGCGCAATATGTGGTGGCAGGCCTAGTGATAGTAAAGCGGGGACGGTTAACATCCCACCGCCACCTGCGACTGCATCAATAAAGCCGGCGGCGAAGGCAACCAAAGCAAGTACAACCAACATGGTTGGTTCAATCATTTCCATAAATAGCTATTGTTCTCGTTATGTGCTGATAGGGCAGCAGCATGAGTAACCGTTGAGTTAGACATGCATAGTTGTTAATACGAAGGTCAGCAATGATAGAGTTAGAGCCATCAACACGATGGCGAAACTAGTATTCTATTGTTCTTTTAAAAGGCGGTAACGAGTCGAGTAATGATTTACCGTATCGTTTCGTTACTATGCGACGATCAAGGATCGTGACTTTACCAGAATCTCTTTCTTTACGCAGTAACCGCCCGACAGATTGAATAAGCTTTTTACTCGCTTCTGGAACCGTAATTTGCATAAATGGGTTACCGCCTCGTGATTCAATATATTCAGAGTGTGCTTGCTCTACTGGAGAGGTAGGCACACCAAAAGGAATCTTTGTAATGACGAGATTTTCAAGAAGCTCTCCAGGCAAATCAAGCCCTTCAGAAAAGCTGCCCGTTCCAAAAAGGACGCTTGTTTTGCCTTGTTCTATTAGCTTTTTATGTTTTTTTAGAATTTCAGTGCGTGAACTGTCACCCTGAACTTGTAAAGCCCATGACTTTTTAACGAAACCTGTTGCTAAAGCTTCTGCAACTTTGTTCATTTGCCAGTAAGAAGAGAATAAAACGAGATTGGCTTTGTTGTCTTCTATTACCTTAGGCAAAATTTCAATAAGATATTCGGTAAACTGAGGTGCTTGAGGTTCGTATTTCATTGCAGGGACGATCAGCTCTGCTTGGTTTTGATAATCAAATGGTGATGCCAAAGCAAGGAATTGAACACCATCTTCAGCTTTTTGACTGATACCTGCTTGGTGACAGAAAAAGTTAAAGGAGTTAAGTGCTCGCATTGTCGCAGAAACTAATACGGCTCCAACACAGCGGCTCCAAATCTGCTGGTCAAGTTGCCAACCAACCTCTAGCGGTGAAACGTTGACAACGAAATCGCCTTCGTTCTCTTTGTTTAACTCAAGCCAACGTGCTAGTGGTGCGCCTTTTTCTCGCTTAGGTTCCGCCATTAGGCGCCAGACTTGAGCTAGATTCTCTGTCCTTTGTATATAGAAGCCTATTTCAGCGAGCGCTGGCTCGGCTAGTTTTGCGGAAAGCTCTCCGTCTTTGACTCGCTCAGCAATGAGGTCAGCGATTTTTGCTACAGATTGGCTTGTCTTTTGAGTTAGCTGTTTGAGATCTTTCGACTCACTTTCTAACCATTCAGGCAAGTCACCATGCTCAAAGCGATACAAGCCGTCTTCAAAGTGGCTTGCGTCAAACTGTTTGCTCATTTGAGTCAGAGTAGGGATCAGTTGTTGTACGGAGTCCTGCAATTCATTTCTAAATCGGTGCACACGCTTTTCGTCCGCTAAACCAGAAAGCTTAGTGATCGATTGATTTAAACGCTCTAACCAAGAAGCCGCACCTTTTAAACTGGCAGCTGCAGAGGAGTGATCTCGAGCGACATGAGGTAAATGGTGTGCCTCGTCGAATATATAGATGCTGTTTTCTGGCTCTGGAAGAATAACTCCGCCACCTAGGTCAGCGTCGGCCATCACCAAACTGTGATTAGCGATAATCACATCTGCTTTATCTAGCTCTGAACGCGCTTTCTGGAAAGGGCAATCTCTGTGAGTTGGCATACTGTTGTTGCAGCTGTGCTTATCACTTACGACCATTTGCCAAATGATATTGTCGATTGGTTTCGGCCATGAATCACGATCGCCATCCCATTTACCTTGAGCCAGACTACGATACATGGTTTGAAGTTGCTCGATATCCTTTTTCTTTGGTTTGGATTCGAACATAGCCATTTGTCCACCATCAACACCGCAAGCCGCTGCCAATTTCTCTGAGCAACAATAGCGTTGTCTGCCTTTCGCTAATATAAAAGAGAACTCTCTGTCGGTGAGTCTTCTATATAGAGGGAGATCTTTATTGACGAGCTGTTCTTGTAGCGCGACGGTTGCGGTCGAAATAATGATTTTCCGATTATTTAAAACCGCAACGGGAATAGTTGCCATTAAATAAGCCAGTGATTTACCGATTCCTGTTCCCGCCTCAGCAACAATTATGCGGCTGCTCTTGTGGTATTGACCACAAAGTGTCTTCGCTATCTCAGCTACAAGGTAATTTTGTGCACGGCGAGGTACAAAGTTGTCCAACTGATCTTGGAGGTTTTGATAACTGGTGCGAATAGAATTTTGAATTTTAGTAGTTAGCATACTGTGACCTACGTAACGGAGCGAGGATAGTAGCACATATCACTAGCCGGTACATTTACGGCAAAATAGCTTGCTTTTGAATCAAAGGTAGATCTCGTTCACAAAAAAAAACTGAACCATCAGGAACTTAACGATTTTATTTATCTTGTGAAATATATATATTAAAAAATACCAGCATGCAGGTGTTAATCTCTGTCTTTTGGCTTTTTTATGGCTTTATTTGGTTTTATATACTGCACCTTTGTTTTTTATAGTTATTATATTTTCTGGTAAAACTAAGGATAAGCCGCTCGTAAAATGATGAAAAAAAATGTAAGTGTTTGATTTTAAATTGTTTGTGTTTTTTTTAGGTCTATTTTTAGTTTATTTGACACGCAGGATAATCTTTTGCAATCTAGACCTCGAAATTTAGTGACGGTGATTAACCAACAAAGAGTGGTAATGACCAGTCATAAAAATAATAGGGAACCGGGCAAGGATCTCCCATTCTTAGAAAAGGCAGTGGATTTATTATGAAAAAGACTCTATTAGCGTTAACTATCGCAGCGGTATCAACTTCTGCATTCGCAGTTGAAACAAGTTCTCAAAACTCTAAGCCAATGTTTGAGTTTGACGACATGCACAAAGACCAGTTCTCAGTATCTGGCGCATGGGGTGTTGGTGGTTACTACGATTCATACTCTGGTGCATTCTACGATGATTGGGCAACTGCTCTAACACTAGCTGTAAGCTACAAAAACAACCGTTGGGTTGGTTACTTTGAAACTGACCTAGAGATGAACTACATCTCTGATACAAATGAGTCAGCTAAAGTTGCTGAAGTTTACGACAGCGTTGAGTCAGGTCCTACAACTGATGTAGACAAAGCATGGTTAGGTTTCGACACTGGTTTCGGTGTTGCATCTTTCGGTTGGGAAAATGACACAGCTCTAGATAAAGTAGATGGCGCTGGTGACATGACTTACGAATTTGGTGCTTCTGCTGGCGATGCTTCTGATGCATTCAATGTAGTGAAATTCCAAGGCGCTACTTCAGGTGTTGCTTACGGTATCTCTTACTTCGAAACTAAAGATAGCCACGCAGCAGCAGACAAAGGTGTAAACGGTTACGTAGGTTTTGAACACGAAATCTTCAACATCTACGCTGGTTACGAAGATCGTGACGAAGCTGAATACACAGTAACTTCTGTTTCTGGTAACGTTAAGGTTGCTGATACAGTTAAACTAGGCTTTAACTCTTGGATTGATGAAGGCAACAAATCTGGTGCTGACACAACTGACAAGAAAAACACTGGTTACTACCTATCAGGTGCATTCGATGCTTCTGAGCAGGTAACTGTTGCTGCTGGTTACGGTGCAAACACTACTGAAGAAAACAACTCAGCTGATAAAGATTACAGCTACATGAACGTTGCTGTTATGTACACGCACAGCGACCGTCTAGACATGGGTATCGATATCAAACAAGAACTAGACGTTTTTGATGGTGTTCGTACTGATAGCTCTGATGAAGAGACATTCGTATTCGCAGCTGCTTACTACTACTTCTAATAGTCTAACTCTTAGTTAAGTAACGCTGTAAAAGCCAGTCTTAGGACTGGCTTTTTTGTGCCTGAAATTTATCAACGCATATAAAAATGGCCGCTTATCTAGTGACCATTTCTCTACTCATTGAATTATTACCTTAGATCTCTTTCCACTCACCCGGCTGAAGCTGACCCACGTTCATATTCCCCATCGAATAGCGAATAAGACGCAGGGTAGGGTAGCCAATATTGGCTGTCATTCGTCTTACCTGACGATTACGCCCTTCAATGATAGTAATAGCTAGCCATGTTGTAGGAATCGCGGCTCTGAAGCGCACAGGGGGAGTTCTCTCCCAGACTACAGGCTCTTGCATGATTTCTACCTTGGCAGGCAATGTTATGCCGTCTTTTAGTTCAACACCTTTTCTCAATTTATCTAAATCTTCCTCAGAAGGTGCGCCTTCAACCTGTACCCAGTAAGTTTTTGGCGATTTTGAGTTGGGCTGAGTCAATTTGGCTTGAAATATTCCATCATTGGTCAAGACCATTAACCCTTCACTGTCACGGTCAAGTCGTCCGGCTGCATAAACATCTTTAACAGGAATAAAATCCGCCAATGTTTTTCTACCTTCACCATCAGTAAACTGACTTAGCGTATCAAATGGCTTGTTGAACAGAATAACCTTGCGATCTTCGATCGCTATCTTAGGTTTTGTGTTCGTAGGTTTACCCTTGTAACGGTGTTTACTTGAATGAGGTTTCTTGTGCGAATTACCAGTGCTATTTTTATCACTGCCTCGGTTCTGCCTATTACCGCTTTGTTTTAATATTGCTTCAGAACGAGCTGGTTTGTCTGAGCGAGATGCGCTGCGTGAGCGAGTAGACATGTTAACTACCTTGCAAAAATGTAAACGAAGTGTGCTGAAAAGTTTTCACTGAAACGGAATTGAGCTATCATTTGCGCGCCTAAAAGACACAAAACAGAACAAGTTGATGGACTCTTAAGCCTGATTTGTTTAATTATACCTTCGTGTTTTATTATAACAACGCACTCACGGATTTGGTTCATGCTCTCATCAAGATTGTATGAAAAATAAGATAGAGTACGACTATCGAGTAAGCAGTTTTCACTCTTCGAGTCGCTTACTGGTCAATTTATAACATTCTCACCATTTTAGGTGAGCTTGTAAGAACTATAGGGAAATTTCATGCCTACTGAAAAACCAACTATCATCTATACCATTACAGACGAAGCTCCGGCGCTAGCAACTTACTCTTTGCTGCCAATCATTCAATCTTTTACAGCTTCTTCTGGTATTGACGTTGATACTCGCGACATTTCACTTGCAGGGCGTATTATTGCCAACTTCCCTGAGCATTTGAATGAAGAGCAACGTATTGGTGATGCACTAGCAGAACTAGGTGAATTGGCTAAAACACCAGAAGCAAACATCATTAAGCTTCCAAACGTATCAGCATCTGTACCTCAACTCCAAGCTACGATCAAAGAACTTCAGTCAAAAGGTTATGCACTTCCTAATTACCCGGAAGAAGCAAAGACTGATGAAGAGAGAGCAATAAAAGCGACTTACGACAAGATCAAAGGTAGTGCGGTAAACCCGGTTCTACGTGAAGGTAATTCAGATCGTCGTGCGCCACTTTCAGTTAAAAACTACGCTAAGAAAAACCCACATTCAATGGGCGCTTGGTCATCAGATTCTAAGTCTCATGTTTCTAGTATGGAAGACAAAGACTTCTTCGGTAGTGAAAAATCAGTAACGATTGAAGGCGCGACTGAAGTTAGCATCGAATTTGTAGGTAAAGATGGCACTAAGAAAACATTGAAGCCAGCTTTTGCTCTGCAAGATAAAGAGATCATCGACGCTTCAGTGATGAATAAAGCAGCTTTGGTTGCCTTCTTCGAGAAAGAAATCGCATCAGCTAAAGAGCAAGGTGTTCTACTTTCTCTTCACATGAAAGCAACGATGATGAAAGTTTCTGACCCAGTGATTTTTGGCCACGCGGTTAAGGTTTACTACAAAGACGTGTTCGCTAAACACGGCCAATTGTTCGATGAACTCGGTGTTGATGTAAATAATGGCATCGGTGATGTATACGCGAAGATTGCAGCCCTTCCTCAAGAGCAGAAAGAAGCAATTGAAGCTGATCTACAAGCGGTCTACGAGACTCAGCCTCCACTAGCAATGGTTGATTCGGATCGTGGTATCACTAACCTACACGTACCAAGTGACATCATTGTTGATGCATCTATGCCTGCAATGCTGCGTTCTTCAGGTCAGATGTGGGATCCAGAAGGTAAGCAAAAAGACACCAAAGCAATGATCCCAGATCGTAGCTACGCGAGTATTTACCAAGCGGTTATTGATTTCTGTAAAGAAAATGGTGCTTTTGATCCGACGACAATGGGTAGCGTGCCAAACGTTGGCCTAATGGCTCAAAAAGCGGAAGAATACGGTTCTCACGATAAGACTTTTATTCTAGAAGCTGCTGGTCAGGTTCAAGTGGTTGACGCTTCTGGTTCTGTCCTTCTTGAGCAAGACGTAGAGGAAGGCGATATCTTCCGTATGTGCCAAGTGAAAGATGCTCCGATCCAAGATTGGGTTAAGCTAGCTGTTACTCGCGCACGTGCTTCAGGTGTTCCCGCTGTATTCTGGCTAGATGCGTCTAGAGCTCACGATGCGCAGCTTATCAAGAAAGTAGAAGCTTACCTTCCTGAGTACGATACAGAAGGCTTAGAAATTAAGATTTTGGCACCGCTAGAGGCAACTCAATACTCACTAGTTCGTATTAAAGAAGGCCTAGACACAATCTCTGTTACAGGTAACGTATTACGTGACTACCTCACTGATTTGTTCCCAATTCTAGAACTTGGTACGTCAGCTAAAATGCTATCGATTGTTCCATTAATGAACGGTGGTGGCTTATTTGAAACTGGCGCTGGTGGTTCAGCTCCTAAGCACGTTCAACAAGTAGAGAAAGAAAACCACCTGCGTTGGGATTCTCTAGGAGAATTCTTGGCATTGGCTGCATCTCTAGAGCACCTAAGCGTTGTTACAGGTAACGCTAAAGCACAAGTACTGGCGGATGCTCTTGATAAAGCGACGGGCGAATTCCTTGATAATAACAAGTCTCCTTCACGAAAAGTGGGTGAGCTTGATAACCGTGGTAGCCACTACTACCTAGCTGCATATTGGGCGAAAGCACTTGCAGAACAAACGGTTGATGCAGATTTAGCGGCAGAGTTTGCTACTGTTGCAAGCCAATTAGCTGAAAGTGAAGAGGCTATCGTTGCTGAGTTGAATAATGCACAAGGTGTCGCAGGTGATTTAGGCGGCTATTACCTGCTTGATGACGCACTCGTATCCAAGCTAATGCGCCCAAGTGCTACGTTAAATGCACTGATTGATGCATAACTATAGCACTGAGTGGTAAACACTGTTGTGGCTAGCTAGTTATTTGACTTAGCTAAGCGATACATTTATAGCTTTGTTAAAACAAAGATTGAAGACGCTTTAACGATAACGTTAGAGCGTCTTTTTTACGGAAATAACATTGAGTTTATGGAGCGAAGATCGAAAAACCGCTCATTTAAAACTGAATAACAGTCAGTAAATGAGCGGTTTTAATGTTCTTGTTTACCGAGCCGCCCTAAACAGGACGAGTGGAGGTAAATATGATATCGGCAATCGCCTATTTAGCGACACTGCCTTCTACAGGAACAACAGAGCTAGCGTGCGAGCCTTTAGGTCCACTTTCTACTTCATAGTCGACCTGTTGACCTGCCTTCAAGGTTCGATAACCTTCCATCTGTATTGTGGAGTAGTGCGCGAAAATGTCGCCGTCTTCACCTTCTGGACAAATAAAACCAAACCCTTTGGCATTGTTAAACCATTTCACTGTACCTGTAGCCATGCTATACATCCCTCATGCATTTTGTTACTAACGTTGTTATATCAATTGTTGTAAGTCAGATTGATATCATTCCTACCAACTAAAGAATTTCAATTGATAGCTTGAGTCTCATACATTGCTTACGGAAATTAACGCTACCTTGCGTAATTATTCCTTATTGTTAAATTTTAAATGGTGTTACCAAGTTGTATTGGAAATACCTTTTAGCACCAATGTAGCTAATGATTGGGCACAGTCAATAGGAAATTGGTATAAAATTGATCAATTTTAATAACAAATCACATTCGAGATTAACTGCAAACTATTAACTAAATAGTAACTTAACGGCGATCTTATCGTTAATATCAATAGTTATGGTGTCTTTTTAATCAATCACATATGTTAATCCTGTTAATCGAGATCTTTTATTTGCAGCGATGGAAATGGTGGATTAGGCTCAGTATAGAGGAATATTTTTTGGTACTGTTTCTTGGTGCAGTTTCTTAGTACACCGTAATGCGTGAATGTGATAAATTTGAGTTAACTCAACATTCACGACTTCCGAAAAATAACCCTTAGCAAAGCTAATATGAGCAGAAACTTTGAATGGGCATCTCCAGGCTCAGATCTACTGGAGAAAGAAAAAACTAAAGTAAAGCCACCGGCAATGTATAACGTTATATTGAATAACGATGACTACACGCCCATGGACTTTGTAATCGAGA
>NZ_JADDYI010000048.1:298193-402959 GCF_015163545.1 Vibrio sp. OPT24
TCCTAGAGCGGTTTTTCTCACTAGATATCGAAAAAGCAACGGAAGTGATGCTCAAGGTTCATTATGAAGGTAAAGCTATATGCGGCACATACAGTGCTGAAATAGCCGAAACAAAGGTAGCGCAGGTAACGATGTACTCAAAGGAAAATGAGCATCCGCTACTATGTACAATGGAGCAAGTATAAATTGCTCGAACAACACTGTTGTTCCCTTAGGAGGTACTTATGCTAAATAAAGAATTAGAGACGAGTTTAAATGGCGCATTTGCTCGCGCGCGAGACAAGCGACATGAATTCATGACTGTCGAACACCTCCTACTAGCATTATTAGAAAATGATGCGGCCAAGGAAGCGCTCCAAGCTTGTCAGGCTGATCTCGATGCTCTTCGCAATGAGCTCGATATTTTTATCGATCAAACAACCCCACTTATCCCAGAAAGCGACGAAACTCGTGAAACACAGCCTACGCTGAGCTTCCAACGAGTGCTTCAGCGCGCTGTTTTCCATGTTCAATCTTCAGGTCGCAGTGAAGTGACAGGTGCAAATGTACTTGTGGCTATTTTCAGCGAGCAAGAATCTCACGCGGCATATCTACTTAAGAAGAACGACATTAGCCGTTTAGATATCGTTAACTTCATTTCTCATGGTATTACCAAGGCCAGTAACGAAGGCGATAGTTCATCACCTTCGGATTCATTTGGTGGTGCAGAGAGTGCTGAAGAAGCCAACTCTGAAGATCGCCTAGAAAATTTTGCGACTAATCTGAATGAAGTTGCGAAACAGGGCAACATTGATCCGCTTATCGGGCGAGATAAAGAGCTAGAACGTACTGTTCAAGTTCTGTGCCGTCGTCGTAAAAATAACCCTCTGTTAGTGGGAGAGGCTGGTGTGGGTAAGACCGCAATTGCTGAAGGCCTTGCATGGCGTATTGTTGAAGGACAAGTACCTGAAATCATCCAGAGTAGTGTGATCTATTCTTTAGATATAGGTTCGCTGCTAGCGGGTACTAAATATCGAGGTGACTTTGAGAAACGTTTCAAAGCGATTCTTAAGCAACTAGAGAAAGAAGAAGACGCGATTCTGTTCATCGATGAGATCCATACTATTATTGGTGCGGGTGCAGCATCGGGCGGTCAGGTTGATGCTGCAAACCTAATCAAGCCACTATTAAGTAGCGGTAAGTTACGTTGCATCGGCTCGACGACATACCAAGAGTACAGCAGTATTTTTGAGAAGGAGCGTGCTCTATCTCGTCGTTTCCAGAAAATTGATATTGTTGAACCATCACTAGATGACACAACTAAGATTCTGATTGGCTTGAAGCCAAAATATGAAGCTCACCACGAAGTACGTTATACCAATAAAGCGTTGCGTGCTGCTGTGGAATTGTCGGCCAAGTACATTAACGAACGTCACCTTCCAGATAAGGCGATTGACGTGATTGATGAAGCGGGCGCTCGTAGTCGTTTAGCTCCAGCCAGTCGTCGTAAGAAGACGGTAAGCGTTGCTGATATTGAGTCGATGGTAGCGAAAATGGCACGTATCCCTGAAAAATCAGTTTCATCTTCAGACAAAGATACGTTGCAGAAACTGGACGACCGCATGAAAATGTTGGTATTCGGACAAGATCCAGCTATCGATGTATTGAGTGAAGCGATTAAGCTAACTCGTGCTGGGCTTGGTGCAGACAATAAGCCGGTTGGTTCATTCTTGTTTGCTGGTCCTACTGGTGTGGGTAAAACCGAGGTCACGGTTCAGCTTTCTAAACTAATGGGTATTGAGCTGCTACGTTTTGATATGTCTGAATACGGTGAACGTCACTCAGTCAGCCGTTTGATCGGTGCTCCTCCAGGTTATGTAGGATACGACCAAGGTGGTTTACTCACTGATGCAGTAATTAAGAATCCACACTCTGTTGTGTTACTGGATGAGATCGAAAAAGCTCACCCAGATATCTTTAACTTGTTATTGCAAGTGATGGATAACGGTACGTTAACCGACAACAACGGTCGTAAGGCCGATTTCCGTAACGTGATCTTAGTGATGACGACCAACGCTGGTGTTGCTGAAACTGAGAAGAAATCGATAGGCCTGATCCAACAAGATCACGCACCTGATGCGATGGGCGAAATTAAGAAGGTGTTTACACCTGAGTTCCGTAACCGTCTTGATAATATTATTTGGTTCAACAGTCTAGATCCAAGTGTGATTAGCCAAGTTGTCGATAAGTTCATTGTTGAGCTTCAGGTTCAACTAGACGCTCGTGGCGTATCGTTAGAGGTTTCTGAGGACGCTCGCCATTGGTTAGCTGACAAAGGCTATGACAAGACCATGGGTGCTCGTCCCATGGGGCGCGTTATTCAAGACAAACTTAAGAAGCCACTAGCAAACGAATTATTGTTTGGTAGTTTAGTTGATGGCGGTACTGTGAAGGTATCTTTGAAGAAAGACGACCTAGACTTTGTTTATGTGGGTGCGAAAGAAGAGGTTATGCACTAACGAAGTGACGGATAACTCAAGGACTTAAATATATAGCGCATGACTTCGGTTGTGCGTTTTTTTATGCTTGCGAGATGCGAGATGCGAGATGCGAGATGCGAGATGCGAGATGCGAGATGCGAGATTGACGTTGCTGAATAATAAGAATGTCTAGGCGATAAAAAACGGAGCATTAAGCTCCGCTTCTTATCGTATTCGATAATTAAAAATTAACGAGCACGGAAGACGATGCGGCCTTTAGAAAGGTCGTATGGAGTCATCTCAACAGTTACTTTATCACCAGTAAGAATACGGATGTAGTTTTTACGCATTTTACCAGAGATGTGTGCTGTCACTACGTGACCGTTTTCAAGCTCAACACGGAACATTGTGTTTGGTAGAGTATCAAGGACAGTGCCTTGCATCTCGATTACGTCTTCTTTAGCCATCTAATCCTCTTTCGAAATTTGGCGGTTTTCAACGGCTTGATTGTGCCGTTAAAATCAAAATATGTAAAGTTGTCGCGTATTCTACCCTTGCCATCGCTGATTTACTAGCCTTTGATGACGTTGAAATCGTACTTTATAGTTCATCGCAGGGCATTCATCGATCTGATAACCCAAATATAACCACTGTTTTTGTTCTTTCTGGGCATGCTGAATCTGAAACAGAACACCAAGTGTTCCCATAGAGATGTCGATATCAGGATCGAAGAAGGTATAAAATGCGCTGGTGCAGTTTGACATAACATCAGTGACGGCGATGCCGACCAATTGGCTGTCATCATAGATGTGCATGAACTTTGTAGCAAGCCATTCATTTTTTGAGAATTGTAGGAATTCATCTTTTTTGGGTGGGTACATGGTTCCCGAACGATGACGAGCAGTGATGTAACGGCTATATAAATCAAACCAGTTGTCGTCCATCGCATCTTTTAATTCCCAGCGAAAGGTTTTAGCCTTGTTGATGATTCGACGCTGGCTTTTGGAAAACTTAACCTCGGGGATCGAAAGGCGAATCGCTTGGCACGCAGAGCAACTGTCGCAATGCGGCTTATAAATGGTAGCTCCACTGCGACGAAACCCGTTTGCTAACAGAACTTCATAATTGTCGGAAGTATGCATGTGTTCGTCAAGAGTGACGGCCACTCTTTCTTCAAGGTGTGGTAAATAGCTGCAAGCGTGATTATCTGTTAATCCAATTCTGATTTGTTGTAAATCTGGATTCATTAAGGCGTTTCCTCTAGCCATTGTGTTTTAAAGCAAGCATCGTCAACCTGGTTTGTTTTTAACGATTGTAGAGAACTCAGAAAAGCCTCTCTGTCGACTTCAATAGCGCCCAGAGATTCCAGGTGAGGGTTCATGACTTGGCAATCGATAAGCTTACCTCCGAATCGGGTAAAGTGTTCGCAGAAGTACCACAGGGCGATTTTAGAGGCGTTGGTTTTTAAGCTAAACATGGATTCACCACAAAAGACTTGGCCTCTTTGTAGGCCGTAAAGCCCGCCAATCAATTCATCATTTTGCCAAACCTCTACTGAGTGGCAGAAACCTAGCGAAGCGAGTTCACAGTATGCTGACCGCATGTCGCTGTTTAGCCAAGTTTCTTCTTCGGGCCTCAACGATGAGCAGTATCCAATCACTTTGTTGGTTGCTCTGTTGATACTGATGCGATAGTTGTGTTTTCTTTGAAATTTTTTAAGACTTTTTGATGGTTCGAATGTCTTAGGATTAAATACCGCTCTCGGTGCCGGGCTCCACCAAAGTATAGGTTCACCTGGGCCATACCATGGAAATATACCTTGGCTGTAAGCGTTTAAAATTCGCATTGGTTGCAAATCACCACCAAAGGCGAGTAGGCCGTTTGGCTCATCAAGCGCGTCGAAGGGCGAAGGAAACTCTATACTAGTAGTATCAAGTTCGGTTAGGTATATAGTCATAAGTACCGCGTTACAGATTAATCACTGACCAAGAGGTCTTTAGGAGTTTTACCATGAAGAAGTTGCTTTGGATTTTACTTGTTTTGCCTATGTTGGCAAATGCCGCTTACAACCGCAACCAAGCACGACCTGTTAATGAGGTCGTTTATGGTGAGATTGATACGGTTAGATACATAACGCAACAAGAAATTGTGGAGTCAAAAGCGAATGGTTGGGAAACTTTATTAGGTGCGGCAATCGGTGGTTTAATTGGTAATCAATTTGGCGGAGGGACCGGTAAAGAAGTGGCTACCGCTGTTGGAGCCGTAGCGGGTGCTGGAATCGCACGTAATCGAGGAAATACGCAGTATCGAGTGGAATATAAGTTAGTTGAACTGCTAGTCAAAACGAAAGACAACAAGTTAGTGAACATCATCCAAGACGTAGACAACTCCATGTTGTTTAACCGAGGTGATGATGTACGAATTCTGTATTTTTCTGATGGTGTTCGGGTTGATCTCGCGTACTAGTATATAAATACACTTACTTGGCTAATTAATCACCTTTTTCATGGGTATTAGCTCTGGAGTTCGTTGGAAAAGTTCGTTAGTCTGCAAGTACGAAGAATTATTCATCACCCGAAAATAAATACGCTCCAGTGACTTCGGGTGGTACAAGGACTATAAGATTTAATGGAAAGCCTTACGTTACAACCAATTCAAAAAGTGAGTGGGGAAGTTAACTTACCTGGCTCAAAAAGTGTTTCTAACCGTGCCCTTCTTTTGGCAGCACTTTCAACTGGAACCACTCGTTTAACAAATTTACTCGACAGTGACGACATTCGTCATATGCTGAACGCACTGACTCAGTTAGGCGTTAATTATCAGTTGTCCGCAGATAAGACAGTTTGTGAAGTAACTGGTGTTGGTGGTGCGTTTTCAAGCGATAAAGCCCTAGAACTTTTCTTAGGTAACGCCGGTACGGCTATGCGTCCGCTTGCTGCTGCACTTTGTTTAGGCCGCGGTGAGTATGTATTGACTGGCGAACCCCGCATGAAGGAGCGCCCAATTGGGCACTTGGTGACAGCGTTGCGAGAAGCTGGCGCAGACGTTGAATACTTAGAAAACGAAAACTATCCACCGTTGAAGATCACAGGGACTGGCCTTAAGAGTGGTACAGTTTCAATCGATGGTTCTATTTCTAGTCAATTTTTGACGGCATTTTTGATGTCTGCACCTTTGGCTGAAGGCGAAGTGACAATTAAAATTGATGGCGATTTAGTATCTAAACCTTACATCGACATTACGCTACACATTATGAAACAATTTGGTGTGGATGTGATTAATAACGATTACCAAGAGTTCGTGATTCCTACAGGGCAATCGTACTCAGCGCCAGGTGACTTTTTGGTCGAGGGCGACGCATCATCTGCATCTTACTTCCTTGCTGCTGCTGCAATTAGAGGCGGCGAGATTAAAGTGACGGGTATTGGTAAAAACAGTATCCAAGGTGATATCCAATTCGCTGATGCGCTTGAAAAAATGGGTGCCGAGATCGAATGGGGTGATGACTATGTTATCTCGCGCTGTGGTGAACTTAAAGGCATTGATATGGATTACAATCATATCCCTGACGCAGCAATGACTATCGCGACAACCGCGTTGTTTGCTAAAGGAACAACCGCTATCCGTAATGTCTACAACTGGCGTGTAAAAGAGACTGATCGCCTTGCTGCTATGGCAACAGAACTGCGCAAAGTTGGCGCTGAGGTTGAAGAGGGTGAAGACTATATCATTGTTAACCCTGTTGCTGAACTAACACACGCGGCTATTGATACTTATGATGACCATCGCATGGCGATGTGCTTCTCGCTGGTTGCTTTGAGTGATACCCCGGTAACTATCAATGACCCAGGTTGTACATCAAAGACTTTCCCTGATTACTTTGACAAGCTGAAAATGCTGAGTCAATAGAGTTCAGAAAGTAAAAAGCTTGCCTAAATGGCAAGCTTTTTCGTTATAGCTCAAGCGTAAATTCTTTTGAAAGATGGTGCGCTAAGTATTTAAACATGTTAAATACAGCGGTTGTGTTCTCTGTTGGTAATCCATTGCTGTCTAAGAAGTATTCACCTTTGAAGACGAGTACATCATCTTTTTCTACTACGCTGTTTGCGCGCATGCCTTCAATGTAGTCATCATGTGATTGGATAATTTGGTTTGCGATAAGCAGTAAATCAAATTCTGCTATTACTTTCTTTGTCATGAGTCGATCTCTGATAACTGAATATAACGTTGAGTTTATGGTGTCACACTAGAAATTCAATGATTTCACAACCGATTAAGAGTGTCTTTTCGAATATCTACCGTTTATTTTGTGATTTATGACAAAAATAATTGAATGGGGCTCGCGTTAGATTCGTGGACAAGCTTAGTATGACCGCGTTTATACGTAATGCCTGATGAATAGGCTCTTGCAAGTATTTTTAATGAGTACTTTATAGCTTCTTTATATTGTGACCCTTTTCTCTTCTGAGCCGCTGAATTGTCGAGCAATCAGATCCAATTTTGAAAAAAGCGGTTGATCTTCTAGTAATCTCGCACAATAGTAAAAAAAGAAGCAATGAATTTAGAATATCATGCGTAAAAGCCCACAAGCTAAATTGTTGGTGCTGAAGCATCGTGATTAAGGACGTTAGAGTCAATATGGGTAAATCGCTCGTTATAGTGGAGTCGCCAGCCAAGGCTAAAACTATCAATAAATATCTTGGCAAAGACTTTGTCGTTAAGTCGAGTGTAGGTCACGTACGTGATTTACCAACGGCGGGTCAAAGTACTGGTCAAAAGGCTGCTGCAGTTTCAACCAAGGGTATGAGCCCAGAAGATAAAGCTCGTATCAAGAAAGAAAAAGATCGCAAAGCTCTTATCAAAAAGATGGGTATCAACCCATATAAAGAGTGGGAAGCGAATTATCAAATTCTACCGGGTAAAGAAAAAGTTGTTGCTGAATTGCAAAAACTGGCTGAAAACGCAGACCATGTTTATCTCGCAACCGATTTGGACCGCGAAGGAGAAGCTATCGCATGGCACCTTCGTGAGATCATCGGCGGCGATGAAACGCGATACAAGCGAGTGGTTTTTAACGAAATCACTAAGAATGCTATTCAACAAGCCTTCGAAACTCCGGGTGAGCTAAACATTGACGGTGTAAACGCACAACAAGCACGACGTTTTATGGACCGTGTTGTTGGCTTTATGGTGTCACCTTTGCTTTGGAAAAAAGTAGCACGAGGCCTATCCGCTGGCCGTGTTCAATCAGTCGCTGTAAAACTACTGGTTGAGCGCGAGCGCGAGATCAACGCTTTTATCCCTGAAGAGTTTTGGGATGTGCATGCTGATACCAAAACAGCAGAGAAAACAGATTTCAGACTGCAAGTCGCTCAGAAAGACGGCGTTGCGTTTAAACCTGATAATGAAGCGCAAACACAAGCTGCAGTTAGCGTTTTAGAAAAAGCGCAATACGAAGTCTGTAAACGTGAAGACCGCCCAACTAAGAGTAAGCCGTCTGCACCTTACATCACGTCTACGCTGCAACAAGCGGCGAGCACGCGTCTTGGTTATGGCGTGAAGAAAACCATGATGCTGGCTCAGCGCCTGTATGAAGCGGGTTACATCACTTATATGCGTACTGACTCAACGAACTTGAGTTCAGAAGCTGTAGAAGCCGCTCGTGAATACATTGGTTCTGAGTACGGCGCGCAATATCTTCCGCCTAAAGCACTGGTATACGGTAGCAAAGAGGGCGCTCAAGAGGCCCACGAAGCGATTCGTCCTTCAAGTGTAGATGTTAAGTCGGAAGACCTAAACGGCGTAGATGCAGACGCACACAAGCTGTATTCATTGATTTGGAATCAATTCGTTGCGTGTCAAATGACTCCCGCTCAATACGATTCAACGACGGTAAGTGTTAAAGCTGACGAGTACACGTTAAAAGCGAAAGGTCGTATTCTTAAATTTGATGGTTGGACTCGTGTTCAGCGTCCAATGGGTAAGAACGAAGATACAATTCTTCCTGCAGTTCAGATTGGCGATAAGCTTGATCTCATTGCGTTAGACCCGAAACAGCACTTCACTAAGCCACCAGCTCGTTTCACTGAAGCGGCACTAGTTAAAGAGCTTGAGAAGCGTGGTATTGGTCGTCCTTCAACATACGCATCAATCATCTCGACGATTCAAGACCGTGGTTATGTAAAAGTTGAACAGCGTCGTTTCTACGCTGAGAAGATGGGCGAAATTGTTACTGACCGACTAGATGGCAGCTTCAATGACCTAATGAACTATGACTTCACTGCTCGTATGGAGCAGAAGTTGGATCAAATCGCTGAAGGTGAAGCAAGCTGGAAAGGCGTGTTAGATAACTTCTTTGAAGACTTTACTGGCGATTTGGAAAAAGCAGATTTAGACGAAGACGCGGGTGGCATGAAGCCAAACCATATCGTGGAAACCGATATTGAGTGTCCGACTTGTGGCCGTAAAATGGGTATTCGAACTGCCTCGACAGGCGTATTCCTAGGTTGTTCTGGTTACGCACTCCCACCAAAAGAGCGTTGTAAGACAACAATCAACCTTGGTGATGAAGAAGGCATTATCAACGTGCTTGAAGAAGACGTTGAAACCGCAGCTCTTCGAGCTAAAAAGCGCTGTCCTATTTGTGAAACGGCAATGGATGCTTATCTAATCGATGATAAGCGTAAGATGCACGTATGTGGTAATAACCCGAACTGTGAAGGTTATGTGGTTGAGCACGGCGAATTTAAAGTGAAAGGCTACGATGGTCCACTTGTTGAGTGTGACAAATGTGGTTCTGACATGGTTCTAAAGAACGGTCGTTTTGGTAAATACATGGACTGTACGAGTGAAGACTGTAAGAACACTCGTAAGATCCTGAAAAATGGCGAAGTAGCGCCACCGAAAGAAGACCCTGTACATTTCCCTGAACTTCCGTGTGAAAATTCAGACGCGTACTTTGTTCTTCGTGATGGTGCCTCTGGCCTATTTATGGCTGCGAGCAACTTCCCTAAATCACGTGAAACGCGTGCACCATTGGTGGAAGAGTTGGTTCGTTTTAAAGATCGTATCTCACCTAAGTTCCAGTACCTAACGTCAGCGCCGGTTGCTGACCCTGATGGTAAGCCGACAGTGATTCGTTTTAGTCGTAAGACAAAAGAGAACTACGTTCGTACCGAAGTAGACGGAAAACCTTCTGGTTGGACTGCTTTGTATATCGACGGAAAGTGGGAAGTTACAGATAAACGTAAAAAGCCGAAAGAGAAGTAACAGAACACATTGATTGAGAAGCAGCCATTGGGCTGCTTTTTTTTGTCCAAAACATGACTAAGTATGCAACTAATTGATTTTCTATTTCAATTGAAATAATTTATTAAATTCACGATGGAAAATAAATGAGAGCAATTAATTACATCTTATTATGGAAGCTTAACTAGACTGTAACTTAACTAAAATATTGTAACTGAAAGAACAGTGTTTAGTTGTATACCTGATGTGTGACGGGTGTTAATGTAATGTTTCGTTCGGATGGTGTTATGTGAGCTGCTTTAAGTCTTAAGAAAGCAATCGGTTGCCATGACGCAGAATGGCGTATTAAAAATTGAAATCGGCACAAAAGTCGATAACGTATATCAAACCAAGTGCAAAGAATAGTGCACACATAACAACGTTTGGCTTAGGATACTGTCACTGTATGTGAATGGATATTCGTTAAGTTCCGAAATGAATGTTAGTGCTCATCCCCCTGAGGAAGATACCTCTACGAGCACTGACATCGACAAGCTATAAATATATGGAGAATAAAATGGCTGGTGTATTGGGAATGATTCTTGCTGGTGGTGAAGGTTCTCGCTTGAGACCTTTAACTGAGTCTCGCAGCAAACCCTCGGTTCCTTTCGGTGGTAGCTACCGCTTAATTGATTTCGCTTTGAACAACTTTGTTAATGCTGATCTGATGAAGATCTATGTTTTAACACAATTTAAGTCACAATCACTGTTCCATCATATGAAAAAAGGTTGGAATATCAGTGGTATAACAGACCGATTTATTGACCCTATTCCGGCACAAATGCGCAAAGGAAAGCGTTGGTATGAAGGCACAGCAGATGCAATCTACCAAAACATGGGTTTTATGGAATTGGAAGAACCTGATCAAGTCTGTATTTTCGGTTCTGATCATATCTACAAAATGGATATCAAACAGATGCTTGATTTCCACAAAGAAAAGAACGCGGCTTTAACGGTTTCAGCGTTACGTATGCCACTTTCCGAAGCTTCTGAGTTTGGTGTTATTGAAGTTGATGCTGAAGGTCGTATGATTGGTTTTGAAGAGAAACCTGCAAATCCCAAGTCGATCCCGGGAGATCCTGAATCAGCGCTTGTTTCAATGGGCAACTACGTGTTCGAAGCGAAAGAGCTTTTTGCTGAACTAACGGAAGATGCTGATAGAGAAGGGTCGACACACGACTTCGGCAAAGACATTATTCCCAACATGTTCCCACGTGGTGACGTGTTTGTTTATGATTTCAGCACCAACCGTATTACCGGTGAGAAAGAAGAAGTTTACTGGCGCGATGTAGGTACGATTGACGCGTACTGGCAAGCGCACATGGATCTTCTTAAGAAAGATGCGCCATTCTCGCTATACAACCGCAAATGGCCTTTACACACTTATTACCCGCCACTACCACCAGCTACGTTTACTGATTCGGCAAATGGTCGAATTCAGATCATTGATAGCCTTGTGTGTAGCGGTAGTTATGTACGTGGTTCGCGTATTGAAAAGAGTGTATTGGGCTTTCGCAGCAATATCGCATCAGCATGTGATATTAGCGAGAGTATCTTACTCGGTGATGTAAAAGTGGGTGAGGGTTGTATCCTGCGTCGCGTTATCATCGATAAAGATGCAGACATCGCACCGGGTACACAGATTGGTGTAAACTTGAAAGAAGATAAAAAGCATTACCACGTCTCTGACGATGGTGTAGTAGTGATTTCTAAAGGAGCACGAGTTGGTTACTAAGACTCTCTCGGTACTTTTTGTAGCGTCTGAAGTTGAAGGCTTGATTAAAAGTGGTGGCTTGGCTGATGTAGCTAAGGCACTGCCTAAAGCGTTACAAACACTCGAACAGGATGTTCGAGTGACCATCCCCGCTTATCGAAATATACCTAATATTGACTCCGCAGAAGTTATTTTAGCCACTGAACTCGATCATTGGCCTCATACCGCTTATCAGGTTAAGAAGTTGAGCGTTGAAGGCGTTCAAGTGTTTGGTATTGAATGTGCTAAATATTTCGACCGCCCTGAAATGTATGCCGAGAACAATCAAGCTTATGCTGATAATGGAGAACGTTTCTCCTTCTTTAGTGCCGCTTGTTTAGATATGTTACCAAAGCTTGGTTTCCAGCCTGATATCGTTCATGCGAATGATTGGCATACTGGTTTTGTTCCTTTCTTGCTCAAGTCTCGTTACCAACAACACGATTTCTTTGAAAATACACGCAGTGTCATTTCAATTCACAATGCGGTTTTCAAAGGGGTGTTCTCATATGATGAGCTGCAGTGTCTACCTGAAATGCACAGCTACAATGTACCAGAAGCAGCGGTGAGTGATACTCACGTTACTATGCTAAAAGCAGGCGTGTTGTGTGCAGATAAAGTCAACGCGGTAAGCCCAACTTATGCAGAAGAGCTGAAAACGGAATTAGGAAGCCACGGTATGTCGGCTGAGTTTCAACATCGTTCGGCAGACTTGTTTGGTATTCTTAACGGCTGTGATTACGGTGCTTGGAATCCGGAAACAGATGTGTTCCTGCCTCGTAAGTATAAAGCGACGAAACACAGCATGGTTCGTGGCAAATCAGCTTGTAAGCAAAAACTGCAACAAGATGTTGGCCTGCCCCTGAATGATTGCGCTGTTTATGGCATGGTTTGCCGTTTGACGAATCAAAAAGGTGTCCATTACTTACTGCCGATCATCGAACAGTTCTTGAAAAACGACCTTCAGATTGTGATTGTCGGTACTGGTGATCCGGTTTTGGCGAGTCAACTTAAAGAGTTATCAGCACTTCATTCAGACAAGTTCTCTTTTGTCGAAGCGTACAATAACGAATTGGCACACTTGGTTGAAGCGGGTTCTGATTTCTTTTTGATGCCTTCGGAATTTGAACCGTGTGGTTTAAACCAAATCTACAGCATGGCTTACGGTACTTTGCCGATTGTTCGTTCTGTGGGAGGTTTAAAAGACAGCGTGAATGATTACGATGAGGATTCTGAGGTCGCGACTGGGTTTGCTTTTGAAGAGCCAACCCCACAAGCACTATTGGCAGTGTTACATCGATCGTTGTTACTTTATGCGCAAACGCCGTCTGAAATTAAACGGGTTCAGCTTTATGCTATGCAGCAAGATTTTAGTTGGGAAGACGCTGCTAAAGAGTATCTAGCAATGTACCATACTGCATTTTAACGTTAATTTAATCTCTTGATGTAGCTGATGTACACCATTAGCACTAAACAACGGAAGGCGCTCTTTTCACAGAGTGCCTTTTTATTTGTTGGTCTGTCTACATCACGTTTGAGAAGACAGAGCTTGCAAACTCATGTCAGTCAGGTAGAAAAGAGGGAGTAGGTATTCACATGACTAATGGTAGGTTTGACACTATTATCACTTAAAGTTCTTAATTGCGTGATATCCTTAGTCATTGCCTTGTGATGAGGCACAGCTCCATTTTAATAATTAAAGCGATAGGTATGTCTGAGAGTTTATTATTCCATAAAACATTTACTCACCCTACGAGCGACGAGTGGGTTGTGTTTGTGCATGGCGCAGGAGGAAGTTCCTCTATCTGGTTCAAACAGATCAAAGCGTATAAACAGCATTTCAACTTACTTCTCATCGATCTGAGAGGGCA
Source organism: Vibrio sp. OPT24 (assembly GCF_015163545.1). Taxonomy (NCBI): domain Bacteria; kingdom Pseudomonadati; phylum Pseudomonadota; class Gammaproteobacteria; order Vibrionales; family Vibrionaceae; genus Vibrio; species Vibrio sp. OPT24. Next base: position 311,564 of record NZ_JADDYI010000048.1, read on the forward strand.
CGGTAAATCAGACAATATACTTAAAGGGCTGATTTCGAATCGTTACACCTTCAAATCGGTAACGCTCGATATTCTCAAAGTTTTAGATCACCTAAAAATTCGTTCTGCCCATTTTGTTGGCATGTCTTTAGGTACTATCATAGTACGTAACGTCGCTGAGTTAGCAGCAGGGCGTGTGCGTTCAATGGTATTAGGCGGCGCTGTTACTAAGCTAAACACTCGCTCTCAAGTTTTAATCAAATTAGGTAACTTAAGTAAACACATTATTCCTTACATGTGGTTATACAGTCTTTTTGCGTATGTAGTAATGCCGCAGAAAAGCCAAAAAGAGTCTCGTCACCTTTTTATCCGTGAAGCTAAAAAACTGTGCCAAAAAGAGTTTAAGCGCTGGTTTATCTTAACGGCAGATGTAAACCCTTTGATGAAGTATTTTAAAGATAGGGAATTACCAATACCGACTCTTTATTTGATGGGCGAACGTGATTACATGTTTATTAAGCCTGTAAAAGAAATGGTGGAAGCACATGAGTCGAGCGAGCTAGTAGAAATTCCGAATTGTGGACACGTATGTAATGTGGAAAATCCTGAAGAGTTTAATCAACGTTCGATTGCGTTTATTCAAAAGCAAATTCAGTGATTATCTCGATTCTTTATCAGAACAGACGCTCGAATAGAATTGAAACAAAAACGGGAAGCTAATTTTAGCTTCCCGTTTTTGTTTGGAGGAGGTATCTGACCGAGTTGTTATATAAGGCCGTTGGAGCCACTTTACCTTTCAAAACCTGCTATTCAGGAGAAGCAGCACCGCACTGCCAACAAGAGCCAAATTGGGCTTCATTGACTTCATGACACTGTCTGCAACGCCACTCTTCATAGATTATAGAATCTTGCTGTTTTTGGTATTCATTGACAATAACACGTGCCTTATTGGCTTGTTCTGGTTCATACAGCCAAACATACGGGTCAGTATCTTCTGTAAAAGGGATTTCCCCTTTCAAACCAAACAAACCCTCACCACGGACCTCACACGCAATATTCTCACTTTCTAGCAATCCACATATGATGTGAGCTTCAGCAGGGTTCGATGCGCTAAAGATTTTCATTGAAATAGAACCTTATTTGGCTATGTGTGTTATCTAATCTATATCCATTATTCAGCTACAGGTGTTGAGCGAAACTTACCCATCAACCATTTAGCAATAATTGGGAATATACCTAGTAATGCAAATGACAGCAGCACTGAAGGAGACACGATACCCGAAAGTGAATCTATTTCTGCGAGTTGAGTACCAGCATTTAAGAAAACAGCTGTACCTGGCAACATCCCAATTTGACTCGTAATGTAGTAACGACTTACCGACATCGGCGTTAGACCCATCAACAGGTTGATAAGGAAAAATGGGAATACAGGGATCAGGCGTAGAGAAAATAAGTAAAATGCCCCGTCTTTTTCGACACCTTTATTCATGGTCGCCAATTTGTCGCCGAATTTGGTTTGAATCCAGTCACGTAACAAATAGCGGCTACTCAAAAAGGCGATAGTTGCACCGATTGCACTGGCGAATGACACCAATAACAAACTATTCCAAAAACCAAAGAGCGCAGCACCCAATAGGGTCACAACAGCAGCTCCTGGAATCGAGAAAGCGGTAATCATGACGTAAGCTGCGAAATAAATAGCAGCCGCGGCGATAAAATTACTGTCAATGTATTCATTCAAAACGGCTTGCTGAGCCTTGGCATTCTCAAGTGTGAGGTATTGGCCAAAGTTGACGCCTAGTAAGACAATCGTTATGACCAACACAATACCCAATATCATTTTCTTACTCATTGATACTTCCTCTAAATTTTCAATGCATACCGATAGTATAGATAGACAGGTAAAGCTTAGATTAACTTTCAACAGATATAAAAAAAAGCCGCATAAATGCGGCTTAGTTATGTGTAGTTTTAACTGACAATGTTAATTTACGCGACTGATAAGCTCTTCGCGACGCTGCTGCGGTATAACAGACCAATGTGTACCATTAATCGCACCTTCTAGCGCCCAAAGTAACTCGATACTGACAGAGGACGCGTGAGATTCCTTGATGGCGTTAAACGCGTTTACAGAGCCAGATTCATATAAACGTTCTACGGAATCTATCCCAGCCTTTTTCAACATGCGCTCGGTAGCAAGTCGAAGGTTAGGAAGGTCTTTTAATCGAGTTGGTTTAGCAGAAGACTGTTCAGCTTTTTCATCTTTAGCAAAACCCAAAGACGTAGTCGCAAGCTGCAAGATTTTTTCTTGATCCTGCCACAGGCCTTCAGGCAAAGCGAAATATTTAGTAACAACAGGGAAGCCACGTTTTTTGTAAACGTAAGGTTGAAACCCTTGTTGTTCAAATTGCTTTGTTGTGCATTTGTCCGCTCGTATATGCAACTGGTCATTTACAACCAGAGCAAACATCGTGTCATCGGCAAAAAGACCGAAGCCACCAAACATTGAACGTGATTTTATTTTTCCTAGGGACTCAAATAACTTCATTGAGTCCTTTAGTATCGGTTTATCCATGTTATTTATCTCGGTGTATTTGAACTACGCCACCAAATAAGCAGGTCCGAGAGATTAGCAAAATGTTGCAACTAAATTGTCAATAAGCCGTAAATTACTAAATTATTAGTAACCACTGCATTTTGCCATCGGTAACCCCGCTACCATACCAACGAGTGGTTTAGGCCGGAAGCTTTGCGTCTCACTCTTTCGAGTGGTTTGCCCTGTGCGTGACTGATTAAATAGAATAAAGTTTTTGTTGAATGAAGCTCACACTTGTTATTTCAAAATGTGATATTGCTTCAATTAATGATCTTGCTGTTATGATACCAGGTTCATTAATGTTGTTGATAAAAAAAGCGCACCTAAAGGTGCGCTTGATTAGAATAAACTGAATTTATCAATTAATTTAACGTTTTAACTGTACTTCGCTCAACAATTTCAGGGTGCATTTCGAAAACGCGTTTTTCATGATCTTTATCTTTGATGCGTTCTAACAAAATTTCGAATGCATTTTTACCAACACGACGCTTCGGTTGGTGAACCGTGGTCAATGGTGGGGAGAAATATTCAGCGAGTTCGATGTTATCGTAACCAATAACTGATATATCTTCAGGAATGCGAATTCCTTTTTCTTGTAATCGACTCATCAAACCTAGTGCCATGGTGTCGTTGAAACAGAACACTGCCGTTGGGCGATCTTTCATCTCAACAATCTTATCTGCTGCTATAACAGCAGTATCACATTCAAAGTTACCTTCAATGATCAAGCGTTCGTCAGTGGCAATATTAGCTTCGTCAAATGCACGTTTGTATCCTGCGATACGTTCAACACAGGCTGCTTTATCTAAGTGGCCACTTAAACAAGCAATCTTAGAGTGACCGCGTTCAATAAGGTACTTGGTCGCTAGGTAGCCACCTTCTTCAGAGTTATCAATGATCTTGTCGGCTTGAGAGCTCTCAGGACCCCAGTCCATCACTACTTTAGGAATGTCAGCGTGACGGTCTAACATTTCTCTTAGTTCTTCAGTTAGGTCTGAACACATAACCAAGATGCCATCTACACGCTTCTCTGCAAGCATTCGAATGTAATCACGTTGCTTCTCATAAATACCGCCTGTGTTACACAAAATCAAAGTGTAGCCTTGACGGTAGCAGTAGCTCTCTACGCCATCGATAACCTCAGAGAAGAATAGGTTGGTTGACTGAGTTACTAGCATGCCGATAGTGCGTGTTGTATTACATTTCAAACTACGAGCAACAGCACTCGGTGCATAGTTTAGTTCGTCTACGGCTTTGTTTACTTTTTCTTGAGTCGCTTCTGCGACAAAACGTGTTTTGTTGATTACGTGAGAAACGGTTGTTGTTGATACGCCTGCTAAGCGAGCGACATCTTTTATAGTGGCCATGGTTTTATCCTATTAGAAGCTACTTTCCCAAAGTACGGAATAAAGTAGCCGTTAAGCTACTTAACTAAGAGCTTAAATTTGTAGGGCTCTTTGGGTACTAAAGTGCTAAAAAACAAAAAACCGCTATTGAGCGGCTTGTCTTAACACCGAAATGCTTTGAACTTAAATAAGCTTAGCATTTCGTGAATGTTTCATATTTTATCGTTTGCGGTCACAATTTTAGACTGACTAGAAATTACTCGCAATATAATTCACCCAGAAATCCGGGTGAATTGTCACATTCTACTGAATTTATTTACCTAGTCGTTGGGCGAACTTATTCACCAGCTAAATATTGAGTGTCTAAATTGCAAAATGCGAGTAGCAAAGACGAGACCGAAGCGTAGAAACCAAACTGGTCAACGTCATGACATTTCACATTAAACTTTGGCAACCAAGTAAGTAGTTGCTGATCGATAAACTGCTGTTGAATGACGAACGATTTCTCTAATTCTTCTTCAAGCTCAGTTTCATTTGAACGGATGATTAGATTGCCAAGGAAGTCGAGTTCGATAGCAATGTGATCTGCAGGTTCTTTTAAGTCTTGGTTCACGATTAAGTTGTGCTTAGCCATGATGTCTTCCATGTCTTTAGCTGGCTTATCGTTTAATAGACCTGTTTCGCCGATGTACATTGAAGCGTAAGGTAAAGCACCATGTTTGTCTGTCTTCAAGAAAAGGTCGCAGAAGTCAGCAGACAGTTCCAGTTGGGCATCTTCACGTGTTTGTAGACGGTTCAATGCGTCTACAAGCTTATCAATCGAAGGCTTTAGAGCTTCATTCGAACCTAAACCAGAAAGGAAAGAACGAATTTCAACAGAGTGGTAGTGATCGAGTTCTTCTTGAGTGAGCTCTTTGGCGAATAAGCTTGATAACCACCAGTAAATTTCTGCTCTTTGCTCGTTGAATGCTTTCGTATCTTTCATTTCATAGATCCTGATTTAGTCTTGTGATGTTTATATACTCAGCGCCGTTAAGTCATTTGGGTACAAGCACACCAAGGCTGAATAACAAGGTTATTTGCTAAGCGCAAAGTGACTCGTTCGTAGTAATGCCTATATTGAATTGCGATGGACGATAAATAGCAAGGTTTAAGATTGTCTTGTATCAAAAAAAATCCATGTTTCTGGCTTTTATCTTCAGTACCACTAGAATTGTTACTAGTTATGAATAGAATAGTCATTGAAACTATTAAATAAGAAAAGTGGTGTAGATGAGCTATCACGTATTGGTCGTAGAAGATGATGTGGTAACCCGCAGTAAACTGGTTGGATATTTCCAGAACGAAGGTTATACAGTGAGTGAAGCTGAGAGCGGCGCTCAGATGAGAAACGTGTTGGAAGAAAACAACGTTGATCTCATTATGCTGGACATCAACTTACCAGGCGAAGATGGATTGATGCTAACTCGCGAATTACGCAGTCAATCAGACATTGGAATTATTTTAGTTACTGGACGCACGGATAGCATCGACAAAATCGTAGGCCTTGAAATGGGCGCAGACGATTATGTTACTAAACCCTTCGAACTTCGCGAATTATTGGTTCGAGTTAAAAACTTACTTTGGCGTATTGCTGCTGCTCGTAGAACAGCGACGGGAGTGGTGGAACAAGCAGAAGATGAGTCTGTTGTTCGTTTTGGTGAGTGGACGTTTGATATTCCTCGCCGAGCGCTAAGCAAAAATGGTGAGCCGGTTAAACTGACTAAGGCTGAGTATGAGTTGCTAGTCGCACTCTCTTCTTACCCTAACCAAGTATTAAGTCGCGAACGTATTTTGAACATGATTAGCCACCGAGTAGATGCGCCTAATGATCGCACTATCGATGTGTTAATTCGTCGTATGCGCGCAAAAATGGAGTTTGATCCCAAGAACCCACAGATTTTTGTGACGGTTCACGGTGAAGGTTACATGTTCGCTGGTGACTAAACCCTTCGCGCGTTTTAATCAGTAAAAAAAGACAACTAGCGTAAAAAAGCCGAGACATCATTGATGTTTCGGCTTTTTATTTCTTGCCATACTATTGGTTATTGCTAACCATCCGAAAATTAATAGATATCTATTTGAGACTAGGCCGCAGAAACGACGCCATTATCTTCTTCTAAAATAGAAGGCTCAGGGACAACGATAGGCTCTTCAACATTATCATTACTCGTGTCTAGCCAATCGCGGAGGCTTTGCCAAACTAACCCCATGGTTTCGTGCCAATAACGTTCGGTCTGCTCAAGGTATAGCGCTTTAGGCATGTACTTATCCCAAGGCTCTACAATGCCTTCTTGTGCAAGGTAGTTGGTTGGTGCCGCTAATGGTTTCATACCCGCAGCATGGAATTCATTCAAGGCGCGAGTCATATGGCTAGCCGATGTAACTAATACCATCTTTTTATTTTTAACAAACGCGGCGGCTTGGCGGGCTTCTTCCCACGTGTCTTTTGCTGTTTCAAGCAAAATGATGTCAGGTTTTGAAACCCCAAGCGCTAAAGCCACTTTAGCCATCATTCTTGCATTACTCACTTCAGTCCCCGCACCATAGCCAGACAAAATGAGTTTGGCACCAGGATAAAGGCGTAAAATACGAATGCCTTCACTTAAACGCATCAATCCTGTGCGACTAAGCTCAGATGTAGGTGGGATTTGGTCGTCTACGACGTGACCACTGCCGAGAACCATAACGTAATCGATGGTGTCATCGACGGGTAAAAAAGCGGTGTGTTGCCTTTCCATTGGCATTAAAAGTTGACTAGAAACTGGCTGGAAAGCGATGAGGAAAATACCACAGAGGGCTGAAAGGGTAATTAGGCAACCAGTCTTCCTTTTGGTAGTAAACATCACTAGGGCTAAACCCAGAAAAGCGAGAATTAACATTGCTGGCAGTGGCATCAATAATGAAGACACTACTTTTTTCAGCTCAAACATATCCGAATAGTCCGAAAAAACATCACTTGGTAGTAAAAAGAGACATCGCCTCTTTATTCCTGAAATTCCTGTGACAGAATAGCAGGCACGATAGGACATAATAACTCAAGTAGCCGTGACTGAAGACCGTAATTTCGACGATATTGCCCACAAATTTGCAAAAAATATTTACGGCTCTGACAAAGGAGAGATCCGTCAGATCATCGTATGGGAAGATTTAGAACAAGCTTTGAGCAAATTTGATGGTTCCATATCTCCGTTGCATATACTCGATGCTGGCGGTGGGCTTGCACAAATGTCGCAAAAAATTGCGTCGCTTGGGCATAATGTTTCTCTGTGTGACCTCTCTTCTGAAATGCTGAAACTAGCAGAAGAAAGTATCAGCGAAGCAGGTTTGCTAGAGCGGTATCGTTTTATCCACTCTCCCATTCAGAATGTGGCAGAACATCTCGATGGGAAAGTCGATGTTGTGATGTTTCATGCTGTGATGGAGTGGTTAGCGAATCCGAGAGAGGCGCTTGATTTATTACTTGAACAAGTAAAGCCGGGTGGTGTTGCTTCGATAATGTTTTACAACCACCACGGATTAGTCCTGAAAAATGTGATTTGTGGCAACATTCCTCATGTATTGAATGGGATGCCACATCGAAAACGGTTTAAGCTGCAACCACAGAAAGGCTTAAAGCCTGAAGAGGTTTATCAATGGATAGAAGACGCTGGTCTAGACATCTGTGGTAAATCAGGCATTCGTTCTTTCAGTGACTACATAGGTAATATGGAATACATGGGCGATTACCAATTTGAAGATGTATTGGAACTAGAAAAACAGCTATGTCGCCAAGAGCCATATCTGTCGCTAGGCCGTTATATTCACGTTTGGGCTCAAAAACCTGCGCAATAACAGCGGTGAATGTGGTAAAAGAAGCCACAACATGCGCTATGCAATCGTAACAAGCCCGCGTCATAAAGAAATAGGCGTCATATCTAACACGTTCGATATGACGAAGAACAGTAACAGGAACCACAATGAGTGAAATGACTCAAACTGCCGAAGAGCAGCCAATTGATGAGTTGGTGGGCTGGGTCAAGCAGCATGATTTTTCATTAAACTTGCCACCAGAGCGCTTAGCATTTTTGATTGCTATCGCAGTACTAAGCAATGAAAGGTTCGATGAAGAGTTGGGCGAGGGTGAATTGCACGATGCATTTACTATCGTCACTCGACTGTTTGAAGATACTGGCGAAGCGTCTGCGTTTCGTGCCAACAACGCCATCAATGAGTTGGTTAAACAGAAGTTGATTAGCCGGTTTACTAGTGAGATCACCGACGGTGCAAGTATTTATCGTCTTTCTCCACTTGCGATCGGAATTTCAGATTATTACTTACGTCACCGTCAATTCTCTAAGTTAAAACTGTCGATTCAACTTTCGATGGTTGCAGATGAGATGGCAAAAGCTATTGAAGCAGCGCAAAAAGGTGGAACTCCAGGACATTGGAGAAAGAACGTTTACGGTGTGCTCAAGTATTCTGTTGGTGAGATTTTCGATCAGATCGATCTTAACCAACGTGTTATGGATGAGCAGCAGCAAACCGTTAAGCAGCAAATTGCCGACCTTTTAAACAAAGATTGGCGAGAGGCGATTAACAACTGTGAAACCTTGCTATCAGAAACCTCGTCCACGCTAAAAGAATTGCAAGACACCTTGCAAGCGGCGGGTGATGAACTGCAAACACAGATCCTCGATATTCAAGAAATTGTTTACGGTGATGATGAACTCGAGTTCGTTGGCGAAACTCTGTTTGGCTTGCAGATGAAGCTCGACCGAATCACAAGTTGGGGCCAACAAGCGATCGACTTATGGATCGGCTACGACCGCCACGTTCACAAGTTTATCCGTACCGCGATTGATATGGATAAAAACCGAGCCTTTAGCCAACGCTTGCGTCAGTCGGTTACCGACTACTTCGATGCGCCTTGGTTATTGACCTACGCCGATGCCGATAAGCTGACTGATCTTCGTGATGAAGCGCTTGTGCTTCGTGATGACGAAGTGATGGGACAAGCGCCGATCGACGTAGAGTACGAAGAATTTGAGCAAGTGAATGATCTGCTTTCAGAACGAATTGCAGAGATGTTAAAAGCTCACAAACAGCAAGGCGCGCCAATTGACCTTGGCCTTGTGTTACGCGATTACCTCGCAGCACACCCTCGCACACACCATTTTGATTTAGCCAGAATTGTTGTCGACCAAGCCGTGCGCTTAGGTTACTCAGAGTCTGACTATCAGGCTATTCAGCCAGATTGGCAGGCAATCAACGATTTCGGTGCAAAGGTACAAGCAAATGTCATTAACAAGTACTGATGATTACATGCCAGAGAAACTGGTAAAAGCGATAGCGAACCCATTGTTCCCTGCGCTAGACAGCATGCTGCGTTCAGGCAAGCATGTTTCAACCGAAGACCTAGATAACCACGCGTTGCTGTCTGACTTTGAAGTTGAGCTTCAGCATTTCTACCAACGCTACAACACCGAGCTTGTGAAAGCGCCAGAAGGCTTCTTTTACCTGCGTCCGCGTTCTACGTCTCTGATTGGTCGTAGTGTATTGTCTGAGCTAGACATGTTGGTTGGTAAAGTGTTGTGTTTCTTATACCTAAGCCCAGAACGCCTTGCTCATGAAGGTATCTTCACCAACCAAGAGCTGTTTGATGAGTTGATGTCGTTAGCGGATGAGAAAAAACTCATGAAGCTAGCAACAAACCGTGCGTCTGGTTCTGACCTAGACAAAGAAAAGCTGTTTGAAAAAGTGCGTACTTCTCTACGTCGCTTACGTCGTATCGGCATGCTGATTGCGATTGGCGAAACGGGAAAATTCCGTATCAGCGAAGCGGTATTCCGCTTTGGTGCTGACGTTCGTGTTGGCGATGACATGAAAGAAGCGCAATTACGTCTTATCCGTGATGGTGAAGCTGTAGTTCATACCCAAGAGCCAAACCAAGGCAGCTTGCTAAATGAAGAACAAGCGGAAACTGTATCAGAAGTAGATTCAGACGTAGACGAAAACGGTCAACAAGACATTTTTAACGATCAAGCCGGCTTTGACCTTGAGTCAAATGATGGCGAACAAACAAAAGTAGAAGGTGAAGCATGATTGAAAGAGGTAAGTATCAATCATTAACCATGGTCAACTGGAACGGTTTCTTCGCACGTACTTTTGATATTGATGGATTGGTTACAACGCTTTCTGGCGGTAACGGTGCAGGTAAGTCGACCACAATGGCGGCATTCATCACAGCACTGATCCCAGACCAAAGCCTTCTGCATTTCCGTAATACAACGGAAGCGGGCAGTTCGCAGTCATCTCGTGATAAAGGCCTTTACGGTAAGCTTCAACCTGGCGCATGTTATGCGGCGCTAGATGTTGTGAACTCTCGTAATCAACGCCTGTTGTTTGCAGTAAAACTGCAGCAAGTTGCGGGTCGTGACAAGAAAGTAGACATCAAGCCGTTCGTTATCCAAGGCCTTCCTAGCCATGTGAAACCAACGGATGTACTGATTCAGAACGTTTCAGACAGCCACGCTCGTGTATGTCAATTGAACGATGTGAAAGCAGCAGTTGCACAATACGAAGGCGCTCACTTTAAAGCATTCTCTTCTATTGTTGATTATCACTCACAGATGTTTGAGTACGGTGTAGTACCGAAGAAACTGCGTAACAGCAGCGACCGTTCTAAGTTCTACCGTCTAATTGAAGCATCACTTTACGGTGGTATCTCAAGTGCGATTACACGTTCTCTGCGTGATTACCTTCTACCGCAAAATGGTGGTGTGAAGAAAGCATTCCAAGATATGGAATCGGCACTGCGCGAGAACCGCATGACGCTAGAAGCGATCAAGACAACTCAGTCGGATCGTGACTTGTTCAAGCACTTGATCACGGAATCGACCAATTACGTGGCAGCAGATTACATGCGCCATGCCAACGATCGTCGCAACAAGCTTGATCAAACCATGAAGTTCCGTGGTGAACTGTTTGGTTCTCGTGAAACCTTGCTTGATCAAAACAACTTGTTGAACCGCGTTCAAGAAGAACTAGAGTTACTTGTCGACCAAGAATCGGCACTAGAGCAAGATTACCAAGCGGCTTCGGATCATCTTCAGTTGGTTCAAACTGCACTTCGCCAGCAAGAGAAAATTGCTCGTTATAGCGAAGATCTAGAAGAGCTTAATGAGCGTCTAGAAGAGCAGATGATGGTGGTTGAAGAAGCTCAAGAGCGAGTACTTCTTGCTGAAGAGCAGGCAACCATTACTGAAGAAGAAGTGGATAGCCTGAAAACTCAGCTTGCTGATTACCAACAAGCGTTGGATGTTCAGCAGACTCGTGCACTTCAATACCAGCAAGCGGTTCAAGCATTAGAGAAAACTAAGCAGCTGCTTGGTGATGAATCTATCACTGCAGAAAGCGCATCAACCTTGGTTTCAGAGCTAAAAGCACAGGAAGAATCAAGTACTCAAACTCTACTGGCGACGAAACATAAGCTCGACATGTCTTCTGCTGCCTCTGCACAGTTCGACAAAGCGCTGTCTCTTGTTAAGAGCATTGTTGGCGATGTTGAGCGTAAAGATGCGTCTCACAGTGCTAAACAAGCCCTAGAAAAAGGCCGCAATGCCAAACACGTTGTTGAAAATGAACAACAGTGGCGTGCTCAGCACCGCGATATAGCTCGTGATGTAGCACAGCAGCGTCAAGCAAAAGAGCTTGCGATCGAATATCAAAAACAACATAACGTTTCGCTGACTGACGAAGCGGTTTTCGATGAAGAACGCGAACGTCATACCATGCAGATCGAGTCTCTAGAGTACGCTCAAGAAGAACTGCGTGAAGCGAAGAGTGAGCAACGTCGTGTACAACTAAACTACGACCAAGAGATTCAGAAGCTTGAATCAATTGCTCCGGCGTGGATTACAGCTAACGATGCACTTGAAGCGCTAAGAGACCAAACAGAAGCTGAGCTAGAAGACAGCCAAGCAGTGATGACTCAAATGCAGCAAGTGCTTGAAGACGAAAAGTCTCAAGCAGTAGCAAAAGATCAGCTAGCCACTCGCCGCGCTGAACTTGAGCAAGAAATTGAGCGTTTAGCATCTCCAGGTGGTTCAAACGATCCTCGCTTGAAGGGCCTAGCAGATACCCTTGGTGGTGTGCTGCTTTCTGAGATCTACGATGATATCACCATTGGCGATGCACCCTACTTCAGTGCGATGTACGGTCCAGCTCGTCATGCGATTGTGGTCTCTGATTTGGATGGCATTAAAGAGAAACTGGTCGATCTTGATGACTGTCCAGAAGACCTTTATATCCTAGAAGGCGATGTAGACGCGTTTGATGATAGTTCATTCAATGCCGATGAGCTTGAAGGTGCGGTGTGTGTTCAACTGAACGATCGCCAAATGCGTTACTCTCGCTTCCCTGAGATCCCGCTATTTGGCCGTGCGGCTCGTGAACAACGCCTAGAAAAATTGCGTGAAGAGCGTAATGTGGTCGTTGAAAACCACGCCAAAGCCGCGTTTGACTCTCAAAAATTGAATCGACTATACCAAGCATTTAATAGCTTTGTTGCGAAGCATCTGCACGTTGCGTTTAACGCAGACCCAGAACAAACACTAGCTGCGATTCGTGATAAGCGTAATCAAATTGTTCGTTCTCTGGCTGAGCTTAACTCTAAAGAGCAGCAGCAACGCAGTCAGCTTCTACAAAGCAAGCAGGCACTTGGTGCATTAGATAAATTAGCGCCAATGGTTCGTATTTTAGAAGACGAAACATTGGCTGATCGCTTAGCTGAATTGGAAGCGCAACTAGAGCGTTTAAGTGAAGCCAAGTCTTACTTGAATACTCACGGTAAAGCGCTTACTTCTCTAGAGCAAATCGTATCTGCACTAGACGTTGACCCGGAGCAGTTCGAAGCTTTGGAAGCCGAATATCGTCAAGCAGACAACGCGCTACAAACGCTAAAAGGTAAAGTGTTCGCGCTGTCTGATTTGATTGAGCGTCGTCACTACTTTGCTTACGCGGACTCTGTTGATTTGCTTAATAAAAGCAGTGAACTGAGCGAGCAATTAAAAGCGAAATTGGTTCAAGCTGAACAAGCAAGAACTAAAGGCCGCGATGGCTTGAAGCAAGCTCGCGAACAGATGAACCAATACAACCAAGTATTGGCGGCACTGAAGAGCTCACATCAAGCGAAACAAGAAACGGTTCAAGAGTTCAAACAAGAGCTACAAGAGTTTGGCGTAAACGCTGATGAAGGCGCTGAAGAGCGTGCTGTACGTCGTCGTGACGAGCTTCAAGAACGTTTGCACACGTCTCGCAGCCGTAAGAGCGAATACGAGCGTACGATTACGTCAACAGAGCTTGAGATGAAAGCACTGGCTAAGCGTCTTAAGAAAGTACAGAAAGAGTACACAGAGCTTCGTGCCTTTGTAGTTGCAGCCAAAGCTGGCTGGTGTTCAGTACTTCGCTTAGCTCGTGAAAATGATGTTGAACGTCGCCTACACAAGCGTGAACTGGCATACCTAACGGCGGGCGAGCTTCGCTCTATGTCGGATAAATCACTGGGTGCGCTACGTCTGGCTGTCGCTGACAATGACGATTTACGTGATTCACTGCGTTTATCTGAAGACAACGCACATCCAGAGCGTAAGGTTCTGTTCTACATTGCGGTTTACCAGCACCTCCGTGAGCGTATTCGCCAAGACATCATTCATACGGATGATCCGGTCGAAGCAATCGAAGAGATGGAAGTAGAGCTAGCTCGACTAACAGAAGAACTGACGCAGCGTGAAAACCGCCTGGCGATTAGCTCTGAGTCAGTAGCTAGTATCATCAAGAAAACGATTCAGCGCGAGCAGAACCGTATTCGAATGCTGAACCAAGGTCTGTCTAACATTTACTTTGGTCAGGTTAAGGGCGTACGTCTGAACGTTAAGATCCGTGAAAGCCACGAGATCTTGCTATCAGGGTTAGCGACTCAACAAGAACAACATAAAGACTTGTTCGAATCAACGCGCTTTACTTTCTCAGAAGCGATGGCGAAGTTGTTCCAACGTGTGAACCCACATATCGACACGGGTCAACGTTCTCCGCAAGTTCTGGGTGAAGAGTTACTCGATTACCGTAACTACCTAGAGCTGAGTGTTGAAGTTAACCGTGGTTCAGATGGTTGGTTACAAGCAGAATCTGGTGCATTGTCTACAGGTGAAGCGATCGGCACTGGTCAATCAATCCTATTGATGGTTATTCAGAGCTGGGAAGAAGAGTCTCGTCGACTTCGTAGTAAAGACATCGTTCCATGTCGTTTGTTGTTCCTTGATGAAGCCGCACGTCTGGATTCTAAGTCGATCTCTACGCTGTTTGAACTGTGTGACCGTTTAGGTATGCAACTTCTGATTGCTGCGCCAGAGAACATTAGCCCAGAGAAAGGCACAACCTACAAACTGGTTCGGAAGGTCTTCAAAGACCACGAACATGTACACGTTGTTGGACTAAGAGGCTTTGCCCAAAACAAACCGGCATCTACGGTGCAAGAGCTTCTCGAAGAAGCTGAGCAATAACCTTGATAGCCGAGTTATTACCTTGATAGCTAAGCTATAAGCTCGATAGCGCCTCGATGATATTTATTCAAAGCCCCTAATCAATAGGGGCTTTTTTGTACCTCAAATCTTACTCCTTACAAGTTATCCAGCCCTCTATCATTCATACGTTTTCCTATATTCATGCAACTGTTGTTTCAGTCTTTCTCATGCACGGATAAGACCGCTCATACCTTGTGGGTATTATCAATGGAACTTGTTTGAGGTCACACGCACAAAACCACAAATAATGTATGGTAATGACATAGATTTAATAATATTAATAATATTGTATTACTTATTTTTCAATTGTTGATAACTCGCAAATTTGCGAAAGGTAAAGGCAGGGCATAGTTATGATTCAAATCGTCATTGATGGGAAATTTCGAATCGTCGAACAAGGACAAACCGTTCTTGAAGCGGCAAAAACATGTGGTTTGGAGATTCCATCTTTATGTGGTTTGAACAAAACAGCGGATAAAGTACCGTGTGATTTGTGTGTTGTTGAGGTAGATGGCGTTGGTGTGACTCGCTCTTGTGAGCTTGAAGTGTCTAATGGGTTGGAGATTACGACTCAGTCAAAGCAACTGACTGTTCATCGACAAGAAGCACTAAATCGTATAATGACAGATCATTACGCTGACTGTGAGGCGCCATGCCAAACGGCTTGTCCTGCTGGGGTCGATATCCAATCTTACCTGCACCATATTGCTCAAAATGATCACATTAAAGCGATTGAAGTGATTAAAAAGACATTACCAATGCCACTTTCAATTGGTCGTGTGTGTCCTGCTTTTTGTGAAACTGAATGTCGTCGTAATTTGGTCGATGAATCGATCGCGATTCGCCAACTCAAGCGACACGCTGCCGATGCTGACTTAGCGGCTCAAGAGAGCTATATGCCAGCTAAGAAACCAAATAAGGGTAAGAGCATCGCAATTGTCGGCAGTGGCCCTGGCGGTCTTACTGCAGGTTATTATCTATCTAACGAAGGCTATGACGTCAGTGTCTATGAATCGATGCCCAAAGCAGGTGGTTGGCTGCGTTATGGTATCCCTGAATATCGTTTACCTAAGTCGATTTTAGATAAAGAAATCGAACTCATGTGTCGTAATGGAATGGTGGTTGAGTGTGACAAAAAACTGGGCGTCGATTTTACACTGTCTGATTTAAGCAACGGTTTCGATGCCGTTTGTTTAGCGGTTGGTGCATCGCAAGCGGTTGAAATGAACTATCTGGGTAGCGAGCTCGGCGGTTGCTATTTGGGTGTCGATTACCTTAAAGATTACGTGACCGATCAGCAGTATGTCACAGGAAAAAAGGTAGCAGTGATCGGTGGCGGTAACACTGCAATTGACTGTGCTCGAACAGCGGTACGTGATGGCGCTGATACCACGCTGATTTACCGTCGCACTCGAGATGAAATGCCAGCAGAAGATTACGAAATAGAAGAAGCTGAACATGAAGGTGTGAAGTTCCACTTTTTGACTAACCCGGCAGAAAACATAGCCGATGAAAATGGCCATGTAACAGAGATAAGATTGGAGCGTATGGCTTTAGGTCCTGCTGATGCTTCAGGTCGTCGTAGCCCTAAACCAACCGGCGAATTCTTTGCTGAAGCATTTGATACCGTTATTGCTGCAGTATCGCAAAAGCCTGATCTAAGCTTTATGGATAACGAAGAGATTGATATTCCACTGACACGTTGGAATACCGCGGACGCTGATCCGCAGACGATGTATACGGGCACTGGTAATATATTTAGTATTGGTGACTTTCGACGTGGTCCTGCGACGGCAGTAGAAGCGATAGGAGATGGGCGTATTGCTGCGCAAGCGATTGACCGATTCTTCAACGGTGATATGGAAAATATTCCCGCTAAACCGTTCAACTCAAGAAAGCACAAGCAGCTAAAAGCAGTCGATCCTGAGCAATACAAATCTATACAGCGCATGGCGCGTAAAACCATGCCAGAGCTCACCCCAGAACAACGCGAGCAAAGCTTCGATGAAGTCGAAACAGGCTTTGATAATGCAGATGCAATAGCGGAAGCAGCGAGATGCCTAGAATGTGGCTGCCAAGTAAATACAGATTGTGATCTGAGAGATTATTCGACTGAATACAAGGCCACGCAAACACATCCAGAGTACAAAATCGATGTGGCTTCGAATGAGAACTGGCAGGTGATTCGTGCAGAGGAATCCAAAGTTGGTTCGACACGGCAGAAGTTCGCTGTCGATGACAGTTCTGAATTCATCATCTTTGACGCCAACCGCTGCATCAGTTGTGGTCAGTGTATCCAAGCTTGTCGCGAACAGAATGTTCATGGTGTTCTAAGCTTCATGAATCAGTCAAATGGCAAGCCAGCATCAAGGCCTGAGTGTCGCCCTAATTTTGGAGCAGACAAGACACTAATGGGTGATTCTAACTGTGTTCAATGTGGCTCTTGTATTCAGGCTTGTCCTACCGGTGCGATGGTGGATGCGCGTGATAGAAAGCAAGGTGACACCGATACTCTTAAGAAAGTCGATACTATCTGCACCTACTGTGGTGTGGGTTGTAAGCTAACCATGCACGTTGATGAAAAGCAAAATAAGATTCGCTACATCGAAGGCGCAAACTCTCCGGTTAATGAAGGCATGTTGTGTGTTAAAGGCCGATTTGGTTTTGATTTTGTTGGTAGTGATGCACGCTTAACTACGCCGCTAATACGCAAAGATGGTTGGTTACAACCTGCTAGTTGGGATGAAGCGATTGCGCTCATTGCAGATAAGTTTACCGCGATTAAACAAGGTTTTGGTAGCAATGCCTTGGCGGGCTTCTCGTCAGCTAAAACGACTAACGAAGATAACTATGCATTCCAAAAATTCATACGTCGAGAACTTGGAACTAACAACGTCGACCACTGTGCTCGTCTTTGTCATGCTTCGACTGTTACAGGTTTAGAGGCTTCGCTGGGCAGCGGTGCAATGACCAATGATATTCCAAGTATCAAGCACTCAGATGTGATTTTTATTATAGGTTCAGACACGACTTCAGCACACCCAATTATAGGCTCACATATCAAGCAAGCGGTGAGACATGGTGGAGCGCGATTGATCGTCGCTGATCCAAAACGAATCGATATTTCGGACCATGCGGAACTCTACTTAGCGCATCGCCCGGGTACTGATGTGATGCTGATTAATGGTGTGATGCAGCAGATCATCAAACACGGTTGGTATGACCAAGATTATATCGAAGATCGTGTGGATGGCTTTGATACCTTGCTCCAAGAGGTCATGTCACCAAGCTACTCTCTCGATAAAGTGGAATTGGTGACTGGCGTTAAAGCGGAAGACATCTTCGCAATGGCACGTTTGATTGGTACTGCAGAGCGCACAGCGGTGTATTACTCGATGGGGATTACACAACACACCACAGGCCACGACAATGTACGCTCAATCGCTAACCTGCAACTTTTGTGTGGCAACATTGGTATTGAAGGTGGTGGTATTAACCCTTTACGCGGACAATCTAACGTGCAAGGTGCTTGTGATATGGGGGCTTTGCCAAACAACTTGCCGGGTTATCAAAAGGTTTATAACCCGATGGTGCGCCAGAAGTTTGCGATGGAGTGGGGTGTTTCCGAACTTCCTGCTGAAACGGGCTTAACGCTTACTGAAATTATTGATGGCGCCTGCCATCGGAATGTCCGCGGTTTGTACGTAATGGGTGAAAACCCTGTGCTCAGTGACCCAAATCAAGCGCATGTAATTGAAGGGCTTGAAGCTTTAGATTTCCTTGTGGTCCAAGACATTTTCTTAACCGAAACGGCGCAGTATGCTGATGTTGTTTTACCATCTTGCTCGTTTGCTGAAAAATCTGGCCACTTCACCAATACAGAGCGTCGTGTTCAGCGTATTAATGCTGCGGTTAATCCACCCGGTAATGCGAAAGAAGATTGGGTGATTATCCAAATGCTGGCCAATGCAATGGGCGGTGGTTGGGACTATAAAACCGTTGCCGATATCACCAATGAGATAGCACGTGTAACACCACAGTATGGTGGTTTACGTTGGGAGAATATTACGGTCAATGGCGTGCAATGGCCGAGTAATAAGAATAACCCTGATGGCACTCGTATCATGCACCAGACCCAATTTACCCGTGGGCGTGGTCAAATGGAGGCGATTCCGTTTAGATACGCTGCGGAGTTACCGGATGAAGAGTATCCGTTAGTTCTAACGACAGGGCGTATCCTAGAGCAATTCCATACAGGTACTATGACGCGTAAAACCAAAGGCCTGGATAACTTAGCGGGGCCACGTGCCATGGTGAGTATTCATGATGCTGAAGCGTTAGGCATTTCGAATGGTCAGATGCTCAAGGTATCAACGCGTCGTGGGGAAATAGAAATCGCGGCTTTTGTAACTAAGCGAATGCAAAAGGGCGTGGTATTTATTCCATTCCATTTTGTCGAATCACCGGTTAACCGTTTAACGACGACAGCGACGGATCCACACGCGAAGATCCCTGAGTTTAAGGTGGCGGCTGTGCGAATTGATCCCATTCGTGAGCCTGAGAGTGAAGTAGCAGAGGCTTCGCTCGGTTCGTTAAGTTAAATTACAGGTATTAAAAAACCGCGTAACTCTCAGAGCTATGCGGTTTTTTATTGAGCTAGATTCAGTATAAATTACTTGCTCAGTCGTTTGGCTTTTTATTAGATGAGCTTAGCTCGGAACTATTTCGTTTCCGTGAACACCAAACTGCTTAGCAGCGTAGGCAACACGCTCTGCAGGTTTAGGATATTCAGCGGGTGTGCCTAGGTTTTCAATATGATGCAAGCGAGGTAATAAACCAGCACCGTTTGCAATTTGTATTGCCAATCCAGGACGAGCATTGAGCTCCAGTACCATTGGGCCTTCTTCTTGGTCTAAAACCATGTCCGTCCCCATGTAGCCTAACCCCGTCATTTCCCAAGCACTTGATGCAAGGGTCAGCAGTTTCTCCCAATGCGGCACCTGAAGTAGCGCCAACTCTTTACCCGTATCTGGGTGGTGTGTCACTGGATGGTCAAACTGAACCGCACGAACGGCCTTGCCGGTTGCGATACAAATACCGACACCCACAGCACCTTGGTGCAAGTTCGCCTTACCATCAGATGCGGAAGTGGATAGACGCATCATTGCCATTACAGGGTAGCCCTTGAATACAATGATTCGAACATCTGGCACACCCTCGTAACTGAAGCCGTCAAAACACTCATCGAACTTAATCAGGTTTTCAACTACAGCGACATCATTCTTACCACCGAGTGAGAAAAGGCCAGCTAGCGCGTTACTGATGTGGCGCTCTACATCTTCTTCATTAATGGTTGAACCGGATGGTTTGGTATAAACGCCGTCCTTATGAGAGGTAACAACAAGAATGCCTTTACCGCCACTACCTTGAGCTGGCTTGATTACAAAACCTGGCCACTCTTTAACCATCTTGTGGATTGTTTTTACTTCAGCTTGATGACCAATCACGCCAATCAACTTTGGTACGGTTGCACCTGCTTGTTCAGCAATGATCTTAGTCTTAAGCTTGTCATCAACCAGTGGATACTTGGAACGATCATTGTAGCGACCAATATAACTATGGTTACGCTTGTTCATCCCCATTATGCCTTTGTCTTTCAACTTAAACGGTGAAGTAAATTGATCAAACATAACTTAGTCCTCCGCTAGCGGTTTAAAGCGACGAAGCTCTGTTAGACGGTAGCCTGTATAGTTACCTAGTAGCAAGATGGTCGCTAGAATAACAAGCTGTAAACCAATAAAGTTAAACGTTAAGTGTTGAATGAATGGGTTAGTCATACCTAGGTAAACAAGAACCGCAGTAAATAGAGAGCCGCCGCCTTGCAGTACGACTTCTTTCGCACCTTCTTCTTCCCATAGGATAGACATACGTTCGATAGTCCAAGATAGGATGATCATTGGGAAGAACGTAATGGATAGCCCTTCAGTTAACCCTACTTTAAACGCGACCACAGTAAACACGGAGATAATCATGATCACCGTAATGATTACGGCGGATATCCTTGCAACCAATAAGAGGTTGAGTTTGGACAAGTAACTGCGTATGACAAGACCTGTACCGACAATTAATAGGAAGCCGACAATACCGGTTACAAGTTGAGTTTGAACAAACGCTACCGCAATCAGTACCGGCATGAACGTACCAGACGTTTTCAAACCGATGATGACGCGTAAGAACACAACAATTAGGGCACCGATAGGGATCAGCATGATGGTTTTAAACATCGCTTGTTCTTCTAACGGTAGGCTGTGGATTGATAAGTTCAATAGCTGATCAGCTGATACTTTGCTGTTGGTTGCTTCAGTTGGCGAAACCTCTTGAGCAATCATAGAGAAGTGAACTTTACTGTTCTGGCCACCTACAACGTCCAATAGAGATACGTTCGACTCATCCCAGATGAGTAGGTTTTGTTGCACTTGTTGTTGGCTTGATTCAGGAGAGAATAAAATCCATTGGTCATTATCCCAAATTTGAATCATGTTCTGGATGGATTGACGACGGCGTCCATCTTCCAGTTCGATAACACCAACCACTTTGTTGTGTATTTTTGCTGCTGAAAGTAGCTTGTGTGTCGCCTCTACTTTCGTCATGTTGTTCAGAATCAGCGCTGAGTTTTGGCTGTCAGGATCGTTAAGCGTTTTGATTAGCTCACGAGTGAACGTTAGATTGTCAGCTGAACGTTTAGTCGCTCTATCGATCAATGCAAGAGATGCCGCTTCCTCTGGACCGTCGAAACTTGGCTGTGTAACTTCCCCCTCTGGTGGGGTATCGTTCACTTTTGCTTGGTTGTCGACTAAGAATTGTGTTTTGTAGTAGATGGTTTGCGGTCCATCTGCATAGCGAATAGACCACTCTGCACGGCGACCTGATTCAGTATTCAAATAAGAAATACCGTAACCTGGTGATGAAGCCGATTCGCCGATAAGCGTATAGTTAGACTGAGTATGAGGAGCGGCTAGTGAAACTTTTGCTTCTTTACCTACTGCGTTGAACTCGATGCGAGCTTCAACATCCCAAACTTGCCTGGTTTCCCCTGGAGTCCAAGGTACGCCGTAGGTGGTATGTCTGAACATACTCAACGTTATACCTGCTACGATGAGCAGGAAAATAGAGATATAAAATGGAATTCTAGACGTCATAGCTTACCCTACTATTGTTATTTAACTTCCGTTTGTACGTACTTTTTACTTACATCTACTAGCGCTATGTCTTTGATAAATTCGCGCCCCAGTAATACAGGGTGACTCATTTGAGAGCGATCCGCCAATGTAAATTGCGCTTTTTCATGGATTTTTCCAACTTTCACCCATAATTCGATCACAGCTCGACGTTCTGCTTGATCATTGGTTGATTGACGGATTTTTACATAACGTACAACAGGTGCTTCAATCCATTTCTGGTCTTCTACGGCTTGTGCTTTATCGTCTAGATGGAACTTAACCCAATTCTTACCATCACGTTCGAATTCTTTGACGTCGACAGCGTTCAAAGAAGAAGTCGTTGCGCCAGTATCAACACGAGCATCAAAGCTCTGCTTGATAGAGTCAATAGATACTTTTTCGATTCCTCCAAGAATGGTTGGCTGCAATGTTGGGGCAATAGGTGCCGCAGCAACCGCAACCGGTTCCTCTTCCGTTAACTCTTCAATAACGCGGTGTTCCATGTTTGTTAGATGAACATCTAATTGATTAGATAGGGTAGTGATTTCATCTTCTAAGCTTTCAATGTAATCACTTTGATTGCTTAGTTGCAGTTCAAGATTTTGAACCTTATTTGCGATGTTTGTCTCTGAGCGGGAAATAGCGTCGAGAGTTTCTTGGTGGTAGGCCGCACCGTTTGTCAGGGTACAGCCAGAGAGCAAACCAACCGCCACAATTGGCGATAATCGCTTAAACATAAAAAAACCTTTGAAAATTAGAGAATAGTTCAGACTATTTAAGAGTTTAGCCCACAAAAAAGGATGCGTGAAGCATCCTATTGTAAGAGTCTGGTCATATTGAATCGCAATGTGAGCGCTGCGCCAATTATTGCTATTTGAAATAGCTCACTTATTAAACATAAGTCAACTTTTGTTCAATTTACGCTCTTTTAAGTAGAGCTCTCAGCGCAGAAAATTATGATTTCTTTGCCACAAGAAATGTTGATTTTGTGGCCTGAAATTTAAAGTTTTGTTGCTGTCGAGTTCGTATTCTTATTGCTATTAAGTTTATGGCTTTGTCGCCACTAGAATCGCACGTCGTGGTGCAGGGTGACCTTCTACTGTTTTACTTGGATCGTTCGGGTCTAAGTAATCAGGTAGAGAGTTGTGCGTCATCCATTCTGTTGTGCGTTGTTCACCAATCGTTGTGACATTTTCGTCAACAATACGTACGCCTTCAAAGCCAACCTGTTCAAGCCAACGTTTTAGAGCGCGAGCTGATGGGAAAAAGTAGACATTTCTCATTTGCGCGTAGCGGTCAACAGGAACAAGAACAGCGTTTTCGTCACCTTCAATCACTAACGTTTCAAGCACCAATTCGCCACCAGATACCAATTGGTCTTTTAATTGGATCAAATGATCAAGCGGTGAACGGCGGTGGTAAAGCACACCCATGCTGAATACCGTGTCATAGGCTTCTAGCTTTGGCAGCTGCTCAATACCTAGAGGCAACAGGTGAGCGCGTTGATCATCGCCCATCAACTTACGAATCGCTTCAAACTGAACCAAAAATAGGTGAGAGGGATCGATACCCACCGTTAAGCGAGCACCTTCGCCAAGCATACGCCACATGTGGTAGCCATTACCGCAACCTACATCGAGTACAGAGCGGTTTTTAAGTGGTGAGATATGCGGAAGTACACGGTCCCATTTCCAGTCGCTGCGCCATTCTGTATCGATATGAATGTCATGAACGGTATAAGGACCTTTACGCCAAGGGTGGAACGTCTTTAATAAGCTCTCTAGCTTTTTAAGCTCACCCGTTTGAAATGGTGTGCTGCTGCCGATAGTTACAGAGTTCTTTAAATCAACTTGATCAGGCACGCCTTGCGGGATCTTGTTCAGTGCACGTAACCAACGGTCAAAGTCACCGTGCTCTGCATTTTGCCAATCCGTCAGCTGTTGAGGAAGAATATTGAGCCACGGCTGTAGGCGAGTGTCTTGGGCAATGAGTTGATAAAAGTTAGCAAAATTAAACATGAATAATATTAACCGTTGTGGAATTCATAATGTGTACAGCCTTATAGCCATAACACAGGGAAATTAAGGGCTAAAGTATGAGAGCTTCAGATTTTAGCCAATTGTGGTTCAGCGCTATTTAATCGCGAACATCGAACCGAAGTTGAAGCATTGGAACCACACTTCGCTACTTGAGAAGCCAATCTTTTCAAAACGCTGCTTATGAACTGGAATTGAATCTGGACGCATCACATTTTCGATAGCGCTGCGTTTCTGGCTGACTTCCAGCTCGCTGTATCCGTTAGCACGTTTAAAGTCGTGGTGCAGGTCGATAAGCAATTCATTTGAACTTTCGTCTTCGAATACGTATTTTTCTGACAGGATTAAGATCCCACCAGGACGCAGGCCCGCATGAATTTTCTCAAGTAATGCGTATCGGTCGTCCGGAGACAGAAATTGCAGCGTGAAGTTCAGCACCACAACAGAGGCGTCTTTAATTTCGATTTCACGAATATCCGCTTCAATCACTTCGACAGGTGTATCGCTGCGGTAAGCATTAACGTGCAATTTACAGCGCTCAACCATCGCTTCTGAATTATCAACAGCGAAAATCGTGCAACCTTCTTGTTGAATGTGTCTGCGCATTGAAAGCGTAGCCGCGCCAAGAGAGCAACCTAGGTCATATATATTTGAATGTGGCTTTACAAAGCGCTCAGCTAACATGCCGATCGCAGAGATGATATTGCTGTAGCCGGGCACCGAGCGTTGAATCATATCCGGAAATACTTCAGCAACCCTTGCATCAAAGGTGAAGTCTCCAATTTTATCAATAGGAGCGGAAAAGATATTGTCTGTGTTGCTCATGGCATTCTCTCTCGACAGTCAGCGTAATTGGCACAGATTTCGTACCAAATAAAAGGGGACGTATTTTACGTAAAAAAAACACTGCTGTCACGAAAACTGAGATTACTCCTAGTGTTTGGCTGTATATAAGGGTGAGGGATTAAAACATCGAGATTTGATGATTGCCTTTCTGTGCCGGAAACTGAGCGAGATCGGGTAATAACAATGACGTATTTTCAGACACTTGCTTTTGTAAGCGCTTATAAATAGCTATCGAAAGCTCAGGTGCGTGATTATTGTCTGGGGTGTGGATCATTAAATAGGGTTGTTTGCCCTCATTAAGCCAGTTTGGAATTTTGGCAAACCAAGGATTAAAAAACTCAATATTAGGTTCTTGGTCTGGGTGGCCAATAAATCGAATCATCGGGTTATTGGCCGTCGCAATCGCATGAACGGGAACACGCGGCTTTTTCTGATGCGCATCGATCACCGCTTCCGTGGTTGGTGGCGCTGAGAACACAGGGCGACTGTCCATAATGATGCGATTGATGCCTTCCTCAACTAGCCACTGATTGAAGCGCTTCTCTGCATCACCCTTATCAAAGAAACCCAAGTGTCGAACTTCAACGCCAAGCTGCATGTCTTTTGGAAATAACGTACAAAACTTTTGTAGGGCAGGCAGCATGCTGGGCTCAAAACTGTGTGGCAGTTGAATTGTCCATTGACCAATGCGATCGTGGAGTGGCGACATAGTCATCAAGAACTCTTTGAGCTCTGCTTGGCAGTGTCTGAGTTGTTGCTGGTGGGTAATAAATTTGGGCAACTTAAAGGTGAACCTGAAATCATCGTGACTGGCGGCTTTCCAATTATGAACTGTCGACATACTTGGCGTAGCGTAAAAGGTCGTGTTGCCCTCAACGGTATGAAAAACTTGCGTGTACTTTTCTAGGCGTTCGGCTGGCTTGGTGCCTCTGCCATAGAACTGACTTTGCCATTCAGAGTGAGACCACATGGTTAATCCAAGTCTTAAAGGTAAAGTTTCTGCTGTTATTTCACGATCATTCATCTATTACACCGTTATCCATCACGCCCTAAAATCTACTGTACGAGAGTTTTGCTGATTAAGGTACTTTCGAGATATAATTATCGCAATTTTCCTGGTTTTGGTGAATCTTTGCGCACTTGGTGGGCTAAAAAGCAGCAAAGCCAGATAAAACACAATAAATTCGAATGTGGAAGGTCGATTTTAGGCGAGTTTCCGCGTATAAATGTTCCTTTGCTCTGTTGTGTGGAATGACCACTGACAGCTTGGAAATTAGTAAATAATTAAGAGATTGGGAAATTCATTATGCGTACCCATTACTGTGGTAACCTGAACAAGTCCCTGGCGGGACAAACTGTAGAATTGTGCGGCTGGGTAAACCGTCGCCGTGATTTAGGCGGTCTTATCTTTATTGATATGCGTGATCGTGAAGGCATCGTTCAGGTTGTTGTCGATCCAGATATGAAAGATATCTTCCCGATCGCTAACCAACTGCGTAATGAATTCTGTATCAAATTTACTGGTGAAGTACGTGTTCGTCCTGACAGCCAAGTAAATAAAGACATGGCTACTGGTGAAGTAGAGCTTTACGCGACAGGCCTAGAGATCATCAACCGTTCAGAAGCGCTTCCACTAGACTTCAACCAAACTAACTCTGAAGAGCAACGTCTTAAGTACCGTTACATCGATCTTCGTCGCCCAGAAATGAGCGACCGTATCAAGCTTCGTGCACGTGCTTCTAGCTTCGTTCGTCGTTTCCTCGATGAGAACCTATTCCTAGACATCGAAACGCCAGTACTAACGAAAGCGACTCCAGAAGGTGCTCGTGACTACCTAGTACCAAGCCGTGTTCACAAAGGTAGCTTCTACGCACTTCCTCAATCTCCTCAGCTATTCAAGCAACTGCTGATGATGTCTGGTTTTGATCGTTACTACCAAATCGTTAAATGTTTCCGTGATGAAGATTTACGTGCTGACCGTCAGCCTGAATTTACTCAGATCGATATCGAAACATCGTTCATGACTTCTCAAGAAGTACGTAACGTGACTGAGAAGCTTGTTCACGATATGTGGAAAGAACTTCTAGATGTTGAACTAGGCCAATTCCCAGTAATGCCTTTCTCTGAAGCGATTCGTCGTTTCGGTTCTGATAAGCCAGATCTACGTAACCCACTAGAGCTAGTTGACGTTGCTGACTTGGTTAAAGACGTTGAGTTCAAAGTATTCTCTGGCCCAGCTAACGACGAAAAAGGTCGCGTAGCGGTTATCCGTGTTCCGGGCGGTGCTAAGCTAACTCGTAAGCAAATCGACGGTTACGCTGAACACGTAAACATCTACGGCGCGAAAGGCTTAGCTTGGATGAAGGTTAACGATCGTGCTGCAGGCATGGAAGGTATCCAATCTCCAGTTGCTAAGTTCCTAAACGAAGATGTGATCAACGGCATTCTTGAGCGTACAGAAGCTGAGTCTGGCGACATCATTCTATTCGGCGCAGACAAAGCAAACATTGTTGCAGAAGCAATGGGCGCACTTCGTATTAAACTAGGCGATGATCTAGAGCTAACTGACAAGAAAGCGTGGGCTCCTCTTTGGGTTATCGATTTCCCAATGTTCGAAGAAGATGGCGAAGGCAACCTGCACGCAATGCACCACCCATTCACATCACCACTTGGTGTGAACGCGGAAGAGCTAAAAGCGAACCCAGCAGCAGCTAATTCTGATGCATACGATATGGTAATCAACGGCTACGAAGTGGGCGGCGGTTCGGTACGTATCCACAACGCAGAAATGCAAACGGCTGTATTCGGTATCCTAGGTATCGAAGCACAAGAGCAACAAGAGAAGTTCGGCTTTCTGCTTGAAGCTCTTAAGTACGGTACGCCACCACATGCTGGTCTAGCATTCGGCCTTGACCGTTTAGCAATGCTTCTTTGTGGTACAGAGAACATCCGTGACGTTATCGCATTCCCGAAAACAACAGCAGCAGCATGTCTATTAACAGACGCGCCAAGCCTAGCAAACCCAGCATCACTGGAAGAGCTAGCAATCGCTGTTAACTTGGCTAAGAAAGAAGACTAATCAAACGATTAAGCTCAGCTTTCTAATCAAGCAGTGAGTTTTCGATAGAGCTTAAGTCTTAGATAGCACTTTAGCTTTCAACAAAACTTAGTTTTTGATAGAACTTTTTCTTTCGCAGAACAACGAAATGCCCGTTAATTTGACGGGCATTTTTTTTTGCGTCCGATATACTAAGCTCATAAAGCATGTATAAATAATCAGTATTTGAAGTTATGTCTATTATCTTAGGGATTGACCCTGGCTCTCGCATTACCGGCTATGGCGTGATTCGTCAAAATGGTCGCCATCTATATTACTTAGGTAGCGGTTGTATTCGCACGTCAGAAAAAGAATTGCCGGGTCGCTTAAAGCAGATCTATGCCGGTGTGAGCGAAATCATCACCCAGTTCCAGCCTGACGTATTCGCGATCGAACAAGTGTTCATGGCGAAGAATGCTGATTCAGCACTTAAACTTGGTCAAGCGCGTGGTAGTGCGATAGTGGCTGCGGTGAATGCAGACTTGCCTGTACATGAATATGCGGCTCGTTTGATTAAACAAGCGGTGACGGGTAACGGTGGTGCTGACAAGTCTATGGTTCAGAATATGGTGATGAGCATGCTTAAGTTACCAGCCAAGCCACAGGCTGATGCTGCTGATGCTTTAGGTGTAGCGATCACTCACGCTAACACCAATAAAACTTTGATAGCGCTTGCGGGTAAAGCAACAGGTGCAAGAAAAGGGCGTTACCGATAACCTAGGCTATGGCGTTTCTGAAGCCAGAATCATTCGGTTTCTCAAGCTAAGCAAGCTTAAATAAATCATCCCAATAAACACAAAGAACTGGATAAGCATCCAGTTCTTTTATATTCTGTCCCTCAAATTATATTCCATCAAGAGAGTGAATTGTGATCGGACGTCTACGCGGTACATTAATAGAAAAACAGCCACCAGAATTACTAATCGAAGTGAGTGGTGTTGGTTATGAAGTTCAAATGCCAATGAGCTGTTTTTATGAATTACCAAACGTTGGCGAAGAGGCAATTATCTACACTCACTTTGTTGTTCGTGAAGATGCGCAACTACTTTATGGTTTCAACACGGTTAAAGAGCGTGCGCTGTTCCGTGAAGTGATTAAAGCAAACGGTGTTGGCCCTAAGCTTGGTCTTGGTATTCTCTCTGGAATGACGGCGAGCCAATTCGTTCAGAGCGTTGAGCGTGAAGACATCTCTACGCTAGTGAAACTGCCGGGTGTGGGTAAGAAAACAGCAGAGCGTCTAGTTGTTGAAATGAAAGACCGCTTGAAAGGGTGGGGTGCAGGTGATCTATTTACTCCTGCAACGGACGCAGCGCCAATGGACTCACTGCCAACGGTTCACGATGCTGAAGAAGAAGCGGTAAGCGCACTACTTGCATTGGGTTATAAACCGACTCAAGCCTCTAAAGTTGTAGCTCAAGTGGCTAAAGATGGCATGACCAGCGAACAATTGATTCGAGAAGCATTGAAGTCGATGGTTTAATCTCCCATATACTTGTTCTATATAATAGACTCATTCACTTTGCCTTTACACAGATTCAAGAAGCGCAAAGTCAGGAAGAGCAGAGTTAGGAATAGCAAAATTTATGATTGAAGCTGATCGCCTGATTGCACCGGATAATCCGGTCTTTAAAGATGAAGATGTTATCGACCGTGCAATACGTCCAAAGGCGTTAGCCGACTATCAAGGTCAGGACCACGTTCGCAACCAGATGGAAATTTTCATTCAAGCAGCACAAATGCGAAATGAAGCTCTGGACCATTTGTTGATATTTGGCCCTCCTGGTTTAGGTAAAACCACATTGGCAAACATTGTCGCGAACGAAATGGATGTTAGCATTCGCACGACTTCAGGCCCGGTATTAGAAAAAGCGGGCGACTTGGCCGCTCTGTTGACTAATCTTGAAGAAAACGACGTGTTATTCATTGATGAGATCCACCGTTTAAGCCCTGTGGTTGAAGAGGTTCTATATCCAGCAATGGAAGACTACCAACTGGATATCATGATTGGTGAAGGCCCTGCGGCGCGTTCTATCAAGATTGATCTTCCTCCCTTCACATTGATTGGTGCTACCACGCGTGCTGGCTCACTGACGTCTCCACTGCGTGATCGTTTTGGTATTACTCAACGCCTTGAGTACTACAAAGTCGAAGATCTGCAAAATATCGTTCAGCGCAGTGCTGATTGCCTTGGACTTTCGATGGAGTCGGAAGGAGCATTAGAAGTTGCTCGCCGCGCTCGAGGTACACCGCGTATAGCAAACCGTTTATTACGCCGTGTGCGCGATTATGCGGAAGTGAAAGGCGATGGGCATATTTGCCCAGACGTGGCGGACAAGGCACTCAATATGTTGGACGTCGATGCCAAAGGTTTTGACTATATGGACAGAAAGCTTCTACTCGCGATTATGGAGAAGTTTGGTGGTGGTCCTGTGGGTATTGACAACATGGCAGCAGCCATTGGCGAAGAGAAAGACACCATTGAAGATGTGCTGGAACCATACTTGATTCAACAAGGCTACTTGCAACGAACCCCGCGAGGCCGAATTGCTACCGACAGAGCGTATTTACACTTCGGAATCGACAAACCTTCCAATCGTTAGATTATTCATTTTTAAAGATCCCAGTTGCATAAGCACTGGGATTTTTTGGTTTTTATTGAATAACAACTCTTTGAGCAAGTCGATAAAAAGGCCGAGTATCGGATCTCAAAAATGGAAACTTTGATTCCGAGTTTGATTTAGGTAACAAAAAATGAAATAACTTGTCATATCTTTTGTTAATACTTTATAGGTAGTTGTGATTTGCATGTTGTAGCGATGTCTAGCTTTTGTCACGGATATTAAGCGCTGTTATTAATGGAAGCTAAATTGGTGTGATTTTAATCATAGTTGTTCAAAAATAACTCTAATTTGCTGGACTAATATTGATACAAATCAAAGCAAGCTTCTCCTATAAACCTTTTGAAACATACTGATTTTACAAGTAATATTAGCGCTAGCTATATTAGCTCATGCTTAACAATAATCTAACTATAACGGTACGTTTTTGCTACAAATTTCAATTTGTAATAACAATTACATAAATTGTTTTAACATGGATTTTTGCGGTGATTAATCACACAAGTGTCATTCAGCCGACACAAAGGAGTTACCATGATTGATGTTGTTGATCTGTCGCGATTGCAGTTTGCATTTACAGCGATGTATCACTTCTTATTTGTTCCACTGACTTTAGGTATGGCATTTCTACTTGCCATTATGGAGTCAGTCTATGTAATGACTGGCAAGCAAATTTACAAGGACATGACTAAGTTCTGGGGTAAATTGTTTGGTATTAACTTTGCCCTTGGTGTAGCGACAGGCTTAACCATGGAGTTCCAGTTTGGTACTAACTGGTCTTACTATTCTCACTACGTTGGCGACATCTTTGGTGCTCCGCTAGCTATCGAAGCGCTTGTTGCATTCTTCCTAGAGTCTACTTTTGTTGGTCTTTTCTTCTTCGGTTGGGACAGGTTGTCAAAGCGTCAACACTTAGCAGTAACGTGGTTAGTCGCTCTTGGTTCTAACTTCTCAGCGCTTTGGATCTTGGTAGCAAACGGCTGGATGCAAAACCCAGTGGGTGCAGAATTTAACTTTGAAACGATGCGTATGGAAATGGTGAGCTTCGCTGAAGTTGTACTAAATCCAGTAGCACAGGTTAAATTCGTGCATACGGTAGCGTCTGGTTACACAACGGGTGCAATGTTCATCCTTGGTATCAGCTCATACTATATTCTTAAAGGTCGTGACGTTGCCTTTGCTCGTCGCTCTTTTGCGATTGCAGCCTCTTTCGGTATGGCGGCAATTTTGTCAGTTATCGTGCTAGGAGATGAATCTGGTTACGAGCTTGGTGAAGTTCAAAAAGTAAAACTAGCTGCTGTTGAAGCAGAGTGGCACACTGAAGAAGCACCAGCCGCGTTTACTGTTTTTGGTATTCCAAACCAAGAAACAATGAATACTGACTACGCAATTAAAATTCCTTACGTAATGGGTATCATCGCAACACGTTCTCTTGATAAAGAAGTAACGGGCCTGCGTGACCTACGTGATGATCACGTTGATCGTATCCGCACTGGTATGTACGCGTATGAGTTGTTAGAAAAGCTACGTGCAGGCGACAAATCTGAAGAAAACATGGCTGCGTTCGACGAAGTGAAAGGTGACCTAGGTTACGGTCTACTTCTTAAGCGCTACACAGACGACGTTGTTGATGCAACAGAAGACCAAATCCAAATGGCTGCGGATGATTCTATCCCAACAGTTTGGCCTCTATTCTGGTCATTCCGTCTGATGGTTGCTTGTGGCTTCATTATGCTGTTTGTATTCGGTGCTGCGTTTGTTCAAACGTGTCGTCAGAAGATTGAACAGAAACCATGGGTACTTAAAGCGGCGCTGTTCTCAATCCCATTGCCTTGGATCGCGATTGAAGCGGGTTGGTTCGTTGCTGAGTTTGGTCGACAACCATGGGCGGTTGGTGAAATCCTACCGGTTAACGTTGCCGCATCAGCACTAACTATCGGTCAGCTTTGGACTTCTCTATTCGCAATTCTTGCACTTTACACAGTGTTCTTGATTGCTGAAGTTTACCTAATGCTGAAATTCGCACGTAAAGGTCCAAGTAGCTTAAAGACAGGCCGTTACCACTTCGAACAAAACGATAGCTCTGTTGAAGACAAAGTTAGCCGTTCAGTTGAAGTATAAGTGAGGGAATATTATGTTTGATTACGAAAGCTTACGACTTATTTGGTGGGTATTGATCGGTGTTCTACTGGTTGGTTTCGCCGTGACTGATGGCTTCGATATGGGGGTTGCAGCCCTATCACCTGTTATCGGTAAGAGCGACACTGAACGTCGTATTATGCTGAATACTATTGCTCCTCACTGGGACGGCAACCAAGTATGGTTAATTACGGCTGGTGGTGCATTGTTTGCTGCATGGCCATTAGTTTACGCGACGTCTTTCTCTGGTTTCTACTTTGCTATGTACGTGACTCTAGCAGCACTTTGGCTACGTCCACTTGCTCTTGATTACCGTTCAAAGATAGAAGAACCAAAATGGCGTAAGGCTTGGGATTATGCACTTTGCTTCAGTGGTACCGTTCCGCCAATCATTTTTGGTGTGGCGTTTGGTAACCTACTACAAGGTGTACCATTCGACTTGAACGACCTAATGATGTCTAAGTACCATGGTACGTTCTTCGCTCTGCTAAACCCATTTGCATTGCTATGTGGCGTGTTGGCTCTGATGTTGTTCGTGATGCAAGGTGCTACATGGCTTCAAATGAAGACAACAGAAGAACTGCACAGCCGTGCACGTAACGTTGCTCAGATCACTGGCCTAATTGCTATTGCTCTATTCGTTATTGGTGGCTTCTGGGTTCAATCTATCGAAGGCTATGTAATTACGAGCACTATTGATACATTTGCTGATTCAAACCCACTAAACAAAGAAGTCTCACTTCAAGTTGGTGCGTGGATGACAAACTTCGAAACGTACCCTGCAATGTGGGCAGCACCGATTCTTGGTGTAGCAATGCCACTACTTGCTGTGATTGCATCTCGCCTTGAACGCGGTGGCTTCGCATTCTTGTTCTCGAGTCTATCTAATGCTGGTGTTATTTTGACTGCTGGTTTTGCAATGTTTCCATTCGTAATGCCATCAAGCCTGAACCCTAACCATAGTTTGACTATGTGGGATTCTACGGCAAGTGAGCTAACTCTTGGCCTAATGACTGCTGTTGCGGCGGTAATGGTTCCTGTGATTCTTGGCTACACAACTTGGACATACTACAAAATGTTCGGTCGTTTGGATAAGAAACACATCGAAGATAACGACGTTTCAGCTTACTAAGCTAGAAGTGAAATAACTTAGGAGAAATTTTATGTGGTATTTCGCATGGATTTTGGGTGTACTTCTAGCATGTGCATTCGGCATCATCAATGCTCTTTGGCTTGAGCATTCAGAAATGATGGACAAAGACAGTGAGTAATCTCGCAGAGCAAGTCGCTAAACTGCATCAACCAATGGATAAGACTCTGTTAAGAGCCTTATCCCTGATATTGGGCTTCATGCATGTTGGTTTAGTGATGTGGGATCCTGAAGCGTATGCGACAAGCATCGGTGGCTTTAACGCGATCATTGGGCCAATGTTTATTTGGGCAGTTTGCTCAAGCATGGTTTACGGTATCGGCTTTAAGCCAAGAGCTTGGATGTGGCAGTTGCTGTTTAGCCCATACGTTTCACTCACAATTTTGCTCTACCTAACGGCGTTACGCCTTATCTAAATAAGGCTGCGGATTGGGTTTGTTACAAAGTAAACCTAGGTCGTTGTTGGGTTTTTAGTCAAAAAGAGGTCATCTTATACAGATGGCCTTTTTTTTCGTCTCTTAACTCAAAAAATTCACAGCCATATACTATTAATGATAATGAGTTAGGTTATAGTGATATCTTTATCGTTTTTGGGTTGTGGTATTAATTTGCAGGGATTATCTAAGCCGTTTACGTGGCCAGTAACCGTATATTACGAAGATACCGATGCGGGTGGGGTCGTGTACCATTCTAACTATCTCAAGTTTTTTGAACGTGCTCGAACTGAGATGCTGCGCTCGATTGGCGTTTCTCAACAAGTATTGTTAGAACAAAATATCGGTTTCGTAGTCCGACATATGGACATTGATTTTATTCGAGGCGCACGTCTTGATGACTCTTTACAAGTCATTACAA
This sequence comes from Vibrio sp. OPT24, assembly GCF_015163545.1. Classification (NCBI taxonomy): domain Bacteria; kingdom Pseudomonadati; phylum Pseudomonadota; class Gammaproteobacteria; order Vibrionales; family Vibrionaceae; genus Vibrio; species Vibrio sp. OPT24. The sequence continues at coordinate 346,047 of NZ_JADDYI010000048.1, forward strand.
ATATTTACGAATTGAAGCGAGCTAGCTTGGTCTTCTGTCAAGAGATCGTAAATCCTGATGGCAAAGCATTGTGTAAAGCAATGGTTAAGGTAGCATGTATCGACAATCAAAAAATGAAACCCAAGGCAATGCCAACATTTATTCTTACGGAGCTAACGAATAGTGACTGCTGAAATCTCAATCTTAGGCCTAATTTTAGAAGCCAGTTTACTGGTTAAAATGGTCATGCTAGTTCTTATGGGCATGTCTGTTGTTTCTTGGGCAATGATCATAAAAAGAAGTAAAGTGTTATCTCAAGCTTCTAAACAAACTGAAGTGTTTGAAGATAAGTTCTGGTCTGGTGTTGATCTTGCTAAATTGTATCAAGAGAGCAATAAACGCAAAGATGAGCTTTCTGGTACAGAAGAGATTTTCTACGCAGGCTTTACTGAGTTCGCTCGCCTACGTAAATCAAATGCGACATCTCCAGACTTCATTATGGAAGGTACTGGTCGTGCAATGCGGGTTGCGGTTGCGCGTGAAGTTGATGAGCTAGAAACCAACTTACCTTTCTTAGCGACCGTCGGTTCTATTAGCCCATACATCGGCCTATTTGGTACGGTTTGGGGCATCATGCACTCATTTATCGCACTCGGTGAAGTAAAACAAGCTACGTTAGCGATGGTTGCACCTGGTATTGCGGAAGCACTTATCGCAACAGCAATGGGCTTGTTCGCTGCAATCCCAGCAGTAATGGCGTATAACCGTTTCAGCAGCCGTGTAGGTAAGCTCGAGCACAATTACGCGACTTTTTCTGAAGAGTTCCACAGTATTCTTCACCGTCAAGCGATGGCTGGCAGGGAATAATAGATGGCTGGATACCAACCTAAAAAACGCAAGATGACAGCAGAGATTAACGTTGTACCTTACATCGACGTTATGCTTGTATTGCTGATCATTTTTATGGTGACGTCACCGTTTGTTACCCAAGGTGTTGATGTTGAATTGCCTCAGGCTTCAACAGCTAAGTCAGCACAAGACCTATTGGGTGATGACAACGCGAGCTTTATTATCGTCGAAGTGAACAAAGACGGTGAATTTGGTTTGAGCGTGAATAACGAAGAAGTACAGCGTGGCTTGTCACTGGAGGAGATTATCGTCCGAGTGAAAGCTGAATTGTCTCTGAAGCCAAGCTCTCCAGTAGCGGTTGGCGGTGATGCCGCAACACCTTACGCTGAAGTGGTTTTGTTACTTGATGAATTAAGCCGTGCAGGTGTGCCAAAGGTTGGCCTTTTAACGGATATAAGGGAATAGCTCCGTAGCATTCATGAAAGCGAATAATAAAAAATCCAATAATTTCAGAACACCGCTTCTTATTTCTCTTGGGCTGCACGTCATTTTATTCGTTGCGCTCATTTGGGGAGCGGATTTCACGATGTCAGAACCTAAGCCGACAGGGCAGATGGTTCAAGCTGTGGTGATTGACCCTCAGTTGGTTCGCCAGCAAGCTCAACAGATTCGTCAACAACGAGAAGCCGCGAGCAAGAAAGAGCAAGAACGTCTAGACAAGCTCAGACGTGAAAGTGAACGACTGGAAAAGAATCGTAAAGCTGAAGAAGAAAACATTCGCAAGCTGAAAGAGCAGCAAGCGAAAGAAGCAAAAGCGACTCGTGAAGCTGAAAAACGTCGAGTTGAGAAAGAGAAACAACGTCAAGCTGAAGAAGCGCGTTTACAGCAAGAGCAAAAGAAAGCCGCTAAAGCAGAAGCAGATCGTAAGTTGAAAGAAGCTGCGTTAGTGAAAGCAGAAAACGAGCGTAAGGCCAAAGAAGCGGCAATCGCAAAAGCGGAACAAGAACGCGTGGCAAAAGAAAAAGCCGCGCAAGAAGCAGCAGACAAAGCTCGTAAAGAGAAAGAAGCTGCTGAACGCGCCGAAAAGCAACGCATAGCGAAAGAAAAAGAAGCGGCAGCCGCAGCAGAAAAAGCCCGTAAGGCAAAAGAAGCTGCAGCAAAAGCAGAAAAAGAGCGTAAACAGCAGGAAGCAGCATTGAACGATATCTTTGCTGGGCTTGAAACTGAGTCGACTCAAAACTCTTCGGCGAAACAACAATTTATAAGTGATGAAGCACAACGCTATGGTGCGATTTATACTCAACTTATTCAGCAAAACTTACTGTTAGAAGACAGTTATAGAGGGCGCTCTTGTCGAGTGAACCTTAAGCTTATTCCAACAGGTTCGAATGCGATTTTGGGAAGCTTGAGCATTCTGGATGGTGATAGCCGATTGTGTGCAGCAACCAAGCGTGCCGTGGCTCAAGTGCAATCTTATCCGTTGCCTAAAGACCCAGACATTGTGAAATCACTGAAAGACATTAACTTAACTGTATCACCAGAGTAAAAGGACGAACTTGTGTTAAAAAAACTATTACTGAGTTTTGTTTTCATAATAGCGACAAGCAGCCAGTTTGCACATGCAGCGCTGGAGCTGGTTATTACAGACGGTATAAACTCTGCAAGACCTATCGCTATTGTACCTTTCCGCTGGGAAGGCGAAGAGCCATTACCACACGATGTATCAGCGGTTATCGCTTCTGACTTACAACGCAGTGGTAAATTCAGCCCTGTTGCAACAAGCAAAATGCCTCAAACACCCTACAGTGAAGCTGAGGTGGATTTTGATGCTTGGACGAATCTAGGTGTTGATTCATTGCTTACCGGTAGCATCACTAAGAATGCCGAAGGGCAGTATGTGGTTAATTACCAATTGATCGACATTGTTCGTGGTCAGTTAACCAAAGGGCAAAGCCGCGCGTTGAGTGATGAAGGCCAACTCGTACTTTCTAAAGACCACGTTCTATTTAACAAGAAAGCGACGGTTCCAGGTAAACGCTTGAGAGAGTATGCGCACCGTATAGCTGACTTAGTTTATGAAGAGCTGACTGGTGAAAAAGGGGCGTTTTTAACCCGTATTTCTTATGTGGTCGTAAACGATAAAGACCAATACCCATACCAACTTCGTGTGGCTGACTATGACGGTTTCAACGAGCGCTTAGTGCTTCGTTCTAAGCAGCCTCTGATGTCACCAGCATGGTCACCAGACGGTAAGAAGCTTGCTTATGTGAGTTTCCAAAATGGCCAAGCTGAAATATTCATTATGAATATTTATACCGGTGAACGTGAGAAGGTGACGTCATACCCTCGTCACAATGGTGCGCCAAGATTCTCACCGGATGGTAAAACATTGGCATTGGTATTATCGAAGACAGGCAGCCTTCAGGTATACACACTTGACCTTGCTAGTCGTAAGCTGACTCAGATTACTCGTGGTCGTTCAAATAATACTGAACCGTTCTGGCACCCAGATGGCAAGTCTCTTATTTTTACCTCGGATCGTGGTGGTAAACCTCAGATTTATAATGTAAATTTGTCAAATAACTCGACGTCTCGTATTACTTGGCAAGGTAGCCAAAACCTAGGTGGTCAAATCACCCCTGATGGACGATTCATGATCATGGTCAATCGTAGTAATTCAGGTTTCAACTTGGCGAAACAGGATTTGGAAACGGGTGCGGTTCAGGTACTAACAAAAACTCTGTTAGATGAATCCCCAAGTATTGCACCGAATGGAGGTATGGTTATCTATAGCTCTATTTACAATAAAACAAATGTACTATCGATGGTTTCTATCGATGGCCGTTTTAAAGCTAGATTACCGGCAACCAACGGACGCGTAAGAGCGCCGGCATGGTCACCGTTCCTCTAGGTAAAGTGATACATTCTATTAGCTATTGATAGTGTTAACTATTGTGGCATTTAACTATCTATAGCACTTAGTCGGCTGTAGAAACTAAGTTTGATAACGTAAGGAAAAAAAGATGCAACTTAACAAAGTTCTTAAAGGCTTGATGATTGCACTACCAGTGATGGCAGTAACGGCATGTAGCTCAACTGATGAAGCAACATCTGCAACATCTGGTACTGAAAGCAACCAAACAACTTCAGGTACAGAAGGCAACGTAGATACAACTGTTGTAACGCCAATTGACGCTAACGGTCAACTGTCTGAGCAAGAGCTTAAAGAGCAAGCGCTACGTGAAACTCAAACAATCTACTTCGCATTCGATAACTCTACTATCGCTGGCGACTATGAAGAAATGCTAGCAGCTCACGCAGCTTACCTAGTTAAGAACGTTGACATGAACGTTACTATCGAAGGTCACGCTGATGAGCGCGGTACTCCTGAGTACAACATCGCACTTGGCGAGCGCCGTGCACAAGCTGTAGCGAAATACCTACAAGCTCTAGGTGTTCAAGCTGACCAAATCTCTATCGTAAGCTACGGTGAAGAGAAGCCACTTCTTCTTGGTCAATCTGAAGATGTGTACGCTAAAAACCGTCGCGCAGTACTAGTTTACTAATTTTAGTAGATTATATAATTGAGGAATTGCCTCATGTTCAGTAACACAAAGCGAGTCATTTTGCTTTCGTTACTGGCAAGTGCAGCGAACATTGCGTTCGCTGCACCAGCCCCAGTATCCGATCTCAATAGCACCGCAACTAATTCAACATCTTCCTCTCGATCAGCATCTAACGAATCAGATATTGAGCGTTTAGAGCGCCTGCTTCAAAATCGAAACCTCGTTCAGCTTCAAATGCAACAGCAAATCGACGACATGGCACTGGAGATCAGTGAACTTCGTGGTGAGCTGGAACGAAACAGTTACGATATGAAACAAATGCTAGAGCGCCAACGTGAACTGTTCATTGAACTGGATCGTGTAAGAGGCGAGGTGAAAGCAGCCGGAACAGCAACGGTAGCAGTAGCAGCGAGCGAAGGCTCTAAAGATGCCTCTGGTACGTTCAGTACCGATGTTGATGAGCAAACCGCTTATCAAAATGCTGTAGACATGATTCTAAAGCAACGAGACTACACGGGTGCTATCGCAGCATTCCAAAAGTTTCAAAAAGACTTCCCAGATTCTACTTTCACGCCTAATTCTCATTACTGGTTAGGTCAGCTTTATTTTGCTAAGAAGCAAGATAAAGAAGCCGTGAAAAGTTTTGCCGCTGTTGTATCTTACAAAGACTCAAATAAGCGAGCAGATGCTCTGGTTAAGCTTGGTGATATAGCAACGCGTAACAACAATGCGACGCAAGCTAAAAAATATTACCAACAAGTCGTGACCGAGTATCCAAACAGTGCCTCGGCAAAAGTGGCTAAGACTCACTTATAAATCAAAAATAGAGGTGCTTAGGTACCTCTTTTTTATATCCGCAGTATTTCGATAAATACTGGCTTACTGCTGTTAGGTAACCAGTTACTCCCTTCGTAATAGTTACATAAAGACTTGTTTATGCTTTTTGAGTATTAGCGAGTAGCCGTTTGCAACCAATCCTTTTTGATCCCAATCGCTGTCCTGTGTAGAATACTCGGATTCTCGGAAGAAGTTGCGTAGAGCAAGAGCAATGAGTCATATACTAGATAAAATTGATACAGTTTACCCGTTTCCGCCTAAGCCAGTTCCTTTGAGTGATGCTCAGAAACAGGCACACATCGCGAATATCAAAACACTACTTCAAGAAAAAGATGCAGTTCTAATTGCACACTACTACACAGACCCTGAAATTCAGGCTCTGGCTGAAGATACTGGTGGTTTTGTTGGCGATTCATTGGAAATGGCCAAGTTTGGTAACCGTCATTCAGCAAGTACGCTGATCATCGCTGGTGTTCGTTTCATGGGTGAGTCTGCAAAGATTCTGACTCCCGAGAAGCGCATATTAATGCCAACGCTGGAAGCGGAATGTTCACTTGACCTTGGCTGTCCTGCTGATAAATTTACAGAATTTTGTGATGCTCATCCTGACCATACCGTGGTTGTATACGCGAACACCTCTGCGGCTGTTAAAGCTCGTGCAGACTGGGTGGTTACGTCGAGTATCGCTTTAGAAATCGTTGAAAGCCTAGACGCCGAAGGCAAACCCATTATTTGGGGCCCAGACCGTCACCTAGGTTCTTATATCGCAAATCAAACTGGCGCCGACATGCTGCTTTGGCAAGGTGAGTGTATCGTTCATGATGAGTTCTCAGCTGATGCTTTGAAGAAAATGAAATCGGTATACCCAGAAGCGGCTATTTTGGTTCACCCAGAATCACCAGCAAGTGTGGTTGAACTGGCGGATGCTGTAGGTTCAACAAGCCAGCTTATTAAGAAGGCGAAAGAGCTTCCTCACCCACAGATGATCGTGGCGACAGACAAAGGCATCTTCTTCAAGATGCAGCAATTGGTTCCTGAAAAAGAACTGATTGAAGCGCCAACAGCGGGTGCTGGTGCAACTTGTCGCAGCTGTGCACACTGTCCTTGGATGGCGATGAATGGCCTTGAAGCGATTGAAAATGCGCTTGAGAACGGTGGTGAGCAACACGAGATCTTCGTTTCTGACGAACTGCGTGTGAAGTCTCTTATCCCACTGAACCGCATGCTAGATTTTGCTGAGCAGTTAAATGTGCAGGTAAAAGGTAACGCGTAAGCCGTTCTTTTATCTAACCAACGAAAAACCAGCCAATAGTGCTGGTTTTTTTGTGTCTAAAGATAGCTCGCTAGTATCAATCTTGTGGTCATGTATCTTTTTCTGATGATACATCTTGTTGATATCAGGTATTTTTTCTAGCATGTAAGTAAGATCGAAGGATTTGAGGCTCGAATGATAATCTGGTTACAACTCAAACGTTGGGTCAAAGCAAATATCTTTGTTTTGAATGGAAAAAACTTACTGTTCACCTTCTTAGGCTACGTATTTCTGTCGTGGTCGAGTTTGTATTTAGCGGGTGAAACAGCGCTAACCAGCTCGTTTACCACGTTCGCTTACTACCTAGTCGTGACTGCGTCTACGGTTGGCTACGGTGATTTATCGCCCACAACAGAAGCAGGGCAATGGATCGTTATATTGTTTGTGATTCCGGGTGGACTGAGTCTTTTCGCGGCCTTGCTAGGTAAGGTAGCGACAGAAGGTGTTGAATATTGGCGAGCGGGCTTGCTAGGAAAAAGGAGAGTTAGAGTGGACAACCACATTTTGATGCTTGGGTGGAATGAACAAAGAACGATTCATCTAATTCGTATGTTACAGCATGAAGAAACGGGTAAGCGACCAATAGTGTTGTGTACTCGTTCGGATATTGAAAATCCGTTACCTGGAGAAATCAACTTTGTTAAAGTGAACAGCTACACTGATGGCAAAGAGATGGAGAAAACCGGTATCGAGTCAGCCAGTTGTATCTTGATTGATAACCCAGAAGACGACATTACATTATCCGCGGCACTTTACTGCGCGAATCGAAACCCTAAAGCGCATCTACTCGTTTACTTTAAAGATGAAGCATTGAGTGATCTGCTACATAAACATTGTCCTAATTCTGAGTGTATACCAGCAGTCGGTGCTGAAATGTTGGCAAAGGCTGCGGTTGATCCAGGATCAAGTGCGTTGCATCAAGAGCTATTGAGTTCTACAAGGGGGATGACACAGTATTCAACCTATTACCCTAAAGATGCCGAGCCTGTCACCGTTGCGCCAATCTTCTCGGCGTTTAAAAAGAAGTATCAAGCAACGTTGATTGCAATAGATTCCGGTAGCGGAATTGAACTCAACCCAGAATTGGATCAAGTGGTTAGTAGTGGGACCAAGTTGTTTTATATCGCCGATGAGCGAATTGATGATTTTGATTGGAAAGGCTTTTAGAACGCGTATTTGATTTCTTTTCAAACAAAAAAAGGCCTCATCGAGAGGCCTTCTTTATATCTAGCTAATCATTATTATTGAGCTTCAGCTAATGCGATGCCGCGTTGCGTTAGCCCACAAAGCATCACAGGAACAGCATTAAAGATCTCTTCGAATTGTTCAAGACCTTCAATACCTTGCTCTGCAAGTGTTGCAATTGAGGTTTCAGGATCGTACAGCATACTTAGTGAAAGCAGTACACCGCCAACTAACGCGTTGTCTTCACTGTCTTCAGGCATCAGAGTCTCCCAGTCGTCACGTGCAATCTGCCAGCCTTGAAGTAAGCCTTCACAAAAATCACGAGCTGCTGTGTTTACCACTTCCTCGTCATCTAATTGACAAGCTTCAGGCCAAACCCAAGTGCCTTCGATTAACTCTGGGCGAGTTTTGTTCCAAAGCGCGATGATAACTTCAATGTAGCTTTCAAGCTGTTCACCATCAGTAAAAGGAGCGACTTCTTCACCACCCCAAAGGAATGGTAGCCACTCGTGCGGGGTTAACACATTAGGCGACGCTGCCATTGCAGTGACAAATCCCATAGTTTTGTGTTCTGTGATTAGCTTTCCTTCCAACTCTGGAAGCGCAAGAATATCTTGTAAAGTCAAAGTGAGGTACCGTAAAAGGGAACATATTTGCACTTATAGTACCAATGAACTTACACCAATCAAGCTTCAATCTAAAAAGGCTTGATGTCATTGATGATAAACACTAGGTTTAACAGAAAAGAAAACAATAAAAAATTATGCAGATACGGTCGTCTTTAAAGAAAAAAAGCATGGTAGCGCTTAGCTTATACCTTGCAATGTTTATCGCTATTGTCGGTAGTGTGACGTATTACGTCGTAGAATCCCCTGTGCGAGCCAAATTACAAGAGAACCTAGATCTCCGTACAGAGCTTCTTTCTGCATTGATTACAGAACCTCTCAATAGCTCTGAAGGCTTTGTTGACAGTTTAGTTGGTCTTGCTCAGGCACAACGAAGCGGTGCTGAGGTCCTTCCTTTGTTTAAGTCGATGTTGGCGGCAAGTGACAACACGATCGTCAGTGCAGGTATTTGGCCAGAACCTTATATGTTCAATCCTCAAATGCAACTGAATAGTTATTTTTTCAATAAAGCAGACGATGGCAAGATTGACCAGCTGTTCTCTTATAACAATCCTAAGACTGCACCTTATCATCAAGAGTATTGGTATACCTCCGTCATTAACAGAAGCCAGGGAACCATTTTGTGGAGCGATGTTTATATCGATCCATACACCCATGTTCGAATGATCACCGCTTCATCCCCTTATTATTATGATGGCATCTTTGCTGGCGTGGCAACGGTGGATCTCTCTCTCGAAGAGTTATTGGGTTTTATTAAGAACCATGCGGAAGAGTATGATCTTGGTATTACGCTTAGGGACAAACTTAACCAAGTCTTGGTGTCTCATAATTTCAATCTTGTTGAAGGGATCTACATCAGTAGTAATCAATTTGGTGAATTCGGTTGGCAAGTTGATGTGGTTAACTCTAAGTCACGCGTTGCAGACGAAGTGTTTCGTCAAGTCATGAGTATCGAAGGCGGCATTGTACCTCTATTACTACTGTGTGTGATGGCGGGTTATTACTTGTTAAACCGCTATTTGATTAGCCCAATTACCGCCATTGCAGCAAAGGTCGATGGTTCTAAAGCCGGTGAAATCATTGATGTTGAGTACTCAAGCCAAGATGAAATCGGTCATTTGATCAAAACCTTTAATGAAAAGACCATTTACCTCGAAGCGGAAAAGGTTAAAGCTCAAGCATCAACTAATGCGAAAACTGCTTTTCTGGCAACGTTGTCACATGAAATCCGTACCCCGATGAACGGGGTATTGGGTACCGCACAAATCCTACTTAAAACCCCTTTAAATACAGAGCAAGAAAAGCACCTTAAGAGTTTGTATGAGTCTGGCGATCATATGATGACACTGCTGAATGAGATCCTAGATTTTTCAAAGATCGAGCAGGGTAGGTTGGATCTTGATGAAACGCGTTTTCCTTTAGATTCAATCATTGGCAGTATCAACAGCGTCTACTACACATTGTCTTCTGAAAAAGGGCTCCAATTTAAGGTTTATTCTGAGGTGCCTTCTGGGCGTTGGTACTTCTCGGATAAGGCTCGGCTGCGCCAGATCTTGTTCAACCTATTAAACAATGCTGTGAAGTTTACCTCCAGAGGTTTTGTCGAGGTGTATTTTAAAGAAGTTGTTGAAGGAAATGACACCTACCTCAGTATTCGAGTTCGTGACACCGGGATTGGCATTTCCAAAGAAGCGCAAAAGCGTATCTTTAAACCTTTTGAACAAGCAGAATCTTCGACTACAAGACGTTTTGGTGGTACCGGCCTAGGCTTAGCGATCGTGAAGAAAATTGCTCAGCTGATGGATGGTAGTATTACGGTTACTAGTGAAGAAGGAATAGGTACGAGCTTCGACGTTCGGTTGAAAATCCAACCTTGTCAACCGGGTGAGATAGAGAGCTTGCCACACAAAAAGTTAGATTATTCTGGCTTAAAAGTGCTGATTGTTGAGGATAACCGAACTAATACCGTCATTATTGAAACGTTCATGAGCAGTAAAGGCTTCATGTGCAAAAGTGTCGAAAATGGTGAGCTTGCGATACAAGCTGTGGTCGCAGAGCATTTTGATTTGGTGTTGATGGATAACCATATGCCAGTGATGGATGGCGTTGAATCAACAACAGCTATTCGCGCTTTAATCGGTGATGTTTCATCAGTTTTAATATTTGGTTGTACTGCCGATGTCTTTAAAGAGACTCGCGAACGAATGCTCGGCGCTGGTGTGGATTACATTGTCGCCAAGCCCATTGATGAACGTGAATTAGACGACGCTTTATTCCGTTATTCGCATAAGCTTTACCAATTCCATGAAGATGAAGCTTATGAGGAAGGACGTATTGATGAAGTTCACCAAGAAACAGTTAGCAATGAAAAAATGAGCAAGGACGTGGTGCGTCATAATCATAATGTGAACTCCCAGAGAACGCATCTTCATGGACAGAAGAGCCAAAGTCGTTCTCTACCTAAACCCGATCTACGAAACAAAGATAATACTGAAGAGCTGTTAGTGACGTTGTATGTAGCACTTGAAGACAATAACCTAGAGTTGATTCAATTTGCATTGGAGAGCTTACGTCTACACATTAAGCCTATGAATAATCCCGAATTGTCATCTCAAGTCGATAAAGCTCTAGAGCAGGTTTCTATGGGAGCTCCTCCTACTCAAGACACTATTAATATCATTACTGTAAATTTACCTATGGCTTGAGTGTTATTTAATTACAGAAAGTAAACAACGAATTGCCCGTTATTTGACCTGTGTATGATTTTCTGGTGGAAGTGACTGCTTTTTAAATGGTTTTTGGTTGTTAATTTACAACTTGATTTTTAATTTGGAATGTATGACTGCTTAAGTTGTGTTTTAATAGTGACATTATCTGGCAAGGTTAAAAAACACCTTGTTTATATGTTACTAAATCACTATCCAAGTAGTGATATATTTTAGGTTTGTTGTCAATGAAATCTCGTGGTCCATTTTGTATTCGTAACGCCGCTGCGGATACATTTGCTATGGTAATTTTCTGTTTTATCTCTGGCATGATCGTAGAAGTGTTTATCTCAGGTATGACGTTCGAGCAATCTCTTGCTTCACGAACGTTGTCTATTCCGGTAAATATTGCTATTGCTTGGCCTTATGGTGTCTTTCGTGACTGGTTCTTGCGCAATGGTGCAAAGCTTTCACAAAGCTCTTTGATGAAGAATTTGTCCGACCTAATGGCTTACGTGTTATTCCAGTCTCCTGTTTATGCAGGTATCTTGTTGGCAGTTGGTGCTTCAAGCGAGCAGATCGTGACCGCAGTCACCAGTAATGCGGTTATCTCATGTGGTATGGGTGTACTTTACGGTTACTTCCTAGATATGTGCCGCAAATGGTTTCGAGTTCCGGGCTACTCCCAACAAGCGTAGGCACAAAGGCACAATGAAATTTGGTTTGTTTTTGATCTAATGAGTTAATTTGTAATCGAACAAACTGAAAAAGGTACTTTTTTTGATAATGCCCCTTGACCAAAGCAAGCAGAATCAATAAAGTAGCGCCTCGTTGAGCAACAAGCTCGACACAAAATTTGTGGAAGGATGGCTGAGTGGCTTAAGGCGCTCGCCTGGAAAGCGAGTATACGTTTATAGCGTATCTGGGGTTCAAATCCCCATCCTTCCACCACTATTCGAAACCCCAGCAGAAATGCTGGGGTTTTCTCGTTCTAGAAACCCTACAATTCTACGCCTTCTGCACACACTCTCGTATAAGTTGTTGTAATGCTTTCCTGGTCATCATTTACTCTATTTATGCCGATTTAAATAGAATCATATTAGGCGCCTTTTTAACCGATAAAAGCTTGATTTTTTGGTATGGATCTAGATGATCAAGAGTAAGCAATAATATGAATAATCCCACAATCAGGAATCTAATACCCCATGACAGAAACCCTCGTTTCTCCAATGCTTTCCTTTACTATCGCGATCTCATTACTTTTTATCGGTAAAGGTTTGATTGAGCGCTCTGAAGTACTAAGGAAATATTCATTGCCAGAGCCCGTTATTGGTGGCTTTGTTTGTGCTGCGACCGTAGCAGCGCTTTACTATCTGTTTGAAATTCAAATTACATTTAGTTTAGATGTCAGAGATTTTTTGCTTCTCTACTTTTTTGCTGGTATTGGACTTCAAGCGGATATTAAAACGCTGATAAAAGGTGGGCGACCACTGTTCATTTTGCTGTGTCTGGCTACCGTCTTTATCGTGTTGCAAAACGTAGTTGGTATGGTTGTGGCTTCAGGTTTTGGGATGGACGCGAAAGCAGGTTTGTTATCCGGCTCTGTGAGTCTGATTGGTGGCGTTGGTACCACGCTTGCTTGGGCACCCATGTTTGTTGAAGAGTTTGGTATATCTAATGCGTTAGAACTCGGTGTGGCTTCAAATACGGTTGGCTTGATAGCGGCATGTGTAATTGGTGGCCCAATTGCAAACTATCTACTTAATAAGCATAAAATCAACCCATCTAATGAAGAAGATGTGACGGTTGGTGCATTTCAAGAAAGCGAAACACGTACAGAATTGAGTCATTATGGCGTTCTATGGGCATGGTTAATTCTTAACCTCACTCTGATGCTGGGTTACAGCCTGAGTGAAGTTATTGACGCTATGGGTTTGAAACTGCCACTATTCGTTAGCTGTTTAATCGCAGGTATCCTAATCGGTAACGTTGGACGTGCACTATTTAAGAAGCGTCGCACGCAAGAGAAAATCGCTCAAGGCCGTAAAGGATTGGCGATGATCTCTGATATCTGTTTGGGGATGTTCTTGACCATGGCGTTAATGGGGCTACGCATCTGGGATCTTGATGGGTTGTTTGGCTATATCTCTGTTGTCATGAGTATCCAGATTTTGCTTTCCCTGCTATTCACCATCTTTGTCGTCTATTACTTGATGGGAAGAAACTATGACTCAGTGGTGATATGTTCTGGCTTTGGTGGTATTACATTAGGTTCGACCGCTACCGCGATTGTGAACATGACCGCGGTGACCCATCGTTATGGTGCAAGCCCACAAGCATTCATTGTGGTGCCACTAGTGTGTGGTTTCTTTGTTGATTTGATTAACGCACTGGTAATTAGTTTCTTTGTTGGGATGTAGCTATTATCACGAACTATGTTCGTAATTTTATAAGCCTAGCGATACTAGGCTTTTTGTATTTCGCTATGTATTTTGTCTTTATTGATGCGTTTCGTATTCGACTAAATGACTGTTTAGTTCAGAAGGTAATTGGGTGTAATTCGTGTATATACGATCAAAATTACCCAGCTTTGCGACTTTTAGAGCGGCAAAGCGTCCCCATTTACTTGCGTCTGCGACAAGCCAACTTTCTCTACTGTTTTTGATAATTGATTTGGATAGGTCGGCTTCAACTTGTTCATGTTCCATTGCGAAATGGCTATCAGTTACTGAACCACAACCACAAATGCCAATATCGGCTTCAAAATCTGAGAAGAAGTGAACTACGCTACTTCCCACCATGTCTTGATGTTCTCTTCGGTACAAACCACCCGCTAAATACACTTCAATCTGCTCGTTTGCTTCAAGGATACGAGCGACTTGCAGATTATTGGTGATCACTCGTAATGCCGGCTTTGCCACTAAGTATTGTGCGATACGGGTGACCGTTGTACCAATGCCCATCATAACCGTTGAACCTTCAGGTATCGCGTCTGCAACCGCCATCGCAATACTGTCTTTTGTTTCAGATTCAACACCTGAACGGAATCGATAACTGGTGTTAGTCAATGTTGTCGGTAAGCTGACACCTCCGTGCACTCTTCGCGCCAAACCTTGCTCACACAAGTGATTCACATCACGACGAATGGTTTGAGTGGTTACGGAAAATAGTTCAGCCAAATGATCGATCTGAATGTCTTGGTTCGCTTTAAGTGTTGCGAGTATTTGCTTTTGACGGTGGTTCAGTTCCATAGAAGCTCACTAAAATTTATGTGGTACATCGGTGATGATGTTATCGACACCGAGGTTGAGATATTTGCTGGCCAAAAGTGGGTCATTTAGCGTCCATATTTTAAGGATCGCACCAGAAGTCTTGATAGCTTTGGCTATCGGTTCATCAAGGATTCGATGGTCAATATGAATGCTATATAGGTCAAGCGGCTGGAGTGATTCAAGGCTGAAATCATTCCATACTTCACATATAAATCCTCGTCTAACTTCAGGCATTAGCTCTTGGCAAATACTTAATGCTTCCTTTTTAAAGCTAGAGATCAGTAGTTTTTCAATTGGGAAGTGTTTTTGTTTGATCAATGCGATCACTTCTTTAACTAAAGGCTTGATGGCTTTATCGTTATAAATCTTGATCTCAAGGTTCAGTGTTAAATCAAGTTCGAGACATTTGTCTAACGCTTCATTTAATGTAGGAATTGGAGTGCCTACGAACTCATTACCAAACCAACTGCCAGCATCTAAAGTCTTGAGCATTGTTAGATCTAAGTCGGCAATGTTTCCTGTACCGTTAGTACAACGATTCACCGTTTTATCGTGAAAAACCATAGGGATACCGTCGGCACTGAGCTGGGTATCAATTTCAACCCAGTTAGCGCCTACTTTTGCCGCTTGCTCAATACTGGCTAAGGTATTTTCTGGTGCTAAAGAAGCGGCACCACGGTGGGCTGTAAGCATAATTTGTTCTCGATGTTCATTTGAAAATTTAGGAGACAGTAGCTCCACTTTATTACAGATTTATTATCTACCTTCTATATCGAGCTATTTTAAATGAGATCTAGCTAAAATAAGTTGTATAGAGTTTGTACAATAGTGAGACCTCATCCTCAGTGTGTTCAAGTTACTAAGATAAATGTTCATATGAATGTAATAATTCACTTACATACTCTACGAAAACTTAATAACACCCTCTATATTTAGACAAGATAGCCACGATAAGGTGATTTAAAAATGAAAAAGCTATTAGGTACAGTAATCATGGCGGCAACGTTGCTTGTTGGTTGTGGTGAAGCTGACAAGGCTGGAACTGAAGTCAAAGACGATCCGATCAACATCAACATGAGCCTTGTGTTCACTCAAAATGAGTTATTAACACAGGAGCTAATTAAAGCGACCGATAAAATTCGAGAAAGAACCGATGGTTCTGTAAACATTAAAGTTTTCCCTGGTGGTCAATTACCGGTTTATAAAGACAACTTGGAGCAAGTCGTTAACGGCGCAAACTGGATTGCCGTTGAGGATTTAACCTACCTAGGCGATTACGTGCCCGACTTTGCAGCACTGGCAGGCCCAATGTTGTACAACACGTATGATGAATACTTAGCGATGATGGATACGGAATTTGTCGCGGGCTTGAAGGTTAAAGCTGAAGAAAAAGGCATTAAAGTATTGAATGCTGACTACATGTTTGGGTTCCGTCACATGATCACCAATAAAGAGATCGTGAACTCTAAAGACATGAAAGGGATGCGTATCCGTGTTCCACAAAGCCAGTTGTTTATCAGCACGCTTTCAGCAATGGGGGCGGCTCCAGCTTCTCTGCCATTCCCAGAAACCTATGCAGGTGTTCAACAAGGCGTTGTTGACGGTCTTGAAGGTTCTATCCTGACGATGTACTCAACTAAAATCTACGAAGTAGCGAAGAATATGTCTTTGACTAAACACTTCCTAGGCACGGTTGGTATCTACATTTCACCGACTCTTTGGGACAAGTTTACGCCAGAGCAACAGCAAATCGTCAATGAAGAGCTCGAAGCAGGCGCAGAATCTAACACTGCAGAGCTAGTTAAACTGGATGTTGAATACACGCAAAAACTTGAAGAGCTAGGTGTTACGTTTAATGAAGTTAACTCTGACGAGTTCAATGAGTTGACGGCTGACGTATACAACCAATTCCCAACATGGAGCGAAGGCATACACGCAACGATCATGAAAGAGTTGGAAACGATTCGAGCTGCACAGTAATTCTGCGAATGTAGATTAATTCGTTAATGAAAACGGCCTGATTCCCTTCAGGCCGTTTTATTCCTGAAGTAACCGACGTTATGTTGGATATTTCACAGGAGAAGTCTTTTGTTTTTATTGAAAAATATTGAAGAAATCCTCGCCTCTATTGCTATTTCGATTACCGTTCTAGTAGTCATTATTAATGTTGTTTTACGTTATGGCTTTGGATTTGTTGTCCCATGGAGCGAAGAACTCTCAGTTATTTGCTTCATATGGGCTGTCTATTTAGGCATTAGTTCCTGCTATAAACACAAGCTCCACATGGGGGTTGATGTGGTGGTCGCCATGCTGCCGGAAAAAGCCAAAACCCCGTTTAGGTTATGTGTTTCCCTCTTCCTACTGGCTCTTAACATCTTGATGGCTGTTCTGAGTTATCAATACCTGATGTTATCTAACAAGGTAACGCCAGTGATGGGCATGTCATATTTTGCTATCAATGGTGTGCTGTTAGTTTGTTTTTCATTGATGGCAATCCACACGGTTCGATTCATCGTCAGCGATATTGCTTCTCTAAAGCGCTCTTTTAAGTAGGTACGATTAATGGAAAGCTATCTTCCAATCCTCATTCTTTTTGTTCTGTTTCTATTGAATATACCCATTGCGTTTTCATTGATCGCATCGGCAATGGTGTACTTTCTCTTTATCAATGACTCAATTCCCGTCAGCTTGGTAATGCAGCGCTTTATTAGCTCGACAGAGTCATTTCCATTGTTGGCTATTCCATTCTTTATCATGGTTGGTTCGGTGATGAACTATGCGGGGATCAGTAAAAGCTTATTGGCTTTTGCAGATTCGATGATTGGCCATAAAACGGGCGGTCTCGCGCAGGTTAATGTGGCGCTGAGTACGTTAATGGGCGGTATTTCTGGCTCTGCGAATGCCGATGCCGCGATGCAATCGAAGATTCTTGCGCCTGAAATGACCAAGCGTGGTTATGATCTGCCATTTACAGCTGCAGTGACGGCGGCGTCATCAAGTATCAGCCCTGTTATTCCACCGGGTATTAACTTAATCATCTTTGCGCTGTTAGCGAATGTCTCCGTTCATCAGATGTTTATTGCTGGCTATGTACCTGCATTTTTGATGGCGTTATCGCTGATGGTGACAATCGCGTTTATCGCACGCAAGCGTCGTTATAAGCCTTCTCGTTCTGAGCCTGCTTCTGCGAAAGAGCGTTTTCATTACTTTCTAAAAGCGATTCCCGCGTTACTGATTCCATTCGGCATTATTCTTGGTATGCGTTTTGGTTTGTTTACACCGACAGAAGCGGGTGCAATCGCAGTATTGCTTTGTGCGATTATTGGTATTTTTGTTTATCGTCAACTTGGCCTAAGACATATCCCGCTAATCATGCGTGAAACGGTGCAGGGTACGAGTAGCGTGATGTTCATTATTATCGGAGCGATGGTCTTCGGTTACTACATGACCCTAGAGCAAATCCCGCACAATGTCGCGTCTGCTTTGATAGAGCTCACCGACAACAAGTTAGTCTTGCTGTTGTTGATTAACGTACTGCTATTAGTGGTTGGCATGTTCATCGAAGGCGGCGCTGCAATGATCATACTCACGCCATTACTGCTTCCTGCTGTGCTTAACCTAGGCGTTAACCCGGTTCATTTCGGCATTATCGTGATTGTGAATATCATGATTGGTGGTGTGACTCCGCCATTTGGTTCGATGATGTTTACGGTTTGCTCGATTTTAAAAGTCCGTATGGTCGACTTCGTGAAAGAAGTGGCTCCGTTGTTGCTAGCACTACTCACGGTTCTGATGTTGCTGACTTTCTCTGAAAGCTTAGTGATGTTTTTACCGAATTTGCTTTAACACTGTTTTGTGATTAATTATTTAGAGGTGTAGAAATGAATTCGGTATCGAATGAATTGAACCCAAAATGGAAAAACATAGATTGGGTGTTAACCGATGTGGATGACACCTTAACATGGCAAGGTCAATTGCCACCGCAAACCCTAATAGCACTGAGTAAACTTCGTGATTCGGGGAGAAAAGTGGTTGCAGTAACAGGCGCTTGTGCCGGTTGGTGTGATCACATTGCTCAGTTGTGGCCTGTTGATGCGGTTCTCGGTGAGAACGGTGCGTTTATTCTGGAAAAGAAAGGCGGCTTTCTTACGTTGCGCTCTGATATCCCTTTACCAGAAGTCAGTGCCAACCAGAGTAAACTAAAAGAACAAGTATTGGCTATTTTGAGCGATTACCCAGGGCTCAATTTAACGCTAGATCAGTCTTATCGTTTGTGTGAGGTAGCGATCGATATTGGTCAAAATCGTCCAAAAGTCGACGACGCTATTATTGAAGAAATCGTAACTAAGATTCACGAGCTAGGCGCTCACGCTACAGCAAGCTCTATTCACATTAATGCTTGGTATGGTGAGCACTCTAAGAAAGCGACATCGACTGCTTTTCTTAAGGAGAAGGGGCTATCTAACCAAGAGATAGTTGAACGTAGTTGCTATGTGGGAGATTCGATGAACGACCAATACATGTTTGAAATTTTGCCTAACAGTGTCGGTGTGGCGAATATTCAGCATTACTGGAACCGTTTAGAGCATCATCCATCAGTGGTGATGAGCAAGCCTGGTGGGTACGGTTTCGCTGAGTTTGTCGATAAGCTGCTTGCCATAAAATAGCTCGTGGCTGTAGTCTTTGAACTGTCGACTATAGACATCAAACACAACTCACTTCTTTACTGAATTGAGTTGTGTTTTTGTTTTATGAAGATGTGTATGTTCACTTTTTGTATAGCGTTTTTGCCTGCTTTAAATGCTTTTCTTGGTGACTCAGCCCACAACTTCCAAACTTGCCGCGCTGCCATCTCAATTCCTAGATGGGTAAATTAGAGAATTATGAGAGGCTTACTTTGTGTTAGTCGAACCACAAGGAAGTTGAATGCACCACTTTAATATTCGAGCACTTGAATATCTGAATGCGTTATCAAAATATGGGTCACTACGTAAGGCATCAACGATGATGAACGTTGATCCTGCGGCGATGAGTCGAATGCTGACGCAGCTCGAAGCGCAAGCGGAAATGAAAGTATGGGAACGTAATAATCGACAGTCGCTTTTAACAGAAGCGGGTAACGAGCTACTGAATTACTACCGTTCAATCGTTCGGGGAGAGACGGCGTTAATAACTCGGCTAACTAAGCTGAAAAACCTGAAAGGTGGCAATGTCAGTATCGCAATTGGTGAAGGTTTTATAACCAACTTGGTTTCTCAGCCGATGCAAACTTTCATGACTCGTTATCCGGATATTAATTTGTCGATTGAGGTTGCTGGAGCGTTAGATGCGGTTAAAATGCTGGAAGATCAACAGATAGATTTTGCGATTACCTACGCGTCTGCTCCACACCCTAAATTGCATTCACACGTTGAGCGTAGTCATCCGTTGGAGCTTATCGCTCCCAAAGGGCACTTTTTGACGATGAAAGAAGCGCCAGTAACACTTCAAGACGTTAAAGATGTTTCTGTCGCATTAATCGATAACTCGACTGGCATGGGACGGTTAGTGAAGCATGCAGAACAAATGTCTCACCTTACTTTGCAACCAAAGCTTCAAACTAACTCGGTAACGGCTCTCACTAACTTTGTGTCAGCAGGGTTGGGCGTCACGTTTATGCCAAAGCTTACCGTGCTTGATGAGATTAAATCGGGGCAAATCGAAGTGGTGACCACAGAGTTGGAAATGTTTTCGAAAGCGACCGTTAAGGTTCAGTCTTTAAAAGGCAGAGCACTGACGCTTCAAGCCGAAACGCTGTTAGATTTCTTACTCGAGAATGTGACGTTCTTGAGTCATGATGCTTATAATATTTAGGTTGATATAGAGATGCTCTAAATCGTTACCGTTGTGTATTTATCCATAGCTTACCAGTTCGTGTCTTCCTCTAGTTAACTCTCTAACGGTATGAGCAACTTATTCTTCCACTTAACTACAACTTAACTACGTACTCAACCTCACAGTTCTAAACTTCTGGGTTGGCCTCTAAGCTAAATTGACTTTTTATCAACAGTTTGACTATTGTTAAGTCAACGCCTGGAGAATAAGTTACAAACCATTAACGAAAGTAGTATCTGAATTGAAAGCGGTGCCCAGAAAATTGAGTTTTTGCTGGGCATTAGGGGAAGAGCATGGAAGTTATTGTTATTGGTAGTGGCGTTATTGGATTGACCAGTGCTTGGTATCTAGCGAAAGAAGGGCACTCTGTCACGGTAATCGACCGCCAAGATTCTAGTGGTAAGGAAACCAGCTTTGCTAATGCTGGCCAAATCTCTTACGGTTATTCTTCACCATGGGCTGCTCCTGGTATTCCATTAAAAGCAATGAAGTGGCTCACTCAAGAGCATTCGCCTTTGAAAGTGAAACCGTCACTGTCTCCTGACTTAGTTTCTTGGGCGACTAAGATGCTCACCAACTGCAATGAAGCCAAGTACGCCCAGAATAAATCGCGCATGTTGCGGGTAGCCAACTACAGCCGAGATTGCCTGACTCACCTAAGAACCAGTGAAGACTTGGTTTATGAAGGTAGGCAGAAAGGTACATTGCAAGTGTTTCGCAGCGAGAAGCAATTGGACTTCATTCAGCAGGATATGAAGCTGTTAAAAGAGAGTGGGATCGAACATTCTCTGTTTGATGTCGCTCAGTGCTTAGCTGTAGAGCCGGGTTTAGCAGATGTTAAAGATAAGCTCGTTGGCGGCCTTTATCTACCTCACGATGAAACGGGCGATTGTCATCAGTTCTGTTTAAATTTGACCGAGAAAGCCAAGAGGTTGGGAGTCCGGTTCGAATTTGATACCGAAGTGGTTAAGTTAAATCATCAGAATCAAATTATTGAAAGCATCACCACCACCCAAGGTGAATTTAAAGCGGACGCTTATGTGGTGGCTTCTGGCAGTTACTCTCGAGATCTCCTTAAGCAGGTCAACCTGACAATTCCTGTGTATCCAGTGAAGGGGTATTCGTTGACATTGCCTATCATTAATGAAGAGAAATCACCAACCTCTACCGTGATGGACGAAACCTACAAAGTCGCGATGACCCGATTTGATGACCGTATTCGGATTGCAGGTACCGCTGAGCTGACTGGTTTCGACTACCATATTCCTGAAAAACGCAAAGCTACGATAGATATGGTGATAAAAGATCTTTTCCCTCAGGCGGGGGATTTTACTAAGGCAGAATATTGGACAGGGTTAAGGCCAATGACACCCGACGGCACGCCTATTATCGGTAAAACGCCAATCGAAAACCTATTTACGAATACAGGACATGGGACGCTAGGTTGGACAATGGCGTGTGGCTCGGGAAAGTTGTTAGCGAGTGTGGTCAGTGGCTCTACAACTGATATTAAAGCCGATGATTTGAATATTGCTCGTTACTTGTAACTGAATAATGTCATGGTCGAGCCAGTATCTTCATCGTTAAGAATGGGGTACTGGCTCAAGTTTTATATCGAATATTTATCTCGTGGTTGTTTCTAATACATGAGTGAAGCGCTCCCACGATTTCTGGTCGGCCTCTTGTTGATAGTTATTTGAGCCGAACACGGTAAATGCGTGCGGAGCACCACTGTAGGTGATCATTTCATGTGGGACTTTGGTTGTTTCGAGTTGAGCTGCGAGGTTGCCAAAATCTTCCATTGATATCATGGCATCAGCGGTTCCGTGGAACACAACAACTGGCGCTTTTGTCTGAGAGTAATCTTGTCCTTTTGGTGTCGATAAGCCACCGTGGAAGGTGACGTAAGCCTTGGAGGATATACCTGCTCTCGCGGCCTCCAATACGGCTGCGCCACCAAAACAATACCCCATCATCACGTTGTTATCTAAGTTACCACCTAGCTTTTCCGCTTCCATGGCTCCAGCATTGAGCAGCGTACGCATTTTTTCTCTGTCTTGATACAATTCGCCTGTGTGTTGCTTTTTGTCTTTCACTTCGGTTGGACGAATGTCTTTACCAAATAGATCGATGGCGAACACGTTGTACCCCAGTTCATTGAGCATCTCGGAACGTTTCTTTTCGTAGTCGGTTAAGCCATCCCAATCATGTATTAGCAGCACCAAAGGCGCTTGGTCGCTGGCTTCACTCCAATAACCTTCATAGTCCACACCGTCAACTTGGTAAGTAACGTTTTCTCCAGAAATCACAGAAAAGGGAAGTAGAGTTGCAAGTAAACTTAGCGTAGTGAGTGTTCGCATGCGTTAATCCTTTAGATGACAAATGATAATTCAATCAAAAGTATAGATAACGCTAGGATTCTCGCCAGATTCCTTCTTGATATTTGATGTTTGATTTTTAAGGTAGACATAGAGTGATAGTATGATCAATAAAAAGCCACCGTGATGAGATGCTGTGGCTATTTGATTATGAGAGAGGGTAAAAAACGACTACCAAGATGCGTTGTTACTGTTGCTGAAGATATCAGGGTACTTGCGTTGATAGCGTGGCAGCATAGATTCATTACCTAATATGCCACCTTGATGGACATAGATAATGGTTTTAGTCAGGTTGTCTTGTTGCCACTGTTCTAAGCATTGCCACATTAATGGGTCATAAAGTAGATCAAACTCAATATCGGTTTGTTCTTGAAGATCCAACCAAGTTTGATAATCCTTTTTATATAATTTACCAAAGTGATGTTTAGTTTTGAGCGGTAAGATCTGTGGATGGTCGGCTTCACCAAGTTCATTGAATTGCTGCGTTAAATAGTCGCTACCACCAACACAGGCGCAAGTTAATACAGGGATGTTATGTAACTTTAAATGTTTATGAAGGTAGAGTGCAGTAGCACCTGTGCCTGCTGGCAAGGCAACGACGAACTCATGTTGACTTTCGAAACGTGTCCAGCTGAGTATTTCCATCGCCAGTTGTTTTACGCCATATTCAGACAGTTGAGAGCGTCCACCTTCAGGTAGCACAATACAATGGCAGTCAGGTTGTCTAACTTGTTCAATGTACTCTTTTGGATGCAGCTGCGACCCAGCATCTCTCACTGAAATGACTTTAGCGCCCAAGTCTACAGCGCCACGATAGTTACCGATTGGGCGTTCATGTAGCCATTGAGGCAGGTGGTCGACGTAGAACTCAAGGGTCCATCCTTTAATCTTTGCCAGTGCAGCGAGAGAGAATAGCGAATTAGCTTGCGCAGAACCGTAGCTGATTAAGGTTGTCGTATTAGGGTGTTCGTCTTCGAGAAGTTTCATGAACTTTCGCGCTTTATTGCCGCAAAAATGAGAGTGGAGCTGATCGTCACGCTTCAAGAAAAAGGTGTGGTCGTTGTATAGATGTTGAGTTACAGGGCTATTATTTAGTTTCATTGCACTTAAACAAAATGCTGACTAAGAAGCCAGCATTTTTATATCAAATAGGACTAATGAGTATCTAGTAGCCTACAAGCGCTGTAAACCAACTAAATCAAGTTTTCATTGGATATCGAGTTCGATGTTAAGAGTTTACTTGCTCAGTTGCTATCGACGTCGATGAAGCTGAGCTCGTTTCAAAGGTGATCTTGGCGCTACATCCACCTCCATTACGATTGACGAGCTCAAAGCCCCAATTGAAGCGTTGGCATAAGTCGTCGACGATCAATAAACCTAATCCATGGCCATTGGGGTTGTACTGTTCCTGTAAGCCTTCACCTTGGTCTTCAATCATAATACTTTCTTCGGACAAAGAAACCATGACAGTGCCACTATTGGTCGCTGCAATGGCATTCCTTAATAGGTTGCCGACCAGCATATTCATGATAGCACTGGTGGCTTGAATGGTGGGTTCTGATTGAACCTGTAAGGATACTTCTATTTGTTTGTCATTTGCCTGTAACGAGTTCTTCGAAATGATGCTTTCTAACTCTTGTTGGCAAAATAAGCGCAGCGGCGCGTCATCACTGTTTCTTTCATAACGCACAAGGCCCAGTAAGGCATCGACCATTTCTGACATCTGTACAATCGCATCATCTATCCGTTCGACCTGACGAGATTGAAACTCCGTTGTTTCGCTTCTTAGTAATAACTTGTTTGCACCACGAGCAACCGTCAGTGGCGTTCTTAACTCATGACTAGAGTATCGAGCAAAGGCTTGTTCTCGTTTGAGTAATGAATTAATTTCACGACGATATTGATTCAGCTGATCAGTTAATTGGCGAAACTCAACGGCGGCGTTATCACTTACACCGAACTCTTCACTTAGGTTTAATTTATTTGTCTCGAGTTGCTCTGAAAGTAAGTTGAAAGGTTCTATCAGTCGTTTCGATAATCGATAGAGCAAAGCGCCAAAGCTAAAAATTAAAATGGAAAGTAATGTTAAAACGAATGTTGTTGCGTACACTAATTCGTCATGGCTAAACTCGACGCGGTCAACTTCAGATAAAAGGATGATTGGATAGGTTTTCCCTTTGTCAGAATACTCACCGACATACACCATTCGTGAATCAGGCTCTTCTCCTACCTCACCAACAAAGCTCTCTTTACCTTCAATGTATTTCCGGTATTCGATAGGGATGAATGAAGGGTCATTGTATGCCATGGTAAGACCATCGATGCGAATTTTACCACTCTCCCCTGACTGAAATTGCTCAACCGCATAGTTTCGGTCAATCAAGATACGTCTTTCGCCCACCCGATCTTCTGATAGATAAAGTGCAGACATAAACACTATGTAGGTAAAGACCGAGACAATGACCGCCATTGCCCCAAAGAAAACCGCTAGGCGGCCAGTTAGAGTTTTAGTGCTAGTGAGAACGTTCAAAATCAATTTGAAGACTCCAAACGGAATCCTACTTTAGGGACAGTAATCAACATTTGGTTGTTAAAGGGCTTGTCGAGTTGGTTTCGTAATTGATAGATGTGACTCCGTAACACATCGTTATTGGGCTCGTCTTCCTCCCAAAGCTGGTATGAGATAGCTTCACGAGTGACCACTTCAGGTGCACTTTGGCACAGCATCTCAAGTATGGTGTAAGTCGTTGGGTTGAGTGCGAGCAGTTTGTCTTGACGGTAAGCTTTACGGGTTTTTTGATCGATGGTGAGTTCATCGAATTGAAGTTTAGAAGAGGCTACTTTTCCGCGGTAGCGACGAACTAATGCGTTCATTCTCGCTTCCAAAATATCCAAATCAAAAGGCTTAGTGAGATAGTCATCGGCACCATGTGCAAAACCCTTCAACATATCTTCGCGGCTATCCAAGGCGGTCAGCATCAGAATCGGTGTCGCATTGCCTTGCTCTCGTAATTTATTACAAAGCGTTAGGCCGTCCATTCTCGGTAACATTAGATCCAATAGGATGATATCAAATGAGTTTTCCATTGCGAGCTGCAGTCCAAGTTCGCCATTGTCCGCGTAATCGAGTTCCATACCAATACACTCAAAATAATCAAATAAGACCCCGGCAATTTCACGGTTATCTTCGACTAATAGAACTCGTTTCATTTTGATTCTCATACAGAAATAGACGGTAACATTATCCTGAGTGAGCGTGAAAAATATGTCAATAACATAACTTTCACTTATGGGCGAGTAGATTGACTGCAGATTAGTCAATGGAAGAATGTATTATGTCTGAACTTCATATTAGCCGCCCTAAGATATCTACATCGCAGATCAACCCTGCTGTATCTCTGTCTATTATTGTGCCTTTTTACGATGAGCAAGAGGTGTTGGAAGAGTTCCACTCTAGGCTCACTAAAGTTCTTGATAGCTTGCCGATCACGAGCGAGATCGTTTATGTCGACGATGGAAGTAAAGACAACAGCTTGGAGTTGGTGAGTTCATTCACTTCAATCAATAGCTCAATTTCTGTTATCGGTTTAAGCCGTAATTTTGGTAAAGAATCAGCGATGAGCGCAGGCCTTGAGCACTGTCGTGGACAAGCGGTGATTTTGCTAGACGCTGACTTACAAGATCCACCCGAACTGATCCCGCAAATGATTGCCAAGTGGCGCGAGGGTTATGACGTCGTCAATATGCAGCGTAGCCAGCGCGACGGTGAAACATGGTTTAAGAAGTTTTCAGCAGCGAGCTTTTACAAAGTAATGAATGTGGCTGCGAAGATCGATGTTCCTGAGAATGTGGGTGATTTCCGACTGTTAAGCCGAGAAGTTGTCGACCATATTAATCAACTTCCAGAACGTAACCGTTATATGAAAGGCATTTTCTCATGGCCGGGTTTCCGACAAGCAACGCTCCAATTTAAGCGTGATGCTCGCTTCTGTGGTGAGACCAAATGGAACTACCTGAAGCTTATTGGATTGGCGATGGATGGCATTACCTCGTTCTCAATTCGACCACTGCGCCTTGCTACAGCATTGGGTGGCTTAGTCGCGCTGACTGCTTTTGTGTATGGAATGGTCATCGTGTTTAAAACCATGATGTTTGGTGAGCCAACCACGGGTTATCCATCAATGATGGTCGTACAACTGGCTCTTGGCGGCATTCAACTCCTGAGTATTGGTTTAATGGGGGAGTACATAGGTCGTATTTTCATTGAAACCAAGAATCGCCCTCTTTATCTGATCCAATCGGTGGTCGATACCCCTGCATTAAAAACACATTTTAAATTAGAGGAGTCAGCATGAGCCTGAACCGAACACACCTATGGTATTTGTTGGCTTTTGCACTGATTTTAAGACTTTTATCTTTGGCGACATACCCGTTAATGGACACCACCGAAGCGCGCTACGGGGAGATGGCTCGCTTGATGGTTGAAACTGGGAATTGGTTAACGCCTCAGTTTGATTACGGCATTCCTTTCTGGGGCAAGCCACCGTTGTTCACATGGATGAGTGCGGCTGGTATTGAGTTGTTCGGCCTGAGTGAGTTTGCTGTGCGTGCTCCGCATTGGTTAGCTGGTTTTACGACGATTTTGCTGGTTGCGTACATGGCTAAGCGAACCGGTCAAAGTGCCTTGGTCGCTGCAGTTGTATTGGCGACATGCGGCATTTTCTCTATCGCGGCAGGTGCCGTCATGACAGACATGGCATTAACGTTAGCTATGACTATTGCGATGCTGGGCTTTTACTTATGTTGGCTAGGTGGAGAGGATTGGGAAAGAGAAGGAAGTCCGCAGCCTAATGGAGTTTTGTGGGGCTATGTCGGCTTTATTGGGTTAGCACTAGGTCTGCTTGCAAAAGGGCCTGTTGCAATTGTCATTATGGGGATCGCTGTATTCCCTTGGTTGGTTTTACAACACGGCTTGTTTGGTGCTTTTAAAGTACTTTGGCAACGCTTTCCATTGTTGTCTGGCTTAGGTGTGATGCTAGTGATCGCTTTACCTTGGTACATCATGGCCGAAATGGCAACACCGGGTTTTATTGATTACTTCATTGTTGGCGAGCACTTTAAGCGTTTTGTGGTGAGTGGTTGGGAGGGAGATTTATACGGTTCTGCACATGATCAAGCGAGAGGTATGATCTGGGTATTCTGGATTCAAGCTGCTGTCCCTTGGTCGCTTGTATTACCTGTATTGGCGTTTACTCGACGTAAGAAAATTGCAGAGATTAATGCCAAAAATCGTGGGTTATTTTCCTTCCTTGTGTGTTGGTTAATTTCACCTCTGATTCTTTTTACTATGGCGGGAAATATTCTTCCCGCTTATGTGTTGCCGGGTATTCCAGCCCTTGGTTTACTGGTCGCGATACTTGTTGTGGAAAAAGATAAGAAGTGGTTTTCGAGCGTAGCTTTAGTTCTGCCAGTGTTGCTGATGATTGCGATGGTTTACCTAAACTTAGGTAAGGCGAACGAGAAGAGTGACCGTATTATCTTCGAACAGATCACCGATTCAGCGCCAAGTTTTTATGTAGGAAAACGACCGTTCTCTGGGCAATTTTATAGCCAAGGACAAGCGAAAAAGCTACTTGATGTAGAGCAACTAGACGGAATCGACAAGTTCTATTTGATAGGTAAAAGGGTGGAAGTAGAAACCAAGATTAAAGACAACGCGTTAACCTGTATTTTGGAACCTACGGTGAAAATAAAACGCGCTTTGTTCAGCTGTCATAGCCAAGCGAGCAAACCAACTTTGTCGTTGAGTCATATTAAAAGCCAAAGTGATGTTCAGCGTTAACTCAGGGCTACGAATGCTCAATAACAAGCTGCAGATACACAGTCAAAGGCTGCAGTCCCATCACAAGATGGTTCGGTTCGCAGTGGTTGGTGTTGGCGGTTTTGTTGTTGATTGCTTAGTGTTTGCATTGCTGCATTACGTCTTTGGAGTCCCCCTAATGATTGCACGAATTGGTTCTTTCATTGCCGCTGCAACGACCACATGGTTTGGTAATCGCGTGCTTACTTTTGGGTTTAGAGGGCAGGGTAATTGGTCTGAAAAATTGATTCAGTGGCAAAAATTCATGTTTTCGGCATCGATATCTGCAGTACCTAATATACTGTGCTTCAAACTAATGACGGGTCTGCTTCCCCCTATTACTGGGGTTGTATTTATCGCAATGGCCGTCGGCACCTTGGTTGGTATGGTGACTAACTACCTGTTCAGTCAATATTGGGTATTTACTCGTTAGGCAAGTAAATGGAAGGCAAGCCATCCAATGACTTGCCTTCCATTTAAGGTGATTGCTAAGCGAGGAGAACGGTAGCTTTGACTCTGCTATTTTCCTGTGTTTGCCCGTTTGGGCTGGGTTTGTTTTGTTTTAGCGACTTCTAACTGCCAGTTTTTGATTGTGTAGCAAATTAAACCTAAACAAAGCCCCCAAAATGCGCTGGCGACTCCGGCAAAGTTAATCCCAGATGCGGTCAGTAAAAAAGTGAATAACGCCGCTTCTCTATGTGTTTCATCCGAAAGTGCGGTTGTTAAGCTGTTAGCCAATGTCGGTAGCAAAGCTAGCCCAGCGATAGCTACGATGATGGATTGAGGAACAGACGAAAACAGAGAGACAAAGGTTGTTCCGAATACTCCTGCCAATAAATAGAAACCGCCTACAGCTAAAGCCGCTTTGTAGCGGCTCTTCGGGTTCGGATCCGCGTTTGGGCTCATACATATTGCCCCTGTCAGTGCCGACAAATTAAAAGCAAAACCGCCAAATGGCGCAAGCAATAAACCGGTAACGCCTGTTGTGGTTATAATTCGAGATGCTGGTGGGTTATAACCATTGGCTTTTAATACGGCGAAACCCGGTAAGTTCTGGGATGCCATTGTCACAATAAATAGGGGAATCCCTACACTCAATAAAGATGACCAGTCAAAATCGGGTGTGATGAACATAGGTTGAGTCAGCGTTAAGTTCACATTCGATAAATCCAACTTTCCCGCGATGCCACTCATCATGGCTGCGAGTAGTAGAATAAAAGGTATCAAAAGATTCCCAAACCTAGGTTTAGCGAGAATATAAGCGGCTAGCATAGTGCTGATGATGACAGCTTCTTGAGACATAGAAGAAAACATTCCGATGCCAAACATCCACAACACACCCGCTAACATTGCAGAGGCGATTGACGTAGGTATTCGCTTAAGAAGTGTTTCAAAAACCCCTGTTAGACCTGTAATGGTGATGAGGAGCGAACTAAATAGGAAGATCGCGACGGCTTGTTCTACGGTGAGTCCATCCAGCGATGAGATGAGTAAAGCCGCACCCGGTGTAGACCAAGCCGTCACAATCGGTTGCTTATATCGCCATGACAGTAGAAGAGTTGACATGCCCATACCTATTCCAAGTGCCCAAAACCAAGATGCAATTTGCTCTTGATTCGCGCCAGCACTGCTAGCAGCTTGGAAAATGATCGCCGCCGCACTCGCATAACCGATAAATACTGCAATGAAACCAGTACTGATGTGAGAAAACTTAACTTGATCCATATTCACCACTCTCGTTGTGCGTTATAACATACATAGGAGTAACTTAGCACTTGTGCGTTATAGCGCACAAGTGCTATTTGTATAAACTTGTTCGTAATAGCTATTCGTAACAATTTAATATACGAGCAAACTCAAATAGGTAGATGAACGAAAACATGTCGAAAAACGTGAATACAGAAGACCGCTTGAATGTAATGGGTAGCCTGAATGCCGAAGGTCGTTTGAAAGCAGATGAAGTTTCGAATGCAGGAGAAGCTTTAAGTGTACAAAATAACTTGAACGTGAAAACCGAATTGCAGGTAAGCCAAAATCTAAAGCGGATTCGTAAAGAAAAAGGATGGAGCCTCGATGCGACCGCGAAAGCGACTGGGGTAAGCAAAGCTATGCTTGGTCAGATTGAGCGTGGTGAGTCTAGTCCAACGGTCGCAAAACTATGGCAAATAGCTACTGGGTTTAATGTGTCATTCTCAAGTTTGATTTTGCCTTCTTCAAACAACGAACTGGTGAGCTTGTTCCGAGATGCGAATATATTACGCGACGAAAGCTTGAAGGACGGTTTCTCGGTAAGTGTTGTGTTCCCTTTTGAGCCATCTGTAGGCTTCGAATTGTATGAGCTTAGGTTGGCAGAAAACTATCAACATTTCTCTGAACCTCATAGTGCCGGTGTGACGGAGCATATTTTGTGTATTTCAGGTCAAATGGCGGTTTTCTTTGATGATAGTTGGCATGAGTTAAGCTCGGGACAAGCCGTTCGTTTTAATGCAGAACAGCGTCATGGTTATAAAAATACAGGGCAAGAAAAAGCCATTTTCCACAATATTATCCATTACCCTAATCAATGGCAGCGGTCATAGTTGGTGGTACTTAAGATAATGTCGTCATGTTTCAAGATACAAAAAAGCGCAGCTAAATAGCTGCGCTTTTTATTAATATGATAACCAAGTAAATGAAGTCGCTATAGCTATATTAACGCTGTGTTGCGCGTTGGCGATTCTTGCCGTTACTCGCAGGTTTACCACCTTGACCATTGCCCGCTTTACTGCGGTTTGGCTTGCTATTTCCGCCGCTATTGCCTTGCGATTGCTGGCTACCAGGGGCTTTTTTGATGAAGCCAGTCGCTGGTTTATTACCATTACCGTTCTGTTTTCCGTTGCCCTGATTGCCGTTGTTTTGGCTACCTGTTGGCTTCTTACCACCCGGTTTAGGCTTATTGCCACCAGGCTTAGAATGGTTACGTGGGCTTTCGCCGCCAAGACCCGGTTGAGCTTTACTGTGCTTAGTTGCAAAACGTTGTGAGCCGTGACGACCAGATTTACGACGTTGTGCCGGTGTTTGCGTATCAAAGTCTTCTGCGGGTACTAGGCAGTTTGCTTTGTCACCAATTAGGTGCTGTTTACCCATGCTGATCAGCGCTTCACGGATGATTTTCCAGTTTTCAGGATCGTGGTAACGAAGCAGGGCTTTATGTAGACGACGTTGACGATCACCTTTCGGTACAGGAACATCTTCACGCTTTTTATATTTCACGCGTTTCAGAGGGTTAGTCTCTGAGTAGTACATCGACGTTGCATTACACATTGGCGATGGATAGAAGTTCTGTACTTGGTCACACTCGTAGTTGTGCTTTTTAAGCCACATTGCAAGGTTAAGCATATCTTCATCTTCTGTGCCCGGGTGAGCAGAGATGAAGTAAGGAATTAAGTACTGTTTCTTACCGGCTTCAGCGCTGTACTTCTCGAACATCTCTTTGAAACGATCGTAAGTGCCCATACCCGGCTTCATCATCAGATCCAGCGGGCCTTTTTCAGTATGCTCTGGAGCAATCTTCAAGTAACCACCAACGTGGTGAGTCACAAGCTCACGAACGTATTCTGGAGATTCAATCGCTAAGTCGTAACGTACACCAGAAGCGATCATGATCTTCTTAACGCCCGGTACTTTTCTCGCAGAGCGGTACAGGTCGATGGTGTGTTGATGGTCTGTGTTTAGCTTTTCACAGATTTTCGGGAACACGCATGATGGACGACGACAGTTAATTTCTGCTTTTGGATCTGAACAACCTAAACGGTACATGTTCGCCGTTGGGCCGCCCAAGTCAGAAATAGTACCTGTGAAGCCCGGTACTTTATCTTTAATGTCTTCGATTTCATCCAAGATAGATTCTTTCGAACGGTTCTGAATGATACGACCTTCGTGCTCTGTGATTGAACAGAAAGAACAACCACCAAAACAACCACGCATGATGTTAACCGAGGTTTTGATCATGTCGTATGCAGGGATTTTCGCTTTGCCGTACATAGGGTGCGGAACACGCTTATAAGCAAGGCCAAACACGTAGTCCATCTCTTCTGTGGTCAATGGAATTGGCGCTTGGTTAACCCAAAGTTCGCGATCTCCGTGACGTTGGATTAGAGCTCGACCTGAGTACGGGTTTGTCTCAAGGTGCAGAATACGGCTAGCGTGAGCGTAAAGAATACGGTCATTGTTTAGCTTTTCGTAGCCTGGGATACGAACCGCTGTTGTTTTTGCATCGTGGCGAGAAGGACGAATCGTAATAGGTTGTGCTTTTACTTCTTCTTTTTCGTCTTTCTTGGTATCACACTGCGTTTCAACTTCGTATGGGTTAACCGGAACATACGCTTTGTTCGGTTTTTCGATACGAGAAGAGTCAATGATCTTGAAGCCTTCAGGGGCTGCAGCAATATTGATTGCAGTACCACGGATATTCGTTAGCGTAGACATGTCTTCGCCATCAGCAATGCGGTGCGCGACTTCAACCAGTGCACGCTCAGCGTTACCAAAAAGAAGAATGTCAGCTTTTGCATCAAACAATACAGAGCGACGAACTTTATCTGACCAGTAATCGTAATGAGCTACGCGACGTAAGCTTGCTTCAATACCACCAAGCACGATTGGCGTGCCTTTGTAGGCTTCGCGACAACGCTGAGAGTAAACCAGAGTTGCACGGTCAGGACGTTTACCACCTTCGTTATTTGGCGTGTAAGCATCATCGTGACGTAATTTGCGATCAGAGGTGTAGCGGTTGATCATGGAGTCCATGTTACCCGCGGTGATGCCGAAGAATAGGTTAGGTTTTCCTAGCTTCATGAATGCATCTTTATTATCCCACTTAGGCTGGGCGATAATGCCGACGCGGAAACCTTGAGCTTCAAGAAGGCGGCCGATGATAGCCATACCAAAGCTCGGGTGATCGACATACGCGTCACCTGTTACAATAATAATGTCACAGCTATCCCATCCAAGAGCATCCATCTCCTTTCTACTGGTCGGTAAAAAGGGTGCAGTTCCGTAGCACTCGGCCCAGTATTTTTTGTGTTCGTGAATAGGAGTGATATCGCTGTACATATTTCAACCTCTGATTTTTGAGGCGGGAATTATAGCGGCATGAGACTAGACTAGCCAGTAGAACATGCCCCTGTTAGTTCTGATGTCTTTCGTCATTTTGGTCATGTAACTGACAAAAGAGCCATACAACATCATAGTTTAAGCTTTGAGTAACGTCGCTAATTTGTGATTTTGATTAGTGTTCGCAGCAGTTTTTGATATTATTCGGCGAAAATAAGTCTGAATAAGTAGATCCACAATGGTCGAAACGTTATTAGTACAATTTGCTCCGATGCTTCTAGGAGCCCAACTGATCTTAACTCTCATCTTGGTGAAAGGAGATATCTGCCCAGGACAGCGTGGTCGTATCCACAAGATGTTACCTGCGATTGGCGTGCTTTGGCTTGCTGTTGCTTCTGTAAAAATTGAAGCCTTTCTGGTCGTGTTCGCGATCTTTTATTTCTATTCTCAAGTTCAAACCAAGAAGACTCGCGATTCTGGTCCTATCTGGGTGATGTACTTGGCCTGTGGTTTAGCGTTGTCATATGTTGCTATACAAGCGACTGAGCAAGCAACCGCTGTTGGTATCATTACTACTTTGCTGCTAGTGGTACTGTTAGGAGCAGCGTTTGGCCATCTACTACTGACGATTGCAAGGACACGGTTGCAGGCATTTCATCGAGTGCTTCCTGTTGTGGGCGTGCTAACCGGTATGTTGGTAGTACTGGCGACCGTCGTGAGTGTTTACTCTTTGTCTGAAGCTCAATTAGAACCTGTGATTTCCACTTTGCTATTTAGTTTTGCTTTGTTGATCTCCTCAATCGTGGTGTGGTGTTGGCATTTACTGTTCGCAAGAACGCCTGAAAAGCTTCAACTGAGTATTTCGTTGTTGATGTTATTGGTGGCCGTTGTGGGTTTAACGCCAGTTTGGGCGCTTTAATCACGCACTTTCATTAATTACGTATTCTTGTTAAGAAGTGTGATCTGTTTTTTAGCGTGACGTTGGTAAGCGTTCTAAACTTAACTCTAGTCAGTGTGTTCGTAAGGAGTACGAGATGGATTTAAGCAACGTCAAAGGTTTCGATAGCATTATTTTGCTAGGAATCGTTAATGAAAAACTTCGCCTAGAATGCGATAGCTTTGAAGAGCTGATCAGCATGTATGAAATGGATACAGAAAGTGTTGTGGGCAAGCTCGATATGCTTGGCTATCAATACGATCCATTGACTAACCAGTTTAAGTCTTACTCGAGATAAGCTAAAGATTAGCGCATCTTTTATCGAAAATGACATGCATCGCGTGTTGTGGGTGTTGAGAGAAAAAAAGTCACAGATTATCTGTGACTTTTTTGTTTCTGACGAATCGATCGAGCTTAACTTAGCCATAAATCATCTTTAAACGACCTCTATGCCATCTAAGTGACTCTTACTTTGCTGTCTTGCCGTGCTAAAGAAAGCTTGCAGGTAACGTTTATCTTTCTCAGAGTTTCTTACCGCTGCGAACAGTCTTCTTGATAGTCCTTTGCCTAATGGCTTGCTGGCAATCAGCCCTTGTCTTGAGAATTCACTGATCGCCCAGTTTGGTAGAGCCGCTACTCCCAAACCTGCTGATACCATTTGAACTAGCATTAACGTGTTGTCCGCTTGTTTCCACTTTTTAGGTTCTACACCCGCAGGCTGTAAAAAGTGCTTCACGACATCTAAACGCTGTTTTTGAACAGGGTAGGTGAGCATGGTGAGATCGCTAAGATCTTGCGGTTCAATGCTCGCTCTTTCTGCCAAAGGTGAGTTGATTGCGGTGATCAAACGCATCTCAAAATCAAAGAGTGGTTCGTAGTGAACCTCAGAGCGAGGCTGTATATCAGAGGTGATCACCAAATCTAGCTCGCCTGCCATTAGCGCGGGTAGCGGCTCAAACCCAAAGCCTGACGAGAAATCTAGCGTTACGCTTGGCCAAGCCACTTGATATTCCTTCAAAGCAGGCATTAACCATTGGAAGCATGAGTGACATTCAATCGCCATGTGCAAACGACCATTCACATCCTCTTTCAGGCTCGCGAGTTCGTTCTCCGCTTTAGCTATTCTTGGCTGTATCTCATCGGCAAGCCTAAGCAAAATCTCACCTTCAGAGGTGAACTTAACTGGTCTAGTTTTACGTAGGAAAAGCTGACCACCGATACGCGCCTCAAGGTCTTTCAGTTGGTGAGAAAGCGCCGACTGAGTCAAGTGAAGAGAAGTTGCCGTCGCTGTTAGCGAGCCGCTGTCTCTTAAGGTAGTCAATGTTCGAAGGTGTTTAAGCTCTATCATGAGTTTTCCTCATATTCCCTAAGCCAATTCAATATTTCTTAATAATCACCCTACGGGGTTTTCTTTCATTTGTAAACGTCTAGATGTCCAGATGGATTTGATTTTTTCAGCTTTAGATTATTCAAGATGAATATTTTTAATAAACAAGATGAATATTTGGACGTTGTTCATCGTTCAGATTAGGGAGATAGTTTAGCCATCCAGACGCCTTATAAAGAACTTAAACCATAAGCTAGGCAGTTTGATCGAACACTAAAAATTATTGAATAAGGAACAGGTTCATGACTACGACAACGCATATTTTAGGCTACCCACGTATCGGCGAAAAACGCGAACTCAAATTCACTTTAGAAAAATACTGGCGCGGTGAGATTAGCCAATCAGATTTAAAGCAACTCGGTAGCGAACTAAGAAATCGTAACTGGAATGTACAAGCTGACGCGAATCTTAGCTTTGCAACTGCGGGTGACTTCGCATGGTACGACCATGTATTAACAACGACTTTACTTCTAGGCCACGTACCAAAGCGCCATACTGGTGGTTCTGAAGATGAAAAATCCTTCCCAGATTTAGATACTTTGTTCCGTGTGGGGCGTGGTCAATCTCAGGTTCAGTCGACTTGTTGCGGTGGTACGCATACGTCTAGTGACGGCACTAAAGATAGCTCTGCGGCTTCTGATATGACTAAGTGGTTCAACACCAACTACCATTACATTGTGCCTGAGTTCAGCAAAGACGATTCCTTTGAAGTGAGCTGGCCACAACTGTTTGACGAAGTGAGTGAAGCGATAAAATCCGGGCATAAGGTGAAGCCAGTTTTGTTAGGCCCGTTATCTTATTTATATCTTGGTAAAGAAGTGGAGGAGGGTTTTGATCGTTTATCTCTTCTTCCGCGCCTTCTTACCGCTTACCAAGCAATTTTGGCAAAACTCGCTAAGTTGGGGGTTGAGTGGGTTCAAATCGATGAACCAATTCTTTCTCTTGAGCTTGAGAGTCAATGGGCAGATTCATTCAAGTTGGCGTATCAAGTGATTCAAGGTGATGTAAAACTGCTGCTCACTACTTATTTTGATTCGGTGACTGATACCTTAGATAAGATAGTAGAGCTACCAGTTAATGGCCTACATATCGACTTAGCAGCAGCACCACAGCAACTTGATGAAGTAGTGGGTAAGTTACCTGAACACTGGGTACTTTCAGCAGGGGTGATTAATGGACGAAACGTTTGGCGAGCTGATTTAGCCGCTCAACTAGAGTTACTACAACCAGTGAAAGAGAAGCTAGGAGACAAACTTTGGGTAGCAAGTTCATGTTCACTTTTGCATAGTCCAGTCGACCTTGAGTTAGAAGATTCACTCAGCGATGAAGTGAAGAGTTGGTTTGCTTTCGCGAAACAGAAAGTGACCGAGGTGAGTATATTGGGTGCGGCACTAGACGGTAACCACAATGCTATCTTGGCGTGTGAAACCTACAGCCAGCCGATTGTTGCACGCAAGAGCGCGACTCATGTGAATAAGCCGCAGGTTCAAGCTCGTATTAACACCATTACCAAAACCCTAACCGAGCGAAGTGCTCCTTATGCCGAACGCGCTTCACATCAGTCTGAGGTGTTAGGTTTACCATTATTGCCAACCA
Organism: Vibrio sp. OPT24; assembly: GCF_015163545.1. Lineage (NCBI taxonomy): Bacteria > Pseudomonadati > Pseudomonadota > Gammaproteobacteria > Vibrionales > Vibrionaceae > Vibrio > Vibrio sp. OPT24. Next base: position 383,501 of record NZ_JADDYI010000048.1, read on the forward strand.
CAACAATTGGTTCATTTCCACAAACCGGAGAGATCCGTGTTCAGCGTAGTGCTTACCGCACTGGCAAACTGAGTGAAGCGGAATACAACACCGCGTTGAAAGGTCATATTGCGGATGCGGTTAAACGACAAGAAGCACTTGATTTGGATGTACTGGTTCATGGTGAAGCTGAACGTAATGATATGGTGGAGTACTTTGCTGAAAATCTAGCAGGCTTCCAAACTACCAAATTTGGTTGGGTACAAAGTTATGGCTCTCGTTGCGTGAAACCTGCGATTGTGGTTGCGGATATCGAGCGTGAAAAACCAATGACGGTGGAATGGTCGACCTATGCTCAATCTCTGACTTCAAAGCAGATGAAAGGCATGCTAACTGGGCCTGTTACTATCTTGTGTTGGACATTCCCACGTGAAGATATTTCACGCAAAGAGATAACCAATCAACTGGCGTTTGCGTTGCGAGATGAGGTGTCTGATTTGCAAGACGCAGGTATCAACATTATTCAAATTGATGAGCCTGCCATTCGTGAAGGTTTGCCATTGAAAAAGCGTGACCATGCAGAATACTTAGAGTGGGCAGTGGATGCCTTTAAGATTTCAGCTGCGAGTGCTAAACCAGAAACTCAGATTCACACCCACATGTGTTACAGCGAGTTCAACGAGATCATTGATTCAGTCGCTGCGCTAGACGCCGATGTGATTACCATAGAGACTTCTCGTTCGAACATGGAACTGCTGAAAGCGTTTGAAGAGTTCAACTACCCGAATGCGATTGGGCCTGGCGTTTATGACATCCACTCACCAAACATTCCTTCAGAAGAGTGGATTGTTGATTTACTTAAGAGAGCGGCAAAGAAAATCCCAGCAGAACGTTTGTGGGCAAACCCTGATTGTGGGCTGAAGACGCGTAACTGGGCAGAGACAGAAGCGGCACTGGCTAATTTAGTTTCAGCGACTAAAATGCTGCGTAAAGAGTGGGAGTCGGCAGAAGCATCAGCATAATTAAAGCTAGGGTGTTATCGTTCTAAAAACAAAAGTCTGAGAAAAGAAAGGCCTCGCATCTGCAAGGCCTTTCTTGTTTGTTACTAGCTTAACGTTAGAAATCAAATCTAGTTAATGCTCTGACATGTCTCTTTGCTGATTAGCTTTTCAACCATCAGTTGTCCGCGAGTGTTGCGAACCTTAATGTTGTAAGCCAAGCCCATGTCAAGGTTTGCTCTAACTTCAGAGTTGGTGCAGTAGCTGTTAACACTCATATCTACGACTTGGTTTAAAGGCTTAGCACCTTTAGCGTCTTGGTTGTAGATCATCATGATCTCGATAACGGTGTTTTTTGCCAGTACACGCATGACTGACAGTGGGCCATACTCAATCGGCAGGCCGGCAGATAAAACGCCAGCACGGTGTTGCGCCATCATTTCAAGCTGTCTTTGTTGGTCTTGCTCACTTGAAGCACAGCCTGCGAGCAGAGCTAAAGCCAGAGAGCCAATAATCCATTTTTTCACGTTAAAATACTTTCTTGAATGGTTTTACAATGACATTTTGGTAGACACCTGCCTCAATGTACGGATCTGCGTCTGCCCATACCTGTGCGTCCTCTAAAGAATTAAACTCAGCAATTACAGTAGAGCCAGTGAAGCCGGCTTCACCAGGGTTGTCTGAATCAATCGCAGGCATTGGGCCAGCAGTCAAAAGTCGGCCTTCATCGTGAAGTGTTTGCAGGCGTTCTAGATGTTGTGGGCGAACACTTAGGCGCTTTTCTAATGAATTTTCGACGTCTTGAGAAAAAATCACGTACCACATATTGGTATATCCTTATTTTACTTCACTGAATTGGGGGCGTTTAAATTCGCTATCTTGCTAATTTACGCGAACTAATTGGTATTGGAAGAGCTAATGATAAGAAATTGTGAAATGGTGCGAGAGAGAAGTATGGTCTTTAGCGATTTCATTCGTTGAAACTAAAGACCGTCTACATTAGCAGCTTGGTGAAAAGTACTATTTATTGATCGGGCGAGGCTTACCACCCTCATCGACAGCAACGTAGTTGAACGTTGCTCCACAAACCTTATATCGGTCGCCGATGCCGTGATCAAGTACAGGCTTAACCCACACTTCTAGGTCGATATTCATCGAGCTACGGCCAATCTTGGTGCAGTCACCATAAACACACACAACATCACCCACTGAAACCGGCTGTTTGAACTCAATACTCGATACTGAAACAGTGACAATCTTGCCGTTAGAGATCTCCTTCGCCAGTATGCCGCCAGCAAGGTCAAGCTGAGACATTATCCAACCACCGAAAATCTGGCCTGCTGCATTGGTATCAGAAGGCATCGCCAATGTGCGAAGAAGTAAAGAACCAATCGGGTTCAAAGTTGATTGAATAGTCATTGTTGTACTCTTAATGGTATTGATTGTTTTAAATTTAAATAGATGTGTTTGCCGCGCTCGCGGTGGTCGTATTTTTAACGTATTCACCGAACACAAACAATCAGTGGCCAATGATCACGAGTATCATTGGCCACTGTTAAATAGCATATTGATAATAATTGTATCAAAAAGGGGATGAGGACTCATCCCTTAGGGTTACTTCTCGTCGGTATTTTTATCCGTTAACTCGTTCTGCTGATCTTTTGGTAGATGCTTATAGATGTAGACACCCGTTAGCAAGGTAAATGCAAAAGTAGCGATCAGTAAGCCAAACACTTTGAAGTTTACCCAAACATCCAAGGGTAGGCTGAAAGCAACGTAAACGTTGAGAATGGCACATAGAGTAAAGAATAAAGTCCAAGCCCAGTTAATCTTGCTCCATACCGCTTCAGGAAGTGTGATCTCTTTACCCAGCATGCCTTTAATCGCTGACTTGCCCATTAGGTGACTGACGGTCAGGCCGATAGCGAACAATGCATAAACGATGGTTACTTTCCATTTTATGAAGTTATCATCATGCAGAAAGATGGTCATGCCACCAAATACGGCAACCATCAAAAATGTGATGATCTGCATTTTCTCTACTTTCTTGTAGATAATGTACGTCAAAACGATTTGTACTGCAGAAGCAACAATCAATGCGCCTGTAGCTGTGTAGATGTCGTACATCTTATACAGCGCAAAGAAAATAATGAGAGGAATGAAATCAAGAATTTGTTTCATGTGGCACTGAATGTCCAGTTAGTTGAGTTGCCAACAGTCTAACGAAAACTGTCCCGATGCTAAATAGCCCGAGACAATTGGGTAACAATTAATTCCATCTAACCGCTAATCGTTTATAACGATTTCAAGCCAGTTATCGCATTGATGTGGTTTGGTAGCGAGGTATCAGTTTCTTGATGTCTTCAAGGTAACCCTCACTTTTCAAATCATCTAGCGTATTTTCGAGTTCTTGCTCGCTCATCGCAAAACAGGTTGATTTGCCAGTCGTTAGGTCGAGAAACTCGTGATATTCACGCTCTGTGAAGTGGCCGATTCTATCCATTAATAAGGTTTTAACCCCATGGTGAATTAAGCCGTAATATGTATGTCTTTGTAAGGTCATAGCCTATCCTCCGTGACAGGGTGCGAAGAAAAGACAACCTGCTGTAAATTGTTTGGGTTATCTATGACAAAGCAATTCGAATGCCATTTGGGTCACAGACACAGAATATTTCTGTTATCAAATTGAATTGATTCTTTTTTCAATCAGTTAAATGAAAGCTAATTCTGTTCTCAACCAAACAATACGTCGCTGACGGAAAATAGTTTTATTTTGAGAACGTTGTCATTCTCATTATGACGCTTTACTGAAGCCTTATGGTCTTTGAGCTTGGCAATTTCCCCGTTGTTAACCGACAAGCCACTCGACCAATGTAGTTAGGGATACATTTTGGCGATTCTTGGGCTGAATTAAGAAGTAACCATTTCCTGAAAAGACACTGTCTTCACTCACTTTGACTAATCTGCCTAAATCAATATCTTGCTTGGCAAGCGTGATGTCGCCTATCGCAATTCCAAATCCTTGAATAGCTGCATTCATCGCTTGATCGAGTGTTGCGAACTGTTGGTTATTCTTGCTCGAAAGGTCATGACTTCCTATGTGCTCCAACCAAAGTCGCCAATCACTTTGTTCATTGTTGGCGTGTAACCACGTGTAGTGAGCGAGTTGGTGCGGTTTGATTAGAGAAGAGGAACCACTGGTAAGGTGATTGGGTTTGATGCTTTGCGCTTGGCAGACGGGTGCGAGTTGCTCGTTGAACAATAACTGGCTGACGATCGATTGTTGGCTCGGCTTCTTGCCATAGGTAATCACGGCATCGAACGGGTCAAAACTTGGCTCAAAAACATGCTTGATGGTAGAAGTGAGCTCAACATCAATCTCAGGGTAGGCTTCTTGAAAAGACATCAGTTTTGGTAGCAACCAAGAGGTAATGCAACTCGGTGCGTTTAGCTTAATTTTGGAAGGGGAACTCGCCACTTGGTTCAGTGCGGATTGCAGTCGCTGAATTGTATCTTGGATGAGCGGAACCAGTTCTTCTCCTTTGGGTGTTAATGACAACCCCCGAGCATGACGATAGAAAAGGTCGCACCCAAGATTTTCTTCAAACGTCAAAACTTGCCGACTCACCGCGCCTTGCGTGACATTGAGTTCATGTGCCGCGCGTGTAAAGTTGAGATGCCTTGCCGTTGACAGAAAGGCGAGCAAGGTTTTAGTTGAAGGCAACGTGTTATTCATGTCTATACCTATGAATTTTAATCATGGCTATTATGTAATTATTTCGATTCATTTATCAATAGTGTTCTGTTTGAATGCAAATACTTACTCATCATTTGTGATTCAATATGTGTATAACGCATCTATTTTGAATATGAAGGCAAGTGGTGAAGACATTGTGATTGAGTGGAAGGGATAGTTCTTTGACATCATTTATTGACAACTTAGTGCCTCAGGCTGTAAAAAAATTAATACCTTATCAATCGGCAAGAAGAATTGGTGGTGACGGACGTGTTTGGTTAAATGCCAACGAGTTGGAAAGCGCTTTGTTTCAAAACGAGACTAGTTATAACCGTTATCCAGATTTTTTTCCGCAAGATATTGCCAAGGCTTACCAAGCTTATTGTGGAACTGATGCCGAGACCTTAGCCGTTCGAGGAGCAGATGAAGCGATTGATTTGCTGATCAGAACATTCTGCAAACCAGCGAGCGATAATATACTGATTTGCTCCCCAACGTACGCGATGTATGAATTTTGTGCCGACGCATTGGCGATTGAAACACTCGACTCCCCATTACAGGAAGATTTTAGCCTAGATGTCGCTGATATCGTCAAAAAAGCCGATCGAGCAAATATTGTTTTTCTGTGTTCACCAAATAACCCGACGGGTAACGTGATTCCTAAATCAGATTTGATTCAGGTGCTTGAGGGAACCGAAGGTAAATCTTTGGTGGTGGTGGATGAAGCGTATATTGAATTTGAACCTCAGACGTCGGCGGTGAGCCTTATTGAGCGTTATCCTCATCTAGTGGTGATTCGTACTTTGTCGAAAGCGTTTGGATTAGCAGCTGTTCGTTGTGGTTTTATTCTGGCGAGTAAAAATGTGATGCAGTATGTCGCTAAGCTTATTCCGCCTTACCCAATGCCTGATTGCTCTTCTCAAATTGTATTGGAGGCTTTATCCGCTGAACGAATCTTGGTGATGTCAGATGCAACTTCAAAGCTTGTGGAGTTACGTGACCGATTTGCTGACGAGTTAACGCAGTTTGATTTCATAGAACATGTCTATCCATCATCGACCAACTTCATTTTATTACGCCAAAAGCCAGGGCATGAAGTGTTCAGTGTATTGGCGAAAGATGGCATTGTGACCAGGAACCAAAACCATGAACCTGCATTACGCAACTGTGTTCGGATCACTATTGGTAGCCCTGAGAGTATGACTGAAGTTATAGCGTCACTAGCAAGCTACCAAGCACAGTTACAACAGAAACAACAATCTCAAGAACCTCAATTTCAACTTGATAAAAATCATATCTAGGATGGCAATGATGAAAAAGATAATACTAGGAATCGCTTGTGCGGCCGCTTTACTTGGTACCACTGTACAGGCAAAAGAAATCCGTTTGGCGTCAGATTTTACGTATCCGCCATTCAATTATAAAAATAGCGAAGGCGTACCTGTTGGCTTTGATATTGAAATAGCTGACGCCTTGTGTGAACAGGCAAAATTAGAGTGTACTTGGGTTTCGCAAAGCTGGGATTCATTAATTCCTAGCTTATTAGCAAGAAAGTCAGATGTGATTATGGCGTCTATGCGCATTACCGAAGAACGTAAAAGCAAAATATTGTTTACGGATAAGTACTACCAAACACCCGCTGTGTTTGTTGCAGCCAAAAGTGCAAAGTTTGATATTGATAAGCAAGGTCTCGATGGTAAAACTATTGGAGTACAGCAAGGAACGATTCACGATCGTTACGTAACCGACAAGTTTGGGGATGTCGCAAACATCAAGCGTTACACTGGGCAAGATGAAGTTTATTTGGACCTGCAAAATGGTCGCTTAGATGTGACTTTTGGTAATTCAGATCAACTTTCACTGGCTTTCTTAGATAAGAAAGAAGGTGAGGGTTTTGAATTCAAGGGTAAAGCCGTAACGGATAAAGCCTATATCGGTGAGGGTACTGCGTTAGCACTTAGAAAGCAGGATTCGAAGCTAGCTAATCAATTCAATGTTGCGATTGAAGAGATCAGAGCTAACGGTACTTATGACAAAATTGCTGCCAAGTACTTCACGTTTGATATCTATGGCAGTGATTTATAGCCAAAGATCAGACAGCTTTTTTAGATCCAACATAATGAATGGGGTGGTTTCAGTTGATTGAAACCTTCTTCTCGAAAGCTTAATCCGAGGGCAAGTTGGCCCTCGGATTTTCTATTCTATCTATATGGTTAAGTATGGATAGTCAAATATGGCAAGACGTCTTCTGTTGCTCTGTTACGGAATGCTAACTCTGGCTCGAATAGTCAGTTTAAATCAGTACTTTTTCAGCTTAATCTTCAACTTATGTTCTATTTCAAGCTATTTCTAACTCACTTGTTTCTAGTTAGAGACCTTTCCAACTTATGCCATATCTCTAGGTAACCTGTACAAATTAAGTCTTAAAATAACACAAAGATATTGTGCTATTTGTAACTAAGGCTTTTTGTGTCTGCTTTAAAAATCAACGAAAATTAAAAATTAGCGCTAAATTAGGTCGTTTTACGATCTAAATGACAGGGTGGTATAGCAAGTATGATTGATATCACAATCAAACCATCTCTCTGGTTGATTAATGAGCTTCAGACCACATTATTTTCACATCGTATTGTAATACAAAAATCATAAGGGTAAGAATATTGTAATGAAACGTTACTGCTATGAGCGATATGCAATTGAACGTTAGATTTCAAGCTCAGCTATAACGTGCCATATACAAACTGTACCTCTTACAAAAATGGATTCTGGAGAAGAACATGAAAAAACACCTACTGACGATTACAGCGGCATCAATTCTTATGGCATTTGGCGTTCAAGCAAAAACGTTGACTTTAGGGCATGCAATGTCATTAGAAAGCGCGGCTCACCAAGGGATGGTGATCATGGCTGATAAGGTTAAAGAAAAATCGAATGGTGACCTTACGATTAAGATCTTCCCAAACGGTCAACTAGGCTCTGAACGTGACCAAGCTGAGCAAGTTGTTACCGGTGCGATTGATATGGCTAAAATCAACGGTGGATTAGCAGAATCTTTTGAACCAACTTTTAAAGTTAATGCACTGCCTTTCTTATTCCGTGATGTTCCACACATGAGAACGTTCATGCGAAGTGAAGCTGCACAAGAGATGTTGCTTTCAAGTGAAGGTAAAGGCTTCATTGGTCTTACATTCTATGATTCAGGTACACGTAGCTTCTACGCTAAAAAAGCAATTAACTCACCTGCCGATCTTGCTGGCATGAAAGTTCGAGTCCCTGGTTCTCCAACCATGATGGAAATGGTGAACCTATTAGGTGGTAAAGCGACACCTGTCCCTTTTAATGAGGTTTACACAGCACTTCAGCAAGGCGTAATTGATGGTGCTGAAAACAATATTTCTAGCTTAGTTGAAATGAAACACAGTGAAGTCGCTAAATTTTATTCTATGGATCAGCACATGATGACACCTGATGTGATCATTATTTCAGAATATAAATGGGGTTCATTAACTGCAGAAGAGCAGAAAATCTTAAAAGAAGCAGCAGCAGAGTCTCTTGAAGAGCAGATTAAAATCTGGGACGCAACAGATGACATGAACAAAGAGAAAGGAATGAAAGAAGGCGTAACGTTTGTTGAAGTTGATAAAGCCCCTTTCCGCGCTGCTGTTAAACCTATGATTGATGAAGCGAAAAAAGATCCAAAACTAGCTCCATTCATTGAAAAAATTGAAGCTCTTTAATCAGTATTAGTGAAAATATAATTTTGCCTTGGCTTTGCTAAGGCAAAATTTTTTGAGGTATCACACCATGTTAGCAACTTTCAGAAACCTACTTGATAGGTTGATTCTTTTTGTCTCTTCTTTTGCATTAATGTTACTTGTCGTTACAGTTACTTGGCAGGTTTTTAGTCGTTATGTTTTGAATGACCCAAGCAACTGGACTGATGAACTTGCTCGTTATGCGATGGTTTGGCTTGGCTTATTAGGAGCAAGTTATTTATTCGGTATCAAAGGACACTTAGCAATAACGTTATTGGATGGTTATCTTAAGGGTAAAGCACATATCGCATTACAAGTACTTATCAATGTGATCTCTGGTTCGTTTGTCTCTTTAGCTATGCTTCAAGGTGGCATCGCTTTAATGGGAAGAACCACGCAACAACTCTCTCCAGCATTACAATTACCGATGTCGACGGTTTATTCAATATTGCCGATTTCAGCCGTTATTATCCTCATCTATTTGGTCATGAATACGTTTGATCTTTTTTGTGAACCCAACAAAAAGTAAGTTTTAAAAGGACTCTATATTATGGATTTGTCCATTGGTGTTTGGCTGTTAGGCCTATTCTTATTCATGATCGCGATAAGCATGCCGATTGCGATTGCAATTGCCATGTCATCTTTAACGATCATGTATTTCATTTTGCCGTTTGAAGTCGCCAGTATTACTGCGGGTCAAAAAATTATTACCGGTATTGATAGTTTCAGTTTATTAGCAATCCCTTTCTTTATCCTCGCTGGCAATATAATGAATGTGGGTGGTATCGCTAGTCGGCTTATCAACCTTGCAAAGCTCTTGGTTGGTTGGATCCCTGGCTCACTTTTTCACGTTAACATCTTTGCAAATATGATGTTTGGCGCTGTTTCAGGATCCGCCGTTGCAGCAGCAGCAGCAGTGGGTAAAACCTTAGGCCCTGAATTAGAAAAAGATGGTTATGATAAAAATTTAGCAACAGCAGTAAACGTTGCATCCTGCCCAGCAGGATTATTGATACCGCCGAGTAATTCATTGATCGTATTTTCAGTGGTATCGGGCGGAACATCTGTCGCGGCTCTGTTTATCGCGGGTTATGTCCCAGGTATTTTAATGGGTTTGAGCTGTATGGTCGTAGCCTATTTCATTGCTAAAAAGAAAGGCTACAAAACAAGTGCGAATGACGGCTTCACAACGAAAGATGTGTTGAATATTGTTTGGCAAGCAACGCCAAGCTTAGGGCTTATTGTTGTTGTTATTGGCGGTATTATTGGTGGTATATTCACTGCAACAGAAGGGGCATGTATAGCGGTTCTTTACTCTTTTATTCTGTCACTCTGTTACCGAACCCTCAAATGGGCGCATTTTCCGATAATCTGTAGAGAAACCGTTCAGGTCACGGGTATCATGCTGTTCTTGATTGGTGCTTCAACCATCATGTCATGGGCTATGGCTTTTACCGGTCTACCAACAATGATCAGTGATTGGATGCTCTCTATTTCAGATAATCCGATCATCATTTTTATCCTGATGAACTTGATTCTATTGATTGTGGGGATGTTTATGGATCTTACGCCTGCCGTATTGATCTTTACCCCTATCTTTATGCCGATTGCTGAACATTTAGGTATGCACCCAATTCACTTCGCGATGATGATTATCTTCAACTTATGTATTGGTATTGCAACGCCACCCGTTGGTACCGCGCTATTTGTAGGTTGTAGTGTCAGTGGATCCAAGATTGAGAATGTTATAAGAAGTATCATGCCGTTTTGTGCCGTATTGATCGTCACATTGCTGGCTATTACGTTCATTCCTGAAATTAGTTTAGCGTTGCCTCGCGCATTTGGTTTAATAAACTAATGGCAGATAATAAATAGTGACAGTTCTATACCGAAAGTTAACGAGTGATTTTCAGGGACTGCTGATTATTTAAAATTAAAAAACCGCCTTCAATGAAGGCGGTTTTATTTATTAAAAGACATCATTGTTAATTTGCTTAACTTACGATTAAGCCGATTGGCTTTTAATTAAGCTTGTTGCTTCTTTAGCTCAGCTTCTTGTACTTCGTCTTCGATCAGAGAGTCAACGATGACTGCACATGCTGCATCACCAGTGATGTTCAGAGCAGTACGGATCATGTCGAAGATACGGTCTAGAGCGAACAACAGAGGTAGACCTTCGATAGGGATACCAGCCGCTAGAAGAACCGCAACTACTAGGAAAGAAGGACCTGGAACACCGGCTTGACCAACTGCGCCTAACGTAGAGGTTACGATGATAGCAACGTAAGCACCCATAGACAGGTCGATGTTGAACAGCTGTGCGAAGAAGATAGCAACTAGGCCGTAGTAAATTGCGTTACCAGACATGTTGATCGTCGCACCTAGAGGAAGAACGAATGAAGCCGTTGAGTTACGAACGCCAAGTTCCTTCTCTACCGTTTCCATTGTTACTGGTAGTGTCGCCATTGAAGAGGCTGTTGATAGTGCAACCGCTTGAGGCTTCTTCATTGCAACGAGGAACTTCTTCGCAGAAGTCTTAGTGAAGATTTGAATCATCAGTGGGTAAGCCACAAAGCCGAAGATCAGAATCGCAGCGATGTACACGACGAAAAGTTTGAACACAACCATTAGTGCGCCAAAACCGAATGTACCAACTGCTTCTGCCATTAGGCCGAATACGCCAAGTGGTGCAATGATCATAACCTTGTTGATCATCCAAACCATAGCGTCAACAATCGCGTTTACGCCATTGATGATTGGGTCACGTTTCTCTTTTGCTTGTTTAGAAATCGCAATACCAAAGAACAAGCAGAAAACTAGGATTTGCAGAATGTTTGCTTCATTCAGTGATTGGAAAACGTTGGTAGGGATCATGCCAGTGATGGTTGCCCAGAACGTTGGAAGTTCGCCCTTCGCAGCGTATTCAGAAGAGAACATGCCTTCAACGCCAGTCACATCGATACCACGACCTGGTTCGAATATTTCACCCATAACAAGTGCTAGTGCTACAGCAAGTGCAGATGTTAGTGCAAAGTAACCCAGTGTAGTTACACCAACTTTACCTGCAGATGAGCTATTGCCTAAGCCAGCAGCGCCTGAAATTAGTGCAACTGCTACTAGAGGGATAACCAGCATCTTGATCAAATTGATGAAGATAGCACCCAGTGGAGCGAACACTGTTGCACTCTCACCCATCATCGCTCCGACTAGGGTACCGATGATCATTGCAATAACGACTTGAACGCCGATGTTGCTTAGTAAACTCTTTTCTTTTAACACTTCCATAACCTCTGTGCTACTAAATATAAAAATCCCAGAACTACCCACCAATGTACGATGTACCATTGGCGAATTATTTCGTGAAGAGTTTTACACGTATCCTTTACATTTATCAATATGAGCGGATGTGAAAGTCTATCAAAAAGCAGTAATCAAATGTCACCTGATGATTTTTTGTACTAAGGCAAACGATTGCTTTTTAATTTGCTATTATTTTTTATAAATAATAGTGATGTTTTGGTGAGGTGTTATAGATGTGCTACAGGTTTGTATGAAGTGTTGTTTTTAGCATAAATTTAACAATTTAGAGGGTTTGGACGTGTTCTCGGAGAAAAACTCCCACAGAGCAAATTATCGCACTAGTGGGAGTCTATTTATTATTTTTGCGTCGCAGCTTTCATTGGTGTAACAAATTCAGCTAATGCTTTTAGCATTTCTTCAGGTTGTTCTACGTTACTCTCAATGATTTTCACGACAGCTGAGCCAGAGATGGCACCGGCAGCGCCTGCTTCAATGGCTTCTTTTACTTGCTCTGGTGCCGAGATACCGAAACCAAGCAATGCTGGTGGCGCGTCAAACTTGTTCAAGCGGTCAAGCAGCGCCGTTACTGGCATGTTTGCCTTTGTTTCAGCACCAGTTACGCCTGAGCGAGAAAGTAGGTAAGTGTAACCACCACCTAACTCAGATACTGACTGAAGTGTTTCATCGCTTGCTGTTGGCGGAGCAATAAAGATTGGGTGAATACCAAACTTCTTCGCTGCAGCAACAAACTCTCCGCTTTCGTTGGTTGGTACATCAGCAATCAATACTGAATCGATACCTGCTTTTGCGCAGCGTTCGTAAAAATTTTCTATACCACGTGCGTAAACCAAGTTCGCGTACATCAGTAGGCCGATTGGTAGCTCTGGGTATTTAGCGCGAATTTGACCAATAAGATCAAAACACACATCTGGCGTTACTTTAGAATCTAAAGCACGAATGTTTGCGCCTTGGATTGTTGGGCCATCAGCAAGTGGATCTGAGAATGGAATACCAAGCTCAAGTGCATCAGCACCCGCTTCAACGAGTGTTTCCATGATCTTAAGAGACTGCTCAGGATTAGGATCGCCAACCGTTACGAATGGTACAAATGCGCCCTGATTCTTTTCAGCTAAGCGAGTGAAGAGTGATTGATAGCGATCCATTATAATGCTCCTTTCTCTTTAAGAATGTCGTGTACGGAGAAAATGTCTTTGTCACCACGACCAGATAGATTAACCACTAATAGCTGTTCTTTCTCTGGGTCGTCGTGAGCCATTTTAACAGCATGAGCCACAGCATGAGATGACTCTAGCGCTGCGATAATACCTTCTTTACGTGCAATCAATTGGAACGCTTCTAGCGCTTCGTCATCGGTCACATTGTCGTATTCAGCACGGCCAATGGCATTTAGGTGCGCGTGTTGAGGACCAACTGATGGGAAATCTAGACCCGCAGAAACAGAGTAAGACTCTTCTACTTGGCCGTTCTCATCTTGCATCAATGGCGCTTTCATACCAAAGAAGATACCCGTTTTACCGTGCTTAAGTGGCGCGCCGTGTTGGTCGGTATCAATACCTTTACCAGCAGGCTCAACACCGATTAGGCGAACAGACTCTTCTTCAATGAAATCAGCGAACATGCCGATAGCGTTTGAACCACCGCCGACACAAGCGATAACGGCATCAGGAAGGCGACCTTCACGAGCTAGAATTTGGTTCTTCGTTTCTTCACCGATCATGCGTTGGAAATCACGAACAATCGTTGGGAATGGGTGCGGGCCAGCCGCAGTACCCAGCAGGTAGTGAGCGTCTTCATAAGTTGCTGACCAGTCACGTAGCGCTTCGTTACATGCATCTTTTAGCGTTGAAGAACCAGAATGAACAGGGATAACCTCTGCGCCCATCAGCTTCATACGGAATACGTTCGGGCTCTGACGTTCAACGTCTTTTGCACCCATGTAAACGCGACACTTAAGGCCTAACAGAGCACACGCTAGAGCTGTTGCAACGCCGTGTTGGCCTGCGCCTGTTTCAGCAATGATTTCTTGCTTACCCATACGTTTTGCTAGCAATGCTTGGCCAAGAACTTGGTTTGTCTTGTGAGCACCGCCGTGAAGTAGATCTTCACGCTTTAGGTACAGTTTAGTTTTTGTACCTTTAGTCAGGTTACGCGTTAGCGTTAGTGCCGTTGGACGACCTGCGTACTCTTGCAGAAGCGTCATGAATTCACTGCGGAACTCAGGATCGGCTTGTGCATCGATAAATGCTTGTTCTAGTTGGTCTAGTGCTGGCACTAGGATCTGCGGTACGTATTGACCACCGTATTCACCGAAGTAGGCATCGAGTTTAGCCATTGTGTTATTCCTTCAATTCTATTGATGTGTATTCACACCAAGACATTTAATCTTGTTTGAGCTTCGCTAAAGCAAAGCTCACAAATATGTTTTTAGTTTCTGCTTTCTAATTCCTAGAGCCGAGCTTGGACTAGTAATTACGAATCGCTGCAAAGACGTGTTGCAGTTTGTCTGCGTCTTTTTTACCCGGAGCGGATTCAACGCCAGAGTTGAGGTCTAATCCTAAGCAGCCCAACTTAGCCGCTTGGTTAGCGTTTTCTGGGTTTAGGCCACCCGCTAACATGATTGCGCTTTGGTTGTTGATTAGGCTCCAATCGAACGCTTGACCAGTACCACCCGTTTGAGAACCCACTTTAGTATCTAGCAGGTGACGAGTCACATTGCTTTGAAGTAATTCTGGTAGCACACTTTCAGCGCCGTTTTCAGTACTGCAAGCAACACCGTAAGCTTTCCAAATTTCAACATTTTCAGGTAGAGATTGTTTTAACTCATCGACAAACGCTTGAGATTCATCACCGTGCAGTTGCACCGCAAACAGACCGAGTTCAGAAACTGTGTTAGCAACGTCAGCAACACTATGATTTTGGAACACACCCACGTAGTTCAAAGGTGCGCCGCTCATGGTTAAACGAGCTGCCTCGATATCCACATGACGCTTAGACGCTTCAACGAAAATCAAACCACCGAATACTGCACCTGCTTGATACGCTTTCGCGGCATCGTCAGAGTGAGTTAAACCACACACCTTGTTTTCACCCAGCGTAACTTTACGCACTGCGAGCTCAAGGTTCTTCTCTGCCATTAGAGAGCTGCCGATCAGGAAGCCGTCTGCAAATGTTGAAAGGTCACGTACTTGTTGATGTGTGTAGATGCCCGACTCAGAAATGACAATCGCGTTTGGAGCCAGTTCGCGAATCAGCGGAGCCAACTCTTTGGTACGATTCAAATCAGTCGAAAGGTCACGTAGGTTACGGTTATTAATACCGATCACCTTTGCTTTTAAAGCGACAGCGCGGTGAAGCTCTTCTTCGTTGCTGACTTCGGTAAGTACACCCATGTTGAGTGAGTGAGCGACTTCAGCCAGTGCTTGGTACTCTTCGTCATCTAATACCGATAGCATTAGCAAAATTGCGTCAGCTGAGTAGTGACGAGCTAGGTAAACTTGGTAGGTATCAACCATGAAGTCTTTACACAGGATTGGCTGCTTAGCAATGCTGCGAACCTTTGGTAAAAACTCAAAGTCACCTTGGAAGTACTTCTCGTCTGTCAGAACTGAAATTGCGTTTGCGTGGTTGTTGTAAACCGATGCAATGTAATCCAAGTCAAACTCGTCACGGATTAGCCCTTTTGACGGAGATGCTTTTTTACATTCAGTGATGAAAACTGTTTGTTCGCCGCTCAGTGCATCATAAAAGCTGCGGTCTGTTAGGGTTAGTGACGCCTTAAACTCGTCTAATGGTTGAGTCTGCTTACGCGCTTCAACCCATTGGTATTTATCACGAACGATTTTTGCTAATACTTCCGCCATTTCAGCTTCTTTGACTGAAACGTGGGTCGACAGTTTATCGGTAGTCTGTGTCATGTTCTTTGTCTCAACTCCGTCGTTCATTAGGCATGTGCAGCAAGCTTTTGTACAAGCTCGTATGCTTTGCCAGAGTTCATTGCGTCAATCGCTTGCTGTGCATTGGCTTTTAGATCTTCGTAACCGAATAGGCGCATCAGCAAAGCAACGTTCACGGCTACTGCGCCAACTTGGGCTTCAGTGCCTTTACCCGTCAGGATATCGGTTGTGATAGCTTTGTTCTCTTCTGGCTCGCCGCCCTTGATAGCTTCAAGAGGGTGAGTGTTTAAACCAAAATCTGCCGGTGTCACTGTGTATTCGTGAATTGCACCATCTTTGATTTCAGCAACGATGGTTTCGCCGTGAATCGCTACTTCATCAAGTCCGCTACCGTGAACAACCGCCGCGCGCTTCATGCCCATTTGCAGCATGGTTTCCGCGATAGGGCGTACAAGCTCTTTGCTATAAACACCCATTAGCTCGATGTTAGGGCGAGCAGGGTTAATCAGTGGGCCAAGGATGTTGAAGATAGTACGTGTTTTCATGGTTTGGCGAACAGGCATCGCGTGACGCACGCCACCGTGGTATTGCGGAGCAAATAGGAATGCGACGCCAAGTTCATCGACAGCCGTACGCGTGTCTTCCGCAGTCATTGCTAAGTTGATGCCAAACGAATCCAGTAGGTCAGAAGAGCCTGATTTGCTTGATACACTGCGGTTACCGTGCTTCGCGACTTTTAGGCCACAAGCGGCTGCAACGAATGCTGAAGTCGTCGAAATGTTAATGGTGTTATGACCGTCGCCACCTGTACCTACGATGTCTGCAAAATCGTAATCAGGGCGTGGGAACGGGTTTGCATTGGCAAGCAGTGCTTTCGCCGCGCCAGCAATTTCGTCTGGCGTCTCGCCTTTGATTTTAAGTGCAGTCAGTGCAGAAGCCATCAGGATTGGATCGAGCTCACCCTTGATGATCACATCAAATAACTGTTGGCTTTCTTCTTGAGTAAGAGACTGCTGTTCGTAAAGTTTATTAATCTGTTCCATGATCGTTTCCTATATCGTCTTTTTCTCAAGAGCCCATTCGATAGCGTTCGCAAGAAGCGTTGCACCGTAAGTTGTCATAATTGATTCAGGGTGGAATTGGAATCCACACACCTTGTCTTGTTCTTGAACCACAGACATGACCAAATCATCGACTTCAGCGGTCACTGTTAGGCTATCGGATACATGCGTTGCCACCAAAGAGTGGTAGCGAGCGATAGCCAGCGGCGAAGGTAAGCCTTGGTAAGTCGCATGGTTTTGGTGTTCCATCATCGACACCTTACCATGAATGATTTCGCCTGCGCCTGCAACGGTGCCACCATAGGCTTCAACAATCGCTTGGTGGCCTAAACAAATACCAATCATTGGCACTTTGCCTTTTAGTAGCTGAATCAGCTCAGGCATGCAGCCCGCATCAGCCGGAGCGCCAGGGCCTGGCGAAAGCAGTGCAACAGGGTTGTCTAGTTCGTTGATCGCCGCTTCAACTACTTTTGCAGGAATGTTGTTACGGTAAATTTTCACACTGTGACCTAATGAACGAAACTGGTCTACAAGGTTGTAAGTGAACGAGTCGAAGTTATCGATGAATACAATATCAGCCATGATTACGACTCCTTCTTACTTGTTAGGTTTTTAGTATGAGCTGCTTGAATCGCAGATATGACCGCTTGAGCTTTGCCGCGAGTTTCGTCAGCTTCTGCTTGTGGGTCAGAGTCGAACACCACGCCCGCGCCTGCTTGTACTTGTGCCATGCCATCTTCAACGTAAGCAGAGCGAATTACGATACAAGTATCTAAAGTACCTTCGCCGGTTAGGTAACCGACTGCACCGCCGTAGCTACCACGGCGCGTTTTTTCTACGTCACGAATAAGCTGCATTGCACGGATTTTTGGTGCGCCCGTTAGCGTACCCATGTTCATACAAGCTTGGTAAGCGTGTAGGGCATCTAAATCTTCACGTAGCTGACCTACAACACGAGAAACCAAGTGCATCACATGGCTGTAGCGGTCTACTTTTAGCAAGTCTGCTACGTGGCGAGTGCCTGCTTCAGCAATACGAGCCACATCGTTACGCGCTAGGTCTACTAGCATCATGTGTTCTGCGTTTTCTTTCTTGTCGGTGCGCAGTTCAAGCTCAATACGGCTGTCTAGATCGAAATCGATTTGGCCATTCGGGCGCTTACCGCGGCGACGAGTACCGGCAATTGGGTAAATCTCGATTTGATTAGTTTCTGTTTCGTATTTCAGAGCACTTTCAGGAGAAGCACCAAACAGAGTAAACAGCTCGTCTTGCATGTAGAACATGTAAGGGCTTGGGTTACTTTGCTTGAGTTCTTTGTAAGCAGCCAATGGAGCAGGGCAAGGCAGTGTGAAGCGGCGTGAAGGTACCACTTGGAATACGTCACCTTTTACTACGTATTCTTTTAAGTCACGAACCGTTTGGCAGAAGTCTTTATCTGAAACGCTTGGTACCGCTTCAACGTTGTTGAGCGGTGTTACTTCTGTGATGGCTTTCAGTGATTGACACTGAGTTTGAATGTCGGCTAAGCGCTCAGTTAGCCGTACTTTGATGCTGTCATCTTGAGCGAACAAGCTCGCATGAAGTAGGCCTTCGTTCTCTTGATGGTCGAAACGCAATAGTGTTTCAGCTACGTAGAAGACAAAGTCAGGACAATTGTTGGTTGCTTCAGCATCACCTAGCGGTTCAAAGTTCGCCACGATGTCATAAGCGAATAAGCCCGCCATGAATAGTGCGTGTTTGTTATCTGCGTCTTGCTCAAAGCTGTGCTGCACTAAACGTAGAGCATCGAATGAAGAGGCTTCTCTTAAACGTGAGTCTTCATCTACTTCGTTGCTTGGCTCGATAAAAGTCAGCGTCAAAACGTTATCAGTCAGGTCAGATTTAATTTCTGCTTTCACATTTTGAGTTAGGTGTTCGATAAGCGCTTGACCGTTTTCAGTCAATGCTTGAAAGGTTACTTCATGTCCGCGACATACGATGCGAACAGCAGAGTCGATAAGGAGTAGGCTTGTCAGGTTCTGTTTAGATTCAATCTCAGCAGATTCCAACAACAGACTGTCTGTTTTGTTTTCACACAAAGTATGAAAAACGCTGGTTGGATCTTGCGAGTAAGGAACGGAAGAATTGATGACCTCAATGGTTCCCAGCTTTTTGATTTCAATGGCCTTGTTCACAAGACCTCCTTTATGATTCTTTAAATTTCCTGTCGTACATAGTCGCATAAAGATACTGTTCACCCAATCTAGAATATGGTCAATTCGTTGATTTGTTAGTCAGTTGAATGTGAGATGTTCGACAAATTAAAAAGCCCGCTATGAAAGCGGGCTTAGTGATAACTTTTTTATAAACAAACTGTTTAACTAGAAGTACACGTTAGCCCACCAAGAACTTGTCCAAGTGCGCCACCAATTAAGCTCTGAACTTGCTTCTACTGAAGAAAGTTCTAAAACTTTATCTTTATGGTTTTGGTTAAATTCTTGTAACATAGTGAACCTATCAAATGTGATACTTCGTATTTGTGTACTAGTTAACTAGTTTTGTGCTTGCAGGTCAAGTGCGTTGACACAAATATAACGATAAAAATTGAAAACAATGAAAAAGAATATATGAGAATTGATCTACATAGTCATACAACAGCCTCAGATGGCCGACTTACTCCACCTGAACTGATTGACCGAGCGCTAGGCTTTAACATCGAAGCGTTAGCGATTACAGA
>NZ_JADDYI010000048.1:403010-707863 GCF_015163545.1 Vibrio sp. OPT24
TCATGATACGACTGATGGGCTTGCAGAAGCACGCAGCTATATTGCTGATAACAATCTTCCTATTCAGTTGATTAACGGCATCGAGATCTCAACCGTTTGGCAAAACAAAGATATCCATATTGTTGGGTTAAACGTCGATCCTGAATCACCAGAATTGAAAGCGTTAATTGAACAACAGAAGCAACACCGTGTCGGACGTGCAGAGATGATTGCTCAGCGCCTTGAGAAAGCGACCCGAGAAGGGGTTCTCGATGAGGTTAAGTTGATTGCTGGTGATGCGCCGATTACTCGCGCTCACTTTGCTAAGTGGCTAGTTGATAACGGTTATGCGAAAACCATGCAGCAGGTATTTAAAAAGTTTCTAACTCGCAATAACCCAGGCTACGTGCCGCCAACTTGGTGCTCTATGAGCGATGCTGTCACGGCAATTCATGCAGCCGGCGGACAGGCTGTATTAGCACACCCTGCGCGATATGGCCTTACAGCAAAGTGGGTTAAGCGTTTGTTAGCCGCATTTGTTGAAGCAAAAGGTGACGCTATGGAAGTGGCTCAACCTCAACAAGCACAACAAGAAAGACGCACACTTGCGGATTATGCTATACAATACAAACTATTAGCCTCCCAAGGCAGCGACTTCCATTATCCATCCCCGTGGATGGAACTTGGACGTAATCTCTGGCTACCTTCTGGGGTCGAAGAAGTATGGAAAGATTGGGAGTTTCAAACGGTTCCACCATCTGATACCGATGACAGTATTTAGGTGAACCAGCTCCTTCTGATGATAGAGTCGAGAGATTCGATAACGAGGATCAACAATGAGCCAGTTTTTTTATGTACATCCAGATAACCCACAAGCACGCTTAATTACCCAGGCGGTTGCGATTATTCGCAATGGCGGTGTGGTGGTTTATCCAACAGATTCCGGCTATGCGCTGGGCTGTCAGCTTGAAAATAAACAAGCACTTGAACGTATCTGTAAGATCCGTCGAATCGATGACAAACACAATTTCACGTTGTTATGCCGTGATCTTTCTGAATTGTCTCTGTACGCACGAGTAGATAACGTCGCATTCCGCCTGCTTAAGGCGCATACGCCCGGTGCTTACACGTTTATTTTTAAAGCAACCAAAGAAGTGCCAAAGCGTCTGATGAACGCCAAGCGTAAAACGATTGGGATTCGTGTCCCAGACAACAAGATTGCACTCGACTTGTTGGAAGCGATGGGCGAGCCATTGATGTCGACGTCACTGATTCTTCCGGGGAACGAGACAACTGAATCGGACCCTGAAGAAATTCGTGACAGCCTAGAGCATGCGGTTGATGTCATTTTGAATGGCGGTTACTTAGGTGAGCAACCAACCACAGTTATTGACTTCAGCGACGATGACGCCGTTGTTTTACGTCGTGGTGCCGGCGATCCAGCACCGTTTGAATAATAGCGTTACTGATTAACAGTCTGTAACGAAACAGCAAACTTGCTTGAGTAAATAACAAGTGCTTTTTGGCAGGTTATTTGCGATAATACGCGACCGCGATTTGGTCGCGAAAAAATTCATTCGACGTCTGTGAAGACGACAATTAGGTAGAAAAGAGTAAATGAGCGAAAAATTACAGAAGGTTTTAGCGCGAGCTGGTCACGGTTCTCGTCGTGAACTAGAAGGTTTAATCAAATCTGGTCGTGTAAGTGTTAACGGTCAAGTTGCGAAACTGGGCGAGCGTCTTGAAGACGAGAACTCAGTGATTCGTATCGATGGTCACACTATTACTGGTAAAGCTTCTGAAGAAGTAGTTTGTCGTGTGCTGGCTTACTACAAGCCAGAAGGTGAGCTGTGTACTCGTCACGATCCTGAAGGTCGCCGTACTGTTTTCGATCGTCTACCTAAGATCCGTGGTTCTCGTTGGATTTCAGTTGGTCGTCTTGATGCAAACACATCGGGTCTTTTGCTTTTCACTACTGATGGTGAACTTGCAAACCGCCTAATGCACCCAAGCCGTCAGGTTGAACGTGAATACCTAGTACGTGTATTTGGTGAAGTGAACGAGCAGAAGGTTAAGAACCTTGTGCGCGGCGTTGAACTAGAAGATGGCATGGCTCGTTTCGAAGATGTGGTTTACGCTGGTGGTGAAGGTATGAACCATACTTTCTACGTAGCGATTAACGAAGGTCGTAACCGCGAGGTTCGTCGTCTTTGGGAATCACAAGAAACGACAGTAAGCCGTCTAAAACGTGTACGTTACGGTGATATCTACCTTGATAAGAAACTGCCTCGCGGCGGTTGGAAAGAGCTAGACCTTGAAGAAGTTAACTACCTACGTCAGTTGGTTGAGCTAAATCCAGAGAAAGAAACATTGTTGGATCTTGATCCTTCAAATACTTCTCGTAAGCGTGAGCGTTCTCGTAGCCAAAAAATTCGTCGTGCTGTTAAGCGTCACGAAGAGCGTGCAAATGCACCAAAAGGCCGTAGTAACCAGACTAAGCGTAAGAAGCCTGCAACTCGCGGTACTACAACTCCAGAATCAGGTCGTAGCACTCCAACAGCAAGCAAAGGCAAGCCTCAGACTAACAAGAGCAAGCCTAAATTGAACAATGGACGTCCGGCTAAACCAGCTAAGCCAAGAACACGTCAGTAATTACGCAAGTAGTTACTTCAGTTTTTAAGCTTAAAGCTTTATTAGTTGAAAATACTGAATACTAAAAAACCTGCTCATTGAGCAGGTTTTTTTACGTCTAGAAGAAATAAAAGATGCGGGATGCGAGTAATCGAGTAGAGAAAAGCGCAGAAGTAATCGACAGCAATTGTGCTTTGCGCCTTGCGCTTTTCTTGCGTGAAGCTACAAATCTCTTCGTATCTCGTTCTATTTACTTGTGATTCGAGAAGTTATCGCCTTTCGCCAATCGGTCGTAGAGCACAACATTCACAGAGGCCGCTAGATTCATGCAGCCGTTAGTTGGAACGTAAATCGTGTCACGACAGAAATCGGTGATCTCTTTCTTTAGCGTGCCGTCTTCTGGACCAAAAATGTAAAACGCGCGTGGTGGGTGCTTGTAATCAGGCAGAGGCTTAGCACCTTCAATCAGATCAACAGCAACAGGCACGCAGCCTACTGGAATAATATCTTTTAGCTCTTCAACACCAATTAAAGGCAACGCTAGGTGCTTTTCTTTGGTATCTGTGTGGAATTTTCGCGCATGGTCGTAACGTGTGCCGGTGTAAAACACAGAGTTGGCGCCGTAGCAGCCAGCCGCTCGCATAACTGAGCCTACGTTTTCAGGTGTCTTTGGGTTAACTAGGCCAATGCAGGCGTAGCCTTTTGATTGTGTGTCTGTTTTTGCTTTGGTCATAATCAGTGAATCTAAAGTTGATGATGAAAGTGAGTAATCACGATGGGAGATAGCGTGATAAAAATAGCCGAGCAATCGGCTCGGCTAACTTTTAACTCGCTTACATGAATACTTGTTTACTCATGCAGATGAGCGTCGACAGTGGTATTAGTCGCGTTTCCACAGCATGTGACAGAACTTATGTTCTGGGTCTCGGCTGATTAGCATGCGAGCAAATACATCGTCTAGAACGTCATCAGCTTCATTCACAAGACCAATGCGCACTTCAGCGTAGATTTCTTTGTCGACTTCAAAGCCAACATGTTCAACCCAATCATCGCCAGTTTCAACAAGTTCTGCAGCGCCACGATCTTCAAACTGCGCTGTGAATAGAATCACGTCTGCAGGTTCAAGATTGTCAGGTGCCATCTCTAGAAAGATGTCATATGCAGTATCAATTGCATCGTCGTAAGACATAAGGTCGTTAGCTTCGGTCATAATAAGTATCTTAGCTTGCGCGGTTCATGTATTTACGTTCAGCGGTGTTCACTACAACTTTGTCGCCAGTCGCGATGTATTCAGGAACTTGAACAGTAAGGCCGGTAGATAAACGAGCTGGTTTAGTACGAGCTGAAGCAGACGCGCCTTTGATTGAAGGGTCAGTTTCTTCGATTACTAGTTCAACTGAAGAAGGAAGCTCAAGAGTAGCTGCGTTACCATCGATAAGAATAGCGTACATACCTTGCGTTTCTTCATTGATGAACAGCAGTTCGTCTTCGATCATTTCACCGTTGAAGATGAATTGTGTGTAATCTTCGTTATCCATGAAGATGTACTCGTTGCCATCAACGTAAGAGAACATCACTGCACGCTTAGTCACGTCGATAGTTTCAACGATTTCGTCAGCCTTGTGACGAACTTCTGTTTTAACGCCAGTTGCTACATCGTGACCTCGGAAGCGGTAAATCTTTTGACCACCACGGCCACCTGGTGTTGTTACTTCGATATCTTTTACGAGTATTGTTTTACCATCAACATTGATCGCAAAACCTTTTTTAATCTCACTTGCTCTAGGCATTTTGTGTTTGTCCTTATTGGGTCTATCCGGTGATTATATCTCGTAGACGCTATAAATAGGAATAGCTTGAATCATAAAGTCACCTAAGCGATCATAGAGAGACAGTTAAATCATTATTTTATTTACCGAAACGACCTATGCAGCTACCTGTTATTGACCCAACACAGCCTTTTCAACCTGAATTCCAACCTGTGGTTAACGATCTGATTACCTTTCTAAAAGGTGGGTTAGGTTCTAATCTACACAGTGTCTATATTTATGGCAGTGTAGCGCGTAAGCAAGCCGTCGTCGGTCGGTCGAACC
Organism: Vibrio sp. OPT24; assembly: GCF_015163545.1. Taxonomy (NCBI): domain Bacteria; kingdom Pseudomonadati; phylum Pseudomonadota; class Gammaproteobacteria; order Vibrionales; family Vibrionaceae; genus Vibrio; species Vibrio sp. OPT24. The sequence goes on from NZ_JADDYI010000048.1 coordinate 407,714, forward strand.
TTGATGTTGTTGTGGTTACTCATCGTCCTTTCCCAGACCAACGAACCACGTTGTTAAACACCATTAAGTGGCGTTTTCAAAAGAGCTTCCCTCAGGTCACACAAGTGGCGATCAAAACCACCTTGGTGAGCGAGATCGTTGATTTCGACAACATATTCACATGGGGCTTTATGCTGAAACATTTAGCTGTGTGCGTGCATGGTGAAGACTTATCGGATTGTTATGGTGATTTTGAAACAAGTTGGGAAATCGCTAAGCACTGGAATATGGATGCGGAAAACTGGTTAGCGGTGTATCGCAATAAGATCGCCCGAGCAACAACGCCAGAACAACAAGTGGCCGCGCAAGTGGTCATTGCTAAAAAGCTACTGCGAGCGAGTTATTCTTTGGTGATGTATCGTGACAAATATTGGTTCGATGACCCAATAGAGTGTGGTCAACAGTTCTTGAAGTATCACCCAGATAAAGACGTCGAAATCCACAGGTTAGGCATTTTACTTTCTGGTAAACCGATTCCTAAACGTTCGGTAATAGGGATTCTTGATGGTTTTGGGGAATGGCTGGTTAAGCAATATCAAAAAACTGAGTTTCGTATCGGATAGAGATTAGTAACCTCCCAATGAATACTAAAAAGCAGAGTGGGCTGAGTAACACAGCACTTCTCTGCTTTTTTGCTTCAATGACCACTTTGGAAGAGGATTCAATCTAGAACAGACCTAGCTGCTGCCCGCTAACTCTTTCAAAATCCAGTCCTATAAACGGCAAAATTGCTTCTGCAACCGGTTTGATTTGTTTGTCGATATAGTGCTGATAATCGATGCCACTTTTTAAATACTCTTTGGGCTCAGGACCACTCATAGTAATCAAATACTCAATACGTCCTTTGTTTTGGTATTGAAGAGGGCGACCAAGCTGAGCATTGATCTCGTCTGCTAATCTTGCTGCGCGAACCTGTGGTGGAATGTTCTTTTGGTATTCGTGTAATTTGCGGCGTAAGCGCTTTTGGTACACCAGTAAATCATCGTGTTTACCAGCAGAGGTTTCATCGACAAATTGTCTGATATAGTCCGTTGGGTCTTGATCGTTAAATACCATTTCATACAAAGTTTGTTGGAATTGCTGCGCGAGAGGTGTCCAATCGGTTCGCGCACTTTCAAGCCCTTTGAAGATGATCTTCTCTTGGTCGCCTTGATTGATCAAGCCTGCATAACGTTTCTTCGACCCTGTCTCAGAGCCTCTAATGGTCGGCATAAGAAACTTGCGATAGTGAGTCTCGTATTCTAATTCGAGTATAGAAGTCAGGTTGTAGGTTTCTTTTAAGTGATTCGTCCACCAATCGTTGATGTAAGCCGCTAATTCATGGCCAATCTCGTCGGCTTGCTGTTGGTCATAACTGCCATTCAGAGACACGAAGGTTGAATCGGTGTCACCGTAGATAACTTGATAGCCTTTGTCTTCAATCAGAACTTTGGTTTGTTTCATGATTTCATGACCACGCATGGTAATGGATGACGCCAGGCGAGTATCGAAGAAGCGACAACCTGAAGACCCCAACACTCCATAAAATGAATTCATGATGATCTTAATTGCTTGAGAAAATGCTTTTTCGTTGTTCTTCTTAGCCACATCACGTGCTGCCCATAGGTTCTCAATCATTTCTGGCAGAAAGTGTTTAGAACGGTGGAACTGACCACCTCTAAAACCTTCGACCGCTTGGTTTTCTCCTGGGCCTAGTTCCAGCTTTAACCCTTCAATCAGCCCCATAGGGTCAATCAAGAAAGAGCGGATGATTGATGGATACAGGCTTTTAAAGTCGAGAACTAAAACTGAGTCGTACAGGTTGGGAATCGAATCCATCACATAACCGCCGGGACTCGCAATCCAGTTCTCCGGCTCTAAGTTAGGCGCGACATACCCCGCTCTGTGTATCTGAGGCATGTACAAATTGGTAAATGCTGCCACTGAGCCACCAACACGATCCAGCTCTACACCGGTTAATCGAGAACGCTCAATCGCGAAGTCGAGTAGGTGAGTGTGTTCAAAGATGCGGTTTACGAGCACACAGTCTTGAAGGTTGTACTTGGCGAGTGAAGGTTTATCGAATTTAAACATCCGATTGATCTCATCCATGCGATCGTGAACGTTATGGATGTCTTTGCCTTCACCAAGTAGCTCTTGGGATACAGATTCAAGAGACCAAGAGCGAAAGTGATAGGTTGCCGTTTTTAGCATATCGATGCCATCTAGGACAACGCGCCCGGGAATGGTAATAAAGCCTTGCTGGTTTTGTGCAGAACTGCGAAAGAAGCTTGGTTGGTTGTCTCTACCAATAGTGAGTTTTACCTCATTCCATTCCGCTCGTTTGTGCAGAAGCCTAAAATCGAAGTCGATGACATTCCAACCAATGATGATGTCAGGATCAAACTCCGAGAACCAAGCTATCATCGCTTCAAGCAGCACTTTTTCGTTGACAACCCATTGGATGTTGGTGTCTGCTTCTTGTGGTTCGCCGACCATGATGACTCGGCTGTCCATCGGGCTGTCTAAGCCAATGGAATAAAGCACGCCTTTTTCTGAGCATTCAATATCAAGTGACACTACTGACAAGTTAGGTAAGTAATCGCCTGATCTACACTTTGCATTAGAAACTCTACGATGTTTGTTCTTTTGGATGGCAGCCCCAGTAAACTCGATACTTCCTTTGATAAAGCGTTCCATCAAATATCGGTCAGCCAATCGAACATCACTTTCAAAAGTCTGGATTTCGTCGTTGTGAAAGGCTTGCGCTAAACCGAAGCTACTTCTCGATAAAGAGGTATAACACGCGGCCAGAGGCGTTTGCTCAAAAGTGGCCAATTCTAGTAGTTTAAATTGGCAGTCAATAGCTTCTTTAGTCGCAATCGCCTGACATGCTTGCACGTCAGATTGAGCGACAAAGAACACAGGTTTTTCATTTTGAATCGTCAGCAAAGTAGGGCCTTGGGGAGTACTTAGCCATAAATCGATTTGAGTACGCCCTGAAAAGTCTCTTGCTTGTCTTGTGAGTACGAATCCTTGCTGAATATCCAATGTAGTAACCTATTGAAATGGGGAGTCGAATACTACCATTTAGCTATCCTTTACGCACAATAGACGGCAGAAATAGTCACTAAATTCTAGTTAATCGTTGTAAATAACGGGACTCTATAAGCAAATAACCGAAATTGTCGCGAATGGTGATTTAATGTTATTGAAAATATCTTTGTCTTGTGTAATTTTATTGGGTGTTGTCTTAACTAGTTGATTTTAACCAAAAGCTTATTGTTTTAGTTGGCTTATTTATAAATAAGTACTTGCTAAAGTTCGTGTTTCAGCACATATTCAACAGAGCTTTTTTTTACTAATTAAGTTAAGATGTACTTGATGCTGCGATCCACTGTTCCTTTGTTTAATTGTTTCAAACAGATGAAACGACACAGTGGTTGCAGAGCCAATTAATAGTGTGGAGATACAAGTTTGATAAATGTTTTCCTTGTAGATGATCACGAGCTGGTTCGCACAGGGATACGACGTATTATTGAAGACGTCCGTGGAATGAACGTAGCAGGGGAAGCTGAAAGCGGTGAAGATGCTGCAAAATGGTGTCGTACTAACAATACTGACGTTATTTTGATGGATATGAATATGCCTGGTATTGGTGGCTTAGAGGCAACCAAGAAGATCTTGCGTTTCAACCCTGATATTAAAATCATCGTTTTAACTGTTCATACGGAAAATCCGTTTCCAACTAAAGTGATGCAAGCTGGAGCTGCAGGTTACCTTACTAAAGGTGCAGGTCCGGATGAAATGGTAAATGCTATTCGAATGGTCAACAGTGGCCAACGATACATTTCACCAGAAATTGCGCAGCAGATGGCTTTGAGCCAATTCTCGCCTGCGTCTGAAAATCCATTCGCAGACTTATCTGAACGTGAACTTCAAATCATGATGATGATTACCAAAGGTCAGAAAGTGACGGATATTTCGGAACAACTCAATCTAAGTCCTAAAACAGTTAACAGCTACCGCTACCGTTTGTTCAGCAAACTGGATATCAGTGGTGATGTAGAGTTGACGCATTTAGCGATTAGACATGGAATGTTAGACACTGAGACCCTTTAACACTGAGATCGTATAGTGACCAACTTGTTTGACTCAGTCTCATTCCTTAAGACAGTAACAGAGCAGCCTGGCGTTTATCGAATGTATAACGCCGAGGCTGTCGTTATTTACGTCGGTAAAGCTAAGAACCTCAAAAAACGCCTTTCCAGCTATTTCCGTAAAAAAGTAGACAGTGAAAAAACACGTGCTCTAGTCAGTAATATCGACAAAATCGATGTCACTGTGACTCATACGGAAACAGAAGCTCTTATTCTTGAGCACAACTACATCAAGCAGTATTTACCGAAATACAACGTACTTCTGCGTGATGATAAGTCGTACCCTTATATTTTTATTAGTGGCCATAAGCATCCTCGTTTGTCGATGCATCGCGGTGCTAAGAAGAAAAAAGGTGAATACTTTGGTCCTTATCCTGATTCTGGCGCTGTGCGTGAGACGTTACACTTAATACAAAAAATTTTTCCTGCTCGCCAGTGTGAAGATACGGTTTATGCCAACAGAACGCGCCCGTGTTTGATGTATCAAATTGGCCGCTGTGCTGCGCCATGTGTCAGTTCAATTATCTCTGATGAAGAATACAGCGAGCTTATCGACTACGTTCGTCTATTCCTTCAGGGGAAAGACAAGCTCGTCCTTGAAACGCTTATCGACAAAATGGACAAGGCTAGCCAAGAGCTTCGCTTTGAGCAAGCGGCCGCTTTCCGCGACCAAATCCAAGCGATTAGACGGGTGCAAGAGCAACAGTACGTATCTGATGATTCAATGGAAGATATGGACGTTTTGGGCTTTGCTCAAGAGAATGGCGTGGCTTGTATTCATATCTTGATGATCCGTCAAGGTAAGGTATTAGGCAGTAGAAGCCATTTTCCTAAAATTCCCAACAATACGGTGCGAGAAGAAGTTTTTTCGAGCTTTTTAAGTCAATATTATCTCGCACATAACGAAGCGAGAACCATACCAACTCGCCTCATTCTCAACGCCGATTTGATGGAAGATGTCACACCGATTCAAGAAGCTTTGTGTGAAGTTGCGGGTCGGAAGATCCACTTCAATACCAATCCTTTAGGGACTCGAGGTCGTTACCTTAAATTGTCGAATACCAATGCTTTAACGGCAATTACCACCAAGATTAATCATAAGATGACCATCAACCAACGCTTCAAAGAGCTTCAAGAAGTGTTGTCGATGGATGCTATCAAGCGCATGGAATGTTTTGATATCAGTCATACTATGGGTGAAAGTACGATAGCTTCTTGTGTAGTGTTCAATCAGGAAGGCCCCGTTAAACCGGAATACCGCCGCTACAATATTACTGGTATTACTGGAGGCGATGACTACGCCGCGATGGCTCAGGCACTTGAAAAGCGCTATTCAAAGCAACTTGATGTCGACAAGATCCCAGATATCATCTTCATTGATGGTGGTAAGGGCCAACTGAATCGTGCTCATGAGATTATTTCTCAATATTGGGACGATTGGCCGTTTCGACCAAGAATGATGGGTATAGCGAAAGGGGTAACACGTAAACCTGGTTTGGAAACCTTAGTGACCCTTGAAGGTGAAGAGTTCAATTTACCAAGTGATGCGCCAGCACTACACCTTATCCAACATATTCGTGATGAAAGCCATAATCATGCGATTGCAGGGCATAGAGCGAAACGTGGTAAAACGCGAAGAACGAGTGCTTTGGAAGGAATTGAAGGTGTGGGGCCTAAACGTCGTCAAGCTTTGCTGAAATATATGGGTGGCTTACAAGAACTTAAGCGTGCAACTGTCGAAGAAATAGCCAAAGTACCGGGCATTAGTCATTCTTTGGCAGAAAACATTTATCAAGCATTGAAACAATAGTAAAAATCCCGCACCATTAAAGCGCAATTAATAAGAGCCCAATAATATGCGTTTGAATATACCTAACATTTTGTCCTTACTGAGACTATTTTTGATCCCAGTATTCGTTGTCGTTTTTTACCTACCTTATCAATGGGCTCCTTTTGCTGCAGCGATGGTTTTTTGGGTAGCGGGTTTTACAGATTGGCTAGATGGCATGCTAGCTCGTAAACTTGGACAAACTTCTCGTTTCGGCGCATTCATTGATCCTGTAGCCGACAAAGTACTGGTTGCTACGGCTCTTATCTTGATTACTGAGCATTTCCACTCGATTTGGATAACTATTCCAGCAGTGACTATGATAGCTCGTGAAATTATCATTTCGGCACTTCGTGAATGGATGGCTGAAATCGGTAAACGCGCAAGTGTTGCGGTATCTTGGGTTGGAAAAGTAAAAACCGTTTCTCAAATGTTCGCCCTTTGGGTGCTTATCTGGCGCTATGATGATTGGATGGTATGGGTGGGTTACATTGCACTTTATGTGGCAACTGTTCTTACTTACTGGTCAATGGCACAATACTTGATGGCTGCCAAAGACGATTTGTTGGATGAAAAACACCATTGATGAAGAAGCGAGCTGAGGCTCGCTTTTTTGATCTTTAACCTAAGTTTAAGTGATCAATAGTGGATATCTAATGTGATATAGATCTCCTTTGAAGAGCCTGTTCACAGCGTGCTTTGCACATAAAGTCAGCTATTTAGGCTGTTTCGTATGAAATCTATTCAAACGAATTAAAAATACAAAAATAATATTGACTCAATCGTCTGAATCCGTAGAATGCATCCCGTACCCAAGAGGATGGCAATAAGCGATTCGGTTGGAGTTACTAAGGCGCCTTGGCAGAGTGGCTATGCAGCGGATTGCAAATCCGTGGACCTCGGTTCGACTCCGGGAGGCGCCTCCATTCTCTCTTTCTTACTAGAAAGAACATGAATGAAAATGCGATACTAGCTCAGTTGGTAGAGCGCAACCTTGCCAAGGTTGAGGTCATCGGTTCGAACCCGATGTATCGCTCCAAAATTTGTAATGTTGATTGGCGTCAGCATTAAGATGGTGTTTTACTTTTCAGTAATCGGCATCGCAATAAAGAATTGCGTGCCCTGGTGGTGGAATTGGTAGACACAAGGGATTTAAAATCCCTCGGCGTTCGCGCTGTGCCGGTTCAAGTCCGGCCCGGGGCACCATCTATTAAAGTCTACGTCTTAACGGATGTAGCAAATGCGATACTAGCTCAGTTGGTAGAGCGCAACCTTGCCAAGGTTGAGGTCATCGGTTCGAACCCGATGTATCGCTCCAAATTAAAAAGCCCGAACAGAAATGTTCGGGCTTTTTGGTTTCTGGCGTTTAGCTTTACGTTTAAGAACTCTTGTTGTTCGAACTCAAAATTCATACCTATTTCTAACTCTACCTCAAAATTTCGCAATCAAGTTTGTTTAGACAAGTTAGTTTTAAAAAGCGAGATTCTCTATGAACTCGTTCCTCGCTCTAGGGAGTGACGCCCAGACCTCAAAGCCTCTCTAGCAGCTTTAAAGTCACCGTACTAGCATTTGTATATTCTCGTCATCCTCCTCGGGCATGAGGAACCAATGAATCGGGAATCTCTTTCTTAAACGATAGTGTTGACGATATTTACATCAATTCCTCAATCACCGTTGTTATTTATCAAGCTATTATTAAAAACTATTGATCGTTCATTTCACTTTATGTTACTTTCCCGCGCAATCTCGGAATGACCGATGTTCAAAAAGAGCAGCGATCGCTTCTGGGGGATACGCGTAATGACCATTCTTGCTGATTGGGACATTACGTAGGGTAGGTATTGGCTAGTCCTTTAGCTGATAGACGGGATACTTATGGCGCAATTCGTCATGTTAATGGGAAACCCAACATTGAACTCATTTAAAACTACATTGCTAATCAGCTCTGCATTTCCAAAGGGACCAGCTCCTCATAGCTGCCCGATCCTGCAAAAATGCCCAATTCTTCAAAACAGTAGTATTACTGAACCTTGAGCTCGCGCTAACCAATTTTTGCTGTCCTAAGACGGCCTAATTTCGCATTTGTCATTTGACTTATGCGAGCGTACAGCTATATCTCATTTCTAGACAATACGCGTGTTTCACTATGAATTCTCTCTAAATCAATAGAGGGACAGAGTGTAATTGCGTCTGATGGAGGTGAGTATGAACACATTCAAGGGGACTTTTATGACTACAGCCTTTGAAGTCGATATCAACAGTATCGCAAACTCATTTTCAACTATGGTTCCTATCTTAGAAGGAACGCACGATCTAACACCCGACGCTATTTTGCTTGAGCAAGAACAGCATGAATCGGATGTTCGCTCTTACCCAAGACGCTTGCCAATTGCAATTAAAAGAGCATGTGGCGTTTTAGTTGAAGATACTCGTGGCCAACTATTTCTCGATTGCTTAGCCGGTGCAGGTACACTTTCTTTGGGTTACAACCACCCTGAAATTAACCAAGCACTTAAAGACCAACTTGACTCAGGTTTGCCATACCAGACTCTTGATATCACGACTCAAGCGAAAGAGACGTTTATCAAGCGAGTTAAAGCTTTTCTTCCTCAAGACTTTTCAGATAACTCGGTTCTTCAATTCTGTGGTCCATCAGGCGCTGATGCTGTAGAAGCGGCTATCAAGCTAGCGAAGCAAACCACAGGTCGTAACACCATGTTTGCTTTCCGTGGTGCTTACCATGGCATGACAAACGGCACCATGGGCATGATGGGCAACCTCGGCACTAAAGAGCGTCGTAGCGGCTTGATGTCTGATGTGCACTTTATGCCTTTCCCATACAACCTGCGCTGTCCGTTTGGTATTGGTGGTGAAGCAGGTGCTAACGCGAGCATTCGTTACATCGAACGTATGTTGAATGATGATGAATCCGGCATCATGAAACCAGCTGCGATGATCGTTGAGCCTGTACAAGGTGAGGGTGGTGTGATCCCTGCTCCAGCATCTTGGTTACAAGGTCTACGTCGTATCTGTGATGAACACGGCATCTTACTGATCTTTGATGAAATTCAGTGTGGTGTGGGTAAAACGGGTCATCGCTTTGCGTTTGAAGAGTCAGGTATTAATCCTGATATCTTATGTTTGTCTAAAGCGATTGGCGGCGGACTGCCGATGTCGTTGCTTGTATTCGATAAGAGTATCGATACTTGGAAAGCTGGTGAACACACCGGCACATTCCGTGGAAATCAGTTAGCAATGGTGTCTGGCGCTAAGGCGTTGGAAATCATCGAGCGAGATGGTTTAGTCGAGCACGCAAACATCGCAGGCCAATACTTACGTCATGGGCTTGAGAAGATTCAATCGCGTGTGAACTGTATTGCTGAAGTTCGTGGTAAAGGCCTGATGCTTGGCGCTGAGATCAAGCAACCAAACGGCGAACTCAACAAATTTGGCGAGCCGCAATCAGACGGCCAATTAACCCTAGCTATTCAACGAGCAGCATTAGAGCGCGGCTTGATGGTTGAAAAGGGTGGTCGTGATGGTTCGGTAATTCGTTTCCTTCCACCTATGATTATCTCTTTTGAGCAGATCGACTTTGCATTGCGCGTCATGGAAGAAGCGATCATCGCAGCGGGTGGTGGTTTACGACAAGACCAAACACAAAGCGAAGAATCAAATCAGGAATGGAACAAGCATTTCATCCAGACGGGTTTAGGCGGTAGCGACGAATTTGCTAGCGTGATGAACCAAACTACTCAAGCGATGAAAGCCGTTTTTGAACAGGTTGAAAGCCCTTATTCGGGTTTAGATCCAAAAGTGCTAGAAGCCGCCATCAATGCTGTCGATCTCGATAACAACCAATACGCTTTGGTTGATGTTGTAGATAGCACTGCAGACCTTGTCGCTGCAAACTCTATCTTTGTGCAACACCCAGACTGTATTGCACACCTTCACACTCCACCTCTTATGGCTTCGGTAGCCGCTGAATCGATTATCGCGGCGTTGAATCAATCGATGGATTCATGGGACCAAGCATCGGCTGCGACTTATGTTGAGCAGCGCGTCGTGGATTGGATGTGTGACAAATACCAACTTGGTGCACAAGCTGACGGTGTTTTCACCAGCGGCGGTACGCAAAGTAACTTAATGGGCTTGTTGCTAGCAAGAGACTGGGTTGCCGATAAGCACAATGGTCATTCTATCCAAAAGCTTGGCTTGCCAGAATACGCGAGCAAACTGCGTATCCTATGTTCAAAGAAATCTCACTTCACGGTTCAAAAATCCGCATCATTAATGGGATTAGGTGAAGCTGCAGTGTGTTGTGTCGATACTAATGCAAACGGCACCATCAAAGCTGACTTGCTAGATGCAGAAGTCAAAGCACTGAAAACACAAGGTCTGATTCCTTTTGCTGTGGTTGGTACGGCGGGTACAACCGACCATGGTGCTATCGATGACCTAGAAGCGATTTCAGACATCGCAAGCCAACAAGATCTTTGGTTCCATGTCGACAGTGCTTACGGTGGCGCGCTTATCTTAAGTAGCCATAAAGCTCGCCTGAAAGGCATCGAAAAAGCGGATTCTGTCAGCGTTGATTTCCACAAGTTGTTCTTCCAAACAATCAGCTGTGGTGCAGTGCTGCTGAAAGACAAAGCGAACTTTAAGTACCTACTGCATCACGCAGATTACTTGAATCGTGAACACGATGAGCTGCCAAATCTAGTCGATAAGTCTATTGCGACGACGAAACGCTTCGATGCATTGAAAGTCTTCATGACGATGCAAAGCGTTGGGCCAAAGCAGTTGGGTGATATGTACGATCATCTTTTAGAGCAGACGCTTCAAGTTGCCGATCTGATTCAGAAGCATGACGATTTTGAACTGCTTGCTGAGCCGTCACTGTCTACTGTGCTGTTCCGTTCGGTGCCTAGCAATGGGCAATCAGTAAACAGCGCTATTGATTTAGATAAACTGAATCAAACGCTAAGACTGGAAGCACTGACTCGTGGCGTTGCAGTACTTGGCGAAACGGTCGTTGATGGTAAAAGCGCGTTGAAATTCACTATCTTGAATCCGTGCTTAACGACATCAGATTTCAAATCTCTAATTAACAAAATTCAAACTTTAGCTATTGAGCTAGCAGAACAACAAGGGTAATTAATACTATGGCTATTCTACAAATTGGTGCAGGCGGCGTTGGTTGGGTTGTTGCACATAAAGCAGCACAAAATAACGAAGTACTGGGTGATATCACAATCGCTTCGCGCACAATCGCGAAATGTGAAAAAATCATCGAATCGATCAAAGGTAAGAACAACCTTAAGGATTCAACTAAGAAACTAGAAGCACGTTCAGTAGACGCTGACGATGTTGATGCGCTTGTTGCTTTGATTAAAGAAGTTAAGCCGGATCTAGTGATCAACGCAGGTCCTCCTTGGGTAAACATGGCGATCATGGAAGCGTGTTACCAATCGAAAGTCTCTTACCTAGATACATCGGTAGCCGTTGACCTATGTTCTGAAGGCCAACAAGTACCACAAGCTTACGATTGGCAATGGGGTTATCGTGAGAAGTTCGCAGAAGCAGGTATCACAGGTATTCTTGGTGCTGGTTTCGATCCGGGCGTGGTATCAATCTTTGCTGCGTACGCGGTTAAGCACTTGTTCGATGAAATTGATTCAATCGACGTAATGGACGTAAATGCTGGCGACCACGGTAAGAAGTTTGCGACAAACTTTGACCCAGAAACCAACATGCTTGAGATCCAAGGCGATTCTTTCTACTGGGAAAATGAAGAGTGGAAACAAGTCCCTTGTCACTCTCGTATGCTTGAATTTGAATTCCCTAACTGTGGTTCTCATAAAGTGTACTCAATGGCGCATGATGAAGTTCGTTCAATGAAAGAGTTCATCCCAGCTAAGCGTATCGAATTCTGGATGGGCTTTGGTGATGCATACTTGAACTACTTCAACTGTATGCGTGATATCGGTCTTCTTAGCCCAGATCCGCTAACACTGCACGATGGCACTGTGGTTCAGCCTCTGCATGTTCTTAAAGCACTACTACCAGACCCAACATCTTTGGCTCCGGGTTACACAGGCTTAACGTGTATCGGTACTTGGGTTCAAGGTAAGAAAGACGGTAAAGAGCGCAGCGTATTCATTTACAATAACGCAGACCACGAAGTGGCTTACGAAGACGTAGAGCACCAAGCGATCTCTTACACAACCGGTGTGCCAGCGATTACGGCTGCACTTCAGTTCTTCCGTGGCGAATGGGCTGATAAAGGCGTGTTCAACATGGAACAGCTAAACCCAGACCCGTTCCTAGCAACCATGCCGGAAATCGGCCTAGATTGGCACGTTCAAGAGCTAGAGCCTACAGCCGGTCTACCTCTGATCCATACTTTGAAGTAATTCTGGCTCTTTGCCCTCGTTGCGTTGTCCATCGTGCTCATTTACATTCGTAAACTCCGCGCGATGTCCTAGCGACAAGGGCAAAGTTCTGCGAATTCGATTCAAAGTCTTCGGAATGACAAGAACGTATAATTACAAGCCGATGCATTAGCGTCGGCTTTGTTCGATTATCATGTGCCTTCGTGAACTCGAGGGCCGCAAGGTATTAACATGCAAAACAACGAACTAAAAACGCCTTATTTCATGATCAACGAAGACAAGTTGATTGCGAATTTAGAGATAGCTAAGCAGCTGAAAGAGATTTCAGGTGTGAAGTTGGTATTGGCACTGAAGTGTTTCTCGACATGGGGTGTGTTTGACATCATCAAACCTTACCTCGATGGCACGACAAGCTCTGGCCCATACGAAGTGAAACTTGGTCACGAAACCTTTGGTGGTGAGACGCATGCTTACAGTGTGGGTTACAGCGAAGATGACGTGAGAGAAGTTGCGGATATTTGCGACAAGATGATTTTCAACTCACAAAGCCAATTCGAAGCTTACCGCCATATTGTTGAAGGTAAAGCGTCGCTGGGTTTACGTCTAAATCCGGGCGTAAGTTACGCAGGACAAGACTTAGCAAATCCGGCGCGTCAATTCTCTCGTTTAGGTGTTCAGGCTGATCACATTAAGCCTGAGATCTTCGACGAGATTAATGGCGCGATGTTCCACATGAACTGCGAGAACAAAGACGTCGATGCATTTATCGGCCTGCTTGATTCAATCTCAGAGCAGTTTGGCGATCACCTAGATAAGTTGGATTGGGTGAGCATGGGCGGAGGTGTGTTCTTCACATGGCCGGGTTATGACATCGAGAAGTTGGGCCTTGCACTAAAAGCCTTTTCTGAAAAGCACGGCGTGCAGATGTACCTTGAACCGGGTGAAGCGATCATTACTAAAACGACGGATCTGGTCGTGACAGTAGTTGATATCGTAGAGAACGTGAAGAAAACGGCAATTGTCGACTCGGCAACCGAAGCGCATCGCCTTGATACGCTTATCTACAATGAACCGGCATCGGTATTGGAAGCTTCAGAAAATGGTAGCCATGACTATGTAATTGGTTCGTGTTCATGTCTTGCGGGCGATCAGTTCTGTGAAGCAAGCTTTGATGAGCCACTTAAGATTGGTCAAAAGCTGCACCTGCTAGACAGCGCGGGTTACACCATGGTGAAACTGAACTGGTTCAATGGCCTAAAAATGCCGTCAATCTACTGCGAGCGTAGCGGTGGCGAAGTTCAAAAGTTGAATGAGTTTGGCTATGAAGACTTTAAACGTTCATTGTCACAATGGTCGGTTAAGTAACCAAACATTGCATTAGAACGATAAAAAGAGCGGCCGATGAGCTGCTCTTTTTTGTTTTTAGATAAATGTTACCAGTGAAAAGATAGAAGTTAAGCGCTATCTGTTAGCTCTCAATCATCACTCGAGTATCTTCACTGAGTGTTTCGAGTTCATTCACTACGTCATCAATCAAAACTTCTATTGGTAGCTTAACGGCGATCTTGGAAGTGAACAAACTTGAGCTAACACCACCGCCGCCAGCGATGAAGACTCGGTGGCAATCCATATCGAGAATGCTGATCCCTTGTCTATCCAATACATGTGTTACTTCGTTGACGATACCTGCTCGGTCGTTCGAGTCGAGTCGTAGGTGATGTATTGTATCTTGTGCGTTATGAGTATGGTCTGAATCAACAAACTGCACGATCAAGTCAGTATTGGCGCTGAAAGCTTCTTTGACAATTGATTCGTTGATGGCTGGAAGTTGAACCTTGAGTACGCCTGCGACTTGGTCTTCAATAAAGTTCACTTTACTGATGAGCCATTTCCCGTCGTTTTCGTGAGTAACCGCAGCAAGTTGTTTGATTGTTGCTGGTGATGCCTTTCCAATAAAGTTTACGATAAATGTACTGTTCATATCAGCCCCCAAAGTCTCAATTAATCGTTACTAATTAAATGTTTGATATCATGCGATAAAGTTCTTTAATTTCAGTGTAGAAGTTTACATCGAACAATGTTTGACCTACGTCAATTTTTGAAACTAAGCTGTGATACAAAAAAAGAGAATGAAGAGTAGGGCACAAAAAAAGCGGCTAGAGAGCCGCTTTTTGAAAGAGTTGTCGCTGTTATTTGTGATTCAGAAGCTTAGCAAGCAACGAGTAAACGGCTTAGCAAGTCACGTGGAGGCTGGTTTAGAACGTGACTTTAAAGTTCATACCAACAAATTGAGAATCGTATGGTGCGCCTGCGTCGTAGGCAAATCGCGCTGCGTCTTGGTTATCCCACCAAGGGTTAGTATTCAGGTTCACTTCTGCGTCACCGCCCCATGCATCACTTACCCAGTAATGGATATGGCCAACAGGGTTTAGGAAGAATAGAGACACATCCCCCATGGTTTGAGAGCCCATCACTTCGCCACCTGAAGCAACGATGTCTTGTTCTGCTTCTAGCATCATTTCACCGACAACGGCACCGAAGAATGGCGTGATGAAGAGATCTTGCCAGGAAGGTACTTCCGCGAATGCTTCTACGCCGTATTCCCAGAAAAATGTCGACATGGTCCAAGAGTATAGGAAAGACTCAAATTCATCGTAACCCGCGTGGCGAGCCGCGGTGTAGTAAACCCCACCGAAATACGGGTGCATCACGTAATTTAAGAAGTGCTCATCACGGTCCCATACTGGGCCATCAGAAACGTTATCTTTCCACTTTTTACCTAGCGAACTGATATCACGTTGGTCATCATCCCACTTAGTGATACTTTCAGGGAGAAGAGTCATTAGACCTACTGTCGCGACACTTAAGCCAAGAATAGTGTAGGTTTGACCCATTAGGTAATCCCAATCTTTCTCCTGGCTCACCAACAAATGTTTTGGTTGTTGGATTGAGAAGTCGTACTCGTCACTTGGTTCGCTCAGTGCGTAATTGGTACTAGGCTTGTAGGTGTACAAGTTGTCATTAAAACAGTAATCTTGAGCACATTCATCCGAGTAAGAAAGGTTGATTGGCTGGTCGAAGTCGTATTGGCTTGCAACCGAGTTAACTGACATTAGCATTGAAAATGCAGCAGTAACCTTTGCTAGTAACGGTGATTTGGCCACAAGGGTCTCCATGAGAAAGTTTGGAATTGATCAGGGTCACAATTATCTATTAAATGCCTGATTTAGGGAACTAATAATTTATCGCTTTTCCTAAGAAAACCTTAGGTTTAACATGATTAATATTAGTGAAAAGGCGAATTGTTCCAAATTCAACCATAGACCAGTTTGTAAATAATGCAGTGTCTTTTTATGACAACAAGGGATAGAAATATGACGAAAATCGCAATGTTAAGCACAGGTGAAGAAGTTCTTCATGGAGACATTGTAGATACAAACGCAGCTTGGATGTCTGCTGAGTTTTATCAGCATGGTTTTGCTCTTGCTAAGCGCTCAACCGTGGGTGATCAAATGAATGCTCTTGTTGAAGAACTGCTGATGCTGAGCTTTAACTATGATGTGGTTATCGTTAATGGTGGCCTAGGGCCGACAACCGATGACATGAGTGCTGCAGCGGCAGCTACTGCTTCCGAGCAGAAACTCGTCATGTTCCCTGAATGGCTTGCTCGTATGGAAGAGATGTTCTCTGGACGTGGTATGCCAATGCCTGACAGTAACCTTAAACAAGCCTTGTTGCCAGCAAGCTCCGAGATTGTCGATAACCCAGTTGGTACTGCGTGTGGTTTCAAACTTAAAATCAACGATGCGACTTTCTATTTCACGCCGGGTGTCCCGAGTGAATTCAAACGCATGGTGACGTTTGAGATTCTTCCTGATTTATCGCGTACATACCCTCAAGTGGTTGCTTCTGAATGCAGCAGGCTGTTTACGTTTGGTTTATCTGAGTCCGGTATCTCTGATGTGTTAGACCAACTGAAGCTTCCTGAAGGCTATGAGCTAGGTTACCGCTCTTACCTGCCATTTATTGAGGTGAAGCTGTTTGGGCCAAAATCTGGTTTAGAAACTCGTGTTAAGTTAATGCAGATGGTTTACAAACTATTAGAAAGTAACGTAGTCAGTGTTGACGAGCCGATGATTGACCATATTGGCCACATCATGGCGGAAAAAAAGAAGACGCTATCTGTGTCTGAAGTGTCGACCAAAGGCGCACTGTCAGCGTGGCTGCAATTGAATGAGCAGGTTGAAGATTGCTTTGGACATTCGTGGGTGATGGCTGAGCCAAAAGAGAGCGAACTTGAAAAGAGCGATCCGTTAGCCGCAACCTTTGCTCTGGCTGGAGCAACAAGAGAGAAATGCGGAACTGAATTGGCTTTGGTGACTGGTAAGCTGGAAGGCAATACATTCAGCGTTGCATTGTCGACTGAAGCAGGCGAATGGGGTCAGGTGCTTGAATTTTATCGCCAGTACTCGCGTGAAGATCAACGCAACGTGATTAAGACCGTTGCCGCCGATATGTTGAGAAGGCATCTAGATAACAAACCGATGTTCGGCACATACTCTTCAGTTAAGCGATTGAAAGACATGTTTATTCCGGCGACTATTATTAAGTAAGCATTTAGGCGAACTCACGGAGCCTGTACTGGAAATGCTAGGAAAAACGAAATAAAAAGGCCCAACATCTAAATAGGTGTTGGGCCTTTAGTTTATCTAGCCTTCTAGATAACCAAACCAGCAGCGATGTTTACACGTAACTCATGTCTGTAAGAACTCGATTACAAACCGCTTGTCATGTGTAGGCTGTAGAACAAACCACGGCCGATTAACTCAGAAGCTAAGAACAGTACCAATGCTAGGCTTAGGTTTACTGGATTCACTTTTGCTTTGTTCAGCATAGGTAGAATCCAAATCAGTAAGCTTGCCATCAGTAATGCAACTTGAAGAATCACATAGCTGCCTAAACCGTCAACCAACTCAGATGCTTTTGCTGCTGAAGTTTGGATGTCACCGATTAGGTTCAGTTTGCCTACTGTCACAAGTAAGCTTATCGCAACAGTAATTACAGCCAACATGGTGATGTTACGGTCAACCGTAAAGTGGCTGTCGTTTGCGAACACAAGAACGAACTGAGATAGCAACAAACCACCCACAACCATCGTCATGATGAAGCTCAGTGGTGTATAGATGTTGTCCCACGTGGGTACGGTGTTGATCATGTATACGTTGATCATCGCATACATGAAGATAACACCCAGTACCATCGCGCCAACCATCAGTGCTTTCTGGATAGCTACGCCACCTTTCTTAACCACAGACAATAGCCATTGCAGGCCACCGACAGCGAAGAATGCCGCACCGAAGAACACTTCGTTAGACAACCAAGCCGAACCGAGCTGATTAAAAGCGTTAAACGCGCGCAGTGGAGAGCCAAGGTGCGTTGTCGAGAACATGAAGCCAAGACCCATTAGTGCCCATAGAATGAACATTGGAACCTTGTAGCTGTTCAGCTTCTCTTCGTCATGACCCAGTACCAGTGCACGTGCGCCAATCAATAAGTAACCACCCACTGCTGTTTGAGCCAGCACCGTAAAGAAGATTAAAGACCACTCATGAAAAATCATCTTAAACCTCCTTCGGGTTTGCTAGGTGACCACTGGTATCGCCAGTAGGCTTCGCGTTTTTGTTCAGTTTAATCACGATGTTTGGCAGCGTTTCATTTGAAGATGGCAGTGGTGCTACATCTGCACCAGAACCGTACTTCTCGCGAAGTGTGTTGATTTCACCAAACTCCAATGCACGAAGTGGGCAAGACTCAACACAGATAGGTTGCTTGCCTTCAGAAACACGTTGGTAACAACCATCGCATTTGGTCATGTGACCTTTCTTCGCATTGTATTGCGGTGCGCCGTAAGGGCATGCATTACTGCAGTGCTGACAACCAATACAAACACTCTCATCAACCACAACCAAACCGTCTTCATCACGCTTGTGCATCGCGCCCGAAGGGCATACTTTCACACACGCAGGGTTAGTACAGTGGTTACAAGCGATAGATAGGTAGTAAGAAAAGACATCTTTCTGAACCCAGGTATCGCCATCTTGAGTGAAGCCACCACCTGCGTATTCGTACACGCGACGGTAGTTCGTTTTGATGTCTAGATCGTTATAATCTTTACAAGCAAGCTGACAGGTTTTACAACCCGTGCATTTACTTGAATCAATGTAAAAGCCGTATTGTTTCATTCCAACCTACCTTATGCTTTCTTTAGCGCTTTGATTTGAACTAGGTTTGTATGCTGAGGGTTACCCTTAGCAAGTGGGCTCGGGCGCTGAGTAGTCAGCACGTTGATAGAGCCTGCATGGTCGATCTTCTGACCATCCGGTGCGTACCATGCACCTTCGCCTAGTGCGACAACTCGAGGAAGAATCCTTGGTGTCACTTTCGCTGGAATGTGTACTTCGCCACGGTCGTTGAAAATACTCACCATGTCGCCGTTTTCGATACCACGCTCTTTTGCATCGATTGGGTTGATCCATAACTCTTGCGGTGCTGCTGCTTTGATTTCTGCAACGTTGCCGTAAGTCGAGTGAGTACGAGCCTTGTAGTGGAAACCGGTTAGCTGAAGTGGGTACTTCTCTGCTAGTGGATCGTTATGACCTTCAAACGAATCCGCGTAAATCGGAAGTGGGTGAATCACTTCGTCTTCTTTCAGCTTCCAAGTCTTTGCGATATCAGCCAGTTGCTCTGAGTAGATCTCAATTTTGCCACTTGGTGTGGTCAGTGGGTTCGCTTCAGGATCTTTACGGAAATCTTCGTAAGCGATGTAGTGGTGGTCGTAGCTACGTTTGTAGATACCCAGCTCTTTCATCTCTTCGAAGGTTGGCAGTGTTGGATCGTTCTTACGAGTTTCTGCGTAGAGGTGCTCAATCCATTGCTCTTGAGTACGGCCTTCTGTGAACTCTTTTTCTACGCCCATGCGTTTAGCAAGTTGCGTACACATCTCGTAGATAGATTTTGCTTCGAACTGAGGCTCAATCGCTTTCTGTGCGTAGATGAAGTAAGGCATATTCGATGCTTTACCATCCATACACCAGTCGTCTTGCTCTGATGTCGTTAAGTCAGGCAGGATGATGTCGGCGTATTTCGCAGAAGAAGTCATATGGTTATCAACTACAACGATCATTTCACAAGCACTTTCATCTTGAAGAATCGCGTGTGTCTTGTTGATGTCTGAGTGTTGGTTGATGATGCAGTTACCTGCGTAGTTCCAGATCATCTTGATTGGGTTCTTAAGGCGCTCAGCACCGCGAACACCATCAGTGATGTCTGTCATCTCGTGGTGACGGTGAATTGCGTCAGTCCACATGAACATTGAAATTGACGTTTCAACTGGGTTTGGCACAGTAGGGAAGCGAACAAACGGAATGTTGATGTCACTTTCACGAGCGCCTGTTGAACCGCCTGATACACCCACAGAACCGGTGAGTAGCGATAGCATCGCGATTGCACGACAAGCTAGTTCACCGTTCGCAGTACGTTGCAGGCCCCAACCTTGGTGGATGGCACATGGTTTCGCTGTGCCCATTTCACGGCCTAGTTTAACGATAGTATCAACCGGAATGCCTGTGATTTTAGAAGCCCACTCTGGTGTCTTCTCTACGCCATCTTCACCTAAACCTAAGATATAAGATTTGTAGTCACTGTTTTTAGGTGCTGATACAGGAAGGGTCTTCTCATCATAACCGACACAGTATATGTCTAGGAACGGTTGGTCTACGAGGTCTTCAGTGATCATCACGTGTGCAAGACCGGCTACCAATGCAGCATCCGTAGAAGGACGAATTGGGATCCACTGATCTTCACGGCCACCGGCAGTATCGGTGTAGCGTGGATCGATGATGATCGTTCTTGCGTTTGATTTGTTTTTGCTTTCTACGTAGTGGTGGATCAGACCGCCGCCAGACATGCGAGTCTCAGCAGGATTGTTACCAAATTGGATGTTAAGCTTAGTGTTCTCTAAGTCAGAGAAAGAGTTGTTGTTTGCCCAACCACCGTAGGTGTAGCTCAAGCCTTTCGCGATTTGCGCTGTTGAGTAGTCACCGTAATGGTTTAGGTAACCACCACTTAGGTTCATTAGACGCGCAATCAGCGTTTGTGCTGGTGGCCAAGACTTAGTTACCGTACCACCAAGCGTACCTGTGCCGTAGTTTAGGTAGATAGTGTCGTTACCGTAATCTTTGATAAGGCGTTGCATAGTGCCAGCGACTTCATCAAAAGCCTCTTCCCAGCTAATACGCTTAAACTTACCTTCACCACGTTTACCCACACGTTTCATTGGGTATTTCAGGCGATCTGGGTTGTAAACACGGCGGCGCATAGAGCGACCACGTAGACATGCACGCACTTGGTGATGACCGTATTCGTCAGTACCCGTGTTATCTGTTTCTACGTATTTGATTTCACCGTTTTGTACATGCATACGTAGTGGACAGCGAGAGCCGCAGTTTACTGTACATGCACTCCATACGATTTTCTCATCCACATTCTCAGCAACCGCAGCCGCTACTGGTTTGGATTTGAAAGGTAAAGCGATACCGCCCGCAAGTGCGGCTGCACTACCTACTGCAGAAGAAGCTTTCATGAAGCCTCTTCGAGTAAGGTTCATTACCCCAGATTCTTTCTTATTCGTCATTCTAAGATGCCTTTTGCTATTGATGGTTAGTACTTTATAGGTAGTTTGTTCTTTATTTTTTTATTTTGGATTGTTGATTGATTGGCATCAAATAAGAGCGAAATTTAAATCTTATGAATCGAATGTATAAAATAGATCAAAGAATTAAAGCGTCTTATTTATATAATTATCTTTAAACCTATAACGGTATAAATAATAATGATTATCGATACGCATAAATTATTGGGTTCGCTATTTTATCAAGCGACAAGTAAAGAACAGTTGGTCACCATTGTTGAAGCTTTGGTTGAGAGCGAAGTGCTCTCTGAAGAATGCTTGCAGGCATTGAGAAGTGAAGATGAAGATGCGCTCGCAGCAGAGTTCAGCCGCTTGTTCGAAGGTGTGGGAGACATGCCAGCTCCGCCTTGGGGGTCTGTGTACCTAGATAAAGACCGTGTGGTGTTTGGTGCATCGACTGTGGAATATCGACAGTTTCTAGAATTAAACCAAATTGAATTGGATACAGGTTTAAGAGAGCCAGAAGATCAATTTGGTTTAATGTTATTCGCTCATGCGTATTTGTTAGAAAATAATAATATTAATTCATCTCGTGAATTGCTTGAGTGTCACTTATTACCTTGGTCTTCTACTTATTTAGATAAATTAAATACAGCATCAGATTTATCATTTTATAAGAAGCTATCAAGTGATGTAATAAATTGGCTTAATCAATTAACATCTGAATATAATTTAAACGTTGCCACTAAAAAGTTATATATCGACTAATGTCTGAGCAAATAAATTCGAATAGGCGTGGTTTCTTAACTCGACTCTCTAAGCCAGTTAAAGCTGCTGCAAGTTATGAAGAGAAATCACAGCGCTTACATGCTAGACCACCTAGGGCTGTCGATGAGGTGCTGTTTGAGCGTCTTTGCGACAGTTGTGGACTGTGTGAGCAAGCGTGTCCGAATAGCGTGATTGAGACGCTAGAGGGTAGTGCGCTGTTGAATTTGGATTACAACAGTTGTTCTATGTGTAACAAATGCACTGAAGTGTGCCTAACTGGCGCACTTCATCCAACGGTCACGCCTTATATCGACCTCAAGCCGAGCTTTGCTGATAGCTGCAATAATTACATGCAAATGGACTGTTCAGCATGCCAAACTGCGTGTTCAGCAGGTGTGATACACATTGAAGTAGGAGAGTTGCCTACAGTGGACAAAGATAAGTGTAACGGCTGTGGAGAGTGCCGAAGCGCTTGTTATATTGGCTCTGTGACTCTTAACCTGACTCAGCAATAAACGTTTGGTTTTGTATGACACAAGCGAACATGAAGATTTTGGTTGAGTGATAGACGAGTTGTTTCAGATACCTAAAGACATAAACAGAAAAGGGTCCGCACTCCTAAAGGAAGCGGACCCTTTTTAATTCTTATTGACGATATTCGAACAAAGCGACCTAAAGCCAGTTGGCTTATGCGCGTTTTTGCTTGTTTCTGTGAATAACGTTACTCAGCGATAGCTCAGTCTTTGCTTTACAGATACAAGGTAATATTTCATTACCTTGCGTGTAAGCCATAGCAAAACCAACGTACTCGACTTCCCCAGAATCCAACGTGCAACGACAAGCGCCACAATGCCCATCTCGGCAGTTGTATTCTGGCTCTAACCCAGCTTGTTCCATTGTTTCCAATAGAGTGTTTGAAGGGTTAGATTCAATCGAAGTCAGCTTGTTGATTTTGATTGTTGGCATTACAGCTCGAATCCTTCAAAGTCGTCAGCTTTTACTTCGTTGTCGATCTGACCAACTAGGTAAGAACTGATTTCAGCTTCTTGTGGAGCAACTTGTACGTTATCTGAAGATAACCATGCGTTGATCCATGGGATTGGGTTCGACGTTGCTTCTGGGTAAGCAGTACCTAAACCAACCGCTTGCATACGGATGTTAGTGATGTACTCAACGTATTGGCAAAGAATGTCTTTGTTCAGACCAATCATAGAGCCATCTTTGAATAGGTATTCTGCCCACTCTTTTTCTTGCTCTGCTGCTTCTTTGAATAGGTCGAAACACTCTTGCTTACACTCTTCAGCGATTTGCATGAATTCGAAGTCATCTTGGCCATTACGCAGTAAGTTAATCATGTGCTGTGTACCAGTAAGGTGAAGAGCTTCATCACGAGCGATTAGCTTGATGATCTTCGCGTTACCTTCCATTAGCTCACGTTCAGCGAATGCGAATGAACATGCAAAACTCACGTAGAAACGAATCGCTTCTAGTGCGTTTACAGACATTAGACATACGTAAAGCTTCTTCTTCAGGTCGTGAAGTGAAATCTTAACGTCTTCGCCGTTAATGTTGTGGTTGCCTTCGCCGTAGCGGTGGTAGTCAGCCGTCAGCTTGATTAAATCATCGTAGTAAAACGCGATGTCTTTCGCACGCTTCAGGATCTCTTCGTTTTCAACGATGTCGTCGAATACTACACCTGGATCATTGACGATGTTACGGATGATATGTGTGTAAGAACGAGAGTGAATCGTTTCAGAGAAAGACCAAGTCTCAATCCAAGTTTCAACTTCTGGTAGAGATACCAGTGGAAGTAGGGCAACGTTAGGGCTGCGGCCTTGGATAGAATCTAGAAGCGTTTGGTACTTCAAGTTAGAGATGAAAATGTGCTTTTCATGCTCAGGAAGCTTGTTGTAGTCGATACGGTCGCTAGATACGTCTACTTCTTCTGGACGCCAGAAGAAAGAAAGCTGCTTCTCGATCAACTTTTCGAAGATTTCGAATTTTTGTTGGTCGTAACGTGCAACGTTTACCGACTGACCCAAGAACATTGGTTCTTTTAGTTGGTCATTTTTTTGCTGAGAAAAAGTACTGTAAGCCATAAATGCCTCAAATCCTTTAAAGACCCGTAATAAAACGGGCCCTGTTAATGCTTTAAACCCAGAGAAGATAACTCTTCTCTGGGGTCTTAATGTTTATTGCGGTTTAGATCTTACAACCGCCGCCTTCACAATCTTCTTCCGGCACTTGAACTGCATCGCCTTGGTCGTCTTTAGCACCATCACGAGTGTTATGGTAGTAAAGCGTCTTAACACCGTACTTGTACGCTGTAAGTAGGTCTTGAAGCAGCTTCTTCATTGGTACTTTACCGCTGTCGTAAACACTTGGATCATAGTTAGTGTTTGCAGAGATAGCTTGGTCAACGAATTTTTGCATGATACCCACTAGGTGCAGGTAACCATCGTTCGAACCAATGTTCCAAAGTAGCTCGTAGTTCTCTTTAAGATTTAAGAAGTCAGGAACCACTTGCTTAAGGATGCCGTCTTTCGATGCTTTCACTGATACGTAACCACGTGGTGGCTCGATACCGTTAGTTGCGTTCGAGATTTGAGACGAAGTCTCAGAAGGCATAAGCGCTGTTAGCGTAGAGTTACGCAGACCGTGCTCCATGATCTCTTCGCGTAGCGTGTCCCAATCGTAGTGCAGTGGCTCTTCACATACTAAGTCGATATCTTTCTTGTAAGTATCGATTGGCAGTAGGCCTTTCGCGTAGTTGGTCTCGTGGAAAGATGGGCAACGGCCTTGTTCTTTCGCCAGTTCAACAGACGCTTTTAACAAGTGGTATTGAATTGCTTCAAAAGTACGGTGAGTCAGACTGTTTGCGCTGCCATCAGAGTACTTCACGCCGTTTTTCGCTAGGTAGTATGCGTAGTTGATGACACCCACACCTAGAGTACGACGGTTCATTGTCGACTTGCGTGCTGCTGGAAGTGGGTAGTCTTGGTAATCAAGCAATGCATCAAGTGCACGAACAACCAGTTCAGAAAGCTCAGCAAGGTCGTCTAGCTCGTTGATTGCGCCTAGGTTAAACGCTGAAAGCGTACATAGTGCAATTTCACCTTCGTCATCTTCTACGTTAGAAAGTGGCTTAGTTGGTAGCGCGATTTCTAGACATAGGTTCGACTGACGAACAGGAGCCACTTCAGAATCAAACGGGCTGTGTGTATTACAGTGGTCAACGTTCTGAATGTAGATACGACCAGTAGAAGCTCGCTCTTGCATTAGCAGAGAGAACAGCTCAACGGCTTTAACCGTTTCACGCTTCACTGAAGGATCGTTTTCGTACTTAACATATAGTTCTTCAAAACGGTCTTGGTTTTCGAAGAACGCATCGTAAAGGCCAGGTACGTCAGAAGGTGAGAACAGGCTGATGTTGCCACCTTGAACAAGACGAGAGTACATGAGTTTGTTCAGCTGTACGCCGTAGTCCATGTGACGAACACGGTTCTCTTCAACGCCGCGGTTGTTTTTCAGTACTAATAGAGACTGAACTTCACCATGCCATAGTGGGTAGAATACCGTTGCCGCACCGCCACGAACACCACCTTGTGAACAACATTTTACTGCTGTTTGGAAGTATTTGTAGAAAGGGATACAGCCAGTGTGGAACGCTTCACCATTACGGATTTCAGAACCCAGCGCACGGATACGACCTGCGTTGATACCAATACCAGCACGTTGAGATACGTAACGAACAATTGAGCTTGCTGTTGCGTTGATTGAATCAAGGCTGTCACCACATTCGATCAGTACACAAGAGCTGAATTGACGAGTAGGCGTACGTACACCAGACATGATCGGTGTAGGTAGAGAAATCTTAAACGTAGACGATGCGTCGTAAAAACGTTTGATGTAGTCAAGACGAGTCGATTTAGGGTATTTAGCGAATAGACACGCAGCCACTAGGATGTAAAGAAACTGAGCACTCTCGTAGATTTCTTTTGTTACACGGTTTTGCACGAAGTATTTACCTTCAAGCTGCTTAACTGCCGCGTAAGAGAAGTCTAAGTCACGCTTATGGTCGATGTACTGGTCTAGCTCTTCAAACTCAGCTTTCGTGTAATCTTGCATTAGGTGGCTGTCATATTTACCCATATCGACCAGTTTTGAAACGTGGTCATAAAGCGCAGGTGGCTCGTATTCGCCATACGCTTTTTTACGTAGGTGGAATACTGACAGACGTGCTGCTAGATATTGGTAATCAGGAGTCTCTTCAGAGATTAAATCCGCTGCTGACTTGATGATAGTTTCATGAATGTCAGTCGTGGTGATGCCGTCGTAAAACTGAATGTGAGCTTTCAATTCTACTTGTGATACAGAAACATTGTGCAAGCCTTCAGCTGCCCATGTGATCACGCGGTGGATCTTCTCTAGATCGATGGTTTCTTTGCGCCCGTTACGCTTGGTAACAGTAAGTTGTTGGTTCATTCTGCTTAATTTCCCTAACAAAACTGAACAAGGCCGTGTTTTTGTGTATTTCTGTGTAATTTTTGTAAATTACGTGTCGGCTTTGTGATCTTGGTCTACCCATATATTGTAGTTCAAACACAACATATAGGGGTCATTTGTTTGTTGGGTTACAAGATAGTGCTACAACCGAATTTTTTCAAGGTAAAGAAATTGGGTTGCTTGTGGATAAGTGGTGGATTGAAAAAAAACTGTAAGTGACCACTAACTGATGAAGATAGATGAGACTTGATTGTATAAAAGTCGGCTTTTAATGATGCTTTATTTTTGCACGCCTATAAAAAAAAATCCCTTGATCTTTGAGCAAAATGGGCGATGGATTTTAGGCGATTAAATTTAAATCTAGGTGGTCAAAATGGAAGCTAGCGCACGAAATTTAGACTGAAAAAAGTCGCAAACTTATGTTAATTGCAACCTTTTTCATTAGTCTTTTTTAGAAAAAATTTTACGGTAGGATAGCTGATATTTTTTAAGCGAAATTTTGCGTATGCACGATGTAATTGACTTCAACACTGCGACCTAATCGGTAAGTGTCTGTCAGTGGATTATAGTGCAGCCCAATGATACCGAGTTCTTGTAGAGATGTATTATCAATCATCTTGATAAGTTCAGCTGGGCGAATGAACTTGTCATGCTCGTGAGTGCCTTCAGGAACTATCTTTAGTAGCTTCTCTGCACCAACAATCGCAAACAAGTAAGATTTAAAATTGCGGTTCAACGTAGAGAAGAAAACGTGGCCATCCGGTTTGACCAATTTTGAACATGCGGTGATCACTGATTGTGGATCAGGCACGTGCTCTAGCATTTCCATGCAAGTGACCACGTCGTAAGTTTGTGGATTCTCTTCTGCGTGGTCTTCAATGGTACTTTGGATGTAATCGAGCTTGGTGCCAGTTTCTAGTGCGTGCAAGCGTGCCACTTCAAGTGGTTCTTTGCCCATGTCTAGCCCTGTCACTACAGCACCTTCGATTGCCATACTTTCCGCTAAAATGCCACCACCGCAACCAACATCGAGCACTTTCTTACCAAACAAACCTTCAGTTTTTTCTAGCACGTAGTTTAGGCGTAGTGGGTTGATTTGATGTAGAGGCTTAAATTCGCCTTCTAGATCCCACCAGCGTGACGCCATGTCTTCAAATTTCTTGATTTCTGCTGGGTCTACATTCTGTGATTTAGTCATAATCGGCATTTCCAAGTTAAATACGGCATCCATGAAATTGCAGGCATTATAACTTGCCTTTTCGCCTTGACCAGAAGATCTACAATTTTGCGAACTTATTGGGTGTAAAGTGACCATGTTTCAGCGAGATATGATGCGGAGGTGCAATTTCTCATCAATTGATTGGCTACAAGGGTCACAAGATGGTAAAAGGAGAGGGAAAGTGATGCCTCCGTAGGTAAATTTGTGTTATATTTTTCGGTCTTATACGTATTCAAAAATACGATCTGACTATAGAGGGAAAATGGCTCTATGAGCGATCTAGCGAAAGAGATCACGCCCGTAAATATTGAAGATGAGCTTAGAGGTTCATACCTAGACTACGCGATGTCCGTCATCGTTGGTCGTGCCCTTCCAGATGTGCGTGATGGCCTAAAACCTGTACACCGCCGCGTTTTGTTCGCGATGAATGTACTGGGTAATGATTGGAACAAACCATATAAAAAGTCTGCTCGTGTAGTAGGTGATGTAATCGGTAAATACCACCCGCATGGTGATAGTGCTGTATACGATACTATTGTTCGTATGGCTCAACCGTTCTCACTGCGTTACATGCTAGTTGATGGCCAAGGTAACTTTGGTTCTATCGATGGCGACTCCGCGGCTGCAATGCGTTATACCGAAGTTCGTATGGCGAAAATTGCTCACGAGCTCCTGGCTGACCTTGATAAGGAAACTGTGGACTACGTACCGAACTACGATGGTACAGAACAAATTCCAGCAGTACTTCCTACAAAAATTCCTAACCTATTGGTAAACGGTGCTTCTGGTATCGCAGTAGGTATGGCTACCAACATCCCACCACATAACCTTGGTGAAGTTGTTGATGGCTGTTTAGCATTTATCAATAATGAAGATATTACTATTGATGAGCTAATGGACTATATCCCTGGTCCTGACTTCCCGACAGCAGCACTTATCAGTGGTCGTAAAGGCATCGTAGATGCTTATAAAACTGGCCGCGGTAAAGTTTACATGCGTTCAAAAGCGAATATTGAAGTAGAGAAAAATGGTAAAGAAACCATTATCGTTACTGAGATTCCTTACCAAGTAAACAAAGCTCGCCTGATCGAGAAGATTGCTGAACTGGTTAAAGATAAGAAAGTTGAAGGCATCAGTGCTCTACGTGACGAATCTGATAAAGATGGTATGCGTATTGTTATTGAATGTAAGCGTGACGCTGTCGGTGAAGTTGTATTGAACAACCTTTACTCACAAACTCAACTGCAAACAACTTTCGGTATCAACATGGTTGCGCTGAACAATGGTCAACCACAGTTGTTCAACATCAAAGACATGCTTAAGTGCTTCGTAGACCACCGTCGCGAAGTTGTGACTCGTCGTACTATCTTTGAACTGAAGAAAGCGCGCGACCGTGCACACATCCTTGAAGCATTGTCTCTAGCACTTGCTAACATTGACGAAATCATCGAGCTCATCCGTAACGCTCCAACGCCTGCTGAAGCAAAAGCTGGTTTAGTAGCTCGCGGTTGGGAACTTGGTAACGTTGCAGCAATGCTTGAACGTGCAGGTACTGATGCGGCTCGTCCTGATTGGTTGGAAGACCAATACGGCATCCGCGATGGCCAATACTTCCTAACGGAAACACAAGCACAAGCTATTCTAGAGCTTCGTCTTCATCGCTTAACTGGCCTTGAACATGAGAAGATTCTAGACGAGTACAAAGCGCTTCTAGAAGAAATCGCTGAGCTAATGCACATTCTTGCAAGCACTGAGCGTTTGATGGAAGTTATCCGTGAAGAACTTGAAGCGGTACGTGAAATCTATGGCGACGCTCGTCGTACAGAAATCACAGCAGCGGTTCATGACATCGACATGGAAGAGCTGATTGCTCAAGAAGACGTTGTAGTAACGCTTTCTAACGCAGGTTACGTTAAGTACCAAATTCTAAGCGACTACGAAGCTCAGCGTCGTGGTGGTAAAGGTAAGAGTGCAACTAAGATGAAAGATGAGGATTACATTGAGCGTCTGCTTGTTGCTAATACTCACGATAACATCTTATGTTTCTCTACTCGTGGTAAGACGTACCGCCTGAAAGTTTACCAACTGCCTCAAGCAAGCCGCACCGCTCGTGGTAAGCCTATCGTTAACATTCTTCCTCTAGAAGAAGGTGAGCGTATTACGGCTATCCTACCTGTCTCTGAGTTCTCTAACGAGAAATTCATCTTCATGGCAACAGGCGACGGTACAGTTAAGAAGACATCACTGGATCAATTCGCAAACGTACGTGCTAACGGCCTAATCGCAGTTAACCTACGTGACGATGATTCACTGATTGGCGTTGATATTACTGATGGTAATAGCGACATCATGCTGTTCTCTAAATCGGGCAAAGTTGTTCGCTTTAACGAGGACAAAGTACGTCCAATGGGTCGTACTGCATCTGGTGTTCGTGGTATGAAGCTTCCAGAAGACGATCAAGTGGTTTCACTGATTGTTCCTTCAAATGAAGGCGATATCCTAACTGTGACTCAAAACGGTTACGGTAAGCGTACTGAGTTGGCTGAATACCCAACGAAAGGCCGTGCAACGCAAGGTGTAGTATCTATCAAAGTCTCTGATCGTAATGGCCCAGTAGTTGGTGCTGTTCAGGTTGAAGAAGGCG
Source organism: Vibrio sp. OPT24 (assembly GCF_015163545.1). Lineage (NCBI taxonomy): Bacteria > Pseudomonadati > Pseudomonadota > Gammaproteobacteria > Vibrionales > Vibrionaceae > Vibrio > Vibrio sp. OPT24. The sequence continues at coordinate 437,941 of NZ_JADDYI010000048.1, forward strand.
ATGAAATGATGATGATCACCGACGCAGGTACACTAGTACGTACTCGCGTGGCGGAAGTCAGCCAAGTTGGTCGTAACACTCAAGGTGTAACACTGATCCGTACTGCTGAAGATGAGAATGTTGTAGGTCTACAACGTATCGACGAAGTAGAAGAAGCTGAGATTGTTGAAGGCGAAGAAACTGAAGAAGCAAATGCTGACGCAGTAAACGCAGAAACAGTTAATGCAGAAGGAAAGGTCGTTTCTGAATCAAATGAAGAGCAAGCATCCGATGCTTCTGACTCTGAGAGTGATAGCGAGCAAGATACTGAGTAATCTCGATTACACTAAGTAATTAAGAGTACCAATGAAAAAACCGAGCCTAAGTGCTCGGTTTTTTATTACCTGTCATTTCATTTTTCTTATCACTTCGTTTAGGTCTTAGAGCAGACCTTAACCTGTCGCTTTTATGCAAAAGTTTGAGCACTAAATCTCGAACGCTAAACTTTGATCAATAACGAGGCAGAACGAAAGCGATAGAGTAGGAGATAAAGCTAAATAAAAGGATGTGGAATGGATATCTGGTTGTTGGTTGCTTTACTATTAATGAGTCTGTTTTTTATCGCGTTTGTTATTGCCGCGAGCAAAAATGGCCGTCATTTAAAAGGCAATGCGATGATTTCGCTTATCGCTGTGGTTTTGAGTGTGCTTGTCTGGTTTCAGCTTAAACAAGAGTTACCTCAATTTCCTTTAGATGATAGCGATAGCTACACGGCAACAGATTTCCAAGATGAGCTTCAGCAGAGCCTTGAGCAAGACCCAAATCAATCCGATTTGTGGTTTAAGCTTGGTGGTGTGTACATGCAAAAAGGGGAGTTTGATGCGGCATTCACTTGCTACGATTATGCGATTCGATTAGATCCTCAAGCACCTTCTGGTATTTATGCTGCTAAAGCTACTGCACTTTATTACCTTAGCTCCCAGGCGATGAGTGATGAGGTCAAGAGGCTATTAAATCAGTCGATGCAGCTTGATCCAAACGATCGTACCGCCTTAATGTTGATTGCGACCGATCACTTCATTAGTATGCGCTATCAACAAGCGATCGATGCGTGGACTCAAATCCTCGATTCCAATCAAAAGGGCATTGATCGTGTTTCGATTATTCATTCGATCAACCAAGCCAAAGAGATGATCCGCTAGGCTTGGTCAATAAGCTTGTTGTTCCTGAATAAATTTTGAAACTATTTACCTTTGAAGTAATTCGACTCTAAAGTGATTAATTTCTAAAATCATTATTTTCCGTATCTATTGGCTTTCGATCATTTCAGTTAAACCACCTGCGTTATGGATTTGAGTAAATCCTTGATCACGCAAGAACTGATACGCTTGCCCTGAGCGATTACCACTGCGGCAATACAAAACGATCGGTTGGTCTTTCTCAATATTAGCAAAGTGAGTCGCTACTTCTGAAAGAGGGTAGTTGATGGCGTTGTCTAGATGCCCTTGTTCGAACTCTGCAGGTGTTCTTACATCAATGACTAATGCACCTTTCTCTATCAACTCCCACCCTGTCTCTGCGCGCTCTGATGCGTTAACGCCTGAACTGAGTAGTGTAATGCATAATGCTAAAAGCGAAAATAAGGTCTTCATTTTTGACTCCTTGAATTAGCAAACGGTCATTGGAAAGTACGTATTGATTTGAATGCTTCAAACCCAACACTGAATATTTAAAACAAAAAACCAGCCACACAACAATAGTGTGACTGGTTTTTACCTAACGGTCTATTTGAAGAAACTAGTATTCGTAGTTGGCTTCACGCTTTTCAGCTTGCTCTTCCCATTTAGGAACAACCGTGTCTAAGAAGTGCTGTTTCTCTGCGTTCATCTTATCCATGTCCATTCCAAGCGCTTTTTGAGCCGCTTCTTTGGTCGAGATATCTGGAATTTCGATTGGATCGGTGATGCCTTTCTTCGCCAGTAGACGAACAATTTTAGTTCGAGCATCCGCTGCGCGATCAACGGCAGTACCTAGTACTTCTAGAGCGATTTCAGGTGCGTGCATATGAATACCGTGAGACGCAATAGCGTAGTCCCAACGCCATTGAGCGTGACGGATATCCAGTAGGATAGGCTCCATCTCTTGCTCTGTCGCACCGGCTTCCCATGCCGCACCTGCTTCAAAGTGAGCGGCTACGATTTGCTTCTCAGCAGTCAGCTTCATGTTCAGAACTTGTGCTTTACGGCTTGAAACGATGTTACGCATGGTTTCTTTCGATTGAGTGTGACAGTTTGCACACGTATCTTCGAAGCGGTCGAATGGGTTACCCACTTTATGGTCGGTATAAACAGTGCCATCTTCTTTGGTCACTTTCGGCATATGACAGTCTGCACAGACGACTTTATTTTTGCCGTGGATACCTTCACGCCATGTTTCGAAACCAGGGTGCTGTGCTTTCAACATGGGTGCTTTCGATACTTTATGAGTCCAATCTTTAAAGTTGATCGCATCATAGTAACGTTCCATATCGCCGACGGTTGTACCTTGGTCCCAAGGGAATTTCACGCCTTTGGTTGGCCCGGTGAAGTAGTATTCCACATGACATTGGGCACAAACTGAAGCTTGTTGGTCTAAACGGCTTTGCTCATCAAACTTTTTACCAATTGCTTCAAATGCACGTTCAACATAAGGACGAGTGACCTTCAGTGCTGGCTCACCATTTTTGAAGCCTTCGCTTTGGGTATCGTGACAGTCTGAACATCCAATAGGGTTAATGATCTCGTTACCAAGACGCGCCCATTTACCCTCGAAGTAACCATCTTCGCCACGCTCTTCGATAACACGCGCTACATCCGGGCTCTTACAGCTCCAACACGCCATTGGCATAGGGCCAGAATTTTCGTCCGTCGGTCCGCCAGTACGAAGTGTTTGTCGTACATCGTCAATCGCATAAAAGTGACCACGAGCCTTGTTGTAATCTTTTGCAAAGCCGTAGCCAGCCCACATGATAACCATGTTCGGATCTTCTTTTAGTGCGTCTTCAATGGTTTCGCTTTCTGACGTCTGTCTCCATGAATGATATTGATCTGGGTGATTTTGCTCGAACTGGTCGTTACGAGGATCGCCAATTTCTTTTTGTTCAGGCGCAGCAAAACTGGTCGCGCTTGCTAGTGATGCGCTAACCATTAATAGTGCTGTGACCGAATTACGTATCCAATGCTTTTTCACAGTGATATCTCCAATATACTGATTTTTATACCAAGCGTTGTGAGTTTGCTATTCAAATTAAGAACTGGAGAATTCCTGTTTATATTAATTCATAACTGAACACATTTTGTTACGTGTTGGATATAGATTGTCCCAGATCAATTTATGACAGTGACCTTAATCACGCTGAAGTTTATATAACCCTAAAGTGGTATTTAAAGTTAGATTGATTAGAATTTAACTGAGAATTATTATCATATATAACAAACAATTACCTAAATTGACCATGATGCAAATAGGGTGATTGCGTTCACAAATTAACCTGTCGAAATTTCATGTTACCTAATTAGAGGTATATTCTAACAATAGAAAGCGTTGTGGCTTATCCAAAATAAGAATTGATATCATTTAAGCGGTAATAATATCGTTTAAGGGTACTTTTGTTTAACCGGAATATTATTTAGTTGAGAGTTAAATAATGCCGGTATAAGGAAAGGATAAAATGGGCAATATTAAATTGGCCATAGTCATAATGCTTAAATCCCTTCTAGCATTCTGCCTCTATGGTTATTCCATTCATGCTGTTGCTGAGCCTGCTGTTACGCCAGTAGGAGAATCAACAAGACATGAAGTCGAATTAATCCGCGACAAAGACTACAAGTGTGTTCAATGCCATAAAGATTCAAAAGAAACGGTATTGGGTTCACATGGTGAAAGTGCACACGCTTTGCTTGGCCGCGAAGTAAATTGTACCGACTGTCATAGTTCTATTAGCCCCGATCACCGTGAAGGTGCACCTAAAGTGGTGAAGTATCGTGAGGCTCAATCACAACCTGGAACCGAGAAGGTTTTCTTAGACCCTAAATTAATCCTAGATGCCAATAGCCAATGTATCGATTGTCACCAACCTGATGATCTCCGCGAAGCGAGTTGGACTCACGATGTTCACGCGCAAAACTTAACGTGTTCAAACTGCCATGATGTTCATGCGACTGAAGCAAAGGTGTTGGGCTTAGATAAGAAGCAAACCATCAAGCTGTGTGTGGATTGCCATTCAGACTTCAACCAGAAGAAAGAAGAGGAGTAATCTATGAGTTGCTCAAGAAGAAACTTTTTAGCAGGCGCGGGTGCCGTTATTTTTACCACAGGTGTAGCGGGAACTGCGGCGGTAACAAGTCGCAAGACGCTAGCTAATGTTCAAGAAGATGGCACTAAACGTTATGGAATGATTCATGACGAAACCGCTTGTATTGGTTGTACCGCCTGTACCGAAGCATGTCGTGAAGTAAACAAAGTACCTGAAGGTGTATCGCGCTTAGAAATTATTAAGAGTGAGCCCCAAGGCGAATATCCCAATGTTGATTACCGTTTTACTCGTAACTCTTGCCAGCATTGTGATAACGCACCTTGTGTGATGGTTTGCCCAACAGGCGCGGCCTACAAAGATGAAAAAACGGGCATTGTCGATGTGCATCAAGAGAAGTGCGTCGGTTGTGGTTATTGTCTATTGGCTTGCCCATACCAAGTGCGCTTTTTCCATCCAGAAAACAAGTCCGCAGATAAGTGTAACTTCTGTCGAGACACTAATTTAGCACAAGGGAAGTTGCCGGCTTGTGTCGAATCTTGCCCAACCAAAGCGCTGACATTCGGTGATTTGAATGACCCTAAGAGTGAGATAAACCGAGTACTTCAATCCGAGGTGGTTTACAGAGATAAAGCCTATCTAGGCACTCAACCAAAACTCTATAAAGTGCCACACCAAAAAGGGGAGATTTGATTATGAGTGCATGGGACGCAGCTTTTCAGTCTGGTACGGTGGTATGGGACTGGATTATAGCAATCTATCTATTTCTCGCGGGGATGTCGGCGGGTGCCGTAATGATCTCCATTTACCTAAAACGTAAGGTCATTGAAGGCGATCCTGCTCATAATGGTGTGCTAAAGGCCACGGCTTTTCTTGCGCCATTTGGGATCATTTCAGGTCTGCTTATCTTGGTTTTCCACCTGACAAAACCGTTATCCTTTTGGAAGATCATGATCTTCTATAACCCAACGTCAGTGATGTCGATGGGTGTGATCTTATTCCAAGTGTATATGGTGATCCTATTCCTTTGGATCGGCATTATATTCCGAGATCAAATTGTCGTGTTCTTGAATGACCAAGCATGGTTAAAAGGACGACTCGATTTTGTCGGTAACTGGATTGGCAAATTAGAGGTGGTTGAGAATGCTTTGGAAATATTCCTAGCGGTTCTCGCATTGATGCTTGCTGCTTATACGGGCTTTTTGCTGTCAGCTTTAAATACCTTCCCACTATTGAATAACCCAGTACTGCCGATCTTGTTCTTGTTCTCGAGTTTATCTTCGGGTGCGGCGGCGTGTATTTTATTTGGTGTGTTGGTCTTTAAAGAATCACCTCATAGCCCGAGTATTTCATGGATCCACGGATTCGAACGCCCGGTCGTGATGTTTGAGTTGTTTGTTCTTATTACTTTCTTTACTGGGCTGATCTTCGCTGGTGGTCAAAGTGAGCAAGCAGTCTGGAACGCAATCGGCAGTGGATTCTGGGCGAACTGGTTCTGGTACGGCGTCATCGGTGTTGGCATGGTTTTACCATTGTTGTTGAATGCAGTGACACCAACTTCAATTCGCCATAGCTCGGTGTATATTTTCTCCGTGACTTCGCTAAGTCTAATGGGCGTATTAATGCTGCGAACTTTTGTTCTTTACGCAGGGCAATTAACGCTCGCTTAAGTTTGTTAGTGAGTGGATGTTGGACAATTGACATCTGCTCACTAGATACCGTTTCGTTGAGCAACAGAAGCTAGTTGAGTAACAGGAGCTAGTTGGTCAATAAAAGCGAATAACGGTTTAACTTGGCTCTGCTCCGGTAGAGTCTTATTGAGGTGATATGGTCGGTTCTTTGGGGCTGTTTAGTTTAGTGTTGGTTGCTGTGCTCAGTAGCCTTATTGGCGTGCATTCGTTTTATCAAATGCTAAATAAACGGGCGCAAAATCTAGGCTTAATCCGCAGTTTCTCTCTTTCAAGTGCATTTTTTTCTCTCACTTCTGTCGCATTGCTTGGCTATGCCTTTGTCAGTGATGACTTCTCTATTCTCTATGTCGCTGAACATTCAAATACCCAATTACCCTCATTTTTTAAGCTTGCGGCCGTATGGGCAGGACATGAAGGTTCCTTGTTGTTTTGGGTACTGACGATCAGCATCTGGTCTGGCGTGATCGCCTTACAAAAACACTATTCGAATGAATACCAAAGCCGAGTGCTGTGGGTGATGAACCTACTGCTCGCGATATTTGCTTGGTTCACGTTATTCGCATCAAATCCGTTTGAAATGAATTCGATCTTGCCGCTAGAAGGGCGTGACCTTAACCCAATGTTGCAAGATGTCGGTCTGATTTTTCACCCGCCATTGCTTTACCTTGGCTATGTCGGCTTTTCTGTGGTGCTGGCATTTGCAGTTGCTGCTTTGCTGGTTGATCCAATAGAATTTGATTGGGTTGTCCATTGCCGAAGTTGGTGTCTTGTTGCGTGGATCTTTTTAACTGCAGGGATCATTCTTGGCTCTTGGTGGGCGTATTACGAATTAGGCTGGGGCGGCTGGTGGTTCTGGGATCCGGTTGAGAATGCCAGCTTGCTGCCATGGCTTACTTCGACAGCTTTACTGCATAGTCTAGGCGTTGCCAAGGGTAAGCAACAGCTTCTTAAGTGGTCTCTTAGCCTTGCTTTCATTACATTTTGCTTGAGTATCTTAGGCACGTTTATTGTTCGTTCTGGCGTACTTACATCGGTACACGCTTTTGCAGTTGACCCAACCAAAGGTATCGCACTACTACTTATATTAGTGCTGGTGCTGGTGAGTTCATTTTCTCTGCTTATCATCAGAGAGGAGTCTTTTGAATCAAGTCCGATTACGAGTTTCGCCAGTAAGAGCTTTTTGAGTTTAGTCGCCGTGCTCATTTTTGTTTTGGCAACGACAGTTGTGGTGTTTGGTACGTTTTATCCAATGATCTTTGAACTGCTTGGGTTAGGGAACATATCGGTAGGTGCGCCTTACTTTAACCTACTGATTGCGCCTTTGGCTTTGCTCGCACTTGGTGTGATTGGTTTAGCCCCATTGTTGAGCGTTAAACCTCAAGCAACCAAAGGTGTTATTTTATTGTTAGCTGTGTTGTCGTTGGCATTGGGTTACGTTTGTTATTCATGGCAAGTGGAACAAGTCCAACGACAAGTGATGGTTTTGATGACATGGTCACTCGCATTTTGGGTTTTACTTACTCATGTTTATGGCTTAGCGGTAACGCGCAGTTCCAAGTTCCAACGCAAAGTCTGGGTGATGACATTTGCTCATGTTGGTATTGCGGTCTTGGCTATAGGCGCTGCAATGAACAGTTACCACTCGTTTGAGCGCAGCTATAAACTAAGCCCAGGTACACAAGTAGAGTTCATGGGTTGGACGCTTTCTCATCGGGATACTGAGCTTTATGTCGCCTCAAATTTTACCGCAGAGAAGGCGATACTTAAGCTAGAAACTGGCGAGCAAAGTTTTTCCATTACACCTGAAAGAAGACATTACCAAGTTCGAGTGATGAACATGAGCGAGCCCGCAATGAAATGGTTCTGGCATGGCGATGTGTATATCACCATGGGCGAGAAAATAGACTCAGCAGCCTATGCATTTCGTGTTCAATACAAGGCGTATGCGCGCTGGATCTGGTTTGGCGGGTTGTTCTCCATTATCGGCGCTTTACTCTCATTGACTCATCGTAAAAAGAAAACTGATAAGGCTGCACAGTATGCATACCAGCGTTCGTAACAAGCTAATTACTCTCATTGTCTTGGCATTAGTAGTGGTGTTGGGATTTGTCTTTGCGCTTGACAGTAAGCAACAAACGACCAGCGTTTCAGAGCAAAAAAGGGCATTTCCAGAATTCATATCTACTGCGTTAGTGAATAGTGAAAGCGTCAGTGGTCAGCAGGAAATTACGCTCGCTGATGTCACACAGCATCCTTACCAACTGGTCAATGTATGGGCTTCATGGTGCGGTATTTGTAAAACGGAACATGCTTTTCTGACCGAGTTGCGAAAGAAAGGCATTCCAATTGTTGGGCTAAATTATCGGGATAATTCAGGGACAGCGATCAATGTGTTATTGAGCGACGGCAATCCGTACTCAGTAGTGATCAGTGATCCTCAAGGTAAACTGGCGCTAGAGTTGGGCGTAATTGGAACCCCTGAAACGTATCTAGTCGATGCCAATGGCCAGATCATTAAAAAGCTATTGGGCGTGATTAATGAAACGGTATGGAAAGATGAACTTGCGATGTATTTTGATGGTGTGAATGGATGATGAAGTCTCTAATACAAACGTTGTTTATGCTGTCAGCTCTTGTAGTGATTAGCCTTCCTGCCATGGCTGAAGATCTGTTTACTGCCAGTAATAAAGATACGAGTATTCAAGTTGAACTGTTTGAGTTTGAAAACCCAGAACAACAGCAACGTGCTATCAGCTTGGCGAAAACGTTACGCTGTCCACAATGTCAAAACCAAAATCTGATTGAATCCAACTCACCGATAGCAAAAGACTTACGCCTTATTGTGTTCAATATGGTGAAAGCAGGGCATAGTAATAATGAAATTACTCAATATATGACGGAAAGGTTTGGTGAATTTGTGCTTTATAAACCAGCAATGAACACCTCTAACTTATTGCTCTGGTTGATGCCAAGTGTTCTTTTTTTTCTATTTATATATTTATCAATAAAAAGCGTTAGAAAGAGCTCATAAAAATTATGTATTACTGTTTACGAATTGACCTGTATTTTGTAACATTAAAGGATTATAAAGGCTAAGCACTGTTATATAAGGATGTATCTGTGGACAACGTAATCTCAAATTTAAAGAAAGAGTTCTATACTCATGTCCGATCTGACAAATGGGCAAAAAAATACAGTGCTAAATCGAGCATTTCTACGCTTACGCAGGAAGAACTGACTGAACTTGAGAATGCTTGGGTGCAACTTGTCATCTGGAAGCAAACCCAAGTAAGTTGATCGTGCTTTAAAAAGTATCGCCTTAGCCGCACCAGATAAATTTATAACCCCATGTTGGTCATCCCAATGTGGGGTTTTTTGTTGCTTGAAAAATAATTGTTATAATATAACAATTTGTGCGTGGTCGACCTTGAAAAAAATTGTTAACAGCCTCATAGTGTCTATCATTAGATAGTTCGCTACAAAATATTGCCTAGACATATAGCGTAGTGTTGTTAAATACATAGAATTTTCAAGTGAGTATAGCTATGGCGGAAGTACGTGCCAGAATAGATTTCAAAGTAGGGGTAACAAGCAGCATTGATGCTGAACTTCTGTCTTTTCATGGGTTGAAAACAGATAAAGAGCATGTTGCTGTGATATTTAAGTCAGCAGATAAGACACAAGACATACCTCTTGTTCGTATGCACTCTGAGTGTCTTACTGGTGATGTATTCCATTCTTCTCGCTGTGACTGTGGCGAGCAGCTAGACGAAACTATAAGAATTATGGGCGAAACGGGCGGAGTGATTCTTTATCTTCGTCAAGAAGGCCGCGGTATTGGTTTGTACAACAAAATCGATGCATACCGCCTTCAAAGTGAAGGTATGAACACCTACGAAGCCAACAACCACTTAGGTTTTGGTGATGACTTACGCGATTTTACTGAAGCAGCTGAAATGCTACGTGCTTTAGGTACGACCAAAATCCGCTTGGTGACCAATAACCCTAAGAAAATCAATGAATTGAAATCTTTTGGTATTGAAATTGAAGAAGTAGTGAACACGTCTGCTCATATCAAATCAGGTAACGAAAGCTATCTGAAGGCGAAAGTCTCACACGGTAAGCACAACCTGGATATCTAATCCATTGACTTGTTGCGCCCAACACAAAAATGTTTAAAGACCTCACTCATGTGAGGTTTTTTTGTATTTATCTTGCAATAAAATTGTAAGTTTGTATTATTCAAATCCGTAGTGTAAATGATAATGGTTTGCACTATTACTACGAATAATAATTTAAAGCTCAACAAGGATGCTTCATGACCATTAAATCTTTAGTGACAAAAGCGGTAACTTCGTCACTCATTTTTGCCTCGGCTTCTACTTTCGCTGCAGTAACTCAAGATCAAGTTGTAGAACACTACGCAGATATTGCTCATGCGGTGTTCGCTGATTCAGTAATTACAGCAAAAGCGTTGAATTCTTCTATTGATACCTTCTTAGCTTCTCCTTCTGCTGGCAATTTCGAACAAGTAAAACAAGCTTGGCTTGAGTCTCGCGTACCTTACCAGCAATCAGAAGTATTCCGATTCGGTAACGCTGTTGTTGATGATTGGGAAGGTCAATTAAACGCATGGCCACTTGATGAAGGTTTGATCGATTACGTATCTTCGGATTACCAATATGAACTTGGTAACGAAGGCGCAAGCGCAAACATCGTTGCGAACAAGACTTTCCAAATTGGTCAGACTACCGTTGATGCAACGAACATCACTCCTGAGCTAATTGCAGACCTTAACGAGATCGGTGGTTCTGAAGCAAACGTAGCGTCTGGTTATCACGCAATTGAATTCCTACTTTGGGGCCAAGATTTGAACGGCACAAACAGCGGTGCAGGTCAGCGTGCTTATACTGATTTTGTTGTTGGTGCTGAATGTACAAACGGCAACTGTGACCGTCGTGGCGCATACCTAAAAGCATCAGCTGAACTCCTTATCCAAGATCTAGAGTGGATGGAAAAGCAGTGGGCTGAAGGCGAGAAAGGCAACTACCGTCAAGAACTTCTTGCTGAATCTAGCGAAAACGGTTTGCGTAAAATGCTATTTGGAATGGGCTCACTATCTCTAGGTGAGCTAGCGGGTGAGCGTATGAAGGTGGCTTTAGAAGCTAACTCTACTGAAGACGAGCACGATTGTTTCTCTGATAACACTCACAACTCTCACTACTACAACGAGCAAGGCATCTACAACGTTTACACGGGCCTATACAAGCGTGAAGACGGTACTCTACTTTCAGGTCCAAGCCTGTTTGACCTAGTAGAGCAAAAAGATGAGCTAGCTGCGAAAGAGATCCAAAAGCAGTTTGACTTAGCACGTGCACAAGTAGGTGAATTAGTAACGTCTGCAGAGAAAAACAACCAGCATTTCGATCAGCTAATCGCTGCCGACAACGCTGCGGGTAACGCATTAGTGAACAAAACAATTGTTGCGCTAGTATCTCAAACCGCTGCAATCGAACGCGCTGCTGGTGTTATTGGCATTGATAGCCTAAACCCAGACACGGCTGATCACGAGTTCTAAGAACCCGAGGTTAATACCAATCGTAGTAAATAACTGGTCAGCCTAGCTAGTTAAAACGCTCGATAACGGCGTTGTAATTTTTGATTGTAGAATAACTACTTATCAGAAAATCACGCCTTGTTCTCAAGCCTTTTTCCTACGCTATTTCTGATCACTTACTGTGATTGGTATAGAACCAATGTAGGGGCTCTCATTGAGCCCTTAATTGTTTGCTACTCAAGAAAGTTATTCCCTAATAAAAACTAAAATCAAAACACAGCAAGGCAATGTATGAAGTCGTATCTATCAGCCTCACTATTAACCGCACTGTTTTTCTTATCTCCATTACACGCCCATGAAACCTACTCTGGTGGTAAAACTACCGTAAAGAAAGAGGGAGCGAATGCTTTTTCTCTTCCTGCTGCCAATTTACCAATGAGTAAACGCTTAGATTTCAGTGTAGGTAATAGCTTCTTTAGAAACCCTTGGGTACCCGCTCCGTCATCGACTGATGCACGCGATGGCCTTGGCCCACTATTTAACACAAACGGCTGTCAAAATTGTCACATCAAAGATGGCCGTGGTCATGCACCTGAAAAAGGTGATGAGAACGCGGTTTCGATGTTGGTTCGCTTGAGTATTCCCGCTGAAACACCAGAGCAAAGACAAGCCTTTATTCGTGATGGTGGTATTCCTGAACCGACCTACGGCGGCCAGCTACAAGATTTCGCTCTTCAAGGGGTAAAACCGGAGGGCAAAGTAAACATTAGCTACAAGGATGTTCCTGTTGAATTCAAAGACGGCACCGTCGTTACCCTACGTAAACCTACTTTAAAGATTACGGATCTTGCCTTCGGCGAGATGCATCCTAAAACTGAATTTTCTGCTCGAGTTGCACCGCCAATGATTGGCCTTGGTCTGCTTGAGAGCATTTCAAAAGAAACGATTCTTGGATTTTCTGAGCAGCAATTAGCTGATAAGCAAGGCGTGTCGGGTAAGGCTAACTACGTTCTGGATGTTCAAACCAACGAAATAACCTTAGGTCGTTTTGGTTGGAAAGCAGGACAGCCAAATCTGATGCAACAAAATGCTGCGGCATTCAATGGTGATTTGGGCTTAACGAGCCGCCTGTTCCCTAATGAGAACTGCACATCAGTACAATCAACTTGTGATGATTTTCCAAATGGGGGGGATCCAGAAGTTAGCGATAACATTCTAGATTTTGTTGAGTTTTACTCACAGCATTTGGCTGTACCTATTCGCCGTAACGTTGGGAACCCTATGGTTGTTCAAGGTAAAAAACTGTTTAAAGATATTGGTTGCCAAAGTTGCCACCAATCTGAAATTCGTACGGGTGAGCGTGAAGGTTTGCCTGCGTTATCTAATCAGTTAATTAGTCCATACACCGATATGCTGCTGCACGATATGGGTGAAGGCTTAGCGGATCATCGCCCTGAGTATTTAGCAAGCGGCCAAGAGTGGCGTACAACACCATTGTGGGGGCTCGGTTATACCAAAGAAGTGAATGGTCACACCTTCTTACTTCATGACGGTCGTGCAAGAAACGTTATGGAAGCGGTGCTTTGGCACGGTGGTGAAGCAGAGATGGCGAAACAGAAGGTTCTGTCTTTGAATGCGACTGAGCGCGAAGCACTACTGGCATTTTTGAACTCGCTATAGGCAGTCTTAAGCTTAGCGCCTCAACGGCGAGTTAGCCAAAAACATACTACCGCTGAACTTGTAGTAATACGAGCTCAGCGGTCGTTTCATATTTATTGAATTCATATAATTAAAAGAAAAACTAGGAAGTAAGGTAACAGCATGACACATAAATTTTTGTTAATGCCTTTGTCGGTATTAATCATGGCAGGCTGCCAATCATCGGGTGAGCAAACGGCTTCATCTGAGGTTAACGGTGTTTCTTATCAAGCAGACATGACCGCTCACATCAGTCGTAGCGTGTACCAACAAGAGTTTGATTCAGCCGTCCTATTCGCTAGGCAAGCCAGTGAACTGGAAGTCTTGATGCAAGGTTACTGTGAAACCAACAATGTTGAGCTGGATGCTTTGAAAAATCAGTGGCAGCTCACGATGAACAGCTGGATGGCACTGCAAGGTCAAGAAAGAGGCCCAATAGCGGCACTGGAAGAGAGCTGGAATGTTCAGTTTTGGCCAGACAAAAAGAACACCACAGGCTTAAAAATGCGTCAGCTGACTCAGCAAGAGAAAGCTTGGTCACAAGACGAAATCGCACAGCAGAGTGTTACTGTTCAAGGACTTGGTGCCTTAGAGTGGTCTCTGTATGATGAGCAATCTCCACTGCTTCAAGACAAAGCTTCAGGTTGTCTATCTTCACAAGCTATCGCACAAAACTTGGCTGTGAAGTCTACCTCTATTGCTGAGGCCTGGCAGGTTAACCCTTGGCTAGCACTGGACGAGATGCGCTGGGAGTCGGAATACATCGCTTTATTGACCAACCAACTTGATTACAGCATGAAAAAGCTGAGTCGCCCAATGGCTAAGATTGGCCACCCGCGACCATATTTCTCTGAGTCGTGGCGCGCACAAACCTCAATGATTCAGCTAAAGGCGAATGTTGCTGCGCTTGAGAAGCTTTACCTCGCAGATGGTAATGGTCTTGATGGTTTATTGAGAGAGAAGGGCTTAAACGATCTTGCTGATCGTGTTGCTGCCCAGTTCACGCTAACGCTAGATACTTGGCCTACAGAATCAAGCCTGTTTACTCTGCTACAGAGCAAAGAAGGTTACCGAGAAGTACTGACTCAATACAATAAACTAGAACGTTTGAAGTACCTGATTCATGAAGAAGTGGCGATAGAGCTTGGCGTGGTAATAGGATTTAATGCTACCGATGGTGACTGATACTACACGAAGAAGTTTACTTAAGGCTGCACTAGGTTGTGCAGCGGTTCCTGTATTTCCATTTGGGTGTACTAGTCTCTCTAATGTCGTGAGTTCATCTAATGAGCCTCAATTAATCGGTTGTGCGCTTAATGGACGAGGCCAATATTCAGCCGTTGTGGCTGATGAATATGGGATGCAATTGAGCCAGCTGCCGATTCCCGATCGTGGTCATGGCGTCGCTATTTGCCCAACTCAATCACATGCGGTGGTTTTTGCTCGTCGTCCTGGTGATTATTTTATGGTGTTTGACTATAAAAAGGGTGAACAAATCAAAATGGTCGTTAAGGGGCGTAATCGTCACTTTTATGGTCATGGCATTTATTCATTAGATGGCAAATTACTGTATGCCACTGAAGGCAAAACTGACAGCAGCCAAGGTGTGATTGGCGTTTACGATGTCGCGCAAGGGTATCGTAAAGTTGAAGAATTTACCGGTTTTGGCATTGGACCTCATGAAGTCATCATCATGCCTGACGGTAACCTCGCAATCGGTGTTGGTGGCGTTCATACTGACGGTAGAACACCGAAAAACCTTGATTCGATGCAACCGAGTTTGAGCTATGTTTCACCTGAAGGCGTGCTACTTGAGCAGGTTGAATTGCTGGACAAGAAGCTGAGCATTCGACACTTAGCGCATGATGGCGCTGAAACCGTACTATGTGGCCAGCAATATCGTGGCGAGCCCGATGAGTATCCTTCACTTTTAACGATGCACACTAAAGGTGGACGATTTGAATCACTGAACGCGGAGCCAGAACAATGGGCAAGGTTCAATCACTACATCGCGAGTATTGCGGCGTCAGATGATTGGATTATTGCGACCTCGCCAAGAGGAAACTGCTACGGTATTTGGTCTAAAGACACTAAAGAACTCGTAGAACTATCTGCTTTATCAGATGCTTCTGGCGCTGTGCTGCTTGATGGTGAGTTTAGATTGAGCTCTGGAGCGGGTAGTGTGGTGAGCCAACGAAAGCCTTATGAAAAATCAATTCAGCAATCATCTATTCAGTGGGATAATCACTGGAGTGCAATTTGATTTATAAAACTCCTTAAAAAATAACATGCTTACTCCAATTTCTTTGCCATACTTATGAGATTGTTGGTGATGGAGTTAAGCATGTTAGCGAAGTACTTCTTTGGATTATTGGTGTTAGTCTCTGTGCATGCGTGGAGCTATACGAGTTCTGACGAGAGCGGATTTATTCCGGCTGATTCAGAACTCTCTTTCATGCTCATTTATCCAGAGCTAACCCAGAGTATTTATCAAGACTCTTCTCTTCCTATTCTTTGGGACTCTCCTGAACTTGTTAAAGCATTTGAGTTCCAATTGTCGCTTCTAGAACAAGCCCAAATGGCACCGCTCTTTGAGCGTCAACTCAAGCAAATTCGTCAATACCAAGCCCAACGCCAATGGAAAGAGTTGGACATATTATTGACCGATACCTTTATTTATTACTTGAGTTACGTAGAAAATGCGCCACTGGTCGGTAAAGAGTGGTACTTCTCAGGCAAGCTACACTCCAAATTACCTGCACCTTCTCCTCATATTTTGATGAGATTAAAGAGCAGCGTCGCCAATGATTATTTATTGGAGATGGTGCTGTCTTACGCGCCGCCTGTTGGGAATTTTGATCAATTCAAGGCGACCTATTCAGTGTTAGAAACTGCATCCGAGCTTAATATCGAGCGATACAGGCAGGAAGGTTTGAAACGTTTAGGTGACGATCTTTCAGATAAAGTAGCGCTTGTAGAACGTATCGCTCTGGTGGGTGTAGACACATCAATGGTGGCTGTTGATCTTCCAGTGTTCGATCGAGATTTGCAAAAAGCGATTAAGTCCTTTCAACACATGCATGGCCTGACAGCTGATGGGATTATAGGGCCTGACACGATCAAATGGATCAACATGAGTTTTGATGATCGATTGAATTCATTAGCGTTGAATGCAGAGCGCGTTCGTTTGTGGCCAAGAGATAGAGATTCTCTCATCGTCGTCAATGTACCTAGTTTTGATATGAAGTACTGGGAAGATGGTGAAGAGGTATTTGAGTCCAAAGTCGTCGTGGGCAGAAAGTCGCGAAAAACACCGCTTTTAGAGATAAATCTAGATTCGGTGATCTTAAACCCAACTTGGAATGTGCCATGGAAAATAATGGTGAAAGACATCTTGCCTAAGGTGAAAGCCGATGAAAGCTACCTTGAAACCCATAACTTCCAAGTGATTGATGGTTGGCGTTCTATGGAAACTGTCGATACCACCGAGATTGATTGGCAAACCATTAATTTCAACTCGTTCCCATATCGCATGCGTCAACAGGCGGGCTCTCGAAATGCATTGGGTTTGTATAAATTCAACACCCCCAATAAACGTGCGATATATCTGCATGATACGCCAAGTAAAGGCCTGTTTAATGATGACTTTCGTGCTTATAGCTCAGGTTGTATAAGAGTCGAACATGCCGAACAATTGGCTGAATTGCTATTTGCGACTAAGGTTAGAAAGGTTCCTAATCAAGGCGGTGACTTAGCACCTAATACCAAGGTTCGACTCAAGAAGAGAATTCCAGTGCATATTATCTATCAAACTGTATTGTTTGAAGAAGAGGGCATTCAGTACCGTGGTGATATTTACCAGTACGATAAAGCGGGTGGTTAACAAACGGCGAAATCAACAATGGTGATCTTGACCGAAAAATGACAACCAAGCTTCTATTGATAAAATTATAATGTGTATCAATAACTAACCGCACAAAGGTTACAAATACTAACGTTTTGGGTGCTTTTCGTACGTTGACGCAGCAATTTTCATTATGTATCGTGCATTTTTCGTTCGATATAATTGGTTTTTTTGCTGTATGTCTCAAAGTTTATTTTCTCGCCGTCAGTTTCTGACTTACGCTGGTGGTACTGCTGTTGTCGCCTCAATCACACCTTCTATCGCTTTTGCTTCATACCCAGATCAGCCTAGAACGATCAGCATGAACAATCTTCACACTGGTGAAAGGTTGGAGACCTGCTATTTTGATGGCACGAACTATGTTGGTGATGAGATGGCTCGCCTAAGCAAATTGTGCCGTGACTTCCGCCGCAATGAGATTCACCCGATGGACAAGAATTTGTTTGACCAGATCACTCAGATTCAAAATGTTCTAGGTATTCAAAAAGAAGTTCAAATTATCTCTGGTTACCGTTCGCCGGCGACCAATGAAGCACTGCGAGCAAACTCGAATGGTGTCGCAAAAAAGAGTTATCACATGTTGGGTAAAGCGATCGATTTCCGTATTGATGGCGTTAACCTAAAAGAATTAAGAGACGTAGCCAAAAGCCTGAACGCGGGTGGTGTCGGTTATTATGCGCGTAGCAACTTTATCCATATTGACACAGGTCCTGTACGCAGTTGGTAACGTTAAGCTGAATTTGCGAGCGAATGCTAGGTACTTGTCAAAGTAGACATCCAATGTCATAGTTTGCCCAAATTTCAGTTTGCCCTCTAAGGTTTGTATATGTCTCTTAAGTATCAAGTTGTTCCTGTTACCTCTTTCTCTCAAAACTGCTCAATTGTGTGGTGTGATGAGACAATGGAAGGCATCGTTGTCGATCCGGGTGGTGATGTTCAGCAACTGGCTGCTATCATCGAAGAGTTAGGTGTTAAAGTGGTGAACTTGGTATTGACTCACGGTCACCTAGACCATGTAGGTGGAACAGTACCACTTGCTGAAATCTTGAACGTGAAAATTGTTGGTCCACATAAGGCGGACAACTTTTGGCTTCAAGGTTTAGAGAACCAAAGTCAAATGTTTGGTTTCCCACTGTGCAAAGCTTTTGAACCAAACACATGGTTAGAAGAGGGTGACAAAGTCACTTTTGGTAACCAAGTGATTGATGTGATCCATACTCCGGGTCATACACCGGGTCACGTCGTGCTATTCAGTGAGCAAGCTCGTTTAGCGTTTGTGGGTGATGTGTTGTTCAATGGCGCAATTGGCCGAACTGACTTCCCTCAAGGCGATTTCAATACGCTGATTGCTTCAATCAAGACTAAGCTTTGGCCATTAGGCAGTGATGTGACATTTGTACCGGGTCATGGTCCTGAGTCTACATTTGGTCGTGAGCGCGCATCAAACCCATTCGTAGCCGATGAAATGCCACTATATTAATTAAGTCTGTGATTAGCACGCCGATCATTCGTGTTGCGGTTGATTGAAATGAAGCTTAGCTTTTGTTTGAACGCTAAGCTTTTTTAATTCAATGCGTGTTCGTTTATTCTAAACGTCTTCGCTTTAATCAGAAAAGCGCTCAGCAGCAGCCAAGTAACGTCGAGCTAATCCAATGAACTCTTCCCCACTCATATTCAAATCTTGAGTTGATATGAAAATATCATAACCGTGGAAACCCCTTTGGTACTTCATCCTATTGGCAAGCATCGCCTGTAATCCAGAATAGTCCTTAATCACCGTTTCTTTATTATTTCTATCATCAGATGTATCCAAGTTGCCCTGCTTTTGACTATCGTTGAAACAAACGTCGTCTGAATTTTGCGACTCTTTATGTCTGCTCTGTCCAACACAACCGTTCTCAGTACGACGTGCATGGTAATGCGATGAGTCGAGAACCATATCTTCAAAGTTTGACTCTTTACCCGCTTGCTTGGCGCCCAGATACAAAAGTGCTCGCTGGCTCAGTAATAACTCGCAAGTGATTTTAGGGCAAATTGAATCGAGGTAGGGCGAGTAATCTTTAATTTTAATACCGACCCAAGGTAAAGGTTGGTGCCAGCCTTCTTGTTCATAAGTACAAAGGCCAATTTTTTGGATGTTGCGCCATTTTAAAACCCAACCCCCCTTGTAGAAATGCTGCTGAAAGTGAGTGGGGGTGAGCGTGAACATGACTCTGCTGCGCAACATTAAATAATAGCCCGTACCCAAAAGCGCAATAATGCAAAATGCCCCCACGATCAGTAGCTTTGGGTTGTCGCTGTATAACGCAGTGATCAAGCAAACGAACCCCAAAATGACGGCGATAATTCGATACGAGCGTGTGAATGAAGGCAAAGAGAAGTTTGTAAGGTGACGAGTGTCCATAGGCAACACCAAGTTTTCATATTTTTGTCTGGATGGATAACCAGTGTATATGACCCTGAATTGATAAGTCGATGTTTAAATAATAGACGCTAATAGACAATATCGGTATTTTTCGTCGACTTTCGGCGCTTCACTCTACAAATAGCTCCTGTTTTTTGGTATAAATCGCGCTTCAAATTTTCACCACTGCGAAAAGAGCAGTGAACTGGAGAAATATTCAATGAGACTTGCTCATAAGCGTAAGGTGCAGGCTAAACTGCAGAAACGCACTAAAGCGGCTGTAGTTAAAGCAGTGGCAACGCCGAAAAAAGCGAAGCCTGTCGCAGAGAAAGTTGTAGCAGAAAAAACTGTAGCAGCAAAACCAGCGGTAGAGAAAGCAGTAGCAGCAACGAAAGAAGTTGCAGTAGCACTGACTCCTAAGCAACAACAAGTTCTAGACATCGTTGTTAGCAATGCTGAAGGCATTAACCCTAAAGGTATCGGCCTAGCAGCTGGTCAAGAAGACGCGAAAGCAGCTTCATGGGCAACAGGCGCATTGAAAAAACTTCTTGAAGAAAACCTAGTAGCGAAAGAGCAGCTAGCAGGTAACAAGGTTATCTACAAAGCTATCTAATCCTGTGGGATTACATTCGCTTCGTTAAGTTTTTAAGCCTCGATTTTCGAGGCTTTTTTTGTATCTAGCAAATAATACCAACCCCAGTTTTGCCACTTCATTTCCAATCTATTGTCCTGCGAAAGCGATTCCCTTGCCTGGCACTCTTGCTCCTAATCAGCAAGCCCCAAAGTAGGGCGTCCATAGTGATAGATCGCTAGTTGATATCACCAGAATGTAGCAAGGAATAGAGTCTCATCACGAAATGGGAATCAATTGTTAATTTCGATTCACTATAACTACTTAGGTATTTATCAATACCTGTTTCTATAGTGAATAACCTAACTCCTTTAAAGTAGGTGATATTGAATTATCTCCTACGTAGTTATACGTAATCCTTTGGTCTAATACGTACATTTAAACCAACCGTTCGTGCGTGCTCTCCCTGATATCTTGTTGCTTCATCACGGTGCACTCTTATGTTGAATCATAAAAAATGCTCAATGAAAGAGTGTTAACCCAACAAAGGACGTGAACATGAGTCTCATCTCTAACTCCCTCACACGAGTTTTTAAAAACGTTGCGGTAACTGCAGCGGCTTGTTTAGCTTTAGTCGCTACTGGTGCAACAGCTGCTGATAAGGTTTACCGTTTAAAGCTTGCCGAAACGTGGGGACCAAACTTCCCTGTTTTTGGTGATGCTACTAAGAATATGGCTGCTATGGCTGAGAAAATGTCGAATGGTCGACTGCAAATCCGCATCGATTCAGCCAATAAACATAAAGCTCCGCTTGGCGTATTTGACATGGTTAAGTCTGGTCAATACGACATGGGTCACTCAGGCTCTTATTACTGGAAAGGTAAAGTTCCAAACACACTTTACTTCACTTCTATGCCTTTCGGTATGACGCCAGCAGAACAGTACGCATGGTTCTATCACGGTGGTGGTATGGAGTTGATGGAGCAGGTTTACTCTCCACACAACTTGATGTCGTTCCCAGGTGGTAACACTGATATTCAGATGGGCGGTTGGTTTCAAAAAGAAATCAATAGTGTTGAAGACCTACAAGGCTTGAAAATGAGAATCCCAGGCTTCGCTGGTGAGATTCTTGCTGAGCTAGGCGCAAAACCAACAAACATTGCACCGGGTGAGCTTTACACGTCTCTAGAGCGACGCACAATTGATGCACTAGAGTGGGTGGGTCCATCACTTGATTTACGTATGGGTTTCCACAAAATTGCGCCTTATTACTACACAGGTTGGCATGAGCCAGGTTCAGAGCTTCAATTCCTAGTGAACAAGCGCACATGGAACAAGTTGCCTGAAGATCTACAAGAAATCCTTAGAGTTGCAATGCGTACTGCTGCTTATGACATGTACACACAAGCAACGCATGAAAGTGGCAAGAACTGGGTTTCAATGAAGACAGAATTCCCAGACGTACAAGTTAAAGATTTCCCACCAGAGGTTATGGCTGCATTGAAAGAAGCAAATGATCGCCTATTAGCTAAGCATGCTGAGAAAGATGAATTAGCAAAAGAGATCCAAGCTTCACAAGCAAGCTACCTAGAACAAGTTCGTTCATGGACGGATATTTCACACAGAGCTTATTTAAATAGCCAAGCGAAATAGTCGACATTTGTTGAACTAAAGATAAATGAACCCAAAGCTTTTTTTACTAGGTAACTGAGAGTGAGTAAGCGGCGGGTTCATTCAAATCATAATAATTAAGCAGGATAAATCCTGTATACGATCCCAAGAACCCTTTCTATGTCGTGAATCTGGTTAGCGCTACTCGTTTTAGCTGCACTAACTCAATACGCGATGTCTTTTCAAATTCCATGGAGTCGGGAATGCGAAGTCTAATTTATATTGAACGCCTGTTTAATCGTATCGGTGATGCACTGGGATGGCTTTCCAGTATGTTGTTTATTTTACTTATCGCTAACGTCGTGTATGACGTTGTCATGAGATATGCCTTCAACGATGTCTCAATCGCCTTTCAAGAGATGGAATGGCACCTTTTCTCAGCCGTATTTCTGTTAGGTGTTCCTTATGCCATCAAAGCGGGTGGGCATGTTCGAGTTGATGTGTTTTACGAGCAGCTGAGTTTTAAAGCTCAAGCCATTATTGATTTGCTTGGCACGGTTGTCTTCCTGCTTCCGTTTTGTTTGTTGGTGGCTTGGTTTGGTATCGATGTTGCTAAAGAGAGTTATGAGTTGGGTGAGACCTCAGGCGATCCCGGTGGTTTGCCTTATCGTTGGATCATCAAAGCTATGATCCCGCTGTCATTCTTCTTAATGGCGCTCAGTGGCGTGGGTTTGATCCTGCATTCACTGAACAAGATTTTTAATCCGCACCTTATCCACGCAAATAATATTCATACAAAGAATTAGTAGAGGCTGACATGATTGGAATAGTAATGTTTTTTGTCGCCTTGTTTGCACTTTTACTTGGCTTCCCAGTAGCGTTTACCTTTGGCGGTATCGCATTAATCTTTGGTGTTTGGGCTGAGGGCATTGAGATGTTTGCCTTCATGCCATATCGAATTCAATCGATCATGGAAAATACGGTGCTGATGGCCGTTCCATTGTTTGTTTTCATGGGGCTTGTTCTACAGAAGACCAAGCTTGCTGAGCAGTTGCTTGAGTCTATGGGCAGATTGTTTGGTGGGGTTCGTGGTGGTATCGCAATTTCGACGGTATTAGTAGGATCATTGCTTGCCGCTTCAACCGGTGTAGTTGGTGCTTCTGTGGTAGCGATGGGCCTGATTTCTCTGCCAGTAATGTTGAAATACAACTATGATAAAGGCTTAGCCTGCGGCACCATTTGTGCTTCTGGTACGCTTGGGCAAATCATTCCACCATCGATAGTTCTCATTCTATTGGGTGATGTGCTAGGTGTGCCAGTTGGTGACTTGTTCCAAGCGGCGATTTGGCCGGGCGTGATGTTAGTCGGTGCTTATATCGTGTACATATTGATATACGCGAAGCTAAACCCTGAAGCAGCTCAACCGATTGAACGTGATGACTCAATTAGTCGTAAGCAAGAAGTCATCAATGCTCTGAAAGCTATCGTACCGCCACTTGCGCTGATCATTGTTGTATTGGGCTCTATCTTCGCCGGTGTTGCTACGCCGACAGAGTCTGCTGCATTAGGTGGTGCGGGTGCTATGGTACTTGCTTTGCTATACGGTCAGTTTAGTTGGTCGATGGTGTATGACGCATCTAAAGAGACGGTAAAAGTAACGGCAATGGTCTTTGCTATCTTACTTGGTGCAACCGCGTTCTCAATGGCGTTCACTTACACTGGCGGTGATTATCTGGTTGAAGAGTGGATGTTACAGCTACCGGGTGAGAAGTGGGGCTTCTTGATTATCACCATGTTGGTTATTTTGATCCTCGGCTTCTTTATCGACTTCGTTGAGATCTGTTTTATCATCGTACCGATTATTGCACCTGTCGCTGAGTTGATGGGCATAAACATGACTTGGTTTGCTATCCTTATCGCGATGAACCTACAAACCTCATTCCTAACACCACCATTTGGTTTTAGTTTGTTCTATCTAAAAGGGGTGGCACCAAAAGGCGTAACCACTAAGGATATTTACCGAGGTGTAATGCCGTTCATTCTGATTCAAATCCTCGTGCTTGGATCACTTCTCGCTTTCCCATCTTTCTATGGAATGTGAGTGAAGCCAAGAATGTGAATGATATGTTTCAACGGTTAACGATAAATTGCTAAAATAAGACGGCTTATTGGTGTTCAATAAGCCGTTTTTTATGAGGAAAAGGAATGCCTCTAAAGGCTAAGCTGATTTTGCTGACGCTGCTCCCGTTGTTGCTTGTGACGGCGAGTATTAGTTGGATCTCGTTGCATCAAACCAAGACATTGGGTGCAAAAGAAGTGGAGATCTTCAGAGACAGCCTGATCAAGTCTCGTGAAAATGCCCTCAAAGACACTGTCGACCTCGCATTTGATGCCATCGAACATATCTACAATGATCCTGATATCCAAGAAGCCCAAGCTAAAAGAGAAGTTCGAATCATATTGTCTAAACTTAGGTATGGTTCAGATGGATACTTCTTCGCGTACGACCGTCACGGCACCAACCTCGTTCATCCAATACAACCTGAATTGATTGGAAAAAACCTACTTGAGTTACAAGATGAAGATGGCGACTTTCTTATCGAAGCACTGTTAAGGCAAGCGCAAACCGGAGGCGGATTTCATCAGTATTTGTGGCAAAAGCCATCGACGGGAGAAGTGGTATCTAAGTTAAGTTATGCGGCTTGGTTAGAACGTTGGGACTGGATGATTGGCACGGGTCTGTATATTGAAGATGTACACCAAGAAGTCGCTTCCATGCAGGCTGCGATTAACAAGAATATAGAGACCACGTTCTTTTCGATTGTGGTGATTCTTAGCGTGACAGTTGCGGTCATTATCGTGCTTACTTTGGCGATCAACATGCACGAGCATCGCATCGCCGATAATAACCTGAAGGAATTGGCCCACAAGACGGTGATGTTTCAAGAGGATGAAAAAAAGCATTTAGCGCGTGAGTTACATGATGGCATTAACCAGTTATTAGTATCGAGCCGTTGTCACTTAGAGTTGCTCGGAAACAAGTTACAAAGTGAAGACCTCAAAGCGCATCTAGATAAGTCACAGCATTCGCTGATGAGAGCGATTGAGGAGGTGAGGCATATCTCCCACCAACTTCGTCCAAGTTCATTGGATGATATTGGCTTAGAGGCAGCGTTGTCTTCTCTATTATTAGACTTTCAGGCGCACTCTGGTATTGAGGTGGAAACCTTGTTTAGTACGCAGCCAGGTCAGTTGAAATCAGAGGCGGCGACGACCTTGTATCGAGTGGTTCAAGAGTCATTGAATAACATTGAAAAGCACGCACAAGCGACTAAAGTTACGGTTATCGCGCAGCAAATTGGCAATGTATTGCAGCTTTTAATCCAAGATAATGGTGTGGGTTTTAATACCTACAAAGCGATGGAGAAACGAGGGATTGGGCTGCGTAATATGAGAGAGCGAGTTGAATTCATTGGTGGTGATTTTGAGCTGATGAGTGAAATTGGCTTCGGAACGGAAATTACCGTGTTGCTGACACTAGAGGGATTAATGAATGAGTGAAGTTATTCGAGTTGTGATCGCTGATGATCATCAAGTGGTACTGGATGGCTTTATGGCGAGATTGGAACTCGAGCCGGATATTAGCGTGATAGGTACTGCCAGCAATGGCTTAGAGGCGGTAGAGGTAGTAAAAACTCTGCGACCTGATGTGGTGTTGATGGACATTAGCATGCCTATCATGAACGGCATTGACGCAACCCATCTAATTAAAGAAGAAGACCCTGATGCGAAGGTGCTAATGTTGACCATGCATAACAACCGTGAATACATTATGAAAGTGATGCAGTCGGGTGCTGTTGGTTATATGTTGAAAGAGATTTCTGCTGAAAAGATGGTACAGGCGATCAAAACCGTGAATCAAGGTTCGACCTACTTCTGTGAAAAGGTAACTCAGAATTTGTTCACACAGCCTATTACTCCCACGCCATCCATCAAGAATCCGTTAAGTAGACGTGAAGAAGCAGTGTTGAAATTGGTCGCAAAAGGGGAGAGCAGTAAAGAGGTAGCTAAGGCGCTGAACATCAGTTATCGAACGGTTGAAACGCATAGACAAAACATTAAGCACAAGTTGGATATTCACTCTACGGCAGAGCTAGCTAAATATGCTGTTAATTCTGGGCTTGTGGAGTGATCTTACGCTAAATTACATTAAATGTGTAATTTAATTACTAAAACTGCCATTTGGACCTGAT
Organism: Vibrio sp. OPT24; assembly: GCF_015163545.1. Taxonomy (NCBI): domain Bacteria; kingdom Pseudomonadati; phylum Pseudomonadota; class Gammaproteobacteria; order Vibrionales; family Vibrionaceae; genus Vibrio; species Vibrio sp. OPT24. Next base: position 463,900 of record NZ_JADDYI010000048.1, read on the forward strand.
TTTTGACGGTTTTTTTAGTATTTTTGCGACAGGTTGATATGCTTCTTTTCGAAATTTAAGCGCCGAATGTAATGTTGCAAATAGTGCGCTGCAAATTAGAGAGGAAACATGGAGCCTGTAAAAGATAGGTATAGTATTGAAAATACCGATTATACAGTAGGACAAGATAACGTTCAGAAATGGGGTTTTGATGTTCATAATCCTGTATTTGGTATCAGTGCAGGAGCGATCATTATTTTCCTGCTTGCACTTCTGGTCGCTGAACCTGAAACAGCAAAAGCTGCGCTCGATGGTATCAAATGGAAAATCATCGGCAACTTCGATGGCTTCTTCATGTGGGCTGCTAACATTTTCGTGATTTTCTGTTTTGCCCTCATTGTCTCCCCGTATGGCAAGATACGTATTGGTGGCAATGATGCCAAAGCAGAGCACTCCAACCTATCTTGGATGTCGATGTTATTCGCCGCGGGAATGGGTATTGGTTTGATGTTCTGGGGTGTTGCTGAGCCAGTAGCTTACTTCACGGGTTGGTATCAAACGCCATTAGGTGTCGAAGCTTACTCACCTGAAGCGGCTAAGCTGGCACTTGGTGCAACCATCTATAACTGGGGTTTACACGGCTGGTCTATCTACGCTGTTGTTGCTCTAGCACTTGCCTTCTTCACTTTCAACAAAGGTCTGCCTCTTTCAATCCGCTCGATTTTCTATCCTATCTTGGGTGACAGAACTTGGGGATGGTTTGGCCATATCGTTGATATCGTTGCAGTACTGGCAACCTTGTTCGGCCTTGCAACATCGTTAGGTTTGGGCGCACAACAAGCAACCAGTGGTATTAACCATGTATTCGGTACCGATGGTGGTATTGGCATGCAGTTGGTTGTTATCGCAGTGGTCACTTTCTTAGCAACAATGTCAGTGGTTCGTGGCATCAACGGTGGCGTGAAGGTTTTAAGTAACGTCAACATGTTGGTTGCTTTGGGTCTACTTATCTTCGTAACGATCGCTGGTGGCCTGGCGGGTATTAAAGCAATCCCAACGGCACTCATGGGCTATATTGAAAACTTCATTCCTCTTAGTAATCCTCATGGTCGTGACGATGAAACTTGGATGCAAGGTTGGACGGTATTTTACTGGGCATGGTGGATGTCCTGGTCACCATTCGTGGGTATGTTTATTGCTCGCATTTCTAAAGGTCGTACGATTCGTGAATTCATTGTAGCTGTATTGTTCATTCCAACGACAATAATCATCATCTGGATGGCTATTTTTGGCGGAATCGCGATTGACCAAGTGGCGAACAAGGTGGGCGAGATCGGTGTCAATGGTCTGCAAGATATTACGCTTTCTCTATTCCATACTTATGATGCGCTGCCAATGAGTTCTGTGCTTTCAGTCGTTTCGATTGGTCTGATTATGGTGTTCTTCATCACATCTTCGGATTCAGGTTCGTTAGTTATCGATAGCATTACCTCTGGTGGTAAAGTCGATGCGCCAGTGCCACAGCGTGTATTTTGGGCGCTGATGGGTGGTGCGATTGCCGCGGTTTTACTTTGGGTTGGCGGTACTGAATCCATCCAAGCACTACAAGCCGGAACGGTATCAATGGCGTTACCATTCGCGTTCATATTATTGCTTATGTGCCTAAGCTTATTGCTAGGTTTACGAACTGAAAATAAATTAGTCCAACAGCAAAATGCTTTGAGTTAAAAGTATTTTTTAGTTAAAGGTCGACTCGGTCGGCCTTTTTTTCGTCAGTAGTTTGGGTAATTACGTATATTTTGTTTGAAAATTCGGCGAACTGATTCTGGTTTACTGAAAACAATAATTTAACCTGCTAAACTTCAGACATCCAAGTATTTGAATAATTGTGATAACAACTTGTACTGCTTGGATCGTTCGTTCGAGTTTTGACTAGGTCACAGGTAAATAAGGGATATTGAGGTTAATAGACCCTATTAATATTCCGTAGAGAGGGATAATGACTAAAGGTATAGATAAATACAGTATCGACAGTACGGATTACACTGTCGGTCAAGATAATGTCCAAAAATGGGGTTTTGATGTTCATAACCCAGTATTTGGTATCAGTGCGGGACTTATTGCTTTGTTCCTCATCGGTGTTCTGATTACAGATACCGCTTCAGCAAAGGCTGCACTAGATGGCGTTAAAGGCCAGATTATCAATTCGTTTGATTGGCTCTTCATCTGGTCGGGTAATATTTTCGTAATTTTCTGCTTAGGCTTGATTGTTTCTCCGTATGGTAAAATTCGCCTTGGTGGTGTTGATGCGACGGCAGATTACTCCTTTATGTCTTGGCTATCGATGCTGTTTGCCGCAGGTATGGGTATCGGTTTGATGTTCTGGAGTGTGGCTGAGCCTGCTGCTTATTATACAGGCTGGTACGAAACTCCGCTTAATGTTGCAGCGAATACACCAGAAGCGGCTAAGTTGGCGCTAGGTGCAACCATGTATCACTGGGGTCTGCATCCTTGGGCGATTTATGGCGTAGTAGCATTGTCACTTGCTTTCTTCTCTTACAACAAGGGGTTGCCTCTTTCTATCCGTTCTATCTTTTACCCAATTTTAGGTGATAGAGCTTGGGGTTGGGCGGGTCACATTGTTGATATTCTTGCTGTACTTGCAACCCTGTTTGGTCTGGCGACATCGCTTGGACTAGGTGCACAACAAGCAGCAAGTGGTATTCAACATGTATTCGGCATTGAAGCGGGCTTAGGGCTGCAAGTTATTGTGATTACTGCTGTGACTTTATTGGCGGTAGTATCAGTACTTCGCGGTATTGATGGCGGCGTTAAAGTTATCAGTAACATCAACATGCTGGTTGCCTTCTTACTGCTGATTTTAGTGGCATTAATTGGCTATGCTGTGACGCTGGGTTCAATCCCGACAACATTGATGGCATACATCGAGAACATCATCCCGCTGAGTAACCCACACGGTCGTGAAGATGAAGCTTGGTTGCACGGTTGGACTGTATTCTACTGGGCTTGGTGGATTTCATGGTCACCATTCGTAGGTATGTTTATCGCACGTGTTTCTAAAGGTCGTACAGTCCGTGAGTTCATTACAGCAGTACTTATTGTACCGACGACAGTGACTATCATTTGGATGTCAGTGTTCGGTGGGATGGCAATTGATCAAATCGTGAATAACGTTGGTATTCTTGGGCAAGACGGCCTAACGGATGTATCACTAGCAATGTTCCAAATGTTTGATGCTCTGCCGTTCGGTACTCTGCTATCAATTATTGCGGTTGTATTGGTTCTAGTATTCTTCATTACATCGTCTGACTCAGGCTCTCTAGTTATCGACAGCATCACCGCAGGTGGTAAAGTTGATACACCAGTTCCTCAACGTGTGTTCTGGGCATTCCTTGAAGGTGCGATTGCTGTAGCGCTATTGTGGGTTGGTGGTACTGAAGCAGTGCAAGCTCTGCAAGCGGGTGCAATCTCGACGGCATTACCATTCACCATCATTCTATTGCTGATGTGTGTTAGCTTGCTAATGGGTATGCGTACAGAAAAACGCTAGGCTCTAAAGCCGAAATCTATCGAAGCTTATATGCGGTAGAGCGGTAAATAGTATGAAGGCAGAAGAGGAAACTCTTCTGCCTTTTTTGTTTCTTCTTTATCATGTGTCCGCCTCTCTTTAACATATGAGATGTGATATAAATTCTAATAACCATATATAAAATACCGCCTTAAATTTGGCGAAATGCCAAGGAATTGGCATTAGCTAAGCTTATGGTTTACCTAAAATTATATTCCGATATTAAATTGTGAAATCGCTCGAATTTAATACTGATTTTGGGTAGTATGCGCGAGATTTCCCACCACTCGTGAAACTTTGACATGAAACTAACACTAAAGCAGAAGTTGATAGGTGCTAGCCTATCTGCTGTTGTGGTTATGGCAACAGCGTTGACCTGGCTATCAGCAAACCAACTATTCGAACAGACTCGCAATGGCGTATACCTACGAGCTGAAAGCGTATCTGAAGCAGCATCTGAAGGTATTAAAAACTGGATTGATATCCGTACAGATATCGCATCAGCATTTAATGACTTTTCACGAGAGGATGATGTTGTTCCTTTCCTTAAGCAAGCTCGTGTTGCGGGTGGCTTTGACGATATCTTTTTAGGTACTCCAGAAGGTGGAATGTACCGTTCACACCCTGAACGTAATCGTGCAGATTACGACCCTCGTCAACGCCCTTGGTACCAAGAAGCAAACGCTGCAGGTAAGCAAATCATCACAACCGCTTACCAAGATGCGATCACCAAAGCTCTTCTTGTAACGATTGCTGAACCGGTTCGTCACAACGGCCAACTTGTTGGTGTCGTGGGTGCTGACGTACTTATCGACCAATTGGTTAACGATGTAATCAGCCTTGATGTTGGTGACAACGCTTACGCCATGCTAATTGATGCCTCTGACGGTACATTCCTAGCACACCCAGATTCAGCGCTAAGCTTGAAGCCAGTAAGCCAGCTTTCAAACGATATCTCTATGCCTATTATCGAGAACGCAGTACGTACGGGTAGCATCGAGATTATTAAGCAACGTGGCGCAGAGAAGCTGCTTTATTTCACGAAGGTGCCTAACACTAACTGGATCTTCGCGGTTCAGATGGACAAGGCAACAGAAGAGGCGAACCACTCAACACTGCTTACTCAATTGATCACAACGGCTGTTATTATTACGTTAATCGTAATCGTATTAGTGTCTTGGTTAGTGAGCTTCCTATTCCGTGATTTGAACCGTGTTTCAGCGGCACTTGAAGAAATTGCTTCAGGTGAGGGTGACCTTACTCAACGCCTTGAGCCTAAGAGCGATGACGAAATTGGTAAGCTTGCTGAAAACTTCAACCGTTTTGTAGGCAATATGCACACCATGGTGATCAAGCTAAGCGAAGTATCTGCTGCGCTAGGCAACCAAGCACGTCAAACGGCTTCTCAAGCTGAAGAACGTAGTGCTCGTATCCAAATGCAACAAGACGAGATCAACATGGTAGCAACAGCCGTCAACGAAATGGCTGCAGCAACACAAGAGATCGCGGGTAACGCTGACCACACTGCACAGAACTCATCAGAAGCAGTTGGCGCGTGTGAGCACGGTACTGGTCAAGTGACACAGACGCAAAGCTCTATCCAAAACCTTGCTCAAGAAGTTCAAATCGCAACGAACGTTATCCTAGAACTTGAAGAGCACGGCAACAGCATCAACGCTATCTTGTCTAACATTCAAGGTATTGCAGAACAAACGAACCTACTTGCACTTAACGCTGCGATTGAAGCTGCACGTGCTGGTGAGCAAGGTCGTGGTTTCGCAGTAGTAGCGGATGAAGTTCGAGTTCTGAGCCAACGTACACACGGCTCAACGCAAGAAATTCAACAAACGATTGAGTTGCTACAAGGTACAACAGGCAAAGCGGTTAATATCATGAACGATAGCCGTACACTTGCTGAAACCAGTGTTGATGACGCAAACTCAGCCGCAGCGAGCCTAACGCAAATCCATGCAGCTGTTGAACGCATTAGCGACATGGCGACACAAATTGCTTCCGCTGCAGAAGAGCAAGCATCAGTAACGTCTGAGATCACTCGTAACACTGAAGGAATCCGTGACGTATCTAATGAGCTAGCAGACGAAGCGCACCAAGCTGCGGAACAAGCTGCTCAGTTATCTGAACTGTCTCACGAGCTAGAAAGCGAAATTAGCCGCTTCAAGCTTTAAGTACTAAGTTCTGAGCGAATAGCGATAACTTGATAGCTAAAACGACTAGCGAATAATTCGCGATAACGTTATCAAAAAGCCGAATGTGATTATCACATTCGGCTTTTTTGTGCGTTCTAGTTAAAGTTATGAACCCTAATTAGTTGTTTGGATAACCTGGGAACTTAGTTTTGAGGGCCGCGCTAGTAGGAAAGCAGTGCTCCATAAATTTCACCATCGCAGGGGCTCTAGCTTGTCGTTGTTAAGCTATTTTCTTTTTTACATCAAGGTCAGCCACCTATTGGAAGTGGAAGTGGAAGTGGAAGTGACGGGTTAAACTTGATTGAAGAAGGGTGTAGCTCAGAATAATTAAAGACACAAAAAAGCCCGAGCATAAACTCGGGCTTTGAACGGTTATCTTTATAACTGATGAAGGCGCTAGATTGCCTGACGCAGTTGGAAATAACGTCCTGCTTCGTTTAACAGTTTCTCATGAGAGCCGTTTTCAACAATCTCGCCTTGTTCAATCAGAACGATAGAATCCATCGATTCCAGACCAATCAAACGGTGCGTGATGAAGATAACCGTCTTGCCTTCGAAGTGCTTCTCGAAAAGAGTCATGATGCTTTGCTCGGTTTGCTTATCTAAGCCTTCTGTCGGCTCATCTAAAAGCAGGATAGGAGCATCATGAAGAATGGCACGTGCGATGCCAATGCGGCGCTTCTCACCGCCAGACAGTTGACGACCACCATCACCTAACCAGCTATCAAGCGCGTTGTTCTCAAGCAGCTTTTCTAGACCAACGTCTTTAAGGATGTTCGCTAAGTGATCATCGGTTGCTTCTGGTCTTGCAATCAACAAGTTGTCACGCAAAGTACCATTGAGAATGTCGACACGTTGGCTTACTACACTGATTGATTCACGAAGCTGTGATTCATTCCACTGCGTCAGTTCAACTCCCGCGATTGAGATGTCGCCTTTTTTAGGATCCCAGTAGCGAGTCAGCAGCTGAATCAAAGTCGACTTACCAGAACCTGTTTGGCCCACAATCGCAACCTTGTGCGTTGCAGGAATCGTTAGGTCAACAGCGTTCAGAACACTACGTTCAGAATCAGGGTAGTTGAACGTCACGTTTGAGAACGTAATATCAAGCGGCTTGTTGATGTCGAGTTTCTCTTCAGCAAACTGAACTTCAGGCTCCGACAGAATAACTTCGTTCAAGCGACGTGCTGAAGACAGAGTTTGACCTAAATGCTGGAACGCGCCTGCGATTGGCATTAATAGCTCAAAACTTGCCATGGTTGCGAATGCCATTAGCGCGATGAACGGGTCTGGTACATTACCACCCACGCCATCAGCCGCAAGCCAAAGCATAAGAACCAACGTCAAACCGTTGAACAGCATCAGTGCTGCTGACGCCATACCAGTTAGGTTAGCATTCACAAACTGATTCGCCATCAGCTTCTGCTGCGTTTCTAGAATCGCATTGCGGTAACGCTCTTCAGCACCAAACAGAGTCAGTTCGCTGTAGCCTTCAATCCAATCCAGAGTGGTAACACGAAGATCCGCTTTGTTTTGTGTCAGTTCACCGCCGTTACGTTTACCTAGCTTGTAAAACAAGATTGGCCAAACCAACAGCATGATCAGAAGGATAGAACCCAAGATCAAACCTAGTGAGCTATCGAACCACATCAAGAAAATAGTAAGGAAGAAGATCCCGAACACACCAACCGTCACTGGGCTTACTAAGCGCAAGTAAACGTGGTCCATTGCATCGACATCAGCAACCAAACGGTTGAGAAGGTCAGCATCACGAAGGTTCGAAATACGGCCTGGGATCAGCGGAGCTAGCTTCTTGAAGAAGAAGATACGTAAATCAGTTAACAATTTGAATGTGGCATTGTGGCTGACAACACGTTCACCCCAACGACCCGCAGTACGGCTCATTGCCAAACCACGTACGCCGCCGCCCGGTAGCATGTAGTTGAAGGTCTCACGTGCAATCGTAAGGCCTGCAACCGCAGAAGCTGAAATGAACCAGCCTGATAGCGTTAACAAGCCGATAGAAGCCGAAAGAGTAGCAAAAGCTAATAGCATGCCTAGCGATAGGCTAAACCAATGCTTTTTATAGAGTTTCAGGTAAGGCAGTAAATCACGCATCTAAATTACCCTTATTATCTTGTTGAGCTAAGTTCGCGTTAAGCATCTTTTCGAACAAACCACCCGCAGTCGATAGCTGAGAGTAATGACCTTGTTCAACCAGACCACCATCGCGCATAACCAGAATATTATCGACTGATTTAAGAGGGGCAAGTTGGTGCGTTACAAGCAGGGCTGTGCGGCTTTCAATATTGCTATTGATTCCTTTCATTACTAACTGTTCGCTACGAGTATCTAGGCTAGCTGTTGGTTCATCTAACAACCAGAACTGACCGTCTTGAATCATGGCGCGAGCCAGAGCCAAACGTTGAGATTGACCAACAGACAGGCCGCCAGAGCGATCAGAGATCATATAATCTAAGCCATGCTCGCTAACGAACTCGTTAGCAAAAGACTGCTCAAGCGCATTCTCGACAACTTGGTCAGTGATATCGAGCTTACCTAGAGTGACGTTGTCACGAATTGTACCGTGCAGTAGCAACGGGTTTTGACCAACCCAGCTAATCGTCTTACGCCAAGAGGCTAAGTCTAGGTCACGCAATTCAATGCCATTGATTTTCAAGCTTCCTTCATAAGGCATGAAACCAAGAATAGCGTTGATCAAACTTGTTTTACCCGCCCCACTTGGGCCAACTAACGCAGTCGACTGTCGAGTGTTAAGTGCAAACGAGATAGGGCCAACCAATTGAACACCTTCAGGGCTTAACACTTTTAGAGCTTGAGCTTCAATATTGATGCCTTGAGCCTGATCGAGTTGAGTGTCGCCTGATTTAACCTTAGTGATGTCTGTTTCTAAGAACTCGACAATACTTTCCGCAGCGCCAACCGCTTGTTGCTTCGCATGGTAGAAAGTACCTAAGTCACGCAGAGGTTGGTAAAACTCTGGCGCCAAGATAAGGATAAACAAACCAGCGAATAGCGTAATGCCGACGCCGTAGTGGCCAAAGTTAAGCTCACCGATGTAGGTGAAACCAAAGTAAACCGCTGTCATCGCGATAGAGATCGACGTGAAGAACTCAAGTACAGCAGAAGACAAGAAAGCGATTTTCAACACATCCATGGTACGCGTTCTAAACACTTCAGATGCACCTTTGAGTACTTCTGTTTCAGCGTTGGTGCGATCAAATAGACGGATGGTTGTCATTGACTGCAAACGGTCGTAAAAGTGACCAGAAAGACGCTGAAGCGCTTTGAAGTTTTTACGGTTGGCATCGGCTGCTTTCATACCAACAAGTGCCATGAACATCGGCACCAGTGGAGCCGTAAGCAAAAAGATCAATCCAGCTGCCCAGTTTACTGGAAACACCACAACCAAAATAATGAATGGAATCATTACCGACAGAGACATCTGAGGTAGATAACGAGAGAAGAAGTCTTGCATGTCTTCTACTTGTTCTAGCAACAGGGTTGCCCACGTACCCGCAGGTTTGCCTTTGATGTAGGCAGGACCAAGTTCGCGTAACTTATCGAGAATGAGCTGCCTAATGTAGATACGGATCTGCTCACCACAGCGATAGCCGGCGATTTCACGACCCCATGTACAGCCTGCACGGCCAACGACCGATAGTGCCAAGCCTGCGAAATGACCAACCAGTTCAGATTTATCGACATTCTCGATGATCAGCTGATGAAGAATAGAGGCGAGAAGAGCTGCTTGAGCAATTAAAAACACGCTTGAAAGTACGCCAAGGCCAATCGCAATCATAAGCCAGCGTTTCGCTAACTTACTCTGTTGCTTAAGCCACTTGTTCAAGCTGCGTTGTTTTTTCTTATCCATTATGAAGGCTTAATGATAATTATTATTTGTTGAGGGCGGCTAGTATACAAAAGAAAGCCCAGTGGATATACCGCTGGGCTCTAGGGATTTACAACAAAATGTGATGACGCCCTGCATCTATTGAGGTGAGGGCTTCGATATTTAAATCTGCAATCTCAGATTTACTTATCGTTAAGGCCATCTAGGAAGCGTTCAGCATCCAGTGCAGCCATACAACCTGTACCAGCAGAAGTGATTGCTTGGCGGTAGTTGTGGTCCATTACATCACCTGCAGCGAACACGCCTGGGATGCTGGTTTGTGTTGCGTTACCTTCAAGACCAGACTGTACGATGATGTAATCATCTTTCATGTCGACTTGGCCTTTGAAGATTTCAGTGTTTGGTTGGTGACCGATAGCAATGAATGCGCCCATTACTTCGATCTCTTCTGTTTTATCAGACTGAGTATCTTTAATACGAACGCCCGTTACGCCCATGTCGTCGCCTAGAACTTCGTCTAGCGTGCGATCAGTGTGAAGAACAATGTTGCCGTTCTCTACTTTGTCCATTAAACGTTTCACTAGGATCTTTTCAGCGCGGAACGTGTCACGACGGTGAACTAAGTGAACTTCAGACGCGATGTTAGATAGGTAAAGTGCTTCTTCAACAGCGGTGTTACCACCACCAACAACCGCTACTTTCTGGTTGCGGTAGAAGAAACCATCACACGTAGCACAAGCAGAAACGCCACGGCCTTTGAATGCTTCTTCAGAATCTAAACCTAGGTACTTAGCTGATGCACCCGTTGAGATGATCAACGCATCACACGTGTACTCGCCTGAATCGCCTTTAAGACGGAAAGGGCGGTTAGATAGGTCTACTTCGTTAATGTGGTCAAACAGGATCTCTGTTTCAAAGCGCTCTGCGTGCTCTTTCATGCGATCCATCAGTGCTGGACCCGTTAAACCTTCAGCATCACCCGGCCAGTTTTCCACTTCTGTTGTGGTTGTAAGCTGACCACCTTGCTGCATACCGGTAACAAGTACTGGGTTTAGGTTTGCACGAGCAGCGTAAACTGCAGCTGTATAGCCAGCAGGGCCAGAACCAAGAATCAATAAATTACAGTGCTTTACGTCGCTCATGAGGACTCCGAAATTGAATTTGTTTTTATTTATAATCGATTAGGATTGTATGGAAAATATGGAGGCAATAAAAGGTTAAACAAGGGTAGAAGTGTAATTAATCGTTATACGTTAGAACATAACCGAACTAAATGATGGTCTTGTAATCCTGTGTCTTAGATCAATAGCGATAAGTCAAGGAAAGTGCTCTTGCAAACAGCTATGCATATTGCTCACTTTTAGGGTCTTCTTGATCATGGTGTTTCTATAGCAGTATTTACTTTTTTGCGTATACATTGATGAGTAGAAAAACAAGAGAACCTGAATCCTATGTTTTATTTTAAAAAGTTTGAGTTAAAAGACGCTGTAAGAACTCATCAAAATTAGCGTGCAGATAAACGACCACAAGACGCACTTTTAGTATGAACGGCATGATTACAAACAGGTGTAATGTTGGTTAATACTTGAACTGTTGAGTGTTTCTCAGTTGTTATTTTTTTGTATGTGTTATTATTGATATTTATATATTGCGCGGAATTATTTGAACTCTATGCAGATTCTAATCCTTTTTATCAATGTGTTTATTGTGTGCCTGAATTCGGTTTTTGCTTCTCCGCTGCAGGTCAGCGGGGAACAATCTGTGTTAGCTAATGAAGCTGTAAGATGGTATGAAATGCCTTTGTTATCTGATCCAGTCGATTTTCCCATATTAAAAAAACACATTGAATCCTCTCCAAGGATTGAAACGATATTTGGTGGTGAAGGGGCGTTTGGGTTGAGAGTTGATTTGGCCAACTCCGATATCAAGTCGTCACAACAAATAGTTACACTCCGTGCAAACTATTTGGATCAAGGTTGGGGTTACTGGCAATCAACAAATGGTCAAGTAAGGCGAATACTTGATTTTGGCCAATTAAGTAACAAGAGTATCTTGCATCTGCATAGGCAAAGCTTCCCGTTAATATTGAATGCGGAGGAATCTGGAACACTTTGGCTCTACTTGGAAGCAAAGAAATTTCCAAAGGCAGTTAACTTCACTCTTCAACCTGAATATCCATTTTATATTCACGTTTTCCGCAACAATACGCTCACATTAGCTTCTATTACTGTCATGCTAACGTTGGGAGTTTTCGCTCTTTTTTGTTACTTTCAAACTAAACATCCAGTCACACTGGCTTGTGCTGGTTATGTTGGGCTACATGGCCTGGGATGGTTCGCCGCTTCAGGCGCTTGGGGGTACTTATTACCAAGCCAAAGCTGGAACCCAGTTTATTTTGGAATGGTATTGTTTCCGTTTGCGGTTGCTTTTTCTTGCTATTACACAAGATTATTGTTTGGATTTCCGCAGCATTTTATTCGTATTAATCTTACCTTTCAGGCCTTTAGTTGGCTGTGTGTCATTATCGGGTTTATTAATGTCTTTGCCCCGTTTTCGTTGACTTTTGTTATGTCCCATTTGATTGCGGCAATCTGGGTGCCGACAATGATAGTGACTGGCGTATTGATGGTTTATCAACGAAACTTTGTCGCTAAATATTATTTGATCGGTGGTCTTTGTTATGGCACGGCTTTGGTATATTACATTTTTGCGCATTTTGCACCATTGCCGACTCAGAGATCGACAGAAGTTATCGTTGTTGTTGCATTAGCAATAGATTGTGCCTGCATTTTATTGTCACTGACTGAATGGTTGCGGATTCAACAACATCAACATCAGAAAACCTATATCCAGTCGAGGGTGGATAGTTTAACGGGGCTTGGAAACCGGCTGGATTTTAATGATGCCAGTAAACAATTAGTACATCATTCCTATTGTATCGTTTTCATCGATTGTGATGGCCTTAAATCGATTAATGATACTTATGGTCATGATGAAGGGGATCGCTTTTTAGAATACACCAGCCGCATGATGCGAGAAAAATTTACAGACCTTGGAATGGTTTATCGAGCTGGTGGCGACGAATTTATCTGGTTGTTGAAAGTGGATAAAGAGAAACAAGTTGAGGCTCTCTATTCTCAGATTGAGCTTAGAGTGACTCAGGTGGAAGAGCAAATTCGCAGTGCTGATTGGCCTCAGTCTGGCCTCAGTTTTGGAAGCGCATCTAGTTTTGAATGTGTCAATTTTTCTGAGTGTTTGAGCTTAGCTGACCAGCGAATGTACCAGCAGAAGCGCTCGAAGAACGGTTTTAAAAATCAGTCCAGTGAAATTGAGTGTTAGCTAAATTCCCTATTTTCTAAGTGAATCGTTTTAAGTCTAGTTAACTTATTTTCGTTTTGACTTTTGGTGTAAATGTCACCAAAGGTGGCTTTTTTAGCAACCAACCTTTCAAGCTTGCTTACCCTCTCATCTGTTTTGTGTAGAACATTCCCAATCTTTATAGTCGCCTATTTTTAACGAATTCTAAGTTAGGACATAAAGGCAGACCATCATATTCCAAATAAACGCATCATTTATAATTGTAGGTTTTATTAGAAAGCACTCTATTTGAGGGCGGCCGAGTTCCCCCCGAACTCGACCTGTTCCAGACGCGCAAGCAAAGGCGTTTGGTTTCTGGCGTACTCATAAATTAACCAATTTCAGTTTGTTGTGTAAATAATCAATAGCTTGGTGACTGATAGGTAAGTCGTATTTCGCTGTGCAAAAGCATAGAAATGGATGGTGGCGAGCGTGATACCTGAACTTATGCAGGAGGCTGGTTTGTTGGAGCGCAAGGGCTGACACAATATGAAACACCACTTCCTAGTTAATAATGTCGTTAAATTTAAATTTATAGGGATTTATAACTAGCTAGTGGAGTGTGCTAGTTTTAAGAGTTGGTCATCTTTTATTCTGGTGTTATACACTGCTTTTTAATTTTAGCTTGGATTTAGTGTCTGAATTATTAAATCTGACGGGATAAATGATTGTTTAATGTTGATTTGACAAGATCTTCAAGTATCCTTTATGTAAATAAAACGTTAAATATTGAAAGTAAATTAACAATCATTAAGGAGTCGATGATGTTACATGCTCACGAAAATACCCTACATATTACCCATCTCAGTAACCATGCTGTTAAGGAGTTGTCTCCGTCATTCTCTCAGCTACCAAGCACAGAGCATGCGGATGGCCAGTTTCGATTGAGAAGATACTCGGTGGTTCAATTCAGTAATGGACAAGTCGTTGAGCAAGACAAACATAACTTTGTTCAGTCTGAAGACATTAATCACTTTCAAGGTGACGTCGTTCGCCAGTTCGAGCCGATTGAAGCGAAGATTCTAAGCAGTGAAGGCATGCAAGAAATGTGTGAACTGTTTATTGAGACCAATGGACTTGAAGACGGGCAAGAAATCGAAATCCATCAGATTCGCATTGCTGCTATTTTTGAAGAGACTCAAGTAGCACCAGAAGGTGTTCATCAAGATGGCTTTGACCACATCGCGATTATTGGTGTTACTCGCCATAACATCGTGGGTGGTGAAGTGATGCTTTATCAAGATAGCCACGAAGCACCATTCTTTAGAAAGGTGTTAGGCGATGGCGAGGTGGCAATGCTTGCTGATAGTAAGCTTTGGCACAACGCACAACCAATTCGTACCATAGACCACGGTAAGATGGGCTATATGGATGTGTTTGTACTAACGGCTAAGGATGCGCGTAATGTCCTTCACTCTTAATGATGTACGCCAACAGTTTAGTGCTTTAGGCCAATATCATAACGGCAGGCCTGTGACCTTTTTCGATGGTCCCGGTGGGTCTCAGGTACCTGAGAATGTTTTAGCTTCAATGACGGAATACCTAGGGCATTTCAATTCAAACCTAGGCGGGCACTACTTTTCTAGCCAAAAGACCACAAGCTTAATGCAGCAAGCGCGAGAAGCGGCCCAAGCACTACTCAATGCGGAGTCTTCTGGCAATGTGGTGTTCGGTGCGAACATGACATCGTTGACCTTCCAACTTAGCCGAGCGATCAGCCGCGATTGGAAAGAGGGCGATGAGGTTATCGTCACTGCGTTAGACCATTACTCAAATGTATCGAGCTGGCAGCAAGCGGCAGACGACAAAGGCGCGATTGTTCGCCAAGTTAGTGTCGACGAATCCGATTGCAGTTTGGATATGGCGCATTTTGAATCGCTGCTGAATAAGAAAACCAAGCTTGTCGCGGTGACGTTTGCTTCGAACACGACAGGTTCTATTGTCGATATGGCTAAAGTTATTGAGCTTGCACATCAGCATGGCGCTCAGGTATATGTCGATGCCGTTCATTACGCACCTCATCATTTGATCGATGTTCAGCAACTGAATTGTGATTTCTTAGCGTGTTCTGCTTATAAGTTCTTCGGCCCGCATGTCGGTATTGCTTATGTTGCGCCTCAATGGCTGCATACTTTAAAGCCTTACAAGGTTGAACCTGCAACCAATATCGGCCCAGGTCGATTTGAAACAGGAACACAAAGTTTTGAAGGCCTTGCCGGTGTGATTGCGGCGGTGGATTACTTGGCGCAGTTAGGCGATCCAGCCGATTCATTGCGTTCTCGTTTAGAGCAAAGTTACGCGCTGTATAATAAGCATGAGAGCCAACTCAGTGAATACTTCCTTAAACGCTTGTCCGATCTTGAAGGTGCAAAACTTTATGGTAAAACTGAGTTTGATTCGAATCTGAGAACCCCTACATTTGCGATTACCTTTGAAGATCACTCTCCAGAGTTCATCGCTAAGAAGTTAGGCGAGCATAATATCTGTGTGTGGAATGGACACTTCTATGCATTAGGGCTAGTGAAGCAGTTGGGTATTGAAGAGCAGGGCGTGGTGCGTATTGGATGTATGCATTATAACTCGATTGATGAGATTGACTTACTGTTCAATGTGCTTGAAGGGATTTTACGTAGCAATAGCTAACAATTTTGGCTGTTATAGAAATTAGAAAAGAGCATGCTTCTCTCAATAATATTGAGTAGGAAGTCTGCTCTTTTTGTTTCATGAACTTATATCTGTTTAGCAAAGTCTACTACGACTAAAACCGCTATTCGATTAAGCCCGTGATTGAACTAAGACAACAGCTTAACCAGAGCTGCACCTACTGCGTGCGCACTGGTTGGGTTCTGACCGGTAATCACTCGCTCATCAACAATCACAAGCTCATGCCAAGGTTGAACTTTGTTGAAACGCGCTGCGCTACGAGTAAGCGATTCTTCCAATAGGAATGGGATGTCATTGATGGTCCCAAAGTCGATTTCTTCTTCACGTGTAAAGCCTGTCACCGATTTAGAGCTTAATAGCTTCTCGCCGTTGCTTAGGACAATCGGAAGCAGTGCTGCAGGGCCGTGACATACTGATGAGATAACGCCACCATCTTCATAGTGCTTAGCGGCGATGGTTGCGAATTGCTCGTCGGTTGCTAGATCTGAAAGCAAACCGAATCCACCGGGGTAGAAGATAGCATCGTAGCTTTCTGCATTAATTTGGCTTACAGGAATCGTATTGTTGATGCGGTTCTGGAAGTCATCATCAGCCAAGATCTCGGCGTTTACTGAATCCCCTTCAATATCGGTTCCATACAGTGGACCTTTACCACCCTTGATAGAAGCGATGTCGTATTCAAAACCTGCAGCAATGATCTCTTTGAGAGCATGAGTTAGTTCAGGAGCGTAAGTACCGTTCGCTTGATCTGTATTGCCAAGTGTTGCGTGGTTAGTCACAGGTATTAGTATTTTTTTCATGATTCGTCCCTTTGAGCACGTTTGTTTGGTTTCAGCGTCGTTTTTTTGCTTTAGGTATCGTGGTTTTTATTTAGAAAACCAAAGTTTTCAATTTAGATACCGCTGTTTCGTTATCTGTAATACTAGTAGCAAACCATTTGAGTGATAATATACCGAATAGGCAAAACATTATTGCTATATAGCAATAGTTAGATATGAATTAGTCGATGTGAATTCGTTAGATGTAAGCAGGTGAAGTATGGATAGCTTTGAAGGTATTAATGAGTTTGTTGCGGTAGCAGAGTGTCACGGCTTTTCTGCGGCCGCAAAGCAGTTAGGTTGCAGTACCAGTCATGTCAGTCGCCAAGTTTCAAGGTTAGAAGAAAGGGTAGGTGTTGCCTTGCTTGCTCGTTCTACACGCATGGTAAGCTTAACTGAATCGGGTCACACCTATTATCAGCAGTGCAAAGATCTAGTTATTGGGCTGCAACAGGCAAATGAACAAGTGACCTCTCAACAAGCTCAGTTAAGTGGCACATTACGAGTGAGTGCCGCAGGCGCGTTTGCAGAAAATCATGTGGCTGCTGCGTTGATGGAATTTGCCAAAGACCACCCAGATCTAACTATAGAGATGAACTTTAATACCAAGATGGTTAACTTCATCGAAGATGGCATCGATTTCGCGATTCGATATGGTCGGTTGGATGATTCGGGGTTGGTGGCAAGAAAGCTCGTTGATCGCCCAATGGCGGCAGCAGCCAGCAAAGCTTATCTTGATCAATTTGGTACACCAGTTCACCCAGAACAGTTGAAATTACACAGTTGCATCATTGCCAACAGTGATCAGTGGCTATTTGAAAAAGATGGAAAACCGCTTAATGCAGTACGAGTGCATGGTCGCTGGAGAAGCAATAACTCAAGCGCAGTGATTAAAGCATGTGAACAGGGGCTTGGCATTGTCTACCTACCAAAAAGCAGTTTCAATGGCGCTCTTGCTTATGGAAAACTGGTTCCAGTACTAGAAGAGTATTGGGGAGCAGGAACCAGCAGTTGGATTGTTTACCAAAACCGTCGCTTTCTACCACAGAGAGCACGGCTTGCGATCGATTTTCTCGTCTCTTACTTTTCTGACTGGCAAGAATAGTTAGAAAGCGATTAAGGAAAAGAGTTTGATGCTTTCAGCGGCCCAGGTTTAGTAAACGAGAGCAAGGCTAAGGAAACGTTTACATTGATAGGTGTTATCTTTTTTTGTTTTTTGACACGCGTAACAAGATTGATGTTCTTGCTAGCTTTTGATGTCTCGTGTAAGCAATTGAATTGTAGAGAAGCGTGAAGCAGTACGATATACTAGTTGATATATTAATGTGTCTGGCGTGCGATAGATTGTGTTAAGTCGCTAGTAGGATATGTCGTTATACTCCAATTTACGAAGTATAGCTCTAGTGCGGAGTGGGCAATGTCGTCAATAAATTTCGAATCCACATACGGTGTAATAACTATTCAAGATATGAATGTAGTTAGCGTTGATGCTAATTATGCGCGTATTTATGGATACCAATCACCCGAAGAACTACTGCTTAATATAGATAGCTTTTTAGATCTTATATCAGAAGAATTTCATGTTTTAGCCTATCAAAACTACCTTGAAACGGTCAGCGGTCAACGAGATCCTCAGGTTCATACTTATACCAATGTTGATCGTAACGGTAGAGAGTTCACAGTGTTTTCTATCGACCATGTTACGGAGTGGCAGGGAAGACCTGCACTGCAAGTCACGGTTATCGATCTATCTCCTGCTATTCAGTTGCAAAATGCGGTGCGTGAGCAAGATAAGATGTATCACGATATGATCATGCAATCAGGACAGGGCATCTTGGTTCATCGAGATTTCAAACCGTTGATGGTCAATCAATCTTGGGTCAACATGCAAGGCGGCACGTCCATCGAGCAAGTATTAGAGCTAGAGTCGATTCTTGAATTGGTACCAAAACAGAATACGGATGGTATCAGTAAGCATTATCAAGCGATTGTGTCTGGTGAGTTGTCAGGAACTAGTACTGTGGTTGAAAATATAGGGTTCGACGAGGTTCACCGGTTCTTCAATATTTACGACAATGCGATTACTTGGAAAGGTCAGCCAGCGGTTCAGGTGGTGCTCGAAGATGTGACTCAAAAAGTAATGTTGGAGAAACAGTTACTTCATCAAGCGAATTACGATGAAATGACCAATTTGCTCAATCGAAGAGCGATTTACGATTGGCTGAAAGCGTATCTTGCTTCCGATAATCATGTTGTATGTATGCTACTTGATATCGATGACTTTAAATCGATCAATGATACTTACGGTCATATGGTAGGTGATGAAGTTATTTGTGCTTTGGCTAGTATTACCAAGCGTAATGTAGAGCAAGCTGGTGGTGTTGCAGGGCGTTGGGGTGGCGAAGAGTTTATCGTGTTTCTCCCAAATGCTTCTCCTCAAATTTCACGCGCAGTATCTGACCAAATTCGCCAGCAATTTAATCAAACTCAGTTTAACATCAGCAAACATGTTCGATTTAATGTGAGCGTCAGTATTGGAGTCAGTGACAGCCGATCGTGCGAAGGGAAAGTGTCCATTGATGCGCTCGTGAACTTAACGGATCAATCTCTGTACCAAGCTAAAGCGAGTGGAAAAAATTGTGTATGCGGAGAAGTGAGCACATCTTAATGTTGACTAAACATGGTTTAGTTAGGCGGCTAGCATAGAATCGTATTGATAATAAAATGCCCTTAAGCAATCGCTGAGGGCATTTTAGTTTCTATCGTCATGATAAGTTCAGTGTAATCTGGTCAAAGTTGTTTAGATTTCACCGCTTAAATGAACTCAGCTTTGGCTTATCAAAGTAGTGTCTAATAAAAGCAGTTGCTTATAAAACCGTTGGCTTACTAAGCAGAAACTTCTACTTCGTAAGAGCCAAATTTACGAATGTTAATCACACCAGTATCTAGGATTAGGTACTGGCCTTTAATACCTTGAAGTACACCAGTTACCTCTGGGTTCTTATCAAAGTTGTGCGATACAATTTTCACTGGGTGCTGTTCAACTGGGTAGCTCAATGAAGTGATGTTTTCGCTCAGAATCTCGATAGCATCGTCACCAAACTTCGCTCTGATCTCTTGGATTTTATCCTCAACCAATGGCAATAGTTCTTTGGCTTTTTCTATCAATTCCATATCGTCACCGTCGCCTTTGAGTAGCGTGCGCCAGTTAGTTTTGTCAGCAATGTGCTTTGCTAACTCAACTTCGATCAGGCCAGAAATCTGACGTGTTTTCACCTTCAAGATAGGCAGGCCTTGAGTTGCGCCTTGGTCAATCCAGCGAGTAGGTATTTGAGTATGACGAGTGATACCCACTTTAAGGCTTGATGTGTTCGACAGGTAAACGAAGTGATCAACCATGCAGTTCGCTTCACCCCACTCAGGCTCACGACAAGTGCCTTCATCGTAATGGCAAGTCTCTGGCTTCATGATGCACATATCGCAACTTGCCAGCTTTCTCATACACACAAAACAGTGTCCTTGCGAGTAGCTTTTCTTGGTTTTTTTGCCACACGAGCAGCAAAAAATATTACCGGTGTGAGAGAGGTTAATGGTTTTACCAATCAGAGGGTTTAGCTCTACAAATTCTTCACCGACAGGTAAACGGTAGGTAACCGCACCATCAAGCGAAGCACTCATTTTCTTGAGTGTTCCTTTTGCTAATAAAGACATGACATTACTCGTTGTATTTTGATTATTATTTCGTCGACTCGGATGCTCTTTAAGCAGGCGCTACGGTTAACGATGATTATGCGATGAGTATAACAAATAGAGTTTGTTTTTATACGCAATATTACTTGATTCTCGGCGTGAATAATTACCAGTCAACATGCACATGAAAATATAGTATGACATTTTGTTCTGGCGTGATATAACGTTTTTCAGTGAGTTGTTGGAATGAAGATCACTGATTTACTTAACTTATTTTATATCGTGAAATCCCAACTATAGGGACCTTAGCCGGAAGTTTAGACGTGAAGTGGATTCATAAGATTGTTATCTTTCTCGTTATCACAACGCTTGCCATTGTGCAGTATTACCGTGTGAGCGGGAGTCGTGTGATAACTGCTATTACTCCTGATAAATATGAATTTGTCGCAACTAGCGATAAAGTTGACAGGGGTATCAGTACCTCTCAAATATCTTTTAAAAATGGCCAGTATATTCTCGACTGTGAATTGAAAGAGTCTGAGTATCCGTGGCCTTATTGTGGCCTGTCAATTCGTATCAATCCAGACATTACCGCTGGCCTTGATCTTTCCCAATACCATACCTTCAGAGTCAATATTGATTATCATGCGGAAGCGGATTCTAGCGGTCGTTTGAGAACCTATCTACGCAATTATAATCCTGCTTACTCTGTATCTGATGACGAATACACGCATAAGTATAATGGTATGGAGTTTTCACCTGGTGTAGATGGCGGTGTGATTGAGATTCCTATTGCTAACCTGCAGGTGATGACATGGTGGCTTGCCGATAACGATATTGCGCTAGAACATTCGGCTCCAGAATATTCAAATGTCAATATGGTTGAATTTGCGACCGCCTCTGGAGCAAAATTAGGTCATCATCGAATTGTTATTCGCAGTATTGAATTTGAAGGATCCTATATATCAGCAGAAAGTTTGTTCTTAATCTTGCTGTTCATTTGGGTAGGCACAGGTACTGTATTTTTACTTTCTGAATTGCATCACTCACGCAAGCGTATGGTGATTGCAGAAAAAAGGCACCACCACCTTAAGAGTGTTAACCGTGCATTACGAGAGCAAAACTTTGAGTTTTCAGAGATGGCTCACCGAGATGAGTTAACAGGCATACTTAACCGACACGCGATCCGTGATTGGTTGAAGATGCAGTCTCAACAGGTGAAGCAAGGGCATGGGAAGCTAAGTATGTTGTACCTCGATATTGACTACTTCAAAAGTGTGAACGATAAGTACGGACATCAGATGGGCGACCATATTTTACGTGAGTTTAGCATGGTAGTGGGTAGCTCGATCAGCGCTACCGACAAGTTGGTGAGGTGGGGCGGGGAAGAGTTTATTGTTTTTTGTCCTGAGACAGACGCTGGAGAAGCGCAAAGAAAGGCAGAGAAAATAAGGCTTTTGGTTAGTCAACACCTATGGGTTCATGGCGACCCTCTTACTTGCAGTGTTGGTCTTGCCGAGATGAAGCAAGAGCGGGTGACAGAGACTATTGCTCGTGCTGATGAAGCTTTATATCAAGCGAAACATTCGGGTCGAAATCAGGTGTTCTTGAGTCACTAATCTGAGGTTGTTCCGATTGTGAAAAAACCATAAGTGAGTATGTGGCATCGCTATGGCTACCATTCTAAAAGCAAAAAAGGTGACGAAGAGCCACCAAAAGGTAAAAACGTTTATTTTTCTTACGATGCCCGCTCAACGCCCTCGTTCGTAGCGAATTTTGTTGAGCGGGCTGTTTTAGAAAGGCTGTATCAGGGAAACAGTAATCATCTTAGTTGGAGTATCACCAACTAGGCGTTTATGCTTACCAGAAAATCCAAGCGAACAATGTCAGAACTAGGATACAAACTAGGTTTAATACCATACCGATTCGCATCATCTCTTTCTGCTTGATGTGACCCGAGCCAAACACTATTGCGTTAGGTGGTGTCGCGACTGGCAACATGAAAGCACAAGAAGCGGCAACGGCAATTAGCGCCGATAAGATAACTGGAGACATACCTAGCGCTTCAGCAATAGTCGCAAATACAGGGACAAGCAGTGCTGCGCTTGCAGTGTTACTCGCAAATTCCGTTAGGAATACCACGAACGCTACCACCGCTAGAATCGTAAGAAGAACACCAGCTGTTTCTAAAAATCCGCTTAGAGAGTGCGCTAGGAATACACTCGTTCCTGTCGCTTTAAGAATGTTACTTAAACAGATACCACCACCGAACAGGATAAGTACACCCCAGTCCGTTGTCTTCTCAACATCTTTCCATTCAACCGCTCTAGAAGCGCCAAGTAGTACAATTGCGCCAATCGCTACCAAGCTATCGAACTTAGAGAAGCCGCCGATCATAGCATTGATTGGTTTACCGAATATCCAAAGCGTTACCGTTAGAAGGAAGATAGACAGTGTGATTTTCTTACTGTTTGTCCACTCAACAGGGGCATGGTCTAATTCGAATTTGTGGTCAAGTTTCGGCTTAGTCATGACGTACAAAATAATCATCGCGATTGGTAACAAGATCATTGAGATTGGTAGGCCAAGCGCCATCCACTCAGTGAAGCTTAGGCCAACTTCTGCCGCCGCAATAGCGTTTGGTGGGCTACCAACCAAGGTTGCAATACCACCGATTGAAGCACAGTAAGCAATACCAAGTAGCACGAACACGTAGGTGTTGCGGTCTTCACTTTGGTCGACTTTGTTCATGATACCAAGAACAAGAGGAAGCATCATCGCTGTGGTGGCTGTGTTGGAGATCCACATTGATAGACCAGCACTCACACCAAACAACATGAATACGGCGACCGACATTCTGCCTTTTGCTATCAGTAATACTTTGTCGGCAATCGCTTTATCCAACTCCTGTTTGTTCAGTGCGGCTGCCAGTGCGAAGCCACCCATGAATAAAAAGATGATTGGGTTCGAAAAATTAGCCAGTGCTGCGGGCGTATTGAACACACCAAACAAGACAGCCAATAGAGGAACAAGCAAAGCGGTGATGCTGACGTGAATCGCTTCGGTTAACCATAAAATAGCAACGAACACGAGAATACTTAAACCCGTATTCACTTGTGCTTCGAATGGTAAGGTGTTGAGCAAGAGTGCAAATAGTGTGAAATTACCAATTAATATCATGCTGTTGCGGGTAAACAACCAGTGTTTCAGTGTAGTAACAAGTGCCGTCATAAGACGCTCCTTTTGTTTATCCTCGTTTTATTGGTGTACTGACTTCATTGAGTAGTGCTTATTCTGTACGAGGTATATAGCTTGATGTAGGGTCGGACTTTGTTGGGGGAATGTTACTTAAGTTAAGAAAGGAGCGTTGGTGTGTTTTTGTGTAACAGTAGGGAAATGTGAGGCAACAAATTCAAAATGTGTAGGTTTCTACACATCGGGATCTGAAGGGTCTGTGATAGGGCTAGGAATAGGCAGTGTTTCTTGCTTAGGGCTGGGTTGAATTGGTTCTTTAGGTCCAAGGAATTTGGGTGCAGTACCAATAATATACAAATCAAGGAACGCTTTAGTTCGCGCGAACACTTCACGTAAACGTATGGTTGTTCCAGAGTGGTGAGTCGGACCTGAAACTGCCAAACATTGGGCGTGAATATCGTAAGAGCTTGCGATCAATAGTGCTCTTTCACAGTGGAATTCCTGTGTGATAATTAAAAAGTTATCGGTATCGAAGATCTTTTTGGCGCGAACAATTGAATCTAAAGTTCTGAAACCAGCGTAATCGAGATTGATGCGTTCATCGGGCACACCGGCTTTTAATAAGTCACGTTTCATTGTCCACGGTTCGTTATAAGAACGATGAGCGTTATCGCCACTCAGTAGAAATTGCTCTACTTTTTCACGATCGAATAACTCAATAGCAGCGTCAATTCGATGTTTGTAGTATTCGTTGAGTGTTCTACCTAGGTATTTACTGGTACCAAGTACAACGGCAACTTCGCGCTCTGGCACATCATCGATATGGTAGATGATGCGATCTTTTGCTTGCCATGAAACCCAATAATCAATCGCAATAACCGCAGCACTACCTACTAAGAACACGAGGAAAGCGCCAAACAGAAAACCTTGTAGTTTTTTGTAAGCTTTTTTTAAGTAGCTACGGAAAATGTGAGAATCAAATTTCACTCTCGGTATGGTCCTTTGGCTGAGCATTAATTTTTGAGTGCTCGATAATACCAAATAAAAATGAGAAAAATCAGCTAAAAAGACAAGACAGTGAAAAGAAAAAAGCCTCTGCATTGGCAGAGGCTCTAGTAAGAGTCGTTAACGCTCTTTATTTAGAATACAGTTCAATTTATTAGAACGCAGTACGCTTGTAGCGACGGTAAACCGGTTGCCAGAAATGTTGGTCAATTGCTTGTTGAAGAGCTTCATCTGTGATCTCTAACGCAACACCTTGTTCAATGGCTTTCTTACCAACGGCAAAAGCAATCTTCTTAGATACGGTGTGAATCTCTTCCAATGGTGGAAGTAACGCACCTGAACCATTGATGGCAAGTGGAGAACACGTAGCAAGAGCACGGCTTGATTCCATCAGCATCTCATCGGTGATACGTGAAGCGTTCACAGCCAATACACCAAGGCCAATACCAGGGAAGATGTAGCTGTTGTTACATTGAGCAATTGGGTAAGTAGTTCCGTTGTGAACCACTGGTTCAAATGGGCTACCTGTTGCAACAAGAGCTTGGCCATCAGTCCAACGAATAATGTCGTTTGGTGTCGCTTCAACACGGCTTGTTGGGTTCGACAGTGGGAATATAATAGGGCGCTCACAGTGAAGGTTCATCTCTTTGATGACTTCTTTGCTGAATAGACCCGGAGCACCAGATACACCAACTAATACGGTTGGTTTAGCGTGGCGAACAACGTCTAGTAGAGAGAAACCAGTACCGTCACTTTCCCAATCTTTAGTGTTAGCGTTGGTTTGAACCAAACGCTGTTGGAAATCAAGCAAGTTTTGCATGCCTTCCTGTAGCAGACCCCAACGGTCAACCATGTATACTTGAGAGCGAGCTTGTGCATCGCTGATA
The DNA here is from genome assembly GCF_015163545.1 of Vibrio sp. OPT24. NCBI lineage: Bacteria > Pseudomonadati > Pseudomonadota > Gammaproteobacteria > Vibrionales > Vibrionaceae > Vibrio > Vibrio sp. OPT24. The sequence continues at coordinate 489,165 of NZ_JADDYI010000048.1, forward strand.
CCTTCAGATACCATTTGTGCGATGATCGCTTCTGCAATACCACAACCTGCAGAACCCGCACCTAAGAAGGTTATTCGTTGATCTGACAGTTTGCTGTTTGCTGCTTTACATGCTGCAAGTAGAGAACCAACCGTTACCGCTGCTGTACCTTGGATATCATCGTTGAAACAACAGATGCGATCTTTATAACGCTCAAGTAGAGGCATTGCGTTCTTTTGTGCGAAATCTTCGAACTGAACTAATGCATCTGGCCAGCGACGTTGAACCGCTTGGATGAACTCTTCAACGAATGCGTCGTAGTCGGCACCTGTAATACGAGGATGACGCCAACCCATGTACATTGGATCTGCAAGACGTTGAGGGTTGTTAGTACCCACATCGAGCACGATTGGTAGCATGTAAGCTGGGCTGATACCGCCACAAGCTGTGTAAAGCGCTAGCTTACCAATTGGAATACCCATGCCACCGATGCCTTGGTCTCCCAAACCAAGAATGCGTTCACCGTCCGTAACCACGATAACTTTAACGTTGTGGTTTGTCGCATTATTCAGTAGATCATCGATACGATCGCGATTCGGGTATGAGATAAACAGACCACGGCCACGACGATAAATATTTGAGAAGTTCTCACATGCTGCGCCAACTGTTGGCGTGTAAATGATAGGCATCATTTCAGAGATGTGGTTTTGAACTAAACGATAAAAAAGCGTTTCATTAGTGTCTTGGATGTTACGTAGGTAAATATGCTTATCCATATCACTTTCGAAGTTACAATATTGTTTGTATGCACGTCCAACTTGCTCTTGGATTGTTTCGGTTGTTTCCGGTAACAAGCCTTCAAGGTTGAAAGAACTGCGCTCTTCAGCAGAGAATGCGCTGCCTTTGTTAAGAAGAGGGGTACTTAGTAAAGCAGGACCAGCATAAGGGATATACAGAGGGCGTTTATCGTTGTTCATTGGATGCCTAATATGGGAGAAAGGGTAACTGAAAAATGATAACGGTTTAGTTATTCAATTGTAAATAGTTTCCCTCCGATCTGAGCAAACAAAATGATATTCTTACCTAAGTCCCACACTTATCGAATTTGAATGCCATAATTCGTTATACTTTGCTCACATTTTTTCGCGACGCTTCCTTTTTATGTCTCTACTTCCCATCGATTCTTATCAAAATGCATTCCACGATCAAATCGGCAGTTCTCACCTCGTAGTCGAAGCAGAAACCGGATCGGGCAAATCAACACGTTTACCGGTGTGGGCGTCTCAGCATGGGCGAGTACTTGTGGTAGAGCCAAGACGAATCGCCTGTACGTCATTAGCTAAATACCTCGCACAGCAATCGGGTGAGAAGTTGGGTAGCAAAGTCGGCTACGCCATTAAGCTTGAATCTGAATATAGCGAGCAAACCGATGTGGTTTTTGTGACTCCCGGAATCGCATTGCGTTGGTTATCTGAAGATGGACTTGCTAGTTTCGATGTCATTGTGGTGGATGAATTTCACGAGAGGCGCTGGGATATTGATCTGCTGGTGGCGATTCTGAAACAAAAAGCGAGTCATCGTTTGGTGATCACTTCTGCCACCATTGAAGGTGAGCGCCTTGCTCACTATCTGAATGCGAATCGAATAAGCTGTGAAGGCCGAACTTATCAAGTTGCTATTGAAAATAGGGCGAATGAATCAAGAGTATTACCCGATATTCGACATCTAGAGCAACGTATTGCTGAAGAAGTGAATCACCAACTGATCGCTTCTCGTGGCGATATTTTGGTTTTCCTGCCGGGTAAAAAAGAGATCGTGCATTGTGAGCAAACCTTGGCAAAGAATCCAGATATCCAAGTTGTTAAATTGCATGCATCAGTGAGTGATAAAGAACGAGGTTTAGCGCTCTCTGGTCGTAATATCGATACTAAAAATGACGGCGACAGTTTACGAAAAGTCATTTTGGCGACCAATGTTGCTGAAACCTCACTAACTATACCCGACATAGGTGTGGTGATAGATTCAGGGTTAGAAAGACGCACCGTTCAACGAAACGGAAGAACGACACTGATGCTTAAATCGATATCACGAGCGAGTGCCAAGCAACGAGCTGGCCGCGCGGGTAGGGTGATGGATGGTGTCTGTGTTCGTCTATATGGCGAGCATGCGGCGTTAGAATTAGTCACACCACCTGAACTGCAACGTGAAGAATTAACAGAACCTATGTTGGCCGCGGCATGTTGTGGTGCTCCGCTTGAGAGCTTGTCCTTCCTTGACCCTATTCCAGAGAAGTCATTAAATAGCGCGACTCAAACCTTGCTTACGATGGAGGCGATTAATACCGACCATCAAATTACCGAGCATGGAAAGAAACTTTACCCGCTGCCAATTGATGCCTTGTATGCCGATATTGTTACTCGAATTAAAAACAAAGCATTAAAAGAGGCGATGGTGGATCTCACGGCAGCGCTTTCAGTTCCGGCTCGTCTATACCAATTACCTAATAATGCAGACCATTTGGAAGCACTCGCTCAACAAGAGAAAGAAGGATGTGATTTATCCCTGTTAATTCAGATTGTACGCGGTCGTGATTATCCACATTTAGAAATAGATAAGCAGGCATTGAATGAAGCTCAAGGGTTGGCGACGCAAATGCGTGAGGTGTTTGAGCTTCCTCAGTTAGAAGTCGCGTCACGTTTCCAACGCATTGAACTGCTTAAGACTATTGTTAATTTACATCCTGAGCTCGTGTTTGTGCGCCGACTGAAGAGGAAAGAAGCCTTTGCCAACGGGATGTTAGAAGTAGTACTCGGTCGCCAGAATCGTTTCCCTGACAATGCGCAAGCTATGTTGGTGTTGGACACTCACAGCTTACCGGGTCGTGGTGTGAAGCAAACACTGATCTTAGCTACGACCACTGCGCCTATTCCTTTAGAACTCGTTGTTGAAGCAGATTTGGGTGAATGGCAGCAAAGTGAAACCGTGGTCAATGACGAGGGCGTGTTTACTGAAATGGCATTGGTGTACGCTGGCCGCACGATTACGACTAAGCTGGTAGAGGCAGAAGGACCGTTGTCTTTAAAGCCTATCGTTGATCTCGTGGTAAGCGGTGCTCAGCTTCCTGGTTTTGCAGAGGCCCGTACTCAAGAGATTAAGCATTGGCAGCTTTACGTCAAACTCGGGCTAGATGAGCAGACTCAATTTACACCAGAGATCGAGCAATTGAGCTTTGAACTATGGCTTATAGAACAACTGGAAGTGTTAGGCGTGACGGATGTCAGCGAGCTGGAAATGTTTGAACATAACGACATTCCCTTTGATGGTATACCTGCTTGGCTGTATAACGAGTTCTCAGAAAAATATCCGTTTTCATTGTGCCTTGCCGACTTGCAGCTTGAGGTGGAATACTTGACTGGAAGGAAGCTGATTTACGTGCATTATCAATCGGGTAGTCGGAAGTTATCACCAAAACGCTGGGAGTTGCCTACATGGTCTGGATGGCGTATTCAGTACAAAAAAGCGAGCCGAATAATTGATATAAAATAGATGGATAAGTTTTATCTCTAAAATATTAATCAAATAGGCGCATATATTATTTTTCAGTGCTTATTATGTTACGGTTTTGATTTTTATATGCCTTTTTAACCAATCAAAAGGTCATAAAAGACTATTCTTCTATATCCTATTGCTATAAAGAAAAAGTTGATAGATATTGAGTATATTGTGTTGCCAAAGTGTCGGGGGACATCATGGATAAACAGGAAGAAACGCGTGTAGAGTTCGATTACACAACATTTCTTGGCGCCTCATGCAGTAAAAAGTGGACTTTTCTGGAAGCTCTTACCACAATTGCGCCAGTGTTCAGTACCGTCTGGCGAGATAGCATCAAAGAGTTGGGCACCCCAGAAGATCGTTTATGGCAGATGGCATTGAAATCAATGTCTACACGTAAAAGCGATGAATCAAATATTGTTACCTTGCTTAAACTTGCCAAACTAGAAGGGATCAACGAACTCAAAGTTGTGATGCCTTATTCTCTTGAAGAAGAGCAGATCGAATATATCGAATCACGTAGTCACTTAATGATTGCGGGAAATACTGGAGAAGAGCTTACCATTAAGCTTTAGCGACCAGTTTCAGCCATCAGTTTTAACCTACACTAAAAGTGTTCGGCAACTTATCAACAGACATAAAAAGGGCCTCAATGTTGAGGCCCTTTTTGTATCCAAGCTGTATTAGTCATCTAGCGTAATTAATCGATCAGTCCGTAGTCGGCACGTAATACATCGATGATCTCTTGCTTAGGGTTTTCACTCAGTACTATCTCTGCACCGGTGATTTTCGCTGCGATATCAAGGTAAGTACGAGAAAGAGACATCAATGCATCCAAAGGAAGTTCATTGTCACGAGCTAGAGCTTCACGTTCTGGCATACGCTCTTTGTTCAACAGAATGTCTGCATCAGGAAAGTAGTTAAGTAAGAACTGACGGAAACCTTCTTTTGAGTTCTCGACGATGTTGCCTTTGTTGTATTCTTGAGTATCCCAAATACGAGATGAATCAGGTGTACCGACCTCATCCATATAGATAAGCTTTTCTTTACCTTGAGCATCGTTTACATAACCGAACTCAAATTTAGTATCAACAAAGATTTGATCGACGTTTGCGAGTGCTTGGCTAATTACGTTGAAGCCTTCTTTTAGAAGTTTTTCGTAATGCGTAATGTCACTGGCTTGAGTAAAGTTGAACGCAGCGAAGTTGTCTTCGATGTTGTTACGTGTGATGTTCACATCGTCAGCTTCTGGTACGCCAGGGATGCCTTTCAAAATCCCTTTTGTTGAAGGTGTGATCAGCAGTTCAGGTAGCTTCTTGTCTTTCTCTAGGCCTTCAGGCATCTCGATGCCGCAGAATTCACGTTCGCCGTTTGCGTATGCACGCCACATTGAACCTGTGATGTATTGACGACAAATCGCTTCAATCATTACTGGACGAGCTTTTTGAACAATCCATACGAATGGGTGAGGGATATCAAGAATATGACTGTCAGCAAGCCCGTTGTCTTTAAACAATTTGAACCAGTGATTAGAGATAGCATTCAGAGCTGCTCCTTTCCCCGGAACACCTTTAAGATTCCCTTCACCGCGCCAGATACAATCAAACGCAGAGATACGGTCACTGATCACCATGATGGCTAAAGGCGCATCCGGTGCTACGTCGTAGCCTTTGTCTTTAATTAGTCGTTGGCTATCTTCTTCAGTTAACCAGTAGACTGAGCGAACTTTGCCGCTGTGGACAGGTTTGTCAGTACGGATTGGTAGGTCATCATTTACGGCAAGAACTTGATCAGCAAGGCTCATTTAGACATTCCTATCTTTTATCAAACGTCATACAGAGAAGTGCGGTGTGCACATGATTAGACGGGCATTATACCCAATCTAGTCTTTGCTTCCAGAGAAAAAGCAATCGATTGCTAAATCTATTAATCAAATAAAAACCCCCCGCCTAACGACCCGCTTAACAATTGGCGAATTGTAGGGCAGGGGAAGGCAGTCTATTGGCTGTGTTTTGGAGCTATGTTATCGAGCTATGTTTGTTAGCTAAATTGTTAAGCGAGGTGGCTTAGTGAATGCGTTCTGAATTGTCATCGATGAAGAACACTTCGCATTGAAAGCGTTGTCCTAACATTCTTAGATACTGTTGGCTGAATGAGTCGATAGAAGCACTTGCAACGATTGCGCTCGCATTCTTAGAGCGAATAGCTTTCTCGACTGTTTCTACTTCAGTCATTTGGTGAGAGGCTTTCATATGAATAACGCGGTCACAGCAAACATTATGTTGCTTCAACTGCTTAGCGGATGGTCTCGGTGTTTGAGCCGTAAACAGTAACCACTGATGTTGATTGGACAGCAACGCCATTCTAGCGAACAACGCTTCCTCGTTTGAATTTTTGCTTTTACGAGAAACTGATGTAAATACGCAGTGAACTAGCGGGCTAGAGTGTTGGGCTTTAACGTGTGCTTGAATCATTTTGCTGTCCTTATATACATGCTGTATGTGTATACAGTAGTTTTAGTTGCTTATAAGATCAAGCATTTTTTGCGGGATTATTGGACGATTCCTATTGGTAATATAGGTGGTTTTAATTTAAGTTGTTGAAAATAATAGGTAAATTAAATTTGAATGAATTTTCTATTTTGTCTCAGAAATTGAAAAAATGTGATTTCTATACAGATGTATACAGTGGTTTTTACAGAAAAGTACTGTATATACCTGTGTAGAAGATAAGAAGACAAATCCCAGATACAAAAAAAGCGCCTTAGGCGCTTTCTTATATTTCAATGTTGTTGCTTATCTTAATGTGGCTTGGGAGAGTTTTGTTCTCATCTCCATTTCACCAATATTGAACTGGCGAACATCAATGGTTGCAATGTCATTGCACTCTTTACATGCATGATGACACTTACCATCTAGGTAATCGTGCTTTTTAACTAGGCTTGGCTTTTTGCACCAATCACAAACGCCTTCTACTGTGAACATATTTTCTCCTCACCTGTATACGTCAGGTGTATTTTCGGCGCAAATTATGACATAAGTAAGCCCCATTAGTTAATAGTTTGTTACCTGTTTTTGAGAAGGGGATCGATTGCAACACTAATAAAATCGATATATTTGCGAATTGGAAAGCCAAAGGTGTGTGGTTGTTTACGGTTTTGTAACATTTTGTAAGATGGTTTTTAGCGCATTGTTCAAACGTTTCATTTCTTCGTCACATCCATGACCATCCGGATGATAGATCTTAGAGAGCTGCTTGTATCGGGTTTTGATATTTTTTTGATCAGGAATCGAGCTTGGCGTGTACCCGAATAACGCGCAGGCTACCTGCAAGTTATTCAGACCTTTGCTGTTTTTTTGTTTTTTTAATTCGTTGTAAATGGTTTGAAGCTGACGCTTTTGTTGCTTAATGGTCAAATCTTTCGAGCTAATCTGTGCTTCAAGTGTCTGTTTTTGCTGACCCAATTCACCCGATTTCAAAGTCAGTCTTTTTTTAGATATGACCAGCGTCATGATGATACTGGCAATTGAAATCAACAGGGCCAAGGCTACACCAATCAGATAGTCCGAATGCGTTAGGTTAGAACGGATAGCCGCCTTTTTAGAGGACTGAACTGTGCTAGCTTCAGCATTGACGTTGTCATTAAGCTGCTCAATTGAAGAGATCTGCTTTGCACGTTGTTGATTAAATTGTTCTTCTAGAATGCGATTGTAGCCCTCTTCTGCGTCAGAATTGTCTTTCAAAGCAGCTTCATACCATAGCTGTGCGGCATCTAATGGCTGAAGGAGATCTTCATCAACTGAGGACTCATAGATCTTAGCCGCCTCAAAGGGGGCACGCTTGTTGCCTTGCAGTGCCGCTTTGATGAACCATTCTAAAGCGAGCTTGCTATCTTGCTCTATTCTTGTTCCTGCCAAGTACCATTCGCCAAGTCTAAATTGTGCATCTGGATTGCCATTGTCCGCTGATTGCGAGTACCAATAGAATGCGTCGTCGATATTTTGAGGCACATTAATTCCCAGCTCATACGCTTGAGCTAATTGATACTGAGAAGCTGGGTCTTGAGGTTGTGAGTTCAATGAGAGTTGAGCATGAGCTAAATTTGGGGCGATCAGTGTTAGGGCTAGAAATAAAGTTCTAAGAAGTGACGATGACCAGAAGTTGGATAAGATAAGCAAAAGATAAGTCTCGTAAAAAAGCCCAGTGCTGATGTATCAGTATGAATACGCTATGTGGCTGAGTGTTAAGTCGCAACGCTTAAAATAAACCATACGACTGACAAGCAACTATATAGTGGTTAATTCAATAGATAAAGGTTACTGGGCTTTAATCGTGCTACTTAAGCGGCAAGATTTGAATTTCTACGCGACGGTTACAAGCACGACCTTGAGACGTGTTGTTGTCACATAGAGGGTAACGTTCGCCGTTACCACGAGCGATGGCACGGCCTGCAGCGACATCTTGAGAAATCAAGAATGCGCGAACCGATTCAGCACGACGCTCAGAAAGAATTTGGTTAGTTGATTCACTGCCAGTGCTGTCTGTATGGCCGTCGATCACGAGGCTTGTGTCAGGGTATTCAACTAAGATACGAGCAACACCGCGTAGTGTGTTGTGAATGCTTGATTCTAAAGCGTAAGAGCCCGAATCAAAACCGATCCCATTTTCTAGGCGAAGCAGGAGTTGGTTCTCACCAACACGTTCCACTTGAACGCCAGAGTTCATGAGCTCTTCACGAAGTGCAGCTTCTTGTTGGTCGAAGTAGTAACCAATACCACCACCGACAGCCGCGCCACCTGCAGCGCCGATCAATGCACGCTTGCGGCGATCTTTAGAGTCGTCACCTGTTGCAACACCAGCTACTGCACCAGCGATAGCACCAATTAGAGCACCTTGAGTTGCAGAGTTCGTCTCAGATTCACCCGTTGTCGCATTTTGGCGTTGAGTTGCCTGACACCCCGTTAAAGCGACAGTAAGCGCTAGGGCTAAAGTGATTTTTTTCAACGTATTTCTCCATCATGTACTTCTGTCAAACCTATGGGTAACGAATGACAAGCATAGTCCTGTAAATATTAATAATGGTTTTATCAATACGTTGAAGCAATGTAAAGCGGCTCTATGATTTTGTTATCTTTTTAGCAGCCTGGGCCCCGGCAACTGGTCTATTAACAGACAATTTACGACCTTTCTTCAAGCCAACTTCATAATCAGCGGTGAGGTTTTTCATCGCTTCTCTTAATTGTTGCTTGAAGGTCTCACGGTCGATATTTTTGAATTCTTTATCGATGTAGTTATTGATCTTGTTGTTTGATTCATCGTCTGGAGTAATGGTTGGTAGCTTTTCCAGTGCGCCTTCAACCCAACCAGAGACAAATGAATTCACACGACGTGTCACTTCAAGCGACCCTGTTCCAGAACCAGCAAAGCTATTTCTGAATTGGCCTGTATGTTCATTTAGCTCGCGATAAATAATATCGAATGCGAATGCAGCAAAGATAGCGCGATCCGCTTCACCTATAAACTCCACTCGTTTAAGGCCTTTGTGATTCAATAACACCGCCTCTACGCCAAACTTGGTGTTAATACCGCGAATAACACGCAGCAGTGTAGAACTGATATTTGCAGGTAGCAGGTGAGAGGATTGAGTCTTTCCCATCTTGATAAATTCAATATCGTCTTTTTCGAGACCATATTTCAGCATCAAGTTATGCGCCATTTTTATCGCATTGGCAGCTTCATTGACGTTCGCAGAATTTCCAAGCTCAAGACACTTGGCAATTTTCTTTAGGGCTTTTTTCTTATCCATCGACTACTTAATCATTACCGCAAATTTTTAAAAGTCCGACATTTTACATGTTTTGGCGGTTAACAGCAAAGTCAAAAGTCATTTGTCGGTGTGTGGCCATCCGCTATTAAGGAGGGTAAAGGCGGCTTTTGAAGAATACAAAAACGCCATCAAGTGTATTGATGGCGATAGTGACCCGATTTTCTGGATTAACTAGTACTTTCGCAAACTAGATACCAAGTTCATCGAGTAGATCCGCTGCAGAATCATTGCCTGAGTTTTGTGCTGGCTTGTTGGTTTCTTGCATTTTCTTCTGAGTCGCCTCAAGAATGCTATCTGGGCACTCGTCTTCAGTGATTTCAAATTCTTCTAATTGGATGAATTCCGTCTTATCCATTGCAAGCTCAAGATAGAAGATGTTGTTGTTTGCAGTCGAGAAGGTCACACGACGGGCTTGTGGACGATCGAGGTTGGTATCAACAGAAAGGTTTACTTGTTTATTCAGTGCCAGCATTTTCGGTTGGTTCTGCGTGATGTTAGTTTGCAGTTCCTTACGGATTTTGTTGGTGAAATCACCGACAAGTTGGTTCATCAGCTCGCCCAATACATCACCCACTTCGTCTGAAGTATGCAGTACCGCCAGTTCGTCTTCAGGCATGCCCATATTACGCATGTAGTTGGTATAGATCTCTAACGCGGCTTTCGACGTAAAATTGATGACAACAAGACCAGAAAAGCCACCGTCAAATAAGACGAAACAACCAAAGTCTGGCTTCAGACTTGTCTTGTTGATCTTTTGAACCATAGCTGAATAGGACACCTGAGAAGCCGTCGCTGAAGTGAGTACGCTTGAGACTGATTGGCATAGCTTAAGAAGAATATCTTCAGTTGTGACTGTTTTGTTTTTTTTCATTGTGATGTGCTCATGGAGATGTCTTAAACAAAATGTTATTCAGTATATTGTGACTGAATTAAGACGAAAGTGACTATTTCTCCATTCTTGCACTGAGATTCTGATTTGATCACCTTTTTATATGATCTTAATAGTAGTAAAGTGACGAAATTCAAAGAAAATTATTAAAAATCTCAGATAACCCAATGCTGATAGGATCAGCGAAGTAGGGGCAGGAAGCAAATGTTACCAAGACTTCAACTCAATGCTGATGTCGATCCAGTTGTCGTACGCTTTTTAGATGAACTAAAAACAGCGGGCTTTACTGGCGACATTGAATCTCAATATTCTAGCCGTTTGGCTGTGGCGACTGATAACAGTGTTTATCAACAGTTGCCGCAAGCGGTCATCCTTCCCAAGACAACAAACGATGTTGTGTTGATCGGTAAAGTGGGTGCTAAATCCACTTACGAGCGTGTGACCTTTTCCCCTCGTGGCGGTGGTACCGGAACCAACGGACAATCTTTAACAAAAGGTGTCGTGGTTGACCTATCGCGTTACATGAATCAAGTTCTTGAGATAAACGAAAAAGAAGGCTGGGTCAGAGTTCAGTCTGGTATCGTTAAAGATCAATTAAATGATGCTGTACGCCCCTATGGTTACTTTTTCTCGCCAGACCTTTCTACCAGTAATCGAGCAACTTTAGGTGGTATGATCAACACCGATGCGTCTGGCCAAGGGTCGTTGAAGTACGGAAAAACGTCAGATCATGTATTGTCATTGCAAGCGGTGTTTGCGGATGGCTCATGTCTTGAATCTGATTTATCACATGGCTTACCTACTGAAGGTGAGTTTGCCCATAATGCACTTGCCGTTACTGAAGCCGTGTGTCGAGATAAGCGTGCTCAGATCCTCAATAAATTCCCTCCGTTAAACCGCTTCCTTACGGGTTACGACCTGAAGAACGCGATTAGCGAACAAGATGATAGCTTTGATCTTACACGTGTACTGTGTGGCGCAGAGGGCTCATTAGCATTCATTACGGAAGCAAAATTAAACCTAACGAAGATTCCAAAAGCGCGGACATTGGTTAACGTGAAATACAATACGTTTGATTCAGCGCTGCGTAATGCTCCGTTCATGGTAGAAGCGAAAGCGTTGTCTGTAGAAACGGTAGATTCAAGAGTATTGAACCTAGCGAAGCAAGATATCGTTTGGCACACCGTGAGCGACCTGCTGATGGATGTTCCAGATAAAGAGATGCTTGGCATCAACATGGTTGAGTTTGCAGGTCAAGATGAAGCGGAAGTTGAACAACAAGTTCAAGCGCTAACTGCACAGCTTGAAAGTATGGTAGAAACCGAAGAAGCGGGTGTGATTGGCTTCCAAGTGTGCAGCGACTTAGCGAGCATAGGTCGAATCTACAACATGCGTAAAAAAGCGGTGGGTCTATTAGGTGCGGCGAAAGGCCGAGCTAAACCGGTCGCTTTTGCTGAAGATACCTGTGTTCCACCGGAAAACTTGGCGGACTTCATCTCTGAATTTAGAGTGCTGCTCGATTCAAAAGAGCTGAACTACGGCATGTTTGGTCACGTTGATGCGGGCGTATTACACGTTCGTCCGGCACTTGATCTGTGTGACCCGATGCAAGAAGCACTGATGCACGAAGTCTCTGATGAAGTGGTTAAGCTGGTGGCGAAATACGGCGGCTTGATGTGGGGTGAACACGGTAAAGGTTTCCGTTCTGAATATGGGCCAGACTTTTTTGGTGAAGAGCTGTTTACTGAGTTAAGACGTGTTAAAGCAGCGTTTGACCCGCACAACAAGATGAACCCAGGCAAGATCTGTACGCCATTAGAAAGCGACGCTGAATTGGTGAAAGTCACCGATACCAAGCGTGGCTTCTACGACCGCCAGATCGACGTACAAGTTCGTGACAGCTTCAAACAAGCCATGGAATGTAATGGTAACGGCTTGTGCTTCAACTACGATACTAGCTCGCCAATGTGCCCTTCGATGAAAGTCACGGCTGACCGTCGTCATTCACCAAAAGGCCGTGCAGGTTTAGTAAGAGAGTGGTTGCGTCAGCTAACGGAACAAGGCGTCGATATTCTCGATTTAGAGCAAGAAGCGCTGAAGGACAATACTCCGGTCAAAACCATGGTGGAACGTGTTCGCAATACAATGAACAAACGCCATGAATATGATTTTTCTCATGAAGTTCACGAAGCGATGAATGGTTGTCTCGCATGTAAAGCGTGTGCGAGCCAGTGTCCGATTAAAGTTGATGTTCCGAGCTTCCGTTCTCGATTCTTAAACATTTATTACTCACGCTACCAACGTCCTGCAAAAGACTACTTAGTCGCTAACATTGAAACCATGCTGCCGCTAATGGCGAAAGCGCCAAAGGTTGTTAATGCTGCCTTGGGTCAAAAGTGGATACAAACCGCAACAGCGAAAACGGTTGGTTATGTTGATGCACCACTGATGTCGGTGCCTACACTTAAAAATCGCCTAGCGAGCGAAGAGCTGCAACTGTTCGATCTTCAATATCTAGAAGGGCTCTCTTCTGAGCAGAAGAAACAGCACGTGTTGATCGTTCAAGACCCGTTTACTAGCTTCTATGATGCAGAAGTTGTTGAAGACTTCGTTACTCTGGCTCAAAAGCTTGGTAAAACCCCTGTGTTACTGCCATTCAAGCCGAATGGTAAAGCACTGCATATCAAAGGCTTCTTAAGCCGTTTTGCTCGTGAAGCTAAATCGACCTCTGATTTCTTGTCGATGGTGGCTGATATCGGCATTCCTTTAGTGGGTGTCGACCCTGCACTAGTGCTTTGCTACCGTGATGAATATGTCGAGATCTTAGCTGATAAACGTGGTGATTTTGATGTACTGACAGTCCATGAATGGTTACTGCCATCGTTAGGTGATTTTGAAGCGCGCTCTGCAAGTGAAGAAGTTTGGTACTTGTTTGCTCACTGTACTGAGAAAACCAAAATGCCGAACGCAGAAAAAGAGTGGGGCACTATTTTCAAGCACTTTGGTGCTGCGTTAACCAGTGTTCCTGTCGGCTGTTGTGGTATGGCGGGTACTTTTGGCCACGAAGTGGATAAGCTACAAATGTCGAAAGACATATACGGTTTAAGCTGGAAGCCTCAAATGCAGGACTTACCAAAAGATCGTTGCTTGGTGACAGGTTATTCCTGCCGCAGCCAAGTGAAGCGTTTTGAGGGTGAGAAGCTTGCCCACCCATTACAGGCGCTTGCCAAAATTCTTTAAACTATTTAGCCCAGCAATTGCTGGGCTTTTTTCTAAACTAACAATGGAATTGTTAATAAGGAAAGCTATGAGATTTCTAGAGTTAAAACTCCCACCCGTTGCTCTGTTTATATTGGTATTCATCGCATCTTATTTTAGTGCTCATCAGCTGAGTGCAGGAATGGTGTTATTACCTTACAAGTTCATCGTTTTAGGGCTCGGAATTGCTTTGAGTGGCGTAGTTGGGTTGGCAGGTATATGGGAGTTTCGAAAACAGAAAACCACCGTTAACCCGATTAAAATTGAAACCGCTTCTTCAGTTGTGGACAGTGGCATTTTTGGCTACACACGCAACCCTATGTATCTAGGGTTATTCATACTACTGTTTTGCTTTGGCTATTTCTTCCAAAACCTGTTCAGTGTTTTATTCAGTTTTGTATTCGTAGTTTATATGAATCAGTTCCAGATTAAGCCAGAAGAGCGCGCTCTAGAGCAATTATTCGGAGCTGAATATGTTGATTATAAACAAAAGGTTAGACGCTGGATCTGATGTAAATTTTAATACAATTAAGTAAATAAATAGGAACTGTTATCATTTAGTTGAGCTTCATCACAAAATAATATAACTAATGTTTCATATTGCGTTTTTATAAAATAGCCTGCGCGTCATTATTAAAATATATAAAAGGCTAGGTAATAAAATGGTTCAGGCTAAATGGTTGTCGTTAGGTATCTATGCAGTGAGTCTGTCTTCAACGTCGGTGTTGGCAGATGTTTCAGCTCGAATTATAAACGGTAAAGAAGCGACAGAGGGAAATTGGCCATTTATGGCTGCGTTAGTCTCAAGGAACGTGAGCGCTTATGACGGTCAGTTTTGTGGTGCGAGTTTCATTGGTGAGCGATATGTATTAACTGCCGCTCACTGTGTGGAAGGTAATGGTCGTGAAGATCTAGATGTGGTGATTGGTGTATCAAATCTTTCTGCCTCTCAAGCTGCACAACATAGATACGCTGTTGATAATATTTATGTACATGAATATTACAACTCTGCAGCGACAAGCAATGATATCGCCATTATTGAGCTCGTAGAAAAGCCAGTTGAGTCTGTGGTTAATCTCGTTGATGGTTATGTTCGCGGTAACCTGAATGATGGTCAAATGCTAACGGTCATGGGCTGGGGTGATCAGGACGCATCTGATAGATATTCGTCGAAGAGTGAACTGTATCAAGTCAATGTTCCCTTAGTTAACCAGTACCAATGTACTAGTGTCCCTCACAGTGGGTATGCCTTTATTGGTAGTGATGCATTCTGTGCGGGATACAGTGATGGCGGTTATGACTCTTGCCAAGGTGACAGTGGTGGTCCAATTGTTGTCTCGACTAATGGAACTTATGAACAACTGGGTATTGTGAGCTGGGGTAAAGGATGTGCAGAGGCTAACGCTTACGGTGTCTATACTAATATTAGCCACTTTGATGATTGGATTGATGAGCAGAAAACAGGGTTTAGTTACCGTCAAATTGAAATGCTAGGTGCAAAATTATTGGCTCCTATTTCACATACCTTTAAATTCACAAATAAATCTGATCAAAACATGCAAGTAAACAGTGTCTATCCAATTTCTGGTAATGATACTGATATAACAGACAATGGATGTAGCACCTTAACTGCAGGGCAAAGCTGTGAAGTTATGGTTAGCTACAATCTAAATTCAATTGGTGAACATGAATTTGGTATTAATGTAGATACTGACTTATTGGTAGGCACGGTTACTTCAACGGCTTCTGTTATCGGGGTAAGATCTGTAAATAATAGTGTGAACTCTTATGTCAACGTACCTAACAGTGGTGTCTACAACACGCAAGCTTGGATTACCGAAGGTGATTTTTTGGCCTCACCGTCGATTAGCCACGGTACATCTACAGCGCTTATTGTTGAAGGTATCCCTTCTGGTACGGTTTCGTTTGACCTAAATGCATCGTCTGAAGCAGATTATGACTTTGTTGCGGTTTATATTAATGGCCAACAACGTGATAGTGCCTCTGGTGAGTTTTCTGGCTCGTTGAACCTACCGCTGGTTAGAGATACTAACAATAGTTTTATGATTGAATATGTGAAAGATGGCTCCGTTTCTGGTGGGGACGACAGAGTTACGATTACTAACTTTGCCTATACCGATGAGATAAAAATATCTAAGTCTGAAGGGACACAGAACGCAAAAAGCTCAGGTGGTGGCAATGGTGGTTCACTGGGGTGGCATTGGTTATTAGTTCTTTTTGGTGGTTTGATTGCACGTAAATCGTTTTCACAACTAAGGTTTAAAAGATAACCAGTGAAAATATAACTTGATAACTATGTCCTAACTCGAAAGTTACGCACTACATAAAAAAGCCCAGCTTGAGGATATCAAGCTGGGCTTTATTGATCTTGTTCTAGAGCTTATTTACATCGAGATGTGTAAATAAGGATGCTGATTAAGCGGCAGCTGCGAACTGAGCTAGAAACATCTCTTTACGCTCGTTGAAGCGGTTTACTAGGTCGTCTACAGAAGCTTGGTCGTATGGCTTAAGGCCACTTGCTACCATGCGTTTCACGCCTTTACCGACAACTTCGCCGTCTTCTTTGAAATCAAAGTTCAGTGTCACGATGCCACGCTTGCCTTCAACATCAAAAGTCGCACCTGAGAATTCAACTTCTGGGTGAGATAGGTCTAGGCGAGTAAATTCAACTTCCATGCTCTCGTAAATCACAAGAGGGCGTTGGCAGTTGATCATCATCTGTTGCTCTTCCATAAGAGGAACCATGATGTGTGGGAAGTTCATACCAGAGAACTTAACGTAGTTTGTTACTACGTGTTCGATGAATGCTTGATCGTGGCTCTTTTCACCTTCACAAGACATGTGTAGGTACTCTTTGCCTTTCTCGTCAACCAGTGAGCTTTCTTTCTCACACTTGTTGTCAACGCTAAGCGCAATACCGTTCCCCACCATACCAGAAAAATCAAAACGCATTTTTTGGCTGATGCCTTCTTTTTGTAGAAGCACTGCAAACAAAAGATCGCCAGGCACGCAGAAGCGCTTGTTGTCTTCATCGTGAATTGGGTTGAAGTCAGCGGCTACTTTTTTAGCAAAGTGGCTAGCTTGTTCACGAGTGAATTGAAATTGATTGTCTTCAGTTGAAAAGTAAGGTGTCAGAAACATAGTATCGCTATTAGTCATCAAATCTGGGGGGGATTATAGCTAACTAACTTCGTTCTAATGGTCTATCCAGTTAACTTTGCTTATATATCAGTCAATTAGATAAATACGTTGGATGGTATGTGACGATTTTAAGGGAGATATGGCCTTTGGCTCAATGCAACAAGGGCCAATTAATAGCCCTTGTTTATATGATACTTTAATTAGTGTCGACTAAAGTATTTTAAGTACTAGAAACTGCACAAAGTACCTTCTGGCATTAAGTGGTTATGAACGGATAATTTGAGTAACAGGTTAGCTTGCTCAATATCTGGAGCAAAATATCGGTCTTTGTCGTAGAAACTCACTTTCTCACGCAGAATCTGCTTCGCCTCTTCCACACGAGGAGAAGATAGATTAGGCGCTCGGAAGTCTAGCCCTTGTGCTGCTGCTAAATATTCTACTGCCAATATTCCACGGGTGTTTTCAGCCATGTATCTAAGCCTACGCGCGGCAAAGGTGGCCATTGATACGTGGTCTTCTTGGTTGGCAGAAGTAGGTAGGCTGTCTATTGACGCCGGATGAGCCAAGGTTTTGTTCTCACTTGCCAATGCTGCAGAGGTAACCTGAGCAATCATAAAGCCAGAGTTCACGCCGCCGTTATCGACCAAGAAAGGTGGAAGTTTGCTTAGCGCGCTATCGATTAGCAGTGCCATTCTTCGTTCTGACAAGCTGCCTATCTCAGCGATTGCTAGTGCCAGGTTATCGGCTGCCATTGCGACGGGTTCGGCGTGGAAATTACCACCTGAAATGATGTCACCATCGTCAGCGAAAACCAGCGGGTTGTCGGATACTGAGTTCGCTTCAACATTTAAAATTTCAGCTGAATTGCGAATCTGCTGTAAGCAGGCACCCATCACTTGAGGCTGACAACGCAGCGAGTAAGGGTCTTGAACCTTTTCGCAGCAAGTATGTGATTCACCAATCTCACTCTTTTGATCAAGCATGTGACGGTAAGCAAGTGCTGCATCCATTTGGCCACGATGACCACGAACGCGGTGTATACGAGGGTCAAACGGACGACGACTACCTAGCGCTGCTTCTACAGACATCGCACCACACACGGTTGCAGACGCAAACAAGTCTTCAGCTGCGAACAGACCTTCTAATGCAAAGGCGGTTGATGCTTGTGTGCCGTTTAACAGCGCTAAACCTTCTTTAGGCGCTAGTGTGATAGGTTCCAAGCCAGCGATTTGCATTGCTTCTAAGCCTGTGATGATTTTTCCGTTGTGACGTGCTTGGCCTTCACCTAGTAGAACTGTACTCATGTGTGCAAGGGGAGCGAGATCTCCAGAAGCTCCTACTGAACCTTTCTGTGGAACACATGGGTAAACCTGCGCGTTCACTAGATCGATAAGAGCATTGATAACCTTGAGTCGGATACCCGAGTAACCACGAGACAAGCTGTTAATCTTAAGTACCATCATCAAGCGCACAGTTTCATCAGACATGAATTTACCGATGCCGGCAGCGTGAGAAAGTACGATACTTTTCTGTAGTACTTCTAAATCTTCAGGGGCAATTTTGGTATTCGCTAATAAGCCAAAACCCGTGTTGATGCCATACACTGTGCGATCTTCAGCAATCACTTGTTCGACAACGTGCATGCTCGCTTCAATATCAGGGATTGCTGCTGGATCGAGTGATAAATTTACAGGGCTGCGGCTAATCTTACGCAGTTCAGGTAGGCCTAGAAGTCCTGGTTTAAGTAATAAATTCAACATGTTTTCTCCAGACATTAAAGGCGACGAAGTTCTTCGTTTAGCATAGGTAAATCAAGCTTCTGCTCTTTAGCACACTGCTTGGCAATATCGTAACCCGCATCAGCATGACGCATAACGCCAGTTGCTGGGTCATTGTGAAGTACACGAGCAATACGCTGTGATGCATCTTCACTGCCGTCACAACAAATCACCATACCTGAGTGTTGTGAGAAGCCCATGCCAACGCCGCCACCATGGTGGAGAGAAACCCATGTTGCGCCGCCTGCAGTATTCAGCAGAGCGTTCAATAGAGGCCAATCTGAAACGGCATCTGAGCCATCCATCATGCCTTCTGTTTCGCGGTTAGGGCTTGCAACAGAACCTGAATCTAGGTGGTCACGACCAATAACAACTGGTGCTTTCAGTTCACCATTTTTCACCATTTCATTGAATGCTTGGCCCAAACGTTCACGGTCTTTCAAGCCCACCCAACAGATACGAGCTGGTAAACCTTGGAACTGAATGCGTTCACGCGCCATGTCTAGCCAATTGTGTAGATGTGGGTTGTCTGGAATCAGTTCTTTTACTTTTTGATCTGTTTTGTAGATGTCCTCTGGATCGCCAGAAAGAGCAGCCCAACGGAATGGACCGATGCCTTCACAGAATAAAGGACGAATATAAGCAGGAACGAAACCTGGGAAATCAAATGCGTTTTCCACGCCTTCTTCAAGTGCCATTTGGCGAATGTTGTTGCCGTAATCTACAGTCGCAGCGCCACGGTATTGAAGATCTAGCATGGCTTGTACTTGAATCGCCATAGATTGCTTAGCGGCTTTCACTACTTTCGCTTCATCAGCTAAACGTTCTTGAGCCGCTTTTTCCATTGTCCAACCTTGAGGTAAGTAGCCGTTCAGTGGATCGTGGGCAGAGGTTTGGTCAGTCACTACGTCAGGCGTGATGTTGCGTTCAACTAACTCTGGGAATACATCAGCAGCGTTGCCTAATAGGCCAACAGAGATTGGCGTGTCTGATTCTTTAATCATTGTCATCGCTTCATCTATGCTGGTGGCTTTTTTGTCTACATAGCCAGTACGCAAGCGGTAATCGATTCGTGATTCATCGCATTCAACCGCAATCATTGAGAAGCCAGCCATTGTTGCAGCGAGAGGTTGAGCACCACCCATGCCGCCAAGACCACCCGTTAGAACCCACTTGCCGTTAGCTTCACCTTGGAAGTGCTTCTTCGCGATTGCAACAAATGTTTCGTAAGTACCTTGAACGATGCCTTGAGAGCCAATGTAGATCCAGCTGCCTGCTGTCATTTGGCCGTACATCATCAAGCCTTCTTTATCGAGCTCGTTGAAGTGCTCCCAGTTCGCCCAGTGTGGAACAAGGTTAGAATTCGCGATCAGTACGCGAGGTGCGTTTTTATGAGTCGGGAACACGCCCACAGGTTTACCTGATTGAACAAGTAACGTTTGGGCGTCTTCTAAACGCTCTAATACTTCAACAATCTTGTCATAACATTTCCAATCACGCGCAGCTCGACCAATACCACCATACACAACCAGTGCATGTGGGTGTTCTGCCACATCAGGGTCTAGGTTGTTCATCAGCATACGCAGTGGTGCTTCTGTTAACCAAGATTTAGCGCGCAAAGTGGTGCCATGAGGTGCGCGAATTTCGCGAGTCGTGTCGAGACGAGGGTCACTGTTGTGGTGTTCCGTCATTTTGGAATTCCTTCTGTTTCACGTTATATCGTTGTAGTTGTAGTTGTAGTTATCGGGTATAGCTGGATTAGTCGCTGGCCATTGCACTGGCTATATCCCAACACAAACGTGCCGCCAACCGAGCTGTTTGGCCATCGATGTCGTAGTCCGGGTTGTATTCCGCAATGTCCGCGATAATGAGTTTTTCACTGTGTTTGAAAATCTGTTCTAGAAAAGGAGCGAGTGCTTCATAGCTCACGCCTCTTGCCGCTGGTGCACTTACGCCCGGTGCAGTCGCAGCGGGGAACACATCAAGATCAATAGTGAGATAGAGGTAATCACACTCAGTGATGAATTTTTGCAACTTAATGAGTTGAGCGACTTGGTTAACTTGGGTCATGTTGCGGTCGTGTTCATACCAAACGCCCAGTTGGTCAGCTTTATTAAACAGCGCTTTGGTATTACTAGCGGCACTCACGCCAAGGCAAGCGTATTGGAATGGCCATTGATGTTTGTGGCAGTAATCGCTGATTTGATTAAAAGGCGTACCTGAACTGGGTTTAACATCTGCAATGTCGCTTTCAAATTCACGAAGATCAAAGTGAGCATCAAAGTTAACGATGCCGATCTTAGGTTTCTGTTCTGGCTGATCTTTATCAAGACGTTCTGCTTTATCTAGGTTTTCCACTTTATGTAAATGTTCAGCGAGGCCTTGGAACGATGCCCAAGCAACTTCGTGACCACCGCCAAGGGTAATCACTTTGTTGGTTGCTAAAGCATTGGCAATCACAGAAGCACACTGTTTTTGACTGACTTCAAGTTGGCCATCATTGCACTCGATATCACCAAGGTCTGCGATGTGAGCGTCACTGTGCCAAGCCATATTGGCCAACGCTTGGCGAATCAGGTTGGGGGCTTGTTTCGCGCCTACGCGTCCTTTGTTTCTTGCAACGCCTGCATCGCTGGCAAAGCCGACCAAAGCGATAGCGCCATCAGTAAGCTCGTTACTTAAATCACTACTTTGCACTTGTTTAGTAATGTGATGTACGCGTGTGCCGAGTGCGCCATCTTCAAGGTCATTGCGTCCCGTCCACACAAAGTTATGTACGGTTTCTGCGTTCTTTTGAATGCTGTTGGACTTAGATTGAGTCATGACACACCTCGCCATTAACAATACGTTTATGCAGATGAGGAACACCGACTTGATAGCTTAGATCTGCAGGGTGCTCGATATTCCAGATAGCCAAATCAGCGGCATAACCAACTTCGATTTTGCCTTTGATTTGTGAGTCGCCAATGGCTGCCGCAGCGTTACAAGTTACACCGCGTAGCGCTTCTTCAGGCGTTGTGCCAAATAGGGTGCAGCTCATGTTCATCATCAGTGTTAAATCAGCAAAGGGAGAAGTGCCGGGGTTTAAGTCGGTCGCGATCGCCATTGGAATGTTGTGTTCGCGAAGCAGGGCGACTGGCGGCTGTTGAGTCTCTTTAAGGAAATAGAAAGCACCGGGAAGTAAAGTGGCAACTGTGCCTGATTTCGCCAGTGCTTTGACTCCGATTTCATCAAGGTATTCAACATGGTCAACAGAGAGTGCGCTGTATTTTGCTGCAAGCGCACTGCCACCCATATTCGAAAGTTGTTCAGTGTGGCCTTTAATCGCGAGCCCGTGTTCTTGGGCTGCTGCAAATACACGTTCGGTTTGTTCTAGATTGAAGCCGATAGATTCGCAGAACACGTCAACTGCATCGGCGAGTCCTTGCTCTGCAGCTTTAGGAATGATCTCTTGGCAAACCAGATCGATATAGCTGTCCGGTTTCTCTTTATATTCTGGTGGAATAGCATGGGCAGCAAGGAGAGTGGTCGTGATCTTAATACGGCGATGATTCTCTAACGCTTTGGCTGCACGCAGCATTTTGAGCTCATCTTCAAGTGTTAAACCATAGCCAGATTTTACTTCGATGCTGGTTACGCCACTTCTTAGCAGACCATCAAGTCTCGGCAAGGCCATTTCAACCAGTTCGGATTCTTGCGCTGCGCGTGTTGCAGTGACTGTCGCTAGAATGCCACCGCCTTGCTTGGCGATGTCGGTGTAAGACACACCATTCAAACGCTGCTCAAACTCGTTGGCGCGATTACCCGCAAATACGAGATGAGTATGGCAATCAATTAACCCAGGTGTTACTAGCTTGTTTTTGCAGTCATAGGTGGCGTAATCCAAAGAACCATCAACACTTACTTGTTCTAATTCAGAAGCAAGTGCGCTTTTGTTTGAACAAGATATGGACACGATCTTACCGTCTTCGATAACGATATCTTGAGGGGAAGAAGGCTGATAACCATCGGCTCCCGAACTCATGGAGACCACTCGTGCGTTTTTGAGGATCAAATTCATAATCACCTAGATCTTTGCTAAACATTAAATGTATATACAAATAAATAGGCTAAACGCTGACCCGAATCAAGTTGATGTTGCAAAAATGTGATCGGCGATCAGGATGATGTTCTTTAATCTAGAAGTATCTTGGAGCTTAATTTGTACTTAGAGCCAGGATGGTAGAGCAATGCAAAGCTGATTAGGCGCTCTTTGCTCCATGTTCTTCTATTCAAAAGAAGGCAAGGCTCTGATTCAGATAGCTTAAGTGACGTTCTGATTTGTAAGTCTGGAATAATGGCTTCAACTGTGTGCTCGATAGCACTTAACGGGCAGCTTTTTGAAAGGTATTCATTGGGTGTCGAGGTTGAAAAGTCTTGCTCTAGATATTTTGGAGTGGCTTGAGAGTTCACCCAGCGCGCTTCCAATTGAATCGGTGTGTTGTCAGCAAAGTGAATGATTTCACTATAGAATACTTCGGCATTGATCATCACACCTAGCCGTGTGGCGGTGCTTTCATCAGCCTTGATGCTCTTGTGCTTGATAACTTGACTAGCATACGTTTGGCCTCGATCTTTGATCTCTTGCGCGATGTTGTTGATATCAAGTAGGGGAGACTGCGCTTTTTCATCTGGTTCACAAACAAAAGTACCTAGCCTTGGTTTCCTAATGAGCTTGCCTTCAGACACCAGATCTCGAATGGCTTTATTGACCGTCATTCGACTCACATTGAACTGCTCTGTGAGTTCGAGTTCTGTGGTTATCTGGTAACCCACTGGCCAGTGACCACTGGTGATATTGTCGTCTATGAACTGTTTTATCTGAAGGTAGAGCGGCGCTTTCGACATAATGAAACCTTATTTGACTATACAAATAGAGTAACGGAATTTTTCACGATTTCAACATTTCCTCGGGCAATGTGACGTTATTCAACATAGATGGGGCAAATTGCTTGATTCTGTGAGGTAAGTGTCGCAAATTGTCACGCAATAACTATTCGTAAATCAGATAATTAGAAAGGGAAATAATATGTTTAAGAAATTAAAGGCTTCGTTGGGCATCGGTGCAGCAAAAGTTGATACCGTCTTAGATAATATTGAAGTTTTCCAAGGTGGAGAGTTGTCTGGCAATGTTCACATTGTTGGCGGCGACGTTGAGCAACAAATTGACCTGATCAACTTGGTTCTCAACACAGAAGTTAAAGTAGAAACAGAAGACAGCACCAGCTACGAAACCTTTTCATTGGGTCGTATTCAAGCCGTAGAACCTTTCGTTATCCAACCGGGCGAAACCAAACTGGTTCCATTCCGTCTTAAGTTAAATGACGAAACGCCAGTCACCGCCTTGAACGCACAAATGAACCAATGCCATGTGTGGGTAGAAACTAACCTAGATATTGGCTTCGCGATTGACCCTAAAGACCGTGACTTTATCTCCGTACACCCACTGCCAACAGTTGCTAAAATCATCCAAGGTGTTGAGGCATCGGGCATGGCCATGGTGAAAGCAGACGTAGAGAAGGGTTTCTTAAAAGGCAACAGCTTTGCTTCTCGTTCGGGCTGTTATCAAGAGATTGAATTTCGCAGTGGCGGTTTCATGAACAAAAAAGAGATCGAGCTGTCATTCATCGTTGAAGGTTCAATGGTTCACTGCCTAGCAGAAATCGACCGCTCAATGAGCTTCCGTGGCGACCAATACATTTCATTCAGCTTACCAGCAAACGCGGCTGACTCAGATATCCGCAACGCTGTATCAAGAATCATGAGTGCGTAGTTCCCTTTCTGTTAGTAGTCGCTTTTTTCTATTAATAGAGACAACATAGACTCCCTAAGCCGAACCCAAACGTTCGGCTTTTTTGATTTTACTCTGTCGACCTGAAACGTGTTTACCACTGATGACGATAGGCCAATTGGAAGGCAACATCGGTTGAGTTGTCCATGTTGAAGATGTTCTCGATAATGGATATCTCGATAGCTGAACGTTGCATGAGATAACGATAGCCAAGCATCATTTCATTCGCGGCTTCTGAAAACTCTGTGTCGCCATCTTCTGCACCTTCATACCATCGATACTCTAGGTGTAATTCATGGTTTTCAAATAACGTAAGCTGATAGCCTCCCATCCATGACCATGTCGTTTTCTTATGTGAAAAGCTATTTTCCACCTCTCGACTGGACTGATTCGCCACCCCCAAGCTTGTATAGAAGGTATTGATGCCTAGCTGGTATGCATAGTTGAATTGAGCGCTTTGCTCGTTGCTGCTTCCTTCGAAGGCGCCGTGGCTGACATTGTTGTGATACAGAGATACGCCAAAAGACAAGCCGTGGTTTTCTATATTTATGATCTGATATTGAGTGTAGAGCGTGAAAGCACTTGTCAGAGTGTCGCCAGAGAAGTCGCTAATATTGATGCCGTGATCTGGCGCGTAAACATCAAATTGGTGTCTGTCCTTACGATCTCGGCCAGCTTGGTCGATGCTAAATAGATCGTGATAGTTGATGGTGATTTTATCGAGATGATTATTGGCAGCATATAGCCAACGGTAATTGAGCTCGACTTGCCATGCAGTCGTTAGTTGCCATTTCAATCCTGTTTGAAGTTGGTTCTGGTAATAGTCTAAATGATAGTCGTGGGAATTGGCCCATATACTGGCCGCGGTTAAGGCGCCAAATACTTCAATTTTATTCTCTTCGAGTGGGAAGCCTGAGCGAAGTGTTGGGGTATGACGCATTGATTGTAATGGTGCTTGAGTATAGCTGATTAAGGGGCCGTAATTTTTGTTGGCCGATGTCGCGGGAGCATACATAACTGCGGCTACTATTAACGATAAAGTTGGTATGAACGATATAAAAGTAGTCTGTGTTCCCATATGCATTTCATCCGCATTCCATTGCTTCTATATAGCTTAGTTCTAAATACCGAATTCGTGGGGTCTAAGTCGGAATACATAAGGTGCAATAAATAAGACGAAACAACAAATTAGGGCAGCTCGATTTTAAAGGTGGCTTGAAGGAGAGGGGAAGCCGCTGGTTAGCACGATGAGATCTCATGTATTGGGCCTATGGGAGAGTCGAGAGGCTCTCTCTGTCATTGTCATTTCATATAATTTCGTTACAATGTTCGGCTACTCACAAATGGGGCATCTGTATTTGCTTCTATGTGGGTATCTTTATTATGCATATATCTCCGATCAACATACTTGTTGGTTGAAAAACATATATTAAACATTTTCATGTGTTGCTTGGTGTGCAACACCACTGTAAAGGACAAATAATGCCAATTATTACTCTTCCTGACGGTAGTCAGCGTCAATTTGACAACCCTGTATCAACTCTAGATGTTGCCCTATCAATCGGTCCTGGCCTTGCGAAAGCAACCATTGCTGGTCGTGTAGACGGCGAGCGTGTTGATGCTTGTGATCTTATCGAAAACGATGCAAGCCTAGAAATCATCACTGCTAAAGATGAAGTTGATGGCCTTGAGATCGTTCGTCACTCTTGTGCTCACCTTTTAGGTCACGCGATTAAGCAGCTTTTTCCAGAAGCGAAAATGGCGATCGGTCCTACCATCGATAACGGTTTCTACTACGATATCGACCTTGAGCACTCTCTAACGCAAGAAGATCTAGAAAAGATTGAAAAGCGCATGAAAGAGCTAGCGAAGACCAAATATCAGGTTGTTAAGAAGAAAGTTAGCTGGCAGGAAGCGCGTGACGCATTCGAAGCTCGCGGCGAGACTTACAAAATCGAAATCTTGGATGAGAATGTTTCTAAAGACGATCGTCCAGGCCTGTACCATCATGAAGAATACATCGATATGTGTCGTGGTCCACACGTTCCACATATGGGCTTCTGCCAACACTTCACGCTACTTAACGTAGCGGGTGCTTACTGGCGTGGTAACAGTGACAACAAGATGCTTCAACGTATCTACGGCACTGCATTCCACGATAAGAAAGCGCTTAAGGCTCACCTAGTGCGCCTAGAAGAAGCGGCTAAGCGTGATCACCGTAAAATCGGTAAGCACTTAGATCTATTCCACATGCAGCAAGAAGCACCAGGCATGGTGTTCTGGCATCACAACGGTTGGACTATCTTCCGTGAGCTAGAAGTATTTATTCGTCAAAAACTGACTGAGTACGATTACCAAGAAGTTAAAGGCCCATTAATGATGGACCGTGTTCTTTGGGAACGCTCTGGTCACTGGGATAAGTACGCTGAAGCGATGTTTACTACTTCTTCAGAGAACCGTGAATACGCTATCAAACCAATGAACTGTCCTGGTCACGTTCAAATCTTCAACCAAGGTTTGAAATCTTACCGTGATCTACCGCTACGTATGGCTGAGTTCGGCTCATGTCACCGTAACGAGCCGTCTGGCGCACTTCACGGCATTATGCGTGTTCGTGGCTTCACTCAAGATGATGCTCACGTATTCTGTACTGAAGACCAAGTTCAACAAGAAGTTAAAGCTTGTATTGAAATGGTTTACGATACTTACACAACTTTCGGCTTCGAAAGTATTGTTGTTAAGCTATCTACTCGTCCAGAACAGCGTGTAGGTTCAGACGAAATGTGGGACCGTGCAGAGGCTGACCT
This sequence comes from Vibrio sp. OPT24, assembly GCF_015163545.1. Lineage (NCBI taxonomy): Bacteria > Pseudomonadati > Pseudomonadota > Gammaproteobacteria > Vibrionales > Vibrionaceae > Vibrio > Vibrio sp. OPT24. The sequence continues at coordinate 516,247 of NZ_JADDYI010000048.1, forward strand.
TAAGCAAGCGCTAGAGGCAATGGACATTGCATACGAGATTCAAGAAGGCGAGGGTGCGTTCTACGGACCTAAGATTGAATTTACTTTGCATGATTGTTTGGACCGCGCATGGCAATGTGGTACAGTGCAGCTCGATTTTGCATTACCAGAACGTTTAGGTGCAACTTACGTAGGTGAAGATAACGAGCGTCACACGCCAGTTATGATTCACCGCGCGATTTTAGGTTCACTAGAACGCTTCATCGGTATTCTTATTGAAGAATACGCGGGCTTCTTCCCAACGTGGTTGGCGCCAGAACAAGCAATTGTTATGGGCATTACAGACAAACAGTCTGAATATGTACAAGAAATTGCGAAAAAACTGCAAAAAAGTGGATTTAGAGTCAAAGCAGACTTGAGAAATGAGAAGATTGGCTTTAAAATCCGCGAACATACTTTGAAACGTGTACCGTTCATGCTTGTGTGTGGTGACCAAGAAATGGAAGCCGGCGAAATTGCAGTACGTACACGTAAAGGTAAGGACCTTGGCAAATTTAAAGTGGATGACTTTATTTCATACATCCAAGCCGAGGTTTCAAGCCGTAAGCTCAATCTGGAGGAATAGCTATTAAAGGCGGAAGACGTGGCCAACAACCGGCCAAACAAAACCAGCACCGTTTAAACGGTGACATTCGTGGCGTTCGTGAAGTGCGTCTAACTGGCGCAGACGGCGAAGCTGTTGGTGTAGTAACAATCGCTGAAGCGATGGAAGCTGCAAATGAAGCTGGTATGGATCTTGTAGAGATCAGCCCTAACGCCGAGCCGCCAGTTTGTCGTGTGATGGACTACGGTAAGTTCCTCTTCGAGAAGAGCAAAGCTGCGAAAGAGCAGAAGAAAAAGCAAAAGCAGGTTCAGATCAAGGAAATTAAATTCCGACCTGGAACTGATATTGGAGACTATCAGGTAAAACTACGCAACCTGACTGGTTTCCTTGAAGACGGCAACAAAGTGAAGGTAACAATTCGCTTCCGTGGCCGCGAAATGGCTCACCAAGAAATCGGTGTTGACGTTCTTAATCGTTTGAAAGTAGATACTGAAGAATTTGCAGTTGTCGAATCTTTCCCAACGAGAATTGAAGGTCGCCAGATGATCATGGTGTTGGCCCCTAAAAAGAAGTAATTAACGGCTTTGCAAGTAATTAAACCCTGCAGCCTCAGGTTGCGGGGTTTTATTCGCCCTAATTACTATGTTATTAACAACTCAACAATGCGGAGTTATTCATCATGCCTAAGATGAAAACCAACAAAGGTGCTGCTAAGCGTTTCCAGAAAACTGCTGGTGGTATTAAGTTTAAGCACGCTGGTAAACGTCACATCCTGACTAAGCGTACTACTAAGAACAAGCGTCAGCTTCGTCCGAACTCGATCCTTCCTAAATGTGAAGTTGCTCAAGTTCTACGTATGATGCCATACGCTTAATTCTTTTTAGTTTATAAATTCGTTTAGTTTAGGAGAAGCATAATGCCTCGCGTAAAACGTGGTGTACAAGCTCGTGCACGTCATAAGAAAGTTCTAAAACAAGCTAAAGGTTACTACGGAGCACGTTCACGTGTTTACCGCGTAGCTTTCCAAGCAGTTACCAAAGCTGGTCAATACGCTTACCGTGACCGTCGCAACAAGAAACGTCAATTCCGTCAACTTTGGATTGCACGTATCAACGCGGCATCTCGTCAAAATGGTCTATCTTACAGCCGTTTCATCAATGGCCTTAAGAAAGCATCTATCGAGATCGACCGTAAGATTCTTGCTGACATCGCAGTATTCGACAAAGCAGCATTTGCTGTTCTAGTTGAAAAAGCGAAAGCATCTCTATAATTTAGAGTTAGCTTAAAGGTTTAAGAAAAGGAGAACTTCGGTTCTCCTTTTTTATTGCTTCTAATTTGACTTTTAAAGACTCCCAACTCCTTCCTTCGTCAGTCTTGGGAATGACGAGATGAACTTCCGCATCTAATTTTTATTCGCTTGAACAGGCATTCTGGTATATAAACATCTACCTATTCTTTAATGTTAAGCGACCGAATAAATGAGCGCACCTACCACTATGACGTTCTTCGAACGTTTTGAAGCCGATATCCTTTCTGGCAAGAAGACAATTACTATTCGCGATGAATCTGAGCGCGACTACCAACCAGGTAGCGTTGTGGAAGTATCAACGCTAGAGCAGGGACGTGTATTCTGTAATCTTAAGATTGTTAGCGTTGAACCAATTCTGTTTGATGACTTAGGTGAGTTCCATGCTCAGCAAGAGAATATGACGCTGCAAGTACTGAAAGATGTGATTCAAGATATCTACCCAGGCATTTCTCAGCTGTACGTAGTCTCTTACGAGTTGGTAGCTTAAGCCTTGTTGGATTGGATTGACTAGCTAGGGATGGCGATTGATGAGTAATAACCAGCAGACACTGCTTCAGCTTTACTGTCGCGAACAACAAGACCAGACGTTACTGGCTAAGCATGACTTAGATAGTGATTTGAGCGAGAGTGCCGATTATTTAAAGTGGTGCGAGAGCAAAAGAAACTTTGTTGAAGAAGATGTCTTAGGGCAGACTTGGGTAAAAAGTTGTCCAGCAGGGTACATTACTGAGGTGCACTTTCATTTTGATGGTAGTTTAACGGAATATCGTTTGTTTGACCGATTTGAAACCCAAGGTCATTGGCAGTTAAGAGACGGTTTGTTACACGTCGAGATTCTGAAGGGTGAGAACCACTACCAGTTTGCTGTTGTGGCTCGCGCTGACCTTAATATCCACTCTGCGGTTGAGTATAAGAACGGTGAGTTGCATTCTTACTTGAAGCTGGTTCAAGTTGAACGCTAAACGTTTAGCGATGATTCGTTTTATGAACATATGAAAAAGCCAACAGTGATGTTGGCTTTGTTGTTTTCAATTCGACTGAGTAGTTTAAGTTATTAAGTTATTAAGTTATTAAGTTATTAAGTTATTAAGTTATTAAGTTATTAAGCTTCGAAGTTCGCCAATCGAGTATAAAGCTCGTTGCCTTGATCTTGTTTTGCACATACCGTCAATAGGTCTTCAATAAAGTACTTCAGTGCACGCGCTTCAATTCGACGAATGCCTTGTTGCTGCTCTTCAGTCAGATAACCGTAGATAGTTGCCGCTCCGAAGTCACCAAAGATCATCTGACCTTGCTCGTTAACTAAAGTGTTGTGTGCGTATAGATCACCATGACAAACTTTATTGGTATGAAGGTGTTCAAACACATCAATCATCTGTTCTGTAATACTATTGATCTGAGCAATTGAAAGCTCGAAGCCTTCGTTGAACGTATCGCGAGTGCAGCTTTCAAGAGTAGGCGGCAAACCTAGGTTGTAGTAGTTGCTCGGGATAAGCTCCATCACCAATGCTAGGTAGTTCTCTTCATCAACTTGAGCGATAGACTTCACTAGATTGCTATGATGACCAGCTTGAAGGCACGCTTCGAGTTCATCGTGTGGGTAACCGTCGCTTGTTACTTCGCCTTTGAATACTTTAACCGCCACTTCTTGTGGGAAATTAAAGTCACCATTTAACCAGTTAGCATGAGAAATCACACCAGACGCACCTTGGCCCAGCACTTGATTGAGTGAGTAGCATTGCGAGCTTACGGCAGGCACGCTATCTAAGCTGCTCGGATGTTTGCAAAACGGGTTACCCGAAAACGCTAACCAAGCCAGTTTTGGTAGCTTGATAAGGAACTCTGGGAATTCAGTCAGTTGGTTTGCAGACAGACGAACCAGTTCAAGGTTTGATAGGTTTTCCATGCTTTCTGGTAAAACGCGAATCTTGTTGCCTGCCAATGCCAGTTTCTGTAGTCGCGGTCTTTCACCTAGCGAGCTAGGCAGAACCTCGATCTCATTGTCGGTCAGGATTAACCAACGTAGTTGAATCGGCAGAGACTGCTCGCTAACGATTTTGATTTGGTTGGTTTTGAAGCCAACCATTTCGAGCTTAGGAAGTGACCCCAGAACATCAGGCAGGTGCGTGAACAGGTTATTCGACGCGAAGATAATACGCAGGTTAGTCAGCTGTGATAACTCTTCTGGTAGATCTGACAGCTGATTGCCTGAAAGGTCTAGGATCTCAAGAGAATCTGCAAGCTCGATGATTTCTAAAGGAAACTCGGTGAGGCCTTCTGACAGTTGTAAGCGCTTAATACCGTTTAGTTGCCCTGATTTTAATTGTTCTAGAGTATGCAAACCTTAGCCTTATGAATAGATGTTCGAGGCGCGTAGTTTACTTGTCTCAATCAAGAAAGGCGAGCACCGGAACGATGCTCGCTTAACTAAACTAAGTGAACGAATTTACGAAGGTTAAAGTCGTATATGGTTTTGGCTGACACCGACCTCCTCAACAAAGTCGCTGTCATGACTCACCAAGATAAATGCGCCTTGGTATTCACGTAAAGCGGACGCCAATATTTGCTTTGAGTCGATGTCTAGGTGGTTGTCCGGTTCATCGAGTAATAGAAGCGGGGAGTCTTGCTTGTGGCTAACGATCAACATCGCCAGCTTCATTTTTTCACCACCACTTAAATGTGCCACTTTTCGGTATACGGAGTCTCGCCTAAACCCGATGCCAGCTAACAAGGTGCGTGCGTCACTTTCTGTCATGCCGCAGCTATGTGTCACCAGGCAATCGAACATGGTATCGTTGGTGTCCAGCAGTCCAAAGTGTTGATCCAAGTATACTGTGGTTCCTAAGCGTTTAATGTAGCCTGTATAGTTCGAGTGTTGCCCATGAATGGCCTTTAACAGCGTCGACTTTCCACACCCATTAGCACCGGTTAAAGAAGACCGTTCCCCTTGCGATAGAGAGAAACTAATTGGTGCACCAGAGCCGTAAACAAGGCGGCAGTTTTCAACGGTTAACAAAGAACTCTTTTTACTGATATTGCTCTGCTGCAGATACAAAGTTTGCGGTTTTAACCGCTCCTTCTGCCCTTTAAGCGACTGAAGTTTATGTTGGTTTTGGTCAATGAGGTTCCTTTGGTTTGTCGCCAGTGCGGCTTGGCTTTGACCTGCTTTATCTTTCATTGCATCCAATAATATCTTGGATTGACTACCTGACTTTCTTAGTCGGTTACCCTGAGACTCACGTTGTTGTGCTTTTTCCTTGTTAGTCTGAGCTTGGCGCTCGAGTCGCTTTTTCTCCGATTGATGATGCGCGATCTGCTTGTCTAGCGCTTCGCTTTGGCTAGAAATTTGTTTGTAGTAATCGTCGTAATTTCCTTTATAGAAACGTAGGCCCAAGCTGCTTAAGTGGTAGATCCCCTCCATATGTTTTAATAAGCTTCGATCATGGCTAACAATAAGTACTTTGCCTGCAAACAACTGGCATTGTTCGAGTACCCAGTTGCGACCGTCACTGTCCAAGTGGTTTGAAGGCTCATCGAGAATTAGTATCTCGTGGTTTGATGTGAATAATTGATGAAGCTGTAACAGGGCGAGTTGCCCGCCACTCAGAGAGCAACAAAGCGTGTTCAAATCACTAATTATTTTCAATGTAGCGAGAAGCTGCTTAGTACGGGCGACTAAATCCCAATCATCGCCAATGATATTGAAGTGCTGAATTTCGCAGCTACCTTGTTCTATGGCGTGTAATGCGCCTAACTTTTTGGTGATCCCCAAGAAGTCAGCGATGGTGATGTTTGTATCCAGTAGCGCTGATGGCAACTGAGAGTAAAAACCAATCGAACCTTGGCGCGAAACATTGCCTGATGTTGGCTGTATTTGCCCGAGCAGTAACGAAAGCAGTAGTGACTTCCCAGCTCCATTTCTGCCGACTAGGCCGGTGAGGCGAGTGCTCAAATTAAAGGTGATGTCTTTGAATAACCATTCACCAGTATCAAGCTGGAATGAGAGATTGTTGGCTAATATAATAGGCATGTAAATACCTCCCTTTACGTGTAAACGAGTAAAAGGGGTGAGGCGCTTTTCTGGATAGACTCCTACGTGGGATTCTATGTCTAGATCGCCAAAGACGTTACTTAAGTAGGATGACAGCAAAAGATAGAGATTATCTTGCTGAAATGTTCTCTTTATTCAAGATACTGATCTTAAAGAGGTTGGCCTTAAATCGACGGCTCTTCAATAGCTTGATTTTTCAAGAAATAGGTGACGAAGTAACGCCCACTAACCCCCGAGTGTCCAAATGATTTTTATAAAAATAAATCGGATGTCAGGATGTTAGTACTTCATTATGGCGTTATTCTCTTTTGAAATGATGGGGTGATGTTACTGAAAGAACGTACTCTGGGTCAATATGGTGACGTGATTAAAATGTATCCAAATAATTAAAGCGCCTGTGTGGCGCTTTAATTAATTTGGTGACGCTTTAATTACTTGATAGCGGAGTATCTAGAGATCAGAAGGGCTATTGTATTTGCCCACCAACGGCTCGCCAACACATATCAAAGCTATCGTTGATGTACTTCGATGTTTTCTCTGGCGGAGATTCGCTCTGCTCAATGAGCCAGTTTGCACAAATCAAAAAGTGGCTATGGATGAAGTGCCTAACAAGATCAATGTTTAATGACATCAATTCACCGTCTTCTTGTCCTTTCAAAATGATCTCGTCTAACGATGCGAACATCTGTGAAACAATGACTTCTCGAGTTTGAGTCGTTGGGTCGAAATGAACATTGGTGAAGAACTTCATCGCAACTGGATTCTCTAGTGCCCATTCAATCCCTGTTATCCACATGAACTTAAAGGCTTGGTAGCGATCTTGTTCTGCTATACCTGTGTGTGGTTGAAGGGTCGAGAACAGTTCTAGCTTCAAATCGCGAAACAATTCGTCTATCAATAGAGATTTGTTTTCGAAGTGGTGAAACAGCGTTGCTTTCGCTACACCGGCTGTTTTCGCTATTTGTCCGGTAGATGTGCCCTCTAACCCTTGTTGAGAGAAGAGAAGGAGCGCTGCATCTAAGATTTTTTGTCTTTTCGTAATCATCTATTAAGTACTTTGAACAGAAGCTTTTTAATTGGGTTGTTGTAAGGAGGGTGCATTAACTTGGTGAAGTTAATTTTTCCTCTACTTAGAACGGTTTTGGCATGGCTAAAGGTCTTGAAGCCTTCAATGCCGTGGTAGTGTCCCATGCCTGAAGGGCCAATGCCACCGAACGGCGCATCTTCTGCAGCCACGTGTACTAGAGAGTCGTTAATACAAACACCGCCAGAATGCGTGTTCGATAAGAACTGATCTTGGATCTGTTTATCATGACTCATCAGGTACAGAGCAAGTGGACGTTCTCTGGTTGTGATGTAGTTAATCGCTTCTTCAATAGAATCATAAGGCACGATAGGCAGAACAGGGCCAAACAACTCTTCTTGCATTGCGATCATATCTTCGTTCACTTCTGTTAGAAGGTGTGGCGTCATTCTGTGGTTCACATCGTCCTGTGCTTGCTCGGTTACCGTGTGAATAACCGCGCCTTTAGATTGAGCATCTGCAATTACACCCTTCAAACGATTGTATTGGCGCATATCGATCACTGAGGTTAAATCTTTGCTCTCGATACCGTCTTTATATAGCTTGTGGAAGTAACGCTTATAAGCCGTAATGAATGCATCGACTTTTTCTCGTGGTAATAGGATGTAATCGGGAGCTACACAAATCTGACCTGCGTTTAAGCTTTTTGCAAACAGGATGCGTTCAACAGCGTCAGCCACATCAAAGTCAGGGGCGATAATCGTTGGAGACTTGCCGCCTAATTCCAAAGTGACAGGCGTTAAGTTGTCGGCTGCCGCTCTCATTACGTGCTTACCCACAGAGGTCGAGCCGGTAAATAGGATATGGTCAAACGGCAGTTGGCTAAATTTAGCAGAAACGTCAGCTTCGCCTTCGATAATTGCGACCTGATCTTCATTAAAGCCTTCAGCCAGCATGGCTTTTAAAACACGGTTGGTCGCAGGAGTAAACTCAGACATCTTGAGCATCGCAGTGTTACCCGCCGCTAACGCCGTGATCAGAGGCCCTAAAGAGAGCATGACAGGAAAGTTCCAAGGCACAATGATGCCGATAACGCCAACAGGTTGATAATGCACAGTTATCTTAGCCGGTGTTAGCATCAAACCTGCTTTACGGCGCGATGGCTTTAACCATTTCTTAAGATTCTTATCACTGTAATTAATTTGGTGAAGAGAAGGGGTAATATCAGCGATCAAGCTATCGTGTTTTGCGCGATGACCATAATCTTCAGACACTGCGTTAATCAATTGCTCTTGGTTGCGTATTAGTAATGCTTTTAAGGTGGAGAGATTTTTTCTTCTCTGCTCAAGCGTAGGATTAACATTATTGCGGTAGTGATCTTTTTGTCGGTTGAAGATCTGATCCATGTCGTTAATGCTCGACGGGTTTGGTTCAAAGTCTAGATTATGGCTCATAGTATCTCCTAAATTCGAAAGCTGACCGATTGGTTGGTCAGTTAAATCTACGCGAAGATTTCGACGTTTACAAGAGATGAACGGAAAAAGCTCAATATTTGAGCGGTCACAACGTTGAAGCGAGCGGTTTTTAGTTGGAAAAACGAGGTACTAATGGGTACAGAATCATAGGGTATATGCAGTGCTGGTGATAATGGGAGCTCTGACTGAGAAGTGCTGATATTTGTCATGACCTTGACTTAACCTCACTTATTTTTCGAAAAACTTGATGTATAACTAGCATTTTTTGCACCTAAATTTTTGTGGGAAAGTGCTTGAGTTGTGATGCATTTCAGCCTGTTTTCTAGCCTAAAACCTTGTAATTCCTTACTTGTCACTTTAAGTCGGATCGTCGATAAAAAAATGTAATCGTAACCACAAATATCAATGGTTGGACTCACTCTTAATAATATCGGTTAATGCAGCCAACAAATCGTTTTTGAGCGTTTTTTGTTGGGTTATACCTCGCTATTCCAAAGAGGTATCTTCTGTCGATGGCCCTATAGTGTGAGGTCTCTAGAATTGGAAAATTCGGTTAATTTGGAACGCATCCGTGCTGAGTATAATGTAAAGCACTGGAGCCAAGGTTTTTATGGAATTGATGATAACGGCGAGGTGTATGTTTCACCGAGCGAAACCGATCATCAAGTTCCGCTTAGTCAGATCGTAAAACAGTTAGAGCAGCGAAATATTGGTTTGCCTGCTCTTGTGCGTTTTCCTCAAATAGTGCATCAACGTGTGCACAATATCTGTAACGCATTTAACCAAGCGATCGACGAATATCAGTACGACAACCGTTACCTGCTTGTTTACCCGATTAAAGTGAACCAGCAGAAAGAAGTGGTTGATGAGATCTTAGCGAGCCAAGCTCAATTAGAGCAGAAGCAATTGGGCCTAGAAGCGGGTAGCAAGCCTGAACTATTAGCGGTATTGGCGCTGGCTCAAAAAGCGAGCTCGGTGATTGTGTGTAATGGTTACAAAGACAGAGAATACATCCGTCTTGCGCTGATTGGCGAAAAGCTAGGTCATAAAGTATTTATCGTTCTAGAGAAGCTATCAGAACTTGATCTTGTTCTTTCTGAAGCGAAAGCGCTTGGCGTGAAACCTCGTTTAGGTTTGCGTATTCGTCTTGCTTCTCAAGGTGCAGGTAAATGGCAAGCAAGTGGTGGCGAAAAGTCGAAGTTTGGATTGTCTGCATCACAAGTATTGACCGTTATTGAACGTTTAAAAGCAGAAGACCAACTCGATGTTCTCGAGTTAGTGCATTTCCATCTTGGCTCACAAATGGCCAATATTCGTGATGTGCGAAATGGCGTGAGTGAAGCGGCGCGTTTCTATTGTGAACTGCGCGATATCGGGGCTCAATTGAAGTACCTCGATGTGGGTGGCGGTTTGGCGGTTGATTACGACGGCACACGCAGCCAGTCTTCAAACTCAATGAACTACGGCTTGCTTGAGTACGCTCGAAACATTGTGATGACAGTCGGGGACATTTGTAAGCTCTACAATCAGCCACAACCTGTGATTATTTCGGAATCTGGTCGTTCGTTGACTGCGCATCACGCTGTGCTTGTGACTAATGTGATCGGTACAGAAAGCTATTTTCCGGAAGATATGGCGGCTCCAGAAGCTGACGCACCAATGTTGCTACACAACATGTGGAAGAATTTCTTAGAACTAGATGCAGGCAACGATGACCGAGCGTTGATCGAGATCTATAACGACACTCAGAGTGATATCGCAGAAGCGCACAACCAGTTTGCAACAGGCATGCTGAATCTTCAGCACCGTGCTTGGGCAGAGCAGATGTCTTTGCGTATTAACTACGAACTTAGCTCTCGTATGAGCACTAAGAACCGTTACCACCGTCCTATTTTGGATGAGCTGAGCGAGCGTTTAGCCGACAAGTTCTTTGTTAACTTCTCGTTGTTCCAATCGTTGCCAGATGCTTGGGGTATCGATCAGGTATTCCCTGTGTTGCCTCTAAGTGGTTTGGATAATGCGGACGAGCGACGCGCTGTTGTATTGGATATCACCTGTGATTCTGACGGTACGATTGATCAGTACGTTGACGGTCAAGGTATTGAAACGACTCTGCCAGTTCCTGCATGGAACCCAGATGAACCATACCTGATGGGCTTTTTCTTAGTAGGCGCATACCAAGAGATCTTGGGTGATATGCATAACCTATTTGGTGATACCCACAGTGTCGTGGTGAATGTTGATGAAAGTGGTCAAGCGAATATCGACTACATCAATGAAGGCGATACGGTTGAAGACATGATGCGTTATGTTCACATCGATACGGATCTGATTCGTCAGAACTACAAAGATTTGGTCACGGCGAAAGTACCAGATCAAGAGCAACAAAGCGTACTTGAAGAGTTAGAGCAAGGCTTGATGGGTTACACCTATCTTGAGGATTTTTAATGAACGATCTATTTACTAAACCAGATTACTCGCTGTACTCCAATGCAATGACGTTTATGCGTCGTCCATTGGTGCAAAATCCAATCGACAATGATGCTGATGTGGTTGTGCTGGGCGCGCCGTTAGATATGGCTACGTCGGGTCGACCGGGGGCTCGTATGGGGCCTGATGCGATTCGTCGTGCGTCGGTGAACTTGGCGTGGGAAGGCAAAAAATTCCCTTGGGACTTCAATGTATTTGAACATACTTCAGTGATTGATGCTGGCGACCTTGTGTTTGATTGTGGTGATGCAGAAGACCTAACTCAACGTTTGGAAGCGGCGGCTGATGCGATTCTAAGCAGTGGTAAAACTCTGTTAGGTTTAGGTGGCGATCACTTCATTACACTGCCTTTACTTAGAGCATACGGCAAGAAGTACGGTGAGATGGCTTTGATTCACTTCGACGCGCACACTGACACTTACAGTCAGGGCAGTCGTTACGATCACGGCACTATGTTCTACCATGCGCCAAATGAAGGTTTAATTTCGCCTGAACATTCAGTGCAAATTGGTATTCGTACAGAGTACAAGCAGGAAGGCCACGGCTTTAACGTTATTAACGCGATGCAAGCGAACGACATGAGCGTGGACGAGATCATTGCTCAAGTGAAAGGCATTGTCGGTGATAAGCCAGTTTACCTAACGTTTGATATCGATTGTCTGGATCCTGCTTTTGCCCCAGGTACAGGTACTCCGGTATGCGGCGGTTTGAATTCAGATAAAGTTTTGAAAATCATCCGAGGCCTGCAAGGCATCAATATGGTTGGTATGGACGTTGTAGAAGTTTCTCCAGCGTATGACCAAAGCGAGATTACAGCATTAGCTGGTGCGACGATTGCTCTCGAGCTGCTTTACGTTTGGACGGCGAGCCGCTTAACAAAATGACACTAGTGGTTAGTTGTATTTGTTAGCTAACCGAACGTGTCACCTATTTATTCAGAAGCCCATCAGGTTGAACCTGATGGGCTTTTGTTTTTAAGAGAACTAAAATCAAAGGTTTAGGGCTGTGAAAATCGTCTTGCCGTTTCCGTGAACTAATGTGCCGATAGCTACGTAACATACAAGCTATAGCATGGCTTTTGAGCGAAAATTCATCACCTTGATCTTGAGTAATGTCTCAAAGCTGGGACTTACCTCGCTTTACTAACGATGGATAGCTCACCTCAACTAATACCCTGTATTCGTTAATGATTTATCAATTTGATTACTGTATATATTTATAAAATGAAAAGGTGCAATTACATTGTGAAATCACTTGTATATTAATCGGCATCCTACTAACTTTTAGCTAGTCTTTTTAAGCTTTCAAAGAAAGCTTAAATATTAGAAAAGACGTCTCTTAGCACAGACATGGCATTTTTTATGGGGAAGACTAGGCTTAAGAGTAAGTAAACTATAATAAAACAGGTGAAATACATCTCTCCAAGGGTGGTTTGGACATAAGAACGAATTGTCATTGAAAAGAGCTAAGTATGAGTTTGATTAAAACCTGAAATTGCTATTACAAATAATTTTCACAGCTCTGAAGAACAGTGCTTTGTGACAACGGGGGATGTATGGATATTGAAGTTTCGCGCCAGGCTGCAGTAGTTGAAGCTATGAGTGGTGATGTTGTCGTAGTTAAGCCTGACGGCAGTGCAAGAAAGGTTTCAGTTGGCGATACTATCCGTGCAAATGAGATCGTTATTACTTCGAACGGATCGGAAGTTCTATTAGGTGTTCAAAACGCTGCTATTCCAGTTGGCGAGAATTGTGTCGGTTGTGTTGATAATAATGTTGCGTGGGCAGAGGTACCAATTGCCGGTGAGGTTAATTTCGATTCAGAGCAAGCGGACGCCGGAACCTTTACCGACGATGACCTTGCTGCTATCCAAGACGCAATTTTAGGTGGTGCCGACCCAACTCAAATATTAGAGGCAACGGCGGCTGGTGGCGGGCTGGGTTCTGCAAATGCTGGCTTCGTGACCATAGATTACAACTATACGCAAACTCAACCGACAACTTTTTTTGAAACCACAGGGCTAGACGACGAAGTTACAGAAGAACCTCGCGAAGAGTTCCGATCGATAACCCGCTCATCTGGCGGTCAATCAATCAGTGGAGTGCTCACTGAAGGTTCCATTTCTGATAATACCTATCCCCAGTCTATTACATCTACAGAGACGATAATTGCCGGCAGTTTAGCGCTCGCACCTGATTCTTTTACCCCAGAAACGTTATCCCTCGCGTCACTACTTAGTGAACTTAATAGCGACATTACCTCAAGCGGTCAGCCCGTCACCTTCACGTATGACGCGGTGACCAATTCTATCGTTGGTGTGCAAGGTTCTGACGAAGTATTACGTATCGACATTGAAGCCGTCAGTGTTGGCAATAACATTGAGCTTTCTTTAATCACAACGATTTCTCAGCCGATTGATCACGTACCGTCTGTTGGCGGTGGCCAGGTTTCCTACACTGGCGACCAAATTGATATCGCCTTCGATATTCAAGGTGAAGACAGCGCTGGGAATCCGCTAGCAACACTCGTCAACGCACAAGTTTCAGTGTTTGATGGGATAGATCCGTCTGTTGAAAGTGTAAATATCACTAACGTTGAAACTAGCAGCACTGCAATCGAAGGAGCTTTCTCAAATATTGGTAGTGATAACCTTCAATCAGCCGTATTTGATGCAAGTGCACTGGAGCAGTTTGATGGGTTGCTCAGTGATAATCAAAACACGCTCGCCAGACTTTCTGATGATGGGACAACGATTACTCTGTCCATCCAAGGCCGAGGTGAGGTTGTTCTCACTATCTCGCTTGATACCGATGGCACCTATAAATTCGAGCAGTTTAAACCGATAGAGGAAGTTGGTAGTGATACTCTCTCGTTTGCTTTGCCGATAACCGTTACTGATTTTGACCAAGATGTCATACAGAATATTATCAACATTGCGATTACTGATGGCGACAGTCCCGTTATTACTAATATTGACAGTATTGATGTCGATGAGTCGGGAGTCGTTGGTGGCTCACAAGAGGGGACTGCGACAGTATCTGGAAGTGGTAGTGTTACTGCGGATATTTTTGACAGTGATATCATCGACCATTATGAGCTTGAGCCGACGGAGTTTAATACTGATGGTTCTTTAACTTCTAATGGCGAAGCCGTACTGCTCGAGCTTATTGATCAAACTAACGGTGTAAGAACTTACGAAGGCTATGTTGAGGTCAATGGTTCTAGAATTACAGTCTTTGACGTTAAAGTGGATAGCCCGTCATTGGGGAACTATGAATTCACTCTATACGAAGAGCTATCTCACCAAGGTGCTGAAGATGTGCTGCTAACCTTTGCATTGCCAATTTATGCCGTTGATGCGGATGGTGACCGCTCTGCACTGTCTGGAGGTTCGAACACCCCAGAAGCTGCTGAGATTCTCGTCAATGTTAAAGACGATGTCGTTGAACTCATTGATAAGGTTGAGTCAGTAACGGAACCCACTTTAGCGGGTGATACCATTGTTTCGTATAACCTGTTCAGTTTCGAAGGCGCAGATGGATCTACAATTCAATCGTTTAACTATGATGGTGTTGATTACTCGCTAGATCAAAGCCTGCTCCCCGATGCTACTCAAACTTTCAGTTTTACTGAGGGTGTGGTCACTATCTCGTTGAATGGTGATTTCAGTTTTGAAGTCGCTCGTGATATCGACCACTCAAGCAGCGAAACTATCGTCAAACAGTTTTCATTTTTAGCTGAAGATGGTGATGGCGATATTGATACATCATCACTTGAACTAAGCATTACCGATGGTCAGAACCCAGCCATAGATCTGATTCCACCTGTTACTTTATCTGAAACAGATGTTGCCGATGGTTCTGCACCAAGCGGAAGTGCAGTGAGCGCTACTGAAACGATTACCTTTACTGCAGGCAGTGATGATGTGGCGAGTTTCCGTATTGAACCAACCGAGTTCAATGTAGGTGGAGCTCTGACGTCCAATGGGTTTGCGGTTGAGATAAAAGAGGATTCTGCTAATCCGGGTACTTATATCGGTTTTATAACCGATGGTTCGAATACTGAAATCCCAGTGTTCGCCATTAGTTTCTCGACCACCACACTTGGTGAATACAGCTTTACTTTACTTGAAGCGTTAGACCATGTGGATGGTTTAGATAATAACGATCTGAGCTTCGAACTGCCTGTTTATGCGGTTGATAGTGATGGCGACGATTCACTGGTGTCTCAGCTTAATGTGACCATCGGTGATGATGTCCAAATAATGCAAGATGGCACATTAGATATCGTTGAACCAAATCTGGCTGATGGAACAATCACAACCAATACCATTGATGTGATGCCAAATCAGAGTGCCGATGGTGCGACGATCACTCAGTTCACTTATGACGGTGTTGTAAACACACTGGACCAAAGTATTTCAGGCGAACAGCAATTTAGCTTCACAGAGGGTGAACTGTTTATTACCCTTGAAGGTGAAGTACGTTTTGAGCCGAACCGCGATCTAGACCACTCGGCGAGCGAAGACATCGTGAAGTCGATTGTCGTAACTTCAAGTGACTTCGATAACGATCCGGTGACTTCAACCATTACGCTGACCATTACTGATGGTGACAATCCGATTATTAATACGGTGCCGAGCGTCTTACTTGAAGAAGCTGATTTAATTGATGGCTCATCGCCAAGTGGCAGCGCGGTAAGCTCCACTCAAACCATTACTTTTACCAATCAAAGTGATGATGTGGTTCGTTTCCGTATTGAGCCAACGGAATTTAATACTAACGATGATCTTAAATCGAACGGTCTAGCCGTTGAGTTACGTGAAGACCCGGTAGGGTCGGGTGACTATATTGGTTTTACGACCAGTGCCACAAACATAGAAACTACAGTATTCACATTAAGCTTTAATTCTGGGGCATTAGGCGAATACACGTTCACGCTCATCGAAGCGTTAGACCACCAAGATGCCCGTGGCAACAACGAGCTTAGCTTTGATTTACCTGTTTATGCGGTAGACAGTGATGGCGATGATTCACTGATGTCTTCGTTAAGTGTGACCATCGGCGATGATGTTCAAATTATGCAAGACGGTACGTTAGATATCGTTGAACCAAATCTTGCTGATGGCACGGTAACAACTAGCATTTTCGATGTGATGCCGAATCAAAGTGCTGATGGCGTAACGGTGACGCAATTTACTTATGACGGCCAGCTTCGAACGCTTGACCAAAATGACAATGGCGAACAACAGTTCAGCTTCACGGAAGGTGAGTTGTTTATCACGCTTCAAGGTGAAGTCCGTTTTGAGCCCAATCGCAATCTAAACCACACATTGAACGAAGACATCGTGAAATCAATCGTGGTGACGTCTAGCGATTCCGATAACGATGTGGTGACTTCCACAGTAACGCTGACCATTACCGATGGTGATATCCCAGCCATTGATAATGTGCCAACAGTGACTTTGTCGGAAACGAATCTGAGTGATGGCTCTGCACCAAGCGGCAGTGCGGTGAGCTCAACTCAAACTATTACTTACACCACTCAAAGCGATGATGTGACCAGCTTCCGTATTGAACCAACCGAATTCAATGTTGGTGGCGCTCTCACATCAAATGGATTGGCAGTCGAACTGAAAGCCGATCCAGCCACGCCGGGCGGCTACATCGGTTATGTTACTGATGGTTCGAACGTTGAAACCAACGTGTTCACGATTAGTTTCTCGGATACCAATTTAGGCCAGTATACCTTTACGTTGATTGAAGCGGTAGATCATGTAGATGGCCTTGCAAATAATGATCTGAGCTTTGATTTGCCGGTTTATGCAGTTGATAGCGATGGCGATGATTCACTGGTTTCTCAGTTAAATGTAACCATCGGTGATGATGTTCAAATCATGCAAGGTGGTACGTTAGATATCACGGAACCAAATATTGCAGACGGCACAATCACAACCAACACCATCGATGTGATGCCTGAGCAAAGCGCTGACGGCGCGACGATCACTCAGTTTACTTATGATGGTCAAGTTCGAACGCTGGATCAAACTGACAATGGTGAGCAGCAATTTAGCTTCTCAGAAGGTGAGTTGTTCATCACTCTTCAAGGTGACGTGCGCTTTGAGCCAAACCGTAATCTAGACCACACGGTTAACGAAGATATCGTCAAATCGATAGTGGTGACCTCAAGCGATTCAGACAATGACGTACTGACCTCCACAGTGACGCTGACCATCACCGATGGTGATATCCCAACCATTGATGCAGTGCCAAGCGTTACACTTTCGGAAACTAACTTAAGTGACGGCTCTGCGCCTAGCGGCAGTGCAGTAAGCCAAACTGAGACGATTACTTTCACTAATCAAAGTGATGATGTGGCGAGTTTCCGTATTGAGCCAACCGAGTTCAATGTAGGTGGAGCTCTGACGTCTAATGGCTTTGCGGTCGAGATAAAAGAAGACTCTGCTAACCCGGGTACTTACATCGGCTTTATTACCGATAGTTTGAACACTGAAGTTCCAGTTTTCACGATTGCCTTTTCTACGGGTACGTTAGGTGAATATACCTTTACCTTACTTGAAGCGCTAGACCATGTGGATGGTTTATATAATAACGATCTGAGCTTCGAACTGCCTGTTTATGCGGTTGATAGTGATGGCGACGATTCACTGGTGTCTCAGCTTAATGTGACCATCGGTGATGATGTCCAAATAATGCAAGATGGCACATTAGATATCGTTGAACCAAATCTGGCTGATGGAACAATCACAACCAATACCATTGATGTGATGCCAAATCAGAGTGCCGATGGTGCGACGATCACTCAGTTCACTTATGACGGTGTCGTAAACACACTGGACCAAAGTATTTCAGGCGAACAGCAGTTCAGCTTCACAGAGGGTGAACTGTTTATTACCCTTGAAGGTGAAGTGCGCTTTGAGCCGAACCGCGACCTAGACCATTCAGTTAGCGAAGACATCGTGAAGTCGATTGTCGTGACTTCAAGTGATTTTGATAATGATTCTCTGACATCAACCATAACCCTGACGATTACGGATGGTGATAACCCTACGATTGATGTTATTCCAAGCGTTACCCTCTCTGAAACGAATCTGACTGATGGCTCTGCGCCAAGTGGCAGCGCGGTAAGCTCCACTCAAACCATCACGTTCACCAACCAAAGTGATGATGTGGTTCGTTTCCGTATTGAGCTAACAGAGTTCAATACTAACGATGATCTTAAATCGAACGGTCTATCCGTTGAGTTACGTGAAGATCCGGCAGGGTCGGGTGACTATATTGGTTTTACGACCAGTGCCACAAACATAGAAACTACAGTATTCACATTAAGCTTTAATTCTGGGGCATTAGGCGAATACACGTTCACGCTCATCGAAGCATTAGACCACCAAGATGCCCGAGGCAATAACGACCTCAGCTTTGACCTACCTGTTTATGCGGTAGACAGTGACGGCGATGATTCACTGATGTCTCCGTTAAATGTCACTATCGGCGATGATGTTCAAATTATGCAAGACGGTACGTTAGATATCGTTGAACCAAATCTTGCTGATGGCACGGTAACAACTAGCATTTTCGATGTGATGCCAAATCAAAGCGCTGATGGCGCAACGGTGACGCAATTCACTTATGATGGTCAACTACGAACGCTGGACCAAAATGACACTGGCGAGCAGCAGTTTAGTTTCACAGAAGGTGAGTTGTTTATCACGCTTGAAGGTGAAGTGCGCTTTGAGCCTAATCGTAATCTAGACCACACGCTGAACGAAGACATCGTGAAATCGATCGTGGTGACGTCTAGCGATTCGGATAACGATGCGCTGACCTCAACAGTTACGCTGACCATTACCGATGGTGATATTCCAACCATTGATAATGTGCCAACAGTGAACTTGTCAGAAACGAATCTGAGTGATGGCTCTGCACCAAGCGGCAGCGCGGTGAGTTCAACTCAAACCATTACTTACACCACTCAAAGTGATGATGTGACCAGCTTCCGCATTGAACCAACCGAATTCAATGTTGGTGGTGCTCTAACATCAAATGGATTGGCGGTTGATCTGAAAGCCGATCCAACCACACCGGGCGGCTACATCGGTTATGTTACCGATGGCTCGAACGTTGAAACCAGCGTGTTCACGATTAGTTTCTCAGATACCAATTTAGGCCAATACACCTTCACCTTACTTGAAGCTTTAGACCATGTTGATGGCCTCACAAATAATGATTTGAGTTTCGACTTACCGGTTTACGCCGTCGATAGTGATGGCGATGATTCACTCGTGTCTCAGCTTAACGTCACGATTGGTGATGATGTTCAAATTATGCAGGGCGGTGTCTTAGATATCACGGAACCAAATCTTGCTGACGGCACAATCACAACCAACACCATTGATGTGATGCCAGAGCAAAGTGCCGATGGCGCGACGATCACTCAGTTTACTTACGACGGCGGGACGGTAATAACACTCGACCAAAATGACAATGGTGAGCAGCAATTTAGCTTCACGGAAGGTGAGTTGTTCATCACTATTGAAGGTGAGGTGCGCTTCGAACCCAATCGTAATTTAGATCACACGGTTAACGAAGACATCGTCAAATCGATAGTGGTGACCTCAAGCGATTCAGACAATGACGTACTGACCTCCACAGTGACGCTGACCATTACCGATGGTGATATCCCAACCATTGATGCAGTGCCTAGCGTTACTCTGTCTGAAACCAACCTTAGTGACGGCTCAGCACCAAGCGGCAGCGCAGTCAGTCAAACTGAGACCATCACCTTTATCAATCAAAGTGATGATGTAGCAAACTTCCGCATTGAGCCAACCGAGTTCAATGTCGGTGGAGCACTAAAATCGAACGGAGCTGCGGTCGAGATAAAAGAAGACTCTGCTAATCCCGGTACTTACATCGGTTTTATTACCGATGGTTCGAACGCTGAAGTTCCAGTGTTCAACATTAGTTTCTCTACGAGTACGTTAGGCGAATACACCTTTACCTTACTTGAAGCGTTAGACCATGCGGATGGTTTAGATAACAACGATCTTAGCTTCGACCTGCCTGTTTATGCTGTTGATACGGACGGTGACGATTCACTGGTATCCCAGCTTAATGTGACCATCGGTGATGATGTTCAGATCATGCAGGACGGTACGTTAGATATCACCGAGCCAAATCTGGCTGATGGAACAATCACAACCAATACCATTGATGTGATGCCAAACCAAAGTGCCGATGGTGCGACGATCACTCAGTTCACTTATGATGGTGCCGTAAACACACTGGATCAAAGTATTTCAGGCGAACAGCAGTTCAGCTTCACAGAAGGCGAACTGTATATCACCCTTGAAGGTGAAGTACGCTTTGAACCTAATCGCGATCTAGACCACTCAGTGAGCGAAGACATCGTGAAGTCGATTGTGGTGACTTCAAGTGACTTCGATAACGATTCTCTTACTTCAACCGTTACGCTGATCATTACTGATGGTGACAATCCGACTATTGATGCGGTGCCGAGCGTATCACTTGAAGAAGCTAATCTTGCTGATGGTTCCACGCCAACTGGCAGCGCGGTTAGCCAAACGGAAACCATCACTTTCACTAATCAAAGTGACGATGTTGAGAAATTCCGTTTAGAGCCAAGTGAATTTAATACCAACAACGCGCTCAAGTCCGATGGTTTAAACATTGAGATTCGAGAAGAACCAACAGGTTCAGGCAATTACATTGGTTTCACGACTGATATTTCGAATGTCGAAACCACAGTGTTTACACTCGATTTCAGCAGTACCACTTTGGGTGAGTACACCTTCACGCTTCTGGAAGCGATTGACCACACACCAATTCAAGGCAACAACGACCTAACATTTAACTTGCCAGTTTACGCGGTTGATAGCGATGGTGATGACTCTGTGATGTCGCCACTGGCTGTAACTATTACTGATGATATTCAAGTGATGGTTAATGACTCTCTCACTATTGAAGAGCCAACGGTTGCAGATTTGGCAGCAGGTACGCCGACTACGCCAATCGTTAATGTCCTTGATGAAGAAGGAGCTGATGGCACGACCATTACTCAGTTCACTTACGATGGTGGGGCGGTATTGACGCTTGACCAAAATGACACGGGTGAGCAAAAGTTTGTGGTTGCTGACGGGTCTTTGTATATCACTCTACAAGGCGATATTCGTTTCGAACCAAGTCGTAACCTCGATCATACTGGTGGCGATATCGTTAAGTCGATAGTCGTAACATCGAGTGATTCTGATAGCGATCTTGTGTCTTCAACGGTAACGCTAACCATTACCGATGGCGATATCCCAACGATTGACACTGTGCCAAGCGTTACGCTGTCAGAAACGAATCTGAGTGACGGATCTGCTCCGAATGCAAGTGCGGTAAGTTCCACTCAAACCATTACCTTTACTAACCAAAGTGATGATGTGACAAGTTTCCGTATTGAACCGACGGAGTTCAATATTGGTGGTGCTCTCACATCAAACGGATTGGCGGTTGAGTTGAAAGCCGACCCAACCACTCCGGGTGGCTACATCGGTTTTGTGACAACCGCTCCGAATGTTGAAACTAACGTGTTTACGATTAGCTTCTCGGATACCAATTTAGGTCAATACACCTTCACCTTGCTTGAAGCGTTGGATCATGTAGATGGCTTAGCGAAGAATGATCTGACTTTTGACCTTCCTGTTTACGCGGTTGATAGCGATGGTGATGATTCACTGGTGTCTCAACTGAATGTGACCATTGGTGATGATGTTCAAATCATGCAAGGTGGTACGTTAGATATCACTGAGCCAAACCTTGCAGACGGCACAATCACAACGAATACCATTGATGTGATGCCAGAACAAAGTGCCGATGGCGCGACAATCACCCAGTTTACGTATGACGGTCAAGTTCGAACTCTGGATCAAAATGACAATGGTGAGCAGCAATTTAGCTTCACAGAAGGTGAGTTGTTCATCACTCTTCAAGGTGACGTGCGCTTCGAACCAAACCGTAATCTAGACCACACGCTTAGCGAAGACATCGTGAAGTCGATTGTGGTGACTTCAAGCGATTTAGATAACGATGTGGTGACGTCAACGGTCACTCTGACTATTACTGATGGTGATATCCCAACCATTGATGCGGTGCCAAGCGTTACGCTTTCAGAAACCAATCTCGTTGATGGGTCTTTACCAAGCGGCAGTGCAGTAAGTCAGACTGAGACGATTACTTTCACGAACCAAAGTGATGATGTAGTGAGTTTCCGAATTGAACCAACCGAGTTCAATGCCGGTGGAGCACTAAAATCGAACGGATTTGCAGTTGAGATAAAAGAAGACTCTGCTAACCCGGGCACTTATATCGGTTTTATTATTGATGGCTCGAATACTGAAGTTCCTGTCTTCACTATTGGCTTCTCTACGACCACACTAGGTGAGTACACCTTTACTCTGCTTGAAACGTTAGACCATGTGGATGGTTTAGATAATAACGATCTGAGCTTTGAACTGCCTGTTTATGCGGTAGACAGTGATGGTGATGATTCTCTGGTATCTCAACTTAACGTGACCATTGGTGATGATGTCCAAATCATGCAAGACGGTACGTTAGATATTGTTGAACCAAATCTTGCAGACGGAACAATCACAACCAACACCATTGATGTGATGCCAAATCAGAGTGCCGATGGTGCGACGATCACTCAGTTTACTTATGACGGCGTCGTAAACACACTGGATCAAAGCATTTCAGGCGAGCAGCAGTTCAGTTTCACAGAAGGTGAGCTGTTTATCACTCTTGAAGGGGAAGTGCGCTTTGAGCCGAACCGCGACCTAGACCACTCAGTGAGTGAAGATATCGTGAAGTCGATTGTGGTGACTTCAAGTGATTTCGATAATGATCCGGTGACTTCAACCATTACGCTGACCATTACCGATGGTGATATTCCAACCATCGATGCAGTGCCAAGCGTTACGCTCTCAGAAACAAATTTAGCGGATGGTTCTGCGCCAAGTGGCAGTGCGGTTAGTCAAACGGAGACGATTACTTTCACCAACCAAAGTGATGATGTGGTTCGCTTCCGTTTAGAACCAACCGAGTTCAATACTAACGATGCACTTAAATCGAATGGTTTAGCGGTCGAACTGCGTGAAGATCCTCAAGGTTCTGGTCAGTACATCGGATTTACTACCAGTTCGTCTAACGTGGAGACGACAGTATTTACGTTGGACTTTAACTCCGGAACCTTAGGTGAATACACATTTACTTTAATCGAAGCTCTGGATCATCAAGATGCGCGTGGCAACAACGATTTAAGCTTTAATCTACCTGTGTATGCGGTTGATAGTGATGGCGATGATTCGTTAGTTTCTCAGCTTGGCGTGACCATTGGCGATGATGTTCAAATCATGCAAGACGGTAAGTTAGGTATCGTTGAACCAAATCTTGCTAATGGTACGGTAACAACCATTATTTTCGATGTAATGCCGAATCAAAGCGCTGATGGCGCAACAGTGACGCAATTCACTTATGATGGCCAGCTTCGAACGCTTGACCAAAATGAAAATGGTGAGCAGCAGTTTAGCTTTACGGAAGGTGAACTGTTCATCACGCTTCAAGGTGAAGTGCGCTTTGAGCCTAATCGCGATTTAGACCACAGGCTGAACGAAGACATCGTGAAATCTATCGTGGTGACGTCTAGCGATTCGGATAACGATGTGCTGACCTCAACGGTAACGCTAACCATTACTGATGGTGATATCCCAACCATTGACACAGTGCCAAGCGTTACGCTGTCAGAAACGAATCTGAGTGACGGCTCTGACCCGAATGCCAGTGCGGTGAGTTCAACTCAAACGATTGCCTTTACTAACCAAAGTGATGACGTGACGAGTTTCCGCATTGAACCGACTGAGTTTAATGTTGGTGGTGCTTTGACATCGAACGGATTGGCGGTTGAGTTGAAACCCGACCCAACCACATCGGGTGGCTATATCGGCTTTGTGACAACGGCTCCGAATGTTGAAACTAACGTATTCACGATTAGCTTCTCAGATACTAACTTAGGCCAATACACATTCACTTTGCTTGAAGCGTTGGATCATGTAGATGGCTTAGCGAAGAATGATCTGACTTTTGACCTTCCTGTTTACGCGATTGATAGCGATGGTGATGATTCACTGGTGTCTCAACTTAAAGTCACCATCGGTGATGATGTACAGGTCATGCAAGACCAAGCGCTTAATATTATTGAGCCAACGGTTGCTGATTTGGCTGCAGGTACTCCGACGACAGCTACTGTTGATGTGATGCCTGAACAAAGCGCCGATGGGGCGACAATTACTCAGTTTATATATGATAACGGAGCAGTAATAACGCTTGATCAAAACGATACGGGTGAACAGAAGTTTGTCTTTGCTGAAGGTTCACTGTTCATTACCTTGCAAGGTGAAGTGCGCTTCGAGCCAAATCGTAATCTAAACCACACCGCTAGCGAAAACATCGTGAAGTCGATAGTGGTGACTTCGGGCGATTCAGATAACGATGTAGTGACGTCAACAGTAACTTTGACCATTACTGATGGTGATATCCCAACCATTGATGCAGTGCCAAGCGTTACCTTGTCTGAAACCAACCTTGCAGATGGCTCAACTCCAAGCGGCAGTGCTGTCAGTCAAACTGAGACGATTACCTTCACGAATCAAAGCGATGATGTAACCAGTTTCCGTATTGAACCAACCGAGTTCAATGTCGGCGGTGCACTTAAATCGAATGGATTTGCGGTTGAGATAAAAGAAGACTCTGCGAATCCGGGCACTTACATAGGTTTTATTACCAATGGTTCGAACGCTGAAGTTCCAGTGTTCACCATTAGTTTCTCTACGAGTAGTTTGGGCGAATACACCTTTACTCTGCTTGAAGCGTTAGACCATGCGGATGGTTTGGATAACAACAATCTGAGCTTTGATCTACCTGTTTACGCTGTCGACAGTGATGGCGATGATTCTCTGGTATCTCAACTGAATGTGACCATTGGTGATGATGTCCAAATCATGCAAGACGGTACGTTAGATATCACTGAGCCAAATCTTGCAGACGGAACCATTACAACCAGCACCATTGATGTGATGCCAAACCAAAGTGCCGATGGTGCGACGATCACTCAGTTCACTTATGACGGTGCCGTAAACACACTTGATCAAAGCATCGTAGGTGAGCAGCAATTCAGTTTTACAGAAGGTGATTTGTTTATCACTCTGCAAGGCCAAGTGCGTTTTGAACCGAATCGCGACCTTGACCATTCAGTTAGCGAAGACATCGTGAAGTCGATAGTGGTTACTTCAAGTGATTTTGATAATGATCCGGTGACTTCAACCATTACACTGACCATTACAGATGGTGATATTCCAACCATCGATGCAGTTCCAAGCGTTACTCTCTCAGAAACAAATCTAGCGGATGGTTCGGCTCCAAACGCTGGTGCGATCAGCTCAACGCAAACTATTACTTTCACCAACCAAAGTGACGATGTGGTTCGCTTCCGAATTGAACCAACTGAGTTCAATACCAACGATGCGCTTAAATCGAATGGCTTAGCCGTTGAATTACGCGAAGATCCGCAAGGGTCGGGCAACTACATCGGATTTACTACCAGTTCGTCTAACGTGGAGACGACAGTATTTACGTTGGACTTTAACTCCGCAACATTAGGCGAATACACATTTACCTTAATCGAAGCTCTGGATCATCAAGATGCACGTGGCAACAACGATTTAAGCTTTAATCTGCCTGTGTATGCGGTTGATAGTGATGGCGATGACTCGCTAGTTTCTCAGCTTGGCGTGACTATTGGCGATGATGTGCAACTGATGCTGGGCGGTACAATAACCAGTCGCGAGCCTGCGAGTGCTGTTGAAACATCGAATACTCTAGACGTGATGCCAAGTCAAAGTGCCGACGGAGCAAAAATTACCTCATTTGTGTTCGATGGAAACACTGCAGAAAGTCTTGATTTAAATGTGAATGGTGAACAAGAGTTCGTGTTCACGGAAGGCTCGGTATTCATTACGACAGAGGGTGAAATACGTTTTGAACCTGTGCGTAATCAAAATCATGCAGGTGGTGATATTACTAAGTCTATTGAGGTAACGTCTGTTGACCTTGATGGCGATATTGTCACATCGAAAGTGACACTGAAGATTGTTGATGGTGACCTTCCTACTATCGACCTTGTTCCTGGAATTGCGTTATCTGAAGTGGATCTGGCCGATGGCTCTGTGCCAACCGGCAATCCAGTGACAATGACACAAAACATTACCTACATAGCGGGCAGTGACGACGTAAGCCATTTCAGAATTGACCCTACGCAGTTCAATACTTCAGGGGCTTTGAAATCGAATGGCCTTGATGTTCAGATAAAAGAGCAACCAGCAGATTCTGGTAATTACATTGGCTTCGTTAAAGACGGTTCTAACGTAGAAACCAACGTCTTCACGATCAGCTTCTCGACGAGCAATTTAGGGCAATACACGTTCACACTGCTTGAGGCATTAGATCATGTAGATGGATTACAAAACAATATACTAAGCTTCGATGTCCCTGTTTTGGCGGTTGATGCGGATGGTGATGATTCTGCAATATCGCCTATGACGGTTGCGATCACCGATGATGTACAAGGTGTTCAAGATGGTACTTTGAGTATCACTGAGCCTTCATTAGCTGATTTGGCATCGGGTACGCCACCTACGACGCCAATCATTGATGTTATGCCAACACAGAGTGCTGATAGCGCGAAAGTGACACAGTTTACTTACGATGGTGGCACAGCTGTTACGCTAGACCCAAGCATCTCCACAGAACAGGTCTTTACCGTAACCGATGGCTTATTGTATATCACCATTGAAGGGGAGGTTCGTTTTGAACCGAGCCGAGATCTTGACCATTCATCCGGCGATATTGTAAGAACGATTGTCGTCACCACCAGTGATTTTGATAACGATACAGATACTGCGGATGTCACGTTGACGATCAAAGACGGTATCGATCCCGTTATTAACGTGGTTCCAGATGTTTACTTATCGGAGGTCAACTTAGCGGATGGCTCGATGCCAAGTGGTTCTGCGGTCAGTTCGACTCACACAATCACTTATACCGAAGGAAGTGATGATTTTAGTCACTTTAGAGTTGCGACCAACGAATTCAATCCTGGCGATCTGCTGAAATCAAGTGGTCTTGTCGTTCAACTTACAGAAGATCCAGCTTCAGCAGGTGACTACATTGGTTATACCGATGATGGTATGGGTAACGTTACCGATGTATTCACAATTCGCTTTGATAGTGTCAACAAAGGTGAGTTTACTTTTACCTTGATTGAGGCGTTTGATCATCTTAATGGTGTACTGCATAACGATCTAACTTTCCGTCTGCCGGTTTATGCCGTTGATACCGATGATTCTGAATCAACGAAGCGCGATGTGGTGGTTACGATAGAAGATGACATCCAGCAAATGCAAGATGGCTTCTTAACCATTACCGAACCCAATTCTGGTACGCCTACAACGGCGACAGTCGATGTGATGCCAATACCAAGTGCAGACGGCGCGAATATTACGCAGTTCACGTACGACGGTGGTTCGCCAATTTCTCTAAATCAAAACAGCATTGGCGAACAAGAGTTTGTTTTCATTGAAGGTTCATTGTTTGTGACATTAGATGGTGATGTAAGGTTTGAGCCAAATCGAAACCTTGATCACTCTTCAGGGAACATTGTTAAGTCAATCGTGTTCACGTCTTCAGACTTTGATAACGATATCTTTTCGTCGACGGTTACGCTCACCATTGTTGATGGTGATGGACCAACAATCGACGTTGTGCCGGGTGTGGCATTGTCAGAAAGCTTACTTGCGGATGGTTCGACGCCTAGTGTAAATCCTGTGAGTATCACTCAAACCATTACTTCACTTGCAAGCAGTGATGATATTGCTGAAATAGTGGTGGAAGTAGGGCTATTCAATACTAACGGCGCGTTGAAGTCGGATGGTTTGTCACTGAGTTTACGTGAAGATCCTGCAAACTCTGGCGACTACATTGCCTTTACCACTGATGGAATGGGTGTGGAGAAAACCATATTCACTCTAGATTTTGATGACACGAACCCAAGCCAATATACGTTTACTTTGCTTGAACGTTTAGATCATGTTGATGGTTTAGGAAATAACGATCTGAGCTTTGATCTTTCTGTTTATGCAGAAGATACCGATGGTGATATTTCAGCGTCTAAACCGCTGACTGTTACCATCACCGATGATGTTCAGCTGCTGCAATCAGGTGCGCTCAACATCACAGAGCCAAGTACGGGAACACCAACTACAACAGTCTTTGATGTGATGCCTGCACAAAGTGCAGATGGCGCCACAATCACTAAGTTTGTGTATGACAATCAAGCTGAAAAAGCATTGGTACAAACGAATACTGGCGAGCAAGAGTTTGTATTAACTGAAGGGTCTTTGTTTATCAATCTTGAAGGAGATGTGCGTTTCGAGCCTAACAGAAATCTAGACCATTCTGGTGGTGATATAGTCAAGACCATTACGGTGACATCGGAAGACAAAGATGGCGATGTTGTTACTTCGACAGTAACGCTAACCATCGCGGATGGCGCGCCACCAACTATCAATACTTTACCAACCATCGCTTTAGCTGAAGCCAATTTGGTTGATGGCTCTTCACCGGGCTTACCTGTGAGCCAAACTGAAACCATTATTTTCACAGCAGGAAGTGATGATGTGAGCCACTTCCGTATTGATTCGGCTCAATTCAACACATCAGGCGATCTGAAAGCTGATGGCTTGGTGGTTCAGTTAAAAGAAGATCCTCTGAACAGCGATAATTATATTGGTTATGTTGAAAGCGGCGGTGTCCAAACGGATATTTTCACTATCACTTTTGATAGCTCGGTGCTTGGCCGATATACCTTCATATTGTTAGAAGAGTTAGATCATCTGCCGGTACAAGGTAATAACAACCAAATCTTCACCTTGCCAGTGATCGCAGTCGACAAAGACGACACTGATTCAGCGATGAAACCTCTTACGGTGACCATTACCGATGATGTACCAACCATTACTGACACCACTGTCGCGAGTACGTTTGTGGTTTATGAAGATGATTTAGGCACTCTGGCACAAGCAACGGGTTCGTTTGTAACCACACAAGGTGCAGATCAAGTCGAGGTTTACGAACTCCGTAATATAGCGACTCTAGAACCTACGCTTACCTCAAGTGGTGAAGCAATTTCGATTACTGAGATCTCTGGAGCAGCGAACACAACCACCTATCAAGGAACCACCACAAGTGGAACACCGATTTTTACTCTTGTTTTGGGTAACGATGGGTCATACACATTTACCTTACTTGGTCCTCTAGATCATGAGCCTAGCTCAGAGGCGAGAAATAAGCTGCCTATCTCCTTTAATGTAGTGGCTGTTGACAGTGATGGTGATGATTCTAATCAGTATGTATTGCCAATCGAGGTGATCGATGATGTGCCAGTGATGAGTCCGCCAACGGGTGAGACGGTTGTCGATGAAGATGATCTTGCTGGGATTGGTTCGGATCAATCCGAAGATACAATTATCAATGGGCTATTCACCGTTGATGAAGGCGCTGATGGTGTTGTTAAGTACGAATTGGTCGATGAAAACTTGGTGATTACAGGCTTAACTTCTGATGGAGAAAGCCTAGAGTGGCTGCCTGTTTCACAAAGCGGCACAACCTTCACTTATGTTGCACAGACTGTAACCAGCAATCAGCCTGTGTTTGAAATCATTTTTGATACCTCAAACAACAGCTATCAATTTGAGCTGTTTAAACCACTTAAGCACCCTGATGGCGCGAATGAAAACACCATAGAGCTTGATTTCTCTATCGTGGCTGAAGATTTTGACCAAGACCAATCAGACGCGATCGATCTGAAAATCACGGTCACGGATGATGTTCCATTAGTGACAACTCAGTCGATTACTCGTCTTGAAGGGCAGGGTTACAACAACTCTAAAGTCGACATGTTTGCTGATGCGACTGATGTGGGTTCTGATGGCGCAGTACTGAGCAAAATTGAGGCCTTTGACGGAAGTGGAATTGTTTTCCGAGCTGAGAACAGTGGGCCTTACAGTAGTGACTTCGATTTAAACATTGGCAGCCAACAGGTTCGCGTTTACGAGCAAACGGATGATGGTAATGGAGGCGTTGATACTCGACAGCTTGGTCGACTTCGTATTAACTCAAATGGCGAGGTTGAATTCAGAGCTAACGGTTATCTCGATCATGACGGTCTTGACACCATCGACTTCTCGATTAACGTGATTGCGACGGACGGCGATTTAGATACCTCTGAAACACCGTTAGATATCACGATTACAGATAGGGACTCTACAAGAATCGCGCTGAAAGTGACTACCTTCGAGGATGCGGGTAGAGATTTAACGATACCTTACGCAACGGGTGATGAACCGACTCTTGAGAACGTTCAAGATAACCAAAATGGTTTGCCTAATGCACCAGCTCAAGTTGCGCTGCAAGTTAGTCTGTATGACCAAGATAATGCTGAATCTATTGGGCAGTTGACGATTAAAAGCCCGAACGGAGGTGATAGTCACCAAGGTACTTTTTATTACTTTGATGGTGCTGATTACATTGAATTGGTACCTGAGTCAAATGGAAGCATTATATTTGGTTCTCCTGAACTTGAACAAAGCTTTGCTCCAAACCCGAGTGAACCAAGACAAACTATCGCGACGATAGACAACCTGTTCTTTGTTCCGGACCAACACGCTAGTTCGGATGAAACTGGTGGGCGAGTTCGTTATGAGCTTGAAATTGAGAAAAATGGCTCCACGGATCACACCATCAACTCAAACTTCAGAATCGAGATTGAAGCGGTGGCTGATATAGCGACTTGGGATGATTCCAACAGCACTTATCATTATCAAGTGAACGAAGATGAAGACAACGTTACTTTGCAGCTGAACGCAGAGTCGCAAGATAACAGTAATACTGAGACGATTACCTATGAACTTGAAGCTGTTCAAGGTGATGGGAAGTTCGAGCTGCTTGATAAGAACGGCAATGTGCTTACGCTGACGACGGATGGTGTATATGAAATAGCGGCAGAAGACATTAACAGCACCGTAGTTAACCCGATCGATAACTTCTCTGGTCAGATTGAATTCAAAGCAATAGCGGTTACAAAGGAAACACTGAACCCTTATGAAGATACCGCCAATGGCGGAGCAAATGATAAAACTCAAGCTCGTTCTGTAGAGCAAAACATCATTATTGATGTCACTGCTGACGCCGACCCAGGAAAATTCAGTGTGAGTCGTATCAAGATCAACGAAGACAATATCGATGACCCTGATTACATTGGCCCTTTGGACAACAAAGACGCATTCACGTTAGACGAAGTCATTACCATGACAGGGTCGGTGGACACAGATGGCTCTGAAGAACTGTTTGTCCGTATCAGTAATATCACAGAAGGCGCAGTGCTTTACTTTGTAGGTACAACCACGGTAGTTCCTACCGTTAATGGTACCAATTATCAAGAAATCGCATATTCCGATTTGGCTAATGTTGAGGTTGTTCCAACTAAACACAGTAATGTAGATTTCACCTTTGATGTTACCGGTGTAGTCAAAGATACTGCAAACCTGTCAACCAACCCTCAACAAGTTGATGAAGAAATTCTGGGTACTAAGACGGTCAACGTCGAGGTTAAAGGTGTTGCAGATGTTCCGTATGGTGGGACGAATGGTACCGATTGGACCTCAATTACAGATGGTACTGCAAGCGGCGTTCAAACTACGATTCAAGAGAGTCAAAACGGCGACAGCTTTGCAGAGCTTGATTTCACGGTGTTGTCTGGTGAACGTAAACCTGATGATCTCGCGGATTCTCCTTTAACAGGAGATGGGTCTGAAGCAATCACTGTAATCCTTTCGGGTATCCCTGACGGGGTCATCCTCGAAGATGGCGATGGTACAGTGATTGACCTTAATTTTGTTGGTTATGAAACCGGATCGGGCGGTAGCCCTGACCTATCCAAACCTATCTACGAAGCGAATATTACTGATGCGGGCAAAACGTCGGGCATTCGTATCAGACCTGTTGACTCATCAACTGAGAATATCCACATCCAAGGCAAAATAGTTGTGACCGAAAATGATGGTCATACACTGACATTTGATCAAGAGATTAGAGTGTTGGTTGAGCCAGTAATTGACACATCAACGAATTACGTTAATGCGACCAATGGTAATGAAGATTCAGTAATCAATATCGATTGGCATCCTGATGGAGCCGATTATATTGATTCCGATGAGCATTTTACCTCTATCATAATCTCAGGTATTCCATCGGGGGTAACTGCTGTCGTAAATGGTGATGTTACTGTTGTTGATGATGGCGCTGGTACGTTAACGATTACACCAAAAGATAGTAATCAAACACCTGAACAATTTACCCAAATTGCATTAGCGAATAACTTTATTCAAATGACACCCCCATCTGACTCGAGCGTTGATTTTACATTGACAACGGAAGTTGAGGTCGAGGAGCGTGATAATGAGTATGTGGACTCTTCTGATTCTGGTGAGGGTATCGCTACAGCGACGGTTATGGGGACGATCAATGTTGTCGTTAGGCCTGTAGTTGAGACTGACAATGGCACTACCAATAAACTCATCGTCGATGATGTTGCAGGAATTGGTGGTTTGATAAGTGTTGTTGCCGATCTTCTTACAGGTGTAATTAAGTTTACGACCAACAGCGATAACCCATCCGCTACGGATGAGTTTGTCATCCGATACCAAGAAACGGATGCTTCATCTGCGATTGAAGAAGTAGACCAATTGGTTATTGAATTAACAAACGTGAACGATTCGGCGTTATCAGATGATGTGCTAAATCAGTTACTTGTTATTGGTGCTGCATATGAAGGCAATGGTCGCTGGGTTGTGACGAATGAGGACTTATTTAGCATCAGTGCACCGAACGGTCTTAGTTTCCCGCTAACTACTAGTACTCCTGGCTTGTTCAATGAAATAAAGATGAACATCTTTAGTACCGTAATTGATCGCGGTGATGGCGTTGAGACAGAATCATCACCAGCAGTTGAACGAGAAGGTGATGTAGTCCTATCTTTCCCTCAAGTACTTATTGGTGGGAATGAGGTTGCTGCAGATATTACGATGACACCAGATAGCGTTGTCGATGCTATAGAAGACACACAGTTAGACCTAGGAGCTGCGCTAAATAACTTGATCACTTTCTCTGGAGAAGATGCTTCAAAAGACCAAGTCACCATTATCATTGATGACTCAGTTACTATTAATCCAGGAGGCACCTTCCCAATTAGTTTGTCGGGAAGCAGTGAAGTCGATTTCGTTAATGGAAAGTATGTCTTTGAGACGACAGTCGACCAGAACGTTTTAACGGACTTTTCTGGGCTGTTACTGAATCTACCAGCGGACTACTCTGGTGACTTTAAGTTACCACTAACCATTGTGACCAAAGATCTCCTTTCAGGTGATGAAAACACCTTGGTGACCGATGTGGTAATCAAAGTCGCACCAGATGTTGAAGGCAATCCAGACATCGATGTTACGGTGGTTGGTTCGCTCGACGATTCGTTTAATCCTGTCGATACCGATGGCCAAGCTGGACAAGATCCAGTTGGCTACGAAGATACCTATATCCAGCTTGATTTCAGCTCAACTATTACTGACCAAGTAAGTGGGGTTGAAGGCGGTGACGAAAAATTCACATCTATTACGCTGACTTTAGATGACACGAGTGTCGGTGCGTTTTATACCAGCGCGGGTGTATCTCTTGGCACAGCGTTGACCTTCGATGAATCGGAGATCAACGCGGGTGCTCTAGATAACGTCTTGTTCAGAGCTGCACCAAACTACCCGACGGGTAATGACGTTAATCAGATTCAAGTGAATGTCAGCGGGACAATTACCGACACGGCTACCTACAATGAGACAGCTTCTCCTGTTGGTAGCGCGACTGACACGGATACTTTCTCTACGACTGTAAACTTTGAAGTGGTTCCTGTCGTGGATGATGTTCTTGTTACAGGGCCGGGCAGTGACCCAGATGTTATCGAGATTACAGGTAACGAAGACCAGCTTATTTCCTTGTCAGGTACGGGGCCAGTATCGATCGCATTGACTGACCTTGATGGTTCAGAGCAGTTCGTTTCAATTAAGTTTACGGGTGTACCAGATGGCTTCTTAATGAGTGCAGACGCTGCCTCAACTTACACAGTGAAGAACAACGGTGGTGGTGAATGGAGCGTTCAACTGCCTCAAGCATCAGGACTGTCATTCGACCTCAGTGAGTTGTCAATTTTACCACCGAAAAATTTCAGTGGTACGGCCGAGTTTGGTGTGGAGGTCTTCACTCAAGAATCTTTGTTGGGTGTGCCTACTGCTGCAGAAAATTTGCCAAGCTTCAAGCTGCATGTGGTACCAGTTGGTGATGATGTTGATACCAACCCAACCGATTCTGTCACCGGGAATGAAGGCCAAAACA
Organism: Vibrio sp. OPT24; assembly: GCF_015163545.1. Taxonomy (NCBI): domain Bacteria; kingdom Pseudomonadati; phylum Pseudomonadota; class Gammaproteobacteria; order Vibrionales; family Vibrionaceae; genus Vibrio; species Vibrio sp. OPT24. Next base: position 550,806 of record NZ_JADDYI010000048.1, read on the forward strand.
TTGATATCGAAATCAATGCGACTATTTTGGACAAAGAATTGTCGGCTACAGGAAGCGGAACGTTTACTGAAAATGCACCTGAAACACTTCGAGTTGAAGTGGCGGGAGTGCCTCAAGATGCTTCTATTTTCTATCCAGACGGCACGACATTGGCTAGCTACGATCCGGTGACACAACTTTGGACATTGGATGTATCGGCGCAGTCGCTCGATAAGATCGTATTTAATTCGGGTGAACATAATAGCGATGCAGGCAATGCGCTTGGCATCAATGGACCATTGCAAATTACGGTTCGTTCTGTAGATACAGACGCTGACAACACCGAATACTTAGGCACGCCAACCAGCTTTGATGTTGATTTAGTGATTGATCCTATCAACGATCAACCGACGTTTGTGAATGTGACCAACATTGAAACCCCGGAAGATACTTCAATTGCCTTGAGTGATATATCTGGCTTCAAGATTGCCGACTCTGATGCGGTTTATGACGATCCAACTGCGATTTACACGTTAACGCTATCTGTAGACCAAGGTACATTGAACTTTGGAGGTTTTACTGGGGTAACATCAGTTCCAGTTTCGGGAAGTGCAATCACTCTTGAGGGGACATTAGGTGATATCAACAGTGCTTTAAACTCTGGAAGTGTTCAATTTGAGTTAGGTGCTGATGAAAACTACCTAAACCAAAATGGTGTCGCAACAGTGACGGCAACGGTTGATGATGGTGGCAACAATGGTCTGATTGACGCGGGTGACCCGAATACTGCTCAAACCAATCAAACCACGTTTACCATTAAGGTGACGGAAGTGAATGACGCTCCTGTTGCGACTGATGTTGATTTGGGTTCGATTATGGAAGACGGCCAAATCGTGATTGTTGAAAGTGACTTGATTGCAGCCAGTTCTGATCTAGAAAACCATAATCTCACGGTAACCGGTGTGACTCTGACTCAAGGGCAAGGTCAGCTAACACGCTTTGAAAATGCTGGTGGTGCTGATGACGCAGCGATTACGGGACCGTACTGGATATTCATTGCAGCCAATGATTTCAATGGCGATGTGAAGTTCAAATACGACATCATTGATGATGGCACAACCAACGGTGCGGATGATTTCTTAACTGATAATGCTGAAATTAGCCTTGTGGTTACTGAAGTTAATGATCAGCCGGTGGCATCGGATATTGATTTGGGCACCATGCTTGAAGAAGATCAGTTGATCATTAAAGAGCAAGACTTGATTTCCTCAACTACTGATCCGGAAAACGACACGATTACTGTGAACAGTTTGGTGCTCGATCAAGGTCAGGGCCAATTACAACGCTTTGAGAACGTCGGTGGTGCTGATGATGCTACGATCACTGGCCCATACTGGGTATTTACCGCAGCCAACGAATACAACGGTGATGTTAAGTTCACTTATACCGTTGAGGACGATGGTACAACCAACGGCGCTGATGATTTCTTAACAGATACAGGCGAAATCAGCGTAGTGGTAACAGCAGTGAATGATCAGCCGGTGGCAACGGATATCGACTTAGGAAACATTCTTGAAGAAGGTAAGTTGATCATCAAAGAGGAAGACTTAATTGCTGCGACGAGTGATCCGGAAAATGACACGATTACCGTGACTAATCTGGTAATCGATGAAGGCCAAGGTCAGTTACAGCGCTTTGAAAACGTGGGTGGTGCTGATGACGCTACGATCACTGGCCCATACTGGGTATTTGCTGCGGCTGATGAATACAACGGTAACGTTAAGTTCACTTATACCGTCGAAGATGATGGTACAACCAACGGCGTCAATGACTTCCTTATGGATACTGCGGAGATCACCGCGATTGTCGATGGAGTGAACGATACACCTGTTGTTAATGGTGACAGCGTCACTACGGTTGTTGACGAGGATGCTGGTCAGTTATTGAGTGGTATCAATGTCAGTGACCCTGATTATGTTGATACATTTTCTGATGATCTCATGACCGTCACGCTGGCTGTGGATTACGGTACACTGAATGTATCATTACCAGCTATGACAACAGTGGTGGTAAATGGCAACAACACAGGTTCGGTTATCTTAGTCGGTACTCTAAGCGATTTGAATGCGTTGATTGATACGCCAACCAGTCCAAATGGTGTTTATCTCGATGCGAGCCTTTCACCAATCAATATTATTGGCTTGGAGGTTACCGCTAAAGACAGTGGAAACCCTTCGGGTATCGCAATAGAAACTGTACCTGTGGTTTACAACATTGCTGTTACGCCAGTTGCGAATACGCCTACTTTATCAATTGATACTGCCTCTAACTACGTGAGAAACATTACCGCGAGTCAGTCAGTCAGTGCGAGTGGTATTCCTTTGGTTGGTATTATTGCAGCCTTAACTGACATTACGGAAGAGTTAACGTTGCATATCAGCGACGTACCTGCTGGTGCTCAAATCACCAGTGATGTAGGTATAGTGACTCTTGAGAATGGTGTTTGGGTAGCAACGGCTGATGCGATTGATAGTTTGAAAGTTGTAGGACTCTCTGAAACTCCGGGTGGTTATACACTTAAAGTTGAAGCTGTTTCTGAAGAGACAGACAATAATGACACTGCCACTTCGGCTTCAATAGACCTTAACTTGAACATTGTCTCTGACGCGATTGATATTAACTTGGCTGCGGAAACGGATGATGTGCAACTATTGGCTGGCGCTAACAATACCGACCTGACTGCCGGTTCTGGAAATGACAGACTGGAAGGTGGAACGGGAGATGATACGCTTGTTGGCGGCGAGGGCAACGATACCCTTCTTGGTGGTGATGGCAACGATACGCTTATTGGCGGCGGCGGTTCAGATATTTTAACCGGCGGTGACGGTATGGACTCGTTTGTATGGCTTAACATTGAAGACGGTGTTGAAGATACCATTACCGATTTCAGCCTATCTGAAGGAGACCAGATTGACCTGCGTGAAGTGTTACCTGAACTTAAGAACACATCTCCAGACATGACAGCGTTATTGCAACAGATAGACGCGAAAGTCGATGGGGATGATATTGAGCTTACGATCAATCCGGATGGTCTAGGTACTACGGAACAAGTGATTGTGGTTGAAGACCTTGCACCTCAGTTGACGCTAAGCAGCACCATGCCGTCAGATATTCTGGATGCGTTAGTTCAGCAGAATGTTATTACTCACGGTTAAAGCTAATTAGGTGAGCGACAGCTAGTTGAGAGATCTCTAGATGGTAAATAGCTAGTTATAGATACTAATAGGTAAACGATAACTATTAGAGGCGAACCATAAAACCAAACGAAATAGGCCAGCAATGCTAATGTTGGCCTATTTTTTTGCTCTGTATAAACTACAACAAGATTATTTTAGCGAGTTGTGGATCAGGAACTCTTCTTCAACGCCTTTCAATTTCATTTCATCCATAATGAAGTTCACCGTGTTCAACAAACGTTGTTCACCTTTTGGTATCAGGTAACCGAATTGGCTGTTGGTAAACGGTGTCTCACAACGAGCAGCTTCAAGGCGCTCATCAGTCACTTGATAGAACAGTCCTTCAGGAGTTTCTGTGACCATCACATCAACTTTACCTTCCGCAACGGCTTGCGGAACGTCTAGGTTGTTCTCATAACGTGTAAAGCTCGCGTCTTGCAAGTTAGCATCCGCAAAAATCTCGTTAGTCCCGCCGATATTGACGCCAACACGCACTGAAGAAAGGTTCACTTTTTCTATACTGTTGTATTGTTCTGCTTTGCCTTTCGCGACTAAGAAGCACTTACCAAAGGTCATGTAGCCTTGAGTTTGTTCTGCGTTTAACTGACGCTGCATTTTGCGCGTAATACCGCCCATCGCAATGTCGTATTTATCGCTGTCGAGGTCGGTTAGCAGATCTTTCCATGTGGTACGAACAATCTGTAATTCGACGCCTAGCTGCTCTGCAACATGCTTAGCCACGTCAATGTCATAACCAGAGTAGGTTTTGCCGTCGAAGTAAGAAAAAGGTTTGTAGTCGCCTGTGGTGCCGACGCGAAGTGTGCCTGATTTTTGAATGTCTTCTAACTGGTCAGCTTGCGCTGCGCCGGAAAGTGCCAGAGCAATGGAAGCAAGTAATAGTGATGTTTTTGTCATTGTAATTATCTGTTGTGTTTGTGTTGTTATTCAAAGTAACAGAAACAATCCGAGAAAGAGATCAAACCATTGGAAAGTATCAAAAAAGTGAGACTACAAAAAATAGAGTTAAGAGAACTCTATTTGTACGAGGGAGTTAACGGGTGTAATAGAAAGGTTTAAAAGGGAGATAATACACATTAAAGTGCTATTCAGAGTTAAAAGTATCAGCAAGTTTGAGTGGTAAACAAATAGCCCATGTTATCGAATAACATGGGCTTCATTATGGGTTTAACTTGTTAGTTGCCTATTTAGCTACTTAGCAACTGATTCGTTGTTCATCTTAGCCGGAGCTTTAGATGCGTTAACCAGGAGGATACCAACGGTTAGTACCATTGAACCACATAGCAGGAACAACAAGCGTCCTGTTGGTTCGTTTGGAATCAGAGCCATTGCTAGGATACCGAAACCTGCTGTGCTGATAAGCTTACCAAGCATTGAACGCTGTTTAGTATCTAGGTTTTGTTGCTCTTCACCTTCCGCGACTAGCGGCGTGTTCCAGTTAGTGAATAATTGGTCAACTTCTTTCTCACGCTCTGGCGATAGGCCTTTGTAGAAGCGAGAAGTCATGATGAAGTAACCACCAGTGAACACGACGTGAGCTGCTAAGCTTAGACCAACTTTCAAGTCGCTCCATTCACGGCCAGTAAGCGCTGTTTCTAGACCAAATAGGTTTTCGATGTCTTCTGCTTGAAGCGAGATACCGAAGATGTAAGAAACGAAGCCACCAACCACTAGGGTAGACCAACCAGCCCAGTCAGGCGTCTTACGAATCCACATACCTAGTAGTACAGGGATAAGCATTGGGAAGCCAATTAATGCACCTACGTTCATTACGATATCGAACAAGCTCAAGTGACGTAGAGAGTTAATGAACAAGCCAATCGCGATGATGATAATACCCATCATGATAGTGGTTAGCTTACTTACGATAACCAGCTCTTTCTGAGTCGCGTTCTGACGAAGAATCGGGCTGTAGAAATTCATTACAAAGATACCTGCATTACGGTTCAGACCTGAATCCATAGAAGACATCGTTGCAGCGAACATTGCTGACATAAGAAGACCAACCATACCTGCTGGCATTACGTTCTGTACGAATGCTAGGTAAGCCGCATCACCTGCTTTATCACCCATTGAAGCGTACTCTAATGCGAAATCAGGCATGAACGCACTTACGTACCAAGGTGGTAGGAACCAGATTAGTGGACCGACAACCATAAGGATACATGCTAGGCCTGCCGCTTTACGTGCGTTTTCACTGTCTTTTGCACATAGGTAACGGTAAGCGTTGATGCTGTTGTTCATTACACCGAACTGCTTCACGAAAATGAACACGACCCAAAGGATGAAGATGCTCATGTAGTTTAGGTTGTTACCCAACATGAAGTCGCCGTCGAAATTAGCAACGATGTTAGTTAGGCCGCCACCGTGGAAGTAAGCTGCAACCGCACAAGTAATCGTAACCGCCATGATAACCAGCATTTGCATGAAGTCAGAAGCAACAACCGCCCAAGAGCCGCCCGTTACTGCCATCAATACTAGAACCATACCCGTTACCACAATGGTTGCTTCCATTGGGATGTTGAATACTGCTGCTACAAAGATAGCTAGACCGTTTAGCCAAATACCTGCAGAGATAAGGCTGTCAGGCATGCCTGCCCATGTGAAGAACTGTTCAGACGTTTTACCAAAGCGCTGACGGATAGCTTCAATCGCCGTTACCACACGAAGTTGGCGGAACTTTGGAGCGAAGTACATATAGTTCATGAAGTAGCCAAATGCATTGGCTAAGAATAGGATTACAATAACGAAACCGTCATTGAATGCGCGTCCTGCGGCACCTGTAAACGTCCATGCTGAAAATTGTGTCATGAAGGCAGTTGCACCAACCATCCACCACAACATTTTGCCGCCACCTCTGAAGTAATCACTAGTAGAGGTGGTGAACTTACGGAACATCCAACCAATAGCGATCAAAAAGAAGAAGTAGGCGAGAACAACAAAAGTATCAATAGTCATCTTTTCAGCCTTTTAAATATCATAATTAACTGCGCTTAGATTAACGCTTTCAAAGGTTTATTTGTACTACAATATGCCTTTAGTATGATCTAGGTCGCATTGATTTTTTAGCTTTCACACTGTTTTTAGTTAAGTTGTTGTTTTTGTTTAACTTAAATGTCTGTTTAATTTATTTCAGATCGTAAATAAAATACGTTCTAATTGTTTATATGTATTACAATATAAAAGGTTCATCTATAGATTGGGCGATCTATAAGATTTTAATTATAACCGTAACAAATGTGCTACAAATAGGTGTGATTGTGCGATGGAATTCACGTTAAATCTAAACGCTAATTTGATAAGAAGGATTTGAAAAAATTAAGTGTAGCTTATTGGTTTTTATGCTGCTATTCATTGTTAGCTTTGGTTTCTTTGTATGTAGAGCTGCTTATTATCGAGAGAAGTTATTGCCCTCGACATTTAATTTAGCTTTTTGTTTATTCTTATATGAAGCACAACGGCGGGTTGAAGAGGTCTAAGGCGGTCAGCGTAGATGTTGAGCAAGTAGTTCTAAGTGCAAAATATGAATTGACGGTAGTTAGTGGGCACTTACCGTGATTTAAGTCATAGACGATTGTTCGAGAAGCATTAATTTTAAGCTCTGAGTGGTAATTTAAGCGCCAACAGAGAATACAAGAACTGAATGTGAGTTGAATTACGTACAATCGGCGTGTGACACGTTGAGCGGGCTTCGACGGTGATATCGTTTATGGGGAGAAAGAAGCTTTATCTAAAGTCAGGTAGTTTGTGTTTACCCAGTTGTTTGTGTACCTAACAACTAACCATGTATCAGGTGCCGTATTTGGTGTTGAGTTACTGAGCCAACTAGCCACTTAGTCAGTTTGATTCGAGACCGTAGTTTACTTCAGGGTAGGGACCGATATTGAGAATACTGGTTTACAAAGCATTTACTGCCAAAGAGCAGTTCGCATTATATATCAGTTAGTTATAAGCAAAAAAAAGCCCCACCGAAGTGAGGCCTTATCACCAAATCTAAAATAGATTAAGCGTTAACGTGAGCAACTGCATCGCGAACAAGCTTGCCTAGTTCGTCCCACTTACCTTCGTCGATAAGGTTAGTTGGAACCATCCAAGTACCACCGCACGCAAGTACAGAAGGGATAGATAGATATTCATCTACATTCTTCAAGCTTACACCGCCAGTAGGCATAAATTTAACAGGGTAAACCGCTGTTAGTGCTTTAAGCATACCAGTACCGCCAGACGGCTCAGCAGGGAAGAACTTCAATGTGCGAAGGCCCATTTCCATTGCTTGTTCAACTAGGCTTGGGTTGTTAACACCCGGTACAATAGCTACGCCTTTATCGATACAGTATTGAACAGTACGTGGGTTAAAACCTGGGCTTACGATGAAATCAACACCGGCTTCGATAGACGCATCAACTTGCTCGTTAGTCAGCACTGTGCCTGAACCGATTAGCATGTCAGGGAACTCTTTACGCATGATGCGAATCGCTTCGATTGCACATTCTGTACGTAGTGTGATTTCTGCACATGGCATGCCGTTTTCAACAAGAGCTTTACCTAGAGGGATAGCGTCTTCAGCACGGTTGATAGCGATTACAGGAATTACTTTTAGGTTTGCTAGTTGTTCATTTAATGTAGTCATGAATTCTTTCTCACGTTAATTATGGGCTTGCTTTTAACTAAGCAAGCCCTTGATTAATATATAAAGTGCGTAATTATAAAGACAGATCAGGCGTCGCATCTACAGGAATGATAGCACCTGGATGCTGAATCACGGTTCCTGCCACAATATGACCGGCAAATGCGGCATCACGAGCATTACCACCGCTCAAACGCTTAGCTAAGAAGCCAGCACTGAACGAGTCGCCAGCGGCCGTAGTGTCTACGATGTTGTCAACTGGGTTTGGAGCTACGTATTGAGCACTTTGGCTTTCAACGACTAAGCAGTCTTTTGCGCCACGTTTGATAACGATCTCTTTCACACCAGACTCAGACGTACGAGCAATACATTGTTCAATGCTTTCGTCGCCGTACAACTCTTGCTCATCATCAAACGTCAGTAGGGCCGTGTCAGTGTACTTGAGCATTTTCAAGTACCAAGAAATCGCTTCTTGTTGGCTTTCCCAAAGTTTAGGACGGTAGTTATTGTCGAAGAATACTTGGCCGCCTTGAGCTTTAAATTTGTCTAAGAAGTTAAACAGCTGTGTACGGCCATTTTCTGTCAAGATAGCAAGTGTAATACCGCTTAGGTAAACCGCATCAAAAGAGAATAGCTTATCAAGTAGAGCAGGCGTGTCTTGCTGATCAAACATGAACTTCGCTGCAGCATCACTACGCCAGTAGTGGAAGCTACGCTCACCAGTTTCATCGGTCTCGATGTAATAAAGCCCTGGTTGTTTGTGATCGAGCTGAGCCACTAAGCTTGTGTCGATACCTTCAGCTTGCCACTTTTCTAGCATGTCAGTACTGAATGGGTCGGTGCCTAGTGCGGTTACATAGCTTGTTTGGATACCATGCTCTTTTGTTAAGCGTGACAGGTAAAGTGCCGTATTTAGTGTATCGCCACCAAAACTTTGCTTAAGCCCATCTTGTTTCTTTTGTAGCTCAACCATGCACTCGCCAATGACCGCGATGTTTAATGATTTCATATGCTTACCTTAGCAACTGAGGTTGCGCTATTCATTATTTTAGGAAGTCTTCACGCGCAGGGTTGAAGATATCTAGAAGGATGCTGTCTTGCTCTAGTGCAACCGCACCGTGCATCATGTGTTTACGAGCGAAGTAAGCGTCGCCTTCTTTAAGTACTCTCTTCTCGCCTTCAATCTCAGCTTCAAAGCTGCCGCGAACAACATAACCGATCTGGTCATGAATTTCGTGTGTGTGAGGATGGCCAATCGCACCCTTATCAAAACAAAGGTGTACAGCCATTAGATCGTCGGTGTAAGCAACGATTTTACGCTTAATACCGCCACCAAGTTCTTCCCACGGATTTTCATCTAGCATAAAGAAAGAGTTCATTGTGTATCTCCTAATCTGTTTAAATCTTTTAAGTGTTACTTAGCTTGCATTCATAATAAGGGAATGAGCCTAATTGTAATACAATATATCTAAAATTGTGTGATATTGATCAAGTGATACTTTATATTGCGTAAATAAATCAATAACTTAACAAATGCTCTAAATTTATCATTAGTTAACTACATCAATGACTTATGATGATTTATGTGATTCTACTCATCATTTAGCATCGAATAGGTATGATTAAAGCTCATATTGTATTACTTTATATGGAGTTTGAAAATTTAATCAAAGTTTAAACAGATAAACTCTTTATTGAGGGTGACAAAGAATATGACTACCAAACCAGTATTGTTGACTGAAGCAGAAATTGAGCAACTTCACCTTGAAGTAGGCCGTTCTAGCTTAATGGGCAAAACCATTGCAGCGAATGCGAAAGACTTAGAAGCGTTCATGCGTTTACCTATTGATGTTCCAGGTCACGGTGAAGCAGGGGGTTACGAGCATAACCGCCATAAGCAAAATTACACGTACATGAACTTAGCTGGTCGCATGTTCTTGATCACTAAAGAGCAAAAATACGCAGACTTCGTTACAGAATTATTGGAAGTGTACGCAGACAAATATCTAACGTTTGATTACCACGTACAGAAAAACACTAACCCGACAGGTCGTTTGTTCCACCAAATCCTGAATGAACACTGCTGGTTAATGTTTTCAAGCTTAGCTTACTCTTGTGTTGCTTCAACATTGACACAGGAACAACGTGACAACATTGAGTCTCGCATTTTTGAACCAATGCTAGAAATGTTCACAGTGAAGTACGCACACGACTTCGACCGCATTCACAATCACGGCATTTGGGCTGTAGCGGCTGTGGGTATCTGTGGTCTTGCTTTAGGCAAGCGTGAGTACCTTGAAATGTCGGTTTACGGCATCGACCGTAACGATACGGGCGGCTTCTTAGCGCAAATTTCTCAACTGTTTGCACCTTCTGGTTACTACATGGAAGGTCCTTACTACCACCGTTACGCAATTCGCCCAACGTGTGTGTTCGCTGAAGTTATTCATCGTCACATGCCCGAAGTTGATATCTACAACTACAAAGGCGGCGTGATTGGTAACACAGTACAAGCAATGCTTTCTACTGCTTACCCGAACGGTGAATTCCCAGCATTAAACGACGCGTCTCGCACAATGGGCATTACTGATATGGGTGTTCAGGTTGCCGTAAGTGTTTACAGCAAGCATTACTCTTCTGAAAGTGGCGTTGACCAAAACATTCTTGGTATGGCGAAGATTCAAGACGCAGTATGGATGCACCCATGTGGTCTTGAGCTATCTAAAGCCTACGAAGAGGCTTCAGCTAAACAAGAAATCGGCATGCCTTTCTGGCCAAGTGTTGAATTGAGCGAGGGTCCTGAAGGCCACAATGGTGCACAAGGCTTTATCCGTATGCAGGATAATAAAGGTGACGTTTCTCAACTTGTTATGAACTACGGTCAACACGGCATGGGTCACGGCAACTTCGATACGCTGGGTATTTCTTTCTTTAACCGCGGTCAAGAAGTGTTGCGTGAATACGGTTTCTGTCGTTGGGTTAACGTTGAGCCAAAATTTGGCGGTCGCTACCTAGATGAAAATAAATCTTACGCTCGTCAAACGATTGCACATAATGCAGTAACGATTGATGAGAAATGTCAGAACAACTTTGACGTTGAGCGTGCTGACGCAGTACACGGTTTGCCTCACTTCTTCAAAGTGGCAGATGAGCAAATTAACGGTATGAGCGCATTTGCTAACGACCATTACGAAGGTTTTGACATGCAACGCAGTGTGTTCATGCTAAACCTTGAAGAGCTTGAGTCTCCGCTATTGTTAGACTTGTACCGCTTAGGTTCGACAAAAGGCGGCGAAGGCGACCACCAGTTTGATTACTCTCATCAATATCAAGGTCAAATTATTCGCACTAACTTCGAATACCAAGCAAACAAAGAGCTAAACACACTAGGAAGTGACTTCGGTTACCAACACCTATGGAATGTAGCGAGTGGTGAAGTGAATGGTACTGCGTTAGTTAGCTGGTTACAGAACGACACGTACTATACTTGGTTGGGTACAAGTTCGAACGAGAACGGAGAAATCATCTTCACTCGCACTGGTGCTAACGATCCAAGCTTTAATTTACGTTCAGAGCCTGCATTCATTCTACGTAGCAAAGGCGAAACAACATTGTTTGCTTCTGTGCTAGAAACGCACGGTTACTTTAACGAAGAATTCGAGCAATCAGTAAACGCTCGTGGTGTTGTGAAAAACATCAATGTTGTTGCTCACACGAATGTAGGTTCAGTAGTAGAAATTACGACAGAGAAATCAAACGTGACAGTGATGATCAGTAACCAACTTGGCGCAACTGACAGCACTGAACACAAAGTAGAACTGAACGGCAAAGTATACAGCTGGACAGGCTTCTACTCAGTAGAAACGACTTTAGAGCAGGGGAAATAATAATGAGCTATCAACCACTTTTACTTAACTTTGAAGAAGCAGCAGAGCTTCGTAAAGAACTTGGCAAGGATAGCCTATTAGGTAACGCACTAACTCGTGACATTAAACAAACTGACGCTTACATGGCTGAAGTTGGCATCGAAGTTCCAGGTCACGGCGAAGGTGGCGGTTATGAACATAACCGTCATAAGCAAAACTACATCCATATGGATCTAGCGGGTCGTTTGTTCCTTATCACTGAGGAAACTAAGTACCGTGATTACATCGTTGATATGCTAACAGCGTACGCGACGGTATACCCAACATTGGAAAGCAACGTAAGCCGTGACTCTAACCCTCCGGGTAAGCTGTTCCACCAAACGTTGAACGAGAACATGTGGATGCTTTACGCTTCTTGTGCGTACAGCTGTATTTACCACACAATCTCTGAAGAGCAGAAGCGTCTGATCGAAGACGATCTTCTTAAGCAAATGATCGAAATGTTCGTTGTTACTTACGCACACGACTTCGATATCGTACACAACCACGGCCTATGGGCAGTGGCAGCGGTAGGTATCTGTGGTTACGCGATCAACGATCAAGAATCTGTAGATAAAGCACTTTATGGCCTAAAACTGGACAAAGTAAGCGGCGGTTTCTTAGCGCAACTTGACCAACTGTTTTCGCCAGACGGCTACTACATGGAAGGTCCTTACTACCACCGTTTCTCTCTACGTCCAATCTACCTGTTCGCAGAAGCGATTGAACGTCGTCAGCCTGAAGTCGGTATCTATGAATTCAACGATTCAGTGATCAAGACAACATCTTACTCTGTATTCAAAACCGCATTCCCAGACGGTACATTGCCAGCTCTGAACGATTCATCGAAGACGATCTCTATCAACGATGAAGGCGTTATCATGGCAACGTCTGTGTGTTACCACCGTTACGAGCAGTCTGAAACTCTGCTTGGTATGGCTAACCACCAACAAAACGTTTGGGTTCATGCTTCAGGTAAAACATTGTCTGACGCTGTTGAAGCAGCTGATGAAATCAAACCATTCAACTGGGGTAGCCTGTTCGTTACCGACGGCCCTGAAGGTGAGAAAGGCGGCGTTAGCATTCTTCGTCACCGTGATGAGAAAGACGACGACACAATGGCGTTGATCTGGTTTGGTCAACACGGCAGCGATCACCAGTACCACTCTGCGCTAGACCACGGTCACTACGATGGACTGCACCTAAGTGTATTCAACCGTGGCCACGAAGTGCTGCACGATTACGGCTTCGGTCGCTGGGTAAACGTTGAGCCTAAGTTTGGTGGTCGTTACATTCCAGAGAACAAGTCTTACTGTAAGCAGACGGTTGCTCACAACACAGTAACGGTTGATCAGAAAACGCAGAATAACTTCAACACAGCATTGGCTGAGTCTAAGTTTGGTCAGAAGCACTTCTTCGTAGCAGACGACCAGTCTTTGCAAGGCATGAGCGGCACAATTTCTGAGTACTATACAGGCGTAGACATGCAACGCAGCGTGATTCTTGCTGAACTTCCTGAGTTCGAGAAGCCGTTAGTGATTGATGTTTACCGCATCGAAGCTGACGCTGAGCACCAGTACGATCTTCCCGTTCACCACTCTGGCCAGATCATCCGTACTGATTTCGATTACAACATGGAAAAAACGCTTAAGCCATTAGGTGAAGACAACGGTTACCAACACCTATGGAACGTGGCTTCAGGCAAAGTGAACGAAGAGGGTTCTCTAGTAAGCTGGCTACATGACAGCAGCTACTACAGCCTAGTAACCAGCGCTAATGCGGGCAGCGAAGTGATTTTTGCTCGCACTGGTGCTAACGATCCAGACTTCAATCTTAAGAGTGAACCTGCGTTTATCTTACGTCAGTCTGGTCAAAACCACGTGTTTGCTTCTGTACTAGAAACGCATGGTTACTTTAACGAATCTATCGAAGCCTCTGTAGGCGCTCGTGGTCTAGTTAAATCAGTGTCTGTTGTGGGCCATAACAGTGTCGGGACTGTTGTTTGCATTCAGACTACTTCTGGCAACACTTACCACTACGGTATCTCAAACCAAGCTGAAGACACGCAGCAAGCAACTCACACTGTTGAGTTCGCGGGTGAGACATACTCGTGGGAAGGATCATTTGCTCAACTGTAAATGATTAACATACATGCCGTTTAACCATGGCATGTATTGATGTGGTGCTTTGCGGGAACGAAGCATCACATTGAATTCAGTCGTGATTGTAAAATCGTTCGTTGATACCAACAACGACTGAATACATCGGGAATAAGTCAAACCGAGTAACTCACTGCGAGTTGCTCGGTTTTTTTATGCGTGTAGGAAAGGAAAAATGTGGGAAAAGAAAGAGAATGCGTTAAATAATAGAAAACAGTCACTATGGTGTCGATGTGTAAGCTACAGTAAGTGTTAGGAATAAAATAACTAAGGATAAATCATGAAGTTAATGGAAGGGTTGGCGTTAATACTTACAGCTTCTTGTTCTACTTATACGCTAGCAAATGACTCGCAAAATCACGCGAATACAGATCAATTCGTGCGTTACCATTATCAAGACAAAATCAGCTACGGAAAGTTGACGAAAGGTACTATTTTTCCAATCAATGGCGACATCTTTAGCGAGTACTCCGTTGAGAAAACCTCGATTCCACTTGAATCGGTTGATCTACTGCTTCCGACTGAACCAGAAAAAGTATTTGCCGTTGGCATGAATTACGTGAGTCACGCCGCTTCTCATCCTGATTTACCACCGCCATTATTTCTGAAGCTTCCATCTTCTTTGATTTTATCGGGTGAAACTATTCATGCCCCTTTTGATGCTCAGAACGTGCATTTTGAAGGTGAGCTCGTCGTAGTGATAGGAAAAGAGATCAGTAAAGCGAGTCAAGAAGAAGCTGAGGACGCGATTTTCGGTGTCACGGTGGGTAATGACATAACGGAGAGAAGTTGGCAGAACAGTGATTTACAATGGTTACGAGCTAAGGCATCGGATGGATTTGGACCGATTGGTCATACTATTGTGAAAGGGGTTGATTATAACGATGTCGAACTTACAACACGTGTTAACGGCGATATCGTCCAGCAAGAAAATACATCTTTCATGATTCACAGCCCGCGAAAAGTTGTCAGTTACTTAAGCCATTACTTTACTCTAAAACCAGGTGACCTTGTATTTATGGGCACACCGGGGAGAACGCATGCATTGGTCGATAAAGATCAAGTATCGGTCACGATCAAAGGGGTAGGGACTGTCACTAATGAAATACGTTTCTAATTTTGAAACCTGCTTATCGTTTGTCCATGAACAAAAAAGCCTACTCTGCAAGTAGGCTTTGATAGACATCTATGATGTATTGATTAAATAAAGGCTTTTCTTGCTTTGGCTGCTAACCATTCTGAGAAGACGACTGTCACTAAAATCGCAAAGAAAATCACCGTTACTTGAGGCCATGCTAGCATCGCCATCGACTCCTGCAGTTTCAATCCAATACCGCCAGCTCCTACTAAACCTAAGACTGTAGACTCGCGGATATTGATATCCCAGCGAAACAAGCTTGTGCCGATGAAACTTGGCATTACTTGCGGAAGAATGCCGTAGTTCAATACTTGCAGGGGAGATGCACCCGTCGATTGAATCGCTGACATCTGCGTGACGTTCACTTCTTCAATCGCTTCATACATCAATTTAGCCACGAAACCAATTGAGCGCAGAGCAATCGCGATAATACCGGCCAGTAATCCAGGACCTATGATTGCCACCAACAAGAGCGCCCAAATTAGCGAGTTGATCGAACGACTTGCCGCAATGATGAACAGTGCGATAGGCCTGATAAACGTAGTGCTTGGCGTTGTGTTGCGTGCGGCTAAGAATGCAACTGGAAATGCCAGTACGATCCCTAACAGTGTGCCAAGTGTTGCGATATTAATTGTGTCCCACAAAGGGCTCCAAAGAGACTCTAAGTAACTCCACCTTGGTGGCCACATACGTGAAGATATATCAGCAAGTTGGTTCGGTGAATCCGTTACAAAGTACCAAATCGTATCTTTGTTCATGATTTGCCATGCAAAAACAGTTAAAGCAACAAAGCAAAGCCAGCCTATCCAGAGCATCAGGCTCTGTTTATTGTCGTAACGCTTCCATTGGGTACGATTGATGACGCTTGTCGGTGTGTTATTTAGCGTGCTCATTGAGTCGTTCCTTACTGCACATACTTACGGATGATAGTTGATAGGTATTCACACAACATCACAATCACGATAATAATCAATAGAATAGCAGCGGCTGCGCTGTACTCATAGCGGTCCATTGCTGTGTTTAACGTAGCGCCAATACCACCTGCGCCAACAATGCCGATTACAGCAGATTCACGAAAATTGATGTCGAGTCGGTACATCGAAAGCCCAATGAAACGAGGCATCACTTGTGCTTGAATTGCGTAATTAACTTGTTGTAGCCAACTCGCCCCTGTTGCACGCATTGCCGTCAGTGGTGCTGGGTCAATGGCTTCAATCTCATCGGCGAACAGTTTTGCGAGAAAGCCGATAGTGGCAAATGTGAGAGTGACAAAACCAGCAAACGTACCGAAGCCAAACAGAGCCACACACAAAATCGCGACAATGATCTCTTGTAAGCTACGGGCGATAGAAATAAACGCGCGGCAGAACAGGTAAACCGGAGTCGGAGCAAGGTTTTTCGCTGCACCTAATCCAAATGGAATAGAAAGAATAACACCAGCCACGGTCGATGTGAGCGTCATGGTTAAGCTTTCAATTAAACCTTGCGAGATGTTATTCCACCGTCCACCGAAATCTGGGTTCATGAAAGCCAAAATGAACTGCCAGCCGCGCTCGCTACCTTCGTAAATTCGAGTCCAGTTTACGTGTACCGATTGAGTCGCAAGGTATAAATACACCGCGACGATGATGACTAAGCTCCAACGTAACCAAGGGTTGGAAATCAGTGGCGGCTTGGTCCATTGTTTTGGATATGACTGAATCATACTGTTGCCTCAGACAAATGAGGGTGAGTGATGCTCAGGTCATCTTCCTCTTCTTCTACCTGTTGGCTCCAATCCTCTTCACCGTAGATCTGTGTGAGTACGTCTTCGGTGAGCAGGTTTGGTTGGTTATCAAATACCACACAGCCTGCATTTAGGCCGACAACTCGGTCAACAAACTGTTTTGCTAACTGAACGTCGTGAATATTGATGATGGCTGGAAGTCGTTGCTCTGAACAAATCTCGCTGATCAATCGCATGATCTGACGAGCAGTACGTGGATCGAGTGCGGCTGTTGGTTCATCAATCAGTAATAGCTTTGGTTTTTGAGCAAGCGCACGCGCAATACCGACACGCTGACGCTGACCACCTGATAAGGCATCGGCTCTTTTATTGGCGTGCTCTAATAATCCAACTCGGTCGAGTAGGGCATAAGCGGCTTGGATATCCGATTCAGGGAAACGACGAGTAAAGCTTTGCCAGAAATTCACGTATCCCAAACGTCCTGAAAGTACGTTTTCCATCACCGTTAAGCGCTCAATCAATGCGTATTCTTGGAAAATCATCCCAATTTCACGTCGAGATTGTCTTAGCTGGCGCTTAGACAGCGTCTCTAAGTTGGTATTGGAAAAGATAACTTCGCCGCTGGTGGGCTCTGTTAGTCGGTTAATACAACGGATAAGTGTTGATTTCCCTGCTCCTGATGGGCCAATTAATCCAACAACTTCGCCAGCATTCACTGACAAGCTGACGTTAGTTAGGGCTTTGTCAGAACTGGAATAGTGCTTGGTAAGCCCTTTAAGGGTAAGAGTAGACATAAAATTCCTATAAGACGGTGTACTAAGAGTTCGCCAGAGGCAGGCGTGGAGAGCAAACCGGAAAGAGTGTTGAATAACTGCAGGCGTGTTTGCCTGCAGTTAGTATTTCTGTGTTATTGGCTTTTTAGTTCGCTTGAACTTAGCTACACGTGTAAGACACTTTGTTCGCTGTATCGATAGTTCGGATCACTTCCCAGTGCTCTTGATAAGTGATTGGAACAAATTTTGCCTCGCCGTTACGTTCGAATTCTTCTTGCAGTTTGGTGCCTTCCCAATCAAACGTGAAGAATGCTTGTTGAATCTTTTCTTGTAGTTCAGGTGTTAGGTTATGTGCAGTACCGTAAGCGGTAGTCGGGAAGGTTTGTGACTTGTAGATACTTTTGATTTGGTCTTCTTTTACTACTTCACGTGAAAGCATGCGGTTCAACACCGAGTTAGCAACGGCCGCCGCATCGTAATCCTTATGTGCTACACCTAAGATAGAGTTGTCGTGCGCGCCAGAGAACGCAGGTTTAAAATCACGATCCGGTTGAAGTTGGTATTCAGCATCTAAAATTGCAGATGGAGCTTTGAATCCAGAGTTAGAAGTTTGCGCTGTGAAAGCGAGATTTTTACCTTTCAGATCTTCTACTTTTTCAATGCCAGAACTAGGATGAGTGATGATTTCCATTTCGTAACCGAAAGAACCATCTTCAGCCGCCATCATGGTAAAAGGAGCGAAACCAGCACAGTTGACCGCTAGTGGGGTAGAGCCAGTGTTGAAGCCTGCAATATGTAGACGCCCAGAACGCATGGCTTCAATTTGAGCTGCGTTATTTTGTACAGGAAAGAAACGAACCGTTTTTTCGGTTGTTTTTTCTAGGTGGCTCAAAAACTCGCTCCACACATCAGCGTATACTGCTGGATCTTCAACTGGCGTGTAAGCAAAAATCAGCGTGTTTGGGTCGACCCATTGTGATTCATCTTGGGGAACGTCAGCAACTAAGTTACCAGAACGATCTTCGTATCGTGAATCCATTGCTAATGCAGAACCAGAAAAAATCAGCGCAGCAGTAATAGCGCTTTTAAGCGTGAGATTAGTTTTTGTCGGTTTCATTGTTTCAGTCCAGTTGAGTTATCTGTTGGGAAGGGAGTATAGGAATCGACGATGACAGAACCGCTGCTTTTTGATGACGGATTTATGAATGGTGTAACATGATGTTTCTCGTTAAATGAAATTAGATGCTTTTAACTATCTGATTTAGCGGGTAAATTAATGGGCTATTCTTTGTTTGATTTTACTCAATTGGCTGTAGGTTGAAATACTGTTATAGTAATCCTTAAATAATACATAAACATAACATATAAAATAAGTGAACTTATGGTTAGCACTTTTAATTCAATTTCGGGCTCGAAGCGTAGCCTGCACGTGCAAGTAGCGCGTGAAATCGCTCGTGGAATCTTGTCTGGCGATCTGCCGCAAGGTTCTATTATTCCTGGTGAAATGGCGTTATGTGAACAGTTTGGTATTAGCCGAACGGCACTACGTGAAGCAGTTAAACTATTAACTTCTAAAGGTTTGTTAGAGTCCCGCCCGAAAATCGGTACTCGTGTAGTCGACCGCGCATATTGGAACTTTCTTGATCCTCAGCTGATTGAATGGATGGATGGTCTAACCGACATAGATCAATTCTGTTCTCAGTTTTTAGGCCTTCGCCGTGCGATAGAACCTGAAGCGTGCGCACTGGCGGCTAAATTTGCAACGGCTGAACAACGCATTGAACTTTCAGAAATCTTCCAAAAAATGGTAGAAGTGGATGAGGCTGAAGTATTTGATCAAGAGCGTTGGACAGATATTGATACTCGTTTTCATAGCTTGATCTTTAATGCGACAGGTAATGACTTCTACCTGCCATTCGGCAATATCTTGACTACGATGTTCGTGAACTTCATCGTGCACTCTTCTGAAGAAGGAAGCACGTGTATCAATGAACACCGTAGAATCTATGAAGCAATCATGGCTGGTGATAGTGATAAGGCACGAGTTGTGTCTGCTGCACACTTGCAAGATGCCAACCACCGTCTGGCGACGGCGTAATAGAAATAATCTAGAGCGTAGGTAGATGAGTCACCTCATATAGAGATGAACAGCATTACGCTCGGATAAACGACTTAAAAGGGTATGCCAAGTGCATACCTTTTTTGTTGTCTACCGTTTACGAAAATTGGCTGCTTTCATGTATGAAAAAAGCCAGAGACTGTTGTCTCTGGCTTTGAGTTGTTTCAATATTCTAGCTTAAACAAGCGGCTAATCATGATGTTCGTAAGTTTGCTTTTGTTTCTGCTTTTTCTTCATTTTTAACGTTGAATAAACCGAGAATACAGCTAACACGATAAACGCGAGAGCAATAGGACGCTCATAAAGGAAAGACCAACTGCCATCGTACATCAGCAGTGATTTTCTAAGGTTTGTTTCTGCCATTGGCCCTAAGATGATCGCAAGCAGAATCGGTGAAGAAGGGATATCCAGTTTAGTTAAGATAAAGCCAAGTAGACCGAAACCGATTGCAATACCCACATCAAACATCGAGTTGTTAATTGCGTAAGCGCCGACAATTGAAAGGAAGACAATGATTGGAATCATGATGATCTTCGGTACTTCAATGATTCGACAGAAGAAGCGAATACCCAGTAAACCAATCACTAACATCACAAGGTTAGCGACCAACATTGAGCTGAACACGCCATAAACCACTTCGGGGTTTTGGGCGAATAGCAGTGGGCCTGGTGTGAGTCCTTGTACTATAAGTGCACCAAGAAGAACCGCTGCCACGGCATCTCCAGGGACACCTAGTGTTAATAACGGAACTAGCGAGCCACCCGTTACGCCGTTGTTTCCAGATTCAGCGGCTGCAAGGCCACGAACCGAGCCTTTACCAAACTCTTCTGGGTTCTTAGACGAACGTTTTGCTTCGTTGTAACAAACAAATGCAGATATATCAGCACCAGCACCCGGTACCGAGCCGATAGTTGTTCCCATCAAACCACTTTTTATGGCCGTTGGTAGCATTTCTTTGAGATCACTTTTACTTAATAGTTTGTGGTCAAATTTCGGTGCAAAGACTTTCTTTTCAGAGAACAGCTTCTCTAGTTGGTTTAATGCCTCAGATAGAGCGAATAAACCAATTAAGACAGGGATGACATTGATTCCGCTGTAAAGATCCATGATGTCAAAAGTAAATCTTGGCACACTGCTGATTGGGTCGAGTCCAACAGTTGAAACCAATAATCCAATGGTTCCCGCAAGTAACCCTTTAAAAATGTTGTTCGAAGAAACACTCGCAATAATCGTTAAACCAAACAGAGCGAGTGCAAAATATTCTGGCGCATTAAAACGCAGTGCAAAGGTCGCTAATTTAGGCGCAATCGCGATGAGGACGATAGTACTTAACAGCCCGCCAATAAATGATGCAACAGCAGAAATACTTAATGCTCTTGCTGCTTGTCCTCTAACAGCCATAGTGTGACCGTCGAGTACACTTGCTGCAGAAGCCGGTGTTCCTGGGGTTTTAAGTAAAATTGCGGCAATTGAGCCACCGTAAATCCCACCAATGTATACACCAATTAACATCACAAGGGCTGAAGTCGGTTCCATGCCAAAGGTAAATGGAAGGAGAATTGCCACGCCCATTGTCGCTGTAAGTCCGGGTAGTGCGCCTAAAATAACGCCGCCCAGTACGCCAAAAACAAGGACAGGAAGCACTGCAAAGCTAACTGCAGTTGCGAGACCATCGATTAGATATTCAAACATATGACCTCCTAAGACCACGTTGCTTCAGGAAGCGCGATGTAGAACACCTCGCCAAATAGATAGTAAACCGCGAACACAAAGACAACGGCGACAACGTAATAGATTGGCTTCTTCACTTTGAAGTAAACGAGGTAGAACATAAATGCAATCAAACTAGCATAAAGGTAGCCAACTACACTGATGAGTAATGCGTAGCCAATAAGAAAAGCAACGCCGAAAATCGACATCTTGCTTATCATCGCTTCTTGTTGTTCAGAGGCACCTTTTAATTTGTGTTGAACGATGAGAACAATACAGATAGCAATTTGGGCAATCACAATCATCATCGGGAAGAATTTTGCATCGACACTTGCATCTTGGTACATCGGACGATCAAATTGAGTGATCAGCGCGAACGCGATTGCGCTAAGGATAATGATGATAGAAGGGAAAACGACGTTTCGGTTTAAGTAAGAGTGAGAGTTAGACATGGAGTTTACCCCTAAAAAGTAAAGCAAGGGAAAGGTACAAACTAGTAACAGAGGCACAACTGATAAAAGCTGTGCCTCTGAACAAAGGTTATTGAATTAATTGAGTCAATGATTTTGTATCTTCTGCAACAAACTCAGTGAAGGCTTTGTCATCAAGATTGTGAATCGTCATTGCACCTTTCGCCATGAAAGTTTTGAACTCTTCACTTGCCATTGCTTCATCAAATGCAGCCCCCAGCTTCTCGATTACTGCATCAGGTGTATCTTTTGGAGCACCAATACCGCGCCATGTACCTGTTACTACATCAATGCCTTGCTCTTTCAAAGTAGGAACATCTGGAATGTACTGAATACGTTCTTCAGACATGACACCTAATGCCTTTAGTTGGCCTGAACGAAGTTGAGCGATAGCTTCACCAGGAGTAACCATAGTGACGTCTGTGTGATGGCCTAGTACAGCAGGAATTGCTTCTGATGCACCGTTGTAAGGGATAGCGTTTAATTTAATGCCTTGATCTTTTTCAAGAGACATTAGGTAGAAGTTTGGCGCAGCGGTTGAAGCGAATTTTACGCTGCCTGGTTTTTCTTTGGCTTCCTTAATCAGGTCGTTAATCGTGTTGTATGGGCTATCTGCTGCAACCAATACGACCGCAGGATCTAAGTTAACTAAACGAATGAGTTTAAAGTCGTCAGCGGTATGACGCATCAAACCCATTTGAGGAAGTGAAGCGATTTCACGTGTTACTACTGTTAATGTGTAACCATCCGCACGCTGCTGAGCACCAAAGCTCATCCCAACTGCGCCTGCGCCACCAGTACGGTTCATGATTGAAATATTTTGCCCAAGAATGTCTTTCGCGCTATTTGCAAGAGTACGACCAACGGCATCGGTGCCGCCGCCCGCGCCAAATGGCACAACTAAGCGAATGTTTTTGCTTGGATAGTCAGCTGCAATTGACGTTGCAGAAACAAGTATACCGGCTGCTAGCATAATGGATTTTAATAGTTTACTCATAATAAGTACCTTCTGTTTCTAATTATTAGCGATATGTTTTTGTAGGGTTTTCTGCTTTTTCTGTTTGGTATTCGTGCATTGCTAACTGTTCAATAGCTACCGCTATCCAGCCACTGATCAGCATGTCATACCATTGTTGTACACCACTGCAGGCAACAACCACGTTTCCGTAAACAAACGAACCATAAAACAGTAAGTCTTCGTCACGTAGTGAAGATGGGTGTTGGGAGTGCAGTGTTAGATTGCTTGTCGATTCTCGCCACGCTTGTTGTGCTTTCTTACGGGCAAGGTGATCAAACTTGATTGTCCAGTTGTCAGGAGCTCCTAACGACTCTTCATATAGAATGGCGTCTTCAAAAGAGGCTTCCCAAGGCTTGAGGTGTGGATTCATAACGACAATATGCAGTTCTTTTCTATTCGTTCTTTCAAACAGCTTGTCGATAGAGGGTTTAACGATATCGATAGCGTCTTGAGTGATATCTTTCATTGATCGCATTCCACATGTCCTTACGTTTGGTAGATGAATATAGAATATTGTATGACAATAATTCTTCAATTAACGATGACTTGGAAGCGGGGAGCGATCACAAGTGAAAGTCTTCTAACAAGACTTCGATCTTGTTTTGACCATATTCTGGCGGAAATAGTGTGATTCTGGTCTTTTTTTGAGCTGGGTGTAAATGGACACAGATCCAGTTTTATTTTGGCTGATTTCCTAGATATAAATTCACCACCATATGCTCGCCGTTCTGTTAATTCATATGGGAGAAAATTTTGGATTGATAATCGAGCGTCCTATAACACTACGAGTTATATGCGAACATGTCAGCGGCTCACCTGCAAGACGCTAACCACCGTTAAGCTAAACGCGCGTTTCAACTATCATGTGAACTACTTAAACGTCCCGATGAACCATTTATAGGTTCATCAAAACCAGTCAAAAAGGTATACCAAGTGAATGCTTTTTTTGTTTTTAAGAAGTGTGTTGCACCATGTGTAGCACGGTTTTGGTTCACTCCCGATTAACTCTTTCTTAAGGCAATTTTTCTTGTATACGTTTAGCGGTAGTTCTTTTTACCATCGTAATTAAGAGAATATTGCGGCGAGATTTGTGTTTTAGACACTCGATCTCTCCTCAAATAATTATGCGCCATCCAAGATTTTTCATTTTTTATCTTTTGAATCCATCATCATCTCAACAAGATATGTGGCTTCTATATTGAGTAACTTACGTAGAATTCTAATAGAATTAGCTACTCTCAATTGATATAAAACACTGGTTTATTGTGTGATAAATGAGGGTGATTCAGCTCTGATTTGGCTTTTATTATTTTTGAGAATTTTATATTTATATGTGTTTGATTGTATTTGTTAATAAGTGTGCAAAGTCTCAATTTTTTGTAAGTCATTGATTTTTATAGGGTGGTGTTATTGATGGGTGGTTTTTCATGTTTTCACCTCAAACCCCAGTAATTTCCTTAATGGATTAGCCATATTCCATCCTATGTCATATATATAATTAACTTAATCAATCAAAATAAGATCACCATCACTTATTTGGATTATTGTACTACAAATAAGGTTTGAGATTTCCTATAGTCCTCGTATCAAATTACAACGGACAAAGGATACACGATGGAACTCAACACGATTATTGTCGGCATTTATTTCCTATTCTTGATTGCGATAGGTTGGATGTTTAGAACATTTACAAGTACCACCAGTGATTACTTCCGCGGGGGCGGTAATATGCTGTGGTGGATGGTTGGTGCAACCGCCTTTATGACCCAGTTTAGTGCATGGACATTCACCGGTGCGGCAGGTAAAGCGTATAACGATGGTTTTGCCGTAGCGGTTATCTTTATAGCCAATGCTTTTGGTTACTTCATGAACTTTGCATACTTCGCGCCTAAGTTCCGCCAACTACGTGTAGTGACGGTAATAGAAGCAATCCGTATGCGTTTTGGCGCGACTAACGAACAAGTGTTTACTTGGTCTTCAATGCCAAACAGTGTGGTTTCTGCAGGTGTATGGCTAAACGCATTAGCAATCATTGCTTCTGGTATCTTCGGCTTCGACATGACAGCGACTATCTGGATTACTGGTTTAGTAGTATTAGCTATGTCGGTAACTGGCGGTTCATGGGCAGTTATCGCATCTGATTTTATGCAGATGGTTATCATCATGGCAGTTACGGTAACTTGTGCGGTTGTAGCGGTTGTACAAGGTGGTGGTGTTGGCGAAATCGTCAGTAACTTCCCTGTAGCAGAAGGCGGTTCATTCCTTTCTGGTAACAACATTAACTACCTAAGCATCTTCAGCATCTGGGCATTTTTCATCTTCGTGAAGCAATTCTCAATCACGAACAACATGCTTAACTCTTACCGTTACCTAGCGGCTAAAGACTCAAAGAACGCTAAGAAAGCAGCGCTACTTGCATGTATTCTAATGCTTTGTGGTGTATTCATCTGGTTCATGCCTTCTTGGTACATTGCTGGTCAAGGTGTCGACCTAGCAGCAGCTTACCCAGAAGCAGGTAAGAAAGCGGGTGACTTTGCATACCTATACTTTGTACAAGAGTACATGCCAGCAGGTATGGTAGGTCTTCTAGTTGCAGCGATGTTTGCAGCGACAATGTCTTCAATGGACTCAGGTCTAAACCGTAACTCAGGTATCTTTGTTAAGAACTTCTACGAAACTATTGTTCGTAAAGGCAACGCAAGTGAGAAAGAGTTGGTAACAGTTTCTAAGATTACTTCTGCAGTCTTCGGTATTGCTATCATTCTTATCGCCCAGTTCATTAACTCGCTTAAAGGTTTGAGCCTGTTCGATACAATGATGTACGTTGGTGCTCTAATCGGCTTCCCAATGACAATCCCTGCATTCCTTGGCTTCTTCATCAAGAAGACTCCAGACTGGGCAGGTTGGGGTACGCTAGTAGTGGGTGGTCTTGTGTCTTACTACGTAGGTTTCGTTGTAAATGCTGAAATGGTGTCATCTGTATTCGGTCTTGAAGAGCTAACGAGCCGCGAATGGTCTGATGTTAAAGTTGCGATTGGTCTAATTGGTCACATCACACTAACAGGTGGCTTCTTCATCCTATCGACATTGTTCTACAAACCACTGTCTGATAAGCGTCAAGCAGACGTTGATAAGTTCTTCGGTAATCTGTCTACTCCTCTAGTTGCGGAGTCAGCGGAACAGAAAGTTCTGGATAACAAGCAGCGTGAAATGCTTGGTAAACTGATTGCAGTAGCAGGTATTGGTATTATGCTAATGGCTCTGCTAACTAACCCAATGTGGGGACGTCTAGTCTTCATCTTATGTGGTGTGATTGTTGGTGGTGTTGGTGTACTACTTGTGAAAGCGGTCGATGATGGCGGCAAGCAAGCGAAAGCAGTGACTGAAAGCTAATACATAGAAAACGTTTATAATAGAATGCGACGACTCGAAAGGGCGTCGCATTTTTTGCTTTGCGAAGCGAGTAAACGTGTCAGCCTTACAACATCAGACCTAAATCACGAAAACTGTAAAAAATTGTACGATTGAACCGAAATACATTCAATTGTCCTACAATAAGACGTATATTGTTGCTAATTCCTTTCAGTCAACTTGAAAATAAGTGAGTTAGAATGAGCGACCAAAAATCTCTTGATGCAATCAGGAAGATGAAGCTGGAGAATGATACTTCAGCAGGTAATCTTGTAGACCTACTCCCTATCGAAGTACAGAAACGTGACTTCGACCTATCATTCCTAGACAACTTGAGCGAAGCGCGTCCACGTCTTCTTGTTCAAGCTGATCAGTTAGAAGAATTCAAAGCGAAAGTGAAAGCTGATGAAGCTCACTGTATGTTTGATGATTTCTACAACAACTCGACAGTTAAGTTCCTTGAGACTGCTCCTTTTGAAGAGCCTCAAGCGTACCCAGCTGAGACGGTAGGTAAAGCCTCTTTATGGCGTCCTTACTGGCGTCAAATGTACGTTGATTGCCAAATGGCATTGAACGCGACACGTAACCTAGCTATCGCTGGTGTAGTAAAAGAAGACGAAGCGCTCATTGCTAAAGCAAAAGCTTGGACTTTAAAACTGTCTACCTACGATCCAGAAGGCGTGACTTCTCGTGGCTATAACGACGAAGCGGCTTTCCGTGTTATCGCTGCTATGGCTTGGGGCTACGACTGGTTACACGGTTACTTCACCGATGAAGAGCGTCAGCAAGTTCAAGATGCTTTGATTGAGCGTCTAGACGAAATCATGCACCACCTAAAAGTGACGGTTGATCTATTGAACAACCCGCTAAACAGCCACGGTGTTCGTTCGATCTCTTCTGCTATTATTCCAACGTGTATCGCGCTTTACCACGATCACCCGAAAGCAGGCGAGTACATCGCATACGCGCTAGAATACTACGCATTACATTACCCGCCATGGGGCGGTGTAGACGGCGGTTGGGCTGAAGGTCCGGATTACTGGAACACACAAACTGCATTCCTAGGTGAAGCATTCGATCTATTGAAAGCATACTGTGGCGTAGACATGTTTAACAAAACATTCTATGAAAACACCGGTGACTTCCCGCTTTACTGTATGCCTGTTCACTCTAAGCGCGCGAGCTTTTGTGACCAGTCTTCAATCGGTGATTTCCCAGGTCTAAAACTGGCTTACAACATCAAGCACTATGCGGGTGTTAACCAGAAGCCTGAATACGTTTGGTACTATAATCAATTGAAAGGCCGTGATACTGAAGCACACACCAAATTCTACAACTTCGGTTGGTGGGACTTCGGTTACGACGATCTTCGTTTCAACTTCCTTTGGGATGCACCTGAAGAGAAAGCACCATCGAACGATCCACTGTTGAAAGTATTCCCAATCACGGGTTGGGCTGCATTCCACAACAAGATGACTGAGCGTGATAACCATATCCATATGGTATTTAAATGTTCTCCGTTTGGCTCAATCAGCCACTCTCACGGTGACCAAAATGCATTCACGTTGCATGCATTCGGTGAAACGCTAGCGTCAATCACTGGCTACTACGGTGGTTTCGGTGTTGATATGCACACGAAATGGCGTCGTCAAACGTTCTCTAAAAACCTTCCACTATTTGGCGGCAAAGGTCAGTATGGTGAGAACAAGAACACAGGCTACGAAAACCACCAAGATCGTTTCTGTATCGAAGCGGGCGGTACTATTTCTGACTTCGACACAGAATCTGATGTGAAGATGGTTGAAGGTGATGCAACGGCTTCTTACAAGTACTTCGTTCCTGAAATTGAATCTTACAAGCGTAAGGTCTGGTTCGTTCAAGGTAAAGTATTCGTAATGCAAGACAAGGCAACGCTTTCTGAAGAGAAAGATATGACTTGGCTCATGCATACCACTTTCGCAAACGAAGTGGCAGACAAGTCTTTCACTATCCGCGGCGAAGTTGCGCACCTAGACGTAAACTTTATTAACGAGTCTGCTGATAACATCACTTCAGTTAAGAACGTTGAAGGCTTTGGTGAAGTTGACCCATACGAGTTCAAAGATCTTGAGATCCACCGTCACGTTGAAGTGGAATTCAAGGCGTCTAAAGAGCACAACATCCTGACGCTTCTTGTTCCTAATAAGAACGAAGGCGAACAAGTTGAAGTGTCTCACAAGCTTGAAGGCAACATGTTAGTGCTCAATGTTGACGGTGAAACGGTTTCGATCGAACTGTAATTCGCTGAAGTAACAGAAGCTAGATATAAAAACTCCGAGTGAAAGTTCGGAGTTTTTTTTTGCCTAGCGAAAATGACAATCTTTATTCCAATGTACCTTCATTTTACTTGGGTTAATGCTAAAGAGCATTTGATAGCCTCTCAACGGCAAACCAATGGTACGGGCTGATGGAGCTGATGTAGGGCAAGACAGGACACGTATTCGACAATAATGTTGAGTGCAAATGTTCAGGGTCGTATAAGAGGCTCGTATGTATGGCTTTGTGGTTTCCAAGAAATTTTCATCACTTATTAATAATGAAGGACCTCAGCCACTGGTAGAAAAAGAAATAGAGAACTAAAAGTAGGTTGGTTTTAGTGTGCTCATATTTATTGCGTTAACTATAATGTGCGACATTTTTTAAATGAACGGTTTCTTAAAGGGGATATCGTTCCGGTAAATATAAAACGTAAGCCATATTTTGTCGTAAATTGTATCGCCGTCACAACTTACGCCTAAGCATCAAATGAATGCCTTAAAACTATTGCGAAACGAGAAAGACGTAGTTATTATAATGAGCATATAATCATACAATACTATATTTGGAGTTTGAACATGACTAAACCTGTAATCGGTTTCATTGGCCTAGGTCTTATGGGCGGCAACATGGTTGAAAACCTGCAAAAGCGCGGCTACCACGTAAACGTAATGGACCTAAGCGCTGAAGCTGTTGCTCGCGTTACAGATCGCGGCAATGCGACTGCATTCACTTCTGCTAAAGAACTCGCTGCAGCAAGTGACATTGTTCAATTTTGTCTTACAACTTCAGCTGTTGTTGAAAAAATCGTATACGGCGAAGATGGCGTTCTTGCGGGCATCAAAGAAGGCGCAGTACTAGTAGACTTCGGTACTTCTATCCCTGCTTCTACTAAGAAGATCGGTGCAGCTCTTGCTGAGAAAGGCGCTGGCATGATCGACGCTCCTCTAGGCCGTACACCTGCACACGCTAAAGATGGTCTTCTGAACATCATGGCTGCTGGCGACATGGAAACTTTCAACAAAGTTAAACCTGTTCTTGAAGAGCAAGGCGAAAACGTATTCCACCTAGGTGCTCTAGGTTCAGGTCACGTGACTAAGCTTGTGAACAACTTCATGGGTATGACAACTGTTGCGACTATGTCTCAAGCTTTCGCTGTTGCTCAACGCGCTGGTGTTGATGGCCAACAACTGTTTGATATCATGTCTGCAGGTCCATCTAACTCTCCGTTTATGCAATTCTGTAAGTTCTACGCTGTAGACGGTGAAGAGAAGCTAGGTTTCTCTGTTGCAAACGCAAACAAAGACCTTGGCTACTTCCTTGCTCTTTGTGAAGAGCTAGGTACTGAGTCTCTAATTGCTCAAGGTACTGCAACAAGCCTACAAGCTGCTGTTGACGCAGGCATGGGTAACAACGATGTACCAGTAATCTTCGACTACTTCGCTAAACTAGAGAAGTAATCGACGTACGACCTCGTTAGGGTATGGCTTGTCTTTTTGGCAGCGATACCTCAACGAGGTTCGTTTTTATCTGCAGTTCATATTTTCTCATACAACTCTTCGTAATCGTTTTTCTTTCTACTATTCTTCCTTTCTAATTACGTTCTGTTTTGCCTAATCAAAGCTCTAATTTGATTTCAACTCTTAATGCGTTAGTTTCCAACGCCATTCAGCTTCAAGCCATTATCCTCGTATCAAACCAATCGCCTATCTTTTGGTAAACCGAAACCTTAGTCAATTAAGTTCCTAGTAAACCAAGCCGCAAACTTTAAAACCAACACTGTTGTTGTCTAGCTTTAAGCGGATTATCAGCTCGAACACCTGAAAAGAAAGCAAAAAAAAGCCCACACAGCTGGTGACTATGTGGGCGTATTCGGACGAGCCGTCTGAAAAAACGAATGAACAATCATAAGTGAAATAACGATTAACGAGATCCCCCGACAGTTTCTACGTTAAACGTGTTCAATGACCTCAAAGCAAATTGCTTCAATTACCACTTTGAATTGAACAAAAGGATTCAGAAAGAACTTAAGTTATGATTCAAATACACTATACATCAAGGCTTATTGTATTACAAATAAATCTTGGTCTTGAATGCCTTTAGTGAATGGTTGGTTTGTGAAAGTGTGAGTTCATCGTCATTTTTACGCATGATTAGATCGCAGGGGATAGTTAAAATTATTGATGATAATTATCGGCGAAAATAGGATCTTTTTATTTAAAGTTCGGACATTTTACAAAATTTTGACGATTTTATCCGACAAGGATAAAGTAAAAATGCATAAATGATACCTATGTCACAGGGTGTTTACAGTCGGTTTTAATATATCAAGATCGCTCACAGAAAGAGTTGTCAATTAAACATACAATATTAATTAAATTGTGGTTGTAGCGATGAATCGACATGGATACGTAACGTTTTACCGTATCTTCGATAATGCAAAATATGACCATTTTATTCGGATGAAAATAATAGACATAGGTTATATGGATAATGAGTTTTATGAATTCAAAATTGTCTCTAGGGTTTAAAGGAAAACTGATTTTAATGGTGGCTATCGTTAGTACCAGTGCTTTAGTATTCACGAACTGGTTTACGCTCGATTTGGCGACAGAACAAGTCAACCAAACGATTTACAACGAGATCGACCATTCGTTAACGATAGAAATTAACCAAATTGAAAATACCGTTCAGAGAACCATCGATACCGTAAATTCAGTTGCTCAAGAGTTCATGAAGTCACCATACCAGGTACCTAACGAAGCGCTTATGCACTATGCCGCTAAGCTAGGTGGCATCGACAAAATTGTGGTGGGTTTCGACGACGGACGTTCTTATACATCTCGACCTTCAGAGTCTTTCCCTAACGGTGTTGGACTAAAAGAAAAGTATAACCCAACGACTCGCCCTTGGTATCAACAAGCGAAACTGAAGTCAGGTTTATCTTTTAGTGACCTATTTTTCACTAAGAGTACTCAAGTACCAATGATTGGTGTGACGTATTCGTATCAAGACCGTGTGATCATGGCAGACATTCGATTTGATGACTTAAAAGCGCAACTCGAACAGTTAGACGGAATTTATCAAGCGAAAGGTATCATTGTTGATGAAAGAGGGATGGTTGTTGCTTCAACAATAGAGAACGTACTTCCGCAAACCAACATATCTTCTGCAGACACGCAGATGAAACTCAAAAATGCCATTGAACAGCCTGATCAATTTATCGAGGGCGTAATTGATGGAAACCCAAGGATCTTGATGGCGAAGAAAGTTGATATCGGCAGCCAAAAAGAGTGGTACATGATATCCAGTATCGATCCTGAGCTAGCGCTCGATCAATTGAACGGTGTGATGTCAAGTACTCGAATGCTGATTGTCGCTTGTGTATTTGGTTCAGTGATACTGATGATATTACTTCTGAATCGTTTTTACCGCCCAATAGTGTCGCTGCGCAAAATCGTTCACGATCTATCTCAGGGCAACGGAGACTTAACTCGAAGGCTGGTAGAGAAGGGCAATGATGACTTAGGGCACATCGCTAAAGACATCAATTTGTTCATCATTGGCCTGCAAGAAATGGTTAAAGACGTGAAATTCAAGAACTCGGATCTCGATACCAAAGTTTTGAGTATTCGAGAGGGCTGTAAAGAGACCAGTAATGTATTGAAAGTTCACACTGACGAAACCGTTCAAGTTGTCTCTGCGATTAATGGGCTTTCAGAAGCGTCTAACGAAGTAGAGAAGAGCTCTCAATCGGCGGCAGACGCAGCGCGAGATGCGGCCGTGTTCAGTGATGAAACCAAGCAAATCAATACGGTAACTGAAACGTATATCAGTGATCTTGAAAAGCAAGTGTGCACGACTTCTGATGACATCCGGTCTATGGCCAACGAAACGCAGAGCATACAGTCTATCGTTTCTGTGATTGGTGGTATTGCTGAGCAAACCAACTTGCTGGCATTGAATGCGTCGATAGAAGCAGCGCGTGCCGGCGAACACGGTCGAGGTTTTGCTGTGGTGGCTGATGAAGTTCGTGCACTGGCTAACCGAACTCAAATCAGCACTTCTGAAATAGAAGAGGCGCTATTGGGTTTACAGTCGAAATCAGATGGTTTAGTTAAATCGATTGAACTGACCAAAAGTAATTGTGAGATGACTCGTGCTCAAGTAATCCAAGCGGTAAACATGCTGGCTAAGCTAACTGAGCAGATGGAAACCGTGAGCCGTTTCAATAACGACATTTCGGGGTCTTCTGTGGAGCAAAACGCATTGATTCAGAGTATTGCTAAGAACATGCATAAGATTGAAAGCTTCGTTGAAGAGCTGAACAAGTTAAGCCAAGACCAACTGACAGAGTCGGCAGAAATCAAAACGCTTAATGGCAGCGTCAGTGAGCTTATGAGCAGCTTTAAAGTTTAGCAGGTTCACAATTAATATTTAAATTGGGCGCTAATTAATACTAATTTTCAATAGCTTAACTTAATTTATCACACTGAAAGCCACTCAATAACGTTCGAGTTTAGAGTGGCATTTCTGCGTTTTATCATATAGAAAACGCCGTATTCCTTACTCATTTCACTTGATTTGTCGCATCTCACATTCTGATAATTACACAATTGACATAAAATAGTACAAATATACATTATCACTCAACTCTTATGGATAAGTGAGATAAATGTGAATAAGCCAATTTTTGTCGTCGTGCTCGCTTCGCTTACGTATGGCTGCGGTGGAAGCAGTTCAAATAATTCAAGTGACAGCAGTGACCCATCTGGTAGCAATCCAGGAACGTCTTATGGTGTTGTCGCACCTTACGATATCGCAAAATATCAAAACATACTCTCTAGTTCCGATCTTCAGGTATCGGATCCTAACGGCACAGAGGGTAACAAAACCTCTGAAGTGAAAGATGGCGATTTCGATGGTTACATCAGTGATTACTTTTATGCAGATGAAGAGACGGAAAACCTAATTTTTAAAATGGCGAACTATAAGATGCGTTCTGAGGTTCGTGAGGGAGAAAACTTCGATATCAATGAAACGGGTGTAAGACGAAGCCTGTATGCGGAAATAAGCTTACCTGATATCGAACATGCAATGGCGAGCTCACCTGCCGATCATGATGAAGTGACGATGTTACAGATACATAATAAAGGTACGGACGAGAGCGGAACTGGTTATATTCCTCATCCGCTATTACGTGTGGTTTGGGAACAAGAACGCGATGGTATCACAGGCCACTATTGGGCCGTAATGAAAAACAACGCCATTGACTGCAGCAGTGCTTCAGACTCTTCAAACTGTTATGCCACCTCTTATGATCGGTACGATTTAGGAGAGGCAGATCTTGATAGCTTTACTAAATTTGATCTTTCTGTTTATGAAAATACATTGTCGATCAAAGTGAATGATGAAGTAAAAGTGGACCAAGATATCGCCTATTGGGAGCATCTCCTAAGCTATTTTAAAGCGGGTATATATAACCAGTTTGAAAACGGTGAAGCTACGGCCTATTTTCAAGCGTTAAGATACACCACAACCCAAATCAGTGGTTCAAACGATTGGGATATTAATGATTGGAAGTTGACGATTCCCGCGAGCAAAGATACTTGGTATGGCAGTGGCGGCGATAGTGCTGCTGAATTAGAGCCTGAACGTTGTGAGTCGAGCAAGGGCCTTCTCGCTAATGACAGCGATGTCTACCATAGCGATATTGATCTTTCTTATTTCAACACGGATGAAGGAAGAATTCACTTTAGAGCGGATATGGGGTACGGCACTACGACACAAAATTCTAGCTATATTCGTTCTGAGTTAAGAGAGTTGTATCAAAGCAATGCACAACCGGATTGCAGCACCAGCGATGAAGACACTAGTTGGTATCTGAACGATATAAGAACAAGTGCAACCACTCACGAATTGACGGCAACATTACGAGTTGAAAACTATCCAAATCTCAATAACCAAGACCCGAAAGTGGTACTCGGACAAATCCATGGTTGGAAAATTAATCAAGCACTGGTGAAGCTCTTATGGGAAGGAGAGGATAAGCCCGTCCGAGTTATACTCAACTCCGATTTTGAGCGCAACAATCAAGATTGCAGCGATTGTGAACCATTCAGTGTTGAATTAGGTACATATTCAGCCAGTGAAGAGTGGCGATATACGATTCGAACCAATCAAGACGGTGTTTATCTGGCAACTCATGATTCAGATGGAACCAATACGGTTTCGCATTTAATTCCTTGGGGCGAAGATTACCAAGACAAAGACGGGGACACTGTTTCGTTAACGTCAGAGTGGACATCTACCGATATCGCATTCTATTTCAAAGCGGGTATCTATCCACAATTTAAGCCAGATAGCGACTATACAGGTGAAGTGTTTGATGTGAGCTTCAGTTCGTTAAGGGTTGAACATAACTGATTTGATAGATGGCTAATGAGCTATTACGGTAATTTTAAGACCACATTGGTGACTAACAATGTGGTCTTTTTACTTTTCGGAGAGGTGAATATAGGGTCCGTTCACAATGATGTATGACCAGCTGCGTTGAGTTTGAAAATGGCAATTTTATCTTGGAATTTTTAAGTTTGTGAGCTCATTTCGCATTCTGAATTAATATATATTGTCTTTTATCAATAGGAAATGTGATCCAGTTAAAGTATGGAAAAACGGAAAGTGTCCTCAGTCTCATTTATTCAACGAAATGTTTTATTTGTATTATAAGATTACGTAATATTTTTGTGTTATCGCAAATATTGAGAGAGGAATCGCCTTATAGCTCGTGTTTGCAGGTTCTACTTTCACTTATAAATGCTGCCTTTGTATTATAATAATGGATTAAATATGAAACAAATTACTATAAAAACCCTACTCGCTTCTTCTATCTTACTTGCGGTTGGTTGTGCGAGCACGAGCACACCTACTGCTGATTTTCCAAACAACAAAGAAACCGGTGAAGCTCTCCTGACGCCGGTTGCTATGACGGCTAGCAGCCACGATGGTAACGGTCCAGATCGTTTGTTTGACCAAGATCTAACAACACGTTGGTCTTCAGCAGGTGACGGCGAGTGGGCAATGTTGGACTATGGCTCAGTTCAAGAATTTGACGCTGTTCAGGCATCATTTAGCAAAGGTAACGAGCGTCAATCTAAATTTGATATTCAAGTCAGTGTTGATGGCGAAAGCTGGACAACAGTACTTGAGAACCAAATGAGTTCAGGTAAAGCGATTGGCCTAGAGCGTTTCCAGTTTGAGCCAGCAGTTCAAGCTCGTTACGTACGATACGTTGGTCACGGCAACACCAAAAACGGTTGGAACAGTGTGACTGAGTTAGCTGCTGTTAACTGTAACGTTAACGCTTGTCCTACTAGCCACATTATTACCCCTGCAGTAGTAGCAGCAGAACAAACAATGATCGCTGAAATGAAAGCTGCGGAAAAAGCGCGTAAGGCAGCACGTAAAGATCTACGTTCTGGTAATTTCGGTGTCGCAGCGGTTTACCCTTGTGAGACAACAATGAAATGTGAAACACGCACTGCGTTACCTGTACCAACGGGTTTACCTGAAACACCTCTAGCAGGTAATGCTCCGAGCGAAAACTTTGATATGACCCACTGGTATCTATCTCAGCCTTTCGATCATGATAAAAATGGCAAGCCTGATGATGTTTCTGAGTGGAACCTAGCAAACGGTTACCAGCATCCAGAAATCTTCTATACTGCTGACGATGGCGGCCTAGTATTCAAAGCTTACGTGAAGGGTGTACGTACCTCTAAAAACACTAAGTACGCACGTACGGAGCTTCGTGAAATGATGCGCCGTGGTGACCAATCTATTAGCACTAAGGGTGTTAACAAGAACAACTGGGTATTTTCAAGCGCGCCTGAATCAGATTTAGAAGCGGCAGCGGGTATTGATGGTGTTCTAGAAGCTACCTTGAAAATCGATCACGCAACAACGACCGGTAATGCGAACGAAGTAGGCCGCTTTATCATTGGTCAGATTCATGATCAAAACGATGAGCCAATTCGTTTGTACTACCGTAAACTACCAAACCAAGCAACGGGTGCGGTTTACTTTGCACACGAAAGCCAAGATGCGACAAAAGAAGATTTTTACCCTCTAGTGGGCGATATGACAGCTGAAGTAGGTGACGATGGTATCGCGCTTGGTGAGGTGTTCAGCTACCGTATTGACGTTAAAGGCAACACGATGACTGTTAGCTTAATGCGTGAAGGCAAAGATGACGTTGTACAAGTCGTAGATATGAGCGAAAGCGGCTACGACGCAGGTGGTAAGTACATGTACTTCAAGGCTGGTGTATATAATCAAAACATCAGTGGTGACCTAGACGATTATTCACAAGCGACTTTCTACCAGCTAGACGTATCGCACGATCAATACAAAAAGTAATCTAAACGGATAAACAATAGCCTCCAACCTCTCGAGTTTGGAGGCTTTTTTGTGTCTGTTATTTGGGCAGAAACCATCAGTTGTTAAAGATAGGCATATAGATTAAAAGTTGGTGGTTGACCTTAACTTCTGTTTTGAGCATCCTCTTTCCGATCCCCTAATCTAATATCCAACACATAGCCTTTCATTCGTTCATAGACCTGCATCAATAAGCCATATATTAACAATCTAGGGTTAGTGTTAAACATTGGCTTAGGTTGCTTTGGGTTTGTTCAAACTGATCGCCATATCGCTATCAATACTTATATTTAACACTAGATACTAAGGGCAATTTATTGGCTGATAATACCTTGCACCTAGGATGATTAGTTCTGGAAGTCATTGAATAAACAACGGGGTTTGTATCGGTAAACTGAAATTGAGTTGGCTATTAAAAGCCCAAATAACAGGACGGGGAGGTTAGGAGGTTACTACTTTTGAAGTTAGGAGCTTTTAGAGATTTAGATGAGTAGGTTTGAGGTATATATTGGAATACCGATTACAAAAAAGCCTCTAGCAGAACTAGAGGCTATTGGCGCAATCAAAGAGTTATTACTCAGCAGTAAATTGAGCTACACGTTCTTGAATTTGTACATCAGTCAGAACTGTATTCCAAACTGCGATATTGTCCACCGACCCATCGAAGTTTTTATCACTACTAGAAGAGCCACCTAAAAGAATAAATTTGTCATCTGTTGTATTTTCAATAACAGAAAAATCGACACTTTTCGAGTGAGCAAGAGTACCATCTATATATAAGTTAGCAGTCGAATCTAAGTGGTTGTAAGTCGCTAAGATGTGATACCAATTATCTTCAACAAGATAAACGTCTCCTTCACTAGACTTCGCTTCTGTACTCAAGCCCTTGTCATCTGCATCAAGACCGCCGTAAACCTTAAACTTGATGGAGTTGTCTGATGACTCGAGGTAGAGTTTAAACCCCAAGTAGTCACTAGTTTCTGCAAAATCAACAAGTGAAACGTCGGAATCATACCCAAAACGATCTGCTTTAATAACCGTCTCTACAGAGAATGAATCCTCAATGGCTTGAGCTCCAGTAGTAGTTGTCGAAGTTGCATTGTAGTAAATGTAACCATAGCCTCCACCTGTAGCTGAATCTTGGTCAATATGCATAGCTCCAGTACCTGCAGCGCCAGAGGTCGTAGTGATCAAAGGAGAGCCTGATTTACTTGTCAAATCATTGTCGGCACTACCGCTGTCAGTTGTGTAGTCAGCGTTGTCAAAAGTGTACTCATTTAAAGCAACCGGGAAGTCACCATCTACTGGTGGCTCAGGCTCAGTATTGCCACCATCAACAACAACTGTCGCTTCCGCAGTATTGTTGTTGTACGGATTACCTGATAGCGCTTGGCCGTTCGGGTAATTGTTAAAGTTATCTTCAAACACTAGCTCATCAGAAGCTGTGTCATTCGAATAAACTTTAAAGTTGTCAGCGTTTAACTCGTAGTGTGTTGTGTTAGAAGTATCACCAAGCTTCAATGACACGATAGTAACGGCAGCTTTGTCGAAAGCCTCAAAACCGTTGCCGCTATTGTCGTATACAGTGTCATTGACTTTGAATGTGTAGTAACCGCTCGCCCAACTGATTTCAACCGCGAGATCTTCACCTAAAGTGTAAGTGCCTACAGGCTCATCAGGAATTTGAGGTTTACCGCTACTATCGGTAACCGTGGAACGGTAGAAAATTTCTCCAGCATTAAAAATAACTTCGCCGTGTAAATTAGTGTTAGAAGTACCAGAAGCGTAGAGACTAATATAAGCGTTGTTACCTGAACCATTCGCTTCTTGCTCGGTGTCTTCATCTACTTGGTAGATTAAGTCAACGGTTACCTTTCCTGATGCGATACTGTCTACTGTTGCCCCTGTGCTGCTGTCAGACAATTTCAAACGTAGTTCACCCACATCATTCTTTACACCGCCATTGTTGGTGTCCAAGATTTGAACGTAGCCATTGATACCATTTGCTTCATTGGCTTCACTGATAGCTTCTTGTACGGCGTCAGTCGCAGTTTGGTCTGAACCAGAGTAGTCTATGCCAGTGGTGTTATCTGAAATATTCAGAGCACCAGCGTCATCGAAAGAAAAAACACCATCTAGAATTTCGATCGTTGATGTGCCTGTTTCATAATATGTGAAAGAGACCGTACCGGCTTCTTCATCATAATTATTAGTAGAAGCACTTGCATCTTTAATCGTGTAAGTACCTAAGTCATCATCATCGTCATAGTATTTATGATTGCCATCTTCTTGGAAAACATAAACATTTGGTAGATCAGCGTTTGATGACGCGGAAATTGAAGAAGAGTTACCATCACTGATTTGCCAGTAACCTGTTGTTAGTACTGACTCTTGGCTGCCAGCACCTGAATCCGTCGGAATAGGTAAACCGTCACTGTTACAACCAAATAATAAACCTGTCGAAAGAGCAACAGCTGTAGCGACTTTAGAAATCTGCATAAAATATTCTCTTTATGATATTAAATCCATATGTAAATCACATAAGAAATAGATAATGAATAGTCGTTAAATATTTATTAGGATGAAACTAACGTTAATTAGAACATCCTATTATTTAAATAAAGTGCTTAAAATATGCCCCAAAAATTTACAAGAGGAGAGGGGTATTTTATAAATTGACTATTTCTAATTAGAATGAGTAAGCAACACCAACACGGTATTTTGCTTCGCGATCTTTAGAAGATGAGCTGATATCAGAAGACCAAATTTCAGCAAAAGGTTTCCAAGAACCGAACTTGTAGTTTACTTTTAAGCCAGCATCCCATTCCCAGTCATCACTATTATAAAGAAGTACGTTATCCAAAGATTTTACATAGTTTGCTTCGTAAGAAAGACCAAGCTTCGGTAGAGACTCAATTTTATATGCACCTGTTAGCGTTATTTTGGATTTTTGAGCTGATTCTAAACGTTCGCCAGTTTCTGAATCCTTATCACCAAACTGTGTATGGTTGCGGAAATCAGCATATTCATGACGGTAACGAATAGCGGTTGTTAAACCCATGTCTGCTTTGTAGCCAACGCGGAATTGTGGTTTGTAAGTGACTTTTTTCATTTTCCAGTCACCTTCGTTAGAATTAGGCTCATCCCAATCCCAAGCAATAGGCATACCCACTTGTAGATACCAATTGTTATCTATTTTGTATGTCGCAGTGTTATCGATTTCCATACCATAGATGTACCAATTGCCACCGTAAAAACTCTGGCTGTTCGCTGATTTAACTTCGCCAGAATCTGCGTCGTAGTAAGAATCGTCAGTATGGAATTTAACTTCAAGGCCCGTTGAGTGCTTCCACTTATCTGACAGTTTAAAGCTTTCACCTAGCTTCACTCGGTGTTGATGGCGAGCGTCTACGTGAGCCGTGTCGCCATTTGTTTTTGTATAATCCGTCGCAGCACGATACTCGTAACGATAATCAAGAGATGCACCAGTAGCTGTGCCCGCTAAAAGAGTACATGCAACAGCTGCAGCAATTTTTGTAACAGAATTCATACCTTTGTCTCACTATTATTTTTTTATTCTGGATACATCCAATGTACCCGTGGCTCACAAACCAATACCTTACATGGTATTAAATTAATGTATGACAAATATGGTATTTATTATTGAGTCAGATTTCTGTGAGATCTATCAAAAAGTTCTGACTAATGGCCCAAATATATAGCTAAATGTTATGAATATCTCAATTTAGGGCTTGTGTATTAAATCAATCATGACGTACTTCTCATATTCACAAACCTTAGAAACTCACTTTTTTGCATGTGTTAAAATAATACAAATATTAAGTGTTTCTATATGTTAATAATGATGATTTTAACCATCGTGGCTTAAACATAGGGAGCATGTTGAGAGGCATAAATATAAACCATAGCCAGATGTTTAATAAAAGTTAAAAAATGGCTAAATGTAAATTCTATTTATCGGTTGGCTTATTTAAGTCGAAGAGAAAATATTTAGTACTAATTCGTGTTCAAAAGTGGTTTCTGTACTGAGTGTGTACTCGGTATCTGTTAACAATAAAGGATGAGTCATGTTTAAGAAAAACATATTAGCAGTGGCGCTATTAGCGACTGTACCAATGGTTACTTTCGCAAATAACGGTGTTTCTTACCCCGTACCTGCCGATAAATTCGATATGCACAATTGGAAAATAACTATACCTTCAGATATCAATGAAGATGGTCGTGTTGATGAAATAGAAGGGGTGGCAATGATGAGCTACTCACATAGCGACTTCTTCCATCTGGATAAAGATGGCAATCTTGTATTTGAAGTGCAGAACCAAGCGATTACGACTAAGAACTCGAAGAATGCACGTTCTGAACTGCGTCAGATGCCACGTGGTGCAAACTTTTCGATTGATACTGCTGATAAAGGAAACCAATGGGCACTGTCTAGCCACCCATCTGCCTCAGAGTACAGTGCGGTTGGTGGAACGCTGGAAGCGACATTAAAAGTCAATCATGTCTCTATGAACGCTAAATTCCCAGAGAGATATCCAGCTCATTCAGTCGTTGTTGGCCAAATACACGCTAAGAAACACAATGAACTGATTAAAGCGGGAACAGGTTACGGCCACGGTAATGAACCACTGAAGATCTTCTACAAGAAGTTTCCGGGCCAAGAAATGGGCTCAGTATTTTGGAACTATGAACGTAACCTAGAGAAGAAAGATCCTAACCGTGCCGACATCGCTTATCCTGTTTGGGGCAACACTTGGGAAAACCCAGCAGAACCGGGTGAAGCGGGCATTGCACTAGGCGAAGAGTTTAGTTACAAAGTGGAAGTAAAAGGTACCATGATGTATCTAACGTTTGAAACAGAGCGTCACGATACGGTTAAGTATGAAATCGACCTGAGTAAAGGTGTCGATGAACTTGACTCACCAACGGGCTATGCTGAAGATGATTTTTACTATAAAGCTGGCGCATATGGCCAGTGTAGCGTAAATGACACTCACCCTGTTTGGGGCCCAGGTTGTGCTGGCACTGGCGATTTTGCGGTCGATAAAAAGAATGGCGACTACAACAGTGTTACTTTCTCTGCTCTTAAGCTTAACGGCAAATAGATACGGAATAGAGCAGGTAACAAGTTAGCTCAATCAAGCATTTTTAATGGCCACTTAGCTCAATGTTAAGTGGCCTTTTTTTATTCGAGCCTTTGTGTATGGCACTTGTGTTTGTTCGTGCATCTAACATATCAAGACGGCTGGTTGCTCTTGATTAATGTCATATGCGGTCTGATTATCGAGGTTTGTAAATGGCTCTCACTTAAGCTATTGAGCGTTAGTTAACCCAAGGGGGTTGATTAACTCAAAACTAGAATCCATCCAATATAAAACAAAACAGCCTTGTCAGAAGACAAGGCTGTTAATCAAACTGCTTAGAGCTTAGAGCTTAGAGCTTAGAGCTTAGAGCTTAGAGGGTACGACGGCGTTTAGTCATACATCAACTCATTGGCTTTGTTTGCATCAAACTCTTTCAAAGACTTGCGTGCCAAGTGTCTAAACGGAAATGCTTTGACTATCTCTTCAAATGGCTGGACTGCAAATGCCCAAAAGATAGAGCCATCTAAGCCGAGGATAATCAACGCACACAAAGGGATTGAAATAACCCACTGGCCAGTAAAATTAATTTTAAATACAGCGGTTGTCTTGCCCAGTGCTCTCAAAACGTTTCCGTGAACAGTATTGTAGCCACGAGCAATCGGTAAGAATATGTAGAGCGGAGCAATAACAGCTAATGCTTGATAGGTTGAAGGATCTAAATCTGGGTAGATGTCTCCAATTACTACGCTCAATCCAGCAAATAGAACCGCGCAAATAATAGAAACACCCACAGCAACATCAATACTGGTATCAACGTTTTTGGCGAGATCATCCATTTTTTTGGACCCGATCGCTTGGCTGATCGTAATAGCTGAAGAATGAGCCCAAGCAGTAATGAACTGAGAGCCAGCTCTGATCCAAGGCATCACTAAGGTAATCGCTACATAGGCGTTTATATTGAGCTGCGAGTACAGCAATTGGTAAATGGTCGCACCAATTAATAACATGGTTACATTTGCGGCGACCGGGAATATTTCAATAAAGTGGCGTCGAACGTTTGTAATGAATTCAGATTTTTGAGCACTTAGCTTGAGTGATAATGTTGAACTTAAATGAACACACAGAGCCAAATAGAGTAAGCGTATGGTGATTGCAATAATGCTACCTAGTGCAGCGCCTTGAACACCAATGCCTTCAAACGTTGAAAAGCCGTGAATAAGCACATAAGAAAGTACGGCGTTGATCGGCAGTTCAATCAAGTAACCTTTAAAGGGTACTTTAGTTCTTCCTAGTGCATTAAAAAGAGCGATGATGACTTGTGTTAATGCGGTGAAAATCACCAGATATTTAGAAATATCAAGATAGCGACTGATTTCTAATTGGAGTGCGTTATCGTCAGTTAAGGCTTGAATTAGAGGCTGTTCGAAAAAGGTTAATAGAAACCAAAATACCGT
Source organism: Vibrio sp. OPT24 (assembly GCF_015163545.1). Classification (NCBI taxonomy): domain Bacteria; kingdom Pseudomonadati; phylum Pseudomonadota; class Gammaproteobacteria; order Vibrionales; family Vibrionaceae; genus Vibrio; species Vibrio sp. OPT24. The sequence continues at coordinate 594,385 of NZ_JADDYI010000048.1, forward strand.
TGCTATGCCCAGGTTAATGAACAGACCTGCCCAAAATGCTTTTGAAAGAGAAGCTGCGATACCAGAGCCCACAGCACGGCTGAGTACCAGTTGTGTACCATTTGCCAGTGCCATTTGTATACCTAGCACGAATGCAACAATGGTTGTAGCAATCCCCATTGCTGCGAGTGGAATTTCTCCAAGTGGAGAAACAAGAAGCGTGTCGATCATCAACATCGACTGCATCAAAATACCATTCAAGGCTAGGGGCCAAGCGAGAGAGAAGTTTTTCCTTACGTACGATTGCGAAGACACAAACAACACCTTATGTGTATATAACCGTAAGTTTTCTCTGAGATGACCTGAGTTCAACGTATAAAGATGAAACACTACGGTAATTGATGGTTAAACAAGACTGAGAGCCAAAACAAGATTGATTGTTTAAGCAAAACTAATCGTAAAAGTAAAACTGACGGCTAGGGCACCGTAGACAGTCGAATATGAGTTGATTCGTGTCTAATTAGAAATCTAAACACAAATCAGCTCAAGTAAACTTCGGTTATGCGAACGCTAATTCAACCTTAGATAATTTTTGGTTTTCATCATCAAGTAATAATTGAGAGGCTACACGTGCCTGCTTGGCATTGCCTGACATGATCGCATCGTATATTGCTTTATGCTCTTCTAAACAGAAGCGACCACCTTCTGCTGAATGGTCGATAAACTGTTTGAAGATTGTCGACAAGATGTTTGCGAACGGGATGTAAAACTGGTTGCCAGTCGATAAGAAGATCGTCTGGTGAAATAGGTGGTCGTGCGTTGTCCACTCTTCATAGTCATAGGCGTTAGCCGCTAGAGTCATTTTTTGGAAAAGAATAGAGAGTTCTTTACGCTGCTCGACGGTTGCGTTGGTTGCCGCCAATGCACATGCTTCTGGATCTATCGCTTTTCTTAAACCCAAAAATTGAGACAAGAAAGGTTTGGTGTCTTCTAAATCTTGAATCCAATAGAGTAATTGCGGATCTAAGAAGTGCCATTGTGTTCTCGGTTTGATACGAGTGCCAACTTTGGGCTTTGATTCAATGAGTCCTTTTGCAGAAAGCAGCTTGGTGGATTCTCTAAGGGCAGTTCTGCTCACTCCAAAGATCTCGCACAGCTCCATTTCGCTGGGTAACTTCTGATTTTCTTCTAACTCGCCAGACAAGATCTTACGAGCAATTTGTCTCGCCACTTGAACATGAATTCGGCGGCTTGAATCTTCCACCAATGTAAATATTGACATTTAAACCACCTGAAATTGAAACTTTAAAAAAACAAAAAAAACCAGACGAATCTGGCGTTTTTATGTCAGTGTATACGTCTATGTTGTGTGAGGTTTTCCCTCATCTACTAAGGTCTTTGACCAAATGTAATGCGCTTATATAACGGTGTGATCTTATTAGCTTCGCGACTTTATATCGCTCTGCGATCTTATTAACTTTGTGACCTTGCTAAAACTAATTTTGCTCGCCTTTTTAATTAGGGATCTAGGGCGCTATTTGTCCGCCGTTAACATCCAGAATTTGCCCTGTGATGTAACCGCTGCAAGCATGTGAGGCAAAGAAAGCAAAAGTAGGTGCTACTTCTTCAATACTGCCAAAGCGACCCATAGGGATATTGCTAGCAATGGTCGACTTTAGCTCATCGCTTTTGCCGTCATGAAATGCGGTATCGATAGTGCCTGGTGAAACTATGTTGAAACGGATATTGTCTTTAGCAAATTCTTTTACCCAGTTCCGATGGATATCGTGTAACCAAGCTTTCGATGCGGCATATACACCAGCACCCACACCACCACCTTCACGAGCGGCAATCGAACCCGTGCTAATAACACACGATGTTTGGCCAGACTCTGCGGCAGACGCACGTAAGTGAGGAATAGAGAATTTGGTTGTCATTAACGCAGAACGAACATTTAGGTTCATTACTCGTTCATAAAATTCGTCATCGATATTTTCTAGGTTGGCACGACCGCCAAGACCGCCTGCGTTATTGATCAACACATCCATCCCACCGAAGTGTTCGGTGAACTCGTTAACTAATTTTTCGCAATCCGATGTTTCCATCAAGTTCGCAGGGAAAAATGCAACATCGCCACCAAGCTCCTTGAGTTCGGCAATAACGTCATCAACTTTTGGGCTAGAAGCACGACTATTGATACCAATTTTTGCACCATACTTTGCGAAAATACGTGCTGTAGCTAAGCCCATACCAGCAGTAGAGCCAGTAATTAGAATGCGTTTGCCTTTTAAATCGTTAAACATCACAGTCGCCTATATTGTAGATCATTCGCGTTAATAAATCATACAATAACACTTGCAGTATTCAAGGATAGTCATCTCAAAACTGATCATCAACGACATAAATAGTGAGAGTAAGAGTCGTTTTGTGAGTTTGCGCATACAAAAAACGGTGTAAATAAGAACTATTTGTATGAATAAATGTTTTTAATTAGTTTGATGAACTAAATACTTATAAAATTCATAAAATCTTCGCTAGCCTATATCATTCGTGACCTCACGTTATTCTTATACTTAGTTGGTGCAGATATAAATCAGTGCTATAGTCCGAGTTAAATAATACATATCTAATAAGTAAGTAGACACATGGCTGGCTCTTTCAATTCGATTTCAGGCTCTAAGCGAAGCCTTCATGTGCAAGTTGCACGTGAAATCGCACGTGGTATTTTGTCGGGCAATTTGCCTCAAGGCTCTATCATTCCTGGTGAAATGGCTCTGTGTGAGCAATTTGGAATTAGTAGGACTGCATTAAGAGAAGCGGTTAAGCTTCTTACTTCAAAAGGCCTACTAGAATCTCGACCAAAGATCGGTACTCGCGTTGTTGACCGTGCGTTCTGGAACTTTTTAGACCCGCAATTGATCGAATGGATGGATGGTTTGGCAGATACAGACCAATTCTGTCATCAGTTTTTGGGCTTACGTCGCGCGATTGAACCAGAAGCATGTGCATTGGCTGCTCAGTTCGCGAGCGCTGAACAACGCATTGAACTGTCGGGCATTTTCCAACAGATGGTAGAAATATCAGGTGCTGAAGAGTTTAACCAAGACAGTTGGCTAGATATTGATATGAAATTCCATAGCCTCATCTTCAATGCAACAGGTAATGACTTTTACCTTCCATTTGGCAATATCTTAACGACAATGTTTGTTAACTTTATTTCTCATTCTTCAGAAGAGGGAAGTACGTGTATTAATGAACACCGTCAAATTTATGAAGCAATCATGGCGGGTAACAGTGATAAAGCACGCCAAGCTTCTGCAAGTCATCTATTAGATACTAACCACAGATTGCCAGTAGCAAGCTAGCTTAGTGTTTTGGGTGAGGTTTCAACTCTAAGGTCTTAGCCGTTTCTATCGAGCGTTGCTCTGGATACCTAGTGGAGTCAACCTAAAATTGCTGTTACTACAGACAGTTATCTATTGAAAGCACGTTTAATACGTGCTTTTTTTACATCCAAAATTGATGAAAACTTGACCGATGTCCAATATTTAGTCTTATGTGCGTTGTTTTGCTAAAACCGCTAGTAACCAGCATTGTTAGTTATATAATAATACTAATCAAATTAATGCGAGTGTAATTATATGCCTCAGTCTCTATTGCCAAATATTCTTCAGTTCATCGGTCAGATAGACCCTTTCGATAAGATCCCTAAAGAAGCGCTTCGTGACCTCGCTTTTAATGTTCAGATTACCTATCTAGCCAAAGGGGATGTCGTCGATCTATGCGAGTCAGGAAAAGAAAAGTCGCTCTATATCATTCGAACAGGATCTATGGAGCAAAGAAAATCGGACGGTGTGCTTCGTGCACGGTTAGGCAGTGAAGATCTGTTCGGCTTCACGTTCTTAGATTCTGAAGTTAATGATGATAAAGGCTATAGAGCTGTCGCAATTGAAAACACCTTACTTTATGTTATTCCACACTCGGCGCTTCAAACACTTTTCAAAGCTTTTCCAAGTTGTGCTGAGCATTTTGCTTCACAGGCCCAAGTTCGTTTGAAATCGGCACTGGATGTGGTTTGGTCAAACAAAGAGAAAGGCTTGTTCATTCGTAAGGTTGAAGAAGTCGCAAGCGGACAGGTGGCAATTGTTAAGTCCCAGCAAACCATCCAATCGGTCGCGGTTGAAATGCTTCATCAACGCTCACCCTGTGCGGTAATTTATGAGGATGAGTCGATTGTAGGCTTAATTACTGACCGAGATATGACTAAGCGAGTGATCGCTCATGGTGTCAGTACTGATAGCCTTATTTCTGAGGTGATGACGCATTCTCCTCTTACGGTTAAACCGGACGATTTAGTGCTACACGCCGCGTCTATTATGATGCAGTTTAATATTCGCAACTTGCCGGTTGTGAAAGAGAACAAAGTCATTGGGCTTCTTACCACGTCTCACTTGGTTCAAAACCACCGTGTTCAAGCCATTTTCTTGATTGAGAAAATCAAATACGCGGGCAGTGTGAAAACCATGTCTTCATTTACCTCGGAACGACAAGCTATATTTGAAGCGCTGGTGGAAGGTAAAGTTGCACCGGAAACAGTGGGTAAGGTAATGACCATGATTATGGATGCCTACACCCGCCGATTAATTCAGATAGCAATTGACAAGTTAGGCCCACCACCTTGTGACTTTTCTTGGATTGTTGCGGGTTCTCACGCCCGCAATGAAGTACACATGTTATCGGATCAAGACAGCGCGATTGTACTTTCTGACGATGCAACCGACAGTGACCGTATTTATTTCAAGCATTTAGCGATGATGGTAACAAATGGATTGGCAAGTTGTGACTATCCGTTATGCCCAGGAAAATTCATGGCTGCGACGCCAAAGTGGTGTCAGCCACTGGGTGTTTGGAAGCACTACTACAAGAAGTGGGTAGCAAACCCTGAATATGAGCGTCTACTCAATATCAGTGTTTTCCTTGAAATTCGCACTATTTACGGCAACAGTGAATTTGAGGGCATTCTTCGTGATGAGTTGCACTCCAATATTCGCAATAATCGAGAATTTTTGAGCACGTTGGTGAAAGATGCGGTGAACACTAATCCACCATTGGGCATTTTTAACAGCTTGGTGTTAGAGAAGTCGGGAGAGAACAAGAAAACGCTCAATGTGAAGAAATACGCGATTAACCTGATTATCGATCTCGCACGTATATACGGGCTAGCCGTTGAATGTGATTTGTCTGCAACCGACGAGCGTTTTGCAGCTGCGAACGAGAAAGGTATGCTCAGTGATGACGCGTTCAAGAACATTCTGGGTGCGTATCAGTTCATTTTATCTTTCCGATTTGGTCATCAACTTGAAGCTTTGAAGAATGGGGAGGTACCAGACAACAACATCAACCCTGATAGCTTTGGTAGCTTTGAACGTAAGCACTTGAAAGATGCCTTTAGGATCATAGCTGATCTCCAAGAGGCGGCGAAGATTCGTTTTGGAGCGCGCTAATGAGAGCATTGTTAAATTATTTTCATCCGCTTGAGCGAGTCAAGCGCAAGCGAAAGCAATACCTAAATACGGTTAAACTGCCTGAAGCATTACACGATCTTGTTGAACAGCCGTGTCCAGAGATGGCGGATTTGGCTAAAGATAGTGAGTATATTGTGTTAGATCTTGAAACGACGGGCTTAGACAGTGAACAAGATCTGATTTTATCGATGGGGTGGGTTGATGTGGTTAAGGGGCGAATTGATTTGGCATCTGCCAAACACATCTATCTTAACAACGACTCTCAGATCAACGCAGAAACCGCGGTTATTAATCACATTACGCCGCAAATGTTGGAAAAGGGCGCGTCAATTCATGATGCCATGCTGACCTTTTTTGAAGCCGCAAAAGGTAAAATCATTGTTGCGCACGCTTGTGTTGTAGAAGAGAAGTTCATTAGTCAATATCTACTTCGATGTTACGGATTGAGAACGGTGCCTTTGCTTTGGTTAGATACATTGTGTATTGAAAAATCTATGGAGAAAGCGATCAGTAATCATGAAGAGGTAGATTTAACTTTGGCAGGCACACGTGACAGGTATGGTCTTCCTGAGTATAACAGCCACAATGCGTTAGCTGATGCAGTTTCAACAGCGGAGCTATTTTTGGCTCAACAGAAACGAGTGGTCCCGAATGATGAAGTGACACTATCATTTTTATATAGGATCAGTCACTAGGGAAGCCATTTGTTTCCTTATTTGAATCATTGTTGACTGAACTGATTTGAAAGCATAAAAGCCAGCGATTATGCTGGCTTTTGTTTGGGTCTTAGAAAATTAGGCAGTTATCATCTTAGACTTTTCATATAGGGAACAGCTTAGAAGCTGTAAGTAATACCTACACGGCTACGTAGTTGACGGCTTGAGTCACACACCGTATCACTTGTACATTGAACGTTGCCAAATTCTACGTATGGGCGCCAGCTCCAATCTGCTTCTTTGTAGCCGATCTTCATGTTGTAGTCCCACTCGTACTCGCCGTTGTTACCCATTTTCCATTCGTCATTAAAGAAATCTTCTTTGTAGTTTGCTTCAAAGCCAAACTGCCAAGCGTTCCAGTTGTAATCGATATTACCCGTAATTTTACCGGCATTTAATGAGTCGTGTTGCTTACCATCAAGGCCTGTTGAAGTTTTACCTGATGCATAATTGCGGAACTCATGGCGGTAACGAAGTTTCGTTGTTACACCTGAATCAAATTTGTATTGAACACGTACTTGCGGTTTGTAAGTTACCGCTTCATCACCGAAAGTAATCGGCATTGAAGTTGTTACACGCCAGTTGTTATCGAATTTGAAGTGGTAGCCGTATTCAAATTCGTTATCACCACGTTGAAGTTCGCTTAGGTTACCCTTGTGCTTCATTTCTACGCCGTAGTAATGATTACCTGTGCTACCACCAATTTTCACTCGACCAGCCCATTCTTCCGAATCGTGCTTGTACTCTTCACGAAAATCTAGTGATGCCGCAGACACGCTGCCTGCAAAAAGAGTTGCTAATACTGCAAGCGTTACTTTATTCGTTTTTATCATTTTATTGTTTCCACTGTATCTAAATAAAAAATGGTTAATAAAGGACCAACGTTGAGCCCTTTGTTGTATTGGGATTAAAGTTTTGGGTAAAGTCGTTCTACGTCGCGCTGAGCCCATATTTCCGCTAAGTTCTTTTTCATTGTGAACTTGCTAAAGTCTGTCTCAGTTGCCAGTTTCACCATTCAGGGTTTTCCCTAGCAACGCCGGCCTTTAGGTAAAGCGGAGTTATACGCTCAATGCGATGACGTTTGTTTTCGTGTGTAGGGTTACTCTTTCTTTTGAATTAAAATACTACAAATATGCTAGCGATTAGAATGGTGAGGTTCTGTGAATTAGATCGTGTTGTCATGATAAAACCACTATTTACAAAGGGTTACAAAGTTAGGGTTTAAATTAAACCTTTGTTTTTTAATGGTTATTTTTCAGGTTATGTTGATTTTCTGAGTTTTTGTCTATCAATAAATGTGCGCTACAGCAAAAAATTGAATCTTTAGTTGTCATTTTTATTTGTAATACATTATTATTTACTAACTTTATGTAGTAACACATATCGTCAGAACGTTAAATAGATGCACATGCATCTGTATGGTTTTAGGTAGTGATTCTGTCGGTTAGTTTTAAGTGACTACTGACGTGAATGGATGAACTTATGGTTCATAGCTGCATTGGGATGATGGTTTTAAGGCTAAGGCTTTGTTTAAAAGCGAAGATAGTTTAAAAGCGAAGATAGTTTAAAAGCGAAGATAGTCTAAAAGTTAACATACCTAAAAGTACGATGTATTTGCCGTGAGGGGATAAAAAGCCTCAATCAAAAAAGGTTTGAAGTGTAGTAGGCAAGGCAGTTACACAGCCTGCTATAGAGATCGGAGTTAGAACGATTGGATATAGTCGCTCTAAACTGATGAAAAAGAAGAAATCGTTGAAGTGCTTGTAAGAGCATTTTGATTATTGCTCCCAACTATTCTAATTATAACTTCTGCTTTCCTTTAGAAAGGTAGGAGATGGTAGTGAAGATCTACCTTTGCGCTCATGTTGATACAGGCAACATGAGCGTTTTTTTTGCCTAAAATTTGTATTGATCGTTTGATCTACAGATACAGACTATAGATAAGAAGGGCACCCACTGATTCATTCAGTAACCGTGAATGATGTATAGAGCGATTAAGATTTGAGGTTTATGACCGCACGTTCAAGAGATGCGGTCTGTTCTACAACCGATGTTGCGGAGGCGGCATTCTTTGAAGCGACCGTTACGTTAGCGAGTGTAAGGTGTTTAATCGAACTTACGTTGTCAATGATTTCTGATGTAACATCGCTTTGTTCTTGCATTGCATTGGCCACTTCTAAACTGTTGTTTAGAATCGTTTCCATATCCTTGATTACTGATGTGAGTCTTGAGTGCGCTTTTTCACAAGAGTTGACACTGCTATCGCCTTTTTCACAACAGTTTTGAATTGTATTAACCACCGTTTGGGTTTGGTCTTGAACCCCTTGAATAATATTGGAGATCTCTTCAGTAGAAAGCTGTGTTCTCCCTGCTAAGGTTCTCACTTCATCAGCCACTACTGCAAAACCGCGCCCTTGTTCTCCAGCACGAGCTGCTTCGATTGCTGCATTGAGAGCGAGGAGGTTAGTTTGCTCTGCAATGTCTTTAATGACTTCTAATACGGTATTGATTTTTTCTGAATGAACAGAGAGGCGATTTACTTCTTCGCTGGCGCTTACTAGGTCAGTCGAAAGAGTATTGATGGTGTCTCTGGTAAATGCGACGTCATTCAAGCCTTCATTAGCCGTTGCGAAACTGGTTTGTGCATTGGATGATGCGTTGTCACTATTTATCGCAACACTTTGGATATTACTGCCCATCTGGTTTATCGCGGTCGCAATGTTTTCTGTTTGTAGCTGTTGTTTGTTTAAGGCGCTTTCAACGTGCCTTCCGTCGTGTTGTAGCTGATTTGAAATATTACCTAGTTGTTGGATAGATCCTTGTACTTGCCCAACAAGCTGACGAATATCTGACAGTACAATATTAAAAGCTTTCGCAATATCAGCAATTTCATCTGAACCGCTCTCTTCTGCCTTTACGGTAAAGTCGCGTTGTTGGGAGACCACAAGCATCACCGAGTTCAATGATGCAATTTTTTTCGCTACACGTGATGAAATACCAAATGAAAGTGCGAGAAGCATTACTGCTACGGTTATTAGGGAGCTAATAATGAAAGTGGTAATGGTTTGTTGAATCGACTCTACTTGTTCTTCCAGGCGGCGTTCAACAGCCGTGAATATCGAAATGATGTCTTCAAACAATGTTTTCATTTCTGATTTTAGCCCCACCACTTGTGTTGGGTCTCGATCAATGGCGTTTATCATCAAAGAAAAATCTTTATTGTATTGTTTAACTTCCATTTTCAGTTTGTCTAACTCTGAAACGACAATGTCTGATTCATCAAGTAGAACAGAAAAACTTCCCATCAATTTCTGAAAGTTTGAGTATTCCTTGGTGAATACTGGCTGAAGTGATTGATCGTGGCTGATCAAAAATTCTAATTCTGTTCGATTAAGTTGCAGCATAGAGACTTCAAGCGACTTAACTTTGATCAGCGTTTTCTCTAACTTAATCAGTTTGAGGTTTGCCATTTCAGTGAATGATACAACAATCATCAGTGACAATATGGACAAACAAGTAAGGCTAAATAGGGAGGTTTTAATTTTCATGGACGGGCACCAAAGCAATATGACTCAATAACGTATTTGAAATCGCGTTTCTCTCGTCTACGAGCTGCATAATGAGATCTGACTCGCAAGGTAAACGTTTGCTTACAATATTTTAACAAAAGGCTATTCGCAAGTTAAATATTATTTATTTTCAATATCTATTGATGATGCTTTTATTACTAGTGGTGACTTTTAGTGATGAGTGAAATGAACAGTCGCGTGTTTGAAGGTACAACTTGCATTGGTCAGCGACGAAAATAATGCGTTTAAGAGGGTTTCGAAAGCAATAGGCGCTCACGCGTAGTGACATGAATGCCCATTGCTGTGGGTATCGTTGCGATAGCGCTAACTTTGTGTAGGCATCCATACCTGTTTAGATGTGATTTTGTGGCCTTTAAAGGTCAATTCTTCAACCTTATCTCCGTTTTGATTCCAACGAGTTAATGTCCCATTTGCAATTTCACCATCATCAAATTTGGCTTGACTTGCCTTGTTACCATTTGGATAGTAATCCGTTACTAGCCCGTCTTGTTGTCCGTTACTGTATTTCGCAGTAAGGCTTTGTTCGCCATTTGGATACCATCGAGAGACATCACCCGATAATTTGTTATCGATATAATTGAGCTCTGCTTTTTTCTGCCCATTCGGGTACCAGGCCTCAGCTTTGCCCTGTAATTCACCCTTTTCGTAATTCACTTTAGAAGCGATCTGGCCATTTGGATACCAGTTGGTTTCTAACCCAAGCTCTAAGCCATCAGCAAACTGAGCTTGAGTGGCTATTTGGCCGTTATCGAATTTCTCTTCAAATTGCCCAGTAAATGGCTTTGAGTGGTTAACTTGATAAGCAACGCCTTTTCGCATCTGAAGATAATCAACAGCATCTTCTCGGGTGGCTGCGTAACTCATAGAAGACATCGTACTAAGAGCAATCAATATTGGGATGTATTTCTTCATAATGACACCTTTTTTATTGGACGGGGGAAAGTGTAATCAGTGTGTTAAAAGCATTTCACTTCCATGGATGACTGTCAGCAGCTATTACTGGTTTTCAAGTTTTCATTATTGACTGTCTATTGAAGGGAACTTTTTCATACGTATTTGGACGTAGGCATTGTATTATTTGTAATACAAATGTGTTGGATTTAATCATTTTTAAAAATTATATTGAGTGTTTTTTCTTCGTTAGATTTGTTATTTTTCTTGTAACGATTGAATTCTTTTAATGACTGATTTTCATTTTTGTGTGATTTTATTCACATTTAATTGGGGTTTTATAGAGTTTTAGCCTGTCATATGGGGGGAGAGTGCCAGACTTTGCACTATGTTGATGAATTTCGCTCTTGTTCGATGCAACTTTGAACTCGATCACTTGTATGATTATTTGATGGTAATAGTCTAAGATCGCTGTCACGCATTTAAGTTATTGTAGTACAAATGTGGCTATCATCTATCTATAGTGCACCTAACAGAAAAACATAAATAAAAGGTCTAAAGATGGAACTCAATACCCTGATAGTAGGCATCTACTTCCTATTCTTAATTGCGATAGGGTGGATGTTCAGAACATTTACAAGTACAACTAGCGATTACTTCCGTGGGGGAGGTAACATGCTGTGGTGGATGGTAGGTGCAACAGCATTTATGACCCAGTTCAGTGCGTGGACATTTACTGGTGCGGCAGGTAAAGCCTTTACTGATGGTTTTGCAGTAGCGATTATCTTCATTGCTAACGCCTTCGGTTACCTAATGAACTACCTTTACTTCGCTCCGAAGTTCCGCCAACTGCGTGTGGTTACGGTAATTGAAGCAATTCGTATGCGATTTGGTAAAGTGAACGAGCAAGTGTTTACTTGGTCGGGCATGCCAAACAGTGTTATCTCTGCTGGTATCTGGTTGAACGGTCTTGCGATCATCGCATCTGGCATCTTTGGCTTTGATATGACAACGACAATCATCCTAACTGGTCTGGTTGTACTGGTGATGTCAGTAACGGGTGGCTCATGGGCAGTAATCGCATCTGATTTCATGCAGATGGTTATTATCATGGCGGTAACGGTGACGTGTGCCGTGGTTGCGATTTACCACGGTGGCGGCGTTACGCAGATCATTAGTGATTTCCCAACAGATTCATTCATCACAGGTGACAACCTTAACTACCTAAGCATCTTTAGTATCTGGGCAGTCTTCATCTTCTTGAAGCAATTCAGCATTACCAACAACATGTTGAACTCTTACCGTTACCTTGCGGCTAAAGACTCTAACAATGCACGTAAAGCCGCACTGCTTGCTTGTATCCTTATGACGCTTGGTCCAATCATTTGGTTTATGCCATCTTGGTTTATGGCGGGTCAAGGTGTTGATTTAGCGGCTGCTTACCCAGAAGCAGGCAGCAAATCTGCTGATTTCGCTTACCTATACTTCGTTCAAGAGTACATGCCTGCCGGTATGGTTGGTCTTCTGATCGCCGCTATGTTTGCTGCGACCATGTCTTCAATGGATTCTGGTCTAAACCGTAACTCAGGTATCTTTGTTAAGAACTTCTACGAGCCGATTCTTCGTCCTCAAGCGACAGAGAAAGAGCTGATGGTTGTTTCTAAGCTAACGTCTACGTTCTTCGGTATCGCTATCATCTTGGTTGCACTGTTCATCAACTCTCTTAAAGGATTGAGCCTTTTCGATACGATGATGTATGTGGGCGCACTGATCGGCTTCCCTATGACAATTCCTGCATTCTGTGGCTTCTTTATCCGTAAAACACCGGATTGGGCTGGTTGGGGTACGCTAGTTGTTGGTGGTGTGGTTTCTTACTTCGTAGGTTTCGTTATCACAGCGGATATGGTTCAAAACTGGTTCGGTCTGAACGAGCTAACTGGCCGTGAGTGGGCTGACCTTAAAGTGGCTATCGGCCTTATTGGCCACATCGTATTTACTGCTGGCTTCTTCGTTCTATCAACACTGTTCTACAAGCCTCTTGCTGAGCACCGTGAGAAAGACGTAGACAAGTTCTTCAACAACCTAGCGACACCATTAGTTGCTGAAAGTAACGAGCAGAAGAAACTGGATAATAAGCAACGTCGTATGTTGGGTTCACTTATCGCAGTGGCGGGTGTGGGCGTAATGACAATGTTCGTACTGCCGAACCCTATGTGGGGACGCATGGTGTTTGTTCTGTGTGGTGCGATTGTATTCTCTGTTGGTTTGCTTCTGGTGAAAGCGGTTGATGACAAAGTCGAGCAACAAAACGACGAAGTTACCTCTGCTGAAAGCTAATGCCTACAAGATTCTAAAAAATAGATACTCAAACATAGAGTGTTAATACATCGGCCACCCACTTGGGTGGCCGTTAATTTGATAATCCAAGATTCAATGTGAGATGTACGATGAAAAAAAAATTAATTTCGGTAAGTATTATTAGCGCGTTCACGTTAGCTTTCGCAACGGGCTGTACAAGCCAAGATACAGCGGCACCAGTGATCGACGTGGCTGAACAAGCAGCGCCTGCTATTAGCGAAATCGATCGTAGTTACTTATTGAGTAGTGATCGCTTAAACGAGGTTGATGGGAATACGTTGGCCGTTGCTTCAGACGAACAAGTGGCTGCGCTTAAAGCACAATTTGAAAATTTAAAAGATGGCGACGAAGTCGTTATCCCTAGTGGTAAATACGCGAATTTAGGTCAAGTGACTATTACCGCGAACGATATCACTATTAGAGCTGAGCAAGCGGGTTCGGCTTGGATTACTGGCCTTATTCAGTTTGAACTTAAAGGTGATGACGTCACACTAGATGGTTTAGTGTTTACTGAAGGTGGTCCAAACGAACGATTTGGTGCTGTGCGTATGATGGGTAATGGCAACACGCTTAAAAACTCAACGTTCTACTACTTCAACCACGATTACACATACGAACCAGACGATCGCCGCTCTGAATATCCAAAATACGTTTGGGTTTCGTTATGGGGCAAAGATGGCAAGGTAATCAATAACCGTTTCGAAGGTAAACAAAAACGCGGGACGCTGATTGGTGTACAAAAAGATGACACATCAGATAATCACCTGATCGCGAATAACATCTTCATGGATCAGAAACCGAACCAATTTAATGAGTTCGACATCAAAGAAGCGATTCGTTATAACGGCAACAGCTGGGAAGCCATCCGCATCGGTGATTCTAAGGCTTCACAATGGGATTCGAGCTCTAAGTTTGTTAACAACCTAATGATTGATATGGATGGCGAGCGTGAACTTATTTCTATTAAGTCGGGTGACAACACGATTTCAGGCAACACGATTTTTCAAAGTACTGCTCTAATTTCACTTCGTCACGGTAAAGGAAATAAAGTTGAAAACAACATGATCCTTGGTAACGGAAAGCGTCTAACTGGCGGTGTTCGTATTTATGATGAAGACCATGTTATCCGCAACAACTACATTGCTAACACGCGTGGTCGTGATGGTCTAATTGAAGGTAATGCTGACTTACGCGGCGGTATTGTTATCAATACTGGCATCATCGATGTTGCAAACGGCGAACAGTTAGATCAGTCGGTCAAAGGAAAAGAGCTTAACAAGCAATGGACACCTAAAAATATCACGATCGAGAATAACTCTCTTGTGGATACAGAGTGGGGCATTGTGTATGGCAACCAAAGTCATCGTGTAAGCCTGTTCAATAACGCAGAAGTGGAAAACATCTATGCAGGTGTTGATGTCGCGTTTAGCAACAACGTGGTTGATAATTCATTATCACCTGACTTTGTAAGTGTACGCGCAACAAACGACTTCCCATTAGTTGATGCTACATACACTGATGAAACGTACGTAGGTCAAGTGACGGATTCTGAGCAGATCTCAAGCTACTCAGTCGAGTTGCCGGCAGTGACTATTACTAACGGCATGAATGCTTACCAAGGCGAAGGTGCCGATGTGTCGAAACTTTCCGTTGTGACGGCTGAAACGGCGGGTCCGGACTACGTGCTCGAGAATACAACGAAGTAGCTTATTGCTTAACGTTTTAATGCTTAACGGTCTGGGCTATCAAATAAATTCAAGATAGCTGTATTAGCCGTTAACATCTAAAAAGCCTCAACGGGTAATATCTGTTGAGGTTTTATCGATCTTAGGTCGTGACCATCTCAATCTTACGTCGTGACTACTGTGATTTATACTTATGCAGCAGATCCCAAGGGATGTGACACAAATGATGATCTTCTGGGAATTGACTTAGGTGGTTTTGGTGGATGTCGTCACTGGCGACATAATGTATTAAAGGCAGTATCTCTAGAGCTATTCGGTCTGCATCATCACGCGACGCAATATAGCGCTTGGCTTCGGCAAGATGTCCATCGTTGAGACTGTAAATGCCAGTACGATACTTTTCTCCTACATCGATGCCTTGTTTGTTCACGCTGTATGGGTCAATAATCTCAAACAGGTGCTTCATCAGAATCGTTACCGACGTGATACTCGGGTCAAAATCGATTTGTACGCATTCAGCGTAACCATCATAGGTATTTGGGGTGTTATCATTTTGCGTTATTCGAGAAGTGCCATTGGCACGGCCAGCTTCGGTGCTGATGACTCCAGGAACGTACTTAATAAACTCTTGTACACCCCATAAGCAGCCACCCGCTAAATAAATTTGTTCCATACTTACCTTTTACTTCTCTGTATTTGTTGTTCGTTCGATACGTGAATCAATGTGGTGATACACGTTCTTGAAAAAGCGCACACATAAAAACAAGTGTTTAGGTATTGTAAACCAGTGCGACTGAACAAACATAAGTCTAATAGGATTTGTGATTATATAAGTCAGTATTGCATTGTCATCAACTCGAATTTCATTATCAAGTGAGCGTTAGCTTAACCATGTTTGATCAAATAAAAGATTTCATCAATCCCAGTAAGAATCCAGATCTCACTCAGGCTCAGGAGTATCAGCGTAAACATCTACCGACGCTGTGGCTTTTGGGCAAAACGGGGGCTGGAAAATCATCGTTCATTCAAGCCGTGACTGGCAATTCTTCCGTTGAGGTGGGTAACGGTTTTGCTCCTTGCACGATGACTGCAATGTCATATGAATTTCCTCAAGACAAGCCAGTAATGCGGTTTCTTGATACTCGTGGTTTGGGAGAGGCCGATTATGATCCTAAAGAAGATTTAGAAGAGATTGGTCAAGCGGGCAATGCGCTAGTCGTAGTGATGAAAGCCGATGAACCCGAACAATCATCTGTGCTTTCTGCCCTGAAACAGGTTAAAAAGCAGAAGAAGATTGAGCATTTACTTCTCGTTCATACTGCTGTGCTGTCCTCTAAAGAGACCGATCGCACAAGGCAAATTCGATTCAACACCAATCAAGTTGAAAAGGTTTGGGGTAAGGACTGTTCTTCGGTGGCCGTCGATTTTGAAACTGATGACGGCTCTATTTATAACAGCAGTCCCATCTATAACTATGACACCCTGATAGAACAGTTGACGACAATACTCCCTGTGATAGGGATGATGGTGATAGACAAAGAACACTCGACTCAAGAAGAAGCGAATTTTGATCAAGTCGAAAACGAAGTGCTTTGGTATGCAGGAAGCGCTGCCGCGAGTGACCTGATTCCAGGTGTTGGTTTGGTGTCTGTGCCTGCGATTCAAGCGAAAATGCTTCATAGCTTGGCCAATCAATATGGGGTCGAATGGAATAAGAGAGTCTTTAGTGAATTGATAGGAACTCTGGGAAGCAGCTTCGCTTTGCAATACGGAATGAAACTGGGCACTCGACAGTTGATAAAGCTGATTCCAGTTTATGGTCAAACTGTGGGCGCGGTTGCTGCAGCGGCAATGAGTTTCGGCACTTCTTATGGTTTAGGTCGCGCGGCGTGTTTTTACTTCTATCATAAGAACAAAGGTGAAGAAGTCTCTGAACAAGAGATGCAGAAGATCTACAAAGAATCCCTGAAAAAAGGAAAGGCGGCGTCGGGCTATGAAGAAAATTAGAAACCTATTTCGATTACTGGCGGTGCTATCGAGTGGCCGCTGGGGCATTACCCTGATTTCGGCTATCTTCCCAAGCATTATCATGATGGGTTTTGGTCTCTTCTTGGCGATTAAATATGGTTACCTACTGGAAATGTCCATTGCGATTGCGGTGAGTACTTTACTATTCTCTGTTCCTCTATACATTTCTAGTCGCTCTTCGCACAAATCGACCTATAGCGATTCTTCTTTGAATAAAGAGAGCGATGATGAACCTCAAGTAGAATCATTGCTTAAGAAGACTGACATCGACGATGCGCTTGTTAAAGCTTCTATTGATTGGTCTCAAAAAGAGCTGTCGATCTGGAATGAATCGAAACTCCACGTGCGGCAACAATTAATGATCGACATAGAGTGGGGCAATCTAGACCAAACCGGTTTAGAAGTTCTTGAGTTTGTCGCCACGAAGTTTGACAAGAAATCACTCGACTTCTCTATTCCAGAAGGACTGAAGCTGTTCGAAGAGGTGAGCCGACGCTATAAGTTGGTGGTGCGAGAACATATACCAGGTATTGAATATCTCAAGGTTTCCTATATCAAAGCGGGCTACGAAGCCTATGACAAATATGGCGAGCTAGGACATAAGATCATTAAAGCTGCCATTTGGGGTAATCATCTTAAAAACCTGTATTTGAACCCCCTGAAAGTCATTTCGGATTTAGGCCGTGAACAGGCGACTTCTTCAATGACAAGAGGTGTGGTTGAGGACATGCAATATGCTGCCAAGCAAGCCTTGTTAGATGAGGTGGCCGCTGTGGCGATTGATCTCTATAGTGGACGTTTTAGCATTGAAGATGAAGCACTAAGAGCGTCGGATGTTTCTGAAATAGATGAACAGCGCTTTGCACCAGAATTAGAGCCAGTAAGAATTGTTCTAGTAGGGCAAACAAGCTCTGGGAAATCCTCACTGATTAATGCGCTTAAGCAAGAGTTGGTAGCTGAAGTGGATGTACTGCCATCAACCGACACTTCAACCGTATACAACGCGTTTGTCGATGACAATGATGTTAGAGTTGTTGATCTTCAAGGGCTGGATGGCAATGCCAAAACCGAAGCTCTGATGCTTAAAGAGATGACCCAAGCCGATGTTGTACTTTGGGTTCTTAAAGCCAATCAATCGGCTCGTGAACTGGATAAGCAATTGAAGGGCAAGTTTGATGCTTTCTATGACGATCCTAAAAACATCTCACGTAAGAAGCCAATCGTTGTATCGGTTGTGAATCAGGTCGATCGATTAAAGCCTGTTGATGAGTGGCAGCCGCCTTATGATTTGGGTAATCCAACATCGCCCAAAGCGAAGATCATTGCTCAAGCACTCGAATACAACCATATATTGCTGCAGTCTGATATCGTGTTACCGCTCGCTATTGCGCCAGAAAAGACGATTTTTGGTTTAGAAGCACTCAAGCAGATGGTAATCGAAGGCATAGCTGATGCTAATAATGTGCAAAGAAACCGCCAACGTTTGGAGGCAATGAAACGGGGAACGTCGGTTAAAGGCCAACTGAACAAAGTAGTGAACGCTGGTAAGAAGGTCACACCAAGTGTTTTGAAAGCGGCGACACCAAAGCTCGCTGAAATGGCCATTAAGCAAGCTGTTAAGAAAAAAGTAGTCCTCGATAGTTTCTATAATGTTGTTCTGGTGAGGTTTAGTTCTCATCAGAACTTAGTGTTCTAGATCTTCGTTCTATATTAGCGAAGCATTAAATTTAAAAAATAGCTGCTATTATTAAGTATCTCGTTGAACTAGTTTAATAGTCTATGAACCTCTGGTATTCGAAGTTTACATAACACGCTATCAGATTTAATTGTCATTCTAAATATTGATCACATTTATACTTATCCAAGCTTTATTTATAAAACCATTGCACTATATTTAAATTTCGTTTCATCTTGATTTCAACGTAGGGATATATTGTGAACTTGTATCTGAAATGGCAATCAACAACATGGCTGACCTTGTTAGCTTGGTATACTTTAGACCACCAGCTCTCTTTTCACCTTTCTTCAGAGTAGTACCCTCTAGGCGTCACGCGCCAGCAGAGCCCTTGAGTTTTGCCAATCCTGTTAATTTTTTCTTTAAGAAATGTCGTAGTTTATGCGTCAGCTATTTTTGCTTTTGTGCATACAACTCTTTATCTCTAGTTAATTATTAATTGGAACCTAATCAATACGTATTGATTAAATAATATATTTATAGCTATTAATTATTATTGTAATTATCACGAGAATGGTTGTGCGTGAAATTAAATTAATAGTGATGACTCGTGACATCTAAAAATAATGAATTTGGCTTTCTTCTTATAAGTTGAATTTGTTGAATGGGACTATTATGGAAAACTTCAAACATCTACCAGAACCGTTTCGTATTCGCGTTGTAGAGCCAGTAAAAAGAACAACTCGCGCCTATCGTGAACAAGCCATTGTCGAAGCGGGCATGAACCCATTTCTACTTGACAGTGACGATGTATTTATCGATTTGCTGACCGACAGTGGCACCGGTTCTATAACACAACGTATGCAAGCGGCGATGTTAATGGGCGATGAAGCCTACAGTGGCAGCCGCAGTTACTATGCGTTGGCGGATGCAGTAAAGGATATCTTCGGCTATGAGCTGACTATTCCTACACACCAAGGACGCGGTGCAGAGCAGATCTATATTCCTGTTCTTATTAAGAAGCGTGAAATGGAAAAAGGCCTCGACCGTAGCAAAATGGTCGCCTTGTCTAACTACTTTTTCGATACCACGCAAGGTCATACTCAAGTGAATTGTTGTGTCGCGAGGAACGTTTATACCAAAGAAGCATTTGATACTTCAGTGAACGCGGATTTCAAAGGCAACTTCGATGTTGTTAAATTGGAAGAGGCGATCTTAGAGGCGGGCGCTGCCAATGTTCCTTATATCGTGAGCACGATTACATGCAATTCGGCTGGTGGACAACCAGTATCTATTGCCAACCTGAAAGCTGTGTATGAAATAGCTCAGAAGTACGGCATTCCTGTGATTATGGATTCTGCACGTTACGCTGAAAATGCTTATTTCATTCAGCAACGTGAAGTCGGTTATCAAGATTGGACTATCGAACAAATCACTCGTGAGTCATACAAATACGCGGATGGCTTAGCCATGTCAGCTAAGAAAGACGCGATGGTACAGATGGGCGGGTTGTTGTGCTTTAAAGACGACTCTTTCATGGATGTGTACACAGAGTGTCGAACCTTGTGTGTCGTGCAAGAGGGCTTCCCAACTTATGGTGGCTTAGAGGGTGGTGCGATGGAGCGCCTTGCGGTCGGCCTTTATGACGGCATGCGTCAAGATTGGTTGGAGTATCGCATCGGTCAGGTTCAATACTTGGTCGATGGCTTAGAAGCTATAGGCATAGTCTGCCAACAAGCGGGTGGTCATGCTGCATTTGTCGACGCAGGTAAATTGCTTCCACACATCCCGGCTGGTCAGTTCCCCGCACATGCTTTGGCGTGTGAACTGTACAAAGTAGCAGGCATTAGAGCTGTTGAGATTGGTTCTCTATTGCAAGGCCGTGATCCGACTACGGGAGAACAACATCCGTGTCCTGCTGAGTTATTGCGTCTGACAATTCCTAGAGCGACCTACACGCAAACTCATATGGACTTCATCATCGAAGCGTTTGAAAAAGTGAAAGAGAATGCAGGGCAAGTTAAGGGGCTTGATTTTACTTATGAGCCACCAGTGTTAAGGCACTTTACTGCCCGCCTAAAAGAGGTTGAAACAAGTACTAAACAATCTATAAAAAATAGTAAGCTAGAGCTCGAAGAAGCTTAGAAAAACGAGCGAATAGTCACCAATACAAAGGCTCCCGTGGGAGCCTTTTCTTGTTGTTGAGTTACTCTTAACAAATCAACCTAAATCGCTAAGTTTATGGTTACTTTAATACTGAGTTAAGCGTATCAAAAAGCCACTTGTTCAATGGCGCGTCTTTTTGTGAACGACGACAACTCATGACATAGCTGACGTCGATAATGAGCTTTTCCGGTAAATCAATACTTCTACAGCCTTCGGGTACGGTGCCGTTTAGAGTCATACCAAAATAGTCGGACTTCAATACAATATCGTGGATCATTGCTGGGTGATCAGCTTCCACTTTTGGAATAACATGAAATCCGATATTTCGAAGGCGATCGAGAATAGGGTATTTATTGTCATTCCAACCCGGCGTTTTAAATAGAATGATTGGATAGTTGGCGAGTGATTCAAAGCTTTGTGCTTTATGGTCTTCTCTCACAAAGAATACGACTTGTCCTTTTCCGATCTCCATTTGTGAAATGGACTGAGGGAGGCTGTCATCAAAGTAGTGAACAGCAATAGCTTTTTCACCGTCAATGATTCTGTTTTTGACATTGGTTCCCCACCTTACGAATGAGTAATGCGCATTGGGTGCTTCTTTAGCAAGCGTTAGGTAAAGTTTGGATCCGTAGCGCTCCCAAAAGAGCGTGTTAGCGTAGATGGTGATATCACCTCTATAAGACTCAGGGCAGAAGGCTTGGTGTTTTATCGCTTCGACACTGCTTAGTATTTGCTCAAAATTTTCGATGTTATTTTCAATAAAAGTCGTGGGTTCAAACCCGTTTTTGGTTTGAATGAACAGTGGATCGTCGAGCTGCAACTTTAACTTTGAGAGGTTCTTGCTGATCGCCCCAGAGGTTTTTCCTAGCGAATCCGCAACCAGTCCAACATTGCGAAGTTCATACATACGCTTGATGACGAGGATATTTTGAATATCTAGATTGATGTCCACAGGTTCTCCAAATGATTCCTTTATAAGCAGCAATCTCTGTGCGTTAGGCGTACAGAAATCATATGACTCTAATATCATATTAGTAGTGAAAAACTGATAAGACAGCACAGCGTCAAAACTTCGCTAATCCCTTGATTTTCCATTTGGTAAATCTTGCTTTTCCTCGAATGGCTCATGTTCGATTGTTAAAGTTACTTCAACAAAAAACAGATACCAAACGAACAAAGAACTAAAAATACAGCGAGGTGATGTATGAACAAGTTAATCACACTTGGATTGATGGCTTTATCAATGAACACGGCTTTTGCGGCTGACGGTACTTATGCGAGTACTCTCGATATGACGAGAATCGAAGGTAATCAAGTAAAGGTTGAGCGTGTGGAATCTGAGCCAGTACTTGAAGGAAGAAATGACGCCAATAATGGCGGAATAAAATTCCACAAGAGTGTTGATCAAGACCAAACGATCCAGCTTACAGGTCGTCGAGATTAACGTTAGAACTGTGCCTATTATTTTCATGAGAAATGCTGTGCTCTTGAGTGCAGCATTTTTTTGTGTCGGGATTTTGAGTATTTTATAAACTCTAGTGGTCAGCCTTGGCATGTTGTGTCACGTGTGGCATTTTGTTTTTCTCTAACTTCACACCGTTACTCGTGCTAGTTAAGGCTAAGCGTTACAAACGAACGATTCGAAAAGGACTAGGAATGACTCAAAAAGAAACAGGAATGATTCGTCATATTTTACTGATTAAGTTTAAAGAAAACGCAGAGGCTTCAGAGGTTCAAAAACTAAAGATGCTGTTTGAAGCGATGCCAAACAAGGTTGACGGGGTAACTTCAGTAGAGTGGGGGTTAAATGATAGCCCAGAGAATAAGAACCAAGGTTATACCCATTCAGTTTTAATGACGTTTACGGATGAAAAGGGGCGTCAGAACTATCTTCCACACCCAGAACATGATGCGCTGAAAGATGTATTTCGTCCGTTGTTAGA
Source organism: Vibrio sp. OPT24 (assembly GCF_015163545.1). NCBI lineage: Bacteria > Pseudomonadati > Pseudomonadota > Gammaproteobacteria > Vibrionales > Vibrionaceae > Vibrio > Vibrio sp. OPT24. The sequence continues at coordinate 616,941 of NZ_JADDYI010000048.1, forward strand.
CGACATCATCGTGTTTGATTACTCCCTATAATTAGTCCTCTCTGTATGCTCTCTAAAGCCTAAAGCGATAAAAGCGTATATACCTGAAGTTTATTTACACAAGGTATATACGCTGAGTCATCTCGAATAACGAAGCGTTAGGGCTTGTGTGGCCGAGCCCTAAACGAGAAGGCCCTAATCAAGAAAGTACCAACTACTCTGTAGGAGAGATAGTCAGCGGGGCGAACGAAGCTACTGCATTTCCGCCGGCACCAGGGTGATCAACATAAGAGGTGTTTTGCATTAAGGTGTAGTACACGTCCACAAAGTCATCATCATTCACTAATACACCATCAGGAATCACATCGATAATCTTGCCTGTGATCTGAGGGATGATCGCATAACCCTGAACTTCTGGATCAGGAATCATCTTCAGTATCTCTTCTGCGGCTTGAACCAAGAGCTTTGCTAGCGCTTTATAGTCTGTTCCATCATCGTGCTCCATTAAGATCATATCTGCAGCGCCCCAGCGGTAGCGAGGCCAGAAAATGACCGTTTGATTTGGGTAGTACGTCTGTTTGTCGTAGTCCAGATAAGGCATTTCTACTAGATCTATTTGTGGCTCTAAGCGGCTTGAATCGACCCCTGTCACAATGGCGTAGATTTCAGCTTTGCCAGAGATCCATGGTTCTTGGTCTACAGCCAAACGAATCTTTTTTAACTGAGTGGTATTCAACGGCTCAGGTTCTGACATAGCCATGGAGCGCGTAGCCTTACCAATAAATGTTTGTGTCTTAGTGCTACGGCTTTCACTGTTGCTGCTTGTGTTTTTGGAGCCTGAATTAATTTGTGTTGTTGTACCCAGCTTCTGCATTTCAGCCTGCATTGCCATTAAGCCTGCTTTGAGCTCTTCGGCACCGTTGCTATCAACGACAAACACTGGGACGTCTGGCATTTGGTACACATCTAGTTCATGAACCTGTCCGTACACGTCATACGCTTCAATGTATTGCCAATTCGAATCATCACCTGATGGTTCAAACGCAAATAATGGGCTTTCGCCGTTCTTCCAGGCTTCAATCATCGCTTCATCGGCCATGCGAATTTCTAACACAGAGTCGCTGAAGTTGTTGATCCCTTTCATCTTGCGATAACCAAGGTCCGCTTTCTGCATCCTGCTTGAAAATGCAGAGTAAGGCTGAGTAGAGCTCAATTTATCGACAGGCGTGGACAAGTTCTTTTCTGAAATTTGAGCCTTTAGGGAAAGCTCAAGATCGGAATAACGCTCGCTGATTTGTAACGCCAAAGATTGCTTTTGTGCTGAGGCGTTCTCCGAAAGAGAGCGTGAGTTTACTGTGTCGATATTGTTTGCATAGGACTGGAAGCCAACCACTGTCGTTGCAAGCACCATACTGATAGAAATAAATGGTCTCATAAATAATCCTTATTTTAATTTTTATCATTAATAGAGCATTTACCCTATAAGGATTAACCTATCAGTAACGTGAATGTGTTCAAAAGTTAGTCAGTTATTTTTGTTTCGTTGTGCAGCACAGGATCTCAATTTAAACTGTTTTTATAAAACAATACCTAAGCAACCTAGATATTTATAAATTAATAAACGTATCAGTAAATAATTTACAATATTATTAACTACTATGGTATTTCATGAAAAAACCTACTCAAAGTGAGTAGGTTTTTATTTCGTGGTTAACCGCTAGCTCTCTATTTTCAACTTGTTTGAGAGACTCGCTCTAACTCAATCTAAACGTAACGTTAGGCCAGAATAGTTCGAGTATCCGCGCAGTAACACATGGTAGGTGATACCCGGCTGAGCGCTCACACTACATTGCTCGTTGTTTCCAGCACGATAAGGTCGACAATCGTAGCTTGAGGTTGTCGGCTTACTGCCTGATTTCACATAAAGGTCGGCATCACCTGAACCACCAGACATTGAAACCGTTGCGCTTGATGCAGAATCAACGGTGAACGTGTAGAAGCTCTCTGAAGATTGATTCCCGCTTAGGTTCGCAATCGGTGTGCCTTTCGTTAATACATTGCCAGTTGGTGGCGTTGAACCACAGCTCCCGTTCACGCCTACCGTGTTAAAGGCATCTTCAACATCGGCAACCACATAGCCCATGTCTGCTGCGGCTTTCGCAACACCACAAGCACCAGCGTCAAAGGTACTGTTTGCCGTCCAATACAATTGGTTTGCGACTGTGAAGATCTCGAAACCCTTACGCACATCCCAGCCAGACTTATTCGCTAAAAGGTAAAAGGCACGGTTGTAAACACCGCTAGATAAGTGAACGTTCAAACCATCGTAGTATTGAGAGGCATGATCAATCGATCGACCATCTTTTGAAGGTTGATCAAAGTAACGCAAGCCACCTTCTGATTTGAAGATATCGCTACCGACCACCCAATCCACGTTCCCACGCAGATAGTATTCAGCCGCTTCGCCCGCAATATCGGAGAACGCTTCGTTAATGCCACCTGACATGTTTTGGTACACCAAACCGGAGTTTTGCTCGGTGAACCCGTGGCTAACCTCGTGAGCACTTACGTTGATATCGACCAGTGGATAAAAGGTGTTTTTGCCATCCCCAAATGTCATGGATGAGCCATTCCAAAAGGCATTTTCATAATCTGTGTCGTAATGAACTCGCATCGTCAGTTGGAAAGTTAACGGCGACGTATTCATCCACTCTTTGTACATATCAAACACGACATTACCGAAGTAGTGCGCATCGTTAAGAGGCGAGTAAGCCCCGTTGATGTATTTATGATCGGTGTAGTTGGTTCCGTCGGCACAGTTGTAGCTGTAGGCTGAACTGCCAGACGTTCCGTTCCTCAAATCGACTGTCTTAACTGATTCATTTTCTAACTTACAAGTTGTGCCTGTTTTGTCGATGGGAAAGCTAGGGAAGTCACTGCCATATTCATATCGAGTGGTTTTGAGGTTGCCACCTGGGCCAGTACCTAATGCTTTAGCGTGGTTTAGCCCATTCCATTTTTGGAGCACATCGCCAGTCGTGGCATCAATAAAGTAGAAAGGGCGCTCTGGCATAGAAGACGCGATAAAGAAATCGACCAGATACACCACTTGAGCGACTTGGTTCTCATCCAGTCTCACCATCAGTTTCGCGTTTTTATTTTCAATCGACTTTTTGCCGACGGTAAACGTGCGGTGAGCGGACAGTGCGGCTTCTATCGCTTGCTCTTGATTCAGCTTTGGTGCGATGCTGGATAGGTCTCCACTGATCCCTTGTGCCATGGAACCGAACACTTGAGTGGGTTGGTTCTTGGAAAGGGTGGCGACAACTGAGGTATCAAAGACGGGTAAACCTCGGTGAGTTTGTTGATAGCGGACTTTCGTTTTCCCATTGGGCAATACCACCCGTTTTACTTCAGAAAAACCTAATTCTAGTGGGGCAACACTCTTCGACTGAGCGGCGAGACTTTGTTGTAGTAATGCATCATTATCGACTCTGACCATTTCTGCAGCGTGTGCAGTAAAGCCAAAAGATGTACCTAGAATAGCTGCTATTTTCCAGCTTAGTTGACGTTGTTGGTTCATTTTTCGTTCCTGATTTTAATATAAACTCCTTCTTCCCAACGGCTTTATAGGAAGTCTATATGCAACACGCTAATGCCATGCATTGCGAATCAAGATTGGAAGAGCATTTGGATTTCTGACAAGTTTATCGAGGAGATTGAATTTTATGGTATGTAATTCAAAGTTTACAAAAATTCTTATTGATCAAATTGTTTTTTATAAAATATAAGTTTGTTATTTATCGTAAATATATGAGATTAGTGGCCTTATTTGAACTCAGTATTTTCTATTTCACGCCTCAAATATCCTTATGCAACAAGCTAGTTATCCAAATTTAAATAAATAACAAAATTGACAACAAAGGTTGTTTTAGGTTTTTTTGTTATGTTTTCTATCAATATGAAGGTTTTTAATACGTATTGCTAGATATGTTATTTAGTTTTTTGTAAATAACCTATTATTGGGCAGGATAATGTTGGATTTTAGTGGTTGATCATAATTAAATTTATATAACCTCTTGTTATTTATAAGGAGGGTCGTGTAAGGTTTGCATGATAATTAACTGAATTAATTCTTATTCTAAAAGAAAATTTTATGGTTGGTGACTATCTTGAGGGGAAAATTTGTCAACCTAAAATATTCACTTACCGTATTGAGTTTTTAATTTACGATTGATTATCATTTTGCAAAGTTTGGCATTCATATAGTTATGTTTAATGAAAATTAAAAGGGTTACAATGAGAAAGGTAATTTACGTCTGTGTACTGTTCTTCTCGTCAATTATTTATGCTAGTGAGCAGCCCCTTACCGAAGAAAAGTACAATAATATTATTAAGCTCATCGAGATGACCGGCTCAATTGACCTTGGATTACAGATGTCTCAAACGATGACTAGTCAGTTGGTTGTAATCGTATCAAAAAATAACCCTGATATACCCAAAGAGAAATTTGAAATAATTGAAAGAACTGTTAATTCTGTGGTTGAAGAGCAACTAAGAGGTAAAAATGGATTCTTCAAAATGATGACTCCCATTTATCACAAGTATTACACCAATCAAGAAATCGAAGAGCTTATTGCTTTCTATGAGACATCACTGGGGAAAAAGAGCATAAAAATAATGCCTAACATTGTCCAAGAGAGCTTTAGCATAGGCCAAGCTTGGGGCAAGCGAGTAGCGCCTATTGCAATTAAAGAAGTGAAGAAGCAATTTGAAAAAGAAGGTTTTACTTTATTGCTGTAATCAAGGTGTCAATTAAATTGATGCATGCTGTTTGGTATTTTTAGAACAGAGTATGGGGTGTTTGATAACGTTAATTGTTTGCGCCATTTGGGTAAGATGTTCTGTTAATTGAGAAAGGATAATTAGAGATGATGGAATCCAATGTTTTTGAACGAAAGAATACCGGTGAAAAAGAAATAAGCTCAAGGTTATATAACCTTACCATCGGAGCCGTTCTTTGTTGGGGTTTTTGGGTAAATTGGCTAATGGTATCGAGTATACCTGTCGAATCTATCACTGCGTTTAACCCTTGGATATTTTTTATAGGTTACTTCACAAGTTGCTTCTTCGGAATCTATCTGTTTAGCAAGTCATCAAACCCACTGGTTAGTTTTGTTGGTTACAATTTCGTAGTTGTCCCTTTTGGACTTATTATAAATATGGTCGTATCTAACTATTCTCCATCTCTGGTTCTCGATGCTATTAAGGTGACAGGCTTAGTGACAGGCATCATGATGTTGCTAGGTACAATATTCCCTGCTTTTTTCCAGAGAATTTCTGGAGTGCTAGCGATTTCATTAATAGCAGTTATTGTCGTTGAACTCTTCCAGGTATTTGTGCTTGGTATCCATCAAGAGTGGTTGGATTGGGCGGTCGTCATCATATTCTGCGGGTACATAGGTTATGATTGGGGGCGTGCAAATCGAATACCAAAAACCTTAGATAATGCGGTTGATAGTGCAGCAGCACTCTATATGGACATCATCAATCTCTTCTTAAGAATTGTTCGTATTATGGGGCGAAAATAGCTCCCAAGTAATGTGTTATACAGCGTGGTTTATTGTAAGTAACATTCAAACGAGGTATCGGCATTACGTTTTCCCCCTTAACAAGGCGCTGACGGATCCCCTCATAATTTCCCCAGTGAGCTTGTTCAACGTTTTTATCAGAAGTGGCCCCCGATTTTTCGGACATGACTTTAAGTTACAGATCTGTTTTGAAAATTCCCAGAATAACTTGAACGGATTATGATTAGAAACGTAGAAACCACTTTCCTGAATTTAATTGCAACAATAAATGACATACAAACATAGAGGTAGCGCACAAAATCGAAAAAGGGGATATCGCGATTACGTAATCATTGATCTAGCCGATAGTGAGATAGTGATAAGAGGTCGATAATTCGTTGTCGGATCTAAATTAGAACTTTAAATCTAATTTCTAAGTAGTTGTTATCTCAGGAAGAGTTTTTGTGCTATGCGCCCCTATATTAAATACATTATCCCTATTTTAATTCCTTTCATTATCCTCGTAATGCCGCTATCAGCATTTCCATTTGAAGGCCTTACGATTATTCAACAACGCGTTATCGCGATCTTTTTATTAGCGGCATTGTGCTGGGTGTTCGAGCCCATCCCGATCTACGCGACGTCTGTTGTTATTATCGTTCTGCAATTGTTGATGTTGTCGGATAAAGGGCTGATCTTTTTAAGGTTTGAGCATGGGCAGGAACATTTTGGTGAGTTGTTAAAATACAGCGACATCATGGCGACATTCGCCAGCCCAATCATCATGCTATTTTTGGGCGGTTTTTTCTTAGCGATGGCCGCCACTAAGTATCGATTAGACGTAAACTTAGCCCGTGTATTATTGAAGCCATTTGGACAAGACCCGAAGTTTGTGATGCTCGGCTTAATGCTGATCACTGGTATCTTTTCGATGTTTATGTCTAACACAGCAACAACGGCAATGATGCTATCTATTTTAACGCCGGTGCTGGCTGTGTTTGGCCCGAAAGACCCCGGTCGTATAGCGTTTGCGCTTTGTATCCCTGTTGCCGCTAACATCGGTGGCATTGGTACCCCAATCGGTACCCCGCCGAACGCTATCGCACTTAAATATTTAGTTGGTGATAACCTCATTACGTTCGGCGAATGGATGGCATTTGGTGTGCCGTTTGTCGTTATTATGATGGCGTTAGCGTGGTTTTTAATCGGCTTTATGTACAAAGCTGACCAAAAGAAAATCGAGCTAAGCATCAAAGGCAAATTCCTTAAAACGCCCAAAGCCATTGCGGTATACGTCACTTTTGCGCTGACCATCATTCTTTGGTTAATGGGCTCAAGCCATGGCATGAACTCTTATACCGTCGCTCTGATTCCTGTCGCTGTGTTCTCACTTACAGGGATCATCAATAAAGAAGACCTGAAAAAGATTTCTTGGGACGTATTGTGGCTTGTATCAGGTGGTATTGCGCTTGGTTTAGCTCTCGATAAAACTGGCTTAGCAAGGCTCGTGGTACACAGCATTCCGTTTGATGCTTACTCACCATATGTGGTGTTGTTCGGAGCAGCGTTCTTGTGTTTGGTAATGGCAAACTTTATGTCTCATACCGCAACGGCTAACTTGTTAATGCCAATTATGGCTGCATTAGGGTCGTCTATGGCCTCACTCACGCCACTAGGTGGTGAGTTAACGTTAATTCTGGTTGTGACTTTTGCCGCTTCATTAGGTATGTCGCTGCCAATCAGTACGCCACCGAATGCGTTGGCTCATGCCACTGGTCATGTGCAAAGTAATCAAATGGCCAGAATCGGTATTATTTTGGGTGTGGTTGGTGTGCTACTGAGTTTTGTTATGGTGTGGGTGCTACATTCAATTGGTCACATAGGATAACGATACGTGTATCAACAAAAGCTAGAAGCACTTATCGATCGTTATTTTAATCAGACAGAACGTCGGGTGACGTGCCGTGCCGGTAACACCATTATTGAACAATCAGCGTTAAACACTCGTTTATATTATGTGTTTAGTGGAGAACTGGAAGGGTTTTATACCGATGCGAATACACCGCAAGTGCGAGTATTTAGCGCAGGTCGTGGGGCTTTTATAGGTGTTCATAGCTTCTTTTCAGGTAATTGGACAGCATCTTCAACGGTTGTTGCTAAAACCGATGTTGAGTTAGCGTGGATCGATAAAGACACGCCGGCAGAAGATGAACGTAAATTTGGCCCTCTTACCGCACAGTTTACACCTGTGATTGTCAATGAGTTGTCGCGTCGTCAACGCCGTGCAACACAAGAAGCGATAGCGAAACAAAAAGCGCTAGAGAAGTTACATACTGCTGAGCAAATTACGACCTTGGGTCAATTGGCTGCAGGGATTGCCCATGAGCTTAACAACGCTATTGGTGTAGTAAATAGTAAATCTGGTCGACTTGAAACGGTCATCATGGAGCTACTTGAAGAAGTGCATCCAGAAGCCAGTCAATTTTTCGATTTTGGGTTAATGCATGGTCAGAAAACGTCGTCGTCAGAAGCGCGAACACGTGGGCGACAATTTGAAAGAAAATATGGCTTAGACAAAAACATTGCTCGCTCTCTTGCGAAGGCGATTCCAATTGACGCTTCATCTGCAACAGACATTATTTCAAAACATTGGCTGAAAAACCCAGAAGAAGCGATTCGTTTTTGGCAGATGGGCTGTGATTTACATGATTTACGTTTGGCATCTAAACACACCGTTGGCATCGTAAAATCGGTTAAACAACTTGGCAGAGTTGATATTGACACCGAAGAAGCGGTGGATATTAATGACTCCATTAACCATGCCTTATCGTTGTTACAAAGTGAGTTACGTAGAGTGTCTGTGCGATTGAGCCCTGCAGATTTGCCGACTTTTAAAGGCTCGAAAACAGAGCTCGTTCAGATTTGGGTCAACATTGTAAAGAATGCTTGTGATGCAATGTCGAATTCAGACGATGCTGCAATAGAAATTCAAACCAGATTAAGTAAGAAAAGAATATTAGTTACGATTGCGAATAACGGCCCTGAGATAGACGAGGGAACTCGTAGAAAGGTATTTCAGCCCAACTTCACCACTAAAAAAGGTGGTTTATCGTTTGGATTGGGCTTGGGTTTATCAATAGTTAAGCGGATTGTGGCGGGTTATGGCGGAAGTATTATTGTGAAAAGTGATGCTTCTAAAACGGTATTTAGAATCAAGTTACCAATAGAGGGTGAACATGGAGAAGCTTAATTTAATCTGTGTCGATGACCAGAGAGAAGTACTGAGCGCAGTGGTACAAGATTTAGAGCCGCTGGCGAGTTGGCTGAATATTGAAGATTGTGAATCAGCGCAAGAAGTGCTTGATCTCATTGATGAACTTGACGCAGAAGGCGAACACATTACCGTCATCGTGTCTGATCACGTGATGCCAGGGAAAACGGGTGTGGAGTTACTCACTGACGTGTTCCATGACAGCCGCTTTCCGAATACAAAGAAAATTCTTCTTACGGGGCAGGCCACTCATACCGATACCATCAATGCGATTAATGCTGCAGGCATCGACCGTTACTTTGAGAAGCCTTGGCAAGCAAGCACGTTGGTTGAATGCATTCGCACTCTTGTCACTGAGTACATATTTGATCAAGGGCTTGATTACACGGACTATCAGAATGAGCTTGACCAACAGGTTGTGTTAAGACGCTTACGCTAGTTTCTTACGTTAGTCTCTTGCGTTAGCCATTTACGTTAGTTTCTTGCGCTAGTCATTTATGTCAGTCGCTTGAAATTATATGTACCGAAGGAAGCTTTCTGAAGGAGTTTGTCTTTGAAAGACGTAATCATTCGGTGCATATATTGCTCCTCTCATTTTAGTCTTAAATGAGACCTCAACCTGCTTGGTTCTACGACTGATGCTGGTGTAATTTGGACAACTTAATGGAACATTGGTAAGTCTAAATTTCGAGTCGATAAATCCTTGCAGCGCTCTCAGTGGCATAGAAAAAACTCTCTTCGCCATGAACGCAATCGTGATAGCTAAATCACTGAACCGACGTGGCCTCCCGTGCTTATTATGTTTGCTTTGCGCCCACCCGCTTCTTCAGCTGATGGTTCTATGACTTCGGGTTCTTAGATTTAGGTTAATTCTCAACTTCTAGCGAATTATGTATTGCTCTATAATGGTCGCGCATTACATGAGAAGAAGATATTGATGGACAATAATAGAGAAATAATTGCATACCTTCGTGAGAGTATTCCAGCATTTGAATGCGTTAAAGGCTGCCATGATTGCTGTGGGCCTGTAACGACTTCATCTGAAGAAATGTCGCGACTACCAGTCAAATCTGACGCAGAGCATGAAGCTGCCTTAAATGAATATAATTGTGTGCATTTAGGGCCTAATGGTTGCGAAGTGTATGAAGAAAGGCCACTAATATGTCGATTGTTTGGCACAACACCTCGTATGGCATGTCCAAATGGGTGTCGTCCAGTAGAAATGGTCGATTTAAAAATTGAACGTCAGGTGCATTATTTCATCAGGAACACTCGCCAAGTTTTAGTGTAGTTGGCTCAATAGCCAACAGATCGAACTACAATCACATCAGCATCAAAGATAGCTCACTTATTCGTATTTTCAGTTTCGCAATCGCTCTTTTGAAATCTCGAATAATCATGTCTGTTTCGATGGTCACGCTTGCGATATCAAGTTACAGGGAAATATTCTTCCTTTGGTATCGGGTCTGTTATTAAGCTTTCATACACGAAAGGCGCGATGCAAAAACGCAATATTTACCTTCCTAAAGGGGCAATGAACCAAGATGAATGGAAGCGTGTATTAGCATGTCGTGCATAGTTCCACTTCTTTAGTTCGTGTTGTGCGCCAGTTTGTATTTCAGGTTCTGTTGGTGTGCTACTATCCCTTTTTTTGCACCGAGCTAATTTATGACTAACGACCATTTCCAGGGTAAATACGAAGTAGAGCTTAAGTATCGTCTCGATTCTAAATCAGAGTTTTTGAAGACATTGAATCTTATTCCCCATGAAATGATGCTCCAAGATAACTTTGAGTGCGATTGGTATTTCGATAGCCCAGACAGAAGCTTACAAGCTCAAAACAAGAGTTTGTGCATTCGTACTATGGAACCGTCGGGCATCAAACTATGGATTGTAAAAGGCCCAGAGTCTGACCGATGCGAAGCGACAAACATCACCGATGCGTCGAATGCTAAGAGTATGCTTGATAACTTGGGTTACGAAGTGATTCTTGAAGCGCAGAAAACTCGCAGTATTTACTTTGTTGGAGAGTTCCACATCACGGTCGATTCTCTTGCGGGTATTGGTGAGTTTGCCGAATTTGCGATCATGACGGACGATGAATCTAAGTTGTCTGTTTATAAAAGTGAGCTTGAGTTGTTAGCCAGTAAGTTCGGGCTGACTCAATCAGCACTGCAAACTCAATCTTACAAACAGATGTTCGAAGAAATGAACGAATAGCGCAGCGCTAAAGCGTCAGGGAGAGTTATGGACACCATTATCAAACAAGCAATCGAATTGCGAAAAGAAAAATGTATCAAGAGTCTCGTGACTTATTGGCAACGCTACTCACTGATGAAAACTATGCAGCGAAAGCACATTTGCAGATTGCGTGGTCTTACGACAACCAAGGCAAGAGCAACAGGCGATATCGCTGTTACTTGAGCTTTTAGTTTCCACGACGAATAGCGAAGCAATCAAAGAGTGCCAACGAGCGATCTCTTTGTATGCTCAAGACCTAGATAAAACCTGGTAAACGGCCGAGTCTAAAGCTCGTTAACTCACATGACAAAAAACCTAAGCATCAATGTGATACTTAGGCTTAAAGGCATAGCTTATTTAGTTAAAAAGTCGTTACGCTGAAAGCTCTTTACGTACAATCTCTGCGCCGGCACTTAGCGCATTAAGCTTCGCTGAGGCAATTTCACGAGGTAGGGGAGCCATACCGCAGTTAGTGCAAGGGTAGAGCTTGTCTGCATCAACGTACTTAAGTGTTTCTCGTAGAGTGCTCGCTACTTCTTCTGGTGTTTCAATGGAATCGGTAGCCACATCAATCGCACCGACCATTACTTTCTTGCCTCGAACCAGCTCAAGTAGCTCAAGAGGCACATGAGAGTTGTGACACTCTAAAGAGATAATATCGATATTCGATTGCTGCAGCTTAGGAAATACCTCTTCGTATTGGCGCCACTCTGTGCCTAATGTCTTTTTCCAATCCGTATTTGCTTTAATGCCGTAGCCATAACAAATATGTACTGCTGTTTCGCACTTAAGCCCTTCAATAGCTCTTTCTAAACAAGCGATGCCCCAATCATTCACTTCATCAAAAAATACGTTAAACGCAGGTTCATCGAACTGAATAATATCAACGCCTGCAGCTTCTAGCTCTTTCGCTTCTTCGTTGAGGATCTTCGCAAATTCCCACGCGAGCTTTTCACGGCTTTTGTAATGCGCATCGTAAAGCGTATCTATCATAGTCATCGGCCCCGGCAGAGCCCATTTAATTGGTTGGTCCGTTTGCTGACGTAAAAATTTAGCATCCTCGACAAAAACGGACTTCTGACGAGAAACTGGGCCAACTACTGTAGGCACACTCGCATCATAACGGTTGCGGATTTTAACGGTTTCACGCTTTTCAAAATCAACGCCATTCAAGTGTTCGATGAAGGTCGTTACAAAGTGCTGACGTGTTTGTTCGCCGTCGCTCACAATATCAATGCCTGCTTGCTGCTGCTCGTGCAGGGAGACACGCAGCGCATCTTGTTTGCCGTCTGTTAGTTCATCGCCTTGCAGTTTCCATGGCGACCAAAGCGTCTCTGGTTGTGCAAGCCAAGACGGTTTCGGCAAACTGCCCGCTGTTGAAGTCGGTAATAGTGTTTTCATATTTAATACTGCCTAATTCAGGTGGGACTAAAGTGCGTAATTTGCAGACCAGTTCTCTAGAACTGATTGGTATGGCTTAATGAAATTTTCTTCAGCGAACTTACCTTGCTCTATTGCGAGTTTGCTGCGCTCTTCTCGGTCATACACGATTTGAGTTAGCGAGTGGTCCAAGTTTTTCAAGTTTGGTTGGTAACAGTTGCCCGCAACCGCGTTCGCGTTGTAAATCTCAGGACGGTAGATTTTCTGGAACGTACCCATAGTGCTGATGGTGCTGATAAGTTCTAGGTTGGAGTAATCGTTAAGTAGATCACCAAAGAAATAGAAAGCCAGAGGAGCAACATTATTTGGTGGCATGAAATAACGAACTTGTAAGCCCATCTTCTTGAAATATTGCTCAGTTAAAGAAGACTCATTCGGTTGGTATTCAAAACCTAATACTGGGTGTTGGTTTTCAGTGCGGTAATAGGTTTTATTATCTGATACGCTTAAGCATATAACAGGTGGTTTATTAAAGTTCTTTTTGTAAGCGTCAGAGTTAACGAAATATTTAAAAAGCTTGCCGTGTAAATCCCCAAAATCTTCTGGAATGCTGAATTTATCTTGGCCTTTATTATGATCCAATAGACGTACGCTAAAGTCATAATCTCGAACATACGAAGAGAAGTTATTTCCCACAATACCTTCTATTCTCTCGCCAGTTTTTTGATCAAGAATGTTTGTTTTCAGCACTTCAATTGAAGGAAACGCTTCGCCACTACTCTCAATATCCATATCAACAGAAACGATTTCAAGCTCTACAGAGTAGCGGTCGCCCTTTGGGTTGTCCCAATGTGCTAAGGCGTTGAAACTGTTGTCAATCATCTGTAGCGCGTTGCGTAAGTTAGATTGGCGGTTATCGCCTCTCGCTAAGTTCGCAAAGTTGGTGGTGATGCGCGTGCTATCTGCTGGTTGGTAATTTTCGTCGAGGCTAATGCTTTTAATCGTAAAATTAAATTCTTTATTCATGCTGATTTAGTATCCCAATTTTTTTCTGATTCTCTCGGTCTTTAGTATTAAAACGGCTTTTATTTTTTGCTTGTGACCGGATTAAGAATCGAAGGCTATGCTGTCTTAAATTAATGCTTATTAGAATTAATTTCATATAAAGTTAATCGCTTAAGGTTTTTATACGTTGTTCAATGGGTGATTAATAATGGTATTACTTCACATTCAACATGAGGAATATTCATGATCTATTATGTTTGAAAATTTGAGCTGGTGTCAGTTATATTAATTAGCATGATGGATATATAACCACATTAAAAGTATGTTATTTGAGACGATTAATTTAATTAAGAGATGGACGAAATGAGTGAGTTGCTGTTGTTGATTTTATACTGTGCACTATTAGGCAGTGGTGTTGGGTTTCTAGCTGGTTTGTTAGGGATTGGCGGAGGGCTGATCATTGTTCCGGTGTTAAGCAGCATTTTACTTTATTTAGAAGTTCTACCGTCCGATCAAGTTGTTGTCGCTGCGATTGCGACTTCCTTGGCCTCGATTCTATTTACTTCTACTTCTTCTGCGCTTGCTCACCACAAGAATGGAAACGTGCCTTGGGATCTGGCGCCTTGGATCATGCTCGGTGTTGCACTGGGTGCACTGGTTAGTGGCTTTATGGCGGCTCTGTTGCCAGAAAAAGTTGTTCGTATTGTGTTTGCAGTGAGTGTGGTTCTTATCGCAATAAAGATGTTCTTAAGCAGCAAAAACGACGCGCCTAAAGAAAGAAAACTGCCAAATAAGGGCATCTTAACCGTCCTGACAACGATCACGGGCGGTTTGTCTGCGATGATTGGCATTGGTGGTGGTGCATTACTGGTTCCGCTGTTGACGTTTTTCTCTGTCGATATGAAAAAGGCCATCGGTTGTGCGTCTGCTTGTGGCATTGTTATCGCGTTATTTGGTTCAATCGGCTATATCAGTTCGGGCAGCAGCCACTTTGCTTTAACTGACGGTTTTGCTGGTTTTGTTTATCTACCTGCGTTGCTGGGTATAGTATGCACTTCTTGGTTTACGGCTCCGTTAGGTGCAAAAGCAACCAACCATTTACCGGTTCCAACGATTAAGAAAATCTTTTCAGTATTGTTGGTGGTTATCGCGGCAAGCATGGTTTCTCGTTAATAAAAGATCGCTCAAGTATGAATATATGGAGCAAAAACGAATAAGTTGATCAACTACCAATAATTAGAAAAGGGCAGTTTCATAACTGCTCTTTTTTATCTCTCGGTCTATGCTTATACAGCTATGTACATGAGTATATTGATAAAACTGTTTAGTTATGAACGATTCACTGCTATAGCTAAATGTATCTTGTTTGATTCAACGGAATGCTATCAATGAGTGGTTTATGGATCCTTTAACGCAGGGCGTATTAGGCGCTTCTTTGTCACAGTCGGCAAGCAGAAAACAGAACTTGGTTGTCGCTGGGGTATTAGGTCTACTCTCTGGATTGGCTCCAGATTTAGATGCACTGATTAAGTCTCAAAGTGACCCTTTGTTGGCTTTGGAATTTCATCGACAATTTACCCACTCACTTTTTTTCATCCCCATTGGCAGTTTGATCTGTGCTTTGGCTCTGCATCATCTCATTGCAAAAAGGCGCGGGCTTTCTTTCAAACAAAGCTGGCTGTTTTGTGCTCTGGGTTATGGCACTCATGCACTGTTAGACGCTTGTACCACTTATGGCACGCAGTTACTTTGGCCTTTGACCAACGCGCGTTTTGCTTGGAATACCATATCAATAATCGATCCTGTTTATACGCTTCCCATCTTAATTTTACTTGTGTTTGCAACGTTGAAACGAGCGCCTTGGCTAGCGCGTGTCGCATTTACTTGGGCTTTGGTTTACCCAACATTAGGGATGATTCAGCGAGATAGGGCAGAGGCGATTGGGTGGCAATTAGCGGAAGAAAGACAACACACGCCGATTCGATTAGAGGCAAAACCGAGCTTTGCTAACATTCTGGTTTGGAAAGTAGTGTACGAAACAGAGGCTCATTATCACGTAGACGCAGTGCGGGTTGGTACATCGGTAAGCACGTATCCCGGAGAGTCGATCGCTAAGCTGAACGTTGGCAGGGATTTACCTTGGCTTGACCTTGATTCTCAACAAGCCAAAGACATTGAGCGCTTCCGCTGGTTTTCTAATGGCTACATTGCGCAGGACCCAGCAGATGAGCTGCGTATTATCGACGTCCGATATTCAATTGTACCGAATCAAATGAAAGCACTATGGAGCATCAAGCTATCAAAAACTGTTGATGTTAACGCCCATGTAAAATACGAAACGCACAGAGATAACACTCCAGAATCGAGACAGATCTTTTTCGGTATGCTCACTGGCGATAAATGACCTAGTTCTAAACAGTAAAAAGGCTGAGTCAGATAATCTGCTCAGCCTTTGTTTTTCTGCTGTCTAATAGAAAACTATAGGTAACGACTTCTCAAATGATCTTTGAAGTATTGCGCATTTAAAGTCTCACCGGTTGCACCTTTCACTAAATCATCGGTGGTCAGCAAGCTGCCTTTGCTCCAAATATTTGATTCTAACCAAGTGAAGATAGGTGAAAGATCACCACTTTCAATCACAGAGTTCACATCAACAGTTTTCTTCATTGAAGCCATGAACTGAGCCGCGTACATCGCACCTAGTGTGTAAGATGGAAAATAGCCGAATGCGCCGTCGGTCTGGCGAACACTCATCACTATTTTATTCTCTATATGCGCATGATTTATATACAGACTTTAACTAGGGATTGTTCCTAGAAGAGTGGTTCTTAGCACTAATGTAAGAACTATAAATCACCTAGAAAAACTTTTGACAATCAAGGTAACATGCGATAGGGTTAAGTTGCTTTCTGAGAAGTCTCTCTAAAGCACTGAATAATATAATAATAGTTAAAAATAATAACGATAAAAATATAGGCTGCAAAAAGCCCCAAAAAAGTTATTACTTAAACTCATTGTATTATTCGGAGGAAACATGAGAGAGTTGAAGGTCACATCATATAAGCTGAAACACATAATTCATTACTATGTGTCTTTACGCGATAAATCAAGACCACTACAAGATTTTTATCCTTTTCTGCTTACCATAAGCAGACTTAATGATTTATACAGAACTTCATTGCGTAATTTAATAAACGTTGGGGGTCTGTGTCATGTTTAAGCCCAGCCCTTATCCAGAAGTTTATTCTTACAGAAGATTTTCTAACATCGAGCAAGAAAAAGGTTCATCTTTAGCTCGACAAGATAAATATGCTTACGACATTGCAGAAAAATATGGTCTGACAGTCAATAAAGATTTAGTCCTTACTGATAAAGGCTTGTCAGCTTTTCATGCTGAGCATAAGACAAAGGGGTCATTTGGTGTATTTCTGAGCTTAGTTAAATCTAAGCATGTTAAGTCAGGTTCATACCTTATTGTTGAGTCGATGGATAGGATGAGCAGAGAACAAGTCTTTCAAGCTCATGCGACTATGACAGAACTAATAATGGCAGGTATAACCGTAGTCGTAGCGAAAGAGGGCAAGGTTTTCAATCGTAAAACAATGAGTGCTGATCCCCTCGGTACAATGTTGTACGCAATACTGGAAATGCAACGCTCTCATGAAGAGTCTCTGAGAAAACAGGGCTTTAGTGTTGATTATATATATCAACAAGTCGCTAATTTTAAAGGTGGATTGGTTTCTGATGTCGCTGGTAGTCTTCCTTTTTGGTTATCTCGTAAACCTAAGCCTCACCCTAAAGTCAAAACAGGCTTTGAGCTAAATGAACACAAAATTACAGCTTTGATGATAGTGTCCCTATATCTTAATGAGAGAATGGGGCTTGGTGCGATCAGACAGGAGCTTAGGCGTTTAGGTATTAAGTCGCCAACTGGAAAAGCTATTTGGGGTGTTTCGACAATCAGTAGTGTATTAGCCAATCCGACACTGTGTGGGAGAAAAGTGTTTAGTATCAGTTACTTGAAGTATGGTGAGACTGAAAATGAAAACTTCGACCTTCATAATTATTATCCTGCCTTAATCTCTGAAGACGAATATGAAGCAATTCAAGCGTTAAAGAAGCGAAAGTATAACGCTATGAGTGGTGATAAGTCGGCTGTATCGGATGATGCTTTAGTATATTTGCTTACAGACTACGGTAATAAGTCATTTTGTTCAAAGTGTGGTAAGAGCATTGGTTCTCAACCACAAAAGCAAAAATATAGGATTAGAAGGCGATTAAACTGTAGCACGGAAAAAGAGTCAAAGAGTTGCTGTAAGAGCATTATTCAAGACTACTTGGAAGATGCTTTTTTGGTGGCGGTTTCAAGACATATTGATTATGACTTGATTAATAAAGATATAGATAGCACAGCTAAATTAACCATAGATGAGAAAATCAAAGAAATAGATCAAAAAATGAATAACATATTAGATACTTTGACGATTATCTCAGATGGAGAAAAGAGGGCTACTGAAAAAGCAAAATACCAAGATCTTGAGAAGAAAAAAGATGAACTGAAGAAAGAGTCTGGTGAATTTGGAACATACCGCATTAGCTCGGAGTCGATTAAAGCATTTATCTCTAATGTACAAGCAGCTCGTGACTATCAAAATCGTGATGCTCGTTTGATTGTAAAAGATGTTTTGGTGAAATCAATCAAAAAAATATCTGTTCATATGGAGGCAGAACCACTGTCATTTTATGGGTACGAAAACATTTTGGATAACAGTTTGGTCAATGTCATTGACGTTGAGTTTTACTCAGGTCGAGAAATATCGATTTTTGTATCGAGTAATAAGGATGATAGTAAATTGTTGTTTACTCGTATCCATGATGATTTTGTTGATGACGCCCGTGGTAGCTATACGTCAGCACAATTGGATAACTGGAACGAGAATGGCTTTGATGCATTACTTGAATGTTTAGATGAAGCCCAAATAACGAATGATCCGAGCGACCCTGAAAATATTTGGGGTGGCTATGATCTGGCGGGTGCTCTTGCAGAGATGGTTACTGAAGAATTGATAGACAGCGAATAAAACAAGGAATGAAAATGAGTCAATATGCAATTAATGAAGACCTGGTTTTCTCAGACCGTTTCGCTAGTTTCTGCAATCATGATCGTTCAATAATAATGAAGTTTGGACACTAAAATTATCAAAAAAATGTAAGGTAAATAAATGAATTATATAGTAGAACTAATAGAAGATTGTTATCGAGATGCGGGATATGATGAGGGTTACATTCGCTCAAAAGTCTCTAAAATGAAAGATGATGAATCAAAATATCATACGTTAGCCCTTAGAGGGGCAAATCTGGATATGCAGAATAGAGAGCGTCTTGCTCATAAAATGAATGTAGATCCGAGAGAGTTGAGTTTTGTAATCGATTTTCTCGCTCAGCGAGTGTGAGATGTATGCATTACATTGAGTATTTGGTGTGATGCATATGTCCTAATTTGGCTATTGGAAACCTGATCTGGCAAATTACCCACTTTTTGACTCGGTAACTGTTAGGTTTAAGAAGCAGCCTTGATGTAACGATACAACGTAGCAATACCCACTCCCGCAGCTTTCGCTGCCTTTTCTTTGCTCATGCCGTGCTCAACATAGCTAATTGCTTCCTTGCACTTTTTCTCCGTTTCTGGAGATGCTTGTTTACCTTTGTACTTACCAGCCGCTTTTGCCTCAGCTATTCCAAGAGCTTGTCGTTCCAGAAGTAGCTCTCGTTCCATCTGAGCAACAGAAGATAGAATGCCAAGAATCATCTTTCCCGATACAGATGACGTATCAATACCGATATTCAGGATCTCAAACTCAACTCCCTTGGCTTGATACTCTTCGATCATTAGCATCAACTCTCCTTGATAGCGTCCAAGGCGTGACATTTCTCTTACTACGACTTTGTCACCACTAGCGAGGGTATTGAGTAGTTTTTGAAGAACAGGGCGGTCAATACTTTTACCAGATGCTTTCTCTCGAACGATACTTGCACCTTCGTACTTATTAAGAATCTCATTCTCTTGAGCTGTAGTAGATTGTTCTTTAGTGCTGACTCGTACATATCCATATATCGTCATTGATACTCTCTCAGTCTATCATTTAGGATTCTTAAGATAATACTATCATATAAGTTCTTTTGTTTCTATAAGATAGGCGTGGGGAGAGCTATATGATAGGTATACCCAAATGATAGGGTAAGGTAGTAAATTGGCGATAAAAATGATTAGGTAAGAGTTACATTAGTGGTAACGAAAATGAGGTATAAGTACTTCAACAGAAAATCGTTATGCTGGCTTTAACTAGAGCAATCAAAACCTCTGGTTTTGATTTAAAGCTACATTTGATGGAGAGCAAATTAATTCTTTTTGCTATAAAATGTAACCATCTCACTCATTGAGTTAAATCGCCTGCCTACCTGCTTCCATACACAACTCCCGCAAAGAAGTCCTTTGCCATAGCTAGCGCTATTGCTGTTGCAGCATAAGCAAATAGATGTGTTGTCGTTCGGTGCAAGCTTTTCTTCGTGTTCAGATGCTTCAGCTTGCTCTGTCGTTGATTCAGGCCAGCGAAGCATTTCGACTAGGTCTTCCCAATGATTTAAGAGGTAGTTGAATACTTCTTCAGAGTTTAAGAGTTTAACTGGGCTTTTAGATGGGTAAAGCTGCCGAGCCATCATGTGTGTATCCACCTTTAGGATTATGTCGATATCTTTTGGGACAGCTTCTGGTAATAAATCAGGGCTGCTCTCAAAAGGGATATCCATTATTACCGATACATTAGAGGTTAAGTCCTTAGTGTATGCGTCAACTTGAATGCCATGCTTAGTGCATTCAATGTCCCATTGCACATCATTGAAGTCCCACTCATCTAAATCAAAGTTAACTAGGGTTGGAAGTTGCTGTCTTACAATTAATGCCAGCGCTGTAACGGGGGAGAACTCACATTCAGAGCTTGTTGTATTATTATCGGTGCGGTGAGCAAAGTGCCACTGATTGATGTTACCCAACCTCGCTGTTACAGGAGTTCCACATGACAAACAGTGGCAGTTACAGCCATCACCACGCTTCACTTGCTCAATTCCTACTATTTGGTTTGAGCTGTTACTACGAGCAAATGGCATCAATACTTGAAATGAAGACATACATAACCCCTTTATACAGCTTGTTTTAGATGGTCAGTAAACTCGATCTGTTTGATAGATGGGTCTGTGTTGGGTGAGTTACTAATGGATACGCCCCACGGATAGGGAATTTTGTGATCTTTTTCGTATTGATAAATCGTAATCTGAGGAAGATTTCGTCTGTCATACGCTTGACCAAATCTGAACGCTACACTGTTTTGAGAGGCTAATATGAGGTGTATATCATCATAGCCTTCTTCCATGATTTTTTTAACTTCTTCAATGAAATCATAAGCTAATCGAGTTTGTTTTTTGTTCGACCAGTGATTATCAAAACGTTTTTCTTTTAGTTTTAGGTGTACCTGTGGAATGTTTGGAAAGCAAAGGTTAATGGCTTCTTCATCTACATGGTAGGAGAATGAGACAGCAAGAACGATAGAACCTTTGTGGCCAGCATGGTTGGTTGTTTTCTCGAACTTCTCATTATCGTCATTAATAGGATCGAGTTCTTTCCAGCTTGATAGTTGTCGATCCCAGTCGAGCACCTCAATTTTTGATTCATCATCCAGCATATATCCTGATAAGAAAGCAAAGGGAATAGGAACTAAACCACTATAAATAATGTGAAAATCTTTAGCCGAAACACTATTCCTACGCTCTGCAACTGAATGTTCAAGGTTGAGGAATTTCTTAAGTGCTAATGCAGGTTGGCTGACAGTACCGTTCGCAAGATTATCTCGAATATCTATCACAATTTCTGAAATGCTTTTTCCTTTATGTTTCTTCTGAATGTAATCAGATAGGGGAGAATCTGATGTGTTTACCAAGCCTCTTTGCTCAATGGCGAACACTAATTTTTTAGTGAGCCTTCTGTGCTCTATAATTGAACGTACTACTTCCCAAATTAATCCAATTAGTATCAGGACTGTACCAAGAGCGAAACCGCCAAAAACGAGTACTGTAGGTACATCAGAGCCAGCGACATCGAGTTTGATAAGTTGAGTAGCCGTTTCATACTGAACATTGAATGCCATGCCTCCCACTAGCGCTATCGGGATAAAAGAGGCTCCAGTTCTGAAAACTAACAAAGCAGGAGAGCGTTTTCTGAATAACCAGTTGATGGTTTGAACAATGATATAAGTTAGCAGCTTCATAGCGTTCCCTTATTTTGTGCCTGATGAAGAGAATTTTTTTGTTGTGCAATGTATTGTTCTATCGTGAGTTCTCCAGGGTGAACACCCCCACCACGCCATTCACCATCCGAGAGCCACAGCTCCCAGTACCAAAGCCATTCTTGTGTCCAGGGGATGATTGATTCGGCAATTAACATATTGGGAGTCCAGTCCTTGGAACTACCGTTATTAAACATGAGACACGGCTTGGTATTTCCTTTGGAGAAGAATTCATGAGGTGAACGCTTTCCTCCTGATAATTCTTTAAGGTTTGGGGACAGTATTTCTACTTCTGGGAGGCAACCTAATCCCGCCCAGTGGACGAGTACCGAGTATTCTCGGCTAAGTCTCGAAGGTTGCAATTTCTGTCTCCATTCTAGCTTTAGGCCTGTTTTGCTTTTAGTAATTCGGCCTTTACCACCTTGATAACGCTTTTGTAGGGCATCAAGCTGTTTGCTGAGGTCATAACTCATCGATTACTACCGTAGAAATCATGTTTAGGTACGGATTTTGCCGTTGCTGAATTAGATAGACCTAAGCCTACAGAGGACACGGTTGCACGTTCCATAGCTCTGCGAGTGGTGAGAGTATCTGCCAATTTTGTTTCTAAACCTTTCGCAGCTTGGTTACCAAACATTGATTTCGTACGTGTGATCGTATGGTCGAGGCCTTGCCCGAATTCTAGCAGTGCAGTTAAGTCACGAGTAGCTTGCTGATACCAAGCTCTAAATGCCTGAGCTAGCATTGGTTTTTCATGCCATTTGTCAGCAAAGTTTTCTGTCGGTAAAGCTGGATTGAGAATCGTATAGGTTAGAGTTCCATCGGACTGGCACTGCTGGGAAATATAACTTGGCATAGCTTCAAGCACGTCAAGCATCAGATCAAATGGGTTCTCGTATTCTTTTTTTGACCTTGAGCATTGCTCATAAGCAAGTCCTGCAAGTGTGGTAATGATAATGCTGATAGGTGCGTACTGGGCGTACACGTTATTCATGTCCTTCTTCCACATATCTCTATGTCTCTTAAGAAGTTGAACAACGATCTGAAGTACGGTCTTTCTTCTTTGTCCAGGTAGTTCTTCTACAGTTCCAGCATAAATCTGGCGTTGGGCTTTATAGCTACTCTTCCTGCTCCATCGAATATCTTGACTACACGCACTCCGAAACCAACTTCTATAGCCATAAGGGTGGGACGGGCTATTCGCATCTTTAATATCAGCAACTCTTACGTTGTTCTTATAATTAGGAAAGTCAGCGTTTTCTGGCATGCTAGGAGTGATATCCATGTGAAACCCTTGACCTTCAATACCACCATATTGAAGAGTTACACATCTTCGTTTCGGCAAGCCTTCAACTTTGTTGCCATACCGCTGCGAGTGCTTTAGGACATGGATCACACTGAAAAGTAATTGGTTCGCTTCATCTGTGGTCAATGGATACTCTTCGTTTGGTAAATGGAGTACAAGGTCTATATCCATGTCAGAATCTTCATCGATTGGTTTCACTGAAGTCCCAATCCCGACACTTCCCTGAGCATAAACATGACAATCAGCGAACTTACCTCCTTGGTTAGCTAGATAGGAGCCGATTGCACGATAGGCTGTCGTTAGTTGTGATAATTGCGTTTCCGTAAGATCTAAGTTGGATGTGATCTTTGATATCATCTCGAAACAAAACTCTTTATCACTTGAATTTAGTTTTCTTAATGATTTGAAGTCTTGGTTTTGCACAAAAATTCCCTCGTCAAATTTGGTTTAATAATGACCATCGGCTCGATAGGGTTTATATTAACAGATCGAAATGATACGTTTCAATGATCTTTTTGTGTATTTTGGTTGTATTTTTATTGCACGTAGATCGTTTGTTGTTATGATGTTAGTAATGATTAGATAGTGATGGAAAACATCATGGAAAACAGTTCTCAACCTGACATAACAGTAGAGACAACTTCTACGAATGCTCGACTGGCGTATATCGACTTTAAATTGCTTTTCACAGGGCGTGTTACTAGAGCGGATCTTAAAGAAGCCTTTGGGATTGCAGAAGCGGCAGCATCTCGTGTTTTAAGTGAATACTCTAAACGTAGGCCTAATAACAAGACACAGAAAACGAATGCTATTGTGAGAAGTTCATTTTCACCATTAACTAATATTGATGGGGAACTGGCTTTGGGAATGCTTGCTAACGGTTTTAATAGCAACAAAATTTTCGGTGTAACAGAACTTGCTTACGAGAAGATTGGTAAAATCCCGAATCAATTAAACACGAATGAAGTTGCCATGATTACCCGTGCGATATCTGGAAAATATGCGATTTCATGTAATTATTATTCTGAAAATAGTTCTAACCATCAAATGAGAACTCTTGTTCCTTTAGCCGTTATGCATGATGGGACAAGTTGGATGTTTAGAGCGTATGATCGCTCTGAGAGTAAAGAAAACAAGTTTAAGAACTTTCACTTTGCTCGTGTTAGGAATGTGACGGAAGAACATGATAGCAAGGAATTTAAACAGCATGCTTACGAAGCTATATCACAAGATCAATTATGGAATTTGAGGTTACCTTTAATCTTGAAGTTACATCCTTCTCTATCAGAAGTAGAGAAAACCAAAGTCAGGATTGACTTTGGTATTGCTAGCGATAAGGATGAAATCTGCATTACAGAGAGAGCTGCTTTTAGATGGATTCTAGAGAAGAAATGGTATGTAGATGCTCGAACAGCCGAAGAAAAATCAAACAATCAACAGAATCGTTTCTACAAGTTTGAGTTGAATAATTTGGACATGATTAAAATGATGGAGCAAGCTACCAATTGATTTTTCGGTCACCATATTCTTTTAAACCGTAAGCATTACAGGTCACGGACTTTCTATGCGTTTTCATTCATGGGTTCAAGTAGTGAGAAAAGAAACATATTACATAGTGCTTTTTACGCAATTATCAACTTAGCTAGATTAGTCTTAACCGATCAAGACTAAAATTAGTTTGTAGAAGATCGGGTTTCTACATAAGAGTTAGATTATCGACCAAATTCAGTGGCTAAATAATCAGTGCGCAATAGAAACCTCGAACTGGAGCTAAAAGTAAGATTAACTTCAAGTACGAGCGGGTAATCGAAAATACCAAGCGTAGTATCCCTTTAATAGTGATATCTCATGCTTTCCAGTTTCGTTTCGCTCACCGTATAGCAGCGTGCGGCACACTTTAATTTAGCTAAGTTTTAACAGGGTATTTATGTTATCTGTAGAAGAGAAAAAAAGGCTTGAAGAGCTTGATGATTATGGTATTGAAGAGCTTTTTACTAGTCAATGTGAATCATGGTTCACCGCAGATGTAGCATGTTGTGAGCTATGTGTTGATGATTATTTAAAGTCTTGGCCTTTTTCTGCAGGGACTGAAGACTTTCAAAACAACGCTATGGATATCGAACATTTTTATGCATCCACAATTTTACGAGACTGCTATTCACTTGAGGACTATAAGCAACTGATGCAGTTAGTAGAGTGTCCTAGATGTGATGAGGCACTTACAGGATATTTCTATCCATATAGTTTTCCATTTCAACCTATTGATTTTTTTGAGGATATTCTTCATGAGTTGAGTGCGCTTGCTCACAAATCGCCGTTTGTTATGTTGAAGCACTATTTTGCGTCTCAAATTTTAGAAGCTATCGGAGAGTTGTCAGAGCAAGCTATAGCTACTTCAATCGTAGGAAACTTGTTCAGAGCACGTGTTGCTTCTCAGATAGCAGACCCCAAAGCTGATGATTTTGATATTACACCCAAGCAATATGCGTCTGAGGGGCGTTATAATCATGCAGGGTTACCTGCATTTTACTTAGGTAGTGACCAGCAAACTTGTTATGAGGAAATGCGCCAAGAAAATTGTTATATCGCAGAAATTAAGATCAATAAACAAGTAAAAATCTTAGATCTTTCTGCTACATACGACAATCATAAGAAACATAGTGATATGCTAGATACCATGGTTCACTCAGCTTTAGTGAGTGCCAAGCATAATGATGAAGGGCAATATAAGCCGCAATACATTTTTTCTAGATTCGTTGCTGATTGTGCGAAATTTTCAGGTTTTGATGCTATAAAGTATCCATCAACTAGAACAGTTCATGGTTGTTTTAATATTGTATTTCTCAATGCTGACTTTGGGCTTGGCAAAGGCTGTGAGCTAGTAGAGATACATAATTATCCACCTAAAAAATAAATCATATAAAGGTCTAAGCGGAGTTAGGTTAACCAATAGGAGCTGTCTAGATGCAACGTCCGATTATAATTGAAAACAACATGTTAGAAAGTGACTCAGAGCATCACTTCAGAGCTGTTTTACCTAGAGGTTGGACTGCACATAAGCCTAATCCTGATATTGGTGTAGATCTGGTCGTTGGGGTTATTGAAAACAACCGCGCTTCATCAAGAGAATTGCTCGTGCAATTAAAAGCATCACAAGAATCGAATGTAACCGCTGATGGGGCATATGAACGAATTATATTAGATGTATCAACGTATAACTATTTATGGGATCTTTTGCCAGTTGCGCTACTTGTGAAATATGTAGCTTCTGAACAAACGGCTTATTGGCAGTTATTGAGTCAAGTGCCAGCTCCCAATCAAGATAACTTGACCATGACAGTCAAGATACCTAGGAATCAGGAGCTTGATGAAAGTAGCTGGCAGATTATTCGTAGGTATGTAGAAGCGGTTCACTTGAGGAAACTAGGTGCTAGAGAGAGAGTTAATTTGTCAGAGTACACCTAATAAATTATTGTCCAGCTGTGACTTACACACGGGTGTCTAAGCTCGGGAGTGAGTCACTATACCTCTTAGTCCTCATCAAGTAGATCTATCCTGTCTTCAGGCAATAAGTCATTCACATCGCACTCCAACACGCGTGCAATCATATATAGTTTCTCAACCGTAATTCTTACCCCGTCTTTTTCTACTTTATTCATATAGCTGCGGCTAAAGCCCGCTTGGAGGCTAAGCTGTGTACTTGATAGGTCAAGCATCTCTCTTTGGCGCTTGATGTTTTGAGCGATCTCTTTAGCTAGTTGATTCATTGATTGTTTTGAAGTTTTATTATTTCCACTACTTTATGATATTTGGTTGACTAATACTATAGTGCATAATATATTATGCAATGTCAGCAGTGGAAAGGAGTTCGTGAAGATGAGAATAAGCACCTACAAGTTGTTTAAGATTGGCACCAGTTTGATAGATAAACTCGAAGAGGGTGCTAATTTTGATTTGTACTATTTTCAGTCACTGTTGAAGCCGCTCATCGAGCCTTACTACGATCCTGATAAGCAGCTTGACCGATTTCGCAATCATTCATATCGTATGATGAAGGTACTCGAAAGGAAAGGGATTGTGATACGTTTGAGTGGAGCTTGTGTTAATAATGCCAAATACTCGATTATTGCAGAATCTTCTCAACTTGAAGTTGAGTTTGAAACGGAGAAAAGGCCTACTATTATAAGTGAAGAGTTATCGTATCAAGCCCAATTAAGGTCAAGTAAACTGCAATTAAATCATTTAGTTATTGCACATAAACAGCTCTTAGAGAAGTTCCCTTGTCATTCTGCCTATCTCAATGAAGAACTAGTAAAGCTTGAAAAGGAGATCTCAATATTAGAGTGTAAAGCTCTCGTAATTGGAAAAATAATTAAGCGCAATGAAAAAGGGGCTGCCCTTTAAACTCGCTGTAGAGCTGTAATTTAAACATAAATTAATTGTAGCAGCTATTTTTGAAGAGGCCTGGAACACTGTTCTAAGTGCGTTAAGTATAGAGTTCACACTGCCGTGGCAGTGTGATTATCGTGAAAAAGCCAAGAAATTTTATGGTAGGGTATATCATGATTGTCTGAGGTGATTTTTGAGTGCTATTGTCCATATCTACGTTCTATATAGAGTTGTTATTATATAAGCGATCATTTGGAGGTTTAAATGGAAAAAAAGCTGATCAAAATTGGAAATTCGACAGGGTTGACAATTCCTTCGCAGTGGCTGGCAGAAATGAATTTAAGTTCTGGATCTAAAGTCACGTTAACCCGTGAGTGTGGGGGAATTACTGTTAAGGCATCAAATGTAAAGACAAAGCCCAACCTAGAAGATCTTATGGCGAACACTGATTTCGAAGCACAGCGCAACGATCCACACCTTCAGGCTTGGGCTAATAAGCACAAGAATGGTCGTGAAAATTCATAAAATATCAGCTCCAAGTGTGGAGCTGATTGATCGTAGATGCAAAAATGCTATACCGTTAATTAGCGTTGTTTTCTACTGATCCAAACTTAGCTATTGAAGAGTTGACTACACTCGATCAAGGTGTTGTCTTTTGGCATGCGTATGCACAGTGTATTCTAAACTTCGTAGCAGAACGTTATCCACAAACATCCAAGCAACTACCTAAGGTTGTTGGTGGCTTGAGCTTTGATTGTCAGTTTTACAAAGATCTTGGGCGATGTCCGTAGTGAAAACTGGATCTAACTCAGGAAGTCAGGTCGATGCTTCTAAGCATGCGATTACAAATAGACTACTCGAAGAAAAAGAATTAGATAACTTAATTTCTGTTTCTTATATCGCAAAATAGTCAGATTTATTACGACCCGCTATATATAACATAGCTGAAAATAGGAAAGTATAATAATGTTTCAATTAATACTATAAATAGTATTAATGTTCGTAATTGTTTCCATTTTTAAATTTTTTAAGATCTATTATAAAAATATTACCACTGAAATAAATAATTTGATCTATTTTAGATCTTCATTCCCTCAAAAAAATGTGTTATAACTATTATAACTGTTATAACTATTTTAAAGTTATAATTTTAATATAAGGCTCATTGAAAAAATCCTTAATTAAATTCTAAAACATGTCAATTTTTTTTAAAAAAGTAGTGCGTCAAAACGCACTTCTAGTGCGCGAAACAGCATTTCCACTGCGTGAGAGCGCATTTTTAGTGCGTTATTAAGTACTTTGCTCAAAGCGGCACAATAATTCGGAAAATCTGTGTTGCTATACCCTATAGCGAACACCTTTGATGTGTCGCTTAGGTAGTAAGCGTACAGTTTATTTCTGTTGCTTTAAATTTCCATTTAAATAGGTGAGAGTTTATTTGTTTTTCTATAAGGAAAGCTTATCTTTAATGTTTAAGTGATTGACCTATCTGGTCACTAATATCTAATAAGAATAGAAAAATTTAAACCTGTTATTGTTTCATAAACAGTGATTTTTGGTTTAGATAAATCATTAAGGCACATAGAACACTGTTCACAGATTTGTTGATTTATTCTTTTATCGATGTCTAATAAAAAACAAAAAGATTCAGTTTATTAAGTACACTAAAACAGTGTTCAAGCTCTTTTCTGGACAAAGGCGTGTTAGTGTAATAACACTAACACAACCATAGTAGACTTAGAAAAAGTACCGTAGACCTAAGCAGTTGGTTCGGCGATTGTTTCTTCGGTGGACTCTTCTTCCGCGCTAACATCACCACTTGAGATACCAAGCATTAAATTTATCATTTGTACTAGGGAGCATGCCTTTTGCCCATCCTCCCAAGCCAACTCTAACGCATGTGATACTGCTAGAGGGTTTTTCAATAGACCTTTAGCTTGACCATATTTAGATACCGCTGAATCTCTATGTCCTTTCCACTTTTCACCTAATTCTTCTTCGAGCAAGTCTGTTATATTTGTTTTCCAAATGGTTATATTATCGAGAAAAACATGCTCTTCTGTAGGCCACTTGAACCCTTCAGGTTGCCCACAAAGTTGCAATATTGAGCCATTATCTTTTTTGTGTTTAGTAATCTCCCCATTTAGGAAATTAGCCTTATCGGCTTTTTCTGGATCATCCTTGATAGCATCATATGATGTTTGTTTATTTGTATCGCCATCAATTAGCACAAATGTCGGTATGTCCAGCAACCGAGCAATACATAGAGGTCTTAAAATCTCGCTTTTCCCATGTACTGGCACAATATGACCACCTTGACGCCTAAATTCTCCATATACACCCATTAAATGCATATAGGTCGTCAATATAGAAACGTCTTCTACGCCTTCAACAAATATTATCTTTTGTGAAAAGAACATTTCATTCAATTCAGGGCTTAATGTTGGTGATACCTTAGCGACTAAAGCTGAAGGGTTAGTTGGCTTAGATTCTACCGTATTTAATTTGTCAGCGATTTCCTGATAAGTAACTCGCGAAATTATTGATTCACTTGGATTTCCAGTTTCACGAACCATTCGAATACTTGAAACATTATTCGATGGTACAAAGTATGGGCTATGGGAACATAGTAAAACCTGAGCTGTATCCTCAGAAAGTTTGAACAGGGTTTCAGCTAAATACCTAACTTGAGGAGGGTGTTGATACAACTCTGGTTCTTCGATTGCCATCAATAGCTTGGGACTTTCCGAGCTATCTATGTTTACAAGCTCTTGTAGCAAAGCAAAAATGTACGAGCGCTGCATTCCATGTCCGAAGCGTGCCAATTCACCTTCATATCCATTATCTCCAATAACTACTTGTGCTATAGGTTCCTCGACCTTAATTGTTTTTTGCTCTTCATAGTTCCATTTTACATAAGCTTGTATATCGGGCTTCGACCATATTTTTAGTCGCTCCTCTATAGAATTGGAGACAGATGCAAGCACACTTTGTTGCGCTGCTAACATTTGATTATATGCACTTCGAGCATCGTCATAAATTTTTGCCAACTCAGTATCAAATGTAATTTGAGAGCGCACAGTCCTGTCTAGCAATATGCCTAAGGCTGAGTTTTTAGATTCTTCTGCTTCCTTTGAAATATCCTTAGTTGCAGGGATAAATACCCACTGTATATGAGTAGCAAGACGGTTACTGCCTTTTGACGCACCATAGAACTGATCTTCACTAGGAACATATGTACAAAGTAGAGGATTTGCCTCTTCAAATTCACGAAGTGCAGCTTCCATATCCGCCTTTGTTTTAACATTAGCCAAAGTGCTGAACGGTGACTGTGCTTTAATACCCTCATATATAGATTTTAGAACAGGTACTTTTTCACCAGACTTTTGAGCTGAAAACCAAGAGGCAAAGTCAGCAATTACTTTTCTTTGACCGTATTGTTTTACCACTGCATTGCCGCTATTGGCGTCATAAGTAGCTTCGGCAGTAATCGTGAGTTCGTCTTGGCGAACATAAGCCGAAAGATCATCTTTAGCTTGATCCGAAAGCTCTCCAAACGTTACGGTAATTCTTATTGGATCATTTGTATTTTTGTGGTGGAAATCATCTTCTGAAAGTTTAATCAAATCGGTTTGCGAGTTTTTGTTTTCTCTAAAGAAAAGGTTTAGCGCATTAATTACCGTTGATTTACCTGAACTATTTGCCCCAATGAAACAACTATAATCAGATATATCCACCTCTTGTTCTTTAAATGCTCTGAAGTTCTCGATTTTTAATTTTGTAATTTTCATGATAATCCCTAACAAAACATGCTGATTTATGAGAGCGCCTAACGCTCTTGCATAATGTCCATGGTGAAGATATTGGTTATGAAACTCAATGATTTACTATCTATATTGTGAGTCTAGAGCACAGCATAGGATGAAACCGTACTTGGATTAGATAAATGAGACCAAGCAGTAAGCTGTAGAACTACTGTGTGAGTAACTAATCTCGCAAACTTTGGGGAAAAGGTGAGTTTATTGAAGACTCAGATCAAAGTTGAACAGTGTTCATAGGCTGCATTAAAAATTTATCTCAATGAAGACTCTAAATCTCAACGTGATTGATATTTAGAATCAATACCCTTTAAGAAGGGGGCTGTTTGCCTAATTCTTCCATGGAAGCTCTCTCAGAATATATGAGTTTATAATCATCAAGACGAGTTGAGTGCCTCTTCTAATTTATCAAGCCCTGAACGCCTTGCATTCATGCATATCATAATGTTTGCTAGACATACCATTGCTTGCATGGAGTGATTGATAAACTATTCTTCGAGAAAACGAACTCTTCAAAAAAGCAAGAATCAGAAACATATTCGCCATCAGCAAAAGTGTGTTCAAAAGCACTTTTACCATGCAATGTGCGATGTAGTCCGTCATATCGGAAGACCAGATGTAGGATAGGGGATAATTTCTAAGATTGACGGTCATAATTGCGATGTCTTATTTTCTAAAGCAGAGCGGTACTGTAAAGCCTAGTCGATTGAGTAATAACTGAAAGGTCGACAGCACCTTCATGAGCTGAACTTTACCCGTGGCATTTCCTAGCACGAAAATGTCCCCAAGCTTGCTACAGCAATATTGTGAATGATTTACTGACCTACAAAGTCGACCAAAGTATGGTACTACGGCAAAATATGCTGCAAGCGTCTGGTTTTCTGAGTTATTTTCTGATGAACTGAAGGTAAAGAGGATAAACTAAACTGATTTAACTTTGATGATTAGTGAATTGCAACGCATAAATCAAAAGTATACGGGCGAATTATGAGCGCGAAAAAACAAACAACAGCTCAAAGTAAGTTAATCGGTGAACATCCTAAGTCGGGTTTGTTTTTTGATTGGTTTGAGTGTGAAGATACACTTGCAACAGCCAACAAAAAACATAGAAAGCTTACAAATAAAGGTATAAGCAGCGCTACTCTAGTTGAGCATTTGTCGCAATGGGTAATTAAACATCATGCAACCGAAGCTCGTATCGCTAGGATAGAGAGGAAAAAACAAATCCTAGCTAAGCATGGCTTCGCTCAGTATATGGAAGGAAAAGTTCCTTTTCCGATTAAGTCTGCAACTACGCAAAAAGGTAATCTAGGCGAAATAATCCTTGCAGAATACCTTACTGAAACATCAGGTTTAGAAATCCTTGTGTACAAACTGAGGTACAACCCGAATGTAGAGCAGTCTATGAAAGGAGACGATTTATTACTATTTGAAAAACAGAATATTCAAAATAGAGTAATAATGGGAGAAGCAAAATTCCGTTCGACTAAAAACAAAAAAGCTTTAGATGATATTGTTGAATCGTTATCGAATAAAAATTTACCCATATCTTTGACCTTTGTTAGTGACAGACTGGAAGAAATGGGAGATGACCTTTTAGCAAACGAAATTGATGATTTGATCACGAACCTCCATACCCAAAAAACTCCAGTTACATATGTTGGCTTTTATCACAGTGAAGCTTCTACATATAAGACTATAGAGAAACACTTAAACTCTAATAATAAAAACCTTGTCATAGTATCTTATGGTGAAGATAACCCAGCTCAGCTTGTTAAGAATAGCTTTGACGAAGCACTAAAAATGGTGATGGAGTAGAAATGGATACCGTAAAAGCTCAGAAGCTGTTTGATAAGCTTGAAAACGATGAATTCGCTCAGAACTTAATTGCGCAATCCAACGCGAAGAATATTCTTTTAGCTGTCAAAGAAGATGAAGCTAACTTTCCAAATTTTACAGAAGGATTAACGGATAGGGTTAATAGTATTGCCTTCGCATATTTGTCTATAGGTTGTGCCATAACTGAAAAAAGTGAAATTGATGATGTTGCTCTGCAAGCATTTGAGAAAGCAGGCGACATTATACATTACATTCACGCCCCTAATACTGAGCTTAGCAAGAAAAGTAGCTTTTACTTAGTTGTTAGTAGTTTATCTTTTTACCTAGCTTCTCAATATTCAAAATCGTTTATAGCGATTAAAAATGTCAAAGCTGAAACGCCATTAATTAATCTATTTAGCAGTTTTCTGAGAAAAGATCTGCAAGCACTTATTCACGAAATTAACAACATTCAGTTTGACGATGAATATGATAAAGTTTCTGAGGACGAACTGGAACAGAACAACAAGCATTATGCAATTATCTTATCTAAATCCCTCAATTTAGTGCTGGAATACATTTACTCGGGCAAAGAAGAATATCTTTATCTCGGACAAGAATCTTTAACTGACTTGAAAGAATTGGCTTCTATTGATGACGAACCTGCTATTTGGTGGTTATCGAGGTTGTTAATAATATTGCTTGATGTATTCAAGCAGTACTCATTTTGGAATGTGATACCAAAATTAATTAAGAGTGATATTACAAATGATTATGTAGCACAACTAGCATTACGAACACCACCAATTACGGAGTTATTCTTTGCTCAATATAATGCACTACAGGCGATGCAAGATGAAAATGATATTGTCCTGAGTCTACCAACAAGTAGTGGCAAAACCAGAATAGCTGAGATCGCTATTTTGGAAGCTTTGATTGATAACCCTTTTTCCAAAGTACTATATCTTGCTCCATTCCGTTCATTATCTTATGAGGTAGAGGAATCAATGGAGAAGACATTAGCCCCCTTGGGGTTTTCTACTACGTTCCTATATGGCGGAGGACAATTTAGTAAGCTAGATAAAGCACTAATCGAAAACTCAAATGTGATTATTGCAACCCCTGAAAAAGCCAAGGCGATAGTCAGGGCAGATGAAGATATCGCCAATGGAATTAGTTTGCTTATTATTGATGAGGGTCACCTTCTTGGGGCAGAAGAAAGGTTAATTAAAATTGAGTTGTTTATCGAAGAGCTAAAGCATCACGTCAATAAAAATGATGGCAAGATTATGCTTCTTTCCGCTGTCCTACCTAATACAAATGATATTGCCCAATGGATAGCCGAGGATAGTAGCAGTGTTTATCAAACCGATAAGACAATTGCAGACAAGCGATTTGGAACAATTAAGTGGACTCACGCTAAAAATGTAACAATAGAATGGTTTGGCGAACCAACCTCATTTAACAAAAATTTTGTCGAAAAGTTCTTACCACCTCGGGCAAGAACTAAATATTTTCCGAGTGACAAAAATGAAGGAATTGCAGCTACAGCATTAAAGCTATCGCAACTTGGGACTGTCTTGATGTTTGTTGCTCAGGCCAGATATGTTGTATCTTCAGCTAATAGGGTACTGAAGGCAATGGGAGGTACTCCCGAATTACACAACTATAACAATGAAGTACTTTTTGAGTCATTTAGGCTCGCTTGCGATGAAGCTGGTGTTAGTAACATATATGAGCTGGCTCGATATGGAATTCTATGTCATTTCGGAAAATTACCTACCGATGTCCGAATTTTGACTGAGCAACTAATGCGAACGGACAATGTTAAGGTTATTGTTTCGACCACTAGTCTAGGGCAGGGAGTTAATATAGGCATATCAACAGTAATTTTTGCTGATGTATTTATGAATCACCAAGACGAAGTGAAAATAGATTCAAAAGATTTTTGGAATATTGCTGGTCGAGCAGGAAGAGCCTTTACAGATATTGAAGGAAAAGTATTGTATTGTATTGATGAGACTAATTGGAGTTATCAAAGGGATCTTGGTTTTTGCCATGAATACTTTGACTCATCGAAAATGGAACATGCAAAGAGTGGATTGCTGGCACTAGTAAAATATTTAAAGAATATATCAACAGAATGTAATGTTAGTTTTGAATTATTGTTAGATTTAGTTGCTACTAATGATTTCTCTCAGTTTAAATCTGATAATAAAGATTACTCAAATATATTTCCGCAAGTATTCGACTGGGTTGATGACACACTGTTAGCATTAGACTACAAAAATAAAGCACACGAATTACAAGATCCTTCGAACTGGATTGACACAGTTTTTAGGAACTCATTGGCTTATATTCAAGCAGGAGATGATGAGGTGGTATCTCAAGAAGATATCATTAATTTTCTTAAAAGCAGAAATAGAGCAGTGATCAACATTGCTGGTGATTATGTGAATTGGGAAGGTATGGTTAAGTCTGGCATTCCGTTAAGCTCGTCAAAAGCATTAGACGATTATATTGACCCAATAAAAGAGAGCATAAAGGTTTACAAAGAGTCAGAAGGTTGTGCTACTGACCTAGCTGAATTTTCAAAAAGTATTGAAAAGATAGTTCAACAACTCCCAACAGTTACTTTTAAGCATGATTATGAAGAAGCAGAGTTGGATGAAGTCCGACTGAAATGGTTTAGCGCAAAACCACTGTCACAAATAGCTATTCACGAGAATGGTCAAGAGATATGTGTTTCCTATTTTTCAATGACGCTACCTTGGGCTATTAATGCAATTACAAGAAAGTTATTTGATTTAGAACTAGATGACGAAGCTAAATTGCTTGAAGAATTAGCGCTTTATTGCGAAATAGGCGTTCCTAATATGGATTCGGTGAAGATCTATTTGGCGGGATTAAAATCACGAGTAGCAGCATTCGAACTTTCTAATATACTCGTAGGAAAACTTACCAGTTTAAAAAAACTAAAGTTAGTCAAGTTGCTAAAAGATAATTCAGTAAACATTGAATTACTCTGCGATGAAGTAACAAAAAAATGGGTAGAGTTGTTTACTAGGGAGCAAGATGGCAAAGAAGAAGATGAATTGACTCAAATTAGTAATTTTGTTTTAAAAAATACTGAGCCTGAAAGCCATCAGCTAAATGTTCGTAGTTTCAATGGTAGCCTATATTTATGCAATGCAGATTTGACTGAGAAAATATTGATATCTTCCAGTAAAAAATTCCCGTTTAAATCCATCGCTGACAACCCTAAAGTCTACTTTGAAAAAGAAGCCTCGTACTGGGCTATGAGAGTCAGAGCCAGTCGGAACTAAACAATATAGTATTGAAGTCTAAAGGTGTCTTCTCCAGTGTATATCAAATGAGTTAGCTTTTTTCTAACTCTCTCTTTTTTTGTCCAGAATCGATTTAGGTTCTAATTCTCGCTGAACAGGAAGGGGTGGGTTTCAATAAATCTGGAAGAGAAGCTCGCTTCTCTTTTTCTATCCATAGTCGTACGATTGATTTCTACTGAGTATTTTGGGCAGAAGTTGTTTCATTTAGCTCATCATTATAGATTGTTGCTGAGTTTATGTTGAGTATTGAGATGGTGTTCACAATTACTTAAGCTAGTCTGTGTTTTCTTGGTTACATAATCACTCAAATAATTATGCATGTTATACGAATGCCAACCCAACCAATGACGGGTTGTGTCTCACACAGCACGCAGAATAACCCCAACCTATGCTGGGGTTATTTAAACTATAAGTAACGATTCCTTAAGTGCTCCTGGAAATGCATAGGGTTTAAAATTTCACCTGTAGCTTGTTTAACTAACTCATCAGTAGTTAGCAACGACCCTTTCGACCAAATATTTTCTGATAGCCACGTAAAGATTGGAGTCATATCTCCAGAGCGAATCGCCTCATCAACATTAACGGTTTGCTTCATTGATGCCATGAATTGAGCCGCATACATAGCGCCAAGCGTGTAGCTTGGGAAGTAGCCAAAACTTCCATCGCACCAATGAATGTCCTGCATGCAACCATCTCTATAATTATGTTTTATAAGTCTTTTATCTGATTTTGAAGAGCTTGATAAATTAGTGTTTAGTGTTCGCTCGCCGTCTGTCCAGTGGAGGATGTGACCTGCATTTTAAGGTAGTTGCGGCTGTCCAAATTCTTGCTAGCGGGGCGAATTAACTCAGAAATGCCCCTCTTCTGCTTTAAAATATTTTACCTGATATTTAACTTACGTGAATTTGACTTACTTTTACTCATGTTACAAGTTGTTTGATGATGCAGAAAAAGACAACTTGTAATATAACTGTACGAGTAATCAGAGTTACGATATCTGTGACTAAACTTCTCTGAACTATAACTAATCTTTTATCCATATGACCATTTTTCATCAGAGCTAGGCTCCTCGATAAATCTAAACTGCATTTTATAAAAAAAGTCAATCATGAGAAGTTTACTATCTTACATTCATCACACTTTCCAAGTTATCCACTATGCAACCAAGAGGGTAGGCTATTATTTAAACAATTTATGCGCGGAAATACTTAAATTTACTGAGTTTAAGGAATTTATATGAGCGATTACTTATATATGGATGAATGGAGTGAAGAAGAAGTAGCAAAGTTCAAAGAAGAGGGGATCGAACAGCAGGAACTTTTCGGAGCAAGAGGTCAAAGTGAACCTCTCTCTTTGTTAAAGCACCCCCAACTAGTCGCAGAAGGAGACTCATGGTTCGACTATTTACCTGGTACTGACCTCATAGATTGTCTTCGTAAACATCATGGGTACTTGATTAAAAATTACGGTGACGCTGGTGATACATTGGAAAATATGGTTTACGGTACTAAGTTTAATTCACGGTCGTTTCAACCAACAGAACCAACCATTTATAAAGTTTTACGAAAAGTAGAACAGATTAAGCCAAAGGTATTTCTTTTTTCGGGTGGGGGTAACGACATAGCGGGAGATGAGTTTGGGTCTTACCTGAATCACTTCGAAACTGGTTTACCACCCCACCGAAGCGATTACATAGAATACATGATTAACGTCGTTTTCAAAAAGTGTTGTGTTGATTTGATGTCAAAAATTTCAGAAATTTCACCTCAAACTCATATAGTTATGCATGGATACGGCCATACACTGCCGAGTGGAAAAGGCGTATCACTTTTGGGGTTCAATTTTTCAGGGCCATGGCTGCGCCCTGCACTAGTATCAAAAAGAATTAACAATAAAATAGATCAAATGAGGGCAGTCGAAGTGATGATTAACTCTTACAATGAAATGTTAAGTAGCCTTGATAAAACTACGCCCAATTTCCATCATGTAGACCTTAGGTCGATTATTGATCCTAAAAACGACTGGGCTAATGAATTACATCTCAAGAATAGTGCATATGCAAGGGTTGCAGATAAAATAAATAATATCGTTAGTAAAATTGATTGCAACCAAACTAGTAAATAAATTTAAAGGTTTATGCTTGTTGATTAAGCATAATGACGAGGGTAGAAATAATAGTTTTATTATTTCTACCTGCTTTTAATCATAACATAAAGGTGTGAGAAATGGCCTGGATCGGAAAAGATGGAAAAGATGACGTTGCCAAGTTAGCTGTACTAGGTGGTAATCAAGTTATTAGAGCTTTAAATGTTGTGCCTGGATTGGCTGTAACTTCTCGCTATCACAGAGTAGATTATGACTTAGCAAATGTCCCAACCCCCGATATAGTAAGTGATCATGTTGACTTTATTGAACGTTTAACACTTATTGGATATATCGACTCTTATGGTGGCAATGATCCGCTTAAACCATTCGTTATTGTCCATTCTGATGATGCAGCAATGTCAGAGTCTTTGGGTAAAGCAAGTCCTCTCGTTACTCGAGCGGGAGCAAAAGTTAGCGTATCAGTGGCTTAGTTTTTAAATCTATTTGTCTTCCTCTTGTTTGCATTAGCAATAAGGGGAAGTCAATTTTCTGAGTAGATAAGCAAGTATGAATCCAGATAGCTTCATTTTAGTTCTTGGTAGTGTTGATAGATTATCAAAAAACATCATATCATATATGAATATAAATAAGCACCCATACCTTATGTTAAATGAGAAAACAGTTAATACTATTAAGGACATACCTTGCGGACAATCGTTAAATGATTTTAATATTGAGTATTTGGATGGTAAAAAAATATCTTTTAGTAATTGTACTGGAATATTAGTAAATCACTTTTCTGTTCCACTTAATTCAGGAGTGAACGAAGAAAGGTTCTGGTCTGAATGGAACGCATTTTTCGGCGGAGCTATACTTTCTTCTCATAATAATGTTCTTAACCCTCCATCATCAGGTTCGTGGTGTGGTGAGTTTCCAACGATATTTCGCCAAATAGAACTACTAGAATCAAGTAAAATAGGTAATATTATATTCCCTAGCGTTGAAAAGTATTTCGAGTTTTCTTTTGGTAATGGAATATTCAAAAAAAATATGATTAATGAAGCCTTTTATATTCCATGTGAATATTGGGAGGCGGTGTTTTATGAAGAATTGAAACACGAGACAATATTAGAAGCATCGTGTTGTTTTGTAGATGACGAATTTATTTTTGAAGGAGTACAGTTTGATGAAACGAAAAGAATACTTGAGAAACTAGCTTCATCATTTGCAAAGAAAACTAATTCTAGGATTGGAGAAATAGGTGTCTTTATTATCGGAGGAAAGCATTGCTTCCGCTACGCTCTAACACGTCCAATACTCAATAGTTTTACAGGGATCAGAAGGTATGAAATTGTTGAAAAAATTTATGCTGCCTTAGTAAATGAGAAAGGAATCATGATATGATCTTACTCCTTTCGTCGAGGAATGATAAAACAACAGAATATTTTTATCGCTATATTAATAAAAATAACGGGAGTGTTATCAACTACTATTGGGATGAGTTTTTTGTTGCACCCCAAAATGTATTTAAAGAGTTTCTACGTGATGTACAGGTAGCGACAGGTGTCTATGTTAGAGAACCTACTGATTTTGATATAGATATTCAAATTTTAATAGATGGAATTTATTTTTGCTTAAGCGCACATCCAAATAAAATTATTCCAAGAGGAAGGTCATCTAATTGGAGTAAATTTTATCATCACAAGTGTTTAGAGAAAAATATCGAAGAGCTAGGGTTGAATTTAATGTTGCCAGAAACATTTATTGGGACAATAAATTATATAGATGAGTTCGGGGAGGATAGTGTATATAAGCCAGTAAGCAATATGCCAGGAATAGCAGTACGTTCTAATAACATGCTTCGATACCCTTATGAAACTAGTTATCCAACTCCTTTTATAGTCCAAAAAGAAATTATAGGTACAGAAGTACGAGTTCATGTTATTGATGACAAATTAGTGTCAATGCAATTGTTGAGAAGTAATGAAACTGCACTAGATAATCCTACGATGTGTTCTTGTAAACAGGTGTTACTTCCCGATAGTATTAAATCTGATCTTGTCACCTTAACAAATGTGGAGGGTTTAAGGTTTGCGGGTATTGATCTGTTTATAGATTGTAATAACGTATTCTGGCTTCTTGAAGTTAACCCAATGCCTGGCTATCATAGTTTTGATGAATACTCCGTTAACTCAGGTGACCCAAACTCAGATCTATTATATAAAAAGTTAGTAGGTTGAGTTATATACTCTCAAGCGCGATAAGGTTATTTTTTCTAGTTTTTAATTAGGAGATGTTACCTATTGTTTTGTGTGGATCTTCATCCTCAACTATTCTCGATAGTGATCGTAAAGCTCTTTTACCATTTATAGTGGACGCGTGAATTTGGCTACCTGATTGGCAATTTTGCAATACAATAGATAATCCGTAAATGCTAATTTAGTAAAAGTACTGATACATTTCTGTCCAGAATCGATTTAGGTTCTAATTCTCGCTAAACAGGAAGGGGGAGTGGGTTTCAATAAATCTGGAAGAGAAGCTCGCTTCTCTTTTTCTATCCATAGTCGTACGATTGATTTCCACTGAGTATTTTGGGCGGAAGTTGTTTCATTTAGCTCATCATTATAGATTGTTGCTGACTTTACGTTGAGTATTGAGATTGTGTCTCACACAGCACGCAGAATAACCCCAGCCTATGCTGGGGTTTATTTAAACTATAAGTAACGATTCCTTAAGTGCTCCTGGAAATGCATCGGGTTTAAAACTTCGCCTGTAGCTTGTTTAACTAACTCATCAGTAGTTAGCAACGACCCTTTCGACCAAATATTTTCTGATAGCCACGTAAAGATTGGAGTCATATCTCCAGAGCGAATCGCCTCATCAACATTAACGGTTTGCTTCATTGATGCCATGAATTGAGCCGCATACATAGCGCCAAGCGTGTAGCTTGGGAAGTAGCCAAAACTTCCATCGCACCAATGAATGTCCTGCATGCAACCATCTCTATAATTATGTTTTATAAGTCTTTTATCTGATTTTGAAGAGCTTGATAAATTAGTGTTTAGTGTTCGCTCGCCGTCTGTCCAGTGGATGTCTTGCATACAGCCATCAGTGAAGTTGCCTTGAGTGCTTAAACCAAGGTAAGACTGCATCTTAGTGTTCCAAAGTTCAGGGACATCGGTGTGTTTGATCTTACCGTTGATCAAATCACGCTCAATCTCGTAACGTAAAATGACGTGTGCTGGGTAGGTCAGCTCATCGGCATCAACACGGATGAAGTCTTTCTTCACGCGAGTATAAATCTTCTGGAAGTTATCTTTTTCAAATTCAGAGCCTGAGAACTGTTGACCAGCCATGTTTGCTAAATGTCCAATGAACGGGTCGCTGCGACCAACTTGCATCTCGAAGAACAAAGACTGAGATTCATGGATACCCATCGAGCGAGCTTCACCCGCAGGTTGACCTGCTAGGTGTTTTGGTAAGCCTTGTTCGTAACGTGCGTGTCCTGTTTCATGTACGATCCCCATTAAGCTTTGAACGAACTCAGCTTCGTCGTAGCGCGTTGTGATACGCACGTCAGAAGGCACACCGCCACAGAATGGGTGAACACTTTCATCTAATCGGCCGTGTTCGAAATCGAACTGAAGCAGCTTCATAACTTCTAAGCCCAGTGCTTTCTGTTTCTCGGTCGAATAGATACCAGATGGCGCGTTAAGTTGCTCGCTTGATTGCTTTTCGATTACTTCGTCTATCAAACTTGGTAGCCAGGTTTTAACGTCTGCAAATAAGATATCCAGTGAAGCAGAGCTAGTGCCCGGTTCATAGATATCAAGCATGGCATCATATGGTGTTAGGTTAGCGGCATCTGCGCGGATTTGTGCTTCTTCACGAGATAACTCAACCACTTCACGCCAGTTCTTTTCGAATCCAACCCAGTCGTTGTTACCACGTTGGCTACGCCATGCATGTTCACACTTTGAACCTGCGAGAGATTTTGCTTCAACCAGTTTTTCTGGAAGTAGGTTAGCTTGTTGCCATTGGCGTTTTATTTCACGCAGAGATGATTGTTGTTCGTTATTCAAAGTTTCGTTTTCAGCGGCTGAAATCCAATCACCAAGCTGTGGCTGAGTCATTAGGCCGTGAATATGAACAGATACCTCGGCCATCGCTTCACTACGAGCTTGGTTTCCCCCAGATGGCATCATGGAAGCTTGGTCCCAACCACAAATAGAGGCGAGATGTTGAAAGCGTGAACACTTTTGAGAGTGTTCGACTAGTTTTTTGAATGCGCTCATTTGACTACTCTTAATTTGGTTTCTTTAAATGATTTTAATGGCAGGGCCAAGGCATGAACTCTTTTCTAGTGTACTTGGATTATGGCTCTGCTTTTAATAATGTTGTATTTCACAGTAGAAGATATAGTTTTAAAAGTATGAAGCAGTACGATGCCATCAATTTACTATTTT
Source organism: Vibrio sp. OPT24 (assembly GCF_015163545.1). Classification (NCBI taxonomy): domain Bacteria; kingdom Pseudomonadati; phylum Pseudomonadota; class Gammaproteobacteria; order Vibrionales; family Vibrionaceae; genus Vibrio; species Vibrio sp. OPT24. The sequence continues at coordinate 659,952 of NZ_JADDYI010000048.1, forward strand.
TTAACAAATTAGACTGTACCATTGTGCACAAAATCAGTGAGTTGTATAGACAATGGCAATTGTTACTTGCGAATTATCCAGATACACGGTATTGATGATAACTCGCTGAACAAGAATGATAATGATATGGATATTTTGAACTTTGAGGCATTTCTGATTGCCATCACTATTTTAACGCTAACACCGGGTTTAGACACGGCATTAGTGATTCGTAATACTAGCCGCTCAGGCTTAGCCGATGGCTGTATGACGAGCTTTGGTATTTGTAGCGGCCTTTATGTGCATGCGTTTTTCTCTGCTGTGGGGATCTCTGCGATTCTTGCTCAATCAGCTGAACTTTTTCAAGCTGTTAAAATGGTAGGCGCGGTTTACCTAATTTGGCTTGGTTTAAGCAGTTTACGAGCTTTGATGAAAAACGGCGGTGGAATGAATGTTGGTGAGCAAGCTCAACAGGCATACAGTACAAAACGCTCGTTGCGAGAAGGCTTCTTGTCTAATGTTTTGAACCCGAAAACGGCGGTATTTTATTTGGCTTTTCTGCCTCAGTTTGTAAACCCAGAAGGTTCGCCTTTACTACAATCTATGTTGATGGCTTCCGTGCACTTTATGATTGCGATGGTATGGCAATGTAGCTTGGCTGGCGCACTTAACTCGGCTAAGAACTTGTTAAAGAATGCAAGCTTCATGAAATGGATGGAAGGGGTCACTGGTATGGTACTGGTAGGACTGGGTGTTAAGCTTTTGATGGAAGACCCTACCTAAGCTAATTTAGTTTCAATGAAAACCCGCATATCAATGCGGGTTTTTTGATCGTCCAATTTAAATTATGTTCTAACGGCTTCGCAATCATTTGAGGAAGCTAAAGGTTTGAAGAATAGCTTGGTTTCTTCAATGACGACGTTACGTAGCAAGATAAGTCCGATTAGGTTCGGAATTGCCATTAGGCCATTCACGATATCAGCCATTATCCAGATCATATCGAGCTTCAAGAATGCACCAGAAGCAACCAATGCGATGAAGATGATTTTGTAAGGTAACACTGCTTTGGTACCTAGTAAGAAAACAACGCAACGCTCACCGTAGTAGTTCCAACCTAGGATGGTTGTAAACGCGAAGAAGATCAGGCCAATAGAAACCAACATTGGACCTAAAGTATCGGCATTCAAACCCACAGCGAATGCATGAGTGGTCATTGCAGCACCAGATAGGTCTGTTTGCCAAGCACCCGTTAAAATAAGTGCTAACCCCGTCATCGTACAGATGATGATGGTATCAAAGAAGGTACCTGTCATCGAGATAAGGCCTTGCTTCACGCACGAGTCCGTTTTTGCCGCTGCTGCAGCCATAGGCGCACTACCTAGGCCTGACTCATTCGAGAACACACCACGAGCAATGCCAGATTGTATAGCAAGCATGATACTTGCTCCAAAGAAACCGCCCGTTGCTGCTGTGTTGGTAAATGCAGAGGTGATAACAAGGGTAATAGCATTCAGTAGTTGATCGGCGTTTGAAATCAGAACGCTTAAACACGCAACGATGTACATGATAGCCATAGTAGGTACTACTTTTCCTGCCACCTTAGCGATAGATTGAATGCCACCAAGGGTTACCACTGCCACCAATATCGTAAGAACGACAGCAGACATTTCACGCGAAGCACCAAAGGAAATTTCAGTCGCGTCTAAGATAGCGTTAACTTGTGGGAAGGTACCAATACCGAAGCAGGCAACACCCAAAGCGAAAACAGCGAACATCACCGCTAAGACTCTTGAGCCGACACCGTATTGCAAGTAGTACATTGGGCCGCCAACCATTTCGCCATTACTATCGGTTCTACGGTATTTAACAGCAAGTAGACATTCTGCGTATTTGGTCGCCATACCAAATACAGCAGCAAGCCACATCCAGAATAGGGCACCAGGGCCACCAATCTTGATTGCGGTCGCTACACCAACGATATTACCCGTACCAATAGTTGCTGAAAGCGCTGTACACAAAGCGGCGAAGCTAGATACGTCACCTGTACCAGATTTGTCTTTGCTAAATACCATTTTTAGCGCGGTTGGGAGGTGTCTAAACTGGAGTAGGCCTAAGCGAAAAGTAAAATAGATACCTGTACCCACTAGCAGAATAAGCAGTGGTGGTCCCCAAACGAATTGGTTGATGGTTTGTAGTGTAGCTTGTAGGTGGTTCATAGATTCCCCTTAATAAATTAAAAATTTAAGGAGAAGAGGGAAGGCAGTGCAGATCACAGGGATCGATAGCACCACTTAATACATACTGATTTCTAGATAGAATTCTTCTGGTAATTAAGGCTGTTGCTTTCCACTCCTCTGTCCTTTTGCCTGAGAGTTTCACTTAGCGAATCACTTATAGATAAGTAATGGGCACTAAGCTTGCTCCTTCGGCGACCGTTTTCTACAACAAAGTAGTACGATTCTCTCCAGAGGTTCCTCCAACAACAGTCCTCACTTTTCTGGATTTCTCCAGCACAAAGCGCCTGAAAGATTTACTTCTTCGGCGGGTTAATCTAACTAAATGTTAAAACTTAGTTAAAAACCACTCTCCTGCAGTCTTCATCGGAACAATTACCTAAATGATTAGGTAATCTGTAGGCGTATCCTAGATCATATAAAATGTGATGTCAGCTACAAAATGTCTGTTTGCACAAATGTTGTTCAACTAAATGATCAAACAACGAGACTCTGACGTAACTTGCTTATTTAAATGGTATAAAATAGAAAAACAAGGAGGAGTTATGACTCGACTAATAGCGATTGTTTTTTTATTGGCTTTGGCATTCGTGCTGTTTCGTTTCCGGACAAACGAAAAAGTACAAAAAGGGGTAGTTATCGTTATTGTTAGCAGCTTTCTTTTATATACCGCCAGTTTGATGATTTCGGAGCTAGCTCGTTAGACGCTGTTGCGTTCAAATGATAGCGAACGAGTGGATATGGAACCTAAGTGATGTATCGACAACTTAGGTGATAGGATCAGTATTGGTAATTAGTACCAGTGACCGCGTAACGTTAAACATATTTTTGGGAGTACCCGCTAGTGAACCAGCAATCTGGACAAAGCGAACAAGATGAAGTGGTTGTTATTGAAGAACGAGATAAGCGCAGTCAGCTTTACATAGGTATTGCCGCTGTTATTGGTCTGGCTTTAGGTGGCTTGATCGGTTCTACAATCACGGCGTCAAAGTGGGAGTCCACTTATCAAGTACTCGAAACACGTTACCAAGAACTGAATGAAAGTAAAAAGCAATTAATGACATCAGTAGAAACTAAGGTGGCAAAAGTTGACACGGAAATCGATGCGAAAGTAGAAACTGCGCTAAAGCAACAATCAGCAGAGCATCAAAAAGAACTCCAAGATTTAGCGAAACAGTCTGCAGTTTTGGAGAAGGCGAACTACTCGCTAGAACAGCAGATAAACGAACAGAAACAAGCGTTAGAGAAAACTCAACAAGACAATCAGAAACTCAATCGTCAGGCTGATATGCAGTCCACCTTGTTTGAACGCTCACGTGAACTTTTTCGCAAAGAACTACAGATATCTCAAGAACTTGAAAAACTCGAGAAAGAAAGAGATGACATCGAACAGAAACTTGGTTCTTTGAAACAAGCATGTGATGTTTTCTTAGACGGCACGTCATGGGATGCGAAATCTGACGCTTGTGAGAAACAAGATAATGCTAATTCTCGATTGAGTGATATCAGACAAATGATTGAAGTTCATACGATGGACCTCAAACAAATCAAAACACTAACCGAAGAGATGGGCTTATAAGCTTAGTGCTTAATCTCATCAGCAATTAACTTGTTTGACTGCTAGTATTCAAACGCCCACATCATGTTAAAGATGTGGGCGTTTTTGCGTTACTTAACGCGACAATCTGTGAATTGCCCCCTAAAATTTATTATCATATGCAATTAGTTGATTTTTTGGTGACTTTGCATACATATTTAGGTAACCAGAAAGCAGCATAATAGTCGCGCTCAAGGATAAGACCGCGGTTTACTATTACTTCGTGACTCAATAGATGTCTAAGGAAGGATGAAATAATGCATGAATACGAATGCGAAAACTGCCCAATAGTTTATTGCTTTGATGATTGCCATTCGGCACTTAAAGAGGCGAAAATCATAGATATTGAAGCGCTAGCGAAAAGAGTTGATGAAGAGACATCACAAAGCGCAAGAGTGAATAAAGTTCCTCAGGAGCTCGATCATCAGCAATAGGTTATATGTGACGGCTATTACTTAACAGCACACAAGTAAACTATTCATTTGAGTCAAACATAAAAAATCCCCACCAACAAAGTTGGCAGGGATTCCAGATTAGTAGCATTATTGTTCTCGCTTTCTCAAGCAAAAGGGTAACTTCCTAGAAGTGACTGTTTTAGAACAATATCATTTTGCTACAAACTACTTCTCGTAAGTTTTGATTTCGCCTGATTTAACGCGAGCAACAAATGATTGCAGTTCTTTCTTCACAACTGGCATCAAGAAGTATAGGCCAAGGATGTTAAAGATAGACATCGCAAAGATAGCCGCATCAGAGAAGTCGATTACCGCGCCGAATTGAATCGTGGCACCAATAACAACAAACACACAAAACATCACTTTAAAAATTAGTTCTGTTGTTTTGCCTTCACCAAATAGGTAAGTCCACGCCTTAAGACCATAGTATGACCAAGAAATCATCGTCGAAAATGCAAACATGATAACAGCGAGTGCTAGTGTGTATTTAAACACTTCTGCAGTTTCAGTAAATGATGCAGCAGTCAGTGTTACACCTGTTAAACCTGTTCCATCGTATGGGCCAGTGTTCAAGCCGGCGATAGTGATAACCAATGCTGTCATTGTACAAATGATTACCGTATCAACGAATGGTTCTAATAATGATACAAGACCTTCTGTGATTGGCTCTTTCGTTTTTACTGCTGAGTGAGCGATTGCCGCTGAACCTACACCCGCTTCGTTTGAGAACGTAGCACGTTTCAGACCTTGGATTAACGCACCTATAAATCCGCCTACAACACCTTCACCAGTAAATGCACCTGAGAAGATAGCGCTAAATGCATTACCAACTTGATCAAGATTAGAACCGATAACAATGAGCGCCATACCAATGTAAAGAGCAGCCATCCAAGGAACAACTTTTTCCGTTACCGATGCAATCGAAGGCATACCACCAACAATCACAGAAAAAACTAAAGCGGCTAGTACAAGGCCAGTAATGACACCGTATTCGCTCGGTACATCAAATGCGTAAGTTAACATGGCATGTGCTTGGTTAGCTTGGAACATGTTACCGCCACCAAGTGCACCCAAAATACACATTAACGCAAAACCAATAGCAAGGGCTTTACCTAATCCACCTAATCCTCTTTCGCTTAGACCTTGGCTTAGGTAGTACATTGGACCACCTGAAACAACACCAGAAGGTAGGATAGTTCGGTATTTTACACCTAAGGTACACTCACAAAACTTAGAAGCCATACCTAGCAGGCCACACAAGATCATCCAGAATGTCGCACCCGGACCACCAATCGCAAGCGCAGCACCAACGCCGGCAATATTACCAAGCCCTACGGTTCCAGAAAGCGCTGTTGTTAACGCTTGAAAGTGGGATACTTCCCCGTCTTCTTTGGTGTTAGGGTCGGTATATTTACCTTTAATAATGTCTATGGCCATACCAACGCGTTTAAATTGAACAAAGCCAAAATATACAGTGAAGATAATAGCGGCGAGTAAGAGCCAGCCAACAATGACTGGGAAGTTTGCTTCTCCAACCGGTACACTTTTAAATATTAATCCAACAAACCACCCCGTGTAGTCGTTGAAAAAGCCATCAACACTTTGACTTAAATTGCTAATTGACTGCTTAAATGATCCAGCTTCTTCTGCAAAAGCGCTGGTACTAAATAATAAGATTAACCCCAAGAATAGTTCACGTATATTTTTCATGGTTTTCCCTGTCTTTATTTTATAAATTTCGATTGTCATACTGAATTTATTTTTTATTTTCAATTTGTCGTTAGTTCAATAACTTATCTATTTCTTTAGACAGCAACAAAAAGGGATGTAGCTAAGTCAAAATAAGAAATAGATATGAACATTGGTCACACTTTATATGAACATCCTTTCAATAGAGTTTATGTTATCAATACCTCTGGTGTTGGTTATACCAAAGTCTTATTGATAATCTTATACACAAACGCAATGGCGTTAAAGAATTTTTTACAATAATTTTACATTTGGTCATGTTTTGTAATTATTTGCTGATCTATGACCACTTTCTAGTCAACAGGACTGACTTTTAAAGCTATTGGCAGAGCATCTAAGTGGGCTAGATACGTAACTCTGATTAACCTGCCGCTGAGTGGACCTCGTAAGGTTTTGATAATTGGTGGTCATGTTTATGACCCAAATATGAAGCTCACAGCAATTTGGATGTTTAAAAGAGATAAAAAGTTGATAAGTTAGTGGCTTGAGACTTTCGAGCTTTCATCATGGGTGATGAAAGATGAAAGATGAAAGATGAAAGAAAATGAAGGGGAGGCTGAAACTGACTTATGAAAATGTTGCTATTGATTTTATCGCGTATGTTGATTTTGTTGTGTATAGCTCGCCGGACTACTTATTTAAATACTATCCCGATAGGAAGACAAAAAGCTCTTTATAAGAGCTTTTGTGTCACTGCTTTCTGATGATCAATAAACGTGTTGTTTAAACATTCCCATTAATCAAATCATCGATTTTCTGGACTTGTAACTGCATTGATTGACACATCTACGTGATGGGCGCCTCTGAACGACTTAGGCTTTTACTCGATTTATGAAAAAGCTTAAGTGCCAATAACGATCCCCATAGTAGAACCTGTCCCCATAACAGCGTCCATTGAGGTGCTATTTCTTGCCAAGATGCACCCATCTGATTAAGCGCTAAGAAACCTTGGATTGCAGGTGTGCTCGGGAATAACTGTGATAGTAGTACTAACCACTCAGGCATCATCTCAACTGGCCAAATAAAGCCTGAAGAGAAAATGAGTGGCATTGAGCTAATTAACACTACGACCGTGACTAATTCTCTTCTTGGAACCAACTCACCGATAAGAATCCCGACTAAACAACTGGCCAATAAGAAGGGCAGTAGTAAGGTCAAAATTTGTGTCATTGAGGCGAGCAAATTTATCCCATACATCGAAAAGCTTGCACCGAAGTAATACATCGATAACAAGTAATAGATGCCGATTAATGTACAACAACGAGCAAGTATCAGTTTCGCCGAAGAGATCTTACTCCAATAGCCAAACGTTGATTGCGCGTTTTGGGTTGCACCAACTAAACCTGAAGCCATGGCTAAGGTTTGTTGCAGGATCAACACAAAAACAGCAGGAACCACGTAATCAATGTATCCCATGCGACTATTGAAGGTTGGTTTTAGGTTTAAGCTAAATGCACTGTAGCCTTTGGCAGCGGATTCTAAAGGCACACCTTCGACTAACAAGTGACTAACCTTAACTTGCGCAGCTAACGTGCCTCCTGCCTTAGCTAGGCCTTCAACAATTGTCCCGTAGACCAAGAAGTAAGATGCGTCACCAGCATAAGAAAGCGTCGGGCTTTTACCGAGCAGCAAGTCTTTATAGAAGTCTTCTGGAATGACGAGAAATCCGCCAATCTCCTGATTAAGTACGGCTTGTTTAGCATCGGCGATAGAGGAATCTCGACGTACCAATTCGATCTGAGAGGTGGCATCTACCATACGTTCTAATTGGTAGCTGCTTTGGCTCTTATCCAGATTCACAACGGACGCTTTAAGCTGTTGAGGTACTTGGTTTGCGTAAGGCAATGGATATAAGAATGAATAAAATACCACGCCGCCGAATACGGTGAGCAATACAACAGGGTTGCGAAGTACCGCTAACAGTTCTTGTTTCAGCAGTTGAGTAAAGCTCATTGTTTTACTCCTCGTTGCTCAGCTTGTTTTGACGATATATATCGTGGTGATTGCGCCAAGTGTTTCTTAATCAACAACATCACCACGAAAGCAGGGACTGCGTACCACAACATTGAGGAGAGGCTGATTAAAGATTGTGCCGCGCTCACGCCATAACTAGACTGTGCCGTTTGTACTTCTATGTAATGGCTGACTGGCAGTAAGCTTCTCCAAATTTGAGCTGCCGTGTTCATGTCTGTCACTGGAAAGGTAATGCCCATGAACGCGAAACTCGGTGCAGTAAAGGCACCTGCGAAACTCATCGCCCTTGCAGGATCAAGAGTTAAGAAGAAAAACAAACAACCCATGATGATACAACTGATCACTGTCAGTATTTGGGCAATGGTCAATGCTACAAAGCTGCCATTAAATGGCCAGTCTAAGAGAGCATAGAACCAAAAGCTAAATGCGATACCAAACATTAAAAATAAGACAGCATAAGGTATTAATGTTGAGGTTAGCGACTTCATAGGTGCGTTGGATAACCAAGCTTGAAGGCCACGTGCTCTAACGTTCGCCGTTAAAACTAATATCGTGCCGACCACAACCATGATCTGCCACAGTGCAGGAATAACTGCAGACACCAAGAACTGAGCATAACTGCTGTTCTTGTTAAACAGTGGCGTGATCTGGCTTTGCACTGTTACTGCTTGGCCTAATGCTGATTGGACTGTGGTATCACCGAGTGACAGTTGTTTAACCACTTCAAGTTGAGCGTTAAACGTACCTTGAGCTTGTAGCAGAGCCGAGTTCACTAATTTGCCGATCAAGATAAATTGGCTGTTGTAGAACACGGATACCTGCGGGTTTAAACCTAGGTAAATATCTCGGTCAAAGTGTTTAGGTATTACAACATAGCCGTAGATATCACGTTCGATCATCGCTTTTGCCGCTTCACTCGCTGAGCTGTATTTCTGAGTGACTTGCAGTGTTGGTGAAGCATCAACGAGGCGCGTGAACTGCTGTGAAATTTGGCTGTGTTCAAGATCAACAACAGCCACCGGTAAATCACGAGCGATACCTTGTGCAAATATAAGCCAAATGCTTGCAGCAAGAAGTAAAGGAATCCAAGTTAGGCAAGACAACAACCATTTATCTTTACGAACAATAGCCCATTGCCTTAGTAATGGGCTCGTCACTTTGTGATGCTCAGTTGATTGCGAGCCTGTAGATCGGAAGTTAGCAGACATAGGTCACCTAAAGCTCAACCACAAGGCTCATACCCATTCGTAGTGTCTCGCCGGTATCGACAGGTTGCGCTTCTACTTCAAAAGTTCGTAAGTCGAAACCTTGTGCTGCGTCTGTTGAACGCCAAGTCGCGAAATCACCCATTACGGCGATGTGTGTGACTTGGAAAGTTAGTGACTTATCCAAAGCCGGTAGGTATGCCTCAAACTGGCTGCCTTTCTCGAAATGCTTAAGCATATCTTCACGCACATTGAGTACTGCCCATGCATCGTTGGTGTCGATAACAGTCACAACAGGGAAACCTTGTGGTGCTAGCTCACCGCTGCTCAATAGAACTTGAGATACTTCACCATTAAACCAACTGTGGATCTGTGTGTCTTTTGCGTACGCTTCAACTTCTGCTACTGCACCCGCCGCCATTAATGCTTTTTGAGCAGCAGCCACCTTAGTCTCGTCACGAACACCTTCTTGCGCTAATTTGTACATTTGGAATGCGGCACTTTCAGTGTATTTTGCGGCTTGCCATTGTGTTTTGGCTTCATCACGTTTTTGTTCTGCGACAACGCCATCGTTGTAAAGGCTGTTTACACGTTGGTACGTTTTGTCCATCAGATCAGCTGCAGCCTTGGCTTTCAGCCATTGATCTTTGGCTGCTTGGATCTGTTGAGTACGCGCGCCATTCTCTGCTTCTTGTGCTAATGCACCAGCGGCTTTCTGACCGGCTTTTGCTTGCTCTAGCTTCGCGTCAATCTCAGGGCTAAGAAGAGAAAAGATCAATTCGCCTTTTTCAACTGAGTCACCTTTACGTACGAATATTTCATCAATTCTGCCAGGTACTTTCGATGAGATACTGTATTGCTGCGCATCGATTTGGCCTTGAAGCTTAACAGGCTGAGGTTGATAAGCTTGATAAAAACTGTATCCGACCCAGCCAATGACGCCGATACCAACTAAAGATAGAAGAAGGGGCTTAATAGGTTTCATGAATTATCCTTTTGACTGGCTATCGGTGTCTGTTCTTGAATCGAAATCAGACGAAACAGAAGACGTTAAGTAACTTGAGTAAGCATTCATTTCGCTGGTTAGCGCCAACAGCTTATTAAGAGAGATGAGGTATTTGAATCTCGCAGCAGATTGCTGTGTTTTAATGCTGGCAAGGTATAACTCAGCATCAACCACTTCTAATGAGTTAGAAAGCCCTTGAGTGAATGCCTTTTTACGGAGCGATAGGTTTTCTTGCGCTAACGACAAGCTAGAGTTGAGGCCTTGAACCTCTTCAATTGCTTGGTTTGCTTCCAGATAGGTTTTTTGTACTAACACGGTTAAGTCTTGTTTAGCTTGTGATTTAAGGAATTGAACCTGAGAAACAGCACTGTGAGCTGCTGCGACTTTATCTGAACGGCCAGAGGTATCAATCAGCGGTACATTGACACCAATGCCAACTAACCAATCAGGTTTCATTTCACTCGCGAGAGAATCGTCTTCATAAAGGCTGTAATCACCGTAAAGATAAACTTCTGGGTAGTATTTACCTTTTTCTGCTTTGATTAAGCTGCTTGCTTGTTTCTCTTTTGCATCAAGGATCTTAAGGCCAGGGTAGGTCATGAGTGTTTGATCAATGAACACATCCATATGAGGGAGGTTCTTATTGATAAACAGTTGCTCTGAAGGTTCAACACTTTGGCTTTGGCCAAGTATTTGAGTTAACGCTAATTGAGCAATTTTAAGATCGTTTTGAGCTTTAGTCCGCTCGACAACCGCTTTGTCTAGTGAAGCATCCGCCTGCAAGCGTTCTACTCGTGCGATTTGTCCTTGTTGTTCAAGTTTGATGGCGAAATCACGATGCTGAGTTAAGCCAGCTTCAACGGCTTGACGCGTTTTGACGACGTCTTCCGCTAAGATCACCGAGAAGTAGTATTTGCTTAAGTCTTCGTAACGAGCCTGCTTTTCCATCAACAGTTGGCTTTGAGCCTCTTCGCTTTTACCTTCTGCGGCATTTTGCGCAGCGGTAATTCGCCCACCAGTAAAAATAGGCCAAACCGCACGAATGGAAGAACTAAAGATGTCTTGCTCGGTAATAGTAGAGGTGATGCCACCGAGAGCTGAAGTTAACCCAGGAAGCGCGGCTCCAATGCCAGACAAACCTGCTGGTACGCCACTCAAGCTATCGGCAAACTGTTCGCCATTGATGGTTACGTCACTATCGAGGTGCGTGTAGTTAGCCCCTAAGGTGATAGAAGGCAAGTTGAGGCTACTCGTTGAGTTTTGAAGGTGCTGATAACGCTCAACATTGGCTTGTTGAGCGGCAAGAGAGTTGTTGTTCTCTTGGAGTATTTGCCACGCTTCAGTAAAAGAGAGTGGGGCTGCGTAGCTTGGCGAACTGATAGTACCGATAAGAATACTGGCAATTGCAAGGCATCGGAATTTCGGTTTAGTCATCTGAACTCATTTACCAATTTAGAGTATTAACTCTAATATTAACAGGGCGATCATCATTTGTCTTGAACAGATTGTCGCTATATATACACGTTCTTTTTATAAACAGATTCTTTCTATAAACCGAAAACGCCGACTAAATCACGAGCTCTTAGAAATTAGAAGCGAATCATTATAGAGAGACAGCTACCGCTATAGAGAGACAAATATACACAGATAGTTTCACATTAGCACATCAGCAAAAATTAATACCATTCGTTAACTTGGTGTGGATAAGGTTAAGTGTATGGTCCCAGAGACAAATAATACGAAAAGAGCACGGCAAAGCGTGCTCTTTACATTCAGTATAGAGGTATTTGTTACAAAATGAAGCGGTCTATTTAAAGCTTGGACAATGGTGGTCGGCACGCCACACTAGTTGTCTTGAACCTTGCATAGTTTGCAGTAAATCTCTGCCTGACATTTGCGGGAAAGCTAACAACACTTTTAAGTCGAGTGGGGATGTCTCGTCTTTCTCATAGGCTCTTACATGAGTAAAAGTAGATTGTAAGTTATTAAACAGCATCGCCTTAGTCAGGCAAATTCCAAAATTATCGCGTTTCATTGTCTGGTTTCCTTTTCAACAATGTTTATACGTTATGTTTTTTTATCCTATGTCTGTTGGACAGTGCTACTGGGCGACACACCCTGCTTACCAGTGCTTAATCGTGGTCAACTGATTTTTATCAGCTCCCTGTGTTGTCATGCCAGTCAGCTGTATGCTTAAGTCTCTATATGTTTAGATATCTATAGATGATCCAGTTCGTTCAGCATACGTCGAGGCGAGCAAGCAACTTATTATTATTTGCACGTCCAGTGAGTAAATAATTGTTGCTCTTTTGTTAACCGAATTTCGATTGAGATAGCAGTCTTTAAAAGGCGACGGATAGCTTGGCAACAATAAATTTCTTCATATGCAACTATTATAATTGTATTTGTTTTGAACAACCTAAAAAACACCTAAAACCTTAGTGATCTAGCTCAATATTTATTCGTTTATTTGCCTTTTTAAGCTAATCAGTTCTAAAAATGAGCAGTTTTTTGAGCGGTATAACGTAAAGGAATATCAATTAATAATCGGGTCAATTATTTAGTTGAGTAACAGTCACAAATTCGTATAGGTGAAAAGGTCATTTGATTAACTTGGTGTTAACATTAATCGTTAGCATTAGGGACGATTTTATATGAAATGGAGTAGTATCAGCTTCAGAAAAAGGTTGCTGATTATCATGACGGTCACTGGCCTCGTTGAACTGTTGATACTTTCAGCTGCGGGTTTTTCGTATATCAAACAATCTCAAGAACAAGAGATGGGTTTGAAAGCACTCGGTGTTGCTGAATTTCTGTCTGAATCGCCACTTGTCGCCAGTATTCTCCAAGATAAACAGTCTTTAGCTCCTGATGGCGCTCCTTATTCTCTGTCTCAAGAAACCCAAGTTAAATTTCGAAACCTTACCCAACTTATTGGCGCGGCCTTTATTGTTGTAGGCGACGAAAAAGGCATTCGCTTGGTTCATCCTTATGACGACAGGCTCGGTAAACCAATGCGCGGTGGCGACAATCAAAGGGCGCTCGCACTAGGTGAATCTTATGTCTCGACGGCTAAAGGTTCGCTTGGTTTTTCTGTTCGTGGTAAGTCGGCGGTTAAGGATCAGCAAGGCGCGGTCATAGGTGTGGTTTCAGTTGGTTATCTATTGGATTCTTTGCAAGATCGAATTGAACCTTACTTGGCCTTTTTGATTGTAATGGCGTTGCTGGTGGTTGCAGTTAATGCTGTGATCTCAAGCTACGTATCTCGTCGTTTTCAACGTTCTATTTTGGGGTTTGAACCTGAAGAAATTGGTCGATTGTACGTTGAACTTGATGTGACCATGAGTACAGTGAAAGAGGGCATCTTAAGTATCGATAAGAACGGTATTTTACGTTCTATAAACAAAAGTGCCTGCGATATTTTGTCTATAGATAGGGACTCAGCACTCAATCAACAGCGCCTTTCTGATGTGTTGGCGGGCAGTGACTTAGAACACCTGTTATCAACCGGCGACACGGACCATGATGTCGAGCTGTACCTCAATAATAAGCGAATTATTGCAAACCGAAGTCCGATTGTTGTTGCTGGTGAAGTGGTTGGAGCGGTTTCTAGTTTCCGTTTAAGGGATGAAATTAATGACTTAACAGACCAATTGTCTCAAACCAAAGAGTACGCCGATCTATTGCGTTCTCAAACACACGAACATCAGAACAAGCTCAACACGATCAGTGGCTTGATTCAGATGGGAGAGTTGGAATCGGTTCAGCAATTGATTGGTCAAGAAACGGCGCACTATCAAAGCCTCATCGAGTTCTTAAGAGAAACGGTGAAGGATCCGCTGATTGCCGGCATGTTGTTAGGTAAAACTGAGCGAGCGCGTGAGATTGGTCTGGAGTTGAAAGTTGAAGAAGGCTCAAGATTAGAAGCGCTACCAAGTCGACTAAACGCCGATGACGTTGTCACTATTCTCGGTAACCTCATTGATAACGCTTTTGATGCCACCATGATGGCGATTAAACAAGAAGGGCAAATAACACCAGTTCGCCGGGTAATCGTTGTATCGATCAGTGATTTTGGTAATGAAATCATTGTTGAAGTAGAAGATAAAGGATGTGGTTTGCCAAAGCATTTGGCGACTGATGCACTAACCGAAAAAGGTGTATCAAGCAAAGCCAAGCAGAACCGAGGTGTCGGTTTGTATCTTATTAAGCAGCTTGCTGACCGCTATCAAGGGCAGCTAGAAATGATTGATAATCCCGATTTTGGGTCACGCATGACGGTGTATTTGCCGAAAGAAGAACAATAATAATTGAGTACGAAGCGATCGAGTGAAGAGCAACGTGACAGGAATACAATGGTTAAAGGAAGAACATAAATGAAGGCAATCACGAGAGTCATGGTCATTGAAGATGATATTGCGATTGCAGAGTTGCACCATCGTTATTTAGAACAGATGGGGGGCTTTGATGTGATCGGTATAGCGACCACACAATCTGAAGCGTTAATGCAATTGGATATTTTAAAGCCCGATCTAGTGCTTCTGGATGTGTATTTACCTGATGGGTGCGGGCTCGATATTCTAAATTACGTGCGTGGCAGCAACCAAGGTTGTGATGTGATCTTAATTACAGCCGCTCGTGACGTCGATACATTGCAACAAGCAATGCGCGGCGGAGTGGTTGACTATCTGCTTAAGCCAGTGATGTTTCCTCGCTTAGAAGCCGCGCTGAAAAAGTACCAATCACAACAGCAAGAGTTTGAAAGTGTATCGGATCTTAACCAAGGTTTGGTGGATAAGATGTTGCAAGCTAATGCCAAAGCGGACTCAGGAAAAGTATCAACCCTACCCAAGGGTATTGATGGTGTTACATTGGATAAGATTAGAGCAATTTTCCAACAAACTGATGCTGTTAACATCACTGCTGACGAGGCCGGTGAACGAATTGGTGCAAGCCGAACCACAGCCAGACGTTACTTAGAGTTTTTGATTACGACGGGTGAGTTAGTCGCTGACCTAAAGTATGGGACAGTTGGTCGCCCTGAACGCTGCTACAACAAAGCTAGAAGATAGATTTAGCGACAACAAGTCACAAAGACAAACGCGATGCTGTCAAATAAATATAAAGCCAGTTGAATAGGCTGGTTTTGCCTTTCTCTCCATTTCCTATTATCCACTCCACAGACCAGATGCCATTCTTTGTTGACTACAATGTTTGAGAATGCCGATTTACGGCTATCTCAGGCTTTGTGAGCCCGGGTATTGAATAGAATTCGTTCGAAATGAGTCAATATTTAATCGATTGCCTTCACAGTGGTTGATGTAAATCAAATACTCATAGACAATACTGACCCGAATAGAGGTGATAGCATTCACCCTCGTTTACCAAACGCATTCTCAAGTGTAATAGGCTCTCGCTATTGATGTAATAGTTAAGACCTATTATCAATTTTCGTATGTCGCTGATACCTTTGGCGAATACTAAAAACCTTGCTTTTATAGGAAAGATGATGGTAATACCTGAAAACAGCAGCATCG
This sequence comes from Vibrio sp. OPT24, assembly GCF_015163545.1. Lineage (NCBI taxonomy): Bacteria > Pseudomonadati > Pseudomonadota > Gammaproteobacteria > Vibrionales > Vibrionaceae > Vibrio > Vibrio sp. OPT24. The sequence goes on from NZ_JADDYI010000048.1 coordinate 675,688, forward strand.
TTATTTTTGGTGCGTCGGGAGATCTGACTTACCGTAAGTTAATTCCTGCTTTGTACCACCTGTATGCTAGCAATCAACTACCAGAATCCTTTGCGATTCTTGGAGTGAGCCGTACTGAGTACAGCGATGAGTCTTACCGTGAGAAGCTGAAGAAGTCTCTTCAGGAAATGGAAAAAACTGAGCCAGAGACGCTGAATGCATTTATTGAACATCTGCATTACCAAGCGATCAACACTTCAGATGTAGACGACTACGCTCGTTTAGCACAACGTCTAGACAAGCTTGAGCAAGACTACCAATTCGAAAACCATAACACATTGTTCTACTTGGCAACCCCACCAAGCCTGTACGGTGTGATTCCAGCAAACCTTGCTGCGCATGGCCTGAACGATGAAAAGAACGGCTGGCGTCGCCTGATCATCGAGAAACCATTTGGTTACGACTTAGCATCAGCTCAAGCATTGGATGAAGAGATCCATCATCACTTCCAAGAACACCAGATCTACCGTATCGACCATTACCTTGGTAAAGAGACGGTACAAAACCTTCTAGTGCTTCGTTTCTCAAACGCGATGTTTGAACCACTGTGGAACCGTAACTTTATTGAATACGTTGAAATCACAGGTGCTGAGTTCCTTGGCGTTGAAGAGCGTGGCGGATACTACGACGGTTCTGGCGCAGTTCGTGACATGTTCCAAAACCACCTGCTACAAGTGCTAGCAATGGTTGGTATGGAGCCACCAGCTCAAATTAATGCTGATTCTATTCGTGACGAAGTGGTTAAAGTTCTTCAGTGTCTCAAACCGCTAGAAGAAGACGACCTGCGTAAAGATTTAGTGCTAGGTCAATACACAGCGTCAGACGTTCGCGGCCAGCAGTTGCTTGGTTACCGTGAAGAGCCGGGTGTTGCGGATGACTCTCGTACTGAGACGTACATTGGTCTTAAAGCACACATCAACAACTGGCGTTGGAATGGTGTTCCTTTCTACGTACGTACTGGTAAACGCTTGCCGACACGTGTGACTGAAATCGTGATTCACTTTAAGAACACACCACACCCAGTATTTGGTCAAGATGCACCAGAGAATAAGCTGATTATCCGTATTCAACCGGATGAAGGTATTCAAATGAGCTTTGGTTTGAAAGAGCCAGGTGCAGGCTTCAAAGCTAAAGAAGTGAAAATGAACTTCTCTTACTCTGACTTGCCTGAAACTCAGATGCTAACAGCTTATGAGCGTCTTCTTCTTGATGCACTGAACGGTGATGCGACTCTGTTCGCACGTACTGATGCAGTAGAAGCATGTTGGAAGTACGTTCAACCAATCTTAGACTTCAAGCAAGACCCTCAAGCACTGTTTGGCTATGCTTGTGGTACTTGGGGCCCACAAGAAGCCGATGAGCTTCTGCAACGTGATGGCCGCGCATGGCGCTTCCCATGCAAGAACTTAACAGACACGGATTACTGCGAACTATGATCAATCACAAGATCTTTGCAACGCCTGAACTAGTCGTTGAAAACCTAGCAAACGAAATGAAAGCTTACAGCGAGCTTGGTAAACCTGTTCACATTTCACTGTCGGGTGGCAGCACGCCAAAAATGCTTTTCAAGCTTTTAGCTGAAGCACCGTACGCAGAAGGCATTCAATGGAATAACCTTCATTTTTGGTGGGGCGACGAACGTTGCGTGGCACCAGATGACGCTGAAAGCAACTTCGGCGAAGCGAATGCGCTGCTTTTCTCAAACGTGAACCTTCCGGCAGAGAACATCCACCGCATCCGTGGTGAAGATGAGCCTAAAGCAGAAGCTGAGCGTTTCGCAAAAGAGATGGCAGACGTGATTCCAACTGAAAACGGCACGCCCGTATTCGATTGGATTCTGCTAGGTGTTGGCGCAGACGGCCACACAGCTTCATTATTCCCGGGTGTAACTGACTACCAAGATGAGAACCTATCTGTATTAGCTTCTCACCCAGAGTCGGGTCAGATCCGTATTTCTAAAACAGCGAAAGTTTTAGAAGCAGCAAAACGAATCAGCTACCTAGTGCTTGGCGCAGGTAAAGTCGAGATCGTTAAAGAAATTCATACAACTCCTGCTTCAGAACTGCCTTACCCGGCAGCGAAAATCCAGTCTAAAACTGGCGAAACAGAGTGGTTCCTAGATTCAAATGCAGCAAGTGCTATCGCATAAGTGCGAATAGCCGCAAGGAGATATAAATAATGAAAGGTGATATCGGTGTAATTGGCCTAGCAGTAATGGGTCAGAACCTTATCCTAAACATGAACGACCACGGCTTCAAAGTTGTGGCTCACAACCGTACTGCTGCGAAAGTAGACGAGTTCCTAGAAGGCCCAGCTAAAGGTACTAACATTGTTGGTGCATACTCTCTAGAAGAGCTAGTTGAGAAGCTAGAAGCGCCACGTAAAGTGATGCTTATGGTTCGTGCTGGTGACGTTGTAGACACGTTCATCGACAAGCTTGTCCCACTTCTAGACAAAGGCGACATCATCATTGATGGTGGTAACACTAACTTCCCAGACACTAACCGTCGTGTTGCTGCTCTTCGCGAGAAAGGCATCCACTTCATCGGTACGGGTGTTTCTGGTGGTGAAGAAGGCGCTCGTTTCGGTCCTTCTATCATGCCAGGCGGTTCTCCTGAAGCTTGGGAAGCGGTTAAGCCTATCTTCCAAGGTATCTCTGCGAAAACTGACGCAGGTGAGCCTTGCTGTGATTGGGTTGGTAACGACGGTGCTGGTCACTTCGTTAAGATGGTTCACAATGGCATCGAATACGGTGACATGCAGCTTATCACTGAAGCATACCAGTTCATGAAAGATGGCCTAGGTATGAACCACGACGAAATGCAGGCTGTATTTGCTGACTGGAACAAAACTGAGCTAGATAGCTACCTAGTAGAAATCACTGCTGACATCCTTGGCTACAAAGATGAAGACGGTGAAGCACTAGTTGAGAAGATCCTAGACACTGCTGGCCAAAAAGGTACGGGCAAATGGACAGGCATCAATGCACTAGACATGGGTATCCCACTGACTCTAATCACTGAGTCTGTATTCTCTCGTTGCCTATCTGCACTTAAAGATCAACGTGTTGAAGCTGAGAAACTGTTCGGCAAGACAGTTGCTCCAGTTGAAGGCGATAAGCAAGAGTGGGTTGATGCAATCCGTCAGGCTCTACTGGCTTCTAAGATCATCTCTTACGCTCAAGGTTTCATGCTAATGCGTGAAGCGTCGAACGAAAACGGCTGGGATTTAAACTACGGTAACGTTGCACTTATGTGGCGTGGCGGTTGTATCATCCGTTCTGCATTCCTAGGCAACATTCGTGATGCTTATGAAGCGAACCCAGAGATCGCATTCCTAGGTTCAGATGCATACTTCAAAGGCATCCTAGACAACTGCATGGGCGCTTGGCGTAAAGTTGCAGCTAAGTCTATGGAATCAGGCATCCCAATGCCATGTATGACTTCTGCACTAACGTTCCTAGACGGCTACACAACAGCTCGTCTTCCAGCGAACCTTCTACAAGCTCAACGTGACTACTTCGGTGCTCACACTTACGAGCGTACTGACCGTCCACGTGGTGAATTCTTCCACACAAACTGGACTGGTACAGGCGGCGACACTGCTTCTACAACTTACGACGTATAATCGTTAGTTAGAATCAGTAGAGAACAAATTTGTTCTTTCAGCTGCAAACTAGAAAACAAAAGGATGCCTCAGTGGCATCCTTTTTTGTTGGTTTGCGTATTTTTAGATGGTCACTTCAAACACACAACTAATTATCGCTTAGGCGGTCATGATATGTGGTTGTACATCGTCGTTGTATTGATCTCGAATGGACATAAAGCTGTCTAGGTTTTGTTTAGGCGCTTCAACCCACTCTGGGTCAAACATTCAACCAGTGTTTGCTTCTATATAGGCCATCACCTCATTCAGTGACCAAGCGTGTTTATAGGCTCTTTTACTCATTAACGCATCGAATACGTCTGCCAGTTAATAGCGTATGCGCTATTGCTTAACTAAAGTGCTGTTAATGATGATCTGGACGTTAAATAACCATTTTGAAATTAAATGAAAAGATAAATAGGATAACGCACATGCTTTATGCCATCATAAAGACATAAACAAGGGCAATGGAAATAATGCCCAAATGATTGAGCTAGAAGCGGTCAGTGATGACGGTGTTCTAGAGTATATTCAAGGCCGTGAGCTGCCTTGAAAAAGGTAATGTTATGACTGAAGAAGAAAGAATCGAACTGCAACAAAACAACCCTCTACATGGCTTAAAGCTTGAAACCATGATTACTGAGTTAGTCGATCACTATGGTTGGGAAATTTTGGATGCAGCAATGCGCATGAACTGCTTTAATACTAAACCAACGGTAGCAAGTGCGGTTAAATACCTGAAGAAGACAGAATGGGCTCGTGAGAAGGTTGAAAACTTCTACCTTTACCGTTTTAAGCGTATGCCTAAAGCTTCAGATATTGAGTATCAGATGCCACCACGCTCACGCACGTTCCGTCACGGGTTAGAACCTCGTGAACCAATGGAGTTGACGGTTGAGTCTATCCACGCTTCTCAAGCTAAAGCTGCATCTGCATTTAAAGAACGCCGAGGCGGTAACGGTCGTAACTTTCGCCGTTAGCAAGAGCCGTCTTTAAAAAATGGCATTGTTAGCCGCCGTTAGATAAGGCGTAGATAATTAATGCGCCTAATTAGACAAGCGAAAAACACAAAAGGAGCCTAAGCGCTCCTTTTTAATACGTATAACTATTAAATCCGTCTAAAGCTTATTGTTCTTGAGCCTTAAGCTTCGCGGTGCTTTCTTTGATTCTTCCAAAGGTCAACGACATAGACAATGGCGCTGATCAGTAAGAATAGCGCTGACACAGAAAACAGAGCGGGCATCTTTAGGATCCACGCGAATGTGGCAGCAAGAAAAGCGACAAAGCAAATGAGTCGACTTGATGACATGACATGACCGAGTTTAATGTTCATAACGCCTCCTAATGAAGTCTCACTTTCGACAGGAGAATTATCCCATGTCTATTGGAATAAAGGCTAAAAAACAGTCTAAATTGTTATCAAATTTACTAATTGACAAACTCGCCTCACACATTTTAGCTTGGCTATTTTATAGGGCGTAAAATAACCAATTGAGGGGATTTGTCACTTCTTCATGCTTAACGATTTACGTTGTGTTTTGCTAACGAAAGGCGTGATTACTGTACGAAGTAATTTGAATAAAAGCTAGTTGATATAAAACCTAGTTAGCATAGAAGAAGTAAGCGGTGATCAAAAAGCTAGCGATGATCACAGTAGTACGGACATACTGTTGTGGGATACGACGAGAGATTTTAGCTGAATAGTAACCACCGACCAATGTCCCAAATAAGACAGCTATGCCTGATGGCCAATCAATCGAACCATTCACGATAAAGAACACGATTGCCGCGAGTGACGCGCATGCCGACACCAACAGTTTGATGCCATTCATCACATTGATATTGGTATATCCAGCCAGTGCCAAGTAACTCAATGTCACAATGCCTAATCCTGCATTAAAATAACCACCATAAACACACACGATAAGTAACATCAAAGCAGAAAATAATGCTCCAGCGCTGTTGGCGTGTTTGTGTTTAGCTGTGAGTTTCTTAAGCCATTGATTAAGTGTTCCACCGAAAGTAAAAAGAAGTGCTGCAAAAAGCAGTAACCAAGGAACGGATTGAGTAAACAATGCTTCTGGTGTGTGTAGCAATAAAAACGCACCGATACCCCCACCAACTACACACAAAGTGATGACGATCTTGAGCTGCTTAGTACCTGATTTAATCTCGTGTCTAAGTGCATATGCACCACTGATGTAGCCCGCACATGAGGCAAAGGTGTTGGTCGCATTAGCGGCTATCGGAGGGACACCAGCGAATAACAGAGCTGGAAATGTGATGAAACTGCCGCCACCAGCGATGGAGTTAAGTACACCACCGCTAACACCTGCTGTAAATAAGATGAGCCAATCCAAAAGCAAAGACCAATCGAGTTGCATTATAATTTCGTTCCTTCTGGTTATTTTGTAACGGAATTGTGACTAGACTATCACTAAGTATTTATTTTGTTTATTAAATATATGATCTTTCATAGAAGACGTTTCGTTTGATGAGAATGTAAATTGAACTAATTGTCACAGTCTATAATCATAAATCTGTGACTTTTTATTTTTGAACAAGGGAATGACAATGGAAAAACGAGTTAAAAACGCGAATTTAGGACAAGATCAAAGACCTATCCCTCAGGAAGCTTTTGATTGGTATGACGAATATGCTCATGGGGTAATCGACAGAAGAGAATTTATGCGTAGGCTTGGTGGCCTTGCTGTACTTGGTTTTACTATGTCCACATTAACCAGTGCTTTGATTCCTAATTACGCACTCGCCGAGCAAGTTTCATTTAACGATCCTTCTATAACGGCGAGCTACGCTCAGTTTTCGTCTCCCAAGGGGCATGGAGAGTGCCAAGGTTATTTGGTTGTACCTAAAGATCTTCAAGGTACGGCTCCCGTTGTTCTTGTGGTGCATGAGAACAGAGGTCTAAACCCGTACATCAAAGATGTTGCGAGGCGCTTAGCTGCGCAAGGTTTCATTGCGTTTGCACCTGACGCTTTATTCCCTATCGGTGGTTACCCAGGAAACGATGATGAAGGGAGAAGCATGCAGAAAGGAATGGACAAGTCTAAGCTTGAAGAGGACTTCATAGCAGCTGCGCTGTTCTTGAAAGATCATGAACTCAGCAATGGGAAACTTGGTGCGGTTGGCTTCTGTTATGGTGGTTATGTGGTAAACATGCTTGCTGCTACGATACCTGAAAAGCTCAATGCTGGAGTGCCTTTCTATGGTACACCTGCGGCTGATGAAATTCGCGAAAGAGTGAAAGGCCCGCTGATGCTTCAGTTTGCTGAGTTAGACAAGAGAGTAAACAGTACATGGCCGGATTATGAGAAACGTCTAAAACTGAATGAAGTTGATTACACCGCTTACGTTTACGAAGGTGTGAACCATGGCTTTCATAACGATTCGACAGGGCGTTATGCCGAGCAAGAGGCCGAACTGGCTTGGAGTCGTAGCTTAACATTCTTTAAGGAGCATCTAAGCGTTTAGAAGCATGTGAGCTTGATGAATTGAAGCGACATACAAATGATATAGATAACTCACGAGTTGTTAGTTAGAAGGTCGTGCATCAGAAAAGCCCTAACAGGACAAATGTCTGTTAGGGCTTTTTAGTAACGTGAGATTATGCTTCTACGGGTTTAGCTTTAAATTTTTGAAATAACTTGAGGAGTATAGGGCTGCTTAACACGAGCACCGCTAAAATAGTGAAAGTCATTGTAATTGGACGTTCCCACAAGAAGCTTAACTCGCCATCGCTGATCATCAACGCACGTCTTAAGTTCTCTTCCATCAAGCCTCCTAAAATAAACCCAAGCAGTAATGGTGCGAGAGGGAAGTTTGCTAACCTCAGTGCTATAGCAGCTATCGCGACGATTAACATCACAAACACATCCATCGTGTTGAACGACACCAAATAGACACCTGTGATAGAGAAGAACAGTATCATTGGTAATAGCACCGTTCTTGGTACAGCAAGCAGTTTAGATATGTAAGGGATAAGCGGTAGATTCAAAATAACCAGTACAATGTTGCCAAAGTACATTGAGATAATTACAGACCAAAATACATCTGGGTGCTCAACGAATAATCGAGGTCCCGGTTGAATACCGTAAGCGATTAGGGCACCAAGCATGATTGCGGTAGTACCAGAGCCGGGAATACCAAGCGTCAGTAGCGGAACGAATGAACCACTTGAAGCTGCGTTGTTTGCTGATTCAGGAGCAACAAGACCACGGATACTGCCTTTACCAAATTCTTTCTGTTTGTCTTTCGGTGCCAAGCTTCGCTCCATACCGTAACTCAAGAAAGCGGCAATGGTTGCGCCAGCACCGGGTAAAACACCAGTAAAGAAACCTAGGATCGAAGAGCGAATCGAAACGGGGGCGACTTCTTTAAACTCTTCTTTGGTCACTTTCATACTGCCAATATCGGCCATTTTCTGGCTTTCTTCGCCGCTAGTGTCTTTTTCTGGTTTTAAAATACCCATTAAAGTCTCACCTAGAGCAAACGTTGCCATTGCCAATAGTAAAAAGCTAAAGCCATCCATTAGATCGGTTAAGCCAAAAGTAAATCGCTCAACACCAACGCCTTTATCGATTCCAACGGTGGAAAGCATTAAGCCTAGGATAGTCATCATCCACGCCTTCACCACTTGACCAGGGCCTGCAAATGCGGCTACGGCTGATAAACCTAGTAGCATTAGTGCGAAGTAGTCAGAAGACTGAAAGCTCAATGACACGCTTGCGAGTGCTGGCGCTGCAATCAACAGCATAATGGCTGAGAGCGTGCCACCAGTGAAAGAAGAGTAAGCCGCGAGTGCGAGTGCTTTACCCGCTTGTCCTTTCTGCGCCATTGGGTAGCCATCGAACGCGGTGACGACCGTTGAAGAACAACCTGGAGCATTGATTAAGATTGATGACGTAGATCCACCAAAAACCGCGCCGTAATACACACCAGCCATTAAGATGAGGCCAGAAGAAGGGTCTAAGCCGTATGTAATAGGGATCATCAACGCAATGGCTGAAATTGGTCCTAATCCCGGAAGCATCCCGATAAAGGTACCGACGAAGCAACCCACGATGACCATCATGATGTTCATTGGCATCACAGCGGTCGAAAGCCCTTGTAAAATTCCATCTAACATAATGTTATCCCTACCAAAGAGTGAAGATTAAACCAGGCTCTAGGTAGATATCTAAGCCTTGAGTTAATAGAAGAAAGAACGCGATAACGAAAGGAAACGACGCGCCAAATAAAACAGCTTTACGGCGTTCACCCAATAAGTAAAAGCCAGCAAGCAAGAAGAAGCTCGTTGCCAGAACAAAGCCAAGGTAAGTAAGACCAACACCGTACAGTGCCATCAATACTAAAAAGCCAATCAGTAGTTTCCAATCAAAGTCAGAAATAGCTCCGCTGTCTTTGTCTACTTGTCCGGTGACAAGCAATACTAACGATAAACCAATACCTGCAATGGTTAGTAATGTTGGTAATGTGCGAGCCGTAAAGGGTTCGTACTCGTCGCCAGGGAAAAGGGGAATGAGTGTGGTTTGATAGCCGTAGCAAAGGCACACGAGTAAAAAAATTATTGCCCCGACGCGATCGCGACATAGCAAGTATTCTTTACTTAAAAATTTGGTTGGTAGGTCCGACATATCCAACTCCGTTTAGGGTGGTATAGAAAAGTAAAAAACCGTACATGAGCGAGTTAATGAATAATGTCTGGGATCACTAACCTAAGGTAAGCGGATTACAGTGCTTAATGTTCAAGCCACTTGCGTCTACAACGATTCGACAAGTTTTAGTAATTCGATACGGATAAACAAAGGAGTTTGAAGTTAACTCATGTACGGCGAAACAAGAGAATAGTGAAGAGGGTATGGGTAAGATACCCTCTCTAGTCTTGGTTATTTCAAGAAACCAAGCTCACGCATGAGGTCGCCCATTTGCTTTTCTTGATCTTCTAGGAAGGCGTAGAAGTCTTTGTCAGCTTTGTAGTTGTCAATCCAACCATTACGGTCACGAACCACCTGCCATTCGTCGGTCTTGTACATCTTGCCAAGCGCTACATTCCATTCATCAATCTTTGCTTGGCTCGTGCCTGGAGCTGCAAAGAAACCACGCCAGTTAGCAAATACGGTTTCGTTGCCATATTCCGTGAGCGTCGGGATGTTTGGTGCAGCATCAAGTCGTTTTGGTGCCGTGACTGCAAGCACTTTAACTTGACCCGATTTAGACATCTCTAGCACTTCACCAAGGCCTGTCGAAAGCAGCTGTGTTTCGCCAGATAGTAGAGCAGCCATCGCTTTACCACCTGCATCATAGGCGATGTAACGTACTTTCTTAGCGTCGAAACCTTCGCCTTTAAACGCTGCAGCGACTACTAGATGGTCCATACTGCCACGAGCTGAGCCGCCTGCAATTTTTACTTTACGGGGATTAGCTTCAAATTCTTTAACCACGTCTTTCCAGGAGTTGTATTTAGAATCCGTAGACGCCACGATTGCACCGTAGTCGGCAATGGTTGCAGCAACTGGCGTTAGATCTCGGAAAGATTGAGGGAAAATCCCGGTCAACGAGCGTACAACGATAGGAGTCGAGTTAACCATCAGTGTATCTTCCTGACGCTTAGCGGTTTCGATTAGATGAGCAATAGCTTTACCGCCACCACCACCAGACAAGTTTTGGAAAGAGACATTTTCTACGATGTCTGATTTGACCAATACATCACCCGTACCACGAGCTGTCATATCCCAACCTCCACCAGCGCCGCCAGGGATTAGGAAGTGGATTTTCTCTACGTCAGCAGCAAAAGTGTTGAAAGAAAAGGTAGCTGCGATAATAGAAGCCGCAAGAGTAGGTTTCAGTGCCTTGAACATGGTTCACGTTCCTTATGTAGGGGATCTCTTCAATGGAGAGAAACTTATGTTTTATATATAGCTGCTAAACACGAGTAGGACATTGCTTAGCAGGTAAGGTTAAAGTTAACGATGTGTTAATGAATTGTCTTTAATGCGGCGATATTGAGAATAAAGAACATTGGGTGAATAAAGTTCATAAAGTTTACGGGGAGGGATTAATGTCACTATTCGCTGTGAGACATAAAAAGAAGGGCACATCAGCCGTCTTCTTTGTCTCTGTATGCTGGCGAGCAGGTGCCTATGCGGAAAATGAGCTGCGTTTGACTAGTTCGGCTGTAAGTTGTCGACACATCGTTTTTAAATCATTTTGGAATAGGCAGGGGGTTTAAGGGCTATTTTCTTATTATATTCATAAAAAACAAATATTTAAGTTATTTATCGTTCCTTTTTAGCAAGTTTTGTTGTTTATAAAAAATACTACCTTAGTCTAAATTGTCGACAATCTACTTGATTGTCGACAATTTGATCGTGTATTTTATGTTCATGTTATGAAATTGTTGACAGTTAGGGTCGGCAATCAGAAGTGAGCAGCGTGAATATGAATACTGCGATAAAAGATCTCACCTTAAGTGCCAACAAGAAAACACGTGTGAGCGACAAAGAAAACACCAAGTCGGAAAATCTGACAGAGTATCTCGTTGAGGCGATTGTTAACGGTGAATTAGCACCGGGCAGTAAGATCTCGGAGCCTGAACTGGCTAAACGCTTCGAGGTAAGTCGAGGTCCTTTGCGTGAAGCGATAATGCGGGTCGAAGGGCTTGGCCTGATCGAACGTATTCCTCATGTCGGAGCTCGAGTTATTACCTTTTCTGCAGAGAAACTGCTAGAGCTGTACGCGGTGAGAGAAGCATTGGAAGGTATGGCTGCGCGATTAGCTGCGAGGCACATCACACAAGATGAGTTGATTGGGCTTGAAGGCTTATTGTCGACACATTCTAAACATATCGATGAAGTCGAAGGTTCATCATACTTCCATCAACATGGCGACTTCGATTTCCATTACCGCATTATCAAAGCGAGTCGTAACAGCAAACTCATTTCGCTGTTGTGTGACGAGCTTTATCACCTATTACGAATGTACCGCTATCAATCGCCTAGGGCTCAGTCTCGACCAAAAGAGGCGCTCGATGAACACAAATACATCCTACAAGCGATTCGTAATCGCGATGAAGAGCTAGCAGAAATGCTAATGCGACGACACATCTCGGGCAGTCGATTACTGATAGAACAACAAATTCAATCCAAAGATCTTGATTAAGCGACCATTGGAATCTGTCAGCGGATCAGTGCTGGCGATAACCAAAAGCCGCAAGTCTTAAAGGTTAGCTAGAAATAAACAATTAACAGGGAGCGTCATTATGAAGTTATCAGCAGGAGCAAAGTTCCGACAAGCTGTGCAAGACAACGACCCATTGCAGATCGTCGGTACGGTGAATCCGTATTGCGCGATGATGGCAAAGAACTTGGGGCATCAAGCTATTTACCTATCTGGTGGAGGCATCGCCAATGCGTCTTATGGTTTGCCTGATTTAGGTATCACCACATTGAACGATGTGTTGGTGGATGTTGAACGTATTACCAATGCGTGTGATTTGCCTTTGCTGGTGGATATCGATACGGGTTTTGGTGGCGCATTTAATATTGCACGTACCATTCGCGCTATGGAGAAGGCAGGCGCAGCTGCAATTCATATGGAAGATCAAGTGGCCCAGAAACGCTGTGGTCATCGACCAAATAAAGCGATTGTTAGCCAGCAAGAGATGGTCGATAGAGTCAAAGCGGCAACCGATGCTAGAACCGATGAGAGCTTTGTGATTATGGCGCGTACGGATGCATTGGCGGTTGAAGGTATTGATAGTGCGATTGAACGAGCGATTGCGTGTGTTGAAGCGGGCGCTGACATGATTTTCCCTGAGGCGATGAATCAGCTAGACCAATACGTGAAGTTCTCGGCGGCGTTGAAATCAGCAACGGGTAAGCACGTGCCTATTCTTGCGAACATCACTGAGTTTGGCCAAACGCCACTCTACAACTGTAACGAGTTGGCCCAATCAAGTGTCGACATGGTGCTTTATCCATTGAGTGCGTTCCGTGCGATGAACAAAGCGGCGGAGAATGTTTACAAGCACTTGTTAGTTGAAGGCAATCAAGAAGCTCTGTTGGATTCAATGCAAACCCGTAAAGAGCTTTACGAACACCTGAATTACCACGACTACGAAAACAAGCTTGATCAGTTGTTTTCAAGTGAAGGGTAAATCCCGTTTCAATTAATCCAAAATCAACTTAATCCAATAACGTGAAATGGTTAGTCGCCATATCCAGTACCGATGATAAAGATCATCGGACATATAAACAGGCAGCACCAAAGAGTGCAGGCGGCTAATACAGAAAAGGAGTTCATCATGTCTGTATCTTTGAGTGATAAAGCAGCTGTCGAAAAGGCTTCAACAGAAAACCAACAACAAAGCGAAAAACCCGAAAGCAAACCAGCAAGCGCACCTGCAATCGGTGGTGCTGGTCTACGTGGTCAGAGTGCGGGAACTACGGCGCTATGTACGGTAGGAAAATCAGGAACCGGCTTAACCTACCGTGGTTATGATATTACCGATCTTGCTAATCACGCTCAGTTCGAAGAAGTGGCGCACCTGCTACTAAGAGGTCACTTACCCAATGCCAAAGAGCTAGACGATTACAAAACATTGTTGGTTGGTCTACGCGGCTTACCTCAACCTTTGAAAGCAGCACTAGAGCTTATTCCTGCAGACGCTCACCCAATGGATGTGATGAGAACGGGTTGTTCAATGTTAGGTAATCTAGAGCAAGAGTCTGACTTCTCTGAGCAACTGTTCGCGACCGAACGAATGCTTGCGCTTTTCCCTGCGATTATTTGTTATTGGTATCGCTTTAGCCACGATGGCGTGCGCATTGATACTGAAGATCAAAGCGAAGTCTGTCTGGGTGGCTACTTCTTGAAAATGCTAACAGATAAAGCGCCGAGTGAACTGCATAAGCAGGTAATGCACTGTTCTCTAACGCTTTACGCAGAGCATGAGTTTAACGCATCTACTTTTGCTGCCCGTGTCTGTGCATCAACACTGTCAGATATTCATTCGTGCGTTACAGCAGCAATTGGCACACTAAGAGGTTCTTTACATGGCGGTGCGAATGAAGCGGCAATGGAAATGATCCAAGATTGGAAAACCGCCGATGAAGCAGAAACTAACATCATGCAGATGCTTGCTAACAAAGACAAAATCATGGGCTTCGGTCATGCCATTTATCGTGAAAGCGACCCACGAAATGCTCTAATCAAGCGTTGGTCAAAAGAGCTAGCTCAAGATGTCGGTGATAAACAGCTTTACGCCGTTTCAGAGCGTGTTGAAGCGGTTATGAAGCGCGAGAAAGGCTTGTTCTGTAATGCTGACTTCTTCCATGCATCGGCATATCACTTCATGGACATCCCAACCAAATTGTTTACTCCGATCTTTGTGATGAGCCGCCTTACAGGTTGGACGGCGCATGTGTTCGAACAAAGAGAAAACAATCGCATCATTCGTCCAAGTGCAGACTACACCGGGCCAGAGCATCAAAAATGGTTACCTATTCATCTACGTTAGCCCTCTATAACGAGCCGACTTATGTCTTGAGGTGACTTCCGTCTTCATACGACAAGGCCTCAAGAACCAACGAATAGAATTTAACAGATAATGGTGGATGTATGTCTGATGTAAAACTTGAACAAGCTCAGTACCTTGATAAAAATCAGTACCGGAAACTTTTACCCGGAACTCATTTAGAGTATTTCGATGCTTGCGAAGCGGTAGAAGCGATATCTCCGGGCAGTTATAAAACCTTGCCTTATACGTCGAGAGTATTGGCAGAGCAATTAGTAAGACGCTGTGATCCTGAAATCCTTGAAGACAGCTTAAAACAGATCATTGAACGCAAGAGTGACCTTGATTTCCCTTGGTATCCTGCGCGTGTGGTGTGTCATGACATTCTTGGTCAAACAGCCCTAGTAGATTTGGCTGGATTAAGAGACGCGATTGCCGACCAAGGCGGAGACCCTGCCAAGGTGAACCCAGTGGTCGAAACTCAACTGATTGTTGATCACTCTTTGGCTGTGGAACATGCCGGGTTTGATAACGAAGCATTTGATAAAAACCGCGCGATTGAAGAGCGCAGAAACGAAGACCGTTTTCATTTTATTGAATGGTGTAAAACCGCGTTTAAAAACGTGAGTGTGATTCCTGCGGGTAATGGAATTATGCACCAGATTAACTTGGAGAAAATGTCTCCAGTGATTCAATCTAAAGAAGGAATCGCGTTTCCTGATACCTGTGTCGGCACCGACAGTCATACTCCTCATGTTGATGCTCTGGGTGTTATTGCAATAGGTGTAGGTGGTTTGGAAGCCGAGACTGTGATGCTCGGTCGTCCATCGATGATGCGCTTGCCTGATATCGTGGGCGTTAAACTGACGGGTCAACGACAAGAAGGGATAACCGCAACGGATATTGTGCTTGCGATTACAGAGTTTCTTCGTAATCAGAGAGTGGTTTCCAGTTATTTAGAGTTCTTCGGTGAAGGGGCTCGTGCACTGACCATTGGTGACCGCGCAACTATATCGAATATGACGCCAGAATACGGCGCGACAGCAGGTATGTTCTATATCGATGAACAGACCATACAATACCTAAAGCTGACAGGACGCGAGCCTGAACAGGTTGAGTTAGTTGAGCTATACGCTAAGCAAACTGGCTTATGGGCCGATGATTTAGATTCCGCTCAATACGAGCGTGTGCTTGAGTTTGATTTGTCTAAAGTTGAGCGCAACCTTGCAGGGCCATCCAATCCCCATCGTCGTTTACCAACCAGTGAACTTGCCAAACAAGACATTAGCCAATCATCGTGGAAAGAACAACATTCGGCGAAATATAGCGATGAACAAATGCCCGATGGTGCTGTGATTATTGCTGCAATTACTTCTTGTACAAACACCAGTAATCCAAGAAACGTAGTCGCCGCAGCATTGGTGGCTAAGAAGGCGAATCAGCTTGGGTTAGTTCGTAAGCCATGGGTGAAAACCTCTTTTGCTCCGGGTTCTAAAGTTGCCAAGCTCTATCTTGAATCTGCAGGTTTGCTTCCTGAGTTGGAACAGCTTGGTTTTGGTATCGTGGGCTATGCGTGCACTACCTGTAACGGAATGAGCGGGGCCTTAGATCCTAAAATCCAACAAGAAATCACCGACCGCGACCTGTATTCAACCGCTGTGTTATCTGGGAATCGAAATTTCGATGGTCGAATTCATCCTTATGCTAAACAAGCGTTTTTAGCCTCACCGCCATTGGTGGTTGCTTATGCCTTGGCAGGCACGATTCGCTTTGATATCGAGAAAGACAGCTTAGGTAATGACAGCAATGGTAAGCCAATCTATCTAAGTGATTTGTGGCCAAGTGATGCCGAAATTGATGCGGTTGTCGGTGAGCATGTTAAGCCTCAGCAATTCCAACAAATCTACGTGAAAATGTTCCAGCCAGACGAAGAGCAGGTGACTACTGAACCGCTTTATGATTGGAGACCTAAAAGTACCTATATTCGCAGACCACCTTATTGGGAAGGAGCTCTTGCGGGTGAACGAAGCCTTTCAGGTATGAGACCGTTAGCGATTCTTGGCGACAACATCACCACGGATCATCTATCACCTTCAAATGCGATTCTCGCTTCGAGTGCGGCAGGTGAGTACTTGGCGAAAATGGAAGTGCCAGAAGAAGACTTTAACTCTTATGCGACTCATCGAGGTGATCACTTAACCGCGCAACGAGCAACATTCGCCAACCCTAAGCTGTTTAATGAAATGGTGAAGGACGCTGGGGAAGTCGTGCAAGGTTCATTGGCAAGAGTTGAACCCGATGGGCAAGTTACGCGAATGTGGGAAGCGATAGAAACCTACATGAACCGTAAACAGCCTTTGATTGTCGTGGCGGGTGCGGATTATGGACAAGGTTCATCACGTGATTGGGCTGCCAAAGGTGTGCGCTTAGCGGGTGTTGAAGTGATTGTGGCTGAAGGGTTTGAACGAATTCACAGAACCAACTTGGTTGGCATGGGCGTGCTGCCTTTGCAATTCAAAGCGGGGACCAATCGAAACACTTTAGAATTGGACGGTACCGAGCTTTACGACGTTTATGGTGACATCCAAGCAGGTTCTGATTTGGCTCTAGTCATTACTCGTAAAAACGGTGAAAAGCTTGATGTTCCCGTGACCTGTCGACTAGACACTGCAGACGAAGTGAACGTGTACAGCGCTGGTGGTGTATTGCAGCGTTTTGCCAAAGACTTTCTTGCACAGTAGGAACTGGTTATGAACATCAAACAGATAAAAGTACCTGCAACCTATATGCGGGGTGGTACAAGCAAAGGCGTTTTCTTCAACCTAAGTGACTTACCTAAAGCTGCGCAAGTCGCCGGAGAAGCGAGAGATACATTGTTGTTGAGAGTCATTGGCAGCCCAGATCCTTATGGTAAGCAAACCGATGGTATGGGTGGTGCAACATCGAGTACCAGTAAAGCCGTGATTGTTTCGAAAAGCAGTAAAGCCGATCACGATGTTGACTACCTATTCGGCCAAGTTGCGATAGACAAGCCGTTTGTCGATTGGAGTGGTAACTGTGGGAACTTGTCTGCAGCGGTCGGTCCGTTCGCTATTCATAGTGGCTTGGTTGACTTGACTCGTATCCCTGAAAACGGTGTTGTTGAGGTGCGAGTATGGCAAGTGAACATCCAAAAAACCATTATTGTTCATGTGCCTATCACCAATGGTGAAGTCCAAGAGTTAGGTGACTTTGAGCTTGATGGTGTGACTTTTCCTGCGGCTGAGATCCAAGTCGATTTTCTAGATCCAGCCGATGCGAATGGCTCTATGTTCCCTACAGGGAATGTTGTCGATTTTTTAGATGTTCCCGAATTGGGCTGCATCAAAGCAACATACATCAATGCAGGGATACCAACCATTTTTGTTGATGCTGAATCGGTTGGTTATCAAGGTACAGAGCTTCAATCTGATATCAATAGTGATGCCAAAGCTTTGGCTCTGTTTGAATCCATCCGAGCACATGGTGCAGTAGCGATGGGGCTGATTGATTCTTTAGAACAAGCTGAATCACGCCAACACACACCTAAAGTCGCGTTTGTTGCTAAGCCTCAAGCGTACCAAGCTTCCAGTGGTAAATCGGTCGCTGCCGAAGATACTGATCTTCTGGTGCGTGCTTTGTCTATGGGACAACTGCATCACGCCATGATGGGTACGGCTGCGGTCGCCATTGCTTCAGCGGCGAGTGTGCCAGGTACGTTAGTGAACTTGGCAGTCGGTGAGGGTTCCCGAGATTTTGTTACCTTTGGTCATCCATCAGGAACCTTAAAAGTGGGTGCTAAAGCTATTCAGACGGAAAGCGGTTGGAAAATAGAACGGGCGATAATGAGTCGTAGTGCCCGAGTGATCATGGAAGGTGCCATCCGTGTGCCTTTTCCTAAGTAAAGCAATTGTCGTGAACGGTTAAATATCCACGAACACAACGCTGAGAAAAGAGTGCACCCAAGTGAACAGCCAAAAGCAAGGCGCTTGGACTAATGGATTAATCATGGAGGAGGCACTATGTCTGCTACGAATCGAATGAACAGAAAAACAGACTATATCACCGAGTACCAATGGGCGAGGGAAGACCCTAATTCGTTTTGGGAAACACAATCACAAGCGATAGATTGGTTTGAGTCACCGAAAACGATATTACAAACTGATGATAACGGTATTGAACGTTGGTTTCCTGATGGGGTGATGAATACGTGTTGGTTGGCGCTGGATTATCATTGTGAAAATGGTCGCGGTGATAAAGTGGCGTTGATTTACGACTCGCCTGTAACGGGTACTCAGTCGTCCTACACTTACAACAAATTACGTGACCAAGTGGCAAAAGTCGCAGGCATGTTGGCAACACAGGGCGTGACCAAAGGCGATCGTGTGGTGATTTATATGCCAATGATTCCGGAAGCGGCTATGGCCATGCTGGCCTGTGCTCGACTCGGTGCGGTGCACTCAGTGGTGTTTGGTGGCTTTGCCCCTCATGAATTAGCAGTTCGTATCGAAGATGCTGAACCAAAAGTGTTGATTACAGCGTCTTGTGGGATCGAGATAAACAAGGTTCTGCCATATAAGCCAATGGTCGACAGAGCGATCATGGACAGCCGTTGGAAACCAGAAAAAGTCGTGCTATTCCAAAGAGAGCAATGCCTGGCTGAACTGAACCAAGATAGAGATGTACTCTGGCAGCAGGCCGTTGCGGATTCTCTGCCACATAGCTGCGTTCCCGTTTTGGCAACCGATCCTTTATATATCCTCTATACATCGGGAACCACCGGTAAGCCGAAAGGCGTAGTCCGTGATAATGGTGGTCACGCGGTCGCGATGAAGTACTCGATGAGCACTATCTACGATATGCCGCAAGATGGTGTTTTTTGGGCGGCATCTGACGTGGGTTGGGTGGTTGGGCATTCCTATATTGTGTATGCGCCACTGATTCACGGTTGCACCTCTATTCTGTTTGAAGGTAAGCCGGTGAGAACACCCGATCCAGGAGCGTTTTGGCGTGTGTGTGAAGAGTACAAAGTGGACGTGTTGTTTTCTGCACCTACAGCATTTAGAGCAATCAAGAAAGAAGATCCCGAAGGCGAGTTACTTACCAAATATGACTTATCATCGCTCAAGTCGATTTTTATGGCAGGAGAGCGTTTGGACCCGCCAACATTGGATTGGGTCGAGTCTCATACCAATAAACCGGTTATCGATCACTGGTGGCAAACCGAAACGGGTTGGGCTATTTCTGCAAATCCGACAGGGCTTGAATCTTTGCCTGTAAAAGCGGGTTCTTCAACCAAGCCAGTACCCGGTTACCAAGTAGAAATTCTTAATGAATTAGGTGAGCTTGCTCTGCCCAATCAACAAGGTTTTGTGGCGCTCAAACGCCCGTTGCCACCCGGGTGTCTACCCACGGTATGGCGTAATCATGATCGATTTGAATCCGGCTATCTGAGCCAATTCCCGGGTTACTATGTCTCCGGTGATGGCGGCTACCTCGATGATGAGGGATATTTGTTTATCATGGGGCGCATTGATGATGTGATCAACGTTGCAGGGCATCGCTTGTCTACTGGGGAAATGGAAGAGATCGTTGGTGGTCACCCCGCGATTGCAGAATGTGCCGTTGTCGGTATTCATGATGACTTGAAAGGGCAGCTACCGCTTGGCTTAGTTGTGCTAAAGGACGGAATAAAAGTAGATGGCATTGAGCTACAAGCCGAACTGGTTGGTAAGGTTCGTAACGAAATCGGCGCTGTTGCCTGTTTCAAACAAGCTTTAGTGGTAGAGAGATTACCGAAAACTCGTTCAGGTAAGATCTTGCGTAGAACTATTCGACAGATCGCAGAAGGTGAACAGTACGTGGTACCTTCGACGATTGACGACCCTACCAGCTTAACTGAAATTGCTGAAAAGCTCGGTAAATAGGCTTAGCTGTTTGGGCAATTTGATCTTCGGCTTGTTGATTTATGCATAACCCAGCGTGATGGTTTACCTAAACTCTACTTTCTTCATCCGCTTATCTATTTCGTCTACTATGACCTCATTATGAACCCCACATATTGAGGTCTTTTTTATGCGAGTTTACTTTTTATTGATTACTTTACTGGTCAGTGGTGCTGCTAGTGACAGTATTTCAAAGGATGAAGCGAGTAGAGTGTTGTTAGAGCCATTGAGTCATCCCAAGATATTTAAATGTGTGTCCAAGACTGGCGTCGATCTCTATCAAGCGGTTTTTGATATGGGCGTGGGGTATGAAGCCGACCCTATTAACTCGAAGATGATCGTTAATTCAAGGAAAGGTCGCTACGAATATCAAATCCTAGGCGCTGTAAGATCTGAAAGAGCGAGTGAAATTGTCGTGTTGACTCGGCATATTGGAGACGGTGTTAAAGTGGCTGCGATGATTGATGAACGAAATGGTAAAATACTGGGGATTGGTGATAAAAATCACTATCGAGATTGTGGTGTAAGACCGCCTCCAAGCGCAGAAAATATTCAGAAATTTTGGTCGAGGAGCTAACGCTTACCACCCAGTCACAAGAGTTATTGAGACGGCCCTACTGATCGTCTTTTTGTTTTTGCGGAGTGACTAATAAATCAAATGTTTCCCAATCCTGAAGTGTTGAGCGACTAATACATAACCAACCGTTATATATTATCTAAACTGGTCTTTATTTATGTTGTTAGGTGTTCTGTTTAAGATGACTTCATTCCAAACGAAACCAAAGCGAGACACCTATGACATTCACTAAACCTTTTCTTTTAGCGACACTGATTGTGACTCTTTCTGGCTGTGCATCTCCTGCCACTGATAACGAAAATGAAAATGCAGCGCGTAATCGTGGTGCTATTGGTGGTGCCTTAATAGGAGCAACGGCTGGAGCGTTGACAGGAGATGCAAGCTTAGCGGTTAAA
The DNA here is from genome assembly GCF_015163545.1 of Vibrio sp. OPT24. NCBI lineage: Bacteria > Pseudomonadati > Pseudomonadota > Gammaproteobacteria > Vibrionales > Vibrionaceae > Vibrio > Vibrio sp. OPT24. Next base: position 696,841 of record NZ_JADDYI010000048.1, read on the forward strand.
GGTGCAGCACTAGGAGGTGTGACAGGTGGCGTAGCTGGTTCGATGAAAGATACGGATGACGCAAGAAATGCTCAAAGAACTCAAGTGACTGCTGATGGCTTAGCACAAGATAATCGCACCGATGCTGAAAAGCGAGTTGCTGAAGTTGAGGCTGAAATTAAACTTATCGAACTAGAACAACAGCTTGCTGAACTCAAAGAAGAGAAAGAAGATAACGGCGCATAAAGCTAAAGCCTAGATATTCGTTTAATTCTAAATTATTTAAACAGAATGGCCACGTAATGTGGCCGTTTTTGTATCTAAAATACGCACTTCAAACAATGAATTAATTCAATAACTTGTATAGATACTCGCGGCAAGTAAACTAGACTCAGTTTAAATATTAATTTGGTTTGAGAAGCACAATAGTCATGAATGTCACCTTAAGGGCCGCAAAGCACACGGATTTGGAACATCTTAACGAGTTAATGTTCGATCTCCACCATCACCATCACCTCGCTAGCCCAGAGCACTTTAAAACGGCAGAAGAGATTGAGCAGGAAAAAAGCATTGCACGTTACTTGGATGATCCTGAATGCTTAGTCTACGTGGCATTAAAAGGTGAGCTGATTGTTGGCTTTATCTCTGGGCATTTTTGTGAGCTTATCTCAACGGTAAGTAAACCAGTGCCGATGGGGAGTGTAGATGAACTGTTTGTCTTGCCTGATTATCGCAAAGAATCGATTGCTGAAAAGTTGTTTAGCAAAGTTGAAGCTACTTTTGATGATTACGGTGTTGAACAAGTCTTTGTAGAGGTTTGGGACTTTAATTCGCCTGCCAAGCACTTCTATCAAAAAATGGGGTTCACTCCTCACATTCAATGGATGAGGAAGTCTCTGCGCAAAACATAGACAGCGATTTTGTGCCGCTTTGATTACAATAGACGTGATGCATTAGCAGTCTTAAACTTCTTCCTTTATTTTAGGTAAATTCGTTGATTATTCGACATTTATTCGTTTTTATTTTATCTCTTTTGAGTGCTACTTCCGCATGGGCTAATAACATTTTGCCTGACCATATTGCGGGCGCTTTGTGTGTAGTACGTGCTGATAACCAAATCGTTTTAGTTGACGAATTGATCACAGGTCATTTATCTCTTCCGGGTGGTACTGTCGTTGCTGGTGAATCGCCAGCCGTAGCAGCGCAGCGTGAAACATGGGAAGAGGCGGGTTTGTCGGTAACGGTCGGTGATGTGCTGGGTTATACCGACAGTGCCGTCGTGTTTGATTGTATCTCCGATTCTGAAGTGATCAGCTACAAAGCTCGAAATGAGTTGGGTGGCTTTGAGCTGCCGATTTGGTTTGCGCCTCATTACGGCGTGGAAGTCAGCCGAGCGATGTTACTTCCTCCTGCTGAATTGCAAGATCATCAGTACCGCTATCCAGAACAGTGGTCTGAGATTAACGAGCTGTTTTTATCCGCGACGGACCAACCGGTGACGTATGTGACTGAGCTGGTGGGTGCAGCACCCAAAGTTCATCAATTTGAATTAAATTGGATTGTGTCGATCCAAAACGAGTTCGATAAGATGCCAAGCGTGTTTGCGAATACTGTGCTTTTAACTGACTCGTTAGCGAAGCCATGGGTTTTCATCGTGATATTGCCGCTAATTGCTTGGTATTTTGGCCGTAACTTCGCGTTGAAGTTTGGCTTCACTTTGATATCTGTAACGTTACTGACATTGATCGCCCACCAAGGTTTTGGCTTTCCTCGTCCTCATGCCTACCTTCCAACTTTAAAGTTAGTGATGAGCAGTGGGTATAGTTTCCCAAGTCTCTTAGCTGCGTTATGGGTAAGTTTAACCTTGTTAGTCTTTTGGAAACTAAATCGCCTCTTGGAGCAAAAAGCTATTCTGATAGTGCTCGCTGGCCTGCTGTGGATCATGCTATTTAAGTCTTATTCAGGCAGTGCGTTTTTTAGTGATGTATTAATGGGTGGAGTATTAGGTGCATTAGCGACGTGGCATATCGTGAGATTAGACGCGAAACCGGATGTAGATATCAGTGCCTTATTAAGTTCTAAAGGTGTTTGGTGGGCATTGTGCTTACTGTCGGTTGTTCTCACGGTGATATGGCCATTGCCAACATTCTCATTCTGGGTGGCGATTTTGATGACGATTGCATGCCTAGTTACGTTAACAGACTCGAAACCTTTGGTCGGTCAGTTCTCATTCAAGATCGTTCTTGGAGTGATGGCTATGTTGTTAGCGGGAAATCTGCTGATTAGCTGGGCAGGAAGTTTTGTCTCTTTCAGTGGTATTGCTTCATTTATTATTGAAACGTTACGTTTCCCAATCTTGATTTTGTTTGGTGTGGTGGCATTTCGTCTGCCTTGGGCTAGAAAATAATAAGTAGAACGATTCATGTAAAAAGAAGGCTGTGCAATGCACAGCCTTCTTTATATCAATGTATTTTAGGTGAGTTAGATAAAGTAGAGGGCTCTATCTAGTGCTTACGAGTTGAAGATAAACTTCTCAATCGCGACAGCTACACCATGGTCGTCGTTGCTCGCTGTGATGTGATCCGCCAGTTTCTTGGTTTCTTCCATTGCGTTGTCCATTGCAATGCCAAGGCCTGCATATTCAAGCATATGGTGATCGTTTTCAGCATCACCCATGCAGATTACTTCTTCCGATTTAATGCCTAAGTGTTTCGCTATCGCTTCAATACCGACACCCTTGTTTGATTTTGGGTTTAGGAACTCTAAGAAGAATGGTGCACTTTGTACGATAGTAAACTGAGTTTTAAGCTCTTGTGGTAACTTGCTGATGATTTCGGTGAGTTTGTTTGGCTCTGCAACAATCATGGTTTTGATGATTTCGTGGTCGTCTTCTAGTTGAGAAAAGTCGAACTCGGTAATTGCTAAACCATTAATACGCGCTTCAATAGCGGTGTACTCATTGTTTTCAGGGGTGATTAAACCATGAACCTTGCTGAATGCATGAACATAGCCACCAAGTTGCTTAGCAAGAGTTGCGATTTCTTTCGCTGCTTTACCGTTACTGATTTCGCTGTGGATGATCTCTTTAGTCGAAACGTTCTGTACCATAGAGCCGTTGTAAAAGAGTACAAAGTCATCTTCGCCGTTAATTGAAAGCTCGTCTAATTTGCTTTGCATACCTTCTAAAGGTCGACCAGAAGCGAGAACCACTTTTACTCCTGCAGCACGAGCTTTGGCTATCGCCTCTTTATTTTCTGGAGAAATCGTTTTTTCTCTGTTGAGCAGTGTTCCATCCATATCAAGAGCTATCAGTTTGTACATGTTTTTCCTTACCAAAAAATTAAAAGTTAACCAAATCTAATGGACGAAAGGATAAGGGAACTTGAAACTTCAGGCTAGGGCTTTGATCAACTCATTTATCAGTACTCATTTGTTTGACCAAAGGGGGTAAGTGCTTTAAGGTCTGCGGTTGATTTATTTGACCAAATGATTGAGCTGAGGAAAAGTTGTACAAGATTAATGAAATGTTTGAAACCATCCAGGGTGAGGGCGTGTTTACTGGCGTTCCGGCTGTTTTTGTTCGTCTACAAGTTTGCCCAGTAGGTTGTTCTTGGTGTGACACGAAACAGACTTGGGAAGCATTACCTGAAGATGAAACCAGCCTTGGCGATATCATGGTGAAGACAGAGGATTCACCAACTTGGTCAGCAATTGATGCTCAAGGAATTGTGAATGAATACATCAAGCAAGGTTACACTGCGAAGCACATTGTGATTACTGGTGGTGAGCCGTGTATTTATGATCTTGTCCCGCTTACTGAAGCATTTGAGCAGCATGGTTGTCGCTGTCAGATTGAGACTAGTGGAACATCAGAAGTTAAAGTGACACTTGACACTTGGGTTACGGTGTCACCAAAAGTGGCGATGAAAGCGAAACTGGATATTTTAGATAGTGCCTTACAACGTGCTAATGAAATTAAGCATCCAGTGGGTACAGGCAAAGACATTGAACAGCTTGACGGTTTATTGGAGCGAGCGGATGTTTCGAGTGAAACGGTCGTCGCTCTGCAACCAATTAGTCAAAAAGAACGCGCAACACAACTTTGTATTGATACCTGCATTGAGCGCAATTGGCGCTTATCAATCCAAACTCATAAGTATTTGAGTATCGCTTAGTTGGTCAGCAGTTTGCGTGTTTGCGGACAGTTTTCCCATTTATGATAGTTCGCCAGTTTTAGATAGGTATGGAAATGAAAAAAGCAGTTGTAGTATTCAGTGGTGGTCAAGACTCAACTACATGTCTTGTTCAGGCACTAACAGAGTATGATGAAGTTCATGCGATTACTTTTGATTATGGTCAGCGCCATAAGTTAGAGATCGAAGTCGCTCAGTCATTATCGAAAGAGCTTGGTGTGAAAGCGCATAAAGTGATGGATGTGACGCTGCTAAATGAGTTGGCTATTAGCTCTCTGACTCGTGACGATATCCCTGTATCACATGAGCTACAAGAGAATGGATTGCCGAACTCTTTTGTTCCTGGTCGTAATATTCTGTTCTTAACATTGGCGGGTATTTATGCATACCAGATCGGATCTGAAACTGTGATTACTGGTGTGTGTGAAACAGATTTCTCTGGCTATCCTGATTGCCGTAATGATTTTGTAAAAGCGATGAATTCTGCGCTTGTGCAAGGCATGGATAAGAAGCTTGATATCAAAACACCACTGATGTGGCTGAACAAAGCTGAAACATGGGCGTTGGCAGATCAGTACTCAGCTCTCGAACTTGTTAGAAACAAAACACTGACCTGCTACAACGGTATTATCGGTGATGGCTGTGGTGATTGCCCAGCATGTGAACTACGAAAGGCCGGCCTTAACGATTACTTAGTTGACCGTCAAAGTATTATGACTGAGTTGGTTCGTAAACAGACTGAGTATAAATAGCTTCAGGTATGTCAATTGGTTCGTTATAAGCGTCAATGATACAGTTTCGACCATTACTCTTTGCTTGATACAATGCTTGGTCAAGAACAGAGTAGAGATCATCAAAGTCACTTAGTGCGTTTGAGGTTGCTAGATAAGCAAAACTCGCGGTTACATTAAGTGGCTTTTTGCTTTCTGACAGGAAAATACTGTTTGATATTGCATAATGCAGTTCTTCAACGCGTTCACGGACCTCAGACGGCTTGGTATCGGTCAGCATAATAAGAAATTCTTCGCCGCCCAAACGTCCAAATAACTCACCTTTTACTAAATGCTTTCTTATTTGGTTACTGACATGAACAAGTGCTATGTCACCCGTTGGGTGGCCATGCTCATCATTAATCTCTTTAAATTTATCTAAATCCAGTAAAACGAGTACGTGTTGTTTTTTGTTTTTTTTGCAATGTCTAACTCGCTTGATCCTGCGTATTATTTCGGTCCTGTTGTAAGCTTTGGTCATTGCGTCAATCGCGGCTCTCGCTCGGATGGTCTTGTTTGCCAATACCGTAAAGCTGGCAGCGCAGAGTAATACAAACATGATGATGTTGTACATCCACCTTTGGTGCTCCATCTTTTCAATTCGAAGGCGATCGAGTTTTGTCTGGTGTGTTAGGAAAGAATTCTTCAGTTCTTGCTCATATTTGGCATGAGTAAGGTCAAGAGCCTCAAAAGCTAACCTGTTATCAATGTCTCTGGCCTTTAATTGTATTGCTGAGTGTCTCTGATAGTAATAAAAAGCCTGTTGGTAACCATTGAGTGACTGGTGAATATCAGAAAGCTGAAGAAGAGCTTGGGCGACGTATTTAAGTCTTGTGACCTGCTCAGCTAACTCCAACGCTTGCTGTGCGTAGTTTAGCGCTTCAGTTGTCAGCTGTTGTTCTTCGAACATGTCACTTAATGCCAAATAAGCGTTGATACGAATAACGTTATTGTTAAGTTCATTAGAGGCAGAAAGAGACTCAACCAAATAGGTTTTTGCTAACTCATAATCATGTGTTTGTGTGTAGGCTTTTCCCAAGCCTAAGTTTGTCAAAGCGATGCCATAGTTATGGGGAGATGCGCTTAGCATTGTCCTCGCTTTTTGAAAGTGCTTAATTGCTAGGTTACTTTGGCTTTGACTTAAATACAGTTCGGCTAAGCTATGGTGCACTTGAGCTTTCATTAGAGCAGAAGTATCGGCTCTTAGTATGAGTGCTTCTTTGAGGTATTGTTCTGATTTTTCATATTGTTTTAGTTCTTTGAGCAGATTGCCAACATCGTTATAAATGCCCGATATATCATGCCCTTGTGGGAATACTTTGATCAAAGACAGGTAAGTATTTAACGCTGTTTGATAGTCACTACGAAAATGGTGGTTGTTGGCGATGACTCGATATGTCACGAATTTGGGTAATACTGGGTCAACGAGGTTTTGAAAATCGCTCTGAAGTGCAGAACAGTAATAGTTAGCTTGGTGATATTTGGCTTGTTCATTGAGAGAGCGACACAGTTGGTACTTCAACAGTGCACGCCCCGTTATATCATTGCGTGATTGCATCTTAGTGAGTAGCGTCAAAAAGCCCTGTTGAGCGTCTTCGTAGTGACCTTGTCTGTCTTTTACTAACGCTGAAATGAACGCTTTTTCTATTGCTTGATATTCACTGTTGTTTGAAGCAATACCATAAAATGGTTGTGAGCGATGACTCATGTATTCGTACAATAATGAAGAAAGGTATAGCTTATCTCCATAGTGATTTAAGCTCGTATAACGTGTTTGCAGCATGTTCAGTGCGCGGGAAGGGGAACGAGTTAAAGTGGATAAATAGAGAGCATTCCAGTCAGCGTTGGGAGTAGAATCAAGATTTATGTTTGAGTCACTGACGGGGAAGCTGTTATGGCGATCTAATGTAGGTACTTGGCCATAAGAATAGAAGCTGGTTAAAAGCAGAAAAGTAATAAAGACGGAGTGAATCACGAGGAACTATCAATCAGATAAAGAACGACATTCTATTATTAGTTTGAGGTTGCTTCAATTTTTGAATGATACTTACAGTGATTTATGCGAGTTGTATCTCTGATTTGTTGATGGTTATCAGGGTAATAGCGGTCGTACTTATTCGCACGACCGCTATTGGAAATTAAATGTACAATTTCGCTAGATCAGAAGGTTCAAGCTCTTTGCCTTCTAATGTTGCATTCCAGTTCGTACCAACAAGAACGCCGTCTTCAGCAAGAGTCAGTAGCCAGTCTTCTACAAAGATATCTAGTGGGATTTCTAATACTTCAAAATCAGCCCACTCTTCAACGTTGTGAGTCTGAGCATCTTCTTTTGAAGACCAAAATGGCATCACTTCGCTGCTTTCGAATTCACTTGAGTCACATGCTAGCCAACCTTCTTCGTTACGAAGGCCCCATACAAGTTTAGTTTCTTGTGTTTCAGAAACGAAAAGTTCTAGATTTGCTTGAGTATCAGCGGTTAGTTTGCTCATGGATTAATTCTCTATGTTGATAACGTGACAAGATTAACATTATAGACGGCTTAGGTATATGCTATTTAAGGAATTATAAGCGTACTGAAACGCTACCTAAAGATAACGTTTCAGATGAGGCATAACTAAGAGTGGTTACTTTCCAATTTTTGTAAAAATATGCCATTCTTCTTTGATGTTGCCTTTGAATCCGGCGACAGAAGCGACAACTTTTCGATTGAGCGCATGGTTGATTTTGGTTCCCTCTTCATTAGAAACGGTATCCCCGTAGCCAACGATTGTCACTCTAGATGGTTGTATACCATTACTTATTAGGGCTCGCCTTACATTTGATGCTCGTTCTTTCGATAAGTCTAAGTTGTGAGCCGCGTTTCCGACTTTACTCGCGTAGCCTTGTAGACGAATGGTTGTGCTTTCATACCGCTTTAAAAACGCGGCCATTTGACGAATTTGGCCAAGAAAAACAGGATTGATTTCTGTTGAATTGTTGGCAAATAAGATGTGAAGTTCTTTCTGTTCCGTTGACTCGAAATAAGAGCCGCAGCCGTCATTATCGATTTCAGCGCCAATCTGTGTATCAACACATAAATCACGGGCGTTGATAACACCATCATTGTCGTCGTCTTCTAGATCGTAACTTTGTACGCTCTCTGGGAGCGCTCGATACTCGAACTCTTCATCGTTTGTTTCAGCTAAAATGTTGGCAGAAGCAACCAATAGACAGAGTGGAAATACAGCTTTTAGCAGCTTCATTAATATTCTACCTTTTCATTCCATTCTTGGGGGATATCGACACGTAAACCTGTCAGTAAATTACCGGTTGCGTTCATGACCCGGTATTTAGCATATTGTTCATCGTACTTGGCATCTAAATAGCCTTTACGAGCTTCAAAGAGCTCATTTTCAGTGTTAAGTAAATCGAGAAGTGTTCGTTTACCTATGCGGTATTGCTTCTCGTAAGAGATAACCGTATCTGATGCTGAGTCTACGTGATCTGATAAGAACTCTTTCTGTTGTACGGTTAAATCAAGTGCGCTCCATGACAAGCGTAGGCTCTCTTCTACATTACGATATGTACTTTCACGCAGATCTTTGGCCTTATTTAATTGGTAAGCAGCACTTTCAGCGCGGTCTTGATCAGAGCCGCCGTTATACAAGTTATATCTCAAGCGGACCATTGCGGAAAATTCGTCACTACTCCCTTCGTTGCCACCTGCGTCATCACGCCAGGTTTGCGCGGCTTCGAAAGAAACAGTCGGATAATTTGAACTTTTAGACTGTTTATATTGGAATTTAGCGGAGTCCACATCGGCTTGTGCAATTTTAATAACAGGATGTTGGTTGAAAGCTTTCGCAAGAGCGCCATCTACGGTGTAAGGAATTGCTCCAGTGTCTGCTCGCGGAAACACTAACCCCAAAGGTGACTGTCCAACAATACGTTTAAATTGAGTATGCGTATCAAACAAATTATTTTGTGCTGCGAGCAAGTTACCATGAGCTTTCGCAATACGAGCTTCTACTTGGGACATATCTGCTGTAGAGCCAATGCCAGATTCGACACGTTTTCGAATATCTCTATAGATATCCTTGTGTGTTGCCAGGTTGTTTTCAGACAGGGTGAGGACTTCATAAGCTTTCACTGCATCAAGGTATACTTTGGTGACCTCGAGAGCGATATCTTGGGCGTTGGAGAGTAATTGGTAACGAACAGATTCTGCATCAGCCGCGGTACGATCAATATCGTTGGAAGTATTTGCTCCATCCCAAATTAACTGAGTCAAAGTAATCGTCGCTTCTTTACGCGTCAGATCTGTTGAATTTGTATTGGTCACTAGATCGGTATGCTCATAACCAATCCCACCATCTAAATCTATACTCGGACGATAAGCACCGCCAGAAGCATCGTTAACGTAACGTTTACTTACGTACTCATTATAAGCACTTTTAATTTCAGGATTGCTTTCCAACGTAAAAGCGACGGCTTGCTCAAGAGTTTGTGCCGCAGCTGGAAAGGTCATTGCTATAGCTAGCCCTAAGGTCGTCGTTTGAATCCTATTCAATTTGCATCTCTCCAAAATGAGTCACACCTGAGTCTTAATTTTGCACGATGATATACAAAATTCAGATGAACCGCCAAAAAAATTACGATCGCTACAACTGGCGCTCGCAAATGGTTGTAAATTTGTTAACCGATCACTGTGCGTATTGTGATATTTTAATGCACTTAGAACACCTATTAATATGTCAATTATTTTTCGTTAGCACAATAACTTATATCAAATTTAAGAGCGCTTTAAGTATTGATGAGTGTGACCATTGTCATCATGGTGTATACGACCTTGTTAAAATATGCATTCATAACTATGAATTATATGGTGTTAGGTGTTATATTTTACCTAATATTATAAATACAATGTCACTATTTTGACGTTTTGATTGAAAAATGAGTTTTAGGGGTTTATATGGACATGACAGTATTGAATGCGAGCGGTGCATTGGCACTTGGTCAACGCATTGTTGTTTCGGTAGATGGTACAATTAAAGTCCTAGAAGACGGCCAGCCATTACAAGCAGGGGATGTCATTCTTGAATCCCAGAGCGAAAACTCTGAATCTCCAATTTCAGTCAAGCGTTTTTCGCCTGAAGATGGCGGTGAAGTTGAACTAGACCAAGACATTGCAAATATCTTTGCGGCTTTAGAAGAAGGTCAGGATCCGACGGAGCTAGGCGAAGAATTTGCAACGGCAGCTGGTGAAAGTGGTTCAAGCCTAGTAAGTAGCGGGACTATTGAGCGCGACGGTGAAGAAACCATTCCAGGTACTGAATTTGTAACGACGGGCTTTGAAGCGCTGGGAATGTCTCGTACTCAAAGCTTGAGTCTTCTTGATGCTTTCCGTTCGGTTGACCAACCTAACAATCCTCCTACCTTTGTTGATAACAACAATGACCCTGCTGGCGACACTCTCTCATTTACAACCGATGAAGATACCCCAGTAAACGGAACCCTTTCAGCTTCAGACGAAGACGGTGACTCCCTGTCTTTCACCAAAGCCACTGATCCCTCAAACGGAACTGTTGTTGTCGATGAAAACGGTGACTGGACCTACACACCTAATGAAAACTACAACGGTGATGATAGCTTTACGGTTGTTGTCTCCGATGGCCAAGGTGGCACGGACACCATAACCGTCAATGTCGGCGTTACTCCAGTCAATGACTTACCTGTCGGTGAAGATGTCTCAGTCACCACGGATGAAGATACTCCAGTAAGTGGCTTACTCACTGCAACAGACGCGGATAACGACCAATTAACGTTTAGCAAAGGCACAGAGCCATCGAATGGCTCGGTAGTCGTTGACGAAAATGGTAATTGGACATACACCCCAGACGAGAACTATAACGGCAGCGATAGCTTTACTGTTGTGGTCACCGATGGAAACGGCGGCATAGACACTATTACTGTTAACGTTGGTGTGGTGCCTGTTGTTGACACTACCACAGTGAGCTTGTCAGCGGATGCGTCAGTCACCGAAGGCGAGAACATCACCTACACGGCGACACTGACGAATCCTGCGGATGGCGCGGTGACGGT
>NZ_JADDYI010000049.1:0-516 GCF_015163545.1 Vibrio sp. OPT24
AAAGAAATTGGAGCGATACATCGGGTTCGAACCGATGACCTCAACCTTGGCAAGGTTGCGCTCTACCAACTGAGCTAGTATCGCATAAGCTAACCGTTAACCTTTTCTGCTAAGAAGCATCAAATCAACGTTCAACTGTAATGTGGTTGCGGGAGCCGGATTTGAACCGACGACCTTCGGGTTATGAGCCCGACGAGCTACCAAACTGCTCCATCCCGCGTCCGGATGTTTCTCTTTTCGCATCATTATCGTTTAAGACAATGACTCTACTACCAACATCAATCTTAAGAAAGAAATTGGAGCGATACATCGGGTTCGAACCGATGACCTCAACCTTGGCAAGGTTGCGCTCTACCAACTGAGCTAGTATCGCATTAGTTAATCGCTGCTTTTACTGCCTTGGGCAATAAATGGCGCCTAACTGTAATGTGGTTGCGGGAGCCGGATTTGAACCGACGACCTTCGGGTTATGAGCCCGACGAGCTACCAAACTGCTCCATCCCGCGTCCGGATGCA
>NZ_JADDYI010000049.1:546-87077 GCF_015163545.1 Vibrio sp. OPT24
GTTTAAGACAATGAGGCTGTTCTCTAAAAAGAGAGAATTTGGAGCGATACATCGGGTTCGAACCGATGACCTCAACCTTGGCAAGGTTGCGCTCTACCAACTGAGCTAGTATCGCATAAGCTAACCGTTCATCTTCTCTGCTAGAAACTAAGTTCTTACTGCAAAGAAGCTATCAACGTGTAGCTGTAATGTGGTTGCGGGAGCCGGATTTGAACCGACGACCTTCGGGTTATGAGCCCGACGAGCTACCAAACTGCTCCATCCCGCGTCCGGATGCATTATTTAAGTTAATGACTCTATATTTCCAACATCGATCCTAAGAAAGAAATTGGAGCGATACATCGGGTTCGAACCGATGACCTCAACCTTGGCAAGGTTGCGCTCTACCAACTGAGCTAGTATCGCAATCTGAAACGTCTTTCGCCGTTCAGGGCTGCGAATTATAAGAGCATTTTTTTGTGATGCAAGTCCTTAATGCAAAATTACGAAAGTTTTTACTCAACTGCTGTAAAAGCACACAGATTTGCAAAAAAATTGGCTCTTATGTCCCTGAAAAGTTAGATAAACGTGATCGTTTGATCTGATTAGATGTTAATAATCGTTTTTCGGTAGTACTGCAGCTCAGCAATCGACTCACGAATATCGTCTAATGCAAGGTGGCTTCCCGACTTAGAAAACCCATCTAACACTTCAGGTTTCCAACGGCGAGTCAGCTCTTTCAAAGTGCTTACGTCAACATAGCGGTAGTGGAAGTACTCTTCCAACTCAGGCATGTGTTTGTATAGGAAACGGCGGTCTTGACCAATGCTGTTACCACAAATCGGTGACTTACCTTTTGGTACCCATTTCTCAAGAAACTCAATGGTTTGTTGAATCGCATCTTGCTCTGAAACCGTGCTTTCTTGAATTCGCTTAACTAGACCACTGCCGGTATGAGTCGTTGTGCACCACTCATCCATCTTGTCCAATTCACTCTGAGGTTGGTGAATAGCCAAAACAGGTCCTTCAGCCAGGATGTTAAGCTCACTATCGGTAACGATAGTCGCAATTTCAATGATTTTGTGAGTTTCAGGATCAAGTCCAGTCATCTCTAGATCAACCCAAATCAGGTTCTGATCGCTAAAGGACATAAGGCGTCGCCTATTTGTTTATGTGTAAAAGAGGTACTATACCCAAATAACTATACTCAAACTAGCTCTAGGGCCATCGAAATCATATGGCACCAGCAACACCTTGTTTGAGTCCCCAATCATCAAGTTAGATGTGTTAAGTGAAAAATTGTGGCTAAAAAAAAGAAGTTAACTAAAGGTCAGGTACGTCGTGTACGTAGCAACCAGAACAAGCGACTCAAGAAAGAAGATTCTATCCAATGGGATGAGAACATGCTTGGTGGCACAAAAAGCGGATTGGTCATTACGCGCTTTGGGCAACATGCTGATATCGAAGATCTTGAAACTAACGAAGTTCATCGTTGTAACTTACGCCGTAGTATCGAGACCTTAGTTTCTGGTGACCGAGTAACTTGGCGCGCAGGCTTAGAGTCGATGGCTGGTATTTCAGGTGTAGTAGAAGCAGTTGAGCCAAGAACTTCAATGCTGACTCGCCCTGATTACTACGATGGCCTAAAACCAGTTGCTGCAAACGTTGACCAAATGGTTATCGTATCGGCAGTGTTACCCGAGCTATCACTTAATATTATCGACCGTTACTTAATTGCCTCAGAAACCGTCAACATTGCCCCACTTGTGGTTCTCAATAAAGTCGACCTACTGACTGAAAAACAGATTGCTGAATACCGCGAAACACTGAAAGTGTACGAAAAAATCGGCTACAAGGTGATGTTTGTGAGTAAAGAGTCGGGTTACGGCATCAAAGAGCTGGAAGCTGAACTCAAAGATCGCATCAACATTTTTGTTGGTCAATCTGGCGTGGGTAAATCAAGCTTAGTGAATGCACTCATGCCAACACTAGATATCGAGGAAGGCGCCGTTTCTGAAAACTCAGGGCTGGGTCAACACACGACAACGGCAGCACGTTTGTATCACTTCCCTTCTGGTGGCGATCTTATCGATTCCCCAGGGGTACGTGAATTCGGCTTATGGCATTTAGAACCAGACGAAATCACTGACGCTTTCATTGAATTCAAGCCATTTCTAGGTGGTTGTAAGTTCCGTGATTGTAAACACAATGACGACCCAGGATGCCTTCTACGTGAAGCCGTAGAAGACGGTAGAATCAGCCGTTTACGTTTTGCTAGCTACCATCGCATTATTGAAACCATGGCTGACAACAAAGATAACCGTCAGTACTCACGAAGCAAGAAAGCCGATCTCTAATCGCGTTTTTGTGAACAAATGTGTGCATTTACTGACAATTGGCGTGAATTTAAGTAACATCTCGCGCCCTAAACCGTCATCGACAGATTTAATTGAAAAACAATTAGCATTGGAAAATTAATACAATGGATAAGATTAAAGTTGGATTGCAGTACTGGATCCCACAGCATGGGCTAACTCGCCTAGTCGGTAAACTGGCGTCTGCTAAAGCGGGTGGCTTAACGACAGCGATCATCAACTGGTTCATCAAGCAATACAAAGTAAACATGGATGAAGCTCTGCATAGCGATCCAAAACACTTTAAAACATTCAATGAATTCTTCGTACGTGAATTGAAAGAAGGCATGCGTCCTATTGCTGAAGGTGAGTCTGTTATTGTTCACCCTGCTGATGCACGCGTAAGCCAATTTGGCCCAATTACTGACGGCCAACTTATTCAAGCTAAAGGCCACAACTACTCAGCTCGCGAACTATTGGGCGGTGATTCAAGCCTAGCGGATGAGTTCAAAGACGGCGAATTCGCGACACTTTACTTATCGCCAAGTGATTACCACCGTGTTCACATGCCATGCGATGGCACACTGCGCCAGATGATCTACGTTCCTGGTGACCTTTTCTCTGTAAACCCGCTAACGGCAGAGAATGTTCCAAACCTATTCGCACGTAATGAGCGTGTGGTTTGTATCTTCGATACAGAGTTTGGCCCAATGGCACAGGTGCTGGTTGGCGCAACTATCGTCGGCAGTATCGAACAAGTATGGGCTGGCACTATCACACCACCTCGCGGTAACTCTGTTTACAAATGGGACTACCCTGCACAAGGTGATAAAGCAATCGTCTTGAAAAAAGGTGAAGAGATGGGTCGCTTTAAACTTGGTTCAACGGTTATCAATCTATTTGCTAAAGATGCCATCAAGTTTGACGAAACGATGCAGAATGGTGAGAAAACCGTTCTAGGCACCCCTTTCGCGCATATTGCAGGCAAAAACGCTGAAGTAAGTGAAGACGCGGCTGAAACGGTTGAGAATACAGACCAAGCATAGCTTCTTGAGTTCGTTCATAGACATTCTAAAGGCGCGTTATTTCTAGTAAATAACACGCCTTTTTCGTCACCGACCATACTGTTCGTAGCGCTTCGTAACAAGTTAATAGCCATAAATAACAAGCTCATAGCCCTTCGTAACAAATTCAGACCTCTTCATTAAAAAATTGACCAAAAACAAAACAATTGTCGAAACCTTCAACAACTTTTCGATTTTACAACCCGTCTCCAAGTACCAAAAATCCAGATAACTTACTCTATTTGAAGATATTTTATTCATAGGGTCTTTGTATCATGCCTAAACTCAATGTTGGCGTATTGGTCAAGCTATTGATTTGTTTTGCGATTCCCTTGGGCGTGCTATTCATGCCTATCGACTCGATCCCCATAGATAACCTCACCTTGATTCAGCACCGCTTACTGGCGATATTTCTATTAGCTGCGCTACTTTGGGTTCTGGAACCGGTTCCGGTATTCGCGACGTCAATTCTGATCATTGCACTTGAATTGGTGATGATTTCCGACAAAGGCTTACATTTATTCAGAAGCCCACCAGCAGGACACGATCTCGGTGAGTTAATCAAATATACCGACATATTCGGTGCGTTTTCGTCACCAATCATCATCCTCTTCATGGGTGGTTTTGCACTCGCTATCTCGGCATCCAAGTACGAACTCGACAACAACTTAGCCCGAGTACTGCTCAAGCCATTTGGTACAGAGCCGCGCTTCATTATGCTTGGCTTAATGCTGATTACTGCCGTGTTCTCGATGTTTATGTCGAACACCGCGACCACAGTCATGATGCTTGCTCTACTAGGCCCAATTGTGGCTTCTGCGCCTAAAGGCGACATGGGGATTAAAGCACTCGTGTTGTGTATTCCAATTGCGGCCAACACCGGTGGTATCGCCACTCCAATCGGTACACCGCCCAACGCAATAGCATTGCAGTATTTAACTGGCGAAAACAGTATCGACTTCTTAAGTTGGATGATGATGGGCTTGCCCTTCGTAATCATTCAACTCACTATCGCTTGGTTCCTTCTTCAGAAACTCTTTCCTTCCAAGCAGAAGAACATGGTACTCAAGCTCAATGGACAGTTTAGAAAAAGTTGGCGAGCGATTGTCGTTTACATCACCTTCGCCGCAACGATTCTGTTGTGGATGACGACAAAACTGCATGGTATGAACACCTACGTAGTCTCTATTATTCCACTGGCCGTCTTTACACTGACCGGCATCATGGGCAAAGAAGAACTTAAGCTAATTAACTGGGACGTGTTGTGGTTAGTCGCCGGTGGTATCGCGATTGGTATCGGCTTGGATAAAACAGGCTTAGCGGCGGCATTGGCACACGCGATTGACTATGAATCGCTCTCACCTGCAGCTGTGGTACTGACATTGTCTATCGTGTGTTGGTTAATGGCGAACTTCATGTCGAACACCGCGACGGCCAACTTACTGATGCCTATTGCCGCTGCGATCGGCGCATCGATGGAAAGCTTAGTCGCAATTGGTGGCCTACAAGGCTTGCTGGTTGTGGTCGCCTTCTCCGCCTCACTGGGTATGATTCTTCCGGTATCGACACCGCCCAATTCGTTGGCTTACTCAACCGGGCTTATCGAAAGCAAAGACATGGCGAAGATGGGTATCATCTTAGGTATCGTAGGCTTATTAATGGTCTACCTCGCGCTGTTTATTATCACCTAACACGGCTTATTATCACCTAGCACGTTAACTTTTCACTACAGCCCTCCAGATAGCAGTCCTAATTTCGCTAGCTGGAGGGTTGATCAGTTTTCAATCGATAAATAACTGTGATTCCACTTCACTGTTTGTCAAAAAGTAGGATCGATATATTTATAATTTATGATTTTAAGCACATTTATTCCACTTGAGAGAGCGGCACTATACACGCATCAAAGACACGTCAATTCACCATTAAGTACGTAATTAGGTTTTTGTCTAATAGAGAGGAATGGACCTTGAGACATACTATTAAATTTAAAATTCAGATCGCCATTGCGATCATTATCGCCGTTGTGAGTGGTACCCAAGCTTGGATATCGGTTAATCAACTCACTCAAGAAACTGAAATCGCGATCAACCAAGAAATGAAAAATGTCAGTGTTGGCACCACAAATTATATTGCTGATTGGCTCTCCATCCGCAGTGATATGATGCTTGCCAATGAATCGACCATTTCAAGCAATAGTAATTCTGACCGCGAGTTATTAATCACCAAACAAGCCGGACAATTCCTGTCTGTTTATGCAGGTTTCAGCGATGGCACAATCGCTTATGGCGACAAAGGTGAAGATTGGCCAGCAGGCTACGATCCACGTACCCGCCCTTGGTATCAAGATGCCAGCGCAACATCAGACCTCATCATTACCGAACCTTACCAAGATTTTGACGGCAGTATCGTCATCAGCTTTGCCAAAGCATTCAACGGTGAAAAACAGGGCGTCCTCGCAGCAGACTTAACCGTTACCAGCATTATTGATACCGTACTCAATGTAAAACTCGAGAACGATGGTTTTGCATTTTTAGTGGATGGTAACAACAACATCGTGGCGTACAGTGATGAAGCCTTGAGTCAAAAACCCCTGACCAGTTTGAATCCGGAACTAACAACCAGCAAGGTGTCACAACTACTCCAAGACCAAATGATCACTACGCTAACTTGGCCTGGTCAAGGCGATAAACTGGTCTATATTGCCAATGTCCCGAACACCGATTGGTCGCTAGGTATTGTTATCGATAAAGAAATGGCGTTTTCTGCAGTATCCGATGCCATTCAATTCATCACGCTGACCTCTTTGATTTTGTACATCATCATTTCAATAGCGAGTACCGTGGTTATCAACCGCCTACTTTCTCCATTACAAACACTGTCTACAGCGCTGACTCAACTCGCTCAAGGCAGAGGTGACCTCACCCAACGTATTGATATCACACGTATGGATGAGATTGGCAAACTTGCCGAGCTTGTGAACCAGTTCTTGAGTCAAATGCAAAGCATGTTGAAAGGCGTCATAGAGCACAGCCACGACCTCAACAACCATGCAGAAAAAGCCAATCAACTGGCCACTCAATCTTCTATCCGAGTTGAGAATCAACAAAACGACATCAACCAGATTGCGACTGCGATTCATGAGATGTCAGCCACCGCAGCCGAAGTCGCTAGCCATGCCGAATTAACCGCATCCGCCTCTCAGGCATCTGCGACCGCTTGTAATGAAGGCCAAGAAGTCATTCAACAAAACCGTGATGCGATTACTGGCCTCGCAACTCAAGTTGAAGACGCCGCCAATGTGATTCGTGAATTAGAGAGTAATGCGCAAAGCATCAACCAGATCCTATCCACCATTCAGGGCATTGCCGAGCAAACTAACCTGTTGGCATTGAATGCAGCGATTGAAGCCGCCCGTGCAGGTGAACAAGGTCGCGGGTTTGCCGTTGTGGCCGATGAAGTACGAGTGCTAAGTCAACGAACGCATGGTTCGACGGAAGAGATCCGCGTGATGATTGATACGCTGCAAAAGAATACTCAACATGCCGTTGAAAGCATGACCACCAGCACTCAACTGGCCGAAAATAGTGTTGGATTCGCCGAGCAAGCTCATGGCAGCCTGACTAAAATCACTCATGCGATCACTGAAATCAACGACATGGCGCTGCAAATCGCCAGTGCTGCAGAAGAGCAACGCGCGGTCAGCGAAGACATCAGCCGTAATACGCAAGGCATCAAAGATGCCTCTGACGATCTTGCGCAGCAAGCAGAAAGCAGCCGCAACAGTTCAAATGAAATGAGCAATGCAGCAGAGTCGATGCGCCAAGATGTGGAGCGCTTTAAGGTGTAACGCGTCATTAATCACATCAAGCTAAGCCGAACTGTCCACGTTCATGGTTCTTTTGTTAAGAATCACTTTGTTCTCAGTTCGGTTTGATGCATATTGATGAGCTAATTTATCCCAGACACAAGGACGTTAATGACATGGGATTTGAATGGTTAGCTCTAGCCGCCGCTTTTCTATGGGCGATAGCAAGCCTGATGTCAGTAAAACCCGCTCAACACTTAGGTTCTTTTGCCTATAGCCGATGGCGTATGGGTTGCACCGCAATCATCTTATCGAGCATGGCTTGGTTCACCGGTGGGTGGTCAAGTGTCGAAGCCGACCTCGTCACACCTATGATGCTGTCTGGCCTTATTGGTATCTTCATTGGTGATACCGCCCTGTTCGCGTGCTTGAATCGCATGGGGCCACGCCAAGCCGGTTTGCTGTTCTCTTGTCACGCGGTATTTTCCGCTATTCTCGGCTACTTCCTGTTTAGCGAAAGCATGACTTCGGTTGAGCTTATTGGCTCAGCGTTGGTGTTTAGTGGGGTATTAACCGCCATCTTCTTTGGTCGTCGTGGACAAGCGAAAAACCAGCTCGAAACCATCAAAGGCACAGTGTGGATTGGCGTTGCTCTGGGAATTACAGCCGCTATCTGCCAGGCGCTAGGTGGCATCATTGCAAAGCCGGTAATGCAAACCAACATCGACCCTGTCGCCGCTTCAGCCATTCGAATGATCACCGCCTTTGTGGCTCACTCTCTGTTTCGTTTAACGGGCGCTAAACTTTCACGCGCAATCAACCCAATGAATAAACAGATATTCGCAATTACTGCGGTTAATGGCTTTTTAGCGATGGCCGTGGGAATGACACTGATTTTGTATGCGTTGCAGGAAGGCAATGTCGGTATGGTCGCACTGTTATCTTCGACCACACCCATCATGTTGTTACCAATACTCTGGTTGTACACCAAACAGAGGCCAAATGCCTACGCTTGGATAGGCGCCATTGTTGCCGTAGTGGGCACTGGGATTCTGGTCAGCTAGTGAGGCGAGTTGGAAGCTGGAAGCTGAGAGTTAATAGTTAATAGCTAATGGTTAATAGCTAATGACCATTAACTCTCAATAACAACAAAAGCAAAAAGCTAAGAACGCGGGAACGGAAAAGCCGTCACGTCATCGATATGGTCGTAGCCCAAAGCCAACATGATCAGACGATCAATACCTAAAGCAACACCTGCACAGTCTGGCAAGCCCGCTTTTAATGCCTCAATCAAATGATGATCAATCGGTTGAGGCGATAATCCCATCTCGATACGTTTTGCATTGTCATCTTCAAAGCGCTTAAGTTGCTCTTGCGGTTTATCTAACTCGTGGAAGCCGTTAGCTAACTCGATGCCTTTGAAATACACCTCAAAGCGATCCGCTACTCTTGAGTCATCAGAATTGATCTTGGCTAACGCTGCTTGCGATGCTGGGAAATCATAAACAAAGGCCGGAACATCTTGGCCTATTTTCGCCTCTACCCCAATACTGAAAAGAAGCTGTAATAGCGTATCGCGATCTTCTTCAGGATCCGCAATATCACTTAACCCAAGTGGTGCAGCCGCTTGCTTCAGCGTATCCATCGAGTCTTCCAGCGGACAAACACCCAACACATCAATAAAGGCTTGCTGGTAAGTCATTCGCTCCGCTTTGTCAGACTTTAAGATTTGCTGCAATAGGAGGTCCATTTCGTCCATCAAATCGTGGTGATCAAACCCCACGCGATACCACTCCAACATGGTGAACTCAGGGTTATGATAACGACCATTTTCTTCGTTACGGAAAGACTTACAAATTTGGTAGATACAACCACTGCCCGCCGCTAACAGTCGTTTCATATGAAACTCTGGGCTCGTCATAAAGAACAGAGGCTGACCGTGCGCATAACCCGGCCCTACGAATTCAGTTTTGAAGGTATGTAAATGCACGTCCGTCACCGTGGCGTGACTCATGGCTGGCGTATCCACTTCCATCACGTCTCGCTTTGCAAAAAAATGACGGATTTGATTAAGGATATCAGCACGTTGCTTTAACTGCTTAATGGTTGCGGCAGGTTGCCATGTGGAGTGCATTATTAAGTTCCATATCACTGAATTCTAGGCGACGAAAATTACCACTTTTCGTCTCTTTTGTAAGCTTCTATCTTTGCCTTATCAAACCAGCATGTTGTTTTATGAAGCCAGAAAATTACGTACTACAATACATTTACTAATATTTAGCCGCTAGCCACATTGATAACAAAAATCATACTCAACAAGCCGTTAACACGACTCTTGTGGGGGAATCGTTATCAACAATTCATTGCCGTGATTGCAGTCACATAACCTATAATTTCTATGCCCCCATATGCATTACCGACCTAAAAACCCAAATACATCAACTTTTAGAATACCTTCCTCTCGTACACTGAACCTACCACTTAAGGCTTAGGGGTGATAAGCGGTTGATACCGTTTACGTACTATTAGTTAGTAAGTGCTATCGATTAGTAAGTGCTCTCAATAAGTAAGTACTGCCAATTAGTAAGTGCTACCAATAAGCTTTTTATAATTACAAGCGGAATACTCCGCATCACACTGGAGAATAACTGTGAAGACAATTACCACAGATATCGCAGTCATCGGCGCAGGCGGCGCTGGTCTTCGTACAGCTATCGCTGCGGCTGAAGCTAATCCTGAATTGGAAGTAGCACTGATTTCTAAAGTTTACCCAATGCGCTCGCACACGGTAGCAGCAGAAGGCGGTTCAGCAGCAGTAATTAAAGACGAAGATAGCCTAGATAACCACTTCAACGATACTGTTGGCGGTGGCGACTGGCTATGTGAACAGGATGTTGTTGAATACTTTGTTGAAAACTCGACTCGCGAAATGATCCAAATGGAACAATGGGGCTGCCCATGGAGTCGTAAAGAAAACGGTGAAGTAAACGTACGCCGATTCGGCGGTATGAAGGTAGAGAGAACGTGGTTCGCAGCGGATAAAACCGGCTTCCACATGCTTCATACTCTGTTCCAGACTTCGATGAAGTACGACACAATCAAACGATTTGATGAGTACTTTGTGGTGGATTTGATCGTTGAAGATGGCGAAGTACAAGGCCTAATCGCGATTCACATGTCTGAAGGTGAGCTTGTTACCATCAAAGCAAAATCTGTTGTTCTAGCAACGGGTGGCGCAGGTCGTGTTTACCACTGTAATACCAACGGCGGCATCGTAACTGGCGACGGTATGGCAATGGCTTATCGCCACGGTGTACCACTGCGTGATATGGAGTTCGTTCAATACCACCCAACAGGCCTACCAGGCACTGGCATCTTGATGACCGAAGGTTGTCGTGGTGAAGGCGGTATCATCGTCAACAAGAACGGCTACCGTTACCTCCAAGATTACGGCATGGGCCCTGAAACTCCAGTGGGCGAGCCGAAAAACAAATACATGGAACTGGGTCCTCGTGACAAAGTTTCTCAAGCATTCTGGCACGAGCAGCAGAAAGGCAACACCATCAAGCACCCGCTTGGTGATGTCGTACACCTTGACCTTCGCCACCTTGGTGAAGAGTACCTGCAAGAACGCCTACCGTTTATCTGTGAGCTAGCAAAAGCGTACGTAAACGTCGACCCAGCAAAAGAGCCAATCCCAATTCGTCCGACCGTTCACTACACCATGGGTGGTATTGAAACTAACGGTACCTGTGAAACTCGCATTAAAGGTCTATTCGCTGTTGGTGAATGTGCTTCAGTTGGTCTGCACGGTGCAAACCGTCTAGGTTCTAACTCTCTGGCTGAGTTCGTTGTATTTGGTCGCGTAGCGGGTGAACAAGCCGTGAAACGTGCAGCAGAATTCAAAGGCTGGAATGAAGAGTCTATCGCGAAGCAAGTAAAAGCGGTTGAAGATCGCATCGCAGGTCTGCTAAGCCAAGAAGGCGATGAGAACTGGGCTGATATCCGTACTGAAATGGGTCACACCATGGAAGCGGGTTGTGGTATCTACCGTCAAGAAGACTTGATGCAAGAAACCATCGACAAAATCACTGAGCTAAAAGCACGTTACAAAAAAATCAGCATTAAAGACAAAGGCCAAGTGTTCAACACGGACCTACTTTACGCTATCGAAGTCGGCTACGGTCTTGAAGTTGCTGAAGCGATGGTTCACTCAGCTATTCTTCGTAAAGAGTCTCGCGGTGCGCACCAACGTCTAGACGACAACTGCACAGAACGTGACGACGTGAACTTCCTGAAACACTCTCTATCGTTCTACAACGAAGATGCAGCACCAACCATCGACTACAGCGGCGTTAAGATTACTAAATCTCAACCTAAAGCTCGTCTGTACGGTGAAGCTGCAGAGAAAGCCGCTGCCGCTGAAAAAGCAGCAGAAGAGAATGCGAAGAAGAGCGAAGAGGAGCAAGCATAATGTCAGCGAATCGAATCCAAAAAATTGAAATCCTGCGTTATGACCCTGAGCAAGATGCAGAACCTCACTTTCAAACCTTTGAAGTTCCGTTTGATGAAACCATGTCAGTACTTGATGCGATTGGTTACATCAAAGATAACCTAGATAAAGACCTGTCTTACCGTTGGTCTTGTCGTATGGCGATTTGTGGTTCTTGCGGCATCATGGTTGATGGCGTGCCAAAACTGGCGTGTAAGAGCTTCTTACGTGATTATCCAAACGGCTTCAAAATTGAGCCATTGGCTAACTTCCCAATCGAGAAAGATTTGATTGTCGACATGACACCGTTCATCGAGCGCCTTGAAGCGATCAAGCCTTACATCATCGGTAACGACCGTAAACCAGAAGACGGCACCAACATCCAAACTCCAGAGCAAATGGCGAAGTACAAACAGTTCGCTAACTGCATCAACTGTGGTTTGTGTTACGCGGCGTGTCCTCAGTTTGGTCTAAACCCTGAGTTCATCGGCCCTGCAGCTCTTACTCTGGCTCACCGATACAACCTAGATAGCCGTGACAACGGTAAAGCTGAACGTATGAAGCTGATCAATGGTGAAAACGGCGCTTGGGGTTGTACGTTCGTTGGTTACTGTTCTGAAGTTTGTCCGAAGAAAGTAGACCCAGCAGCGGCCGTTAACCAAGGCAAAGTTGAGTCTTCAATGGACTTCGTTATCTCGATGTTCAAGCCAGATGGATCGCAAGTAAAATCAGCAGAGGAGGCATAAGATGAGCAAACGTAAACCTTATGTTCGTGAGATGAACAGAACGTGGTGGAGCAACCATCCGTTCTACCGCTTCTACATGTTACGTGAAGCAACTGTACTGCCTTTGATTCTGTTCACTGTATTCCTAACCTTCGGTTTGGGTTCATTGGTGAAAGGCCCTGAAGCATGGGCAGGTTGGTTAAGCTTTATGGCTAACCCTGTTGTTATCGGTATTAATATCGTGGCGCTACTGGGCAGCTTAATGCACGCTCAAACCTTCTTCAGCATGATGCCTCAAGTAATGCCAATCCGCCTTAAAGGTAAATTGGTTGATAAAAGAATCATCGTATTGACTCAGTGGGCAGCGGTCGCTTTCATTTCTTTAATCGTTCTTGTTGTGGTGTAAGGAGCTTTCGTTATGAACACAAATTACAAAGTGAAACCTGTTAACCACGATCCTAAACGCTCTGATGAGCCAATCTGGTGGGGCCTATTTGGCGCTGGCGGTACTTGGTTCGCGATGATCACACCTATCACGATTCTAGTGTTAGGTATCTTAGTACCAATGGGCATTATCGATGCTGACGCAATGAGCTACGAGCGTGTGTCTGAATTCGCCACCAGCATTATCGGTGCGCTATTCATCATCGGTACGCTGGCACTGCCAATGTGGCATGCAATGCACCGTCTTCACCACGGCATGCACGACCTTAAGTTCCACGTCGGCGTTGCTGGTAAAGTGGGTTGCTACTTCTTCGCAGGCCTAATCAGCGCACTGTCTGTTATCTTCATTTTTATGATTTAACAGTTAAGAGCAGATTCGAGTAATCGAGATTCGAAGCACTTAAGAACAGAAAATCGAAAGCAGAGCTAGGTTATCCAGCTCTGCTTTTTTATTGTTTGTCGAATACCACACATCTAGCTCACTCGTTCTTGATC
Organism: Vibrio sp. OPT24; assembly: GCF_015163545.1. Taxonomy (NCBI): domain Bacteria; kingdom Pseudomonadati; phylum Pseudomonadota; class Gammaproteobacteria; order Vibrionales; family Vibrionaceae; genus Vibrio; species Vibrio sp. OPT24. Next base: position 13,905 of record NZ_JADDYI010000049.1, read on the forward strand.
TTCCCGCTCTTCGTATCTCGCATCTCGGTTACTCGCATCTGCCCCTACCGCTTCTCCTGATCGCCAGATACAAAAAAGGCCGCGATAAGCGACCTTTTCTATTTCACTGAGCCACCTTAAACAAGATGGACACAATCAAATTACTTCACACGACCAACGTATTCGCCAGTACGAGTATCAACTTTAACAACTTCACCGATAGCGATGAATAGAGGTACACGAACAACCGCGCCTGTTGCTAGAGTTGCAGGTTTACCACCCGTACCCTGTGTATCGCCTTTAAGGCCAGGATCAGTTTCAGTTACTTCGATCTCAACAAAGTTTGGCGGAGTAACAGTGATAGGGTTATCATTCCACAACGTTAGAGTACAAACGTCATTTTCAACTAACCATTTTGCTGAGTCAGCGACTGCTTTTACGTCTGCTGCGATTTGCTCAAATGTTTCGTTGTTCATGAAGTGGTAGAATTCGCCATCGTTGTATAGGTAACCTAGTTCAACGTCAACAACATCTGCAAGCTCAAAGCTTTCGCCTGATTTGAATGTTTTCTCTAACACTTTGCCTGACAGCAGTTTACGAAGTTTTACACGGTTAAACGCTTGGCCTTTACCTGGCTTAACGTATTCATTGTCGATAATTGCGCAAGGCTCATTATCTAACATGAATTTTAAACCGCCTTTGAATTCATTGGTGCTTACTGACGCCATGATTTTCTCTTCCACATCTTTGAGTTAATTTCAATGCCGCATATCATAACCCGAAAAGTCGAATCTGTTGAGCAAAACTGGCTCAAACAACTATCGAATGCGATCTCTGACCCGACAAAACTGCTTGAAGCATTAGAAATAGACCCAACACCGTGGCAAAAAGGATTCGCGGCACGAGAGCTGTTTTCACTTCGAGTACCCCTAAGCTTTGTAGAGCGAATGGAAAAAGGCAACCCACACGACCCTTTATTGCGTCAGGTGTTACCACTCAACGAAGAGTTCGAGGTTCATCAAGGCTATTCAGCCGATCCGCTAGAAGAGCAAGAAAACGCAATACCTGGACTGCTGCATAAATACAAAAACCGCGCACTGATGATTGTAAAAGGGGGGTGCGCTGTAAACTGCCGCTACTGCTTCCGTCGCCATTTCCCTTATCAAGACAACAAGGGTTCTAAGTCTGTGTGGCAAACCAGCCTCGATTATGTGGCTCAACATCCCGAGATCAACGAAGTTATCTTATCGGGTGGCGACCCTTTGATGGCCAAAGACAGCGAACTCGAATGGCTTATCCATGCTATCGAACAGATCCCGCATGTAAAAACCGTTCGAATTCATAGCCGATTACCGGTTGTGATCCCTGCTCGAGTGACTGATGAACTATGCCAATTGTTAGCTCAAACTCGCCTCAATGTAGTCATGGTCAGCCATATCAATCATGCCAATGAAATCAACGTGGAGCTCAAACAAGCTTTCCATAAGTTGAAACTCAGTGGTGCGACTCTGCTTAATCAGGGCGTGATGCTAAAAGGCGTCAACGACAGCGCTAACTCATTGAAAGAGTTGAGCGAAAAGCTATTCGATGCCGGTGTTTTACCGTACTATATGCATGTTCTTGATAAGGTTCAGGGCGCCGCTCACTTCTATATCTCAGATGAAGAAGCAAAAGCCCACTTTAGGGGGTTAATCTCTGAAGTTTCTGGTTACCTAGTGCCTAAGTTAACTCGCGAGATCGGCGGCCGCAGCAGTAAGACACCACTCGATCTGCACATTGAATAACTCTATCTCGAGCAATGGTCGCTTCTTATCGTCTTGAATACCAAGAAGCGACAGAGACAGAAGCCCCTACTTTCTCATTGACCACCACTGGCTGTTAAACCTCAAGCAGACAATCCAATCGTTAAGACAAAAAGTTTTTGTTCGATCGTCCGGTCTATTATTAGCATACTCGGCTCTATTCTAAATTTTTAGGAGGGGTGATATGCCACAATTTATAGAACAAACTCTCAACCTTGCCCCCTTTAGCTGGGCAGGCCTCGCGGTATGTATGCTGTGTGGTTCGTTAATCGGCATCGAAAGGCAAACCCGCGGTAAACCCGTTGGAATACGAACCTCAATTTTGATTATCAGCGGTACTTATTTCTTTCTCACCATGGCGATTAGCTTATCTCCTAACACGCTCGATCAAGCCCGTGTGCTTGGTCAGATAATAACGGGGGTCGGGTTTCTTGGTGCAGGAGTAATGATGACATTGGATGGTAAGATTCATGGCGTCACGTCTGCCGCGATCATCTGGGTGCTGGCGGCTTTGGGGATGATGATAGCCTTAGGGCACCTATCTCAGTCTGTTATCATCACGCTAATGGCGCTGGTTATCTTGCTTGGTGTCGATAAGGTAGAAAACAGCTTCCAGAGCCTGCGTCGTGGTGTGCATCAGAAATGGATGAACAAGGGCCGCATCAAGAAATAGCGTCGCATCTTAGAGGCATTGCTATCGCAGAACGTATTTCATCTTAGAGGCATTTCTTAAGTGGCACCTTTTAGATAAAAGAGCGCTTAGGCTTAGATAGTCGATAGTCGATGTTAAATACATAGAAAGAAGCCTAGTCAAACGACTAGGCCCTCATTGGTTCTCACAAACTGCTCACTGCGAATTAAAACACGTGAATACACACTTGATTCTTGCCCGCGGCCTTCGCCTTATAAAGCTGCTCATCCGAAGAACGAATGCTCTGGTTTTCCCACAAGTGACCAACACTGTCGAACTTATACAAAGAGTAGAGCGTTGCTCCCCCTGAAACAGAAATATTCACCTTATCCCCCGTCGGACATCGGTAACTTTGCAGGCTAATGTCGTTTTGAATCCGTTGAAAAATCGATGACAGCAATTCAGATGATTCTCCCGTGATCGCGACAACAAACTCTTCACCACCAAACCGAGCGACAATGTCTTGCTGCCTAACACTGTTCATCATCAACTTGGCGACATGGCAAATCACTTCGTCCCCGACCTTATGCCCGTGAACATCATTGACCACTTTAAAATCATCAATATCGAAGACACCCACACCAATGATTGGCTCTTCGTCTTGCGCCAGCAACCGAGCTTCAAAACCGCGTCGATTCAATAGGCCAGTGAGTGGATCATGCATTGCTAAGTTATTTAAACGATTGTGTTCTTGTTTGGTATAAAATCGCCACAGCCATAAGGCGGAAACCACATACAAAGCCAAAAGTATCGATAACTGAACTCTTTCCATCTCCAATACATGCAAAAAGTGCTCACTCTTGTCTTCTTCAATACTGAGATAGAGCTGAGTATTGATACCATCGACATACAAAGGTCGCGAATGGGTAAAGTCCATGAAACCGTATTTGTTTGCTCCGCGAGTGCTCGTCACCTTATAACCATGTTTAGGGTTCGACACTAAATTCGCAACATAGCCATCAATACCGAGTACCCCTTTAAATTCCCCATCAACATAGATGCCTTTGGTTAGCGTCACGACTTTTTTACCCGTCAGGTAATCATCGTATTGCCCGGTATACACCACTTGATCTTGTCCCTGAGCTAAGCCAAAACGCACCGTATTCACCCAGTACGGGCGGCTATTCACCACAGAATCGAAGGTATCCCCTTTAATCGTGCTGGCAAAATCCGAAGGCGAAGAGATGATGAATTTATCTTTCGAAATAAAGTAAATCGCAGAGATGGTATCAATGGTATTGGCAAAATAAGCCATGGTTGGAGCGATGAATAAACGCTTACCCGCTTCAGCACTAAGCACTGATTTAGGATCACACATCTCGCGAGGGCCAGAGAACATAAAATCAAAACGTGGGGCTTGTTGCTCCTCACTGATGAAATAGCACGTTTCTCCCTCTACCTTTTTGCCATGCGAGAACACATACGTATCGCCGTGCAGTGGGTAGAGCGCAGTAATGTTGTACTCAAGCGCATTAATGATCTGTGTGAGTTCCGCTAAAGAGCGTGTCACGCCTTGGTTTTCGATTCCATACTGTTTATCTGATTCTTCCGCTGAATCAACGAGCAATATACTCAAAACGACTAAAAAACTGGCGGTAAGGCTTACGAAAGCCTTTTTAAAATCGATGGTATGGTGTTTTATCAAAGCATATAAGTCGACGTTGTTATTTTAGCGCACATTGTACTTATAAGTAGAAATACTGCAATAGGGAATATAAAACCAAGCGCCTATTGAGTCAGATGAGGAGTATGGGTTAGAAGTGGAAGTGGAATTGAAGGTGAAGCTAAACTGAGACTGAGACTAAACGGAAACGGAAACTAAAAGTAATAACGCCTAAACAAGAGTTTAGGCGTTAAAAGGCTTGGCTACGTTTTACTTAGCAAAGTTCACAATCGGGAAGCACGGGAAGAAACCGTTGTCAGCACAGTTGATCAGACCAACTTGTACGCCCTCGATTTTTTTAGTTTTGTTGAAGATACCAACCTGAACCGTAGACACTTCAGAAAGGTTTGCGGCACCAACATCAACCAGAGTGTCGCCTTCCGAGTAGTTTACAAAACTCACGTTCGCGCCTTTCACATCGTTAGTGATGTTAACGGCACCCAAGTTCAAACCTGTGGTTTTTCCTGGGTTCCAGTTGAATATACCCAGTGAAGCACCGGTCATTTCTTGGTTTACTTTATGCGCACCAAAAATACCCAAGTTTACACCTGTCGTCGTTTGCGTCTCAGACATACCAACAATAGCAAGATCGACACCTTTAAGGTCGTTTACTTGTCCGTGAAGTAAAGCCAAGCGCACACCACCAACCGCATCGGAATCTGGTGCGTTAAAGCCGTTGATCGTTGAAAACATAACAGGCGAAGAAGCAAATGCTGCTGGCGCCATGACCGCTGCAGAAACAGCAAGTACCGAAAGTAGTTTTTTCATTGGGAAGTCTCCACTGACTTATTGTTAACTTGATTAATCCATTTTCAATCAAGCATTTATTATCCTTTACTCAACAGCTATCCATGTTAAATCAATGTCATAACTGTACTGTTGAATATAGGCCTAAAAAACAACAAAGGGCAATGAAAGTTCACACAGTCTACTCAAGTGTCGCATACAGCAATCTTCTCAGTTACGCTTTCTAGATCCTAAGTTACCTTCTTTAGAGCCTAAGTTACGCTCTTTAGATTCTCAGTTAACTTCTCTAGACCTTAAAAAACTCCAGCTCTTTTTTCTGCTCTACCGCCAGTTGAGATAACTCTTTGGCCGCTTGTTGAGTTTGATGAATACCCGATACATTTTGGTTCACTAGGTCAAAGGCATTGTTTGTATTCAATGCTATACGCTCAGTTAAACTAAACTGCTCTTGAGAAGTGCTTGTCACTAGCGTATTAATTTCAGAAATAGATTGCACAGACTGTTCAATATGACTGAATGATTGCTGGACATTTTCTGACAATGTCACCGACTCTTGGATCTGCTCAACATTGCTGATCATGTTGTCGTTGGCTTTTTCTGATTGAGCTTGAAGCTTGGTAATAATATCTTGAATGCTCTTCGTTGAATCTTGCGTCTTAGATGCAAGGTTACGAACTTCGTCAGCAACAACGGCAAAACCACGTCCGTATTCACCCGCTCGTGCCGCTTCAATGGCTGCATTCAAGGCCAGCAAATTCGTTTGATCAGAAATGGTACTGATCACGGCCGTCACTTCACCAATATCCATCGCATTTGTTTTAAGATCGACAATCATACTGGCGGTTTGTTTTACAGAGTCATTAATCTTATGGGTAAGCTCAATAGACTCCTCTAAGGTTTGGTTACCTTTAAAGACATTATCAATCGCTTTTTTAGCCTCTTGCTCGGCATGAACAGCGTTTGATGTTACTTCTTTTGATGTGCTTGATAACTCGCTAATCGCATTAGAGATTTCCTCAACTTGCGTCAATTCATGTTGAGCATTGTTCGCGGTATCAACCATCACCCCAGTCAACTGCTCAGCTGACGTGGCAACTTGTGTTGAAATCCCTCGGCTGCTTTTAATGACAGTACTCACCTTATCATTAAGGATAATTAACGAGCGATAGATGCCAACGGCCTCTTCTGGTTTGATAAAGCGTTGGGATAAATTACCTTCAGAGATTTTCTTGATCATTTCAGAAATCTCCCATGGTTCACCACCCAAAGAAGCTCTGAAACTGCGTTCAATAATAAAGCCGACGAATAACGACATCGTCAATGCAATCGCAGTCAGCAACAGCATCAACTGTTGAAAGTCACCCGCAACAATTCGAGCCTCAGAGGTTAACTTTTGGCTTTGTTCTTCTTGGTAATCAATAAATTCGTTGATGGCAGCAAGCCATTGAATAAAAGCAGGTCGAGCTGAATCAAGGATAGAATCGGTCATTACAGTACCCGACTTCTTATCCCTAATAATCTCATCAACCAAGGGTAAAGTGTATTGTTGTACCTTATCGATTTTCGCAAGAATACGTTGTTCATCGGCCGTAAACACCTCACCTTGCGAACGCATTTGGTTCATTTGAGCTTCAGATTCACGATAAAAAGCTTCGAGCTGCTTAACTTCTTGCTCTAGAAGAGAAATTTCTTGAGAGGTTCTGGCTATCGCAATATCACGAATAGTAATCGCGCGGTCATGAACACTGCCACGGTAGTTAATGGCATAACGCTGCTTAAGTGAGTTTACATCGGTAATTTCCGTCAGGGTCTCATCGATGAAGTTAACTTTTTGAATACCTAATACTGTTAAAAGCATCATAAGAAAAAGCGTCGTGCCAAACCCAATAGCCAGCCTCGCTTTAATGGTGAGTTTTGATAGATTGTCCAACATATGATCTCTTTTTATATTAATTCAACGTTAAGGTACGAATACCGCACTTAAGCATCACCCGTACTTATAAATATCAGCAAGTATCTGGCTCCAAGCTATAATATAAAGAAATCGTAAGGACTAATACATAGTTAAAATTCACTGACTTAAAACTCTCTAGATTCCCACTATTTAACCCAACAGCATAAGCTAAAAATAACAGGCTTTTATGCTGATTCACGGACAGCGGCCTGGCATAATTTAGCACTATCCAAAAAGATAAAGCCCCCATAACATCTGCTCCTTGAAGCAGTCATTATGGAGGCTATTGAGAGAGACACTGAGCCTCTCCTATATCGACAAACGAGTCCGCTAATCGAAAAAGTATTTGCCTTCAAAGTTCGATACAGATAACGGTTTGGAGTAATAGAAACCCTGCAAGCGTGTCACTCCGACCTCTTTACATATGGCATCATGAATATCCGTCTCTATCCCTTCTGCGACCGTTTCGTATTCTAAGCTGTGTGAGAAAGCACAAATTGCCGTAAAAAGTTGCCTTGGTTTTGTCAATTCAATACGCTCAACGAAAGAGCGATCGATTTTGATCACATCAATCGTGTAATCCTTCAAATGAGACAGTGAGGAGTAACCGGTTCCAAAATCATCCACTGCGACTTTCACACCTAAGTCACTGATTTTCTGCAAAGCTTCAGATGCCCACTCGCCAGAAATAAGATTACTTTCCGTAATTTCAAACTCCACATTTGAAGCTGGAATTTCATAAATATTAAGAAGGTTTTTAACTTTTTTCGCTAAAAAACGGTCGGTTAACTGACTTGGAGATAAGTTAATCGCTAATGTAAAATCATCTCTCAACGTTTTCTCATTCAGCCAATATTGTAACTGTTTCAAAGCCGTTTCGATGACCCAAAAACCGATATCGACAATCATCCCAGTTTCTTCTGCAACAGGAATGAACCTGTCTGGCGGAATCATTCCTAACTTCGGATGTTTCCAACGCAACAAAGCTTCTGCCCCTATTAGCTTCATATCCGCATTAAACTGAGGTTGGTAATAAAGCTCCATCTCGTTCTTTACTAGAGCTCGCTTCAGGTGTCTTTCAAGCTCTGCTCGGCGATTCATTTGATCATGAAATGCTTTTGAATAAAACTGGGCCTGATTTCTTCCCTTATCCTTAGCACGATACAAAGCAATATCAGCGCATTTTCGTAACTCAATAGAGTTCGATGCACATTCTGGAAAGCTTGCAATACCCACACTAACCGTTAAATCTAATAACTCTCCGTCCACACATATCGAAGAACTAAACTCAGACATGAGTCGGTTGACCATTTTTTGGACGTACTGCTTATTATTTCCGATAGGGAATAATAGTGCGAATTCGTCCCCCCCCAATCGGCATAAAATATCATTGTATCCGACGCAGCGGTTAAGCTTACTGGCCACCTCTTTGAGGGCGCCATCTCCTAAGACATGTCCGTGGCGATCATTAACATCTTTAAATTTATCGACATCAATCAGCATTAAGACAAACGAAGAGTTATCTTTTGCTGAGGAAAGCAGTTGTTTGGTTAAACGCTCTTCAAAGAAGTGGCGATTATTCAAACCCGTTAAACTATCGCGCTCTGCTAATCGCTTTAGCTCGGTATGCGTCTCCAGCACTTGTTGCTCGAGTTGATGGCGTTCAGACGCAATAACAATCGCTCGTCTCAGCCTTACCGCCGTAACTTCACTTTTCATAATGAAGTCCTGAGCGCCTGATTCAATGCATTTCAGAGCGATCTCTTCATCGTCATTGTGGCTCAACATAACAATCGATGTAGAGAAATCATTTTTCGCGCGCAGTTCGATTAACAATTCAAAACCGTCGGTTGGAGGAAGTTGATAATCCAGTAAAATGACATCAAATTGTTTCTGAAATGCCAACTCTAGACCTTTAACGCCGGTATCGGCAGTCTCAATAGTCGCTAGAGGTAAGTCTGTATTTTTCAACGTCCTGACAATAGACAAAGTATCTACCTGATCATCATCAATGATCAATACCTTCATTTGAGCCCCCTTGGCTTTAGCATTTTGGTAACTCAACAATGTTCCAATAGTTCTCTAGAAAACGAATAAGTTGTTTGTAATCTTGGTTAGATGAAGACTTCACAATGTAACCAGCAATATTTTTCTTGTAGGCTGCAGAGATTTCTTCATCAAGTTGGGAAGTCGTGAGTACAAAAACCACAATGTCACTCAAATTCGAATCCGACCGAATGGCAGATAAAAACTCCATGCCATTCATTCGCGGCATGTTTAAATCCAGAAGCACAATAAAAGGCCGAGCAATGGCATCGTTTTTAAGCACTTCTAATGCCTCTAATCCATCACGAGTTCGATGGATTGGATTAAGCAAATTGAATGACTTCAATGAACGCTGAATTCCGATGGCATCAATATCATCGTCTTCAACTAAAAGAATACTGACGGTTTTCATATAGTTATGATTCATATGATCTCCTTTTTTTCTAATAACTCTTCTGTGGGCCAGGTGAAAACAAAAGAACACCCACCTTGTGAATTAGAGTGTAATTCGAAATGGCAGCCGTAAAGCTCCAAGGTTTTTTTGATGATAGACAAGCCCATACCACTTCCTTCGACGCTATCGCGAGGTTGTAGTGTGTGGAATAACTCAAACACCTTGTCATAGAGTTCAGTTGGAATTCCTGGCCCATCATCTTCGACACAGAACTTGTAATGGTCACCTTGATAAACACCAGAAACCTTAATATTGGCGTGTGCTTTATCGTGGTGTTTAATCGCGTTGGACATTAAATTTCGCAATATTAAATCTAGCGGGACGACCAACGTACGAAACGGGCCAATGCTATCGTCACAAATAAGCGTCGCCTTATTATTCATATTCAATAACTCGAATGTCTCTTGGACATTGCTCGCTAAAGAGAACTCTTGAATCTCATTCTTTTTTCTACCAACTCTAAAATACGACAATAAGTCATCGAGCAATCGCTCCAACCTGACAACTCGCCCCTGCAAAAGGCGACTATAATCCTTTGTTTCAGGGGTTAGGTGCTCCTCAATGTCTTCATTGATCCATGACACCAATTGCGAGATCCCTCTCAGAGGTGCTTTCAAATCGTGCGATGCGACGTAAGCAAACTGATCGAGATCTCTATTCGCTCTTTCTAGAGCAAGATTTCTTATTGCTAAATTTTCTGAGGCTTTTTCTAGGCTATCCGTTCGCTCTTGCAAATCTCGACTTAACTTTCTTGCATAGCCTTGGGCTTTCTCTTCCCCGTTACGCAATATCATAAGAATGGCAAATAGCATGACATTAACGAGTAGGCCGAACATCAGGATCAATGTTGGTTGATTACTATGCTGCTGAGCTTCAAATAAAGGTGAAGACTGAAAATCAAAGAGCCACCTTCTCCCATACATATTGACTTCCAACTGTTCATCGAACATAGGTTGATGGTTCAGGGCTTCACGAGAATTTGTAAGCTCATCGTAGAGTGAAATATTGTCATCATGGATACTGAAATTGATAAGACGATTAACATCCTCAAGCGTACCGTTCATTAAATGTTGAACAATAAAAGGGGCATAAACTAACCCCAAAAAGCCATCACTTTCATCACCATAATATTGCGGGACTTTTCTCTTATCGAACCATGGAACATAAAAAAGAAAACCAGGTGTTTGCTTAGAATCTTGAACCAAGGTTATTGGCCCTGTAATTTGAGGAGTTCCCTTTGTTCGAGCTAGCCTTGCTGCCGCATATCGATTATTTTCATGGGCCATATCCAGACCAACCGCTGCTCGGTTCTCTTCTTCTGGTTCAATGTACGTAATAGGCCAATAATCTTTGGCGATACGAATTGGGTGCATGTCATACGAAGGAAAGCTTTGTTGTTGCCAAGTAAGATAACTCGTCACTTTTTTCTGAGGGACGTAATGAATCACACCTATCCCGCTCACTCCAGGGAAGTGGGATGATATATCAAACTGACTAGCAAACGTTTTCCAACTCTCTCGATTAACCGGGGCCGAAAACATATGGATAGCTGATACGCCCGCGGTCAATGCTTCTTCATATTTGCTCATCCTATCTTGAACAAGCCCGAGTAATTGACTCACTTGAAAATCAAATTGAACTTGAGATTTTTGATGTGTTTGATGAAGAGTAATTTGCCAAGCGGTAATAGTTAGGATTAGAGAGCAGACGAGAACAAGCCAATGAAGCCAAGATAAAGCGGTTGACGACTTTTTGATAAAAGTAAGCATCCTTAACCTATTGCACAGAGTGCATAATAATATCGAATAACCCTGACGCTAACTTTTATCTAACGAAATGTAAATACTATATTTACATTCTTCACGTCACTGCTCTAAATTACATATTATACAGAATGACAACCCTAGATTTAATCGCTACTTAAAAGCTCAGAACGGTTTCTGCCGTTATTTTTTGCGCGATACAAAGCTGTATCCGCTTCTTTTAACGTGACCCTAATGGATTGCTCCTCACCGCCCCAAAAAGCGACGCCAATAGAAACAGTGACACCTCCTACATTGGCAAATTCATATAACTCGACCTTTTTACGTAACCGTTCTGCAAATTTAAAAGCATCTTGAATATCGGAATTGAGCAGAAAAATAATAAACTCTTCCCCACCAGAACGAAACAGCAAGTCTTGATCTCTAGATTGCTCTTTCATCAATTGTGCAAAGCTTTTTAATAAATCATCACCAGTATCATGGCCAAAGTTATCGTTGACCGATTTAAAAAAGTCGATGTCCAATGCGAGAACAGAAAATGGGATAGCCTGATGTTGTAATTGATCAACGGCTTTATCTAAACCTCTCCTATTTAACAAGCCCGTCATCGAATCCGTTAAACTTGCCGTATGAAGCGAGTCAATCGTTTCAAACGCGATCCCAAAGGCCTTGATAAAGCTGCTCTTCAGTTGTGATGCTTCAAAATACCAAGAGTGAACTTGCTTTACATTATTCACCGTATTTGAGTTACGATCACTACCTGTAACCGCCAGTGCTAACTGTCTTAATGGTTTAGAGATAAAGCTAGAAAATACCCAAATAAACATTAACGTCAACACCCCAACAGGAATCGTCGTTACAAACACCTCTTTCATTTGTTGATTAACCATAAGTAGAGTACTTTGCTTCGATTTCTGCGCAACCACTCCCCAACCAGCCTGAGAGACCGGGGCGTACCCTGCCAACATTTGAATACCCAAAGAGTTCACAATATCTAGACTGCCACTTTCGCCTTTTGACACAGTATTAATTGCGCGGTTGTTTGTGATTATTTGGCCGATCCTTGACTCATTTGGGTGATAAATCAACGTTCCATGACGATCCACAACGTAAAGGTAAGAGCCATCCACGTAACTATGTTCATTCAATAATTTCCCTAAGATATTCTCAGCTTCTAGATAAATAGTGCCACTGATGTAGCCGAGATACTCTCCCTGATTCGAAAAAATAGGGTACGACAGACTAATAAGATAGTTACCTGCGGGAGATACGAAAGGGTCCGTCACCAAAGGGGCTTGGGCTTTTAGAGATTGGAGTGAGTTTTCATTCGTTAACTTAATCCCTTTCACTTTCACTGTCTCTGGAGAGACCGCCGTAATTACACCATTAGAATTTACAACGACAACGGAGTTAAACAACTTGGTTTGATTTTTGAGTCGTTTCGTTTCTTCTGTCAACGCACGCTGATCATTGGTGCTGTCGGATAGAGCTTTGGCGCTGTATTGGAGCTGGGTCATCGCGGAATCAAGAAAAACATCCGTCATTTCTGCCATCTTTTTGGCATAAACTCGGTTCGACTCTAGTGTCGTATTGATGATGATATCTCGCTGCACTTGATAGAGTGAATAGAAAGCGTTTAATAACGTAACCATTGCAGAAAATACACACAAGACTAGAATTAATTTTCTCAAATTAACCTTTTCTAACATTGTTTTTATCCATTTCTTACCGCTATATTTTGCGCAACATTAACATTTAAAATTAGGACTTTCAGCCTATTCCTCATCGAAGTTGGAATATAGTTCATAAGCTAAATTTATTATCTACACTCATCACGACTTATATTGTGGTCACTACAAAGAAAATCGTAGTCATAAAAAAGAAATTTTTGACCATAAAAAAAGATTAGACAGCCCCAACCTCCCCTATTGCGATAAAGCAAAGCCAGTTTAAATTAATATGAACAACTCTAAGTTGTGATACTTAACACTTAATATACAGAACTAAATCCCTTATTTGACCTAAGAAGGGTGCACTAATCCTTATTACCTCTTATTTTCAATGGTTAATATAATGCGAATTTGCAAAACAACATCCTGAATGAGGCGTATTATTCCAGATCGACTTAACGGCCGAATACCATTAATATATTTAAGGTCTTACTGCTGCATTCAGCGTGGATATTTACGACATACAAACAGCTAGACAAAAAACAAACAAGAACTGGCTTACTATTGGCAGCGGTGATAAGTTATGTAACGTGTTACTTATATTTACCCTCCAAACCAGTATATTGTTTTGAGTGGTTAAATATCTAATCACGGGTCATCATGTTCGAAAACGCTTTGAAGGAATACATCAACGCCCAAACATGATTCACGACCAGAACAAAGCAATTGATGAAAAGGATAGACATTGTATTGCAACCCAAATATCACCTTAGTTATCGATATGTCCTTGGCGTAGAGGTATTTGCATGACGAAACTAACGATCAATTCCACCTACGGGATCGCCATATTAAAAGACTTTCATTTGGTGCATGCCGATGACAATTATGCGCATATTTTCGGCTACAAATCCGCTCAAGAATTAATGTCAAGTATTGACTCTATACTTGATCTTATTGTCCCGGACCACCATCAAAGTGCAAAAGACAATTATTACCAACAAGTCGAAAGGCGCGCCAACCCTCGCGGGCGCACCTTTACTAACCGCGACCGTTTTGGGCGTGAGTTTACGGCCTTCACTATCGACCATGTCATAAAATGGAAAGGCGAACCCGCACTTCAAGTCACCTTGATTGATTTGTCTGTCCAAGAGCAAGCACTGAAGCAGTTAGAGCATAATAAACTTCAATATCAACGCTTAGTCCTGTCGTCATTGCAAGGCATTAGTGTGCATCGTAATTTCAAGCCCATTATGGTCAACCAGGCATGGGTGGACTTGATGAAAGCCCCTTCCATTGAATTCGTCTTAGAGAACGTCTATTTATTGGATTTGATATACGATGATCAAAAAGAAGAAGCCATAGCTCGCTATCAAAACTTAATTTCTAGCAGTCTCCCTGGCGCACATAATGTGATCAAAAATATCTGCTTTGATGGTAAAGAACGTTACTTTAGCATCTATGATAATGCCATTGAGTGGGATGGTGAGATGGCTGTCCAAGCCGTGATTGAAGACATTACCGACCGAGTTGAACTCGAAAAAGAACTGGCTTATAAAGCGTCACACGATTCACTGACCGGCCTTCTCAACCGAGACGCCATCTATCAGTGGGTAGAAGCGCAAGCTCACCAACAAAATACACTGGTTTGTATGATGCTTGATGTCGATGACTTTAAATCCGTCAATGATCAACATGGACACTTAACGGGTGATGCCATGCTCCGCAACATCGCCAACTTATGTAAACAAGTGGTATCAAACCATGGCGTGACGGGACGCTGGGGCGGTGAGGAGTTTGTTATTTTCTTGTCCAATGTGCGTCTTTCTCAAGCCATTGAACTTGCTGAAGAGCTTCGCCAACGCTGTGAATCTTTTGTTTGCTCAACCGCAGAAGAGAACGTTCAACGTACCGTCAGTATCGGGGTCAGTGTGTGCCAAGAGGATATCTCACTTGCAGAGAAGTCCCAAAACACAGGTCAGCTCCAAAAAACAGAGAAGCCCCAAAACGAAGATCAGGTCCAGAAATCCGATCAGGTTCAGAAAGCAAATCAGCTGATTAAGCACCTTGTTTCTCTCGCCGATAAATTTTTGTACCAAGCAAAATCGCAAGGGAAGAACAAAGTGGTCACCGCTAGTAATCTTGACTCATAGCGTTGTGCACAATAAAGCTTCCTAAGCGGTGCTCTGAATGCAGTATCCTTCCGGTCAAATATGCAGAGTTTTCACGCCGTTTTTGCCGTTTCTCTTAATTTGATACATGGCCAAATCAGATTGCTGGTACACGTCATCAAAGTGATGCTCACCTTGATTAAAGAAGCACACACCAATACTCATGCCGATGGCGACGTCCGTCAGCATTCGATTGCTCTCAGTTACAGCCGTTTGCAACAACTCTTCACAAAAGTGCGTGACTTGATCGGGTTCCGTCTCAGGAAATAAAATGACAAACTCATCTCCGCCAATCCGCCCGATTTGCGCCGGTTCAGAGGATGGTTTAGCTAAATCAGAAGCTTGCGGAGCTAAATCAGAAACTTGCGGAGCTAAACCAGAAACTTGCGAAGCTAAACCAGAAACTTGCGGAGCTAAACCAGAAGCTAACGAAGCTGCATTTGAAGCTAGCGTGACCAAGCGCTGAGCAATAAAACTCAGCAACTGATCGCCCTTCTGGTGGCCTAAAGTGTCATTGACCGCTTTAAAGTTGTCGATATCAATAAAGATCATCGCCGCTCGAACTAACTTATCTGCGCTTTTCATTTCACGAAAACGTTGTTCGATAGCTTGTCTATTGAGTAACCCCGTCAACCTATCGGTAGAGGCCAAGGCCGCCAATTGTTGTTCAAAGCGTTTTTCTTGCGTGATATCGATGTGCGTACCCATAATCCTAAGCGGTACTCCATTGCTATCAAACTCGACCACACGACCTCTGTCGTACACATAGCTATCACTGCCATCTTTATGAGTCATTCGGTAAACAACTTCATATAAGTCACTGCTTCCTGACAGGTGATCTTCAAAAGCTTTCATGGCCTGCTGATAATCATCAGGGTGTAAGTTATTTTTCCAAGTTTCAAACGTCGCAGTCAGCTCATGCGGTTGGTAGCCGAGCATTTTTCCCCAATCCATATTAAAGATAGTGAGCTTTCCTGACGGAACATGATGCTCCCATAGACACAACCCATTACTGTCGAGTGCGGCATTCAACTTTTCTTGCAGGCGAGCATTGCTTCGCTTGAGCTCAGCATTCTCTTTTTCGAGTCCTGCAATTTTCTTTTCGAATTCGGCAATGATGTTCAAATCGGTTTGCATGATCTTGACAACAATTGTGGAAGTGGCATTTTAATATAAAGAAAAAAATCGCGGGTTTCTATGCTCTTAGTAACACATCTAATTTTAATGTCTTACTCTTTATTGGCCAGATCTCACGTTATCGAAGGTGCGACTTTCCAATACGGATGAATAACCTTAGTGCTTTCATTGGCATCGCTCACACTTATACTCATATCACTCTCATATCAAATTCATACTCATACTCAAGCAGACTGAAACACACCGATGTGCCCCTCTTAAACATTGATTGCAAATGTGTATAATTGTGTCAAAGTCATGCTGAGCAATATATCAACTATTTTTCTGTTTAAATAAGGTCCGCGGTGTTTTTTACTAAGAAGCAAAAACCAGAGATAAAACCTAGCCATTCCGACAATATCTACCAGTCCTTAAAAAAGCATGTTGCATGGATCGAGTTTACCCCTGAGGGCGTTATTCAAGATGCCAGTGCGCCCTTTTTAACGCTTGTCGGGTACTCATTAGATGAGATCAAAGGACAACACCACAAGATATTCTGCACTGATAGCTATGTCCGCTCTTCGCCTTATCAAAGCTTTTGGCGAGAGCTTGCCAATGGCATCTCAAAAGAAGGCACGTTCGAGAGAGTAAATAAGCAAGGTGACACGGTTGTTCTAGAAGCGACCTATTTACCGATCAAAGATTCAGATGGTCGTGTCACTGGCGTAGCAAAACTGGCTTCTGATATCACAGAGATCAACGACCAAAACAAAAAAAATGATGCGCTGTTCTCTGCCTTAGACAAGTCACAAGCGATTATTGAATTTGATCCTGAAGGAACAATACTGACCGCCAACTCAAACTTTTTAAATACGTTGGGTTACAGAGAAAACCAGGTGGTCGGTAAACATCATCGCATGTTCTGTTTTGAGGAGTTCTATAGTAATAACCCTCACTTCTGGCAAGAATTACAAAAGGGACAGCTAAAATCAGGCTTGTTTCAGCGTCGCAGTTCTAATGGATCCAGTATTTGGATTGAGGCCAGCTACAACCCCATCATGAATGAAGCAGGCAAGGTCGTGAAAATCGTCAAGCTTGCCAGTAACATAACGGATCGCATTGAACGCAGCCATGCGATCGCTGAAGCTTCAGAGGTGGCCTACTCAACCTCACTAGAAACCGCGCAAATAGCCCTTGAAGGCTCTAAGCTGCTTACCGATTCGGTCGAGGTTTCTTTAACGGTATCCCAAAAAGCGGCCAGTACCTCTCAAAAGGTGCATTCACTCAATGACAGCTCGAAAAGCATTCAAAACATTGTCGCTACGATTCAAGAGATCGCAGATAGAACAAATTTATTGGCACTCAACGCTGCTATCGAAGCCGCAAGAGCCGGTGAGTATGGAAGAGGCTTTGCCGTTGTCGCTGACGAAGTAAGACAACTCGCGTCCCGAACTTCAGACTCGACTAATGAGATAATCAAAGTTGTAGAAGAAAACCAGAAGCTCATCAACGAAGTGACCACCATGATGGCTGAAATGTCGTCCATTACGGAAGAAGGCAATGCCAAAATTACCCAAGTCTCGACCGTTATGGATGAGATCCATAAAGGTGCAGAGAATGTTTCGAGCACGGTGATGAATCTTTCTAATAGCCAACAGTAATCAACAAATTAGCGATAGATACATTAGCTTAGCGATAGATAGATTCACTTAGCGATAGAGCAATTCACGACGTGATAAGCCCGCAAGCAGGTCGCTCCGTGTTAACTCAGCCTTGAATAACCATAAACTTTGGAACTGAAACCTTGTCATTAAAGGCAAAGAAAGGATCCGAACCGTGGTTGATACATCGAATAGAGTTGTGCATTTTATTGGATTTCTTACTTGTTGGATGTCTTATTTGTTGGGTGTGTTAGAAAATAGAAACTAAAAAAACCCCGTAAACACAACGTTTACGGGGCTTTTCAGACTTTATAGGATTAAGTCAGGGGGATGATTACATCATGCCGCCCATACCACCCATACCGCCCATGCCACCCATATCAGGCATTGCAGGAGCTGAATCTTGAGGCTTGTCAGTGATCATCGCTTCTGTTGTGATCATAAGACCAGCAACTGATGCTGCGAACTGAAGTGCAGAGCGAGTTACCTTAGTTGGATCTAGGATACCCATTGCAATCATGTCGCCGTATTCGCCAGTCGCCGCGTTGTAACCGTAGTTACCTTCGCCAGCACGAACGTTGTTAGCAACAACAGACTCTTCATCACCTGCGTTCTTCGTGATTTGACGGATAGGCGATTCCATTGCACGTAGTGCAACACGGATACCTACGTTTTGCTCTTCGTTGTCGCCTTCAAGGCCAGCAACTTTAGATGCAGCGCGGATAAGTGCAACACCACCACCAGCAACCACACCTTCTTCAACGGCAGCGCGAGTTGCGTGAAGTGCATCTTCAACGCGGTCTTTCTTCTCTTTCATCTCAACTTCAGTTGCAGCGCCCACTTTGATTACTGCAACACCGCCAGCTAGCTTAGCTACGCGTTCTTGAAGTTTCTCTTTGTCGTAGTCAGACGTTGCATCTTCGATTTGTTGACGGATTTGAGAAACACGACCTTGGATCATTGTTTCTTCGCCCGCGCCATCGATGATGGTTGAGTTTTCTTTAGTGATAGTTACACGCTTAGCTTGACCTAGGTCTTCTAGCGTTACTTTCTCTAGGTCTAGGCCGATCTCTTCAGAGATAACCGTACCGCCCGTTAGGATAGCGATATCTTGTAGCATAGACTTACGACGGTCACCGAAACCAGGCGCTTTAACAGCCGCGACTTTCACGATGCCACGCATGTTGTTCACAACAAGCGTTGCTAGCGCTTCGCCTTCTACATCTTCAGCGATGATAAGAAGTGGACGAGATGCTTTTGCTACTGCTTCTAGAGTCGGAAGAAGCTCACGAATGTTCGAAATTTTCTTGTCGATAAGAAGAATGAATGGGCTTTCTAGATCAACAGAACCCGCTTCTTGGTTGTTGATGAAGTAAGGAGATAGGTAACCGCGGTCGAACTGCATACCTTCAACTACGTCTAGCTCGTCTTGTAGAGCCTGACCTTCTTCAACAGTGATAACGCCATCACGGCCTACTTTTTCCATCGCTTCAGCAATGATGTTACCCACTGTTGCGTCAGAGTTTGCAGAGATAGTACCTACTTGCGCGATAGCTTTCGTATCTGCACATGGAACAGAAAGGTTCTTCAGCTCTTCAACAGCCGCGATAACCGCTTTGTCGATGCCGCGCTTAAGATCCATTGGGTTCATACCCGCAGCAACCGCTTTTAGGCCTTCAGCGATAATCGACTGAGCTAATACTGTTGCTGTTGTTGTTCCGTCGCCCGCCGCGTCATTCGCTTGCGAAGCCACTTCTTTAACCATTTGTGCGCCCATGTTTTGGAACTTGTCTTCAAGTTCGATTTCACGTGCAACTGAAACACCATCTTTAGTGATAGTCGGTGCGCCAAATGATTTGTCTAGAACAACGTTACGGCCTTTAGGACCTAGTGTTACTTTTACTGCGTCAGCCAGAACGTTTACACCTTCTAGCATTTTAATACGTGCGTCATTACCAAATTTAACGTCTTTAGCAGCCATCTTAATTTCCTTTCAAATTCTTTGTTTCGGGGCGTCTCAGCGTTATCGCGTCATTCTGAACAGTGAGGGACGAACGTGATTCAGAATCTACTCAAATCGCACTCTGTTTAGATTCCAGATAATTCGTTCCTCATTTCTGGAATGACGATATGAATCATCCAATACTGGCTCTGATAACTTTTACTGAGAGTTAAATGAAAAATAGATTACTCGACGATCGCCATGATGTCGTTTTCAGACATGATCAGAACTTCTTTGCCGTCGATTTTTTCAGTTTTCGTGCCGTAACCTTCAGCAAAGATAACGGTATCGCCAACTTTTACGTCCAACGGTTGCACTGAACCGTTTTCTAGAATGCGGCCTTTGCCAACAGCTAGAATGATACCGCGAGTCGATTTTTCTGCGGCAGAACCAGTTAGAACGATGCCACCAGCAGATTTAGATTCAACTTCTTGGCGCTCAACGATAACTCGGTCATGTAGAGGACGGATATTCATCGGTCTTATCTCCTGATAATTTCCATTTAAATTTTGATAGTTGCCACGATTAGCGTGGGTCAAACAATATGTTGGGGACAATGTGATGAATCCCAAGGGGGTAACGAAAAAATTGTGAGCTAAAGTGCAGATTCTCACCCCTCATCTTTCCCTGCTTTTCGTTTACTCGTATCCCGCATCTGTTTATCCTACGGTTTTAGTTTCAATCGGCGTTTTACATGCAAGATAAGCACGGGCTATTAACCGCCCCTATTGAGAGTACATTGCGTACCATGACCATACCGACCATATTCGGTATGGTGGCGATCTTGATGTTTAATCTCGTCGATACTTTCTTCATCTCATTGCTCGGCACCCAAGCCTTAGCCGCGGTGAGTTTTACCTTTCCAGTCACCTTTGCCATCAACTGCATCACCATGGGGATTGGTATTGGCTTATCGACATGTATCGGTCGATTGCTTGGCCAAGGCAGCGCACAAAATGCAGCACGCTTTACCTGTCATGGCTTATTGCTGGCTCTGCTTCTGGTCGGCTGCGCGTCTACGCTAGGTATTATCGCCTTAGAACCTATGTTTACCCTGTTAGGGGCAAAGCAAGAGTTGTTGCCGCTGATATCGGAATACATGTCGGTGTGGTATCTCGCGATCCCATTGTTGGTGATCCCCATGGCAGGCAACAGCGCGATTCGAGCGACCGGTGATACGAAAACACCCGCCAAGATCATGCTACTGGCAGGCCTTATCAATGGCGTTTTAGATCCGCTACTCATCTTCGGGTATGGGCCTTTTCCTGAACTGGGGATTCAAGGCGCTGCGATTGCCAGTGGTTTCAGTTGGTTTGGTGCTTTGTGTGGCTCACTCTACGTATTGATGGTGCGAGAAAAACTGCTTGCGCCGCCTAAGCTGACAAACATCGTCAGTGACTGGCGACAGATCTTAAAAATAGGCACCCCAGCGGCTCTGTCTAACGCTCTGAACCCACTTGCTGGCGCTATCATCATGATGATGTTGGCCAAGCAAGGGACTGAAGCTGTAGCAGCGTATGGCGCAGCCCAACGTATCGAGTCCATTCTTATCATTGTGTTGATGTCTCTTACTTCGGCTCTTACGCCTTTCATGGCGCAGAACTTTGGCGCAAACAACCCTCAGCGCAGTTTTAAGGCCCTGTTTCTAAGCATGCGCTTTGCCCTACTATTCCAAGGGTTGGTCTTCTTAATGATGGTGCCACTGAGCATCCCTTTGGCCGCTTTGTTCTCTCAAGAAGAGTCGGTGCGAGGCATATTGTGGCATTACCTGCTAGTCGTGCCCTTTAGCTATGGGTTCCAAGGCATTGTGATGATGTTGATCAGCGGCATGAACGCGATGCACCAACCACTTAAAGCCTTCCAATGGAGCTTCATGCGCCTGTTTGTTTTTACCTTACCCTTTGCGTGGATAGGCAGCCAAATCGACGGCGTAGAAGGGCTGTTTATTGGTTTAGCACTCGGCAATGTTCTGGGGGGTATATCCGGGTATTGCTTTGCGCTTCGTGTTAGAGCTCAAGCCAATGCGGAATGCGAGTAACCGAAATACGAAGGCTTTAAAGTAACAGCAGATAGAAGACTAGAAGACTAGAAGACTAGAAGAAGGAATATGACATGGAAGACACCACTTACAAAATGCTCTACAACGCGCCAATTGGAAAAATGGTCATCATAAGCAATGGCGATGCAATCATTGAAATTGACCATCTCAATACCGAACCAGAGCTGACTGAAAACCCCGACTCGTTATGCCTTGAAACCGCTCGCCAACTGGACGAATACTTTGCAGGCCAACGCACCAGCTTTGACTTACCTTTAGAACCCAAAGGTACCGATTTCCAACGCAAAGCCTGGGTCGCCTTAACCAGTATCCCTTATGGCGAAACCATCAGCTACGGTGAACAAGCAAAAAGAATGGATAACCCGAAAGCCGTAAGAGCGGTTGGCGGTGCGAACGGTAAAAACCCGTTTAGCATTGTTGTCCCCTGCCATCGAGTGATTGGGGCGAACGGTACATTAACGGGCTACACCGGCGGCATGAGCCGCAAAGAATGGTTGTTGAGCTTTGAGTTAAAAATGGTAAACAGCGAGCTGAAAATGATAAACAGCGAGCTAAAAATGGTAAACAGCGAGCTAAAAATGATAAACAACAAGTAATAGCAGGCAACGAACTAAAAATGGCAAACAACGAGTAATGGCAAATAAACAGGTAGCCGAATAAACCAAGATAGCTATTTAAGTGCGCTTAAAATCTTCGCGGCAGCCCTTTAAACCTTCGCAACAGTCCTTTAAATCTTCGCGAGAGCCCTTTAAACCTTCGCGACAGCCCTTTAAATCTTAGCAACGGCCATAGCAGAACGTTGTTTTTTCGCCAGCCATAACCCACCAACGATAAGAACAAAAAACAAAACATGCAGCCATAATTTTGGTCCGACATCGGTGTTCAGTGCAGATAACGAACTGATAGACGGAGATTGTTTTGTCGTCACAAGTTTCACTACCCATTCATTGGCTGGCGTTGCAATCAGCGTGGTTATCCAACCCAATACGGCGATTTGGATGAGGTTGACGGAAAGCGATGAATTGAAGATAAAAATAAGGTTCGAAAGAAAGGCATAGCACAATGAAACGCCAACATGCACAACCCACGACAACACCAGTGCACTCGTTGGATCGTAGCCTCCTAACGTCACGTATGCAGCGGCGTGTCGAGATGTCAGGGTCGACATACCAAACAAAGGCTGAATCAAGATAAAAGCGATACTAGCCATCAAGCCGATAACAAGTGTCATGATAAGTGTCATGATAAGTGTCTTTTTATTCATATTTTTAACTTCCAGTAGAGAAATAGAACCACTTGAATAGAAAAACACACCAAGGTTTATCGCGTTTATCTTCATCAAATCAATCATATTAAGCCGTATTAAGCTGCATTAAACCAAAATTTGATTTAAAGCTTGAACGACCGTTCAATAATTGGCAAATTAGCACTAACAAAATGGATGTGCAAGGTTTTGTTCATTTGCTAAACAATGGGGGATGAATAGATTTCGCTTTGATGTTTATTAGAAGGTTCATGTTTATAAGCAGACTCATGCTTATGATCAGAATCAGACTCATCAAGGTCGGGGCCGGCCGCCTTGGCCATGAAATAGAAGCAGGAAAAAGCTTGAGAACAAGGCTGCTTTTTCGACAAGAAGTTTCGATAAGTAGTGATTCTACAATCAAAAATTCTCACGACGTTATCGAGGTTTTTAACAAGCCAGGGGGGCCCGTGATTTACTGCAATTGGTATAGCATTGGGTCAAAAAAAATCACAAAAAAAACGGCCACACTCGCGTGCAGCCGTTCTAGTATTCGATAAAAGTTAAAAAACTATTTATCTAAAACAGTCATTACTTAGCTACTTACTACTGACTATTTAACGATCACGTCACCTGACATTTCTGCTGGGATATCAATACCAG
This sequence comes from Vibrio sp. OPT24, assembly GCF_015163545.1. NCBI lineage: Bacteria > Pseudomonadati > Pseudomonadota > Gammaproteobacteria > Vibrionales > Vibrionaceae > Vibrio > Vibrio sp. OPT24. The sequence continues at coordinate 37,586 of NZ_JADDYI010000049.1, forward strand.
ACAGAGAAAGCATTGTTGGTGCAAGGTCAGACAGCTTACCGCCTTCTTTGAACTCAACGTCTTTGTTACCTACATAGATAAGTGGAACAGGTAGGTTAGTGTGCGCCGTGTGGATGCCGCCCGTTTCTGGGTTTACCATCATTTCCGCGTTACCGTGGTCAGCAGTGATAAGCAGTTGGCCATCGGCTTCTTTGATTGCTTCAACTACTTTACCCAGGCATTCGTCTAGCGACTCTACCGCTTTAACCGCTGCATCGTAAACGCCAGTGTGGCCAACCATGTCACAGTTAGGGAAGTTACAAACGATAGCGTCGTATTTGCCGCCTTTGATTGCTGCAACCAACTTTTCAGTAAGCTCTGGTGCGCTCATTTCCGGCTGTAGGTCGTACGTTGCTACTTTTGGAGAAGCAACAAGCTGACGCTCTTCGCCTTCAAACTCGTCTTCTTTACCGCCGTTGAAGAAGAACGTCACGTGCGCATATTTCTCTGTTTCAGAGATACGTAGCTGCGTTTTGCCTTCTTTCGATAGCCATTCACCGTAAGTGTTCTCTAGAGAAGCCGGTGGGAATGCACAAAGCAGTGGAATGTCTGCTGCGTATTGAGTCAGCATCACAAAGTCGATTGCTGGGAATACGCTACGCTCAAAACCGTCGAAGTTAGGTACGAATGCACGAGTAATTTCACGCGCACGGTCAGCACGGTAGTTCATGAAGATAACCGCATCGCCATCAACGATAGCTGCAGACTCTTCGCCTTCCGCTTTGATTTCCGTCGCTTTCACAAACTCATCGTTTTCGTCACGAGCGTAAGCCGCTTCTAGGCCAGCAACCGCCGTGTCGAATGTGAACTCTGCTTTTGCTTGAGTCAGTAGGTCGTAAGATTCTTGAACGCGATCCCAGTTGTTATCACGGTCCATTGCGTAGTAACGACCAATAAGAGAAGCAACACGCCCTTTACCCAGTTTAGCGAACAACGCTTGGAAGCGAGCCAATGTGTTTTCTGCGCTACGTGGCGGCGTATCACGGCCGTCTAGGAATGCGTGTAGGTAGATTTTCTCTGCGCCACGTTCTGCTGCCATTTCAACAGCTGCGTAGATGTGATCTTCGTGAGAGTGAACGCCACCTGGAGACATAAGGCCCATGATGTGAACCGCTTTCTCCGCTTTTACTGCTTTATCGATAGCATTCACGAGTGTTTCAGTTTGACCGAATTCACCGTCTGCGATTGATTTAGTAATACGCGTTAAATCTTGGTATACCACGCGACCCGCACCGATGTTGGTGTGACCCACTTCTGAGTTACCCATTTGACCATCTGGTAGGCCTACATCTAAGCCAGAAGCCGAGATTAGCGTGTTAGGTTGGTTAGCAATAAGACCGTCTAATACTGGAGTATTAGCGTTTGCGATAGCGTTGTCTTGGTTGTCTTCACGGTAACCGTAACCGTCAAGGATCACTAGAGCCATTGGCTTCTTAGCTGACATAGGACTGACCTCGTTCAATTCAAAATAAATCGGTATAAAAACAAATTAGCGTAATTTTACTACAGTTTACAGTCAAAACTGTAGTGGAAGATCAAGAAACGTTTCTAGCGAGCCGAACTGAGATGAAAAAAAGCATCATTTGATGAGTTTCTTTTCTCACCTATGAATATTTATTTAGCGGGCTATCAAATCAAATCACAAAGAGTACGACACGATTACACCCAATATACCCTCAATCAACCCTTGAAGATTGGTAAAGGGACACGAACCACCTCTATCGGTTCATTCGTTCACGAATCCAAAAACGTCTGTTCACTAAAACAGTCAACTCGTGAGTCATTAGAAAAAGAAAAGGTTAAGTCTCAGCGACTTAACTTTTTTTACATAAATAAACAAAATGAATCATTAAACATTCATAAACAGATCAGACCATAGTCAACAGTATACATAACCAATTCGTTAGCGTATTATTTACGCAAATAAATTACCTACAATAAAAACTGGCTAGGATTCATCATGTTATTAGAGCTATCATTTGTTGGCTTCTTCTCCTTTTCCTCACTCTTTTTGATGCGAAAAGTCGCGAAAGCGGTAGGTTTAGTCGATAAACCAAATGAAAGGAAGTTACATAACGGCGCAATCCCACTTGTCGGAGGCATTGCGATCAGCTTATCGATCAGCCAGTACCTTGTTACCCACCCAGATGTCATCCCGCATAGTCAGGTCTTTTTGGCCTCTATCGCAGCGCTTATTGTTATCGGCGCCCTTGATGACAAATTCGATATCAGTTTCAAGATCCGCCTTATTGTTCAAGCCATCCTCTCCATTTGCATGATGTACTTTGCCGATCTTCGATTGGAAAACATCGGTAACCTTTTCGGGCTTGGCGATTTGCATTTAGGCTTTCTTAGCCCAGTCATCACTATTCTAGCGGTGATAGGCGCAATCAATGCCTTTAATATGGTGGATGGTATTGATGGTTTGCTCGGTGGGCTTGCTATTGTGACTCTGGGTGCTATCGCGATATTACTGCAAGTCGACAGTCAGCATGGCTTAGCATACCTGTGCGTGGTGTTTATTGTTGCGATTATTCCTTATATCTTAATGAATCTCGGTATTCTTGGGCGAGAACGTAAAGTCTTTATGGGCGATGCGGGTAGCATGATGATTGGATTTACCGTTATTTGGTTACTGCTCGGCGCAAGTCAAGATCCATCAGAATCACTGATGCGCCCTATTACCGCCTTATGGTTAATTGCAGTGCCGCTTATGGATATGGCCGCGATCATGTTCAGACGAGTAAGACGTGGCGTATCGCCATTCAAGCCCGACAGAGAACACTTACACCACATATTCCAACGCCTGGGTTGTACACCTCGCCAAACCCTCGCCATTATTTGTGCTATTGCCAGCAGCTTTGCAGGGTTTGGGATCTACGGTGAATTCTTAAAAGTACCGGAATCAACCATGTTCATCCTATTTCTGGTTTGCTTTGCTGCTTATACCGTAGCGATGAGTTATGTTTGGCGCATTACCAGTTGGGTTAGACGTTGTCGTAACCTTCCCGAAAAAGTGTATTAATGGCCTAGGTTCTTAAAAAAGAAGGTTCAAGAAAGAAGGCTCAAGAAAGAAGAGTCAATGAAGACTTTCAAGCGAAGAGGGTTATGAACCAAAAGATTAAACCTGAACTCACCAGATAAACGAAAAAGGGCCCAACCTCACAGTGAGGTTGGGCCCTTTCTAAATTTACCGTATTTTGCGCTACGCCATTTTATCGAACGACTCGCTTTTCTTGTTTCTCGCTTTCTAATTTTCTCATTTCTAGCTTTCTAGCTTCTTCCACTTTCTTACGATTTTCGCCATTTTAAAAGAGTGCGTCATCGCGTAAGTGTGGAACAAGAAGCACACCGTAATGGTGTAGAACATAATGTATTCTGGCACTTGGAAGTATTCACCTAATAAACCCAGGGTGGAATAAATCAACTGTACCGAACAAATCACAACGAGAGATTCACGTGGTGTAAAACCAATGCGTTGCATAATGTGATGGAAATGCTCTCGGTCAGGTTGGAACGGTGAATGCCCTTTTCGAATGCGACGGATCATAATGGCCATCATATCAATCAAAGGCACGGCAATTAACCACAATGCCGTCACCGGACGAATCGTATAGTGGCCGTGTTCAGGCTGTGTTCCTCGGATTAAAATCCAGATCACGAGAAAGCCGATCATCATGCTACCGGCATCCCCCATAAACACTTTACGTAGTTTGCCAAAATACCCCAAATTAAACAGCACAAAGGGAAGTAAGATAACCACCATCACTGCCATAAAGAAGGTATAAAACTCAAGACCATGGGCATAAAACACCACACCTAACGATGTAAAGACCACTATGCTTAAACCACCCAACAGGCCATCAATACCATCCACCATGTTAAAGGCGTTAATTGCACCAATCACAGCCAATATGGTAACAACATAATCGATGACAACCGGAAAGTCCCAAACACCAAACCCAAACGCATTACCAACATGAGAAAGCGTTAGCCCAGTATAATGCATCACGATCAGCGTTAAGATTGCTTGCACGCCCATACGCAGTTTAAAACTGATATCGAAGCGGTCATCAGCCACACCGATCAATACCAGAACCGCTAAACATGGCCCTATCACCCCAGCGTTATTGATCTCGGCAGCATTCAGGTAAAAGAAGTACAACAAGGTAATACAAAGAGATATACCGCCGACCAGAGGAACTACACCCTCATGATGCTTTCTGGCATTCGGTTTATCAACTAAGCCAATGGCGTAGCCGACTTTTCGCATACAATACAACACCGCAAGGGCAAGAAAGAAGAACATAGAGAGTTCAATAAGGTAATCAAACAGCGACATTGATTTAAGCCCTTTGGGTTATTAGATAAAGGTAATTCAGTAGAACGATGAAGCGACGACAATAAAAACTGCCATCGCGATTCATCAAATTTGGATTCACTACACCTTTTCAGTTGCTGTTTTATCCATTTCGGCTTTGTTGCCTTTGAGGTAGACATTTTGATAACAGTAGTTGGTCGCCTCGATGTAGCCATCGACACTGCCACAGTCAAAACGTTTACCTTTAAACTTATACGCAATCACACAACCATTTTTGGCTTGTTCTAAAAGCGCATCTGTAATTTGGATTTCACCGCCTTTGCCCGGCTGCGTTTCTTCCAAAATATCGAAGATGTCCGGTGTTAAGATATAACGACCAATGATCGCGAGATTACTTGGTGCAGTACCTTGCTCAGGCTTTTCAACCATATCGGTAATGCGAATCAGATCATCACTTAAGTGCTCACCGGCAATCACACCGTACTTGTGCGTTTCAGATTCTGGTACTTCTTCTACCGCGACAATAGAGCAACGGAACTGGCGATACAGCGCGGCCATTTGTGCTAACACGCCTTTGTCATCATTAATGCAAAGGTCATCAGCCAAAACAACCGCAAATGGGTTATCCCCCACCAGCTCTTTGCCTGTTAAAATGGCATGCCCTAGCCCTTTCATTTCGCGTTGGCGAATAAACGTATACTGAGCCGAATCAATCAAAGAACGTATATCATCGAGTAAAGACTCTTTATTTGTGCCTTGAATTTGGTGCTCAAGCTCGTAGTTCTTATCAAAGTGATCCATTAACGAGCTTTTACCACGGCCAGTAACAACGGCCATGCTGGTCATGCCCGCTTGAATCGCCTCGTCAACGCCATATTCAATAAGCGGCTTGTTAACGATAGGCATCATTTCTTTTGGCATGGATTTAGTCGCAGGTAAAAAGCGCGTGCCATAACCAGCGGCGGGGAATAAGCAGTGTTTAATCATTGTTTTAGTTCTTATGTTTTTCTTACTGACGTATATAAAATATTGCGGATGGAATGGAATTGGAAATACCGAAAGAAATGTCTCAACATCAAAATTGAAATAAGACGCTATAGATATGAGAATTTGTTATTTTTATAAATTCAGGGATTTCCTAGAGGCGCACTTTAAGTACGCCCCTATAGAAAGTTACTTATTGTAAAACTCGCGGTACCACTGAATAAATTCAGCGACGCCTTCTTTAACTGTTACTTTTGGCGTGTAACCCGTAGCTGCAAACAAGTCTTGTGTGTCAGCATAAGTTTGGTAAACGTCACCAGGCTGCATCTCACGGAAGTTTTTCTTCGCTTCAATGCCTAGCTCGTCTTCAATGGCTTTCACAAAATCCATCAAGCTGATCGGAGAGCCGTGACCAATGTTATACACCGCATAAGGCGCAGAGCTAGTTGCTGGAGAACCCGCTTCTACTGTCCAATCGTTATCACGTGTTGGCACCACATCAGCGATACGCACCACCCCTTCAACAATGTCGTTCACATGCGTGAAATCACGCCACATATCGCCATTGTTGTTGATGTCAATCGTATCGCCATCGAGAATCTTCTTAGTGAAAATAAACGGTGCCATATCCGGACGTCCCCACGAGCCGTACACGGTAAAGAAACGTAGGCCTGTGGTTGGAATGTCATATAGGTGAGAATAACTGTGCGCCATGAGTTCATTCGACTTCTTAGTCGCCGCATACAATGAAACTGGGTGGTCGACCGAATCTGACGTTGCGAATGGTGTTTTAGCATTCAACCCATAAACAGAGCTTGAAGAGGCATACACCAAGTGCTTCACTTTATTGTGACGACACCCTTCAAGAATATTCAAATGACCGACTAAATTCGAATCTGCGTAGGCATGTGGATTTTCAATAGAGTAGCGAACCCCAGCTTGCGCTGCTAAGTGGATCACTTGATCAAATTGCTCCGCTTCGAACAAACTAGCTACGCCATCACGATCGGCGATATCCAAATGAACCAATTTGAAGCCGTCATGTTGAATACGCGCTAGACGCGCTTCTTTCAATGCGACATCGTAGTAGTCATTCAGGTTATCAATACCGACAACCTGATGGCCTTTCGCTGTTAGCTGCTCGACTACTGCACTACCGATAAAACCCGCCGCACCCGTTACCAAATATTTCATTATTCTTCTTCCTTAATCTGAACCGAATAGATCGCGCGTATACACTTTGTCTTTAACATCCGCCAGTTCTTGAGCCATGCGGTTTGAGACAATCACATCACAGCTTGACTTAAACTGCTCGAAATCCGTTAACACTAATGAGTGAAAGAACTCGTTTTCTTTCAGCTCTGGTTCAAACACCACTACTTCAATGCCTTTCGCCTTAAGGCGTTTCATAACGCCTTGAATACTCGAAGCACGGAAGTTGTCAGATCCTGACTTCATCACTAGTCGGTAAATACCGACGCGTTTTGGGTTTCTTTTAATAATTGAATCGGCGATAAAATCTTTACGTGTGGTATTAGAGTCCACAATCGCACCAATAATATTATTTGGTACATCCGAGTAGTTAGCACGCAGTTGCTTGGTATCTTTTGGTAAGCAGTATCCGCCATAACCAAATGAAGGGTTGTTGTAATGTGAACCAATACGAGGATCTAAACTTACACCCTCGATAATTTGACGCGTATCTAACCCGTGAGATTCTGCATAAGTGTCTAGCTCATTAAAATAAGCGACACGGAGTGCTAAATAGGTGTTAGAGAACAACTTTACGGCTTCGGCTTCGGTTGAATCAGTGAACAAAATCTCAACGTCTTTCTTAACCGCGCCTTCTAACAACAGGTTCGCAAAAACTTTTGCACGCTCAGAGCGTTCACCGACTACAATACGAGACGGGTGTAGGTTATCGTATAACGCTTTGCCTTCACGCAAGAACTCAGGTGAAAACATCAGGTTTTCACATTCAAGCTCCTCTTTAATGCGCGCGGTGTAACCCACAGGAACGGTCGACTTAATCACCATTACTGCATTTGGGTTAATCGCCATCACGTCCTTAATTACCGCTTCAACGGAAGAGGTATTAAAGTAGTTCGTCTCTACGTCATAATCAGTAGGGGTAGCAATAACCACATAATCGGCATTTGTATACGCCAACTTTTTATCAAGTGTCGCTGTGAAGTTTAATGGCTTGTTCGCCAAGAAATCTTCAATTTCAGCATCGACGATTGGAGATAATTTATCGTTCAGTAATCTCACTTTCTCTTCGATAATATCGACTGCGATAACGTCATGATGCTGTGATAATAGCATCGCATTTGATAAGCCTACATAGCCTGTACCGGCAATTGCAATTTTCATATATTAACCATAATAAGAAATTAAAACATGTTTTCTCCAAATGATAATTAAATCACTCTCGCAATAGATGTAATAGGAGTGATGTCATACAGAGAAAACTAATTGGAATAGCAAGATATAATTAGTGATACCTATTTATACGTAATGAACAACTAAGTTCGAATCGACGTAGAGATATGGACGTTTAATTGAGTAACAACGCCATCAAGATCAACGATATCCAAATGAACCAATTTTAAATCTTCATGTTGGATCCGATTTAAACGAGCTTCGTTCAACGCTACATCGTAGTACTCATTCAAGTTATGACACGATGGCCTTCGCTATTAACTGCTCGACTATGGCACTATCGATAAAACCCGCCGCACCCGTTACCAAATATTTCATCATTTCTTCCTTAATCTGAACCAAATAGATCGCGCGTGTACACTTTATCTTATACATCCATTAGCTCTTGCGCCATAAGGTTTGAGACAATCACATCACAGCTTGATTTGAACTGCTCGAAATCCGTTAGTACTAATGAACGGAAGAACTCTTTCTCTTTCAGCTCTGGTTCAAATACAACCACTTCAATGCCTTTTGCTTTCAAGCGTTTCATAATGCCTTGAATGCTTGAAGCACGGAAGTTGTCAGAGCCTGACTTCATCACTAAGCGGTAAATACCCACACGTTGTGGGTTACGCTTCATAATAGAATCAGCAATAAAATCTTTACGTGTGGTATTCGAATCTACAATGGCACCTATGATATGTTCGATACTTCCGAGTAGTTAGCACGCAACTGTTTTATATTTTTTGGAAAGCTGTAGCCACCGTAACTAAATAAAAAGTTGTTGTGGTGCGAACCAATCCAAGCGTTTAAGCTCACGCCATCGATGATTTGACTCGAGTCTAACCCGTAAGATCTCTGGTAGGTGTTCAGGTCATTAAAATAAACAACACAAAGTTCTGAATAAGCATTAGAAAATAGCTTTACAACCCTGATTCCAGTTGAGTCTATATGCAAAATTTCAACATCTTTGTTAATAATACCTTCTAACAACAAGTTCGCAACAACTTGCGACACATTCAGAGCGCTCCACCCATGACAATACATGATGGGTGTAGGTTGTCGTATAACGCTTATTTAAATATCCATAGCTCGAACAATCGCAACCCTCATGTCCTATCTATATTTTATTTACTTTGAGAAAATTTCGGAAACAGTTTCAAGTGCTGACTCAATCACGAATTTTTCATCAAACTCGTCAATTATTCTTTGTCTACTATTCCTTGAAAGCAAGTCGTAATGCTCTTCGCCCATATTCAACATTGTTAACATTTGTTCAAATAACGAACTAGCTGACTTGACATCGCATAGCAAACCATTGAATTCATGCGTAATAACGTTGCGACAACCAGGGACATCAGTAGTTATCGAAGGTAACCCCATAGCACCAGCTTCTAACAACGTTCGTGGCATGCCTTCCCTATATGACGGTAGTACAACACAATCAGCGTTGGCATATACCTGTTCTATTGAGTCACTAGATCCAATCCAGTTGATATAATCTTTGCGTGATAGTTGAGAAAGTTGCTCTGCCGATAGAGCGCTTGCATTTTCTGAGTCAGAAAATCCACACAATTCGAGTTCAAAATCTTGTCGATATTCCCTCAACTTCTCTGTAGCATCTATCAACTCATAAATACCTTTATCACCAATCATCCTTCCAATAAAAACAAATTTAAAACGATCTCTGTCATTTCTACTCACTCTAGTAGTCGGGCTAAACTTCCTAGTATCAACACCGGACCCTGGCAGAAGTTGCAATTTTCTTCTGTCTACTAATTTTTCACTGACCAACAATTCGAAATCTTCAGGGTTTTGGCAAAACACCTTAGTAGCAAATGGTTGAGACAAACGATACAAAAGTTTTACTATCTTTGAAGTGACATTATTGTTAATGAAAGCAGTACCTAGACCTGAAACATTGTTCACAACAGAAACACCGGATATAGTTGCCGCCCAAGTTCCATAGATATTATTTTTAATTGTAAAGTTAAAAATAATATCTGGGTTTATTCTAGAGATGTGTCTTTGCATTCCACATAACAATTTTAAATCATGAAAAGGGTTGCTTCCTTTATTGTCCATTTCTAGATGATACCACTCACAATTCAAATTGCTTACTAACTTTGAAGAATAGCTATCCTCTGGAGACAAACATACAACTCTAAACCCATTTTTTATAAATGCATTAATGGTAGATTTTCTAAAGTTATATAGATACCACGACGTATTTGCTGTAAATAATATTATTTTCATTGCTATCACAAAAGAGTAAAGGGATAAAACTGATAAGGGACCCATACTGAACGATTATCAGCAAACATTAACCAAACAAATTGAACTAACGCATAATAAGAACATATTAAAATTATCCAAATATTTTTATTTCTATTACCCAAAACCTCAGGAAGGTAGGAGAAAATGACCAATTGAATTGGCAGTAAATATAATGCGACTCGATCGATTGCTGTTGAGGCAGAGCTAACAAGTAATAGAGTAAAAGCACCTATACTTCCTAATGCAAACCAATACCACAATTGTTTCTCCTTCAAAGACATATCGAATCGTTTCTTAAATACAATAAAAATCAGAGAAGGCACTAAGCACATAGCTATCCGAATTAATGCACCTTGGGACTGATAGTTTGCTTCAACGTAATTAGTATAAAAACCATCAACACTGTCTTGCAACAAAGTTATATATGACAAAACTACGGCCAATAAAATCCATAGAATACTAACTAATCTATTTTTGCTATTCAACAATGCAGCCACAGGCATCAACAAAACGGCTGACTTATGGAACAGCGCTGCAATTACTACCCAAAATATGAACCTAAAAATTGACACATTCATTAATGAGTGAATTGCGAGCATAATAAGGCTTAAAGCACAAGCTTGCCTACTGTACCCCATAGCAATCACGATTGTCATATATGGTATAGCTGTTACAAATCCTAACATTGGTCGCGGCAGCATTGAGCAGAATTTCATCAAGCCACTGACAAATATCAAGCCACAAAGAAAATTGACGGTATATATACCACCACCAACATTGTAACCTATGTAATTAAGAACTTGATAACCAGGATCTTTCATCAACCATACATTTTCAAAGCTCACTCCCTCAATTCGTTCATAATACTTCAGATACGCACCCCAATCGCCTCCGACTTCGAATCGAAACCCTATGACGACACACACAAACAAAGGCAAAAATAACCAAGCAACTGGAATATTAAATATCGTTTGCTTAACACCTTTATATTCAAAAGCTTTCTCATTCAACGCTAACAAAGTAGCCATGATGAAAATTACCCAATAAATTACCATTACACGACGCAGTCTTATTATTAAAATTACTTTATCAAGAAGTACAAGAAATCAGTTAAAATCACAACCCATTCCTTAATAACAATAACAAATCTTCTTTCACATTATCGTAAGTGAAGTTATCCTTGATATAAGAAATACTATTTTTCTTTAATCCGTAAATGTCACACTTATTATTCACGAACCATTCAATACCGTTCTTAATCTCTTCTTCATTAAACCCAGTTAATACCCCACCTTTTGAATTATTAATTAGCTCACTTTGACTAGGTACGGTATCACTAGCTAAAACAGCAAGCCCACAACTCATATATTCACTGAGTTTGGTTGGAGACATCTCTGAAGTCACTTTATTTTCCGGGACTTGACTAATGCCAATATCATAGTCGCAAATAGTCTTCAAAACTTCTTCTCTAACAAGACTTCCTCTATAATTTACTACATTGCAATCCTTTATCTTACTATAATATTTGGATTTTTTAATAATATTATTCCATTCATAAGTGCTACCGCCATATATGTCCAATATAAAAGACCCATTGGTTTCTATTTTAGCCTTTACAAAAGAATCTACTACTACCTCAAAATCCCTAGACTCAGCAAGTGTACCAATATATATAAACTTCAAATGCTTATCATTGACAAGCCTAAGCGGTTCATCTATTACATCATCCCCCATCAATGGAATCACGACCCCATAAGCATTAGGAAAATATTTTTCCATTCTTATTAAACCCTCATCACTGACCGCTGTTATCTTTTTCACATGAGGACCGCATATTTTAAAAATAGATTTCGCTATTTTAGCTTTAATACCTTCCCCTACGTCTTCATGAGGAAAACTACTCTGGAACACGTAAGAAAAATTTGGCAACAAAGTAACTAAAAAACTACCCAATAAAAAAGTAGGCTCATTCCTGCAGAAAGAAACAGTTTTTGACCTAAGATTAGTCAAAGAATGAAATAAACAAATAAAACTAACAACAAATATATTTAAAATACGAAGAAACCCTTTTCTAGGAAAAAGGTAAGGGCGCAATTTTGCATTGTGATAATTCATTTTTTTGATATCAGATAATCTATCCCAAGATGTGTAAATAGTAACATCAAATTCATCTGACATTCGTTTTGCAAGCATACCATCTATAAAGGAATGCTGCGGTTCTATCGTCTTATCAACGAAACATAGTAGTTTATTCACTTTCAACAATATCTCCCAAACTCAGTCTACTTGAGAAGTGTCTATGTCCAGTTACAGTCATATGATCAGTATCGGCCCAATATAGTTCATCGCAAGTTAAGAACTCATTCTTATAATCAATATCTAGTAGCTTTATTAGAGAAACGTACTCTGTTACTTGACTGGAGTGCAACCCTTCATCGAGACTCTTATATGATGAGTTTATCCAGTCCTTCATAACAACTGGTTGACTGCACCCACTCTCAATTGCTTTACGTCGATTTATAAATGGATCAATCCATGGGCCAACCCATATTGTTTTATTATACTCAGACAGTTGCTTTAGTTTAGCGAACACTAAACTTATACTCTGAGTACTTGGCTCAACAAGGTCTGAGTTAGAAGCTGAAGTACTATCAAGTATAGCCCTTCCAACAGCACGAGTACCTTTCCGCTCCAGTAGATAAAATCCAGCTTGATGATAAAGTACAGAATCAATCGAACTTGTGTTTGCTTTCAAGAAGTCATCTACCCCTTTAAAACAGTTTTGACTACTACCCAATGAATATCGACATCCACCAGAATTAATACCAAACACGAATGGATAGTCTTCTCTGTTTACAATGTTACTACTTAATGTAAGAAAAAGACCTTCGGAATGACTATCACCTAAAACAATAATTGCGTTACCGTATTTATCTCGACAGCGTTCGAATTCTTCACTAAATTGAGCCGTCACGCTCTGATATGATTGCCAGCAAGTTTTATTGTTAGCCTTATTAAAGTCATCAACAGCTTGTTCTCGTCTCTTTATCTCCGATAGATATAGCTTTTGCACCTTTTGTTGGTCAGCGGTCATGCGCTTAGACGAAATATTAGCATTTAAGTCTATTAGATTTTGATTATTTACGTATAGAGTAAGAGGGAGTACTAAATAAACACTTAATGCTAATGCCTTTTTCTTGAGAGTTTGGAACGAATACATGTAGCGGCGAGATTTATTTTCAAAAGGACTCAATAACTGCGCAATAGAAAATGACAAGAGTAAGCTTACACATATGACCAAAAATTTCGACTGCAAGTACGGTGAGAGAAAAATGATAATTGGATAGTGAGCTAAGTAAACGGTATATGATAACTTACCAACCGTTAAAAAAATGCCATTTAATTTTCTTGAACTAGCCTCTATATTTGCATATATCCCAACTATTAGTACCATTCCTGTTGAAAGACACACTAGCAAAGTATAATATAATCTATCGAATTCCAATTGATAATTAACAAAAAGAATAACTATAAAAGAAAGGAAAAAGTAAATTATAACTTCCGCTCTCTTACTGTCAATAAAATCGGATTTATTTCGCCCACTCAACATGAAACCTAAAATAGCACCTATCCCAAACTCCCATCCTCGCGTAGGAAGATTATAAAATATAGCACTAAAGTGTTCAGCAAAATATATATTAAGAAAGAAAGAGAGAATGCTAGCCAGACTAAAAATAGCTATCAAGTATTTCCTATCAACTCCCTTCATCAAATACGTTACGATTGCAAAAGCAATATAGTATTGAAATTCCACACCTAATGTCCAAGTGTGCAATAAAGGATCAAACTTTTGCTCTACGTTGAAATATCCTGAACCAAACCAAAAATTAATATTAGATATATATACTAGAGCGGATATTGCGGAGTCTAAATATTCTGAAATATAAAATTCAGGTTGAATAAAAACATTAATTATGATGACCGACAATATTAATACTAACATGGAGGGGGCTAGTCTCGAAAACCTCCGCCAAATAAAATCTATGACTTTAAAGTCCTTCGTCTGATTTTTAACTACTAGATACGCCATCAAGTAACCAGAGACAACAAAAAAAACATCTACACCTAAGAATCCACCTGGTAGTACCTCTTTACTGGAATGAAATATTACTACTGCTACTACAGCTAACGCCCGAAGCGCCTCTATATACCACAACATTATTTTTTAGCCTCGCTAATTACTCTATGATATTCTGCTCTGATATAAGCATCACTGTAAGTGTTAATCTTTCTTTTGACCTCACTGGTTGCTTCATCATTTAAAATATCGAACATTGCATTAGAGAACTCGACAGGACTTCGATTGGGAACGAGTCTAGCTCCACTTATACCATTTAAAATATCTTTAGGCCCTACAGGGCAGTCTATTGACAGTATTTTAGAACCATAATAAACAGCCTCGATAAGAGAATTAACCCCACCCTCCCAACGAGATGTAAGGCAATATAGATCAGACATCTCCAAAAAAGGCCTTACATTACTAACATATCCTAAAAACAACACCTTATTAGAAATACCCAAATCGGAAGTGATTTTTTTCAATCTATTTAATTCATCACCCTCACCAAGAATTATTAATAGGTCATTACTATCTCGTTTTTTTGTAAGGTAGTCATTAAAAGACAAAATTAAAAGTTCATGATCTTTCTGATAAGATAACCGCCCGACCGATACAATTACCTTAGTAAACCCTTTCGTAACTTTATTGTAAAAACTCAAGCCTTCATTATTTATCTCTAATTTCTTAACTGGGTTATTAATGTGAGTTACTTTTTGCTGATCAACGCCCTCAGAAACCCACCACTCTTGCATTGACTTAGTTTCCGTTACCAAAGAGTCGGAAAGATTGTATAGCACTTTACATATGTGCAACTGTACGTAATCTTTAAAAAAGTTCCCTTTTTTTCGATTTGACCCCTCTTTATTTAATCCAGTCCGAACAATTAGTTTAATCTTTTTACCTAATACTATTTTCAAAAAACATAGTAATAAAGATTGTTTAGTGCCAAATGCTATGTAGATCGAATGATCAAAGTACTTGCGTTCTTCTTTTATAAATTGAGTAATGAACTTAAAATTAGCACGAGTAAATTGACGGTACTGCGTTTTAGATAGGTCCTTAAAACCAGGATTTCCTTCCCCCTGTACAATTAACTCTGTAGGTTGGCTCTCTTTCAATAAATTAAAGACTCTCTCACACACTTTATTAGGTCCGCCATAAGTTTCATCATTGGTTACGAACACAATACGACTTTTCATGACAACATCTCTAAATACTGCTCAATAATTACTTCTTCACTAAATAGATTAGAACGCTTTCTTAAACCTTCAGGAATTGGCGAGTTGAGTGCTTGTGAAATTTTCTCTGATAGGTCAATAGGATCGTTAACATTTGCCAACTTTCCATAAGAACCTCCGTCTAGAATCTCAAAAGGCCCCGAAGGGCAATTTGTGGCAACAATACGTGTTTGACAGAATACTGCCTCGATCAAAACACCAGGAAGACCCTCCCAACTAGAGCTCAATACAAAACAATCACCAGCAGCAATGATTGGGAGAGGGTTATCCACGTAACCTGTAAAAAGCACATTTTCAGTTATTTTTAGGCTTTTCGCTAACTCTATGAGCGATTCCTTATCTGGCCCATCACCCATTAAAATCAACTGAAGATTTCCTTTGCTTTCATTTAACTTTGCAAATGCACTCAACAACAGTGGGAAATTCTTCTGAGGCAAAAAAGAACCGGCTGCTGTAATAACAACTTTACCTTCAGTTGTTTTTTTAAACCATGTAGGTAACGGTTCGAAAATTTTATCATGATGCTCTTTAGTAATTGCTGGTGTATATATTTTTTTTAACTTAGATTCATCAATCGACAAGTAATTTTTGAAATCATCGATCTCTTCATTTGATATTCCAATTAGAGTTTTTGCTTTTTTATAACTGAACTTAATTAGGAGAGGTAATATAAATTTACCAATAATATCTTTCGCACCTTTCTGTGCATCAGATAATGACTTTCCTTCCCATATATAAATATCTCTTTCATGCTTAAAAAATAAAGAAGCAATTACTAATGTAACTGCAGCGGTTCTACCAAAGCAAATAATAGGGTCTTTACGATCTCTGTGTTTTTTTATAATCCAAGGTATTGACGTCACCGATCTTTTTTTTCCTGAACAGTTTACAGTGACACCCTTGTTAATTTCCGGCCAACTACTTTTATTCGAGAGTGTTTTTTCAGCCAAATAATTAACATCAACCTTTATTTTATTTTTATGTAAACCATTTGATAATTGCCTAACAATTCTCGATGCCCCACCGCCACTATTTCTTGTTGCAAAAAAAGAAATAGTTTCCGTTTTTATTTTATTCATGAAACAACCTTTGTAATATACTTATTATGAATGCCTAGACATATTTTTAAAATGTGTATTTTTATTAACTAACTCTTCATAGGTTCCAAAATCTAAAACTTTGCCTTTCTCTAGATAGTATATTACATCAGCATTTCTAATTGTATTTAACCGGTGGGCAATTATAATAATTGTCTTATCATGCCCCATTTTGTCTACTGCATACATTATGGCTTTCTCCGTTATTCCATCAAGTGCACTAGTCGCTTCATCAAAAACCAAAACATCCGGGTCATGATATAGAGCTCTCGCTATCCCAACTCTTTGTCGTTGTCCGCCAGATAATTTTATCCCCTTTTCACCTACATTCGTCTCCAATCCATCTGGGAGTTCTAATACATAATTAAGCAATTCTGATTTATCTAAAGCTATTTTTACTTTTTCAATGTCAATATCTTCTCGATCTAAACCAAAAGCAACATTTTCTAGGATACTACCTTCACTCAAATAAATTGTTTGAGGAACATAACCTATCTGTTGTTGCCAACTTTTTACACATTTCTCTTTTCTATTGGAGATAGAAAAACGAACATTTCCGCTCGACGGTTCAAGTAAACCAAGTATTAAGTCAACAAGCGTTGATTTACCAGCACCGGATGAGCCGACCAAACCCACAGTCGTCGATTTTTTGATAGCTAAATGCTCTATATCTAATGACAAATCATGACTGTTCGGATACGAAAATTTAACCTTATCTAAGAGAATTTCTGTTTCATCTGATATATTATCGAAATATACAACACTAAGATTCTCGCTAGTTTCCAGATTAAAAGTATTCATTGATTCTTTTGACTTAATCATATCCACCTTAATTGCTTCAAATGCTGCGACATTGCCTTTGATCTGTGCGATAGATGTATAAATAGCTTGAAATGCAGGTAAAAGCTTAAAACCGGCTAATGCACACAAAGATATTACAGGGAGTATTTCTGATATATTCCCTTCAAACTTCACGTACAGATATAGTAATAATATTATTATACTACCGAAAGCAATAAATTCCATGATATATCTAGGCGTAGAACCAATTGCAGTATTCACACCTTGGCACTCGGCCAATTCAGAACCAGATCTATTAAATTTACTTTTTGCATCATCTTTTCTATTTGTTAGAATTAGCTCTTTTACCCCACCAAAAACTTCTGACATGATTTTAAATCTATATTCAGTCAGTTTTGAAATAAATTTCCCATTTCTATCAAGGCGTTTTCTAACTAGTTTAAAAAGAACTAAATAAGCGAAAGTAAAGATTAATAAACCTCCAACAGCAACCTCCCATCTATATATTACTAAAGCACTACATAAAACAATGACTAATACTACTTTGGCATTTAATTGTAATAAAGGTTGTAACACATTATTTGTAACTCTTTGAGAGTCGCCAGCAATTTGTTTTATCAGGTAAGAACTATTATTTTCGACATGAAACAACCAATCCCTGTCTATATAATAAGTAAATAATTGATCTGCTATTTCTGTTCCCGTGTCATATGCAAAAGTTGAAAGTCTCCATACCGTAATAACAGAAAAAAAAGTCGATATACCTAAAATTACTAAAAGTAGAACACCTAATATAAAGACAAAGCTAATTGGACTTTCTACACTAGACATAGCATATAACTGAGAAAGTGCACCTTCGTTTTCTATTATAGATATATCACCGACCAGTGCCATAAATGGAGCTATGCTACTAATTGCGACTAATTCTAATATAGCCATAGTTATAACGAGAAACTGAAGTTTTAATATTCTTTTCTTTTGGCTTTTATTTAGAATTGAATACAACTGACCTATTGTTCTGTACATTTTTAATGAACCATTGTTTATCAGATATTGGCTTTTCGATTATTTAATAAAAATTTTCGAGCGATTCTTCGATTTACTTAAAGTTTATCGATATACCAAGGCATAGCTTTAAATACACCGTCTTCGACTCTTACTGTTGGCTTGTAACCTAAAGAATTTACTATTTTAGATATATTTGCTTGTGAGTGTCTAACATCGCCCTCTCTGAATTCACGATAAAGAAGATTTGATTTCGACTTAATACCTTGCTTTTCTAATGATTGAGAAATATGAAGATACAACTGACTCAAAGTGGTCCTATCTCCTAACGCAACGTTATAAACTTCGTCTCTTGCCTCATCTTTGGCCGTGGCTGCTAAAATATTTGCTTGTACGGTGTTTTCTATAAAGCAGAAATCACGGCTAGTATCACCATCACCATTAATGAACACCTCTTCACCTCGAATCATAGAAGCTGTCCATTTAGGGATTACTGCAGCATAGGCACCATTCGGGTCTTGGCGAGGGCCAAATACGTTAAAGTAGCGCAGCCCTATGCTTTTAAACCCATAAGTACGAGCAAAAACATTCGCATAAAGCTCATTTACATACTTGGTTACTGCATAAGGTGATAGCGGATTTCCGATATTGTCTTCAACCTTAGGCAACGCTGGGTGGTCGCCATAAGTCGAGCTACTCGCCGCATAGGTAAAGCTTTTAACTTGCTCTTCTTTGGCAGCAGTGAGCATATTAAGAAAGCCCGTGATGTTCGCAGCATTAGTGGTAATAGGATCGGCTATTGAACGTGGCACACTACCTAATGCCGCTTGGTGTAATACGTAATCTACGCCTTTGACAGCATCCTGACAGGCTTCATAATTGCGAATATCACCCTCTATTAAGGTAAAATTATCCCACTGTTTAGCCTCAACTAAACCTTTTACTTCATCTAGGTTACGCTTATGGCCGGTTGCAAAGTTATCCAAGCCAACTACTTTTTGGTTTAGTTTTAATAACGCTTCTAGAAGGTTAGAGCCAATAAAGCCGGCAACCCCAGTTACTAACCAGGTTTTAGGAGCGGTAACAAGTTCGCTTTTGATTTGTCCAAATTTAGTCATGATTTCCCTTTACTAACGATTCAGTGCTTAAGGAGGTATAAAAATTCTGTTAAGTAACCAACATCTACCCTCCCGTAAACCAACCTATAAACGCATATCTACGTCTGATTTATCCAGTACGTATTTCAGGTCGTAGAGTACGTGAGACTCTTTACCTAATGCGCGAATTTCTGATGCACCCATTTCCTTAAACTCATTGTGACCTACCGCCATGATTAGAGCATCGTAGTGGTTAGGTTTTGGCTGGGTTAACGATAAGCCGTATTCATGCTGCGCTTGCTCATTTGAACACCAAGGATCAATAACATCGACATTGATGTTGTATTCTTTTAGTTCAGCGATAATATCAACCACTTTCGTATTACGCAGATCTGGGCAATTCTCTTTAAAGGTAAGCCCCATAACTAATACGTTTGCTCCTTCAACGTGGATACGCTGTTTGAGCATCTTCTTTACCAGCTCAGAAACAACATACTTACCCATGCCATCGTTCAAACGACGACCAGCTAGGATCATTTCAGGATGATAACCAACAGTCTGTGCTTTATGTGTTAGGTAATATGGATCAACGCCGATACAGTGACCACCGACTAAACCTGGACGGAACGGTAAGAAGTTCCATTTTGTGCCAGCGGCTTCTAGTACTTCTAGGGTGTCGATATCTAGCTTATTGAAGATAATTGAAAGTTCGTTAATCAATGCAATGTTTACATCGCGTTGAGTGTTCTCTATTACTTTCGCAGCTTCTGCTACTTTGATACTTGAAGCTTTATGTGTGCCTGCCGTTATAATGGTTTTGTAAAGTTGGTCTACAAATTCGGCAATCTCATCATTCGAGCCACTCGTGACTTTTAAGATATTGGTCACTCGGTGCTCTTTGTCACCAGGGTTAATACGCTCTGGCGAGTAACCAGCAAAGAAATCTTTATTAAACCTTAGCCCTGACACAGTCTCCACCACTGGAATGCAGGTTTCTTCTGTTGCACCTGGGTATACTGTAGATTCATAAATCAGCACATCACCTTTACTAACAATAGAGCCCAAAGCTTCTGATGCTTTGATCAATGGAGTTAAATCAGGCTGCTTATGCTCGTCAATTGGCGTCGGTACCGTAACAATGTAAACATTGGCTTCTTTAAGTTCGTTAAGGTCTGCCGTGTACGTAAGAAACTCGGCATCTTTAAGTTCTTCTTCTGAGCATTCAAGCGTGAAATCTGAACCACTTTTAAGCTCATCAACGCGAGATTGGTTTATATCAAAGCCTAACGTTGGCATTTTTTTACCAAACTCTACTGCGAGCGGCAAGCCAACATAACCCAATCCAATTATAGCTACTTTAGTATTTTCAAACATGGACGTCATATTTATTCCTGATATATTCTTAATTCTTAATTTGGCGAGTCGTTTACTCACAAAAATGTCTCAGTTGTCTTAAACACACTGAGACACTTTTCATCCATTTTGAGACAGTCTTTTTTCGACAGTCTCCTCTAAAATCTAGATTTTGCTTACTTTTCAAACCGTCTCAATAGGCCGCGGAAAACAGCCTTGCTGTAGCTTGTAGCACTTTTGACTTGGCTAACTACTTATTTTTTGCCACTCTTGCATTTGGGTACGCTACCGCCCTTAGGTTTGGCTCCTAAAGGCAATAGTAACAATTTGTTCGCTTTATGCGGTTTTTATACGCTTTTAAATACGCAGCGCATTCTAGCAAAGTAAGTGCATATTAACCAGTTTGAAATTCACCCTGTCTGGTCGAACATCTTACCAAGCATTTACCCAGCGAAAGCATTGTACGTCTTGTAGAAACTGGGTTCCTATGAAGTAACGGTTTTCTTGTGCTGCATCGCAATAGCGCTTTTCTATATCAATGAAAATGTTGCCGTTTCGGTATAGCGAAACAAAACTTTGGTTGTTGTTTACCAATAGTAACGCTTTAATTTCAGTGCGTGTTAGCCCTTGTGGGTAGTGGTTAACAAGCAAGCCTAAGAACTCGCCAATGCGCCCTTCAACCCGCGCTATCTCTTTTTCTAAAATGGTGACCTTTTCTTCCGTTGTCAGTTTTTTTAGGTTGGTCTCGTCCATGTTGCCCTCTCCTAATTGTACTTTTCTCTCTTGACGTTTTTGTCTGTGTTCTCTTTAGCTGGTCTAAGCCTGTAATTGATTTGAAATTCAGGCTCTCACTGCTCGTTGTCTCTACTCGTCGATCTCGATTGAATGAGGGCCTTGATGCGCTCTTCAAACGGGTTAGTGGTGCTTTTGGCTTTGTAGTCCGCGAGGGCCTGAGTGACCGGTGTTGGTTGTTGTGGTTCTAGCGATTTGCTTTCAGCTTGGTCATTTGGGATTGAGTGTGTGTGGTTTACATCTGTTGTCGGTTTATCTGTGTTTGCAGGCCCAGTAGCAGTTATTGAGCCAAGGGCTTTAATCGGGTTGGCGGGCTTAGCGGTTCCTTGTTTAGACGTTTGGGTTTGTTTAGAGGCTTGGGTTTGCGATTGGGCTTGCTTGGGGCCTCTTGTTTTCTTAAATGTAGGCGTTAAACCTCGTTTGGTTTGGGCTTGCGCACTTCTTCTCAGCCAACCATTAACAAAGTGGCCAATGTGCTCAAAGTGTTTGCGCTTGTCGGGATTAACGTATAACCAAGCTTGCATCGCATGCAGTTCTTGCAGCACATCTAACTTTGGGTAGGTACGTTTTAATATTTCGTAGAACTCATGATAAATCGGTGCACAGCCCTCTTTGGTGAGCAGATCTATCACGGCTTCGTTCTTGGTTTTGCTTTTTGAGGTAGAGATGGAGGTAGAGGTAGAAGTAGAAGTGGAAGTGGAAGTGGAAGTGGAAGTGGAAGTGGAAGTGTCAGGTTCTTCAGAACGGTTTGGGGTATTAAGCACATCGGCGCCATCTAAGATGCCGTTTTTCAAGTTCAACTCTGTTTTATGTTCTTTATGAAAGATTATGTGTGCCGGACGATCACTCTCCGTGTTGGATCTTGAGTCACCCAGGTGAGTGTCTGAATGGTCACTTATAGGCAGGTTTGGCGAGTGGGTATTGAAATCCGATTTATGTTGATCTGTTTTATCACTGTCTTCTTGCTCTAGAGCTACGTCTTCTTGAGCTAGAGCTCTGGCAGCTTGGTCTAGATCGGCCTGCTGAATGTGGCTTCCACTGGGTAGGCGTAGCTGATATAGATTGCTGCGCTGGCGCCCTGAATCATCAAACCGCTTTATCCGCTTCACAAACCCTTGTCTTTCGAGTTCGTTCACATGTCGTTTAACGGTTCTTACCGACACTTCACAATATTGCGCTAGGTAATTTAAGGATGGAAAACACACGCCACGCGCGTCTGCGTTGTCGGCCAATTTTAGTAGCACCAACTTGCTTATCGGCGAGCCGGTTTTTAATGGTATGAAAGAAAGAATGAGGGAAACACACATGAATAACGCTCCTTGTTAATTGGTCTACCTATCTGCATAGTTCTCGCTATAAAGCTTTTCGATATGCATAACCATTGATAAAAAAGGCATTAACAACATCTTTTGGTACTTTGGGGGCGAAGATGAAGCGAGATAAAAAGTAACAAAAAGTGTTTTTCCTATGTGTTCTCACTGTTATGCAACAAGAACACTACTTAAGATGGTTACCTTCGAAGCACCTCTCACTTTTTTGTGTTCCTCCGTTTTCGCATTATTACCACCAACCCCAATCAAGATTCTTGAAGTACATTGCTCTCCCCATACAGCAATAAGGTGCTTAATGAAGGCGATAGTTTCTCTTTTTATTTCAGCGTATCAACCCGGTATGGCGAGCATCGAATGCCGTTATTTTAAAGAGCCATGTTTTGAAGAGCTGTATTTCGAAAGCCGGCAACTTGAAGATCCCAGCTATGAAGATGTTTGCTGGATGATCAGCCGAGCGCGGCATGAAGCGCCACTGGGTTATTACGTGATGTATTTACGCTATGTCCGTCATCACTCTGGTTATGCAAAAACCGTAGAAGCAAGTTTGCGACAACACATCGCATTACACCCTGATTTAAAAGATTCGTTATCCACATTTTTAGTCACCTGGTTACAACAACAAGAGGATTTATTTTGTCAAACACTCCACCAGCAACTGATCGAGTTCCACACCAGCCATTAGAGGCGTCTGTTTTGCCAGAGCGGACTTGTACGGAAGAGCAAAATTGTTCACGAGATCAGGAAGGCTCGGAAGAACAGGCTAGCAAGGTCAAGCTCATCCCCTCGTTAGATCCTTGTTTGCCTTCAGCATCCTATTCTTTCAGCCTGGTTTCGGTTTTACTCCGCTTACCTCATTGCCCGCCATACTCTTTTATTACGGTGCATTGCAGCGCCACACCGCCGGAGCAAGATGTTAACGTCGCCGAGATTCGCCGATGGCATAAAGAGAAAGGCTGGCGCGATGTGGGGTACCACTTTGTGATTCGTCGCAGTGGGGATGTCGAACTTGGCAGGCCGCTGTCACAAACCGGCGCACACGTGAAAGGACACAACAAGAGCAATATTGGCATTTGTATCGTCGGTGGCTGTAATACCGAGCTGCAACCAGAAGATAACTTCACACTTGGGCAGCGTAAGGCGCTGTTTGGTTTGGTGGCCGCCTTGCAAGAGCAGTTCTTGATTTCAGATGAGAACGTGAAGGGGCATAAAGATTGGGGGGTGAATAAGGCGTGTCCGGTGGTGAAGTTAAGAGAGTAAGAGCAGATTCCAGATACCTCGTTCCTCAGTTCTGGAAGGACGGAAGGACAAGGAAGAACTAGAAAGGCGGAATATAACCAATCAACAAACCAAGGAGCAGTATGACATTGTTCGGAAGAATATTCGGGAGCCAGTCTTCCATTAACAAAGGGTTAGATGCACTCACCAACACAGGAGATGCGATGTTTTTTACTGATGAGGAAAAAGCGAAGCACAAACTGGCACTGCTTAAAGCGTATGAACCTTTTAAGTTAGTCCAGCGCTACATTGTGTTGTTGTTCACCATTCCTTATGTGGCACTGCATGTGATGGTGATCTTGGGTTGTATGCACGGCTACGATTGGAAGCCTTTGGGGGAAATGACCAATGAAGCGTTTGGTTATCCGGTGCTAGCAGCAATTGGTTTGTATTTAACGGGTGGGGTGGTTAAGAAATAGAAGTGCAGGTGTGAGTGACGAGTAAACGGAATGCGGCAAATATAGAGATAGAGATAGAGATAGAGATAGAGATAGAGATAGAGATAAAAGGCAGATTCCAGATACTTCGTACCTCACTTCTTAAGTAATAAAATGGCGGAATGACGGAGTCACGCGTGGTGCGAGTAGTGAAGAATTTTGGAGTGGTTGACATTACTTAAAGTCGTCATTCTGAACAGTGAGGCACGTGCGTGATTCAGAATCTAGCTTTTGGTGGTAACGCATTAGGAGCTGAAGAGAATTCGGGATACGAATGAACGATATGCGAAAAGCTTGAAGAGCGGAATAGCGGAATAGCGGAATAACGAAATAGCAGAATGGTGGAATAACGGGATGTGTCACCACATCCCGTATCTGCTTTCTTTATTTCTTATCGCTCGAATATGAGTAGTTGTAGTAACCATAGCCGTATGAGCTTGATGCTTTCTTCTCGATGGCGTTGAAGATAACGCCTTTCACTTCGATACCCGATTGCTCGAAGCGGTGACGAGCCACATCGATCTCTTTAATGGTGTTTTGACCGTAACGCGCAACCATTAATGTGGTACCCGCAAAGGCGCCAACAATACTTGGGTCGGTTACCGCAAGTACTGGTGGGGTATCAACAATCACCAAGTCATACTCTTTCGATGCCCATTCCATTAGCTCTGCAAAGCGTGGGTGCATCAGCAGCTCAGAGGGGTTGGGTGGCACTTGGCCGCGAGTAATAATTTCTAGGTTTTCTACCGGTGTTGCTTTAATAGATTGAGCAAACTCTTGCTTACCGCTCAATACATCAGAAAGACCGTTATCCCAATTCACACCAAAGCTTTGTTGTAGGTAACCTTTCCGCATATCGGCATCAATCAACAGCACTTTTTGACCTGTTTTGGCGGCTACTGCAGCAAAGTTGGTCGAGATGAATGATTTACCAATGCCTGGCGCAGGGCCTGAAATCATCAGAACGTTATTTTTCGCTTCTAGCATCGCGAAGTGCAAGCTGGTACGAAGGCCACGCAGTGCTTCAACCGACAGATCAGCAGGGTTAGATTCAGCAAGCAGCGCTTGAGTCCCTTTAGTTTGCTTCTTCTTCGATTTAAAGCGGTTCGTTAGCTCTATCTGCAAATCAGATTTTGGTACGGCTGCGTAAACAGGCAGGCCAATTTGTTCAATTTGGTCCGGGCTTTCAACACCTCGGTGAAATGCTGCTTTTACTAACACAAACGCCACACTTAACATGCCACCCAGTAGCGTGGCTAACACAACAATCAATGGCTTCTTCGGTTTCACTGCGCGAGCATACGCTTGAGCGTCATCTAGGATACGAACATTACCCACGGTGCCGGCTTTAATAATGCTCAGCTCTTGAACTTTGTTTAAAAGCTGGATGTAGATCTGTTGGTTTACTTCAACATCACGTGTCATACGCAGTACTTCACGTTGGGTTTTCGGTAGTTTTTGTACTTGCTTGTTTAGACGCTCTTTTTCGCCGAGTAACGTTTTACGCTTATCAAGCAGTGATTTATAAGCTGGGTGATCTTTAGTGAAGCGTTGGCTGATTTCGCTCTCTTTGAACGTCAGCTCATTCAATTGCGCTTCAAGCTCGACCATTACCTTCAAGGTGGATTGTGCTTCTAAGCCCAAGTCGATCGATTCGTTTTCTTGGCGGTAGTTGTTCAGTGTGTCTTCGTAGCCAGTTAATTCAGATTTAATGCCCGGAAGGTGGCTTTCTAAGAAAGATAAGCTCTTCTCTGCTTCCGCTGAATTCCGTTTCACGTTCTGTAAGAAGTAGATTTGGCTGATATGGTTGAGTATCTCAGAGATCTGCTGCTTGTTTTCGCCTTCAAAGCTTAGCTTCAAAATGCCGGTTTGCTTACCTTGCTCAGACAGAGACAAAGAAGATTTCAGCCATTCAATGGCTTCTAATCGGCTGCGTTTACTAATGGTAAATTCAAAGCCATTGCTCGACTCAAAGCCAGCAACAAACAAGCTGTAATCGTCTGCAGTCGCGAGCTCCCCTACTTTACCCTTCAAGATAACGCGTTCATCGTCACGCACTAGCTGGTAAGTGCCTTTTTCAGCATCGACGATCTGAATCGTATGTCCGTAATCGCTGGCATAGCTTGGCAACGCAAAACGACTCACGACAATGTGGTTAATATCACCGGTTAGGCGAGCAAACCCTTTACCGACAATCGGTGCATAACTCGGTGCGGTCACGGTGGTTAAATTGAATTTATCAACCGTCTCGCCCAAGATCATACGAGATTTGATAATCTCAACCTCTGTCGTGGCAGAAGATTCTTGAGAGAACATATCCCCCATATCACCGACCATTGATGAAATACCGCCAGAGCTTTTTTGTTCAATTTGAACCAGTGCGTCTGCTTTGTAAATCGGAGTCGAAAGTAACGCAAACGCGATACCGAACACGGCAAAAGCAAATGTGGTGACCATGATTAGCCATTTAGCGTCCAACAGGATACCAAGCAGTTTCCCTAAATCTATCACATCTGGGTTATCAGAATGTGGTGCTTGAGATGGTTGTGTTGTCATCAGATTGTGACTTCCTAAACTAATTTTTTGAAGATAAGTGACGTACGACTTACGTACCCTTACCTTTTATGTGATTCTATTGGTGGCGATTCAAGCTTAACTGCTTAAAGCTAAAGGTCATCTAGATTAAATGACAGCATCCATTACAGTTTTTTCGCCCAAGCTTGTGCCGCTTCGTCAATCAATTGATAAGCATATTCAAATGCTTCACGGCTTTGACGATGCGGATCGGGAATGTCTTTCTGACCAATCCACTGACCAAATAGCATGGTTTTACCACGCGCTTCCGGTGATATTTGAGTGAGCGCTTCTAAATGGCCCTTTTCCATCACCAATATCAGATCATACTGAGCACAAAGCTGTGGCGTCACTTGTTGAGACTGATGACTTTCAACATCCACCCCGTTTTCTGCAGCGATTAAAATCGCTGTAGCGTCTGCAGGCTTACCAATTAAACGACTTTTTTCGGCAGCAATACCGGCAGAGGCCACTTCTTTGTTGGGAAGCAATTTTTGAAGAACACGTTCTCCAGTCGGTGAGCGACAAATATTACCGACGCACACCACTAAAATTTTATTAAACATAATTCACTTATAACGTTAGTTTTTCGTAAACCGAGCGTATTTATAAATCTGATGCGCTTAGCTTATAAATATAAAAATCAGGTTACACGCGACATGCAACCTGATTATCAATCAGGGCTTATTACCAATTACGAACGCGCAACATGCCTTCGGTTAGGTTGTTAAATCCATTGATAGTTGGAACTAACTGACCTATTACTCGGTTCCAACGGCTGATTGGTGCGGCGGTAACATAAACAATGTCGTAAGGTTTTAAATCAAACTCGGTGCCAATCACCAATGCAGAGGCATCTTCCATATTCAGCTGGTAGATATCGGCCATGCGCTCTGATTTATCATCCGAAGTGCGAATCACAAAGACACCCGTGGCATCTGCCGACAACTGGTTGATACCACCTACGTTGCTGAGTGCTTCTGTTAGGCTCATGCCGACACGGTCGATCTTCAACAGTTGTGGGTCATTCACTTCACCCATTACAAAGACTTTTTGAGCGTCATTTCGAGGTACGTGAACAATATCACCCGCTTGCAGTAACCTATTTTGAGTTAAATCGCCTTTCTGCATAAGAGCATGTAAAGAAATATACTCTTGTGCGCCATTACGAGTTAACGAAACATTACGCCAATCAGCATCTTCAGACAAACCACCAGATCGGTTCACGGCATCCAGTAATGTTAAAGGGATATTGGTAATCGCTTGTTGGCCAGGGTTTGAAACCTCACCGGTAATGTAAGTTTTCTTAGAACGAAAACCCGCTACGTTAACATCAACCTGAGGGCTTTCTATATATTTAGACAAACGCTTCGTGATATCAGTGCGAATTTCATCGACAGTCTTATCTAAAACATCAACGCTACCAATGTACGGGTAAAAGATTGTGCCGTTTGAACGAACCCAATTACCCGCCTCTTCAGCACTACGGTAAGAGCCTGCGGGAATGGTCAGTTCAGGATGGTCCCAAATAGTGATGTTTAGAATATCACCGACACCCACTTGATATTCATACTTCGCGATATCAACATCAAGTTCTGGGTTTGCTTGTGAAACCGATAAAGAGTCATTTCGGTAGTTTGATACCGATTGAGCCGTCAATGGGTAAAGATTAACCACGTCAGAAATATCAGACTCTTGTTGTTCCTCTGAAGGCTGAATCACATTCTTATTGCCAGTCGTAAGGTGTGTTCCTGGAGTCGTACAGCCTGCAAGCAGTGCAGGAAGGAGCGCTATAAGGAGACGATTTTTATTAATCTTCATGTTAACCAAGTTCATAGAAACGGAATGTGTCGTGATACCCCGAAGGATACCCAAAGGAAATTAAGCGAGTCATTTTATCAGCTGCGCAGTATTTAATAGAGCCAAGGAGTGAAAGAGCTGTGATCTTGCTCCCATTTACGATTGGGAAGTGGGACGCTACCGCCCTTTGATATTCCGCGACATCACACTGCGTAGTTAATGTGCCTCTATCTATTTGGAATTGAGATAGAAGTTTTTGTCGTAAACCGTGTCAAAGACCGTACTTCGACACGGTTATTTTATTGCGTAAGCATTATCCACAATCTGTGCTTATTATCAACCTAGTTGAATGGTTTCAAGGTGAAAGCATTCAAGGTTAAAGAGCTTAAGGGCTGATGCGAGAGCCTAAGAGCGGATCCAAATAGTTGAAAGCCTATGAATCCGTAATTCTTAGACTTCGTCATTCCAAACAAACACAGATTCTGAATCACGCTCGTACCTCGCTGTTCAGAATGACGACTCAAACGAAGCCAACACCCTTATTTCGTCACTCCGCTATTTCGTCATTCCGCCACTCTGTAACTAAAAAAGTGAGGAACGAGTTATTTGGAATCTAAAGCCAACTGAGCAACTAAACACAACCGGATTCTGAATCACGCTCGTGCCTCGCTGTTCAGAATGACGACTCAAACGAAGCCAACACCCTTATTTCGTCACTCCGCTATTTCGTCATTCCGCCACTCTGTAACTAAAAAAGTGAGGAACGAGTTATTTGGAATCTAAAGCCTGCTGAACAACTAAACACAACCGGATTCTGAATCACGCTCGTGCCTCGCTGTCCAGAATGACGCCACTCTTTTTATCGCATTAACCTTTGTCTCGCATCAGCCTCTGTTTCGTATCGGCCCCTAAATCTACTTAACGCTGCTTGGTCTTTGGAACCAAGGAGAGCGAGCATCAGTTTGATCGAACAAGTTGTATTGCTTATTTAACACTTGGCCGCCGTCACGCGTGATCGGTAACCAGGTAAAGCCAGCACGGCTTGAGCTTGGTTTCACGGTAACAAGATCAAACGGAATTGATACATAGAAGCCTTTGGTATAGCTGCCTTCACCGTACTCTTCAGTTGTCATGTCGGTTAAGCTGACAAACGCACCGGCAATAACGCCACTCTTGAATTGCTTAGAGAAATCGACACGAGTCCCGATATCACCCGCAAGGAATTTACCGACGCCCACTTTAAGCAAGGTATCGCTCAAGAAATCCCATTGTGGGGTGTAGTAACCGGTAATAAAGCCCGTCGTGCCCTTATCAATCACTTTGTACGTTCGGCTGCTGTCATCTGGGTTAACTTGAATCTCTTGATCAAATGTGCCGAACCAACTTTCAGGATCGCGCTGGCTTATTGCTGTCATGTCTGCACCAATGGCCCAGTTTTGGTTGAATGGTCGATACAAGATTTCGCCACCCACACCCGCAAACATGCTTTCAAGGTAACCCCCGTAAGCTTGGGTGTAGACACCGCTGCCGTAATCTTCAAACCAAGTCAGTTGTAAGCGATCTAAGCGAACCGGATCGTCAACGTAAGAGCGGAACAAGGTTCTTACTCTTGGCGTTTGATCAGTGCCGTCTGATGGGACGGTATAATTAAACTTGTCGTAGTTATCGACTAAGTTAACGTATAGAGAGCCCGACAGTTCAACATTGTTTAACGCCCAGAACGAAGCATTGGTGTATAAACCCAAACTGTATAAATAGAAGTTTTCAGCCGAGCCGAACGATTGAGCGAGGTTTGGTGAAATCGACACATCGAATCGCTCACGCCCATCATGATAGATAACGGATTTCTTGCGCTCTAATTCGTGAGTGTGTGAAGCATCACTGGTTTGAGCATTAAGGTAATTGTTGTTCGTCGCCGCTTTGAACGCTTGGGCATTGACCGTTGTCTCGGTGAGTTCCATCGATTTATCGTTTTCGATGATTTTGTAAGTATCAATGTAGCTTGGCACCGCGTTCGCGATCACGGTCGCACCGCGTTCAACAGCGATATCTCTGTCTCGGTATTTAACCTGAGTGCCCTTTACCACAATGCTGTTATCGTCGACCAAGATTTGCGCTTGTTCATAGCCAGCGATCGTTTCAAGTTGGCTTGCAAGGGCCACCATATCGATGTCATCAACCATCTCGACACCACTCGGGCGTAACTCTGCTGTTTCGGTATCTCGCCACACGGAATACATTTCATTGAAATTGGTAGAGAGGTCAAAACCAAGAGTTAGCGTATCACCTCGCTCATAGCTGACTTTGGCCGAACCCCAATCAGTGAAACGGTACACAGCACCCACGTTCCATGGCGTGTGTTGTGTCATGTCGACACCACCACGTACTACAGGGAAGTCTTTAGAATAATCATTGCCATCGTATTCAAGCTTCAAGGTTAACGGCTTATAAGGGGTTTGGTATTCAAAGCCGCCATAAATTGCCGCATCACCTTTAAACCAGCGCTCAAAGTTTACACTGCCGCCATTGCCTTTAGAATCAGACGGACGTTCACAATACTTGTCACTGGCTTTGCACAATGGGCTAGTGAAGTTACCACTGGTGCCCATGTATCCCCAAGCCATGCCCAAGGTAAAATCAACAGGACCAAAGCGTTTGGTCGCCGCAACAAACTCACCATCGAATAATCCGGTACCACCAAAATCACGCATACCGACCGATACTTCCGGTAAGTAATACCCTTCTTCGATTAAGCGCAGTTTAAAGTCGATGCCTTTGTCTGTGTATTTAGTACAGCCACTGAATGAGTTTTGAGAACAATCTTGGTCTGCGCCTCCGCTATAAAGCAGATCTTGTACTTGTGTATAACGAATGGTGGTTTCAAGCCAAGGCATCACCTGTAGGCTCACGTTATAAAAATAGTACTCATTGTTAAACGAAGCACTAAAGTTGAATTCACCTTCTGGTGCCATTCGGCCTGTCGGCATTTGCATTAAGCCGACACCACCAAAGTTCATTTGCGATGTTCTGTATTCAGTGTCGTCGAATGACGATTTTTCTGCTCGAATCGAAGAGGAATCAATAGTTGTTTCTGCACGAACCGTGTCTGCAAAAACCGTCTCTGCAAAAACAGAAGCACTACTGGCCATTAACAACGCGCAGGTAACCGATGTGCACACTGCCGATAGAGGGAATGATTTCTGTTTCAGCATTACAGGCCAACCTTATGACGTAGCAAATCGACAATATCTTGGTTCAACGTTGAGTATTCCGATGGCAGAGAGTAGAACGCCATAAATACGATAGCACCTGGTGCTAAGTACACCGGCTGTTCGTTCCAGTACGCATATTGAATGGTTTGCACCACGCCATCTGGCTGAACAACATACGCCACGCTTTTATCTGCAGATTCACCAATAAAGCCGTTCGGTAATGCATCGAGATAATCATTCAGCGTGCCATGCTCAATCAGATTCATTGTTACCGACTCTTTCATTGCTCCCATCAACTGAATTGACGTTGGTCGTTGTGGTAAGTACAGAGAAAAGGCTTGAGTTTCGCTAGTCGACACTCTTTTTATGACATCAGACGACGGCTTGTTAGTATGAGAACTTGAAACAAGCAGTGGGTTCTTATCTGATTGAGAGATAACGGCATTACGGTCTAGCTCAATAAAAACTCGATTGAGATATTGGAAAGAGGCTAACTGTTGGCGCACTAAGTTTGCTTCTGGCTCTTCTACTGCGAAAGCTTCAAGCTGGTTCAGTACATTGCGCTTTTTGGCTTCGATAGCTTGGTTAGCTTCTTTAAATCCAGTAACTGCAGTCGCTTCAGTATTGGTTATATCAAACAGTTGAGCCGAAAGGGGGAAGTAACCAATAGTACCGTTAGCGTTAGAGCTCGCATTCGCGTTTGCGTCGTCTAATACACGAAGCAGTCGAACGTTAGTTTGATACTCAAGCGTCACACCTTGAAGAGGAAGCTCGATTGTTGTTTTAACTGAAGAAGCGCTGTCAGGCTTATAAAGAGAAGCAGGCGTAACAAGATCAGAAGCCACAGAAGCGGAGCTCAAAGCAAACAAAGCGCTCATCATTAACAGAGCTCTCATCGTTAACATAGTTCTCACCAATGGCAACCGACGCCCCGTCATTTTTGATGTATGACTCATATAATTCATCATTTTAGTTCATTACCCTGTTCGTTAATTGCTTTGATAATGCTTAAGGACGGTTAACTCAAGCCTTGTCATATCAGGGCCTAAATACTGTATGGTTTTTACCACTTTGCCTTTGCTGTCGACCCAATATTCGTTGGTGATGTCTTGTTCTAACATTGGGAATTGAATTTTTTCTTGGAACTTCTTGGTAGCGATAGACGCTAACGGAGTTTCAACCGTTTCATTTCCCGCATACGTTCGGGTGATGTTCGCTTTATAGCCGAATCGATAGTTAGGTTGCCAGTCGTAAACCGCTTGCCATTTTTGAGCTCCGGGGTTGGCAGACACATCAAACGCAGAAGAAGAATCGGCTGACGAATTGTTTCCAGAAGAGAACGTATTTAACGGTTGGAATGCCAAACCAGAAAGGTTTTCGTAAGGAAGCAACAGCGTT
This sequence comes from Vibrio sp. OPT24, assembly GCF_015163545.1. Lineage (NCBI taxonomy): Bacteria > Pseudomonadati > Pseudomonadota > Gammaproteobacteria > Vibrionales > Vibrionaceae > Vibrio > Vibrio sp. OPT24. The sequence continues at coordinate 71,161 of NZ_JADDYI010000049.1, forward strand.
TGTACGACACGTCCATTTTCAGTGACGATCATCGCTTTGTCAGAAGACATCCACTTTAACTGCTCTGCGCCCGTTTGCGGGTTTTCACCGACGTACGCTAAGACCATGAAGATTTTACCTTGGTCATTCACTTCGGCGTAAATGCTGGAATAAGGTAAGTTTTGAATGTATTCCTTCGACAGCTCAACATCAGAGCTTCCAAAAAAGGCTTCATCAAAAGTGGAATTGACGTCTTGAAACTGCTGAGAACAACCAGCAAGAAAAAGACCAAGGGATATGATTAGAGGTTTAAGCATGACGAGTTCTGCTTCCTAGCAATCTTGTTGCTGATGTCCAATATGAAAATCTGATATAAAAAAACCACTTTATGCTTTCACACAAAATGGTTTTGAACATACTCTAACAATAAATTAGTTAGTAGTAGTAGTTGTTGTTGCGCCGCTTTCGTTAGAAGCAACGGCTACTGCTGCCGCTGCTGCTACTGCTGCTGTCGCAACTGCAACTGTTGTTGCTGTGCCAGCTGCTGCTGCAGATGCACCAGCGCCTGCTGCTGTACCAGTACCAGAACCAGCACCCGCTGCTGCTGTCGTTTCAGCTGCAAATGCAGCACCTGAGAAGCTAACTGCTAATGCAGCTGCTAGAGCCATCTTTTTCATAATGATTTCCATTAATATAAACGTTTATATGTAGAGGGTAAGTTTTACACCCTCAATCAGTTGCTCAGCTTAAACAACTGATTGATCATGATAGATAATAACCACAATCAAGTAAATGGATAAATCATAAGCAATACCTTTAATGTATTATTTAGGAAATAGCGTCACACAAATATGAGTGCAAAGCAGAAACCTATCCCCATGCTAATGCCTATGCAAGATAAGGTAAGCACACAAACCGATTGTTAAGCTGACAAGATTAACCTTTGCCAAGCTCAGAAGGTAAAACACACCTGAGCCTAGAGATAAGATGCAGCCAACTGTTTGCTATTAGCTGCTTGTTATTAACTGTTAACTACACTCTGTCGCCAGAGCCTTTGCCTAACACGGTTTGAATAATGTACTGGAAATACAATTTAGTATTCAGCGTGTTAATCATGCGTTGATCCCACTCTGCGAGTTTTTTCGGTGTCGACATGTCGATATCGTTGATTTGAGCTAATCCGGTGACACCTGGTCTTACCGCGAGTACGCCTCTTGATTCTCTTTCATCGATCAGTTGTTGTTGGTTAAACAAGCATGGTCTTGGGCCAACTAAACTCATTTCACCTTTAAGCACGTTGTACAATTGAGGGAGTTCATCCAGTTTCGTCTTACGTAGAAACCCACCTAATTTGGTGACAGAGCTAGCGCCAACTAAATGAGTGGCAACAGATTTTGTTTCCACTGGCATGGTGCGGAATTTAACTAAAGTGAATGGTTTTTTGTTACGCCCTACTCGGGTCTGAAAAAAGACAGGAGAACCCGTATCAAAATAGCCGAGGATACAAATAACAACAAATACAGGCCAAAGGAACAACAAGCCAAAGAAAGCAAAAATAAAATCTAATATACGAATCAACTTAAAACCCTTTCTAAAAACACAGATTCTGAATCACGCTCGTGCCTCGCAGTTCAGAATGACAACTTAAGTAACGCTAAGACTCCAAAACTCTTCGATACTCACCACTCGCGACTTCGTCATTCCAGAACGGAGTATCTGGAATCTAAAGCGTATGATACAAATCTTGCCAACTAGGATTAACACTCTTTACCAACTCATTTTTCCAAGCACGTTTCCATGTTTTGAGTTGCTTCTCCCTAGCAATTGCCGCTTCTATATCTTCAAATAATTCATAGTAAACAAGGTTATGAACATTATATTTAGAGGTAAAAGAATGCATGATATTATTCTTATGCTGCCAAATTCGTTGCTTCAACTGACTTGTCACGCCAATATATAACACGTTGTTATTTGGAGATGAAAGTACATATACACAGGGTTGTCTATCCATAATTCCCCTTAGTTTATTATCAGTGAAAGACAAAATAAGCCAACTGTATACACACAACACAGATTCTGAATCACGCTCGTGCCTCGCTGTTCAGAATGACAACTTAAATAAAGCCCCCAAACAACGAGCAACCACACGTCATTCCAAAATTGAGGAATCCCACACCGTCATTCCAAAAACGAGGAACGAGTTATTTGGAATCTAAAGCCCCCTGAACCAAACACCGCACAACACAGATTCTGAATCACGCTCGTGCCTCACTGTTCAGAATGACAACTTAAATAAAGCCCCCAAACAACGAGCAACCACACGTCATTCCAAAATTGAGGAATCCCACACCATCATTCCAAAAACGAGGAACGAGTTATTTGGAATCTAAAGCCCCTGAACCAAACACCGCACAACACAGATACTGAATCACGATCGTGCCTCGCTGTTCAGAATGACAACTTAAATAAAGCCCCCAAACAACGAGCAACCACACGTCATTCCAAAATTGAGGAATCCCACACCGTCATTCCAAAAACGAGGAACGAGTTATTTGGAATCTAAAGCCCCTGAACCAAACATCGCACAACACAGATACTGAATCACGATCGTGCCTCGCTGTTCAGAATGACAACTTAAATAAAGCCCCCAAACACCGCACAACACAGATATTGAATCACGATCGTGCCTCGCTGTTCAGAATGACAACTTAAATAAAGCCCCCAAACAACGAGCAACCACACGTCATTCCAAAATTGAGGAATCCCACACCGTCATTCCAAAAACGAGGAACGAGTTATTTGGAATCTAAATACGCTTGCACTGTGTTTTTAATCCCTTGCTCAAAAGTAACTGGGGGCTCCCAGCTTAAAACTTCTTTCGTCAAACCAACTTCCACTTGGAGGTTGCCACATACTCTTTGCGCTATGTGCTGCTTATTTAAAATTGACGCTCCAGCTTGTATCCAAGACATTGGAATAGGCAAAAGCCTCGGAGCCTGGCCCATTGATAACGCAATAGTTCGCATTAATTGAGTTGTCGACACATCATTATCATCCGATACTAAGAAGGTACGACCCGGAGCTGAAGGGTGCTCGCAACACGTCAGTATCAAATCAGATAGATTATCCAAATAAACCAAACTTCTTTGGTTTTTTATAGCGCCAAACGGTAACGGAATGCCTTTATCAATCAAACGCATCATTGACAGGAAGTTCGCTTTTACGCCAGGCCCGTAAACCAAAGGCGGTCTAATGATAACCACTTCTAACCCTGTATTTTTGGCAAGTTGCGCTAACTCAATCTCGGCTTCATACTTACTCAAGCCATAAGGGTCTTGCGGAGTATGATTTAAATCAGGCTCAAAGGGTGAGTCTAATTCACTCAATTCACCGTTCACCTTAATCGAGCTAACAAAGACAAATCTCTTAACGCCTGCATCGGCGGCTTGCCTTGCTAGAGTTAACGTCCCCAGAGTATTAACTTCTCGATAAGCGGCTAAAGCATCTTGCTCACTTTCATTCATTTGATGTACTCGAGCAGCACAGTGAACAACACAATCCACACCGTCAAATGCACCAGACCAATCTGTACTCGAATCAATAGAAGAAACAGCAAAGCTATTAACAAACTGGCTATTAACAAACAAGCTATTAGGCTGTACTTGTGCCGCTTTTCGCACTACAGGCACAACTTCCCACTGACACTCTTGTGCTAAATTCGCAACGCGAGAGCCGACAAAGCCCGTACTACCAGTAACTAATAATTTCATAATACAAAAAAGCTCTACATATTGAATAAAAAACAAGCAGCATCAACAGCAAAACTACTGAGCAACACAGAACCATCAATTACGACTAGCTTACCGCACTTAAGAGCATTAAAATATCGCAGATATTAAATTACTCAGCTACAGCTTGTAAGCCTGATTGAGAACAGTTACCAAGGAATATAATGATTAAGCCGATACGCCTTATCCTCAATACTAAACGAAAAAATAAGCGTTTGATCAGTATTGGCTACGACATATTCGCGATAACTATATCGGTTTATTTGGCTATAGCTTTAAGGCTAGGCAAATACACTTTTGAGCTGGGTTTAGATGAATGGGTAACACTATTACTCACCATTTCGGTGACTATATTTAGTTTCGCTAAACTCGGGATGTATAGAGCGGTACTACGCTACATGATGTTTCCTGCGGTCGGGAACATATTTCTCGCGGTGTTTATATCATCGCTCACCTTAGTCTTGAGCGGATTCTTCTTTCATACCTTCATCCCCAGAAGTGTCCCTTTTATCTATGCAGGGTTAGCCATACTGACATTAGGCGGGCCAAGAATCATGATCCGCTCTGCTTATGACCAAGTTTTTAAAAGAAAAAAACCCAATGTGTTTATCTACGGGGCTGGCGCAACAGGGCGAGAACTCACATACGCTCTGATCCATGGTGATGAGTACAACCCTGTTATTTTACTCGATGATGATCCTAGTAAAAGAGGCAATATCTTCTTTGGATTAAAAGTCCATCATCCTAGTGAATTTGAACACCTTCAATCTCTGTACCAGCCAGTAAAACTGCTGCTTGCGATCAACAATATCAACAAAGGTAAGAGATTAAGACTTGTAGAAAAACTGTCTAATTGGCCTATCGCTATACAATCCGTGCCGTCAGTGGAAGATATCGCTGCAGGCAAAGCAACGGCGACCGAAGTAAAAGACCTTGATGTTGCTGATCTATTAGGTCGAACACCGATTACCCCAGATAACAACTTATTGACTAAGAATATATTCGATAAGAGTGTCATGGTTACCGGAGCCGGAGGTTCAATAGGTTCTGAACTGTGCCGTCAAATCATAGCTCAAAAACCAAAAACACTGGTCTTATTCGAGTTAAATGAATATAACCTTTATAAGATCGAACAAGAGCTCAATGCGACCAAGCATAACCTTAAAAGCCAAACTAAAATTATTGCTGCACTAGGCTCAGTTCAAAGACAAAATCGCCTTGAAAAGCTAATGACAAGCTATGAAGTTGACACTTTATATCATGCCGCAGCCTATAAACACGTACCTCTAGTCGAAGACAATGTCGTAGAAGGGATCCGAAATAATGTTTTTGGGACATTATCCTGCGCGCAAGCTGCAATAGAATGTGGCGTTAAAAATTTCACTCTCATTTCTACAGACAAAGCCGTGAGGCCAACGAATGTAATGGGAGCAAGTAAAAGAATGGCGGAGCTCGTTCTTCAAGCTCTGGCAGACAAAGATACTCAAACGACCTTTACTATGGTGAGGTTCGGTAATGTTTTAGGCTCTTCTGGGTCCGTTGTACCGCTATTCAAGAAACAAATTAAAGCCGGTGGTCCCGTCACCGTTACGCATCCAGACATCATCCGCTATTTTATGTTGATTCCTGAAGCGGCGCAGCTCGTCATTCAAGCTGGCGCCATGGGTAATAATGGCCAAGTGTTCGTGTTGGATATGGGAGAGCCAATTAAGATCCTAGACCTAGCAAAACGCATGGTGCACCTGATGGGAATGAAAGTGAATCTTGGTTCAAGTTCAGATGAAGGCGATGTTGAAATCAAGTTTACAGGCCTGAGGCCTGGTGAGAAGCTATATGAAGAGCTTCTTATTGGGGACAATGTTGAAGGAACCAGCCACGAAAAAATCATGACAGCTAAAGAAAGCAAACTGAGCTGGCCTGAAATGCAAGTTCTCTTAAACGAACTGGATGAATGCTGCCATGATTTCAATGTAGAGTGTATCAAGCGCATATTGCTTGAAGCACCTACTGGCTTTGTACAAAATGTAAATTTAAAAGACGTATCGACAAGTGGTAATAAAACGAACTAATTACGATCCATCTATTTTAAATTTTTTGGTATTTATATTCGACTAAATGATTTTTTGATAATTAAGGTTCTTTTAATACAAACCACTTATTATTTTCAGTATTGACAAACAAACATACTCATCGGTAGCAGTGCGCTATTAGCCCTTCCTTTGCTAAGGGCCGAAATTATGGTTAAAAATTCGTGGTATAATTTAATGAAAAAACTTGTTATCTATTTTGGCTCTTCAAAAAAAGAGCTTTACCAGATTGATATGTGGACCCAACTGCTACAAGAACTCAATAAAACATATTCTGTCGAGATTATTTTCCGTCAACCATTCGCATACCGAGCCTACAAAGGTCCATTCAAAAAGCACTTTTTTCTAAAGACAAGTCAGCTTGAAAGTTATGTATTAAACAACGATATCGCTAGCTGTATATATGTTAATAATACCATGCTCAATTATCATATGCTGAAATATCACCATTTCCCACAGTTACATATTGGTCATGGCGAAAGTGATAAAAGCTGCTCAAGTACTTTCCATTTCAATGCATACAGCAAGGTGTTAGTCGCAGGACAAGCGGCAGAAGAGCGCCTGATAAAAATAGGACTCAGCCGTTCACAGATAGCCCTGATCGGTCGTCCTGAAGCAAAAGCTGAACCCATACAAGCTATCAATGAGATAGTAAAGCAAGCCGGTAAACGCAAGATCATCGCTTATACGCCGACATGGGAAGGTGGAAGTAAAGAAACACGTTATGGTTCAATTGATGTTATTGGTGAAGACCTGATTGAATACTACCGGAATGAGAGTGATAGCTTCTTGGTTTTCAAACCTCACCCATTAATTGGCAAAAAAAGTAAAACAGCGAAGAAAGCGCTAAAGGCGATAAAAAGTACGATCTCTCGCTGTGAAAATATGGCTGTTTTTGAAGGCGACATCAATAGTCTATTCCCAGTAATTGACGGGTTATATACCGATATCTCTAGTATCGTGATCGACTATATGCAATACAACAAACCCTATGTGACCTATGTTCCAGAATGGGAAATAGGCAATTTCAAAGATATTCTAAGTGTGAATACCTCTAAATACAGCCATGAGTGCAGATGCTTAGTTACAAATCTCACCGAACTTATTAAATATAATGTAGATTATTCGAATGCATACCAATATTACATTGAAACCAACAACTTAGTAGATGTTTCAACTAGAGTTTCAAGTGAGATCAATTGTGTATGGCTTGGAGTGGATACATAGAGTAAAATATACCCAATTATTGCAATTACATACATAGGTAATGTACACAGTGAAAATTTTATTAAGATCAGGCAAACTGCCCTTTGACTACGTATCACCGGAAGAATCTTTAGCCAAAAATACATTGGGTACAAATAGTGGAAATTTAATATTTGCCCACTCAATGCATCGCATCCTTTCTACTGATGATGCTGAGATTTTTTCAAATCAATATAAATACAATCCAAATTTAGCTGCTGAAATTAATGAAAAATATGATGTTTTTGTTGTTCCTCTTGCTAATGCTTTTAGGAAGTCTTTCATTCCTCAGCTAGACAAGATGACAGAGCTAGTTAAAGGTTTAAATATTCCTGTTATTGTTGCAGGCGTTGGTGTTCAAGCCACACTTGACTATAACACTGATGATTTAAAACCATATTCGAAAAATATTTATAATTTTGTATCTGCTGTCCTTGATAAATCCCACTCAATCGGTGTACGTGGTGAGTGTACTTATAATTTCCTAGTGAAAATTGGTATACCGAAAGACAGAATCGATATTATTGGTTGTCCATCAATGTTTCTTGACGGAGCTAATTTATCTGTTACTAAGAAGAAAGAAAAACTCGACAAATCATCAAAGGTCGCGATCAATATATCACCATATGCAGATAAAATTTTAGACATCGCAGAATATAACCGTAACCTTATTGATGATTTAGTTTACGTCCCTCAAAATAATGATTCTTTGGATCGTTTATTGTGGGGAGGTAAATCTGTAAATCCAAAACTTCCTGATGATGTTAGTCACCCAATGTATAAAAATGACAAGGTTCGTTTTTTTGTTGACCCAACAACATGGATTGATCATTTAAAGCAGTATGATTTTGTATTTGGTACTCGTATCCATGGTACTGTTATGGGAATCTTAGCTGGAACACCTTCATTCTTACTTGCTCACGATTCAAGAACACTCGAACTTGCTGAGTATTTTGATATTCCACATAAGCGTAACGACCAAATCACTAAATCATGTAATGCATTAGAGTTATATCAAGAAGCCGATTACTCTAAAATGATAAGCGGACATGCAGAACGCTTTGATCGCTTTACATCATTCTTAGAAAGAAATGAACTCAAGCATGTATATCAACCAGGTCAAGATCAAGGCCAGCACTTTGACAACCAAGTTGAAAAATCAGTATTCCCACGTGAGGTAACAACACCTTACGGTGCTAATAATTTTGAAATCGTTTCTAGAATGAAATGGATGGAAAAAACAATAACAACGAAAACAAACTCTAAAATTAAAAAAGAGTTAACAAATAAAACAAGCACAATTCCATCTAATAATAAAATCAAACAAATGATTCCGGTTTCTATCAAGAAGAAATTAAAATCATTGATTAAATAAAATAGTGGTCGTTGGCCTTACTCTAAATGTAAGGCCAACTATTTATAATTTAGATGTTAATTTTTTTAATGTTAATCTATTTCTTAATACTCTTGGCATAGAAATAACTATCATTCTTGAAACAAAAAATATTGGGACTAAATGTAGTAAATTGCTTGAATTGGCATAAGCACTATAAGCAAGAAAACTAACCATCAATAAGTAAATAGCTAATGAATATAGTTCAGTAATAAATTCAACATTTTTTGTTATCTTTTGCAAAATAATACTTTCAAAAAGGTAATAGCTAAATATAACTAGTGCTAAACAAAATAAAAAATACGTGCTATTAAAAAGCAAGATAATCGTTAAACAAATAATGTTTAGTATTACATCCGATTGGATATCTAATAATTTTGCAAATACTTGTTTGCCTTTATTTGTTTTTATAATGAACTCTTTCTGTATAATAAAAACTTTATCTAAACTTTTTCTTCTTAAAGATACTGTTTTATAACTTACAAAAACATAAGTAACAAGCAACAACACAAATGCAGTAATTATAATAATTAATAACCGTGTAATATCGCTACTAAAATCATCAGGTAAAAGGTTTTCAATTTTTTTAGGTACTTGATTTGACCCCATCATCAATACAATTTGAAGAGGGACAATCATAATAGCAATTTTCATAATCCGACTAATTGCCAAGAAAAAAGAAGCAATAAACAAGTTTATTCCATTTTTATCTTTGTAAAACGTAATTATATTGGATAATTTACTAATCATTAGAATCAAAACCTAGTATTTTTTCAATGAATATTTCTGTTGAGTTAAATTCAGTACCATTAAACTCCTCAGATATTCGATTCTGTTTAGATGTCATGCTGTCATCAATCTCTAAAAGATTTAAGAAGCAGATAAAATCTGATTGATTTTTTATTCTCACGCCAGGGCAAAACTTATCGAAGTCATAGCAGAAACCATTCTGCTCTTTGTATGAGTCATAATCATAGTCATAGATAGCTATAGGTCTATTTAACAGTAGAAAATCTATAATTATGCTTGAGTAATCTGATATTAATGCATCGTAAGTATGAAGAAAATCATTAATTTCAGGCTCAACTTCAGGTGTTGATAGCTTAATGTTATCCGATAAAAAATTTAAGTCATCAGGTAAGAATAGTGGATGAGGCCTGTAGTACAATACAATATTATTTTCCTTTAAGAAAACATCTAATTTCTCAATGTTTAGATCGGGAAAATTTAAGAATTTTGCTTTCTCATTATATCGCCATGTTGGTGCATACAGAACCTTTCGCTGTTTACTAGGTCTGTTCTTGCTATGTCCGTTATGACTTTTATTTGATGCACATATTCTATCGGCACGTGGCTGTGAAGCAATAACAAATTTACTTTCAGAACAGCCAAACATCTTTGATAGGATGACTGCAACTTTTTGTGTTGGTGCAAAATGATAAGTGAAATTTGATTTATTTAAAAAGTAATATACACGCTTTAGTATACTTACATTTTTCTCAAGTAAGCCAGAAGCCTTAACAGGGATACCATGCCCCAAATGCAATACTTTTCTATTTATTGCTAAGCCCAAGCCTTGAACGGGGAGATCGAAGTATGAGCAGACCCATACGGAAGATCGCAGGCAATATATTTTATCAGCTATGGATTTATTACTTATAAAGTAATTTCCATATGATTCATTTAGCCTTGCTCTTTCTACATCATCACAGATAACAAAACGACATTGATAATCGATGTTTGATTTTATTACGTCTTCAAATAAATATTTTGAGTTTGATGTAAAGTCCCCTTTAAACGAGGACATAAAAATGATACGTCTTTCTTTTCGTCCAGGGATAAACAGTAAAACTAAAAAAAAAGTTGAAAGGAAACGATAGATTCTTAAAAAAGTATATTTGTTCACAATAATGTACCAAACGGTGTTAATACAATCATCAACACCGTTTATTTATTTAGATTACTATTCAGCTAATGAGTATAACGCTGAATGGAATAAGCTAAATGCTTTTTCAGGAGAGTCTCCCATCACATATTGACGATAATCAATCCGAACGGCTTCTCTTTCGTCAAGTGCTATCCCATTATTGAAGTAGTATGTAATATTATTTTTAAGAAGAATATTACAGCACTTCGCAATCGGGAATGTTTCCTCAAATAATTCATCATCATGAGGATTGGTAATGTATATCGGCTTATTAAAGTACAAGTAATCTGAAATAACGCTTGAGACGTCAGATATTAACATATCAGACTGGTTCATTTGCAGGTAAATATCAGACTCTGAATCAAAGATAACAGATTCGTTGTTTTGGTACTTCAGCTTCAACTCACCGATTTTATCGGTAAACTCTTCATCATTTGACCCTGTAAATGGATGCAATCGGACAACAACTCGCAGACCAGTCGCAACTAGGCGCTCAAGCAATTGTTCCATCATGACCAGCACAGATGAATAACTCGAGTCTGAATGCGCCCCCTCCCATGTAGGAGCATACAAAACAGTCTTTTTATCAAACACTGTTCCGGTTGACTGTATTTCCGATACTTTTAGTGCAACATTTGGTCGGCCAACCTTATAAAAGTACCCATCAGGTAGCTCTATATTGTTGCGTTTAAATCTATCAATATGTGCATCTCCCGCTACGAAAGAAGAATCATACATCTTGAATAGATTGTGCGCGCTGGCAAGTTTATCACTATCGCCATGGCCAATAAAAACATGTTTGATATTAACATCACGGACAAGGTGAATGTTTTTACCTGTATTAGCTGTGTAAAGTACAACTTTAACTTCTGGGGCAGATATTAAAGACGAGATTGAACCACCATCAGGGATGTAATACACAGGTATCGACGTCTCTTCCTCTAGCTCTAAGCCATGTAACTCACGAACAACAATGGCTACGTCATTGCCAAGCTGCTCAAGTACAGGTAACCACATTCTGACTTGATACAAGCTTTGTTTTGTACCACAGTGGTGAAGTAGAATTGGAACTGTAATAGCTTCATCATGAGCTAAGCCACTACTCAAATTAGCACGCATTTTCCTCGCGTATTTAACCCCAGTCGCCAAAAAATACTTTACAAATTTTTTATAGAAGTATTCTTTTAAAGCTGACATCTAAAGTTAACTCCAGTTACATCATTAGATAGTGCTATTAGTGTTACGTCAGCCACTTCCTCAGGTGTTAATAATGTTTTCTCACATTCAAGCCCAAAGTTCTTTTCACGCATTGGCGTTTTAGTACGATCTGGTGTGATACAGTTTATTCTAACGCCATGTGGAGCCCACTCTTCACTTAAAGCTTGCGTTAAGTTAACAATAGCGGCCTTAGTAGAAGAATATACAGAATAGAAAGCACGGCCACGAGTATATGAACTTGAACTGAATAAGATTAAGTTCCCACCGGTTTCTTTTAAATACTTAAATGCAATTCGAGCTAGATTGAAGTTTGATATCAGGTTGACATCAATATCTTCACGAATTTCTTCTTCCGTTGTTTGTGCTAATGGTTTTTTGTTTAAGCTACCCGTAGTATTTATAACGGCATCAATACGTTGATGTTTTTCATAGATATCAGCTAAGAATCGTTCTATCGCAGATGAATCTGTAATTGATGCGCCTGTTTCTGTACGAGAAAATGAATAAATTAGTGCACCAGATCCATCTAGTTTTTCGATTATGCTTTTACCAATACCGTAACTACCACCAAAAACAACCACGACTTTCTTATCAAATTTACTTAGATCAACATCGGTACTTGCAATGTCTTTTTGATTTAGCTGAAACAATATGTCAGCGACTTGAATATCATTTGGGTTCGTGATTTTAATGTTATTGTAATCACCAGAAACGACCTTGATATCTACATCTGGAAGGAAGTGTTTCACTACACCACAGTCATCAGTAACAAGGAAGTCAGGATCTTGGTCCATCAACTCATATGCTTTCAATAAGGTCGTTAAGTGGAAGCCTTGAGGTGTTTGACCTTGGTATAACTCACTACGTTTTGGTATGTCAGCAATACAGCCGTCTTTTACCTTAATGATGGTATCTGTACATGGTACAGCGACATCAACAGACTCATTAGCGTCAAGGTCAATAATGCATTGAGTGATAATTTCATCAGAAATGAAAGGTCTAACGCTGTCATGAATAAGTAACTTTACTTTGCTACCTTCGTGCTTGCCTTTGATACACGCTAGTGCAGATCGAGTAGAGTCTGCTCGTTCTTTACCACCACATACAATATGGGTCACTTTACTGGTTGCTTGAAGGTTTACAATGTTTTCAACTTTATTGATGTATTCAGCTTTACAAACAATAATTACTTCATCGATAAGATGGTGATTTTCGAAAGCAGCCAATGTGTGTTCGAAAACCGTCTTACCTGACAGTTTTACAAATTGCTTTGGTAAATCACCACCAAAACGACTGCCAACGCCACCGGCTAAAATCACAGCTATGTTTGTATATTTCGACATTTTCTACCTTTGACCTACAGGACACCAAACTTATAAACGGAGCCGAATTATAAACTAAAACATGCCAACAACCTAACACAACAGGGTAAAGAACAGACAGCATCCTCCCGATTAAAAAGACGTTCTTGTTAGATAACCCGCTCTACCTGTGATTATTGAATGCTCTCGATTTCTTACAAAATCAGGTTCATGTTTATACCCCAAAACCCTTCAAGTCCTTCGCATTTATAAACAACGGTTGTTTTTCCATATCAACGATTATCTTCAATCCGAAAAGTTAGACCCTGAGATGGAAGTAATCAGGAGTGATGGTATGCAAAGTCGACCATGCTATTCATAGAGCACTGCGTTAAGTAAAGTCCAAGTACCGCTTGTAGATGCCATTTCATTCCCCCCCTCCCCAAAAAAATCGACAAAGCTGGGCTATGGTTCGATTTGTATAGGCCCTTGAAACTTATGGCACCACATTAATGAGAATTGCCTATCACTCACCAAATTAGGAAAGCATTGGTAAAAATGAAGCAAAAGCACTCGTTGGCGAGCATCATTATTTACCGTGTTACTGCTCTCTGCAGTCAATTGAACAAGAATATAATAATAAAGTGATGAGATTCATATTTAGACTTCTAAATAATTGGAGCCCCTCTGAAATGAGCCTTTCACCTTAGCGTTTAAGAAACAGAAAGTAGTGCTTCTTATGTATTCTCATTCCTATTATCGCTATACTCCATGCTTACAGTTTTTCGCCCAATAACGAATAAGAGTTCAAGATATGCAAGAGTTAGTTCCATTTGTTCAAGAGAATATGATTTTAGCCATCGTATGGATCGGCTTGGTTGTTGCCATCATTGCGAACGTTATCAAGACATCAAACGCAGCTTATAAAGAGATCACGGCAGCGCAAACCACACACATGATTAACCGCGAAAACGGTGTTGTGGTTGATATTCGTACTAAGGATGAGTTCAAGAAAGGCCATATTACTGACGCAGTTCACATTTTACCGTCAGATATCAAAGCAAATAACTTTGGTAGCCTTGAAAGTCACAAAGCAGACCCAATCATCGTAGTATGCAAGACGGGTCAAACCGCTCAAGAAAGCGCGAACTTGCTGGTTAAAGCAGGTTTCGAAAACGTAAGCGTGCTGAAAAGCGGCTTAGTGGCTTGGAGCGAAGCTAACCTTCCTTTAGTTAAAGGTAAGAAATAGGTTAAAGGTAAGAAATAAGCTGACCGAGTAAAACGATATTACTTTAGGGCTTTGTTCGACTGATATGATGAACAGAGCCTAATTATAAATTTTTAAGGACAAGAAAATGGCTGAAGCAGCACAACAAGACGCACAACAGAACTTCGCAATCCAACGTATTTTCCTAAAAGACGTCTCTTTCGAAGCGCCAAACTCTCCAGATATGTTTCAAAAAGAGTGGAACCCAGATGTAAAACTGGACCTAGACACTCAAAGCCGTGAGCTTGGCGAAGGCGTTTACGAAGTTATCCTACGTCTAACTGTTACTGTTAAGAATGCAGAAGACACAGCATTCCTTTGTGAAGTTCAACAAGGCGGTATTTTCTCTGCAAGCGAAATGGAAGCTGGTCAACTGGCACATTGCCTAGGTGCATTCTGCCCGAACATCCTGTTCCCATACGCGCGTGAAACAATTTCTAGCCTAGTGGTTAAAGGTACGTTCCCACAACTGAACCTAGCTCCAGTAAACTTTGATGCTTTGTTCATGAACTACCTACAAAACCAAGCTCAACAAGCTGAAGGCGAACAAGCTTAAGTCTCAATATAGTCTTAACGCTTAGCGAATAAATGACCAATAAATAACTAATAAACGAACGGCCAACAAACGGCTATTTCTATTAGAAGATTGCCTTTTATTCGATAGCTAGTTTTTGTGAAATAATTAGTTTTAAATGCACATCGCAGCTTCTGCGATGTGCATTTTTTATTTACACTGTACTTTGGTAGAGCGCTTTTTCTTCTTAGTAAAGGGTTTCTCCAAAACTCTTCGATTTCCCTCATTATTTTTAGGTGGAAGCATGACAGACACAACTCGCCCGACTAACACGGCAGACGCTTACGGTAAAGACAGCGCTTACGGTAAAGACATTGCGATGACAGTGGTAGGCGCCGGTTCTTACGGAACCTCTTTAGCGATATCTCTAGCGCGTAACGGTGCCAATGTTGTTCTTTGGGGACACGACCCTGTTCATATGGCTCGTCTTGAATCTGAGCGTGCTAATAATGAGTTCCTGCCAAATATCGACTTTCCAGAAAGCCTAATCATCGAATCCGATCTTGAGAAAGCAGTAACAGCAAGTCGTGACCTTCTCGTTGTTGTGCCTAGCCACGTGTTTGGTATTGTTCTAAACAGCCTGAAACCTTACTTAGGTACAGATTCTCGCATCTGTTGGGCGACCAAAGGCCTAGAGCCAGAAACAGGCCGCTTACTTAAAGATGTCGCGCACGATGTGCTGGGTGATGGGTACTCGCTAGCGGTTCTATCAGGGCCTACTTTTGCCAAAGAGTTAGCGATGGGCATGCCAACGGCTATCTCTGTCGCTTCACCAGATGAAGTATTCTTAGAAGAGCTGCAAGAGAAGATTCACTGCGGTAAAACATTCCGCGTATACGCAAACTCAGATTTCATCGGCATGCAACTTGGCGGCGCGGTGAAAAATGTTATCGCAATTGGCGCAGGCATGTCGGATGGCATTGGTTTTGGTGCCAATGCTCGTACTGCACTGATCACGCGTGGTTTAGCTGAAATGAGTCGCTTAGGCGCTGCACTGGGTGCACAACCCGAAACCTTTATGGGTATGGCAGGGCTGGGCGATCTAGTACTAACCTGTACTGATAACCAATCACGTAACCGTCGTTTTGGATTGGCTTTAGGTTCAGGTAAAGACGTCGATACTGCACAAGAAGAGATC
>NZ_JADDYI010000049.1:87129-229717 GCF_015163545.1 Vibrio sp. OPT24
GGCCAAGTGGTCGAAGGCTATCGCAACACTAAAGAAGTTTGGTTACTATCCGAACGTATGGGTGTTGAGATGCCAATTGTTGAACAAATCTATCAAGTGCTGTATCAAGGGAAAGATGCCCACTTAGCGGCACAAGATCTGCTTGCTCGAGACAAGAAGTCAGAGCGATAACATCGCTTATTAAGTCGTGGAATGAAATAGATAAAATGGATGGAAAAATGAAACACTGTGAACAGCAAAAGGTTTGGCAATGCATTGTGAAGGAAGCTCGACAGCAGTCAGAGCAAGAACCTATGCTTGCGAGTTTTTACCATGCCACCATTATCAACCACGAAAGCTTAGGCGCTGCATTAAGTTATATCCTAGCCAATAAGCTAAAGACGGCTTCAATGCCCGCAATGGCGGTGCGTGAGGTGGTTGAACAAGCATTCAAGCAAGATCAATCGATTATTGATGCGGCTGCTTGTGATATCTGCGCGACGGTAAATCGAGATCCTGCGGTCGAGATGTACTCGATGCCTTTGCTTTATCTGAAAGGCTACCACGCTTTGCAAGGTTACCGAGTGGCTAACTGGCTATGGAAGCAAGGGCGTATTGCGCTTGCTACTTACCTACAGAACCAAATTTCGGTTGCTTGCCAAGTGGATATTCACCCAGCCGCTCGTATCGGTAAAGCGATCATGCTCGACCACGCCACCGGTATCGTGATTGGTGAAACAGCCGTAGTTGAAAATGATGTATCTATCCTTCAAGACGTGACTTTAGGTGGTACGGGTAAAGAAGGTGGCGATCGTCACCCTAAGATCCGAGAAGGTGTAATGATCGGTGCCGGCGCTAAAATACTTGGCAATATTGAAGTGGGTGAAGGCGCGAAAATTGGTTCTTGCTCTGTGGTTCTTCAAGCCGTTCCGCCTCATACGACTGTCGCTGGTGTTCCTGCAAAAATTGTTGGAAAACCGAAAACTGACAAGCCGTCTTTGGATATGGATCAGGGGTTTAACGGTCGTTCTCAGAACTTCATCCATGGTGATGGGATTTAAGGGCAGATTCGGGATCCGACAAATAACCGATAGCCGAGATGCGAAAAGACTCGCAGCAGATGCTGATTATTAATAAGAGCAAAATGACGATAATGATGAAACCCGTTCAATCAATGAGCACTGTTCTTTTGATATCTGCCAGCCTTGGTGTTGCTCTTTTGTCTTCATCATCATTTGCTGCATCTCAAGGTGAACTGAAAGGCGTATCAAGCGAAATCTCTCGTCAACAGAAAGCGCTCTCTTCCCAGCAAAAGAAACTCGATAGCCTACAGGCAAACCTCAAGAAGCAGGAGCTGTCCATCGCTTCACTTGAAAAAGCGATTCTAGACAGTAAAAAGCAGCTCAATACCGCTAATGCTAATATTGCTAATTTAGACACAAAGATTAAAGCGCTCACTGCACAGAAAAAAGTCCAGACAGACAAGTTAGAGCAGCTCATTCAGACTTACTACATGACGAGTCGAGCTAAGGCTTCTTCTCACATTCTCAACACCGGTGTAGAAGAAGATCGCATCAGTCATTATTACCAGCACCTTGCCAAAGCTCGCTCCGCAACCATTAAAACGATTGAACAGACGCAACTCGAATTAGAAGAAAGCCACAAACAGCGTCAACTCGAGCAAGAACAAATCGCAACATTGTTAAAACAGCAAACCACCAAGCGTGACAAGTTGTCTCAGACTCAAACACAACGTAAGAAAACCGTTGGCAGCATTAAGAAGAATATTTCTGGCGACAAAAATTACTTGGCTGAACTTCAGCGAAATGAAACTCGCCTGAAAGCTGAAATAGCAAAAGCAGAAAAAGCGGCTCGAGAACGACGTAATGCAGTACCGATGGATGGCCTAGCAAAACGTAAAGGTAAGCTACCTTGGCCGATCAAAGATAAAGTTCTACATAACTACGGTTCACGTCAAACGGGGCAAATTAACTGGAAAGGCATGGTGATCAACGCCAAGTACGGTCAGCAGGTTAAATCCGTTTACTCAGGTACGGTGGTATTTGCCGAGTATCTGCGAGGCTATGGTTTAGTGGTTCTTCTCGATCATGGTAAAGGTGATATGACGCTCTATGGCTTTAACCAAGCACTACTGAAGAAAGAAGGTGACAAGGTTAAAGCGGGTGAAGCCATCGCGCTTGCAGGTGACACTGGCGGCCAAACACGCCCATCATTGTACTTTGAAATTCGTAGAAACAGCCAAGCTCAGAATCCAAAGAGCTGGTTGGTTCGATAAAGAGCAGATACGGGATGCAAGTATCTTTCTTCGAATCCCGTATATCGCTTACTCGTCTCTTTCTATTTAGAGTTCAACGCCCTTACACCATCTTCCAATAATGTCAGCTGCTCAAAACCTTGAGCTGTCGCAATCGGTTTAACCGTCGCGATCATCTGCAGCATTCCTTGATGAACCACTTGCTCGGTAATTTGAGCTTTTGGAGACATCGCAGATTGATACGCCAACCAACCTGATGCAATCAAGTGAAGAGACGTCACCATCGACTTCATTTCTGCATCTGTTGCCTTGAGCAAGTTCAACTCAACGAAGGCTCGCATGATACCCACAAGGTTGGTTTGCAGCTTTTCTTGTACAGCCATGTAATCAAGGTGGAGCTTTTCATCACGAGACAGTATTTCAGGTAGGTTCGCATAGAAGAATCGGTACTTCCACATCAGCGTGAAGATAGAATCTAAGTAGCGTTTGAGTAGCGTGAGGCTTTCTTGTTGCCCTTGAATCGGTGTGAACCTTTCAAGCAACTCTGTCGAATAGAGAGTAAAGATATCACGGACAATTTCTTGTTTGTTGCGGAAGTGGTAGTAGAGATTACCAGGGCTAATTTCGATATGCTCAGCAATATGATTGGTCGTAATACTGCGCTCGCCGTGCTCATTAAAAAGCTCTAGAGCAGCATAAACAATCTTGTCACGTGTTTTCATTGGTAATAAGTGTCCCTATCCGTTTAGAGGTTCAGTATATCGCCACTAAACGGATAGATCGAGCTGTTAACATCTGGTCGAATTAGCAAACGCTAAAATTCACCTTCAACCGTCACACCTTTGATCAATCACAGCTGTAATTAATCGCTCGTGTCATTAATCTTAATCACTCGTACAATCAATCGCTACTGTAATCAATCGCTGCCAAACAGGTCTCGTGTGTACACCTTATCTGCTACGTCTGCGATTTCTTCTACCATTCTGTTAGATACAATCACATCCGATACGGTTTTAAACTCTTCAAGGTCAGAATAAACTTTAGAGTTAAAGAAATGCTCTTCTTCCAATACCGGCTCATACACGACGACTTCGATGCCTTTGGCTTTTAAACGCTTCATGATCCCTTGGATGGAAGAAGCACGGAAATTGTCAGAGCCCGCCTTCATGATCAAACGATAAATACCGACAATTTTAGGCGAGCGCTTAATAATTGAATCCGCAATGAAGTCTTTTCGGGTACGGTTTGCATCAACAATCGCACCCACAATGTTGTTTGGTACATCTTGATAGTTTGCTAATAGTTGCTTGGTGTCTTTTGGTAAGCAGTAACCACCGTAACCAAATGAAGGGTTGTTGTAATGATTGCCGATACGAGGGTCTAAGCCAACACCTTCTATGATCTGACGAGAATCCAAGCCATGCGCTTCCGCGTAAGAATCAAGCTCATTGAAATAAGAAACTCGCATCGCTAGATAAGTATTTGAGAATAACTTTACTGCTTCTGCTTCCGTTGAGTGAGTAAACAGTACGTCGATGTTTTCTTTTTCCGCACCTTCCACAAGAAGATTCGCAAACACTTTAGCGCGTTCAGAACATTCACCAACGATAATACGTGATGGGTGTAGATTATCGTACAGGGCCTTGCCTTCACGCAAAAACTCCGGTGAGAACATGACGTTTTCGCAGTTCAGCTCTTGCTTAATACGCTCGGTATAGCCAACCGGCACCGTTGATTTAATAACCATCACCGCATCAGGATTGATCTCCATGACGTCTTTGATGACAGATTCTACAGAGCTGGTATCAAAATAATTGTTTTTAGGGTCATAATCGGTAGGTGTAGCAATGATGACAAATTCAGCATTTTTGTAAGCGGCTTTATCCGTTGTTGCCATGAAGTTCAGCGTCTTATTTGATAGAAAGTGCTCAATCTCATTGTCTACAATCGGTGACTGCTTATTGTTTAGCATTGCCACTTTTTCATCGATGATATCTACCGCAATGACTTCATGATGTTGTGCCAAAAGCATAGCGTTTGATAGACCCACATACCCTGTACCGGCTACTGCAATCTTCATGATAATACCTATAGTTTTGAGTAATTAACTCAACATAATTTATAACTTAGCTTGCCGTATCATACTCTGGTTGGGGAATTATTCCACTAGCCCGCTTTATCCATTCCTTGCTATACTCGTGACAGTTTTGTATTCAAAAGAGTTAGAAAATTATGATTATCGTAACGGGTGGTGCTGGCATGATTGGCAGCAATATTGTTAAGGCGCTTAATGAAGCGGGCCACAACGATATTCTAGTCGTCGACAACTTAAAAGATGGTAAGAAATTTAAGAACCTTGTAGACCTAGACATCACGGATTACATGGATCGTGATGACTTCCTAACTCAAGTCATGGCCGGTGATGATTTTGGTCATATTGAAGCTGTTTTCCATGAAGGAGCATGCTCTGCTACCACTGAGTGGGATGGCAAATACATGATGCTCAACAACTATGAATACTCAAAAGAGCTACTTCATTACTGTGTTGAGCGTGAAATTCCTTTCTTGTATGCCTCTTCAGCTGCAACTTACGGTGAGACCGACACTTTCATCGAAGAGCGAGAGTACGAAGGTGCATTGAATGTCTACGGCTATTCAAAACAACAATTTGATAACTACGTTCGTCGCTTAACCGCGGATGCAGCAGCACACAACGAAACACTTTCGCAAATCGTAGGGTTCCGTTACTTCAATGTTTATGGTCCACGCGAGCAACACAAAGGCAGCATGGCCTCTGTCGCTTTCCACCTAAACAACCAAATGAATGCCGGTGAAAACCCGAAATTGTTCGCAGGTAGCGAAACCTTTAAGCGTGATTTTGTGTATGTAGGTGATGTCGCGGCTGTAAACTTGTGGTTCTTAGAGAATGGGGTATCAGGCCTCTTTAATCTAGGTACTGGCAATGCTGAGTCGTTTGAAGAAGTCGCCAAGGCAGTTATCAAGCACCATGGTAAAGGCGAAATCGAAACGATTCCTTTCCCTGAGCATTTAAAAGGCGCTTACCAGGAATTCACTCAAGCAGACCTAACGAAGCTTCGCGGTACAGGTTGCGATATCGAGTTTAAAGCAGTAGCCGATGGCGTTGCTGAGTACATGAAGATCGTAAACGCTTAACGGTATATTTCAGATTAGGACCAATAATACACCCTACTTTTAGCGTGTATTATTGGGAATGTCTAACGAATATAATCATTCCCAGAGTGACCGATATTAAGTTAACTCTCTGATTTAAATAATGTAGTGAATGAATGACCACACAACGCAATGATTTTGATCCAAAAGCTTACAACCCTGAGTTTGAATGGGGCTTTCTAGCACCTAAATACTGGGGAACTTGGATTGCTGTTTTGTTATCGTCTTTAGTCTGCTTCTTACCTAACAGCATTCGTTTAGCATTAGCTAAGTTTATGGCTAAGCAAGCTGTAAAAATTAAGAATAAGGCTAACCGCCGGGCTCGAGTTAACCTTGAGATGTGTTTCCCTGAGCAATCTATCGAAGAGCGCGAAGAAACTCTCTATCAGTCATACGTTACTTCCATCTCATTTTTGATGGGATTTGCTTCACTGACACTCAAGAGTAAAACTTGGCTAGAGAATAACACTGCGATAAACGGCCTGAGCAACCTAACCGATATTACAGACAGTGGCGAGAATGTGATCTTGCTGGTGCCACACACATGGGCTATCGATATCCCAGCGGTATTATTAGCTTCACGCAATTTACCTGTATCTGCGATGGCAAAAGCACAAAAAAACAAACTCAGTGACTGGCTAATGCACCGACAGCGCGTGCAATACGGCGGTCGTGTTTATGATCGCAGCGGTGGTATCAAACCTTTCATCAAGTCGGTACGTGATGGGTACCTGGGTTACTACCTCCCTGATGAAGATCTTGGCCGTGAGCACAGTGTCTTCGTTGACTTTTTCGCGACTCAAAAAGCAACTATCTCAGGCCTTGGTCGCCTATCAAAACTAAGTAAAGCTAAAATTGTGCCCTTGTTTGCTCAATACGATAGCAGTACAGGCCAATACACCCTGGACTTCTACCCTGCTCTACCCTTCCCAACAGGAAGCGAAGAAGAGGACGCACGTATGATGAACCAATGTATTGAAAATTACGTGAGCAAAAACCCAGAGCAATATATGTGGATCTTAAGGCTGCTTAAGACTCGTCCTGATAGTAATATAAATCCTTATAATAGTTAGCATTAAATTCAACAGTATGAATATTATTAACAGAAAGCAGATTTATACAGCACTCTTACTATTACCTTACTTTTTTGCTGTTACAGGCATGTTAGTTTTAGATAGTGGTGATAAGAAAATGATCCCACTATTTTTGATTAGTATCATCGTCAGTATATTAGTATTTAAAAAAGAAACTATATTAAATAACATACAGAGCCCGTTTGTGTGGTTAATTGGCATTTCATGTATATATATCGTATTTAGTTATTATTATCATGGAGCAAGCTCTAGAGAATTAAGATCACTCATCGCCACCACACTATTTCTGATATTTTTCCCGTACAAGCTTCTCACAAAACAACTAACCCGCTGGATTGTTCTAGTTGGCGGCCTTTTTGTATGCCTCAATAGCCTCTACTTCAATGTGTATATGGACGTGGCTCGTGATGCAGGGTATATGAACCCGATACCATACTCCACCGCATGTGCACTACTCGCTGTTATCTCTTTTTCATTGTTATTAGAATCAGCTAGAAAAAAAGAGGCTATTATTACCCTGTCCGCTTTTTTGTTCTACTTACCTCCTATTGTTTTAAGTGAGACTAGAGGTATTTGGCTCGCGTTTTCTTTATCATTGGTTTTATTATCAATAATAAAGCTAAAAATGACGCGCCCTTCAAATAAGAGTATTTTATTAATAACTGCAGCGGTAATAGCTATTTTATTCTCTGGTTTCATGACATTTAAAGATAATATTAGTCACAGATATGAAAAAACCATTTATGAAATAGAAAAAATAAAAAATAACAACTATAACACCTCTATCGGTCTCCGACTAAAAATGTGGTCTCTCGCTCCAGATTTATTCGAAAAAAAACCAATACTTGGTCATGGACAAGAACATAGAGAGATATTAAAAGGGAAGTTGAAAGAGAAAGAAATTTCTAAGCGTCTTTTTCATTTCGCCTCAAGCCATTATCACAATCAATACATCGATAAGATGGTTAAGTCCGGAAGTATTGGGTTAATCCTTTTAATGAGTATATTAATTTACCCATTAATTAAACTAAGAAATTTAAAACCATTTGAAATGTATATTGTTATTGGTTCTACTTCTCTGTTTTTTATTGCAGGGTTAACCGATGTGCCTTTCAATCATGCTCAAACACTCACGTTATACTTACTATTCTTAGTCCCTATATGCTCAAGAATTCAGAGGGATTCCAATGACTAAAATCTTTGTCATAAATTTAGAATCTTCGATAGAAAGAAGAAAAAACATTAGTTGTCAATTGAATGAATTAGATCTTTCTTTTGATATATTTAATGCTGTAGACGGTAGAGATACACCAACTCATCCATTATTTGAGCGTTACAACGACAAGCTAAGTCAAGCATTCAGAGCAAAAACACTGAGTGCTGGTCAGCTAGGATGCTATGCGAGCCATTATTTATTATGGGAAAAATGTGTTGAAATTAATCAACCAATAATCGTAATTGAAGATGATGCTCTTATATTTAAAGACGAGTTTCTTAATTTCATACAAGATATCAGTGATGTACCAGAAGCTGTAGAGTGTGTCAGGTTATTCAAAAATAAACGTCGAAAGTATGACTCTTACGAAGTCTACAAGAGTAACTCAACGAACATTCATAAGTTCACCAAAGGACACATGAGTGCTACAGCCTATTTTTTAAGACCTTCTGGAGCTAAAAAATTCCTCCAGCATTCACATGAATGGTATATGGCCGTAGATATTTATATGGACCGATTCTGGCAAAATGAAGTTGAGTGTTATGGGACTGCGGTTCCTTGTTTAACAAACGATCCTAAATTTGATTCTGATATCGGTTATGAAAAGCGAACATGCACCAGAAGTTTATTAAAAAAATGTAAACGTGAGTGGTTTAATTTAAATGAAGCTCTTCAACGTCATTTACATAATATAAAATTCAAAATTAGTAGCAAAAAATAATGAACTTCTCGTTGCTAAAGTGCTCTTACACATACAATTTTACACATGCCTTATCGAGGTGAATGATGGCAGATGAAATTTCAAATCTTTATATTTGCTCTACGGTAAGACATGTGATGCTAAGTGTTTTTCACGCTGTTAAATCAGATAGAAAAGCTACCATTGTATTATTCAATGACTATCAGAATATCCCTTTAGATGTTATAAACACATCAAACCAACCTGATAACATTAAAGTAATATTAGCTAGTAGAGACAAGTTAACATCGAAAATAAAGAAAAAAGGCTTTATAGGGAAGTTTATAATGAAGTCATCTATGCTCGGACTTCGCATTCCTGATTTTTTAAAAAAAACTTTAGTTGATTATATTAATAGTTACGAAGAAAACATACTCCCAAATATAGGGTGTTATGAGCTGTTTGTTTTCAATGACGATAATAGGATGTCTCGATTATTTAGGCTATTGGTTCCAAACTATAAAATGATTGAAGATGGAATGAGGAACTACATAGAAATCCCTATCCATGACCCACTAAAGAAAACAATTAGAAGAATTAAGAGCTACCCTTCCGAATCAATGGTAATGGGAGAGAAAAAAGAGTGCCTAGAAATTCACCTTCTTTCGCCAGAGAAATCACCTTCAATCGTAAAAGATAAGGTAAAAAAACTTAATCTTTCAAGGTCAGGATATGCAATTGAGATACTTTCAAAGCTATTCCAAATCGATAGTTATAATCATGAGAAAGGCACTGTAATTATAGCCACTCAACCGACATCCAAAGAGAACACTCTACGATTTAAAGATATAAACTTTGTTAAAAAGGTTTATCAAGACATTTATAAACAGGCAACCAATGCAGGCTATAATGTTGTGTTAAAGCTCCACCCTTCAGAGCCAAAAGACGATTACAACAAATTCTTTGAGGGCGTTGAACAATTACCACCTAAGCTTCCGGTTGAGCTATTCCTGATGTTGTCTAATAAGAAGATGGGGATTGTGTCGTTGTTTTCATCGGTTGGTATGGGATTGGAAGAGTACTGTGACGTTTTTCAGATATTGAAACAAGAAGAGATGGCTGACGCAGTCAAAAGCATCGCAAGTTTTGAACAAAATCGTGAAGATTTAGATATCAGAATTAAGCAAGTTTTACAAAAAATTGAATTATAATTTTAATATAATCACCTAAATTGATTGTCCAATTCAGTTCAACATAAAGAGTAACTCTATGACTAACGCCTTATCACTAATCGGTCGTACGGAGATGCTGTTCAATTCTGATATAAAACAGCATCAAAATGAACTAGCAGACATAATATCAGAATCTAGTTTTCTTGTTTTAGGTGGCGCTGGCTCCATCGGCCAAGCGGTAACCAAAGAAATTTTCAAACGCAACCCTAAAAAGCTGCATGTTGTTGATATTAGTGAAAACAACATGGTAGAGCTGGTTCGAGATATTCGTAGCTCATTTGGTTACATCGATGGTGACTTCCAAACATTTGCCTTAGATATTGGCTCCCTAGAATATGACGCGTTCATCAAAGCAGATGGCAAGTTTGATTATGTATTGAACTTATCTGCACTTAAGCATGTTAGAAGCGAGAAAGATCCTTATACATTGATGCGAATGATCGATGTAAACGTCTTTAATACAGATAAAACCATTCAACAATCTATTGATGCTGGCGCGAAGAAATACTTCTGTGTATCGACAGATAAAGCGGCAAACCCGGTCAATATGATGGGCGCTTCTAAACGTATTATGGAAATGTTCCTAATGCGAAAAAGTGAACAGATGGCGATCTCAACAGCCCGCTTTGCCAATGTTGCATTTTCGGACGGTTCATTGTTGCATGGATTCAACCAACGTATTCAAAAACGCCAGCCTATCGTCGCTCCAAACGATATCAAGCGTTACTTCGTGACACCTCAAGAGTCAGGCGAACTTTGCCTAATGTCATGCATTTTTGGTGAGAATCGTGACATTTTCTTCCCTAAGTTGAGCGAAGCTCTTCATCTGATTTCGTTTGCTGATATTGCAGTGAAATACTTAGAACAACTTGGCTATGAACCTTATCTTTGTGAAACAGAAGAGGAAGCTCGTCAATTAGCTCATACACTTCCTGAACAAGGAAAATGGCCATGTTTGTTTACTGCGAGTGATACAACGGGCGAGAAAGATTTTGAAGAGTTTTTCACGGATAAAGAAGAATTGGATATGTCTCGATTTACAAATCTAGGCATTATTAAAAATGACCCTCTTTATGAGCAAGAGCTACTTTCTTTGTTTGAAAACAGTATTTCAGAGATGAAAGACGAGCGAGCTTGGACCAAGGAACAAATTGTAAAACTCTTTTTTACAATGATTCCTGATTTTGGGCACAAAGAAACGGGTAAATACCTCGATAGCAAGATGTAAGCGGAGTAAGTAATGAAAGCGACATCTATTGTTGAATTTGTTAGAGATACCTACAGAACGGACGAATTCATTCCGCTGCACGCACCAACGTTTAATGGCAACGAAAAAGCCTACGTCATGGAAACGATTGACAGTACCTTTGTTTCTAGCGTTGGCAAGTTTGTTGATGATTTTGAGCGAAAGATTGAAGCGTATACTGGTACAGCTAAAGCAGTAGCAACCGTCAATGGTACTGCGGCATTGCATGCGGCTTTATACATGGCTGATGTTCAACGAGGCGACCTCGTTATAACACAAGCCCTGACATTCGTTGCGACTTGTAATGCACTGTATCACATGGGCGCCGAGCCGATTTTTGTGGATGTTTCTCCAGTAAGTTTGGGCCTTTGCCCTAAAGCGGTGGATGCATTCTTAAGTGAGCATGCCGAAATAACCGAAGCGGGTTGCATTCATAGACAGACAGGCAAACGAATTAAAGCGGTTGTCCCTATGCACACCTTTGGTCACCCTGTGGAGCTCGATGAGCTGGTTGCAGTTTGCCTCAAATGGAACCTTGTTTTAGTCGAAGATGCTGCAGAAAGCCTAGGTTCTTTTTATAAGGGTAAGCACACAGGGACAGTGGGTGACGTGAGTGCGGTCAGCTTCAACGGCAATAAAATCATCACAACTGGTGGTGGCGGTATGGTCTTATGTAAAACCGAGGAGCTAGGAGCGCGAACCAAGCATGTCACGACGACAGCGAAAGTGCCTCACCCCTACGAGTTTTTCCATGATGAACCGGGCTTTAACTACCGTATGCCTAATCTAAACGCGGCATTGGGTTGCGCACAGATGGAAGTTATTGAGCAGTACTTAAAGCAAAAAAGACAACTGGCAAAATGCTACGAAAATCTTTTCAGTGGGACTGATTTTCAGTTTGTTACTGAGCCAGATTATGCCGAGTCGAATTACTGGTTAAATGCCATTATTTGCCCAGATAAAAAAAGTAGAGAAGAGATCCTTGCGGGCACAAACAGTGCAGGTGTGATGACTCGCCCAATTTGGCAGCTCATGCACAGGTTACCAATGTTTGAAAATGCAATGCGCGGTGATCTTACTTACTCTGAATTTATCGAAGCGCACCTAATTAACCTTCCAAGTACACCGGTGGAAATTAAAAGCTAAGTAGGTTTAATACACGATGCAGACACATAAAAAAGTCGCGGTCTTTACTGGTACCAGAGCGGAGTATGGTCTGCTCTTTTGGCTTTTAAAAGACATACAAAGCGACCCAGATCTAACATTACAGTTGCTCGTTTCTGGTATGCACCTATCTCCAGAATTTGGTGATACTTATAAGCAAATAGAAAAAGATGGCTTCCAGATCGACGAGAAAATAGAGATTTTGCTGTCTTCTGACTCGCCGGTTGGAACGGCAAAAAGTATGGGGTTGGGCGTTCTAGGTTTTGCTGATGCATTGTCACGATTAGCACCCGATGTCCTTGTCATTCTTGGAGATCGTTTTGAAGCTCTAGCTGCAGCGCAAACTGCCATGATACTCCGTATTCCAATTATACATTTGCATGGTGGGGAAATAACCGAAGGCGCTTACGATGATGCGATCCGTCATGCTATTACCAAATTGAGCTACCTGCATGGCACGTCAACAGACGAATATCGAAATCGAGTCATTCAATTAGGTGAATCGCCAGAGCGAGTAAAAAACGTTGGTGCGATTGGCTTAGATCACTTGAATAGAGGCTCTTTTATGACGATTTCAGAGTTGAGTGAATCACTGAACTTTGATCTTACAGGTCCTTATTTTGTAGTCACCTACCATCCTGTCACTCTCGGAGATGAATCTCCAGAGGATAGCTTTCAAGCTCTGTTAGACGCACTAGATGAATACCCGAATCACCAAATTATACTCACTTATCCCAATGCGGATGATGGCGGGCGTCGAATCATTCCGATGTTAGAGGCTTATGCCGCGAAACAACCAAGCCGCGTACTGGCAATCCCCTCTCTCGGGCAAATACGCTATTTAAGTTCAGTCAAGCACGCTGCTGCAGTCATTGGAAACTCGTCGAGTGGTATTATTGAAGTTCCAGCTTTTGATGTTCCAACGGTCAATATTGGTTCAAGACAAAAAGGGCGCCTAGCGGCCAAAAGTGTGCTGAATTGCGAACCCAGTTTGGCGTCTATCACAGAGGCAATTAGTGATGCTGTGAAGCGAAATTACAAGCTAGATGGTGAAACGATCATCAATCCTTATGGGCAAGGTGACACGAGTGCTCAGGTTATAGAAATGCTTAAATCCTTGCGTTTTGAACGCAGCAAAGCGTTCCATGACCTCACACTAGATAATGTATAATTCCTTTATAGACCGAGAACAAATACAAAAAGAGACTCTATGACATTAATAATTGCTGAAGCAGGTGTTAACCATAATGGGAATGATAAGCTCGCCTTTGAATTAGTGGAAGCTGCTTATCAATCAGGTGCTGACATTGTTAAGTTTCAAACCTTTAAAGCGAAGAACTTGGTCACAGAGTCGGCAAAGCAAGCTGACTATCAAGTAGCGAACACACAAAAGCAAGAATCTCAGTTGGCGATGCTAAGTCGCCTAGAATTATCGTATGAAGTACACCATCAATTGGTTGCCCACTGCAATAAACTTGGGATTGAATTCCTCTCTACTGCTTTTGATTCTGAAAGCTTAGATTTTTTGGTGAACGAACTCGGTCTCAAGCGATTAAAGATCCCCTCAGGTGAGATCACCAACGCGCCTCTTGTTTTAGAGCATGCACGTACTGGTTGTGATCTTATTGTTTCTACAGGTATGGCTACATTGGCAGAAGTTGAGTCAGTACTTGGGGTTATAGCATTCGGTTATCTTACTGACGATGACAAACAACCCAGTATTCTGGCTTTCCAACAAGCTTATGCCTCGAATGAAGGGCAGAGGTTGCTTAAAGAAAAAGTGACTGTCTTACATTGTACAACTGAATATCCAGCGCCAATGGAAGAAATTAATCTGAAAGCAATGGACACACTAGGCCTAGCATTTGATTTAGCGTCAGGCTATTCAGATCACAGTGAGGGAATAACTATTCCAATCGCTGCTGTAGCGCGTGGGGCAGTATTAATCGAAAAACATTTTACCCTTGATAAAACCATGGAAGGGCCAGATCACAAAGCTTCTTTGGAACCAGATGAACTCAAAGCTATGATCGATGCTATTCGCCAGGTTGAAGTCGCGCTTGGTACTAATGTTAAGAGCCCCACGGTTTCTGAGGTTAAAAACAAGGCAGTAGCTCGTAAAAGCTTAGTCGCAGCAAAACCAATCTCTGTTGGGGAAACCTTTAACATGGAAAATTTAGTGATAAAGCGCCCGGGCTCAGGTATGTCCCCTTATAAGTTGTGGGAGCTTTTGGGAAAAACAGCAAGTAAGCCATATCAAGCAGGGGATCTAATCGTTGAGTAACCTTGAACTTCCCATTGTAATGATTGGTGGCGGTGGGCATGCTAGCGTGTTAACCGATATTTTGTTGGAGAAAGGACGAGAAATTATTGCAGTTATTAGCCCAGATGACATAACTCAACGTGATGTTTTCGTGGGACTTACTCAACTCTTAGAAGACGCTGATATAACGGAGTACTCACCAAGTGATGTTCTGTTGGTAAATGGTATTGGCATGATGCCTAAGTCTTCATTGCGAGAGAAAGTTGGAATCTATTTTAGCCAGTTGGGTTATCGATTTGAGACCGTTATTGCGCCAACAGCTCATGTATCAAGTTTTGTTTCTCTAGCTGAAGGCTCTCAAATTCTAACTCAAGCCGTAGTGCAGGCAGGTGTTGAGATAGGAGCCCATAGCATCATTAATACAGCAGCTCTCGTTGAGCATGATTGTATTATTGGTCAGCACAATCATATTGCTCCTCGAGCAACACTTTGTGGACACGTTAAAACCCATGACAATGTATATGTTGGAGCCGGGTCGACAGTAATTCAGGGTATTGAGTTGGGTAAAGGCTGTATTGTAGGGGCGGGCAGCACCATTGTTAAAGACGTTGACTCGCACACAATTACTTTCGCTAAACTAAATCAGGAAACTAAGTGGGTTGGAAATGATTAATAGTTGGAAAAAAGCCATCTTGTCACCGTCAGCAACACTTAAAGATGCGTTACAAATTATAGATTCAGAAGCACTCCGTGGAGCATTGGTCGTTGATGGCTTGCACACCTTGTTAGGTGTAGTCACAGATGGGGATATTCGTCGAGGGCTATTATCGGGCAAGGGCCTTAATACTCCTGTATCTGATGTAATGAACTCGTCACCAGTAACAGCAACATCACTAAATTCAAGAGGTCACCTAATTGAGGAAATGAATAAGCTCGATATCTTGTTCATTCCTATCGTTGATGACGGGAAATTAGTTGGCCTCGAAACTCTTCACCGCGCTCTAGTAAACAAACCAAGTTATCAAAACCCAGTCTTTATTATGGCTGGAGGTTTTGGTACCCGTTTGAAACCTCTGACAGATAGCTGCCCCAAACCGATGCTAAAGATCGGTGATAAACCAATTCTTGAAACGGTGATACGAAGCTTTACTAAAGCGGGTTTCGTTAACTTTTATATCTCTACGCATTATATGCCTGAACAAATTCAAAACCACTTTGGCGATGGTAGTGATTTAGGCATTAACATCACCTACGTCCATGAGAATGAACCGCTAGGAACAGGTGGCGCATTAGGCTTATTACCTGACGACCTACCTAAAGATTTACCTCTCATTATGATTAATGGAGATGTTCTAACAAAGGTAGATTTTCAACGCTTGTTAGAATTTCATATAGACAATAATGCTGATGCGACAATGTGTGTCCGTGAATACGACTATCAAATCCCTTACGGTGTAATAAATGGAGAAGGAAACAAAATAACGAGTATGGTCGAAAAACCAATACAACGTTTTTTCGTGAATGCTGGTATTTATGTAGTTTCACCTCAAGTTATTGATTCTGTGCCAAAAAATCACCGTATAGATATGCCTACGTTGTTAGAGCAACACATGAATAAACGCAACAATGTATTGATGTTTCCAATCCACGAGTATTGGTTAGATATTGGCCGCATGGACGATTTCAATCGAGCGCAGGCTGATATCCATAGCTTAGAGATGTTCTAATGATTGACACTAAAAGAGTATTGGCGATTATACCTGCCCGCGGTGGCAGCAAACGACTACCAAGAAAGAACGTGCTGCCTTTAGCAGGAAAACCATTAATTGGGTGGTCAATTGATGCAGCCAAAAAGAGTAAGTATGTTGATCAAGTATTCGTTAGCACAGATGATCAGGAGATAGCGGATGCCTCCTCCCTATTTGGTGTCGATGTTCCAGAACTAAGACCAGACCACTTAGCATCGGATACAGCAACGACAGAGAGTGTTCTAACTTATACGTTAGAAAAATTTGGACGTGACGTAGATATAATTGTACTGCTTCAACCAACATCTCCATTGCGAACCGCTCAACATATCGATGAAGCATTGGATCTGTTCATTGAAAAACAGGCTTTCTCCGTAGTCTCCGTTACACCATGTGAACACCCACCACTTTGGGCTAACACGCTTCCAGAAGATGGCACAATGGGAGACTTTATTCGCCCTGAAGCATTAAAGCGCTCTCAAGATTGCGGTGATTTTTACCGATTCAATGGGGCTATTTATATCTTCGATGCTCGAAAGCTTATGGAGTATGGTGAAATTAAATACACGGAAAAATCCTTTGCCTACGTGATGGAAAATCGAGTTTCTTTTGATATTGACCAACAATTAGATTTTGAGCTTGCCGAGTTTTTTATGAACAAAAAGGGCTAAACAGCCCTCTTCACTTTATATTACTGCTTAAGCAACTTCTCAAAAAACTCCAGGTGCTTCTTCACTGTCACTCGTGAACTAAAGCTTTCATCTAGGCGCTTCTTAGCCGCTTCACTCATTGTTGTGCACTTTGCCTTATCTTGTGCGAGCTTGTCCATAGCCTCCCCTAACGCCTTGGCGTCACCAGTCGGGACAATATAACCAGTCTCGCCATCTACAACGAGTTCAGGAGCGCCACCGGTAGTTGTCACTACTGAGGTTGTGCCATTTGCCATCGCTTCGACAATCGTGCGTGGTAGCCCTTCTCCGCTAATCGATGGCTGAACTTGAAAATCAGCCATACACATGATTGAAGGGATGTCAGTACGATGACCAATGTAGTGAATGCGCTCACTCATAGGACTTGCTTTCATCTCATCAAAATGAGGCTCGTAGCCGCTGCCCGCTAAGATCAAATGGAAGTTCGGTGCAGTAATGTATTTGGTCGCCTCAAGTAAGACAGAGATGCCCTTACTTGGCCTTACGTGCGCTGCAGTAATCGCGACGACATCATCTTCATTCAAACCAAATTCAGAACGCTCGGTTGGTGGTACTTTATACCAATCCAATTCATGCCCTTTGTATATGGTAACAACGTTATCTTTGTTCTTCCAAACACGCTTCACCACATCTTGTCGAACCGCTTCAGAAACACAAACTATGCCATCTACACGAGGATGTAGCTGTGTTAGATAAGCACTTGGATCATGTCGATATAAACCTCCAGTAGTGCCTCGATAAACGACTAATTTAACCTTAAAGCCAATACAGGCAAACGCCGCATTAGGTATCGTTTTTGAGTTGAAAGCATAGCAGATGTCGTAATCATGCGTTTTCAGCTCGTGGCGAATCTTTTTAATGGTGTCAAAACAAACTTTACGCTTTGGGTAACCATCAACGACTCGAATACCGCACTCTTCTAGCTTTGATACATGCTCAGACTCACCTTGGGTCATGATAGTGACTTGGTGACCTTGACGCGCAAGCTCTATAAAAATCGCAGCTTCTGGACGCAAACTATTCCATGCATGTAAGTAAGATGCACAAACTAAAATCTTCATCTCTCGGTTCCTATTTGGCTTGGTCGTTTGAGCGGTCATCTGAGCGGTTTTCAAGAATCCACAAACCGACGTATTTATTGAAATTCACTTGAGCGTAAGTCATCGCCATAATGAAGCCGACACTGCCATCCATAAAGCCACGGCGAATGATATACACAAGGAAGAACGTCCATATTGCACGTAATAAAGCTAAAAATAAGCCGTGTGATTTCTTACCTTTGCGATGATACTTTTGCGATCCAAGCCAAGCGTACTGCGCTGCTTTGTCTAAACCATGACCATAATCGCGATGGGTGTAATGAAGAAGAAACCCCTTCAGTACTCCTGTAGAGCCTTGCTCAGGAACGACGGTCTCGTGAACCTCGTCTAACGTATATCGAGAGCCTTCTCTCTTAAACAGTCTTAATACTGCACGAGCACTGCGGCCATGTTTTAGAGTCGTGCCATAAAGAGTCACTCCCCAAGGCAGTTTGTACGCAGTGTGTTTGATTTGATCTTGTTTTAATAGTTCAACAAGAGCGTCGCTCATCTCTTTATCGAGAGCTTCGTCAGCATCAATTGATAGCACCCAATCACATGTCGCTTTATCTAGCGCTCGCTGTTTTTGCTTACCAAAGCCAGGCCAATCTGTGATTGTCACGTTATCTGTATATTTTTGGCATATTTCAACGGTTGCATCTGTTGAGCCACTGTCTAAAACAATCAGTTCATCGGCAATATCAACAACAGATTTAAGGCAAGTTTCAATTCGGTCTTCTTCATTCTTGGTAATAACAATGACAGACAGGGTATGTTTTCTCATTATTCAGCCCTAGAATTTCCAATAGTTTAATGATTTACGGATTTTAAAGTTACGAATCCAATTTTTTGGCTTGTTATCTTGCCAGCCGCTTTCTAGCACATCAGTAATAGCACTCAGAACTCTCGCTGAGGATTGCCCATCTAAATATGGTGTTATTGACGGGCCGTAATGAGCGATAGCGTTATCTCTTTCTTCATCAGGTAGCATTGCTTGCTTAATTGCTGACTCTAATTGCTCGGCTTGAGTAATGTTAATAAAGCTTGCTTGAGGGTCTCGATTATTTACCGTGACAACAGGCTTATTGAGCAACAAGAATTCCTGAAATATCGATGAGTTGTCACACACCATAACATCAGCACGATGTTGCATTTCAATCACTCGGTCATTATCGAAAAAGAGAAGGTTATCCCCTTCCAATGCTTGATATTTCGCTCTCGTCTCTTGATTCATTTTCGGATGAAGAGTCACTAACCATTGCCACTGACTCAGTTGACTGAGGCGCTTAAGCTCTTCATAAACCAACTCTGCACACGATAAGCTTGGCGAAAAAGTGGAAGCGAACAGAATTTGAGGTCTCTCATGACGGTTCTCACTAGCTTGATAATTAAACAAGCTATCGAGCTTCAGCCACCCGGTCTCTTTAACTTGAAAATAGCCGCGCTGCTTAGCTAGCGGCTCAAGCGAGCTTGTTCTTTCATGGCCTTCGGTGCAATACAAATCAAATAGACCACGTTCAGGGTATAAGTTCCCACGTTTGCTCTCGTTCAAACCATGAAATACTTGTACCTTCAACCCTGGAATAAACGCTGGAACACGATCACCGGGCACTAGAACGGCAGAAGGATTAAAGGCAATAGCTTCTGTCAAAGAGACGCTCTGCTCTTGATCCAGTAAAAGATGTTCAGAAGCGTCTTCACCAACAAGCAACCACTTAACCTCATGGCCGAGTTGCTTCGCGTAATCATAGAATGGGCGAAGAATAGCAAATGAATAATTTTGCTCGACGTAGAGCAAGAAACGATAGGTTTGATCGGTTTGCATAAGCGATGAGATAAAATTCACCATGTCCGTTTGAAAGCGCAACTAAGCATTTAATTATAACGCTCTTTACTTTCGAGATTGAAGAAAATACTCTTCTGAATATTGATTTTACCTTCTGGTGTCACTGTTCTTATGCTTATACGACTTATCTATACTCTCATATTGTCATTAGCTTCTCCGCTACTGCTGTATGGGCTTTATAAGAGCAAACCTGGAAAGCCAAGTTTTGGTCAGCGTTGGAAAGAACATTTCGGGATCACACCGCAAACTCAAGGTAAGAATCCTATCTGGATTCACGCAGTATCGGTTGGTGAATCGATTGCCGCCGTACCGATCATCAAGCAACTGAAGCGACGCAATCCAAACCAAGCCATTATCGTTACCACGACAACCAGCACGGGTGCAGAGCAGATAGAAAAACTCGGTGATTTAGTCGAGCATCGCTACATGCCGATTGATTTTTCTTGGTGTATTCGAGGTTTTTTGAAGACTGTTCAGCCTAAACAGATGTTAATCATGGAAACCGAGTTATGGCCAAACACACTGCACTGCGTCGCGAAAGCTGGAATCCCCATTTCGGTACTCAACGCTCGCCTATCTGAACGCTCGTGCCAGCGTTATGCTAAATTCCAAGCCGTTTTTGATCTCTTAGCCAAAAATCTCTCTCAAGTACTTTGCCAATACCCAAGTGATGCTGAGCGTTTTATACGATTAGGGTTAGATAAAGCATCTGTGCATGTGACTGGATCGATCAAGTTTGATATTGAAGTTTCAGCTGAACAAGTATCAAAAGGCAAAGCGTTACGTGAACAAATTGGCTTTGAACGCTGTGTGTGGATAGCAGCCAGCACTCATCAAGGCGAAGATGAAATTGTCTTAGACGCTCATAAACAGCTCCTTAAAGACAATCCGAATACCTTGCTGATGATTGTGCCTCGTCACCCAGAGAGATTTAACCAAGTGTCTGAGCTAGCTCAAGAGCACGGCTTCAAGACTATCACTCGAACGAGTCAGCAACCAATCACCTCTAATGTTGAAGTTTATATTGCGGATACGATGGGAGAAATGTTGGTATTACTCGGCGGATCTGATGTGTGCTTTATGGGAGGGAGCCTTGTGGGCGATAAGGTAGGTGGCCACAATCTTCTAGAGCCTGCGGCACTGCAGTTACCTTTACTCAATGGCCCTAGCTATTTTAACTTCAGCGAGATCACAGACAAACTGCTTGAAGCTCAAGCTGTCACTATTAGTCAAAACAGTAATGAAATTGCAGGCCAGCTAAGAGAGCTATTCTCTCAGCCTGACTTACGTAAAAACAGAGGCTTAGCGGCTTATCAAGTGGTTGAACAGAATCGAGGGGCGTTGAATAAAACCTTGGCATACATTCTTAATTAATGGCCTTCTTAGCTAATGGCCTTCTTAGCTAGTCACCACTCTTAACTAACAGCAACTAACCTTGGTAGCCTTGCAATAACGGTTCCCAATCCGGCTCTTGCCATTGAATCTGGCGCTTGTTCACTTCTTTTAAGAACGAGCGCTTTAAGCGATTCAAGTTGTCTTCTTTCCAGTCATCACCCGCTTGATGACCACACTTATCAAAATCAATGATCCACACCCTTTGCGAGTCATCAAGCAAGATATTATGAATGTTGAGATCGGTATGATTAACCCCAGCATCGTGCATCTTGCGTACCTCTTGCCCAATTCGACGATAAACATCCGCATCTATCGGGCCATTGACCAAGACATCAACCAGATCTTTGGCATTGGGAATTCGTTCAGACATTAAGTCCGCTCGATAAAGTAGTCCGCTTTTAATGGCTCTAGCAGCAATGGGCTTCGGTACATTCACACCTGCGTTTGCCAATGCCTTGAGAACATTAAGCTCCATCGCACAGCGCGTGCTTTCCCAATCAGAGAAGCGATATTGGTCTTCGACGAGCTTCCCAAACAATCCGCCACGGCGATAATGGCGCAATGCGGCCTGTATTCCATCAAGCCGAATGAACCATGTGGTACCGCGTCCTTGAGCACTGCCTGAAATGGCGTCTTGTTGCTGCCAATATTCAGCCTCAAAGATCTGAGCGATATCGCCCTCTGGTACCTGAGCCAAAAGTTCAGGGTCGTACCAAATTGTTTGGTTCTTGGTGCTAATCGTTTCCATCTATGAGGCCTTTGGGTCGCTTTTCGTCATTGCTATTTTACAACTAATGCGAGTATCTGCATAATTCTGATGTTATTCACTTTTTTCGGGCACTTTATGTCACTGTTCTCAACTGCACCTCAATCTCTTTGCATACTTCGCCTCTCCGCGATTGGTGATGTTTGTCATGCTATTTCTGTGGTTCAAGCCATCCAGAAGCAGTGGCCTGAAACGAAAATCACTTGGATAACGGGCAAAATAGAAGCCATGCTGATCGGCGATCTACCCGGTATTGAGG
This sequence comes from Vibrio sp. OPT24, assembly GCF_015163545.1. Lineage (NCBI taxonomy): Bacteria > Pseudomonadati > Pseudomonadota > Gammaproteobacteria > Vibrionales > Vibrionaceae > Vibrio > Vibrio sp. OPT24. Next base: position 109,273 of record NZ_JADDYI010000049.1, read on the forward strand.
TGATTGTTTTCGATAAGAAACAAGGCTTCAAAGGAATGCGTGAATTATGGCGTCAGCTATCTGATCGTAAATTTGATGCACTTCTGCATATGCAAGCCGCACTCAGAGCCAGCGTGCTATCTTGGGGGATAAAGGCGAAGTGCAAAGTGGGATTTGGCAAAAACCGTACTCGTGAAATGCAGTCACTCTTTACCAACCACCATCTACCTATTTCAGATAAGTTTCATGTGTTGGATAACTTTGCCGAATTTGCTCGCTACATTGGTGTCCCCTTCGATAAGCCTCAATGGGATATCCCTTTAACACCTGAAGATGAACAACTCGCAATTAGCACCATGGCAGACAAGCCGACCTTGGTTATCTCCCCAGCTGCAAGCAAAGATTCACGCAATTGGTTAACTGAGCGATATGCAGCTATTGCTGATTATGCTGTCGAACAAGGCATGCAAGTGGTGTTATGTGGTTCTCCGGCACCAAGAGAAGTTAACCTTGGTAGCGACATCGAAAAATTATGCCAGTCGCCAGTAACCAACTTGATTGGCAAAACGAACTTGAAGCAACTGACTGCCGTACTGAAACATGCAACGGTGGTATTGGCACCTGATACTGGCCCAGCCCACTTGGCAACTACGCAGTCAACGCCTGTAATCGGCTTGTACGCGCACAGCGATCCTCGTAGAACAGGACCTTACAACGATCTCGATATCGTAGTGAGTGTTTATCAACAGCACGTAGAAGCACAACAAGGTAAACCAGTCGCAGACCTTCCATGGGGAACCCGTGCTAAAGGCGATGACCTGATGAAAGACATCACACTCGATATGGTAAAGCAGCAACTCGATAAGGCCTTAAACTCTAGTAAAGCACCGAATTCGAACACTACATTAAGCAAGGACAGCTAAAATGAGCACACACGTTATTTATCCAGGAACTTTTGATCCGGTGACCAATGGCCACCTTGATATCATTGTTCGTGCCGCTAGCATGTTTGACCATATCACTGTTGGAGTAGCAGCGAGCCCAAGTAAAAAAACCATGTTTGAATTAGATGAACGTGTAGAGTTGTTACGTGATGCGGTGTCTCACTTACCTAACGTGTCTGTTGAAGGATTTTCGGGGTTACTGGTCGATTTTGCTAAACAGCAGCAAGCGAATGTGTTGGTGCGAGGCCTAAGAACAACCATGGATTTTGAGTACGAGTTTGGACTCACCAGCATGTACAGAAAGCTACTTCCAGGCCTTGAAAGTGTATTTTTAACACCTTCAGAGGAGTATGCATTCCTCTCTTCGACAATAGTTCGAGAGGTGGCCATTCATGGTGGAGACATTAGCCAGTTTGTGCCACAAAAGGTGGCAGCCGAGATAAAGCTGAAGACTGCCAAGTAATTCTCTTTACCTAAACCGAAAAAAATAGCGCTCATTGAGCGCTATTTTTTGAGACAGATAAATTCATTTAGACCCCTACATATTAGCTCTGACACTGCAGAACCGATGAATCAGATCATGCGAACCCCGAACACTCTTGAGGTTCGTCACAACCATAACCTCTAACAAAGCGAACAATCATTACAAAAAGCCAAACGAGTGATAACATAATTTCTTGTGAATAAATACATCAATATAGCTTTATGAAATCATACTGTATTACCTTAAAAGCAAACCATTGTAGGCAAAAATCAACAGCTAACGCCCTTAAGGATGCTCAGGTTGATTTTGAGTTTTTTATCGGAGTGGATGCACGAACCGATGAACATCCTCTACTAACAAGAATTCACGATAGAGCTTTTTTACACAATATGGGTAGACCGCATGCAATTGGGGAAGTGGGGTGTTATGCAAGCCATTATCTTATTTGGCAAAAATGCATAGAGTTAAATGAACCCATTTTAGTCTTCGAAGATCATGCCGATATTGATATCGATATATTTCGCAATACTTTGACTATCGCCGAGCAGCATATTGAGCAGTGTGGTTTTATTCGCTTACAAGACAGTAAGAATAGACTACATTATTCAGTTGATAAGTACGATACACAGCATCTTGTAAAGTATTTGAAAGTTCCTCAAGGAACCGCCTGCTATGCTATATCTCCCAAAGCGGCACAAGCTTTCATCGAACAAAGTTCAACTTTTAATTATCCAGTTGATGTATTCTTAAGGAATACTTGGATTCATAAGCACCCCATGTTTGGTGTTTCTTCTGCTGGATTACAGCGTAGTAAACGGCCGTCAATTATCGGTAGTCGTAAACATAAAGGTAGAAAAGACTATTCTGTCGCCTTTATGAAGATTGTGAACAAAATAAAGAGTATGGCACTTAATCTATCAACAAACCTTTATCACCTTGCAGTACTAGATAAAGAGTTCAGACCAAAATTCTAGGTCTAGGAAAAGTACACTCACATTAAATTGCCCCCTCTCTTTATGCTTATGTTTATACCTAAAAAGCAATCATGCGATTACCTATAAAAATAGCGCTCAGTGAGCGCTATTTTTTATTCAAAGTTTATCAATTACTACAGCGAGTAATAGGCTTTATACCAATCCGCGAAAGCTTTCGCGCCTTCTTGGATCTTCACTTGAGGTTTATAGCCAACCGCTTCAAACAAATCTTCCGTATCAGCGTAAGTCGCGTACACATCACCAGGCTGCATTGGCATGAAGTTCTTTTTCGCTTCAACACCTAGAGCACCTTCTAATGCTTCGATGTAGTCCATTAATTTAACCGGGCTGCCATGACCGATGTTAAACACGCGATACGGAGCAGAACTGGTTGCTGGTGACCCTTGCTCAACGGTCCAATCTGGTTGCTTGGCTGGAATACGATCTTGAACACGAATAATACCTTCAACAATATCATCGATATAAGTGAAGTCACGCATCATGTCGCCGTTGTTATAAATGTCGATTTCTTTGCCCGCTACGATTAGATTCGCAAACTTGAACATCGCCATATCAGGGCGACTCCAAGGGCCGTAAACCGTAAAGAAGCGAAGACCTGTCGTTGGTACGTCGTATAAATGAGAATAGGTATGCGCCATCAACTCATTCGACTTCTTAGTCGCGGCGTACAGTGAAATCGGGTGATCAACACTGTCTGCTGTATGGAATGGCATTTTTTGATTCAAGCCATAAACGGAACTCGATGAAGCATAAACGAGGTGTTCAACCTTATTATGGCGACAGCCTTCAAGAATAGCTAAGTGACCGACAAGGTTGCTATCGGCATACGCCATTGGGTTATCAATTGAGTAACGAACGCCAGCTTGCGCTGCTAAATGAATCACACGGTCAAATTTTTGCTCAGCAAACAGCTTCGCCATGCCCTCTCTATCAGCAAGATCCAGCTCAATAAAGGTCAGATTTTCATGTTCGATGCGTTTAAGGCGGTCATGCTTTAAAGAGACTTCGTAGTAGTCATTCAAGTTATCAATACCGACAACCTCATGGCCTGCTGCGCATAGTCGCTCTGACACTGCAGAGCCGATAAAACCGGCAACGCCAGTTACTAAATATTTCATTCTACTATTCTCAATTCATATCATTAATGTAATTGTAGCGACTAGCACTTATATCTACTAGCAGTAAAAAGTGAACGCGCGTTCAGTTTTTTTATACTTGGCACTCTTCGCAAAAAAACGTATTCCTCTGCCCTATTTTTAACTCTTGGATTAGAGCTTCACAGCTTGGGCACTTTTCGCCTGCTTTTCCATAGACTTGCAGCTCTTGGGCGAAATACCCCGGCTTGCCATCTGCTTGCGCAAAATCTTTTAAAGTAGTGCCACCTTGTTTGATGGCGGTCGCGAGTACTTGCTTTATCTCTTTGGTCAGTAGCATCCACTCTGCTTGAGTTATCTTGTTAGCAGGGCGAAGTGGATGAATTCGTGAAGAAAACAGCGCCTCATTAGCGTAGATGTTACCCACTCCTACCACTACTTTGTTGTCCATGATGAACTGTTTGACGGCAACTTTACGCTTTTCTGCTTTCTCGGCAATGTAATCTGCGTTGAAGTCATCGGTTAACGGCTCAGGACCAGAGCCAAGTAGTACAGTATGTATCTCATCAGGCGCCGACCATAGCCAAGCACCAAAACGACGCGGATCGTTGTAACGCAATATCTTGCCATTGGTGAGCTTAAGATCCACGTGATCGTGTTTTGCTGGCGGGAAATCTGCGTCTAACACGCGCAGTGAGCCAGACATACCAAGGTGAACAATGGCTGTGCCCATATCGGTTTCAATCAGTAGGTACTTTGCGCGACGCGAGATAGAGCGAATCACCTGCCCTTCTAATGTCTTAAGTTCTTGAGGGATATCCCAACGCAGCTTGGGGGTACGAAAGGTAAGGGTTTTAATCGTCTCGCCAACTAAATGAGGCGAGATCCCCATGCGGCTTACTTCAACTTCGGGTAATTCAGGCATAGTTAGTCGTCCGATTTCATTGGTTTGTCTGATATAGACTGCTTGTTTGATGTAGATAGTTTGTCTGATTTTAAGGACTGGTCTGAGCCAAAGCTTGGAAACAAATAGTTCTCTTCAATAGACACTGCTAGCCACTGATCATTCCAGTTTTTTAACAACCAAAATTCAGGCAATTGATAATAAGTAATGCGCTGTGGCTCTTCTTGGTCTTGATACCACACTTCAATGGTGTGGGGTGTCTTTAGCTGAGGGGCAAGATCGGTATAAGTTTTTGAATCGACTTCAGTGCCCACAAGCTCTTGCCATCGCTGAGACAGCTCTTGTGCACTGGTAGTTTGAGGAAGTGTTGTGTCTTTAAATTGATAAATCCAATGACCATCCTCTTTCAAAACTGACCAATGAGCAAAGTGTAAAGCTTGAAGCTCAGCTGCTGGATTTAAAAGAGAGGGATAAGGACTGCTGACATTAACTTCAGGCTCGGGCTCGATAAGATACGCTTTGATCAAAGTGGGCAGGTTTAATACCCCAATAAAAGCGATCACGCTTAACATGAGTATGTTGTTCCACCGGCGTCCACGATATCTCATCTGATTCTGCTCATCTAACCTATTGAGTGTTCAGTATATCGTGAAAAAGGCGATACTTTCTATGTTGCGCTATTTTCTATCACATAAGCCCATCGGCAAGTGTAACGTCTTTACGGTAGGTGCCAAATTGAGCCAATGAAACTTACGCCTATCAAAAACACTGAGTCTTCTCGAAAAAGCTTAAGCCTCTCAAAATACTGGGGCGAATCAAATTTTGGGCATAAAAAAACCCAGCTATAAGCTGGGTTTTTAATTTATTCTTCTATAAAAGAAGAGACAAAGGGGCTATCAATTACTTGATTTTAGCTTCTTTGTACATAACGTGCTGGCGAACTACTGGATCAAACTTTTTGATCTCAAATTTGCCTGGCATGTTACGCTTGTTCTTGTCAGTTGTGTAGAAGTGACCAGTTCCAGCAGAAGATACTAGACGGATTTTCTCACGAATGCCTTTAGCCATTGCTTAATTCCTCTTAAACGTTTTCGCCACGTGCACGGATATCAACAAGAACAGCATCGATGCCTTTCTTATCAATAATACGCATGCCTTTAGCAGTTAGACGTAGTTTAACAAAACGTTTTTCGCTCTCTACCCAGAAACGGTGAGTTTGTAGGTTCGGCAGAAAACGACGCTTGGTAGCATTGCGTGCGTGTGAACGGTTGTTACCCGTTACTGGACGCTTACCAGTTACTTGACATACTCGGGACATGAATGTCTCTCCAAATCGTTTCAGCTCGATATCAACCTTGGTGGCCGAACCTCTCTATCAATTCTGAAAATAGAGGTAAAAACCACAATGGAAAATCCATTCAAGGCTATCAAAGGTCGCGTATTATACTAACTTGACATGCATTGCTCAAGACCCGAACAGATCCTTTTTAAGGATTTCGTGATCTTTTTTTGAGCACCGCAGCTATTTGAGTAATCAGAGCTGATTTAAGGTTCTAAAATGTGGGCGGAATAATAGCAGATTTAACGCAACTAACAACCTAAAATGTGATTCAAATCCATCCTCTCTCTGCAAAAGAGATAACTTCACCATCTCCAACCACAAAATGGTCGAGAATTCGGATGTCCACCAGCGCCAATGCATCGGTTAATCGGCGTGTAATTCGCCTGTCTGCTTGGCTTGGCTCCGCAACACCAGAAGGATGGTTGTGAGCCAAGATTAAGGCGGCGGCATTATGATGAAGTGCCCTTTTGACGACTTCTCTTGGGTAAACCGATGCTGCATCGATGGTTCCTTCAAACATGACTTCATCCTTTATTACCCGGTTTTGATTATCTAAGAACAATATATAGAAGGCTTCTCGCTGGCGATCGCGCAACATACTCGAAAGATACAACTTGGTATGATTCGGACTGGTCAACGCGTCCCCTCGAGATAATGTCTCTGCTAAGTAGCGTTGCGTCATCTCCAATACGGCCTGCAATTGGACGAACTTTGCCTGCCCCATTCCCTTATGAGCACAAAACTCGGCCTCCGTTGCTGAAAAAAGATGACGCAGCGAACCAAAATCTTTGATCAACTTGTCAGAAAGCTCTAGAACGTTCATTCCTTGCGTACCCGTTCGAAGAAATATCGCGAGCAGCTCTGCATCAGTCAAAGAGTCCGGCCCTCTATTGAGTAGCTTTTCTCTTGGCATAGATTCAGCAGGCATTTTACTTATAGGCATATAAAGCTAACTAGTTAGTCATGAACACAACGCATCAGCTTAATGAGCTTATTAAGAGAGATCGTTTAATAAAGACCAAAGGAAACGAGTCGCTAGCAAAACCATGTAATTGATAAGTTTGATAACACCAACTTGATGAGCGTCAAATCTGTTCCAATTCTGCTTCTAGGCACTAATCCTTTGTTCTGATATCGTAAGTCCCAGAAAAATTAAGGAACAGAATCATGCAAACACTGGTTAATCAACAGAGCAGCGCTGACCAACAAGGCTTAGTTGGCAAAAAAATCCTACTTGGTATTAGTGGTGGTATCGCAGCTTATAAATGTGCCGAACTGACTCGCCGCTTAATTGAACGAGGAGCGCAGGTACAAGTCGTTATGACAAATGCGGCTAAGGAGTTCATCACTCCTCTCACCATGCAAGCTGTATCTGGAAGACCTGTGTCTGATAGTTTGCTTGATCCTGCTGCTGAAGCTTCGATGGGGCACATCGAACTCGCGAAATGGGCCGATTTAGTACTATTAGCGCCAGCAACGGCTGACCTTATTGCTCGCATGACGGCGGGCATGGGCAACGACTTGCTGACCACTCTGGTTTTGGCGACCGATGCGCCAGTTGCGGTATCCCCAGCAATGAACCAGCAAATGTACAGCCACCCGGCGACTCAAGAGAACATTGCCACGCTAAAACGTCGTGGTTGTGAAATCTGGGGCCCTGCTGCAGGCGAGCAAGCGTGTGGTGATGTCGGCATGGGTCGCATGTTAGAACCAATGCAACTCGTACACCGTTGTGAAGACTTCTTCCAACCTAAGCCGCTTGCTGGTCGCTCTGTATTGATAACGGCGGGGCCAACTCGTGAAGCCATCGATCCTGTGCGTTACATTACCAATCACAGCTCTGGCAAGATGGGCTATGCACTGGCTGAAGCAGCCGCTAAACAAGGCGCAACAGTCACTCTAGTCAGCGGCCCGGTATCACTAGCAACGCCAAACAAAGTTAATCGTATCGATGTCGACAGCGCTCAGCAGATGTTTGATGCGGTTACAACAAACGCTTCTCAACACGATATATTCATTAGCTGTGCTGCAGTGGCCGACTATCGTCCACAGTCCATTGCAGACCAAAAGCTTAAAAAGGTCGATGGTAAAGACGACATGACCATTCAAATGGTTAAGAACCCAGACATTGTCGCTTCTGTTGCCTCAATGACCGAAGGTCGTCCCTTTACCGTAGGCTTTGCTGCTGAAACTCAAGATGTAGAGAAATACGCTCGCGGAAAGCTCGAAAGAAAGAACCTTGATATGATTTGTGCCAATGACGTTTCTGTCGAAGGCCAAGGCTTCAATAGCAGCAGCAATGAATTGCACCTTTACTGGAAAGGCGGCGATAAATCCTTGCCACTGGAGAGCAAAGACACGCTAGGTTTCCAGATCCTCGATCAGATCCAACAGCTTATTGATGCATAAACGCACAGATTTGCTCTGACAATCTGCTGACACCTCTCGATTCTGTTGACCTAGGGCTCACAAAACTAGGAAACAGAATTGAATGGTGTTTATAATCTTTCTTCACTCAATCCTCATCTTTAGGAAAGGAAGTAAATAGATGGCTGGTACTCGAAAATCAAACCGTCGTGAAGAAATCCTACAAGCTCTCGCACAAATGTTGGAATCGACCGAAGGTGCTTCTCGTATCACAACGGTAAAGTTGGCTAAGCAAGTCGGCGTATCTGAAGCTGCGTTATACCGCCACTTCCCAAGCAAAGCCCGCATGTTTGAAGGCTTGATCGAGTTTATAGAAGAAGCGTTGATGTCTCGAATCAACCGCATTCTCGATGAAGAGAAAGACACTCTTGAGCGTATCCGCTTAGTGATGCAACTGATCTTAGTCTTCTCTGAGCGCAACCCAGGCTTAACTCGTATTTTATCGGGTCATGCCCTAATGTTTGAGAATGAGCGTCTTCGTGAACGAATTAATCAGCTTTTCGAACGTATTGAGACTCAACTTCGCCAAATTCTTCGCGAAAGAAAGCTTCGTGAAGGAAAATCGTTCCCAGTTGATGAGAAAATCTTAGCGGCTCAGTTGCTAGGTCAAGTTGAAGGCAGCCTGAATCGATTTGTACGTTCTGACTTCAAATATCAACCGACAGAAAACTTTGATGCTTATTGGGCACTGCTAAGCGCTCAGATTAAGTAGCAATCAAATTAAGTAGCAATCAAATCTTAAGTGATGGTTATGACGACGAAAACTTCTTCAGCAAACGGCACGGCACAACACGTGATTACTAAGCCGCCTTTTACTCTAGCTCTACTTCACCCTAAATATTGGGGTGTATGGTTTGGCTTCGGGTTATTAGCGCTTATCGTCAATGTCCTTCCTTACCGACTACTATTAATATTAGGTCGATCGTTGGGAACTCTCGGGGCTCGTTATGGCAAGAAACGAGTGGCTGTGGCGACACGCAATTTAGAATTAGCATTTCCCGATAAGCCAGCGGATGAAGTCGCTGCAATGGTCAGTGAAAACTTCAAAAATACGGGTATGGCACTGATCGAAACCGGCATTACGTGGTTTTGGCCAACGTGGCGTTTCAAAAGAATCCTAGTGGATAAAGACACCCAAATGCTGCGTACTCACAAAGCCAACGGCAAAGGTGTTTTGTTGTGCTGTGTGCATGCCTTGAACTTAGAGATCACTGCGCGAGCAATGGCTGTTCTAGGTATTTCAGGTTTAGGTGTTTACCGCCCACACAACAATCCGGCTTATGAGTTCATTCAATACCGTGGTCGTACTCAGAATGGCAATCGCCTGATTCACCGTAAAGATGTGAAACGCATGATTCGAATCCTGCGTCAGGGGGAGATCCTTTTCTACCTGCCAGATCATGATTACGGCCGTAACAAGTCTGTGTTTGTCCCTTTCTTTGCTGTAGAAGATGCATGTACCACAACAGGCACCAGTATTTTGGCTTACACCAGCCGATGCGCCCTTGTTCCAGGGTCTGGTTTTAGAAATGCCGACGGCAAGTATGAAATCATGGCCGATGAATCAATCGAAGATAACTATCCTCAGAAAGATGAGAAAGCGGCGGCCGCTTATCTAAATCGCTATCTTGAGAAGATTATTTTGCGAGCACCAGAGCAATGGATGTGGCTGCACAAGCGCTTCAAAACGATGGAAGATCCCGAAGTGGAGCGCGGCATTCGTTATAAATAATATACTGAACCAAAAGAAAAGGGGCTGATGAATCATCAGCCCCTTGTGCATTCTATAGTCTAATTACGAGTAGTATTAGATTCCGTATTGAGCGCGGTACGCTTTTACAGATTCTAGGTGCGCTGCGTCGGTGCCTTTCTCTTCAAGGAAAGTCACCAGATCAGTCAGGCTAACGATTGAGATAATCGCACAACCGAAGTCACGCTCTACTTCTTGAATCGCAGACAGCTCGCCTTTGCCTTTCTCTTGACGGTCAATAGCAACCAGAACACCCGCTAAGTCAGCGCCGTTTGCTTGGATGATTTCCATCGACTCACGAATCGCTGTACCTGCAGTGATCACGTCATCCACTAGCATGATGCGACCTTCAAGTTCGCTACCCACTAGGTTGCCACCTTCACCGTGATTCTTCGCTTCTTTACGGTTGAAGCAGTAAGGCGTGTCTACATCATGGTGATCAGCCAAAGCAACTGCTGTTGTCGTTGCAATTGGGATACCCTTGTATGCAGGGCCAAATAGTACATCGAACTCAATGCCTGAATCTGCCAATGCTGCTGCGTAGAAGCGACCTAAACGCGCTAAGTCACGACCTGTATTAAACAATCCAGCATTGAAGAAGTAAGGGCTCTTACGGCCAGACTTTAAAGTAAACTCACCAAACTTAAGTACTTCTTTCTCTAGTGCAAATTCAATAAATTCACGTTGATATGCTTTCATGCTCATCCTCTAAATTAATTTACTTTCCAATTCCTAACTTCCGATCACTTCGAAAGCTAACGATGATGTATTTTCTAAATAGATAGCTCTACAACAAGGCAGCAAAGTTTTTCAGCCCTATGAGCATAGGGAACCTATGTGATTAGGGTGAAAAATTGTAGCTAACATAGGTGTGGAGTTATCTATGACGAAAATAAAAAAATAGCCCCCGATGTGGGAGCTATCTAAAAACTATTCTGCTAACGCCGACTTCTGCGCTTCGACGATATCGGCAATGCCCTTGTTCGCCAGGGCTAAAAGCTGCATCAGCTCTTCGTGACTGAACGGTTCGCCTTCTGCGGTGCCTTGAATCTCAATCATCTTACCGTCTTCCGTCATTACAACGTTCATGTCGGTATCAGCTGCTGAGTCTTCAACGTACTCAAGGTCACACAGTGCTTGTGCACCAACGATGCCCACTGAAACTGCCGCTACGTGGCCTTTCATTGGGTTCTTTTTCAGTTTACCGCTTGCTAATAAGCTGTTGATAGCATCAGCCATCGCAACGCTTGCACCTGAGATAGAAGCAGTACGAGTACCGCCGTCTGCTTGGATAACATCACAATCGACAGTGATCATAATTTCACCCAGTACTTTCAGGTCAACAACAGCACGTAGGCTACGAGCGATCAGACGTTGGATTTCCATCGTACGACCACCTTGCTTGCCGCTCGCCGCTTCACGACGGTTACGAGTGTGCGTTGCACGTGGAAGCATACCGTATTCAGCGGTTACCCAACCCTTTCCTTGGCCTTTTAACCAACGCGGTACGTTTTCTTCTACCGTCGCATTACATAGAACTTTGGTGTTGCCGAACTCAACTAATACAGAACCTTCAGCATAAGCTGTGTAGTTACGAGTAATTTTAATTGGACGAATTTGATCTACAGCGCGGTCATTTGGACGCATTGGTATCTACCTTATTAACAGTCTGAAGTGATTGACTATCGAAAGAGTGCATCACCTAAGAAAGGGGTGAGACAGTTTTGATTGGGGCAAGATTATATAGCAGTTTACCTTTCAAATCTATTTACTGTTCGAAGCTATTGGTTATTAGGAGCTATTAGTCATTAAACGCTATTGCTCATTAAAAGCGATTGGCCATTAAAAGCTAATCTCCATGAAAGGGGGAGTTATCGCAAAGGCTATCGATAGTGAAAAGCGACAGGCTTCGGGAGTACACCATATCGTGATACTATTCGTGCGCGTTATTTTCAGAATGATAAAAGACAGGAAAATTCGATGATTTATAGTATGACCGCGTACGCGCGTAAAGAAGTAAAAGGCGATTGGGGTACAGCAGTATGGGAAATCCGTAGTGTAAACCAACGCTACCTAGAAACTTACTTCCGTATGCCTGAACAGTTCCGTGGTTTAGAACCAATCTTACGTGAGCGTTTCCGTAAGCGTCTAGCGCGCGGTAAGGTTGAATGTAACCTACGTTTTGAAGCAAACCCAGCGGCAAAAGGTGAGCTAAGTATCAACGAAGGTTTGGCTCAGCAAGTCATTAATGCAGCTAACCAAGTTATGACCATGACAGGTGAAAACAGCCGTTTGAACCCATTCCAAGTCATGAACTGGCCTGGCGTGATGGAAACGCCAGAGCAAGATATGGATGCCATCAACAAAGACCTGCTAGAAGCATTCAACGATGCGATTGCAGAGTTCATTGATGCTCGTGCTCGTGAAGGTGAAAACATGAAGGCGCTCATCGTTCAGCGCTTGGATGCGATCACTGAAGAAGTAGTGAAAGTTCGTGCACGCATGCCTGAGATCCTAGAATGGCAACGTGAGCGTCTACTTAACAAATTTGAAGAAGCTAAAGTTGAGCTTGAAGGTTCTCGCGTTGAACAAGAGCTTATCCTGCTAGCACAGAAGTCAGACGTCGCAGAAGAGCTAGACCGCCTAGACTCTCACGTTAAAGAAGCCAATGCAGTATTGAAGAAAGGTGGCGCTTGTGGCCGTAAGCTTGACTTCATGATGCAAGAGTTCAACCGTGAATCAAACACGCTAGCGTCTAAGTCGATCAGCACAGACATCACAGCATCGGGCGTAGAGCTTAAGGTTCTTATCGAACAGATGCGTGAGCAGATCCAGAATATTGAATAACAGTTTGTCAGTAATACGCTGTGAATAGCCATTAGCTGAATCAGTGTTGATTAACTAACAGTGTTAATTAAATCAAGATAAGCTCCTAATTTTAGGGGCTTTTTTTATGGATAAAATAATGCCAATCAGGATGACTAAGTGAGCAGATTATTACGCAGGAGATTTGTTTGGAGCAAGAGATAGAGATAGATACAGCTATAGATAAAACAGAGAAGCGGATGTAACAAAGGATTTTAGAATATTTTGAGGGGGGTATTACAGATGGAACTAGAGGGGAAAGATTTAAGGGAGAAAGTGACGCAAGTTGCTAATGCAACCTGCGCCGACTTAAAATCTTATAGAGCTACAACGTTTGCAGCTTGAAGACCTTTTTGGCCTTGCTCTACTTCGAAAGACACTTGTTGGCCTTCTTTAAGAGTCTTGAAACCTTCAGATGCGATAGCACGGAAGTGAACGAATACGTCAGCGCCGCCGTTGTCTTGAGTTAGGAAACCGAAACCTTTCTCTTCGTTAAACCATTTTACTACGCCGTTTGTTTTGTTAGACATGATGTGTCCCTTATATAAAAATAAAAAATTAATCGCCAAAAGTGCGATGCGCTGAAAGCTTGAATTATTTAATGTATCTATGAAGCCAAGGGAAACACTGAGAATAACAATGAAGCAATACTAAGGGTTTTACTTTACAACTGGATGTTTCATTTAATAACTCTGAAAACAGAGCGAGGCCATTCTTGGTGATCTAGGCCCGGTTGTAAAGCTTTATTTGAAAATAATTGATGTTTTTTTGTTCGGTTGGCTTTAATTCAAGCTCAGCTAGGTCGCCGGGCTTGATTTGTAAGATTTTGATCTCAAAAAATTTACTCGTCTGGCTGCTTAGTTCTGAGATCGACATATGGCCAGTAATGGTGACCAACTCGAATCAACAGAGTTGCTGCAGCTAAGATAAATGCCGCTAAAGATAACCAAACAATCAGTACCGCATCCAACTCTTTCATACCCAAGGTGATGTAACGTGCTATCGCCATCATCGCGATATAGATAGGGTATCGCACTGGGATCTTACCGTTCATCACGAACTGCTGAACCATGGCTAGCACTTCTAAGTAGATAAACATCAGCAGAATGTCGGTCAGTTGTACTCGACGTTCAGCAAAGACGTGCATGAACTCTTCCATCATGGCAAACAGTGTCGCCAGTGTGATCGCCACTAATAGAACGGCTTCAAGAATGTGGAAAACCTTAAGGAAAGGCTTACTAAAAGACTTAGGTAAGTGAGAAGACATAGTCACTCTTCAAAAATAATTAATCCAACCTCTACAATAGCATGCATCAATATAAGTCGCGCATTCTAAGAGATAACAGATACAAAAATGGCCCCACTTTCACTGCAGAGCCATCTATTGGTTTGTTACTTAACGACTGTTGCTTAACAAACGTTACTTGGCTATTAAGCTTATAGCAGGATTAGGTAAGTTAAGAACACCACACACAGTCCGTAGATAAGCGGGTGTACTTCTTTACGCTTACCTGCCACAACCATGGTGAATGCGTAGCTGATGAAACCCATCGCCATACCATTGGCAGGAGAGAAGCTTAGTACGGTGAACATGATGGTGAAGAAAGCTGCAATACGTGACTCTTTCTTTTCCCAGTTAATCTGACCAAGACGACCCACCATGTAGATGCCCACTACAACCATCGCAGGCGCAACCATTGCCGCCGAGAAGATAGAGAAAAGTGGGTATAGGAAAAGCGAGATTAAGAACAGACCCGCCACCATGACTGCTGCCAAGCCCGTTTTTGCACCTTGAGAAGAAGCAATACCCGATTCAGAGAAAGCAGTAATCGATGTGGTACCTAGAATTGAACCAATCACTGTACCGCCCGCATCGGCGACTAACGCTGATTTTGCGTTTGGTACCTTGCCGTCTTTGTCAATGATACCTGCATCGCGGCCCACACCAACAATTGTGCTCAAGCCATCAAAGAAATCGACAATCAGGAAAATAAGGACGATGAACAAGAGGTCAAACATTTTCTCTGGCGTAAAAGCAGAGAAATCAAAAATAGCACCGAAGCTACCTGCCATGCTTGGTGGCATAGCAATGAACTGTTCTGGGATTGGTGCATTTGAAGTGCCCATGAAGACATCAGCAAGAATGGTCAGTGCAATAGCAGAAACGAACGAGATAAAGGTTGCTAACTTAATATCACGAACCATACAGCCTAATGCAATGAAGATGCTCACATAAGCGATGATCACTTTCGGATCGGAAATGTCACCTAAGCCAACCAAGACGAACGGGTTAGAAACAATGATGCCCGCATTCTTGAGGCCTAAGAAAGCAATGAACAGTCCGAGAGACACGGTAATCGCCAACTTCAAATCTTCAGGAATCGACTCAATCATCGATTTACGGATATTGGTCAATGAGAACGCGAGGTAAAGGATACCCGATAGGAAGATGCCAAACAGCGCTTCATTCCAAAGCACCGCAACAGAGCCACTTAATAATAAGCCTTTGAAGAAGCCGTTCATGCTCATGCCTGGTGCAAGCATGACTGGGTAGTTGCCCCAAATGCCCATAATAAGCGTTGCGATAGCGGCAGACAGAGCGGTTGCTGTAAATACTGCCCCTTTGTCCATACCTGGGATATCCCCCAAAATCGCTGGGTTAACCGCCAGAATGTAGCTCATCGCTAAGAAAGTAATAAAACCCGCGTACAGCTCTGTGCCAATCGTGGTTTTTCTTTCAGTGATTTTAAACATCGAATCAAGCGAGCCAGAGGTGTTCTGGGCTTTCAGGGTGGAATCGGTACTCACAACAAAACCTTTGCAATAAATTAAGAATTTGAGATTCAAATGCTGTGAGAATAGAGAGGTCTCTACACTAAAAACTGTAGTCACCAAGGTAGGCTTGGTAGTAGAAACATCTAGTCCAGTAGGGTCTGTTAACCCTAGACATATACAGCATTTAATCGTTTGCGCGGATTGTAAGGGTTGGGATTAAAACTTCAACAAATTTTGCCCAGATCACATAAAAAAGTGAACATGATGAGTCATTACATTTATACAAAGATCCTTGATAAGATCATTCGCTAATAAATAACGATCAAGTCAGTTGTTCTCAATCATCTAAATATGCTACTCTTCGCCTCCATTTTTCTGACCTAATTTTCACCAGTTGTCTCTATTAGTTTCACTCGTTATCCCTTTATAGATGCAGCCATCGGTATAACAATTAAGGTCAGTGCTATCTTTTATAGTGTCGGTTTATCGCCTTCACTCTATCCAACCAACAGTGGAAATATACAGATGGGCAAAGGTACTCTTTACATCGTATCTGCACCTAGTGGCGCAGGTAAGTCGAGCTTGATCTCAGCAATGCTAGAAACCAATCCAACCTACGCAATGAAGGTATCTGTTTCACACACCACTCGCGGTATGCGCCCTGGTGAAGAAAATGGTGTTCACTACCACTTTGTAGAAAAACATCATTTTGAAGACCTTATTAGTAAAGGTGAGTTCCTAGAGTATGCTGAAGTATTCGGCAACTACTACGGTACGTCACGCGTTTGGATTGAAGAAAACCTAGACCGCGGTATCGATGTATTCCTAGATATCGACTGGCAAGGTGCTCGTCAGATCCGAGAACAAATGCCTCAAGCGAAGAGTGTCTTCATTCTTCCACCATCAAATGGTGAGCTAGAGCGTCGTTTAAATGTTCGCGGTCAAGATAGCGACGAAGTTATTGCGAAACGCATGAGCGAAGCAAAATCAGAGATTTCTCACTATGCAGAATACGATTATGTGATCGTGAATGATGACTTTGATGCAGCCCTAATGGACTTCAGAGCAATCATTCGTGCGGAGCGCTTAAAAGAAGATAAGCAAGCAGCAAAATACAGCGGCATGCTTACAGCACTACTGGCGGAATAATCTCTGATACCAATCGTAGTAAACAACTGGTCATTCTAGCTTGTGAAAAAGCCTGATAACGTCGTTAGAATTTTTGATTGTAGGGTCACTACTTATCGAAAAATTCTTCCTTGTTCTCAAACTTTTTTCCGACGCTATCTCTGAGCACTTATTTACTGTGATTGGTATAACTGGATTTTCCATTGAGATAAGTATACGGTGAACTAGAAACTATCTAGTTAAACTTGTATACTTTCTCGTCATAAAAAATTTATTAGTTAATTACTATTTGGAGTCCTCATGGCACGCGTAACTGTTCAAGACGCTGTTGAAAAAGTTGGCAACCGTTTCGACCTAGTTCTTATTGCGGCTCGCCGCGCACGTCAAATGCAAACTGGCGGTAAAGATTCACTAGTGCCTGAAGAAAACGATAAGCCAACGGTTATCGCTCTTCGTGAAATCGAAGAAGGTCTTATCACTAAAGACGTACTAGATGCTCGTGAGCGTCAAGAGCAACAAGAGCAAGAAGCGGCTGAACTTGCAGCAGTAAGCAGCATCGCTCACACTCGTTAGCTCACAGTCGCTAATAGCGCCATTCGAACTAATTAACCTTCCGGGCCTTTAATTTGTATCTATTCGATAGCCTCAAAGACGTTGCCCAAGAATACCTAACAGAGCCTCAAATTGAGGCTCTGCGTCAATCTTATGTGGTAGCGAGAGACGCCCATGAAGGGCAAACCCGCTCAAGCGGTGAACCATACATAATCCACCCTGTAGCGGTTTCAAGAATCCTGGCAGAAATGCGTCTGGATATCGAAACCCTGCAAGCAGCCTTACTTCATGACGTCATCGAAGACTGTGATGTCACTAAAGAAGACCTTGAGGCTAAATTTGGCAATACTGTTGCTGAATTGGTAGATGGTGTATCTAAGCTGGATAAGCTTAAATTTCGTGATCGCAAAGAAGCGCAAGCAGAGAACTTCCGCAAGATGGTTCTCGCCATGGTGCAAGACATCCGCGTTATCTTGATCAAATTAGCTGACCGTACTCACAACATGCGTACGCTTGGGGCACTTCGTCCTGACAAAAAGCGTCGTATTGCTCGTGAAACCCTAGAGATCTACTCTCCACTGGCTCACCGTCTTGGTATTCATAACATCAAGACCGAACTAGAAGAGTTGGGCTTTGAAGCCCTCTACCCTAACCGTTATCGCGTACTTAAAAACGTAGTGAAAGCTGCGCGTGGTAACCGTAAGGAAATGATCCAACGTATCCATAGCGAAATCGAAGGCCGTCTTGAAGAAGTCGGTTTGCCTGCTCGCGTACTTGGTCGTGAAAAGAACCTGTTCTCCATCTATAACAAGATGAAAACCAAAGAACAACGCTTCCACACCATTATGGACATCTACGCTTTCCGCGTGGTGGTTGATACCCCAGATACTTGTTATCGCGTACTTGGCCAGGCTCACAGCCTGTACAAGCCTCGTCCTGGCCGCATGAAAGATTACATTGCGGTACCAAAAGCCAACGGCTACCAATCTCTGCACACCTCAATGATCGGCCCTCACGGGGTGCCCGTTGAGGTTCAGATTCGTACTGAAGATATGGATCAAATGGCAGACAAAGGTGTCGCAGCGCACTGGTCTTACAAAGGCAATGGGGCACGTAGTAGCAACGGCACGACCGCACAGGTTAAAGCACAACGTTGGATGCAGAGCTTACTTGAGCTGCAACAAAGCGCAGGTAACTCATTCGAATTCATTGAAAACGTTAAGTCTGATCTGTTCCCTGATGAGATCTTTGTGTTCACGCCGAAAGGTCGCATTGTCGAACTTCCTGCGGGCGCAACAGCGGTCGATTTTGCTTACGCGGTACATACCGATGTCGGCAACATGTGTGTAGGTGCTCGTGTAGACATGAACCCTTACCCACTGAGCAAATCGCTGAAGAATGGCCAAACCATTGAGATCATCAGTGCTCCGGGCGCACGCCCGAACGCAGCATGGCTCAACTACGTGGTGACATCGCGTGCACGTACTAAGATCCGTCAGGTTCTGAAAACGATGCGTCGTGAAGAGTCGATCACGCTAGGCCGTCGTCTACTGAATCATGCACTTGGCGAACACTCTATTGGCGATATCGGCCAAGAGAATATCGACCACGTATTGTCTGATCTTCGCCTAGACAATGTTGAAGACTTACTGGCATCGATTGGTCTTGGTGAGCTGATGAGTATCGTTATTGCTCGTCGTCTACTGGGTGATGCTGACGAACTGACTGAAGTGGAAAACAACAGCGACACACCAAGGAAGAAATTGGCTATCCGTGGTGCTGAAGGTCTACTACTGACGTTCGCTAACTGTTGTCACCCAATTCCAGATGATCACATCATTGCCCATGTATCGCCAGGTCGTGGCCTTGTGGTTCACCGTGAAACGTGTCCAAACGTTCGTGGTTACCAGAAAGAACCAGACAAATACATGGCGGTTGAATGGTCTGACGATTACGACCAAGAGTTCACTGCTGAACTTCAGGTTGATCTGCAGAATCACCAAGGTGCACTGGCTGAGTTAACTAACGTTATCTCGAAAACAGGCTCGAACATTCACGGTATTTCAACTGAAGAACGTGATGGACGCCTGTACACAGTGACTATCTTGCTGACCACCAAAGATCGTGTTCATCTTGCAAGTATTATGAAAAAGCTACGTGTGATGCCACACGCGCTGAAAGTAAGACGTCGTAAGAACTAACGTTTAAACTTGATAATAGTTTTGCCAAGAATTTAAATCCCCTTAATGCTTTATCGCTTAAGGGGATTTTTATAACCGTAATCCTAGTATTTACCGCGCTCCCTCCCATTCCTGCCTGTACAAAAATCCAGTAAAATGCTTGAATAGATCATCTCTCTTACGTTTATGAGCCTTGTTATGTCACAGCTTTTATCTGCTATCCCTCTCAACTCTTTATCTGGAGTCGGCGCTAAAGTCGCAGAGAAACTGGAAAAGGTTGGGCTTAACAACGTACAAGATCTGCTTTTTCACCTCCCTTTGCGCTATGAAGATAGAACACGTATCTACCCTATCGTAAAACTGCACGCGGGCTTATGGGCTGCAGTGCAAGGCAAGGTCATGCATGTCGATACCATTTTCGGTAAACGTAAGATGTTGGCGGTAAAGATCAGCGATGGTAACGGCACTATTACCCTACGCTTTTTCAACTTCACCGCAGGTATGAAGAACAACTTTGCTGAAGGCAAACAAGTGCATGCCTACGGTGAGATCAAGCGCGGTAACATGGGGCTGGAGATTGTCCATCCCGACTACAAATTCTTTGCGCCTAGGCAACAGCCAGATGTTGAAGCCAATCTGACTCCAGTGTATCCAACCACGGAGGGGCTAAGACAAGTCACACTGCGTAACCTCACCGACCAAGCATTAGAACTGATCGACAAAGCCGCGGTGAATGAGCTGCTACCATCAGGTTTATACGATCACCAAATTACCCTCGCGCAAGCACTGCATACCATTCACAGGCCACCTCCAGGCATTGACCTAGAGTTGTTTGATGAAGGTAAACACCCTGCGCAGCTACGCCTGATTATGGAAGAGTTACTGGCTCAAAACCTGTCGATGTTGTCTGTTCGTAGCAAAGGGCAGCAAGACAAGGCAATGCCTTTTCCTCCGGTGAACACCCTCAAAGATAAACTGTTAGCTCAGCTGCCATTCTCGCCAACCAACGCACAAGCACGAGTAACCAAAGAGATCGAAGCTGACCTTGAAAAGCCGCACCCTATGATGCGTTTAGTGCAAGGTGATGTGGGCTCTGGTAAAACCTTAGTGGCTGCACTCGCGGCTGTTCGCGCACTCGAACACGGTCAGCAAGTGGCACTGATGGCACCAACTGAACTACTCGCAGAACAGCACGCGATTAACTTTGCCAACTGGTTTGAGGCGATGGGCATTCAAGTTGGGTGGCTAGCAGGTAAACTCAAAGGCAAGGCTCGCGAAACCGAGCTCGTTCGTATTGCCAGTGGTGAAGCACAAATGGTGGTCGGTACTCATGCTTTGTTCCAAGAACATGTCGAGTTCAAAAACCTTGGTTTAGTGATCATCGATGAGCAGCACCGATTTGGCGTCCACCAGCGATTAGAGCTGCGTGAGAAAGGTGCAAAGCAAGGTTATTACCCACACCAATTAGTCATGACGGCAACACCGATTCCACGAACGTTAGCGATGACGGCCTATGCCGACCTCGAAACCTCAATTATTGATGAGTTGCCACCGGGTCGAACACCAATTCAAACCGTGGCGATTCCTGATACCAAGCGGGATGACATTGTCGAACGTGTGAAAAATGCGTGTCTTAATGAAGGCAAACAAGCCTATTGGGTATGTACGCTGATTGATGAGTCCGAAGTATTAGAAGCTCAAGCTGCGGCTGATACTGCTGAAGAGCTGCAACGCAAACTGCCTGACGTCAAAATTGGTCTCGTGCACGGCCGAATGAAGCCAGCCGAGAAGCAAGCAGTAATGCAGGAATTCAAAGAGAACAAACTGCATTTGTTGGTCGCGACTACCGTGATTGAAGTCGGTGTGGATGTGCCTAATTCAAGCTTAATGATCATCGAGAACCCAGAGCGTCTTGGCCTAGCACAACTGCACCAACTAAGAGGCCGTGTCGGCCGTGGTTCGGTCGCAAGCCATTGTGTATTGCTGTATCACTCACCACTGTCTAAAACCGCTCAGAAACGCTTAGGTGTGCTACGTGAAAGTAACGATGGCTTTGTCATTGCACAGCGAGATTTAGAAATTCGAGGGCCCGGTGAGCTGCTTGGCACTAAGCAGACGGGCTTGGCAGACTTTAAGATTGCTGACTTGGTACGAGACCAACGTTTGATCCCTGAAGTGCAGCGTATTGCGCGTCATATTCACGATAGCTACCCAGATAACGCCAAGGCGATCATCAACCGCTGGCTAGGCGAGCGCGATGTTTACTCCAAGGCTTAGCTAACGCTGAGACTGCATAAAAAGACAAAAAGGCTTCCCTTCTAGGAAGCCTTTTTACTGTGCCTTACTCTCATCAAGCAAGAGCGAGATTCCCTATTCGCTCGTTCCTCACGATAGAGAATGACGATCAAAGTAAACTTTCACCATCAAAGTCCATGGTTAGCAATTCGTCATCCCCGAGAGGGAAAAGTGACCGAGTCAGGGATCTCTAAGCCGAAACCCAACCGACTCGCCAAACCATTAAACTGAACTTACGGCTTAACAGGGAAACTGATCTGCGCTTTTAAGCCACCTTCACTACGATTATTCACGACTACCGCACCTTGGTGTTGGCTGACAATACGTTTCACAATCGCCAAGCCTAAACCGGTCCCTTCACTGCCTCGGGCAGTATCGCCACGCGTGAACGGTTCAAACAACTTCCCGATCTGGTCCTGTGGGATACCTGGTCCATTATCTTCCACCGTTACCCAAGCAAGTTTGTTATCCGCTGTCATGCCGGTCGATACCTTGACCCAACCATTACCATAACGCAGCGCATTGACTACCAAGTTACTCACCGCACGCTTCATCGCAATTGGGTTACCAAGCGCGGGCTTCATTGATTCAGGAATATCCGTTTCAATCTGTACTTCGTATCCACCTTCAGAGCTAGAAACCTCACGAGCAATATCGTCAACAAACACCGCTTGAAATGAATCTCGATCAACGGGTTTTAAATAATCCATAAACTGACTGATGATCTCGTTACACTCTTCGGTATCACTGATGATGCCTTCCGCTAAGTAACTGTCTTCTGGTGACATCATCTCAGTCGCTAAACGAATACGCGTTAACGGAGTACGTAAATCATGACTGATACCTGCCATCAACAAAGCGCGGTCTTCTTCGAGTTCTTGGATACCTTTCGACATCTGATTAAAGGCTCGGGTTACTGAACGAATCTCTTGCGCACCTTGTACTGGCAGGGGTGGTGGAATATCACCTCGCCCGACACCTTGCGCGGCTTTCTCCAGCGCAATCAACGGACGGTTTTGCAATCGGATAAACAGCCAACCACCTGCGACAATCAACAGCGCCATGATCAGACTGTTACGAAACAGTGGTGCAAAATCCTCTTCTTGCAGCTCTGATAACGGAATACGAATTAAAGAGTTGGGTAACTGCGCAATGTCCATCCACAGTACATAACTCTCTTTCCCCAAGATCAGCCGCACTTCGGTTTCAGAACCCAGCTCTTTGGTCATCTCCTCGCTCATCAAGTCAATCGCAACGGCGTGGTAATACTCACCCGCCGCTTCACTGTTTTTCGCGTGAACAGTTACCCCTAACTGCTCAAGTACACGCTGACGTAGTGGCGCATCAATTTCGATATCCATGTCAGTGCCTTGGTCCAACACAAGGTTTAACTCATGAGCCAAAATCTTATTAAACTGCTGCAAACTCGGCATTAATGCGTAGTTGAACACTGCGTAATAAGAAAATATTTGGCTAGCAACCAACAAGGTTAAGAAGAGCACTATCGACTGAGTAAAGGAGCTACGTATGCGCATAGGAGACCTAAAGTGAGGGGTGATAAAATGTTTTATATGGCTATGACTATAACCCTAAACCCTTGTGCTGAATACAAAACGGGCCATCACATATTAATGAGATGACCCGTAAATATAGAATTCTGATTCACAGAACCGATGAAGCTGATATAGAGCTTACAAAACCGGCTTAGACTGCTTTGCCATCTGGAACGAATACGTAACCCAAGCCCCACACCGTTTGGATATAACGAGGTTTACTTGGATCTTCTTCCACTAGACGACGCAGACGAGAAATCTGAACATCGATAGAACGTTCCATCGCTGAATACTCACGGCCGCGCGCCATGTTCATCAACTTATCGCGAGACATTGGCTCACGCGCGTTAGTCACTAGTGACTTAAGAACCGCAAATTCACCTGAGGTAAGAGGCATCGGATCTTCACCGCGGAACATCTCACGCGTACCTAGATTTAAGCGGAATTCACCAAACTCAACCACAGATTCTTCTGTGCTTGGTGCGCCCGGCGCTTCAATCACTTGGCGACGCATTACCGCTTTGATACGAGCAAGCAGTTCACGTGGGTTAAATGGTTTTGGCAGGTAATCATCCGCACCCACTTCCAAGCCCACAATGCGATCCACTTCATCCCCCTTTGCTGTCAGCATAAGGATAGGTAGCGAGTTGTTTGCGTTTCTTAGACGACGACAGATCGAAAGACCATCTTCGCCCGGCAACATTAAATCCAATACCATCAAGTGAAAATTTTCACGGGTTAACAGGCGGTCCATCTGCTCACTGTTTGCCACGCTACGCACTTGAAAGCCTTGCTCTGACAGATAGCGTTCTAACAGTGCACGTAAACGAGCATCGTCATCGACCACTAAAATTTTGTAGTTTTCTTGCATGTAATGGTTCCACCTATTAAAGCTTAAACCTGAGGTTAAGCATTCTTGGTAAATTGTATAAGACATTAAAAATGTAACATTATTGAGGAAAAAGTCGCCTAAATAATTGTTAACGTATGTTGCCTTTCTATATATTCTATCTTAGATCATCATTTCATTAAGTCAGATTTATGAAAACCAAACTTATCACCCGAGAAGGTTATAACAAGCTCAAAGCAGAACATGACCACTTATGGCACGAGAAACGTCCTGAAATTACTAAGATAGTCACTTGGGCTGCAAGCCTTGGAGATCGTTCAGAAAACGCAGATTACACCTTCAATAAGCGTTTGCTTCGTCAAATTGATCGCCGAGTGCGTTTCCTACGCAAGTTCTTACCTGATGTAACTATCGTTGATTACTCGCCGCAACAAGAAGGTAAGGTATTTTTCGGTGCTTGGGTGGAAATTGAGAATGATGATGGGGAAATTAAGAAGTTTCGTATTGTCGGCCCTGAAGAGATCTACGGCGATGCTAAAGGCTATATCTCTATCGACTCACCTATGGCTAGAGCTCTGCTTAAAAAGGAAGTCGACGATGAGTTCGAGGTGAAGACCCCGGAAGGCATAAAAGAATGGTTTATCAATTCAATTCACTACACAGATAACGCTTAGAACTGACTAGACAAGCGCAGTTAACTGGCCATAACAGCCCGAAACTGGCAAAAACCAAATTCCAGATAAAAGAAAACCCCGCAAGGCTTTCGCCTAGCGGGGTTAAGTCTCTATCGCAGCAATCCGGCTACTGTTTATCTCTTCGAGATAAGGTGCTCCCTGCATCTTTCCTTGATAGTGGCTAAATCCTTTAACCAATTTCCTTTTTGTTCATCGCCATCCTAGCGGTGTCCATTCTAGCCTGTCATCCTGACTGGCGAATCTCATCCAGAGATTATTACATCCTTGCTGACCACTCATCCTAAGTAATCAAATCTTCATCCTGAAGATACCTAGTCCATTAGGCTTTTTCCTGTTCCTGCCAACTCCCTGTCGACAAGTTAAATATTACGGTATTTGGGCAAGTTTCCTAGATAGTCCCAAAAAACATTTCGAGTGAGAAATATGCCCACAAACAAACAACCAAATAAAATCAGTAACTTAGATTGATTCTAAGACGATTTCATCGGTTTAAAGTGACTTAGTCGCACACCACGTGTAAGAGATCTCGCACAAAGTGGGTATCACAAACGGAAATTCGACTTCTAACAGGATAATTACACAGCCAAAGCTAGAAAAAGCGTACGCTCACCCCCATGTATTTATCATGATATTAAATAAGAGATTCATCGGATGAGCCAAGCTATCTGTCGACTGATTGCTGAAGAACTGAATGTTCGTTCAGAGCAAGTCACCGCCGCAGTAAACCTAATTGACGACGGTAACACCGTTCCCTTTATTGCCCGCTACCGTAAAGAAGTCACGGGTGGCTTAGACGATACCCAACTACGTAACCTTGATAGTCGCCTTTCATACCTTCGCGAGCTCGACGATCGTCGCCAAACGATTCTTAAGTCGATTCAAGATCAAGGTAAGCTCACGCCAGAGTTAGAGCGGGATATCACTCAAGCCGACAGTAAGACGCGCCTAGAAGATCTATACCTGCCATACAAACCAAAGCGTCGTACCAAAGGTCAGATCGCGATTGAAGCGGGCCTAGAACCCCTAGCCGATACGCTATGGAATGAACCACAGCACGATCCTGAAACTGAAGCCGCTAACTTCATCAGCAGCGATAAAGGCATCGCCGATACTAAAGCCGCACTCGATGGTGCACGTGCGATCATCATGGAACGCATTGCTGAAGATGCAAACCTGCTTGAGAAGATTCGCCAACACCTAAACCGCAATGCTGAGCTAGTGGCTCGTGTCGTTACGGGGAAAGAACATGAAGGCGAGAAATTCAAAGACTATTTCGAACACAACGAAACACTCAACAAAGTGCCTTCTCACCGTGCGCTTGCTATGTTGCGAGGTCGAAATGAAGGCTTCCTAACGCTGACAATGAATGCAGACCCAGAGCAAGAAGAAGGTGTACGTGGTTCTTACTGCGAGAACATCATCTCTGATCACTATGGCATTACTCTAAGCAGCGCACCTGCAGATGCATGGCGTAAGCAAGTGATTAGCTGGGCATGGCGCATCAAGGTTTCTATGCACATGGAAACCGAATTGATGGGTGCGATGAAAGAGCGTGCAGAGATCGAAGCGATTGAAGTATTCGCAACTAACCTTAAAGACCTGCTGATGGCAGCGCCGGCTGGACCTCGTGCAACCTTGGGCTTGGATCCGGGTTTACGTACCGGTTCGAAAATCGCGGTGGTAGATTCAACCGGTAAAGTTCTGGCGACAGAAACCATTTACCCTCACCCGCCTCAAAAACAATACGACAAATCTGCGCACGTTGTTGAGCAAATGGTTCGTAAATACAATGTTGATTTAATTGCGATTGGTAACGGTACGGCTTCACGCGAAACCGACAGCTTTGTTGCTGATGTAATTAAGCGTGGCAACCTAACAGCACAAAAAATCATTGTCAGCGAAGCCGGCGCATCGGTTTACTCTGCTTCTGAGCTAGCGGCAAAAGAATTCCCGAACATGGATGTATCGATTCGTGGTGCGGTATCTATTGCGCGTCGTCTGCAAGATCCACTGGCAGAGCTGGTGAAGATTGACCCTAAATCGATCGGTGTGGGCCAATACCAACATGATGTTAGCCAAACTATGCTCGCTAAGCGCCTAGATGCGATTGTCGAAGACTGTGTAAACGCGGTTGGTGTTGATGTGAATACCGCTTCTGCTGCGCTTCTAACTCGTGTTGCTGGTCTTTCTAACACCATCGCTCAGAACATCGTAGATTACCGCGATGAAAATGGTCGCTTTGAAGCGCGTACTACGCTGAAAAAAGTTGCTCGTTTAGGGCCAAAAGCCTTTGAACAGTGTGCTGGCTTCCTACGTATTATGGATGGTAAGAATCCACTAGACGCATCTTCGGTTCACCCAGAAGCTTACCCATTGGTGAAAGCCATCGCCGAGAAAAACCACAAAGACATCAAATCTCTGGTCGGCAATACAGATTTCTTACGAGGTTTACATGCGATTGATTACACCAACGAAAGCTTTGGTGTACCCACAGTAACCGACATTATTAAAGAGCTGGATAAACCGGGTCGAGATCCTCGTCCTGAGTTCAAGACTGCGACCTTCGCTGATGGCGTGAATAGCATGTCTGACTTAGAACCTGGCATGATCTTAGAAGGTGTGGTTTCAAACGTGGCAAACTTTGGTGCGTTCGTGGATATTGGCGTACACCAAGACGGCTTGGTGCACATTTCAGCACTGACCGATCGTTTTGTTTCTGATCCGCGTGAAGTGGTAAAAGCCGGTGACATCGTGAAAGTGAAGGTAATGGAAGTTGATGTTCAACGTAAACGTATTGCGCTAAGCATGCGCATGAAAGATGAGCCTGGACAAGACAACCGTGCACAGCGCTCAAGCGCGCCTCGCACGCAAAACCGCCCGAACCAAAATTCACAAGGCGGACAACGCCGTCGCGAAGAGCCGCAACAAAACGCTGCGATGGGTGGTGCGTTCGCTGCTGCTTTTGCAAAAGCAAAAAAGTAATCCGTTAGCTCATCTGAAAAGCTGATTCGCCTAAAACAAAAAACCTGCATCCCTTAGGGTATGCAGGTTTTTATTATGTGTTCAAAAAAGACATCGAAGTTTGGCAGGGTCATAAGTTTTCGACTTACAACACGACCAGCATCTCTGATGGAGCATGAGGCGCAACAGCATGACCATAATGATATTTTATGACCTTACGTCGTTTCTCCATCTGTCCCTCTTGAATCGCCGCATCTAAAACATGCTTTGGCAGGCGAAAACGCATGGTATAGCCCTTTCCTTGATCAGCACTGTATGTTCTCAGTGCCAATAAGCTGAATAACCTCTCAAAAGGATCTTGTGGCTCTTCTTGGCTAATCGAATTGGCCTCTGACTCGTTCTCCATTTCATAACCAGGATGGTCTGAAGGATCCCAAGCCGACTGCTGCCTTCGCTTATCGTCCGATTTTACCTTTCGCTCTGCATTGGTTTTCGCCAATGCTACGGCAGGAGCTACGGGTTCTCGAACTCTATTATCACGCGCAACTTGCTCTGTTTGCACATTAACGGATGGAGCGATCAGTGGCACACTCACTGCAGTTGCAGGTGACACAATCATCGCGAACTCTCCTCAAGAATCGCCCATCGTTATTGCTACAACGCTGTTGTACTGTGAGTCAGCACAACAGGCATAGCCCAACTTATCGCAATCCACTCTGGAGAGAGTGAGGTCTGAGTATCATGCAATGCCTTGGTGTTATACCAATCGTAGTAAATAACTGCTCATCCTAGCTTGTTAAAATGCTCGATAACGGCATTAGAACTTTTGATTGTAGAATAACTACTTATCAAAACTACTTGTCAAAAAAAAGCAGCCTTGTTCTCAAGCCTTTTTCCTACGCTATGTTTGAACACTTACTTACTGTGATTGGTATTAGGTTATATATCGACCAAGCCAGCGATAAATTTAGCGATTATTTTTGCGCGAAGCTGACCAGTTCACTGCAAAAGGCATCGGCTTCTGTCATAAACGGCGCATGGGACGACTGTGTGAAGATGTATTGCTCGGTATCGGGTAGCGCATTTCCCAGATCTTTGGCCACTTTCACTGGCACCAATCCATCTAATCGACCGTATAAACGCAGCATAGGCACTGAAATCTCAGGGAGCTGTTCACGCAGGTCGACGTCCGACAGCATCTTTAGGCCCGCCAATAAAGAATCTGGATTCGGCAACGGACGTGAAAGCACTGCTTGCTTGAGCTGTTTTACATCTTGCCTTGCTGAAGGGCTGCCCATGGCTTGCAATGCCATAAAGCGTTCGATGGTGGTCTGAAAGTCTTCCACTAACTGTTCAGTGAAAGCCGTTAATACATTGGGTTGAATACCTCGCCACAAAACAGGTTCTTTTGCAGCGGCGAATTTGGGAGAACTGGCGACCGTCACCAATTTGCTTACATAATCTGAATGATACAGAGCCATATGCGTCGCGACCAAGCCACCGAGTGACCAACCGACCCAAATAGCTTGCTTAGGGGCATCGGCCAACAGTTGCTGAGCTATCTCTTCAAGATCTTGAGCGTGGCAGTGAGAGCTGTGTCCATAACCCGGCAGATCGACAACATGAACTCGGAAATCAGACTCTAACGCAGTGACCGTTTGTTGCCATACCGCACCGTTCATTCCCCAACCGTGAACCAGAACCAAATCAGGACCTTGCCCTGAAACATGCCAATACAACGCGTCACTCATTCTCAATATTCCCTACTTTTTCCATCAGCGATAATCCGCGCTTTTCAGTATGGTGAGCAAAAGGAACACCCTAACCCAAAAGCATCACGAGCTATGTTATCTGATTGGCTACAAAAAAACACACCACGCCTGGTCACACCTCAGTGCCACCTATGCAAGCTAGACAAACTCCCCAATGATACTCATCCTCGATGGTGTCAGTCTTGCCTCGATCTCTTTTGCCAACAGCCACGCTGCCAACGATGTGGGTTAAAAACACTACTCACAGTCGAGCAGTGTGGTCAATGCTTGTCTCAGCCTCCACCTTGGCATCATCTCTATTGTGTAGGTGACTACACCTTTCCAACGGCGCGTTATATCCAACAAATGAAATACGCCGATAAGTTCTGGTTCGCTCGCGATCTATCAAAATTGTTAGCGCCACATATTCAGCACCCAGCGCCTTTGATTACCGGTGTTCCCTTACATTGGACTCGATACCTTCATCGAGGTTTTAACCAAAGCCAGTTATTGGCACATTACACAGCTCAGGAGCTGAATGTTAAAAGTGCGGTTTTATTTCGCCGATCTCGATCAACAGCTTCGCAGCAAGGATTAACCAAATCAGCAAGGCAGAACAACCTGGAAGACGCTTTCACGCTGCGCAATACGAATTTTTCAACGAACGATGACTCTCACGTCGCGATAATTGATGATGTTGTAACCACAGGCAGTACAGTGTATCAATTATGCCAATTACTACTTGAAGTGGGCGTGAAAAGGATTGATATTTACTGCATCTGCCGCACTCCTGAGCCCTCTGGATAAAAGCTGTGGATCGCTACTTGTACAGCAATCCAACAAAAAAAGGGCTGAATTACAAATCTGACAGGAGTAGAATGGCGCTAATAACCTACAAATCTACTCAGGTATTCGTCGTGTCAAATATTACTATTACAGAAACAGCTCAAACTCACTTTGCCAATCTGCTGTCACAGCAGCCTGAAGGTACAAACATTCGTGTGTTCGTGGTAAATCCAGGCACACAAAACGCTGAGTGTGGTGTTTCTTACTGCCCAACAGATGCTATCGAAGCATCGGATACAAAGCTTTCTTTCGACGCATTCTCTGCATACGTTGATGAGCTAAGCCTGCCATTTCTAGACGAAGCTGAAATCGACTTCGTGACCGATAAAATGGGATCTCAGCTCACACTGAAAGCACCAAACGCTAAGATGCGTAAAGTTTCTGATGATGCACCACTTGTAGAACGCGTTGAATACGCAATTCAAACACAAGTTAACCCGCAACTTGCAGGCCACGGTGGTCACGTAAGCTTGGTAGAAATCACTGAAGATGGCGCTGCTATCGTTGCATTCGGCGGTGGCTGTAACGGTTGTTCTATGGTTGATGTAACGCTAAAAGAAGGCATCGAGAAAGAACTTCTTCAACAATTCGAAGGTGAACTGACTGCAGTTCGCGATGCCACTGAGCACGATCGCGGTGAGCACTCTTACTACTAATCACTCAATTAGTATGATTCAATGATTAAAAGGTTGATGCGCAAGCATCAACCTTTTTTGTTTTAAAAACGGCAAAAACACCCTCTATCCGTATATATCCCGTGCAATCACAATAATGACGGCGGCGTTACCATTTGCAGTAAGGTATTCAAGTGATCGCAATCGGTTCCTGATCTAATAAATCTAGGATATGAAAACTCGGATCTAGGAACTCAACGTCATTTCCCCTATATTAGAATGACTTTACAAGAAAGAACCTCAATGAGTTAAGGAGCGAGCGCAATGACAAAAAGGACCAAGCCAGAGATTTTGGCTCAGCAAACTGTCGCTCAATCAAAACTATTCTCTATCGAGTCTCTCGATTTACGCTTTTCAAACGGTGAAGAGCGCACTTACGAACGCATGAAGCCTAGTGGTCGCAATGCAGTAATGATGGTTCCGATTACTGAGCAAGGCGATATTCTATTAGTGCGTGAATACGCCGCGGGTACTGAGCGTTATGAATTAGGCTTTCCAAAAGGTCTCATTGACCCAGGGGAGCAGCCTAATGAAGCCGCCGTTCGCGAATTAAAAGAAGAGATAGGCTTTGGTGCCAACAAGCTTACCCCGCTAAAAGAAGTGATTCTCGCGCCCTCTTACTTCTCTAGCAAAATGACGCTATTCATCGCAGAAGAGCTCTATCCAGAGAAATTAGAAGGTGATGAGCCTGAGCCGCTGGATATTGTTCGCTGGCCACTTGCTCAAGCTGAAGAGCTATTAACACATCTCGACTTCTGTGAGGCTCGCAGTATTACCGCCCTACTATTAACCCTTCGAGTCTTAAACAACAATTAGAACAAACAGGCTCGCTCGAAGAGTAAGAGAATATTTATGCCAATAACAAAAGATTTATCTCATCTCCTTCCCTCTGTCATTGAGATTGCTCGCTCTGCAGGGCAACTCATCTTAGAGATCTATGAGAAAAAAGATTACGAAGAGTTCACCAAAAGCGATGACACACCTGTCACCAGTGCCGATCTCGCCGCACATAAGCTGATCTCGAAAAAACTCACTGAACTCACACCTGATATTCCCGTTTTATCTGAAGAAGCCGCCGACATCAGCCTAGAGCAGCGTTCTCAATGGGATCGCTACTGGTTGGTTGACCCACTCGATGGCACGCAAGAATTCATCGCTCGAAGTGGCGACTTTGCAACAATCATCGCCTTAATTGAGCACAACAAGCCAGTAATGGGCGTGGTGTATGCGCCAGTTTCAGGGGTGAGCTATTACGCTTATAGCGGTAAAGGCGCTTGGAAAATTCCAGACCTCAACGACAGCGTGAAAATAAAAACGCATCATCACGAGCTACCAAACCAATCGATCGCGATGGCGATCAGTCGTCGTCAAGACATCAACCGCATCACTAGCCGTATGAGCTCAGCTTGGAACTATGACTTGGTTCCACTAGGTTCCGCTGCACTTAAGGCATGTTTAGTGGCGGAAGGCGCTGTGGACTGTTACCTAAGAATAGGCCCAACCGGCGAGTGGGATACCGCAGCAACGCAATGTATTGTTGAAGAAGCGGGAGGCCGAATCCTAAGCACTCAATTAGAGCCACTTTCTTATAACGAAAGAGAGACGCTTGAGAACCCGAACTTCATTGTTCTTGGTGATGCAGACTTACCTTGGGCTGAGATACTTCAGGGTAAAGATTAGCGTCTGTAACTTACCGATATTCAAACAAAATGGGCACCTCACTGAGGTGCCCATTTTTTATATCTCGCGATTTAATAACCAAATTCACTCACCAACAGCGCCTATCTCAGAAGTAGATACCGAGCTAAAAACGACCTTGGTAGGTAAATTGATACTTACCTTGGTTATCTGGATTACCCAACCATTTAAGCTGATTTTGCATCGTTGGCGGGAATTCAACACCCGGTTTAAACCACGCTGCAGATGTGTAGCGCTGGTTAGGTGTTAGACTCGCTGAGAACTCACTGTCTACTTGAGTGCTCTTCTGAACGCCTTTGGCTGCAATTGTACTGTCTTCACAGCTGATGTCAGCAATCACAGGGCCGAGATCTAGCGCACCCACAGGGGAATCAACGGCAGCGCCAGACCAAGCAAGCGTGCCTTCGCCCGATTGGCACCAAGGTTGAGCATGAACCGCATGCTTAATCGTCAGTTCAACTTGTCCGCCAATAGCAACCGGGACTGGGATCACTGGTGCGTATTTCATCACGTTCATAGCAGGCATTGAAGCCACTAAGTTTTCGGCATACGCGCCGCTCATGCTGTACCCGACACGTCCTTTGCCTGATAAGTTCATATCGCTATTACGACCAAAACGAACCGCGAGCTCAGCTTTAGCCTGTAGGAGTTTAGAAAACTGGAAGTCCCACTGTACTGAGCCGTAATTAACACGCTGCCATACGATATTGTTAGCACTGCCTTGCCAAACGGTACCTTCAACACCTTCGATACTTAAACCGCGTACCACAGGTGCATGTTTGAGAGCAAAAGAAGCCGGTAAGTGCAGCAACAAACTTACTGAGAAAAAAACGATAAAGATGCCGCTGAATAGCAGGCTGTATTTTAACGATATACCGCGTTTCACATTAACCTCGTTTAAACTGTAGTCGGTTGACATCAATAACCCCAGGGCTATCAGAGCGATCAATATCCATAAATTCAACCTCAACACCCTGCTTTTCTTTCAGGTATGTCAGCCAGTCTACGAACTTATTAAATGGCACCGGCTTTACCCACACTTGCAGCATCTCGCCACGTGGTTGTACACGGATCAGCTCGATGTTAAAACGACGCATAGAAGCGGGTACCGACTGGTTTAAAGGCTGGCTCGCACTGATGCCGCCGCTGCCTCTTAATTCAACCACTTCATTGGCTTTATTCGTAACCCAAGCCAGCAATTGCTTCTCACTTTGAATACGGCTCTGCGCTAGCTCAGCTCGTTGGCTAAGTGGTTGTATTAATCCCCAATAAACAATACCCAGTATCAATAAAATAGAACAACCAATGACTAATCGTTGTTCCCTCTGACTTATTGAAGTCCACCACGCTTGGAGTGGTTCAATCATATTTCTCATCACTGCTCTCCTTGCGTTGGTTATTGACGGGGTTTAAGAGTAAAACTGCCAAAGACAGCATCATCATTGCGATTTAGTGGGCCTTGTTCCACGGCAAACTTCTGTTCGAGTTTCTCTCTGGCAGTCTCAAAGTGCTGAAAATTCGAACTTTTCGCCTGCAGTCGAACCTCAGAGCGGTTACCGTCGTAACGAATACTTTCAACTTCGATCGATGTCACTTTACCTAAGGTCTCTGGCAACAGCGCTAACCAGCCGAGTAAGGAATCGCCCTCACCCGAGCCACCGTATTTCTTAGCTTCATCGTTCATTTGACGCTTGAGGTAACTCACGGTCGGAATGCGTTGCTTGCCTGGTAGTACGGCTCTAAAGATACGTTCACTCTCCATGCGGTAAGCTTGTGCTTGCGCTTCGTATTGCTGAACCTTTAACACTTGTTGAGTCACAATCACGGCCACCAGCAAGCAAGCAGCAATCGCTACTTTCTGCCATACGCGCCAATATTTACTGAATGAAGATTTAGTTTTAAAGGTGCCAGTCAGTAAATTCACACTGCTTGCGATCGCTTGTTGGCTCAATAGAGACATCACCAACTCAGCAGGCTTAGCTTGCCAATTCACACCACTTTGCTGTTGAACATCGTCACTCGGCATCGCTGTATAGCTGAAGATAGTCGTAGGTTGTTCTGCATCGTCAGCAACCCAGTCACTTTGCAAAAACATCGGCAACCATGCTTCGCTGATCGATACCGCTTGATAGTGACCTTGGCGTTGAGAGTTACCTTGGCGTAACAGCCAATGTTGGTCTATCTGCAATGCACTAATGCCGTGCTCTTCCAAAGGCACAGCGAGTGTATCTGGCAAGACCTTGCGAAAGATAATATTGGCTTCACGAAACTTACCTAGCGCTTGTCTTAACCATTCATGCTCAACACCACATACCGTGGCATGAGTGGTATCTTTATCTAAAATGGTTAAGTGCAAGTCTTCGATATCTTGTGCCACTTCGTCTTCTAACAAAAATGGCAGCATAGAGTCGAACTGGCGAGCAGCACCTTTCGGGATCTCAACACGCTTAATTAAGCACTCATTTCCCGGCAATAAAGCAATACAACTGCGCTTTTCAGCGTAAGGTGTTAATTCACCAAGCTGTTCCCAGCTCGACAATTCACCACTTGCTATCACTTCTTGTTGGCTTGTCGACCAAACTAACCACTGCACAGGGCTTTGTGGTTCGCTACTCAGTCGAACGGTCAGAAACTCGCTCACTGATTCCTCCAAAACGACGGCGTACTACCGTCACTGTTTCTCGATTACTACTATAGAAAAGCGACCGTATACGTACACGTGACTGCTCAACTAATACCTCTGCATCTAGCTCAAAATAGGCGCTATCTACAGTTAAATATGCTTTCGCTTTCTTGCTAACTTCGGCACTCACACCGACAATGGCAGACTCCGCCATAAATGCATCTACCGTATCCCAACCATCAAATGGGCGTTTATCTATCAGCTGTTTAGCATCCGATTCACTTAAGCCCGGCGCGAACATCGCTTCCAATAAAGGCGCCTGATTTTCCGTGAGTGTATTCACATTCAATCGGAAGTCGTCGGTTGGTAAAGCGCAAACCAAAGGGCGAACTTTATTCATCACATCACCGGTAACCTGATACACCGCTCGTAGCTCCGATTCATCGGCCATTAAACCATTGGCCGCCAAATACGATGGCTTCATCGCTTCATAGGTGCTGTCTTCTACGCCAGACGAAGAAGTGGTTCGGGTATCAGCATCAACAAACTCCCAGCTTGAATTCGCGATAACCTCAGCCTGATAAGGGTCAATATCTTGGTTTTCCAATAAGGTTTGCCAAACTGTCACTAAATAAGGTGTTTGGTTACTTGAAGTTGTCGTAACACCCGCTAGCGCATTAAGATTAAAGCAAGCTTGCGCATCCACGATACGGCCTTTGACTTGCCCATAATCTAATGGATAGACCTGCTCCTCTAACGCCCATGGTTGGCTTAGATTCACAGTATCACTGTCTTTATAGCTTTGCCTAATACCGTCTTGTACAAGCGCTTCTACACCAATGCTATACCAGTAAGCTTGTTGGTAATTTAACTGATTACCAACGCGTTTGAATTGAGTAAACAGACGCTCAGACATACTGCCTGCAATGGTTGCCATGATCGCCAATAGCATCAAAATAACGATCAATGCTACACCGCGTTGTTTGCGCCCTATGACCGAACGTCTCTTAGCAGGACGATTGATTCGATTAGCCATTGCTGTCCTCACTACTTGAAGAGTCATCAGCTTGGTCTAACGTACCACTAGGCGTAAGATAAACACGTTCTATCTCACCATAATCTTTCAATGTTAGCTTGAGTCTTACCGCTTTAGGCAGAGACTTATCAGTTTGCCACTCTTTCCCCCAACGACTGCCGTCATAAAACTCGAACTCCAAGCTTTCGACATCATCAAGTAAGGGAGTCATCACGCCTTGCTGGCCTGCTGGTGTATCTGGGTAGCGCCACCATACTCGCTCAAGCGTTTCTTCTTTGATGCGGTAACCCACTTTAGTCACCTCACCTCGAGGGAACTGCTGCTGCGGGTTATGCCAACCCAAACGAGTAAACATGATGCCAACACTGTCGGAATCCAGTAAATACTCTTTCAATAAGATCAGCTTAGATGATGCTTCTTCACCATCGGTGCGAAATTGTCTCGCTGCCATCTGACGAAAATCATTATCTAAAATGACCAAGCTACGCTGTAATTGATTCAAGCGCGCACTGCGTTCAATTGAGATTTCATTACTTCGTTGAACTTGGTTTACCACTTGATAAGCCGCCATGCTTAACGTGGCAAAGATAGCGATCGAGACCAAAACTTCGATTAAGGTAAAGCCTCTCCCTTTCGAGGATAGTCTTTGTTTGCGTGACAGACACTTAGATGAAACCTTAGCTGATGGCTTGACCCTACTTAACGACATGCTTTTATTTGACAACATAGCTGCGCACCGTAACCACTGGAGAGGCCTTCTTACTGGTTGCCGCGCTGACATCAAACGCCTTTAACAAATCACCGCTAGTATCAATTGGCGTCACTTTCCAGAACCACTCTCTTCCTGCTAACTCTTGCGTGCCCTGCGCTTTTTTAAGCTTGTCAGGATGCAGCATGACGAGAGCCATTTGATTGTCTACTACCATAGCTGCGAAGGTTTTTTCTTCTAGATAGCTAAGGGTATTAATGTGCTGAGTGACGGCACGAATAACACTGATCGCTGCCGTTGCGAAAATAGCGAGCGCAACTAATACTTCAAGCAGGGTCATTCCTCGAGAACCAAGAGTCATACCACGAGAACGATAAGGAGAGCCGTTATTCCTCTTCATCTTCTTCTCCTGGCTCAAGCAATCGAATAACGCCATTATCCAACACTCGAATGCGCCAACCATCTTGTATGGTGTCACCTGTATTTGGATAAAACGACAGCACAAATGGTGTCATTTCAGCACTCGATAAGATGTAGATCTGTGGTGGCTTAGGCTTTTTTTCCTCTTCAAGATCAGCAAACATATCTTCATCAAACAGGCTTCCTGGATTGAATAACCGATCATCGTCTTCCCATGCGCCACCACCTAAGGTCAGTGACAATGCGAGATCTTCTGGTAATTCAGTTAAAGAGGGAATTTTTTCGAACTCAGTTTCTTGCCAGCCATCAGACTTCAAAGTCATCAGAACGTAAGTCGATTTCTTTTCATCAACACGAACACCAAAATCTAAGCCACTCAAAATAGCCTCTTCATTAAGTAACTGAATTCGTTGATAAAAGCTGTGGGCATACTTTTTGGCGACGTCTTTACTATTGGTAGGTATGGTCGCGATCACTGCGACCGCCGTTACTGACAGTAATACCAACACCAAAAGAATCTCAATCAAGGTGAAACCTGGCTGTGTTTGCTTAGTTTTCACCTTGTAGACTCCATCTGTTTACGTCCAACCATCAATAACGTTTCAAGCTCAATAACTTATCAACCAACAGGAACGAATCAAACAACAAGCCGAAGCTTATTGGAAATCCTGCATGTTCCAGTTGCCGATATCTGCAGCAATCCCTTCACCACCTTCTTGGCCATCAGCACCAAGTGTGAAGATATCGATAGTGCCGTTATCACCAGGGCTTAGGTATTGGTACTCGTTACCCCATGGGTCGTTTGGCAAACGCTTGATGTAACCGCCGTCACGGTAGTTACGAGGCTCTGGGCTGCTTGGCTTGGAAACCAATGCATCAAGGCCTTGATCCGTTGTTGGGTAAACGCTGTTATCCAGTTTGTACATATCCAGCGCGTTCTCTAGCGCCACGATATCAGTGATCGCTTTCTGTTGATCAGCCTTCTCTTTGTTACCCAATAGGTTAGGTACAACAAAGCTCGCCAATACGCCGAGGATAACCACAACAACCATCACTTCTAGTAGGGTAAAGCCTGATTGTTTATTCATTTTATTTTTCATTGTTTTCTCCAAATTACAGACAACGAGTGAAGGTAATAGTGTCCTTGTTCTCGCTCATCCAAAAACTAACGTCTTATGAGCAGTTGGTTAACCACTCATCAAATTATTCATTTCAAGCATCGGCATCAGCGTCGCCATCACAATGAACAGCACTAAGCCTGCCATCAAAGCGATAAGTGCTGGCGTAAAAATACCTAGCGCGATATTCACGGTCGACTCAAAGCTTTGGTCTTGGTTATCCGCCGCTCTTGTCAGCATCTGTTCCAGCTGGCCACTCTGCTCACCACTGGCAATCATATGCAGCATCATCGGTGGGAAGAGTTTGGTTTGATCGAGCGCTTTACGCAGGCTTGCCCCTTCTCTAACACTGTCTGATGCCTGCAGTACTTGTTGCTTCACATGGTGATTCGACATCACATCCACCGCAACCTTCATCCCTTCAAGAATAGGAATCGCACTCGAGGTACAAATAGAGAGTGTTCGAGCAAAACGAGAGGTATTGATCCCTTTCGCTATTTTACCAATCAGCGGGATACTCAATAATTTTCGATCCCAACTCATACGAACGCCCGGCTTTTTCAGTGCCGTCTTAATCAGAACAATCACACCAACAGTTAACAACAGTAATTGGATGCCCCAATCCTGGATAAATTCACTCGATGCTAATAAAAATTGTGTCGATTGCGGAAGTTCTTGGCCCATTTGAATAATGGGTTCAACGATCTTAGGTACTACCGTTGCCAATAGGAAAGAGACAATCGTCACCGCAAACACCACCAGCACAATCGGGTAGATCATCGCTTGCAGTAACTTAGAGCGCATCTTTTGACGATTTTCCGCGTAATCAGCTAATCGCTCCAATACCGCATCTAAGTGCCCTGATTTTTCGCCCGCCGCAACCATGGCTCTGAACAGTTCATCAAAGATATGTGGATAATCTGACAAGCTATCGGCTAACGAGTAACCTTCCGTCACTTTAGAGCGGACGGCAAGTAACATAGTTCGAATACGTGGTTTTTCCGATTGCTCGGCGACCGCTTTTAAACATTCTTCCAACGGCATACCAGATTGAACAAGCGTTGATATTTGACGCGTAATCAAAGCAAGATCAGGTGTACTGATACCACGCTTAAAACTGGTCGAAGGTTGAGAGCCTTTGGCATTTTTTGCCTTGGCTTCAGTCATCTCAACCGGCATTAAGCCTTGCTCTTTTAAGCGCTGGCGAGCCTGGCGAGCGTTATCCGCTTCAATAGACCCCTTTTTACTTTTACCTTTAGCATCCAGCGCTTTGTATTCAAATGCCGCCATACTAGACTTCCTTGGTAACGCGCATCACTTCTTCTAGGGACGTTATCCCTTTCAGAACTTTACTTAAGCCGTCATCTCTAATGCTTGGTGTCGTGCTACGAATGGCTTTTTCAATCGCCTGTTCACCTGCTTCGCTATGAATCAGCTCTTGGACTGAATCATCAATCATCAACAGTTCATGAATACCGGTACGGCCTCGATAACCTTTATGGCCGCACGCTTCACAACCTTTCGCATGGTAAAGCGTCAGGCTCTCTTTCTTCTTCAATCCAAACAGTTTTTTCTGTTCTTTGTCGGCTTCATAAGGCTCTTTGCAGTCGTTACACAAAGTACGAACCAAACGCTGAGCCAAAACACCCAGCAGCGAAGAAGAGATTAAGAAAGGTTCAATGCCCATATCACGTAGACGCGTGATCGCACCAATTGCTGTATTGGTGTGAAGGGTCGACATAACTAAGTGACCCGTCAAAGAGGCTTGAACAGCGATCTCAGCGGTCTCTAAGTCACGTATCTCACCAATCATAACCACATCAGGATCTTGACGAAGAATGGCACGTAAACCGCGCGCAAAGGTCATATCAACCTTAGGGTTCACTTGTGTTTGGCCAATACCATCAATATCAAATTCGATTGGGTCTTCAACGGTAAGGATATTTCGCTCATTGCTGTTGAGCTCTTGCAGGCCAGCATACAGGGTTGTTGATTTACCCGAACCCGTAGGGCCGGTCACCAAGATAATGCCATGTGGGCGCTGAATCAGCTTACGGAAGTTCTCGTGGTTTTCTGCGGTCATGCCTAAGCTGTGCAAGTCTAAGCGAGTCGCGTTTTTGTCCAACAGACGCATTACCACACGCTCACCATGTGAAGAAGGCATGGTTGAGACACGAACATCTACCGCACGACCACCGATACGCAGAGATATACGGCCATCTTGTGGCACGCGTTTTTCTGCAATATCCAGTTTAGCCATAACCTTTACTCGTGAAACCAATAGCGGAGCCAGTTTACGGCTTGGCGCTAGAACATCACGCAACACACCGTCAACTCGGAAACGGATACAGAGTGACTTTTCAAAAGTTTCGATGTGTATATCCGAAGCGCCTTCTTTGATCGCCTCTCCCAACATCGCATTGATTAATTTGATGATAGGTGCATCGTCTTCCGATTCGAGTAGATCTTCATCTTGGGGCAGTTCTTCTGCCAATGAGAAGAAATCATCACTGTCAGCACCGATGTCTTCCATTAACTGCCGCGCTTCTGACGAATCACGTTGATAAGCATCGGTCAGTTTTTTATCAAACTCTTCTGCTGTAATAGCTTCTGGAGTAAAGCCATTTTTGACAACGCGGCTTACTTCAATGATCGCAGCTGATTTCAGTGGCTCAACATAATAAAGCACTGGCGCACGTTCAGGGTGCTGATATTCCAACACCATCTTGTAGCGATTCGCAAAGCTAAACGGTAAACGCTGATAAGTGCGTGCCGCCCCTACCAATTCAGACATTATTCTGTTTCCATTTGATCGATGAAGGCTTGGATTTCAGCCGGGTGATTCATATCGGCACCAAATTTAGGCAGTACCGGGATATTATCGTCATCCAGCAGCTTCAAACCTTGTTCAGACTTGTATAACTGCTCAGCACGAATGAAGTTGTACTTACGCTGAGTGATACCGTCGGCTGTCATGCCATCACGGATGATGGTTGGCTTGATGAAAACCATTAGGTTCTTTTTCTCAACCTGAGTACTGGTTGATTTAAACAGGTGTCCAAGTACTGGGATGTCACCCAAGAACGGCACCTTAGACTCACTTTCCAGTGCACGCTCATCAATCAAGCCACCCAGCACCAACATTTGTCCGTCTTGAACAATCACAGACGTGTTCAGTTGACGCTTAGCAAAACGAACATCAACTGCACCATTGGCGCCCAATACGTTAGAGACTTCTTGTTCTATTTGCAGCTGAACCGAGTCACCTTCGTTGATTTGTGGCACCACTTTAAGCTTGATACCCACTTCTTTACGTTCAACCGTTTGGAATGGGTTGTCGTTGCTTGAACCTGCGGTAGAGCCGGTTAGAACAGGCACTTCCTCACCCACAATGAATGAAGCCTCGCCATTGTCCATAACCGTGATACTTGGAGAAGATAGGATGTTTGAGTTTGAGTCGGTCGCAACCGCGCTGATCAACGCTGTCCAATCACCCATAACAACACTCATTGCGGCGCCATTAACGCCAGAAAGAGCAGATGCCAAGGTAGAATAGTCACCCGATTCAGTGGTGGTTTCATTACGAACAAAGTCACCATTGTCATCATAAACGGCAGTGGTCGTTTCAGTGTCTTTGGCTTCTTCCAAACCAACCATCACGCCACCAATCGATGCACCGGTGTTACCATACTGAATCACGGCACCAGTATCTAGGTTACCCCACTGCACGCCAAGGTTAATGCCGTCACCTTCAGCCATCTCGACAATTAAGGCTTCGATCAACACTTGGGCACGACGAATATCCAACTGCGCGATAACGTCTTGCAGCGCGTTCATGATGTCTGGTTGTGCGGTAATGACCAACGAGTTGGTATCACTGTGGGCTGAGATCATGACTTGATTACGTTGCGATGAACTGCCTTTAGTTGAAGATTGTTTCTCTGACTGCAAGTTGTCCGATACGCCTTTCAACACATCGACAAGATCTTCCGCTTTTGCGTATTTAAGGTAGATAACTTGGTTGTTACCTTTGGTCGCCATCTCTACATCAAGCTGTTCAATCAGCTTTCTTAAACGGCTACGTACCTTTGGGTCACCGGAAATAAGAATTGCATTAGTACGCTCATCGGCAACCAATTTAGGCTGTAGGAATGCAGGTGTGTTTTTAGCATCGGTGGTTTTACTCAGAGCATCAACAATACGAACCATTTCTGCCGCCGATGCATTCTTTAGCTCAACGACTTCAATCTCTTTATCACCCGCTTGGTCAACACGCTTGATGATTTCTGCTAAACGGTTCACTACCGCCGCACGACCGGTAATCA
The DNA here is from genome assembly GCF_015163545.1 of Vibrio sp. OPT24. NCBI lineage: Bacteria > Pseudomonadati > Pseudomonadota > Gammaproteobacteria > Vibrionales > Vibrionaceae > Vibrio > Vibrio sp. OPT24. The sequence continues at coordinate 152,246 of NZ_JADDYI010000049.1, forward strand.
AGATGATATTGGCAGGATCGTAGTGCACAACGTTACCCGCACCGGCATTATCGTTCAATTGACGAAGCAAAGGAGAAAGTTCACGAACCGAGACATTACGAACCGTCACAACACGCGTGACTACACTGTCGCCTGTGATCGAATCACGATCACCAACAACGGGAATTGCTGAGGTTTTAGAATCTTTGGCTTTGATGATCTTAAGAACGCCTGAGTCCATTTCAACGACCGCGTAGCCATACACTTCTAATACGTTTAGGAAGAAGCTGTAATATTGCTCTTCATTGAGTACGTCATAGCTACGTACATCAATTTTACCGCGCACCGATGGGTCAACGATGATCGTCTTCTCTAGGTTGCGGCCAACAATATTAATAAACTCTTGAATGTCAGTGCCCTTAAAGCTGGCACTAAAATCACTAGCGATGGCTGCGGGTGTGCAGATTAAGCTTCCTGCCAGTAACCATGCACTTTTCTTAAACCAATGCTTCACGTATTTCTCCTACACTTTCGTCTGTCTTCAGACGCAAAGTTTTAAAATTCAATAAACACTTCATGTTGTTGTCCATCTCTCTCGACCACGAGGTTTAGCTCTGTCAGATCGGAAATGGAACGGAATATGTTGCCCATCGCTGCGGGGTCTGTCAGGTCTTGCCCATTTAACTGAGTAGCAATATCTCCGTTTTGGAGCCCAACAGAGTTAAAAAGTTCTGAATCTTTGCCAGGGCTCACACGATAACCAATAACTTTATCGTCACGCTTCACCTGAGACAGTCGAACATATTGGAAGATTTGTTGTGGATCTTGCATTATCTTCGCTTTAATTTCGTCTAGCTTCTCTTCTTCGGAAGCGGGGTTATTGCCACGAACAGAAGAAGTGGTACGAGGTGGCGCAGGTGCTGATACCGCTAAACGCTTGTACTCAATCCCTTCAAGCATCAATGTTTCATCTCGCCCTGAGTTATCGATGATCACGCGATCCACTAATACCGCTTTTAACTTAGCTCGCGTACCTTCAATCTCTTCGTTAATGCCGTAAGTTGCTTGCGTGCCACGATTCGCGATCACCGCTAAGCTCAATTTTGGATTAGAGCTGGCGACAGCGCCCACCAAAACTAGGTTTAATCGTGTCTTAGGTGCATCTTGGATAACTTGCTGTTTAACAACAGGAGCTGTGGTTGGGTTATAGGCACCAAACATGTTGCTCTGCTGTAGGGAAGAAATATCGAGGGTCGATTGAGGAGAGGAAGACGATGAAGCTGTTGCTTTCCAAGGCACAACGGTTTGCTCGGCAGGTTCAATAAACCACGCAAGCTGTCCTAAAATCCATGCTGAAGCTGCAATCAACAAACAACACGTCACTAGGCTTAGTTTTTGCTGAAATACAAATCCATTCTCTAATAAGCGGCTCAACACAGGTGAATTTCCCATGCGACTTTTGAGCTCTAAAAAGTTCACTTCCCTTGCCCCTTTTCATGACGACAAACGCTGCAAATCATTAAACTTTCAGCCTTTTTATTCATTCGTTCGATACCGAGCTTATTTAAGCATAAGATCTCGAACTATATCATAGCAAATCGATAAAACGGCATTACATGGCTATTTTGTAATATGACTTGAAAAAAATGCCAACCGCCTCCACTTTAAGCTTCTACTTAATGTGATAAGCATCATCAAAAAAACATGTTGCGCACTGTTCATTACAGTTAAACCGCATTCATTTCTCACTTAATAAGGCACAGCCCTATATGAAAACTGCTAATGAAGCTGTCAGACTCGATAAATGGTTGTGGGCAGCTCGTTTTTACAAAACCCGGTCTATTGCTCGCAACATGGTCGATGGTGGCAAAGTCCACTATAATGGTCAGCGCAGCAAACCAAGTAAAATTGTCGAACTTGGGGCCGTGATTACACTGCGTCAAGGTAATGAAGAAAAAACGGTGACAATCGAGAAAATCTCGGCTCATCGTGGCGGAGCTCCGATCGCCCAAACCCTCTATGCAGAAACCACCGAGAGCGTGGCAAAAAGAGAAGAGTTTGCAGCACAACGTAAGCTGAATGCTCATAGCCCAGCACCTGAACGTCGCCCAGATAAAAAGCAACGTCGTGACATTATCAAGTTCAAGAATCAATAAGCTAGAAGGAATAGCCAAATGGCAGACCCAATGTCTACAAGTAATGTTTTAAATCGCTACCTATTTGAAGATCTATCAGTACGTGGTGAATTGGTACAAATCGATGAAGCGTACCAACAGATTATTTCTAGCAAGGAATACCCAGCGCCAGTTCAAAAGCTACTGGGTGAGCTATTGGTTTCAACGACGCTATTAACAGCGACCCTAAAGTTTGAAGGCTCTATTACCATGCAATTGCAAGGTGATGGCCCAGTATCTCTAGTTGTTATCAATGGCGATCACGACCAAAAGATCCGCGGTGTCGCTCGCTTTGAAGGCGAGATTGCTGATGATGCAGGCCTACACGACCTAATGGGTAAAGGCCACCTAGTGATCACCATCGATCCTAAGAAAGGTGAACGTTACCAAGGTATCGTTGGTCTGGAAGGCGAAACGCTTGCTGACGTTCTTGAAGGTTACTTTGCTAACTCAGAACAGCTTAAGACTCGTCTATGGCTGCGCACTGGCGAACATGAAGGCAAAGCTCACGCTGCAGGTATGCTTTTACAAGTTATGCCTGACGGCACAGGTACGCCAGATGATTTCGAGCATCTAGAGCAACTAACCGACACCGTTAAAAACGAAGAGTTGTTCTCTTTAGAAGCTAACGAACTGCTTTACCGTTTATACAACCAAGAGAAGGTTCAGGTATTTACACCTCAACCGGTTGAGTTCTTCTGTGGCTGTTCACGTGATCGAAGCGCTGCGGCTATCATTACTGTTGCTCAAGAAGAGATTTACGACATTCTAAGCACGGAAGGTAGTGTGGGACTACACTGCGATTACTGTGGCACAAACTACTCGTTCGACAAAAATGATGTAGATGCTCTTTACGCAGAAGCGGCAGATAAAGGCAGCAATACGGTTCATTAATTTACGGCGTACCAAAAACACGTAATTTACCCCAAAAAGGTCAGCACTCAGCTGGCCTTTTTTGTGATCAAAATAGCGCAAACTCCGTAACATCTCGTAATAAAATCACCGCTTAATTTTAATCAATTAATAATGTTCTCGCCCCTAGCGCAAAGGTTTGCGTACAGGATAGACTAGTTGGGCCAATATGTGACGAGGCGCTTAAAACCCCAAGGTTAATATGGATATTTTTTGAGCTGTATCCCTGTTTCCCCCGAGCCTCGTTGCTAGCATGGTGAGCAGATAACAATAAAAAATTATTACAAAATCCCTACAAAATATCCTACAAGGAGCACCTATGACCGTTATGGAACATACTAAGGCTGCACAAATTGATCTAACTAAGCACGGACTGACTGGCGTTACCGAAGTTCTTCGTAATCCTAGCTACGAGCAGTTATTCGTTGAAGAAACACTGCCGGGTCTAGAAGGCTACGAAAAAGGCGTAGTAACGGAACTAGGCTCCGTTGCGGTTGATACTGGTATCTTTACTGGCCGCTCACCAAAAGATAAGTACATTGTTAAAGATGACACAACACGCGATACCATGTGGTGGTCAGATCAAGGCAAAAATGACAACAAACCGATTACCACTGAAGTATGGGACGAGCTGAAAGAGCTTGTAACAACTCAGCTATCTGGCAAGCGTCTGTTTGTCATCGACGGTTATTGTGGTGCTAACCCAGATACGCGTTTAAGTGTGCGTATTATCACTGAAGTAGCGTGGCAAGCGCACTTCGTTAAGAACATGTTCATTCGTCCAACCGACGAAGAACTAGCAACGTTCGAACCTGATTTCGTGGTAATGAACGGTGCTAAAACAACCAACCCTAACTGGGAGAAACAAGGTCTAAACTCTGAGAACTTTGTCGCTTTCAACCTGACTGAACGTGTTCAGATCATTGGCGGTACCTGGTACGGCGGTGAGATGAAAAAAGGTATGTTCGCAATGATGAACTACCTACTACCTCTACAAGGTATTGCTTCAATGCACTGTAGTGCAAACGTTGGCGAGAAAGGCGATGTCGCTATTTTCTTCGGTCTATCAGGCACTGGTAAAACAACCCTATCAACCGATCCTAAACGTGAGCTAATCGGTGATGATGAGCACGGTTGGGATGACGATGGTATCTTCAACTTTGAAGGGGGTTGTTACGCGAAGACAATTCGTCTATCTAAAGAAGCTGAACCTGAAATCTACAACGCAATCCGTCGTGATGCACTACTAGAGAACGTAACGGTTCGTGGCGATGGTTCTATCGATTTTGATGACGGTTCAAAAACAGAGAACACTCGTGTTTCTTACCCGATTCATCACATCGACAACATTGTTAAACCAGTATCAAAAGCAGGTCACGCTCAAAAAGTTATCTTCCTGACCGCTGATGCATTTGGTGTTCTACCGCCAGTATCTAAACTGACTCCAGAACAAACGAAGTACCACTTCCTATCTGGCTTCACAGCGAAACTAGCGGGTACAGAGCGCGGTATTACTGAGCCAACTCCTACGTTCTCTGCTGCGTTCGGTGCTGCATTCCTAACTCTTCACCCAACTCAGTACGCTGAAGTGCTTGTGAAACGTATGGAAGCGGCGGGAGCAGAAGCTTACCTAGTGAACACTGGTTGGAACGGCACAGGCAAACGTATCTCGATTCAAGATACTCGTGGCATCATTGACGCTATCTTAGATGGCTCAATCGACCAAGCGGATACTAAGGTTATCCCTATGTTTAACCTAGAAGTACCGCTAGCGTTGCACGACGTAGATCCTACGATTCTTGACCCGCGTGATACGTACACTGATCCATTGCAGTGGGAAAGCAAAGCGAAAGATCTAGCAGAGCGCTTCATCAACAACTTTGACAAGTACACAGATAACGCTGAAGGTAAGTCACTGGTTGCTGCAGGTCCACAACTAGACTAACCCTAAAGTCTGCTCGGGGTTGAGCGAAATGCAAAGACCCTGTTTCAAAATGATATTTTTGTAGCAAGCCCCTCTTTTGAGGGGCTTTTTTGTTGCTGCTTACCCATTTTTGTTCCACTCTGTTTTAAGACTAGTGAAAATTAAGGCTTTCAAGGAATGAAAAAGGTATTCATGGTGCTCGGCATTGTGCTTTCCATCATCGTTGCACTTCTCGCGGCGCTGCTATTAAGCTTACAAACTCAATACCGAGCTGATGTTGCTAACTTTTTTATCAAGCATACGATTGAACAACCTGTACTCATTGAAGATATTGAGTATCAGGCGCCGTATCACATCACCTTGATGGGCATCACCCACAACCAACCTAAACAGCAAACGCCTCTTTATATCGATAAGATCGATATCTGGTTCAGTTCAGACTCTCTTATTGAAGCCAAGCTGGTTTTAGACTCGGTGTTAATCAGCGGACTCCAGTTAGAAGCTGACGATCTGGAAACACTCACATCGGTATTGACTCAACCAAGTCTCAAACTCCATCAGTTGGCCATCAATAATCTAGATTTCTCGACTCCAGACTTTAATACACGAGGCATCAACCTCCAGATCTCCGAACCCATTTGGGGGGACAACCGTTCACTGCTGCCCTATGGCAAAACCCAACTCTCCGCCTCGCAATTGTATTGGCAAGGTGAAGCATTCGATAATCTGTTGATAGACTTAGACCTAAAACCGAGTGATAGCACCCTTTATGGCGCTTCATTTGATTGGCGTGGAGCCAAAATATCTGGACAGGCAGAACAATACCAACGCGATTGGTCATTGGTGAATGTCACAGTCGATGGCTTACGATTAAACGAACAACAGACCCAAAGCCTGTTAAACAAAGATTGGGATGTCGCAGGCATTCAGATCAATCACATCAACAGTCTCGATATTCTACGCAGTGACGTGCAATGGCAAGATGGCCACTTAACCGCTTTTGATGCGTCACTCGAAAATATCCAACTGCCTTTTAGGTGGTGGGATCAACAGCAAGCGACGCTCTCTCTACAAGCAGAAGGTGTCATTTTAGATGATGACAGGTTCATCGACCCAAGCGTTAAGTTGAACCTCCAACCAAACCAGATTCTGATTGAAGATTTCTATACTCAACTTCTTCAAGGCAGTATTCAACTGAATGGAAAAGTAACTCCGAGCACCGTTGAATTAACACAACTCGATGTTCGCGGAATAAAGTGGATCAAGGAGAGCCTAGATGAACATTTACCTGCAGTTCGCCTAACGCCTTGGTTTGAAGAACTACAACAGATCTCTATCAAGCAACTTAACGTCGAACGCAGCCAACTCATTCAACTCGCCGAGAAACCTTACTGGCAAGTCTCAGGGCTACATATAGAGGGGCGTCAGGTTCAATTACTTCAAGACCGAAAATTAGGTCTATGGCAGGGCAAGTTGATGGCCAGCGCCAACGATGCGAGCTATCAAAACATCCTCAGCGCCCAACCTGTGATTGAAATGCATAGCGAGCAGGGGAAATGGACGTTAACACGCCTGTTTGCCCCACTACGGGATGGTTATATTGAAGCAAATGCCACGCTCGATTTTAACAAAATAAGCAAACCATGGAGCTTAGATGTCTCTGCTGACGGGTTACCAATCTCACTAATGTTGCAACAACTTAAATTGCCACTCGATGCGACAGGTTATGGAGAATTCGAACTTCAAGCCGCAGGTTTGTACGGCGATTCACTAATGCTCGGGTACTCAACCTCAGGCCAACTTACTGGTAGCGTTCGCCAAGGCATGATGACCTTTAACGATAAGCTTTCTGAAACCTCGAGTAATAATGTATTTGAAGTCCCAGAACTGAATGCCAGTTTTTACCGTGGCCGTTTCACCCTTGAACCAACGCACATCATTGGTGCATCCGCTGAAGCGCAAGGTTCGCAAAGGATTCAAACGTTAACTGGCGAGGTCTCAGGAGAACTCGATTTGCTAGAAACTAGCAAACACACACTTTCCATCACCTTAACTGACCAATGCCATCAAATCTCAGGAAAGCTCGACCAAGCGAAATATTCGGAGATTAATAACTGCCAACAAAAAAGCGCCACTCCACAGGAGTAGGCGCCTTGTATCTGTTAGTCAGTGTCAGCTATACGCTTACGTTAGTGTCTGTTGATAATCGCTTTTTGTAGTCAGGGATCAGCATATAAGTGCCCGTGAATTCAACCGCTTCAACATCGCCACTATGAATAGTCACGTGGATAATGATACGAGCCTTTCGACCTGAAGCGAGACGATCTAAATCACCACTGATTCCATCCAATGAAGTAGCAGCGACTGGGTTTTGCTCAACCGGGTGACGATAACGAATATTACTGTCAGCCAGAACGATATCACCAGTAAGTCCACGCTCTTTCATCAACAACCAAGTCATTCCCCAGCCTGTTAATGTCGCTAAGGTGAAAGCTGAGCCTGCAAACATGGTGTTGTGAGGATTAAGGTTTGGGTTCAACTGAGCACTACATTCAAACTGATAACCCGTGTATTGGTTAATTTTGATACCCATCTTGTCACTGATCGGAATTTGATTTTCCCAGCGCTGTTGTAGCTCATTACACCATTCAGGCTTACGCAGTACATCAGCCATCGGATCAAGGTGTTTCACCATCTGCTGATGACGAACTGGACCACGCTGGTCATTAATTTCACCACGACGCTCAAATTCGTTTTTCTCATAGAATGAGATCGCATCTTCACGTGCATTACACACTAGACGTTTGGCACCCTCTTGGCGAGCCAGTGACTCTAACGCCACTAAAATCAATGAGCCCATGCCTTTACTTCGACGAGAGTTCTTTACCGCCATATAACGGATCTGACCTTCGAGGTCTGGAGTGATGTAAAGGCGGCCAATCGCCATCGGACGGCCACGACCATCGACAATCATGCGATGGTGACTCATGGCATCATATTCATCACGCTCGGAACCTACCGGCATTCGCCAAGGTTCACGCAGCATCTGCCAACGAAAATGGTAATACTTGTTCAGTTGATTTTCGGTGGTCGGTGTTATCAGTTTAAACATGCTTATCCTTTTAAGTTTAAACCTGCAGCCAGAATGTTACTGGGCCATCATTAACCAATGACACTTTCATGTCGGCTGCAAATCGGCCACGTTCCGTTGGCAATACTGATTCACATTGGTTAGAGAAATAATCGTAAAGACGCTCCGCATCTTCAGGGTTTGCTCCACGAGAAAAGCCCGCTCGAGTTCCCTTTTTTGTATCGGCTGGCAGTGTGAATTGAGAAACCACCAACACTTTACCTTCAACCTGTTTTACGTTGAGGTTCATTTTTCCGTCTTCATCTTCAAAGACACGATAAGTTGTTACTCGTTCCATCAAACGTTTGGCTTTGGCTTCGTCATCACCTTTTTCTACGCCTAATAGAACCAATAAGCCTTGTTCAATCTCACCAACTACTTCGCCATCAACTCGAACGGCAGCTTCACTTACTCTTTGAATCAGGGCTATCACTGTTGTTTCCTTGTTCTGGAATTTCATCGTTATCCGCTGAGTGTACCATTTCTTGCGAGTCACTCCACTGTTCGTGCTCACCAAGCGCGGCTGTCACTTCAGCTCCGACTAGCACGATCAGCCAACACAAATAAACCCAAACAAAGAGAATCGGGATCGCCGCTAGCGCGCCGTAAATCAACTGGTAAGACGGAAACTGAGTAATGTAAGCTGCAAAGCCTTTCTTACTCAATTCAAACAAAATTGCCGCCACCAAAGAACCTGCCGCGGCATGAGAAAAGTGTATCTTTTTGTTTGGAACAAGAAGATATAGGCCAAAAAACGCAAAGAAAGAGAGAATCAAAGGAAGTCTGCGAATAATGGTATTAAATGCACTCGATACGACTTCGTTTTGCAGCAAATTCAATGACGTCACGTAAGAGGTCGCTGCAATACTAGCGCCCACTAGAATAGGCCCAAGGGTCAGCACCATCCAGTACATGGAAAAAGACAACACGGCACGTCGCTTTTCCGTTACTCGCCAGATGTAGTTTAGGTTCTTATCGATATTGGAGATCAACATCAGTGCAGCAACGAATAAGAACACACTACCTACCGCTGTCATTTTGCCAGTATTGGCGACAAACTCTAACAAGGCACCATGCACCGCATCCCCAGACGCAGGAACAAAGTTGGTAATAACGAAGTTTTGAATCACGAGCCCAACATCAGCAAAAATTGAGAATGACGACAAAATAGAGAGCAGAACCGTCAACATCGGCACAATTGAGAGCAAAGTAATGTACGCCAAGTACCCGGCATTCACATTGACTCTATCGTGTGTCATTCGCGTGAGAAGATAGCGGGAAAACTGGATGCTTCCAGTGATTGCGTTTTTTATCTTCAACTTGTAACTCCCTGGTAACTCGTTCATAGTCCTAATTAATATTCCTTTATTTAACTATAGGAAACTAGGATGCCTTATTTAATAGTTATAGTCCTCTCTATTTTTACCCTAACTGGATGCCAGTCCGCTTATTATTCGGCTATGGAGCAAGTGGGGTACCACAAGCGCGACATTATGGTCGATAGAGTGGAAGACGCTAAAGAGTCGCAGCAGGATGCTCAGGAAGAGTTTAGTAGCGCGCTAGAGGCGCTCAGCAGCCTGACTAACTTCAACGGTGGCGACCTTGAAGACATGTACAACCAAATCAATGATAAATACCAAGACAGCGAGAAAGCCGCGCAAAATGTCAGTGACCGGATTGCTGCTATTGAAGATGTATCAGATGCGCTATTCGCCGAATGGCAAAGTGAACTAGACCTTTACACTAGCGACTCACTGCGTCGTTCAAGTGAGCAAAAGCTGCGTGAGACTAAATCGTCTTACCAAACGATGCTTTCAGCGATGAAACGTGCCGAGAAAAAGATGGACCCTGTACTCAACACCCTTCGCGACAATACGCTTTATCTCAAGCACAACCTAAATGCGAGCGCTGTCGGTTCGTTGCAGGGAGAGTTTATGAGCTTAGAAAAAGACATCGCCTATGCAATAGAGCAGATGAATGCGGCAATAGCAGAGTCGGATAAATTCCTAGCTCAACTCAATCAGAAGTAGTGCCATTAGAAACGAATTAAGATAAATCCGTATGAACCCAATCATTGTTACTGGCGGCCCAGGGGCTGGTAAAACCACACTAATTAATGCCTTGGGTGACATCGGTTACCCGATATTCGCTGAGTCCTCTCGCCAGTTGATAGAACAGCAGAGTCAACTTGAGAACGGTATATTACCTTGGTTAGACCTTCCGGGCTTTGCTCACTTGTGCTTGACTGTGATGAGTGAGCAAAAAGAGCAAGCGAATCAACACCAGATTGCGTTTCTCGACCGTGCGATTCCAGATATCTGCGGTTACTTAGCTCAGGCGAATCTCGATATTGATGCGACCTACCGAGAAGCGAGCCAAGGCTATCATTCACAAGTCCTATTCTGCCGCCCAGAGGCTTCTATCTATGTGCAAGATGAAGTGCGCCCTTATCCGTTTGAAGAAGCCTTAGAAATTCACCACGCTTTAGTAACAGTCTACCAAGAACTGGGTTATGAGGTTGTCGAGGTTCCATTTATGTCAGTCGAAGAACGGGCTCTATTTGTTAAAAGTCACCTAGGTATCAAAAGCTAAATCCCCAACTCGGCCGGTCCTCCCTCTTGAGGATGACGAATACTTGAATGCTCTTTGTATCTCGCATCTCGTTGACCTGAATCTAAGCAAACTACCGTCATTCCCTACAGCGAGGCACGAGTGTGATAAGGAACCTCACACAGCTGATGGTTTTCGATACTTTTCCAAGCCGCACACAAAACAAAAGCCCCGAGCAGCTAGGCTACTCGGGGCTTTCTTACTTATTCTAAAACTGCTTGATAGCTAGAAGCTAGTCTGCTGGCAATTAAGCCTTAGCTGGACGTGCTGCACGCTTACGTTCGTTTTCAGTAAGAAGCTTCTTACGGATACGTACGTTTAGTGGCGTTACTTCTACTAGTTCATCTTCATCGATAAACTCAAGAGCTTGCTCTAGAGTGTGCTTGATCGGTGGAGAAAGAACTTGTGCTTCATCAGTACCAGATGCACGAACGTTCGTTAGTTGCTTACCTTTCAGACAGTTTACTGTCAGGTCGTTTGAACGGTTGTGAATACCGATTACTTGACCTTCATAAACTTCATCAGCGTGCTCTGTGAATAGACGACCACGAGCTTGAAGGAAGAACAATGCGTAAGTCAGTGCTTTACCAGTCGCGTTCGAGATTAGAACACCGTTGTTACGCTGACCAATGATACCGCCTTTGTAAGGACCGTAATGATCGAACGAGTGGTAAATAAGACCAGAACCCGATGTCATTGTAAGGAATTCAGTTTGGAAACCGATAAGACCACGAGAAGGCATCATGAAGTCCATGCGAACACGGCCTTTACCATCTGGTGCCATATCTGTTAGCTCACCCTTACGTAGACCGATGCTTTCCATGATCGCACCTTGGTGCTCTTCAACTACATCGATAGTCACCGTTTCGAACGGTTCCATTTTCTGACCATCTTCTTCTTTGATGATTACTTCTGGACGAGATACTGCAAGCTCGAAACCTTCACGACGCATGTTTTCGATCAGGATAGAAAGGTGAAGCTCACCACGGCCTGATACGCGGAAACGGTCTGGACTTTCAGTTTCTTCAACACGTAGTGCAACGTTATGAACCAATTCTTTTTCAAGACGCTCAAGGATGTTACGTGAAGTTACAAACTTACCTTCTTTACCCGCGAACGGAGAAGTGTTTACTTGGAAAGTCATTGTTACTGTTGGTTCATCAACAGACAGTGGTTCCATTGCTTCAACATTGTTTACGTCACAGATAGTGTCTGAAATTTTCAGCTCACCAAGACCTGTGATTGCAATGATGTCGCCAGCGTTAGCTTGATCTACTTCGTGACGCTCAAGACCTAGGTAACCAAGTACAGTACCTACTTTACCGTTACGTTTTTTGCCTTCAGCATTCACGATAGTTACTTGTTGGTTTGGCTTAACAGAACCACGAGTAACACGAGCAACACCGATAACACCTACGTAAGAGCTGTAATCAAGTTGCGAAATTTGCATTTGTAGTGGGCCGTCAAGGTCAACTGCAGGCGCTTCAACTGTATCAACAACAGCTTGGAACAATGGTTCCATGTTCTCGCCAGTTTCGCCTTCAGTCATTGTTGCCCAACCGTTTAGAGCTGAAGCGTAAACAACGGTGAAGTCTAGTTGCTCATCAGTAGCACCTAGGTTGTCGAAAAGGTCGAATACTTGATCCATAACCCAATCAGGACGAGCGCCTGGGCGGTCAATCTTGTTAATTACAACGATTGGCTTAAGACCGTGTGCGAATGCTTTTTGCGTTACGAAACGAGTTTGAGGCATTGGGCCGTCAACTGCATCTACGATCAGAAGAACTGAATCAACCATAGACATGATACGCTCAACTTCACCACCGAAGTCCGCGTGTCCCGGAGTATCTACGATGTTGATGCGGTAATCATTCCAGTTGATTGCTGTGTTCTTAGCAAGAATGGTAATGCCACGCTCTTTTTCGATGTCATTCGAATCCATGACACGCTCTTCAGCTTCACCACGAGACTCAAGAGTGCCTGACTGTTGTAGCAGTTTATCAACCAAAGTCGTTTTACCGTGGTCAACGTGCGCGATGATCGCGATATTTCTTAACTTATCAATCTGTGGAGTAGACATGGATTCTCGATTCACTCATAAAAGTAGCCGTCACTTATCTCAAAAGTTTGGATAATAACCGCTAGCTTGATTTAAAAAACGGTCAATAATATACCAGATTCTAGACAAAAACCCAGAAATATGTGATCTGAACCAAGGCTTTTTTCTTTATTAGCGATTCATATCCGCTTAACTTTGATTCAGTATCGTACCCAACCGTCCATTTTATATGACTCTGAAGAATCATTACCAAATCAGCTTCAAGCCGAATCTCTCTCAAAACCGTAAAAGTGGATTGACAACTTAAGCAATTCATTGCTGAATAGTATTCGTTCATGACTCATCTTGGTGCACAGACAAACGATTGCACCAAACAAGTGCAGATAGAGATCATTTTGGTGCAAAAACCAAAGAGAACAAAACAGTTAAACAAGTAAATCATTGAAATTAATGGAATAATTTTTTTGGCACGTTTTTGGCTATAGATAAATCAGCATCGATTAATGCACATACAGACATTAATCAATGCTAGTTTCAACCGAATCGAGCTAATACCGAATTAATAACACTGGAGGTTATCCAAGATGTCAGTAGAAAATGTACTATCCCTGATCCAAGAGAACGAAGTTAAATTTATCGACTTACGTTTTACTGATACAAAAGGTAAAGAGCAGCATATCTCTATTCCTTCTCACCAAGTTGATGCTGACTTCTTTGAAGAAGGTAAAATGTTTGACGGCTCTTCAGTAGCTGGTTGGAAAGGCATTAACGAATCTGACATGGTAATGATGCCAGACGCTGCATCTGCTGTACTAGACCCATTCACAGAAGACGCAACACTAAACATCCGTTGTGACATTCTTGAGCCTGCAACAATGCAAGGCTACGACCGTGACCCACGCTCTATCGCTAAACGTTCTGAAGAGTACCTACGTTCTACAGGTATCGCAGACACAGTTCTAGTTGGTCCAGAACCAGAATTCTTCCTATTTGATGACGTTAAGTTCTCAAACGACATGTCTGGTTCTTTCTTCAAGATTGATGACGTAGAAGCAGCTTGGAACACAGGTTCTGACATCGAAGGCGGTAACAAAGGTCACCGTCCTGGCGTTAAAGGCGGTTACTTCCCAGTAGCTCCTGTCGATTCATCTCAAGACATCCGTTCAGCAATGTGTCTAGTAATGGAAGAGATGGGCCTAGTTGTTGAAGCTCACCACCACGAAGTAGCAACTGCGGGTCAAAACGAAATCGCAACTCGCTTCAACACGCTAACAGCGAAAGCTGATGAAACTCAAATCTACAAGTACGTTGTACACAACGTTGCTCACGCATTTGGTAAAACAGCAACATTCATGCCTAAGCCACTAGTTGGTGACAACGGTTCTGGTATGCACGTTCACCAATCTCTAGCAAAAGACGGTGTAAACCTGTTTGCTGGTGATAAGTACGGCGGCCTATCTGAAATGGCGCTTTACTACATCGGTGGTGTAATCAAACACGCTCGTGCAATCAACGCATTTGCTAACCCATCAACTAACTCGTACAAGCGTCTTGTACCTGGTTTCGAAGCACCGGTAATGCTTGCTTACTCAGCACGTAACCGTTCTGCTTCTATCCGTATCCCAGTAGTACCAAGCCCTAAAGCACGTCGTATCGAGCTACGTTTTGGTGATCCAGCAGCTAACCCATACCTATGCTACTCAGCAATGCTTATGGCTGGCCTTGACGGTATCAAGAACAAGATCCACCCAGGCGAAGCTATGGACAAAGATCTATACGACCTTCCTGCAGAAGAAGCAGCTGAAATCCCAACAGTTGCGGAATCTCTACAAGAAGCTCTTGCAGCACTTAGCGACGACCGTGAGTTCCTAACAGCTGGCGGTGTATTCTCTGACGACTTCATCGATTCTTACATCACTCTGAAATCTGACGACGTACAACGCGTGAACATGGCTACACACCCACTTGAGTTTGAACTGTACTACTCAGTTTAATCCTCGATTAATAATCGTGTAGTGACTCTTACTGCAACATGTAAGAAGTGCTAAAAAATATTAGGCTCGCCTCGCAGGTGGGCCTTTTTTTTATTCTCTCGACGCCCCCCTCCTCGTACCATACCTTAGACAAAAGCCTTCAGAGGCTGCTGCTATAAATACAATAAAATCAACGCCAAACGTGAAGTCACCTAGCGGTTAAAAGAGGCTAAAGATATGAAAAATATACTGTTCCTGATCGGGTTAACAGTCGCACTCTCATGCTCTTCTCAAACGGTATATACCTGGGAAGATAGCGAGGGCGTACTCCACTTTAGTGATATGCCCACCGCTGAAAATGCCAAGTCTCTTCACTTACCTGACGTACAAGCTTCTGCGCCCGCGCCTAAATTTGAAAGCTCGATACCCGTTGATTCCTCGGCTTCATCGACAACGAAAGTGACTGCGCCAGTTCATGATCAGCCAACAGCCGACAACACCACAGAACGAGAACTCCCTACTCAGTTAACACTGACTATGCTGACTCCCGTTCACGATCAAACCATCCGCAGCAACCGCGGCTTAATCCCTATTAAAATAGAACTGAGCCGAAAGCTAGGTATCGGGGAACAATTACAACTCATGCTTGATGGTCGTCGTTATGGCGCTCCACAAACCCAATATCACTGGGAACTAAAGGGCATAGACCGAGGTACTCACACCATTGCAATTCAAGCACATAGAAGCGGCAAGCTTATTGCATCTACTAGTCCAGTCACCGTGTATTTACATCGAGCGACGATCAAGTAGGCCTGTGTGTTAAAAGAGACGGAATTACCTCAGCTTTTCACCTGTTCTCAACAGCTTTCAGCAACTTTAATGAATTAACTTTAGCTTCTGATTGATATGCGCCATACTTGAACTTAGCTACGCACCAAATTGGTGCAGTGAGAAAACACCAGTTCAAGGACGAAATAGTGAATCGATCAGCGAAACGCGACAGCATAGATACACATCAACTTTCCAGTGCCATTCTCGATAATATGGTGACCTCGACATTGATGCTCGATGAGCAACTGTATGTGCGATACGCCAACCCATCGGCTGAACAACTCTTTTCACAAAGTGCGAGACGCATCGTTGATCATCCATTGAGTCAACTCATCCAACATGCCTCTCTCGATTTAGCCCTCCTGACACAACCTCTGCAAAGTGGCCAGAGCATTACCGACAGTGACGTTACCTTTGTTGTCGATAACCGCCCATTAATGCTTGAAGTGACAGTGAGCCCAATATCTTGGCAACGTGAGACCTTGCTATTGGTAGAGATGCGCAAGATAGACCAACAAAGACGACTCAGCCAAGAGCTAAACCAGCACGCGCAACAACAAGCGGCTAAGCTGCTGGTGCGAGGGTTAGCGCATGAAATTAAGAACCCGTTAGGTGGATTAAGAGGCGCGGCGCAGCTGCTTGGAAAAATGCTGCCCGATCAGTCCCTTAATGAGTATACGCAGATCATTATTGAGCAAGCCGACCGCTTGAGAGCGTTAGTCGACCGCCTTCTTGGTCCACAAAAGCCAGGAACAAAATCGGAAGAGAACCTCCATCAAATACTCGAAAAAGTAAGACAACTCGTTGAACTCGAATCAGGTTCAACACTCGCTATCGAAAGAGATTACGACCCGAGCTTGCCCGCGATTTTGATGGATTCCGCCCAAGTTGAACAAGCCATGCTCAATATCGTGAGCAATGCTGCACAGATTTTAAAAACCCAAGAATCAGGAAAAATCACCATTCGCACCAGAACGGTGCATCAAGCCAATATTCATGGTCAACGGCACAAACTCGCTGCTCGTATTGAGATCAGCGATAACGGCCCAGGTATTCCTGATGAATTAAAAGACACACTGTTTTACCCAATGGTTAGCGGGCGAGAAGGTGGCACGGGATTAGGGTTATCCATATCGCAAAACCTGATCGATCAACACAATGGGAAAATTGACGTTGAAAGCTGGCCAGGAAATACCACATTCACGATTTACTTGCCGATATAAGTGAAGCTAGATCCCAATGGAAAACCGAGCTTTAAAGGCAAAAAAGAATACCGAAAAATAAAAACAACAATGATTATCACAATAGAATTGGCTGTAAAGGAATTGAATTATGAGTAAGGGATACGTTTGGGTCGTTGATGACGACAGCTCTATCCGATGGGTAGTAGAGAAAACACTGTCTTCTGCGGACATAAAGTGCGAAACATTTGCCGACGCAGAGAGCGTATTGCTTGCTCTTGAGCGCGAAACGCCAGATGTATTAGTATCTGATATTAGAATGCCTGGTATCGACGGGATTGAATTGTTACATCAAGTTCATCAGCGATCGCCTGATCTACCCGTCATTATTATGACCGCGCACTCAGACTTAGATGCAGCAGTCAATGCGTACCAAAAAGGGGCCTTTGAGTATCTGCCTAAACCGTTTGATATCGATGAAACACTGACTCTGGTAGAGCGAGCGATTGCGCATAGCCATGAACAGAAACGCGAACAAGCCAGCGAAGTAACTGAAGACACTAATGCGCCAGAAATCATTGGTGAAGCACCTGCGATGCAGGAAGTTTTCCGCGCTATTGGTCGTTTATCTCGTTCATCCATTTCGGTTCTTATTAACGGTGAGTCAGGTACGGGTAAAGAGCTCGTCGCGCATGCTTTGCACCGACACAGCCCAAGAGCGAAAAAGCCATTTATCGCCCTTAATATGGCGGCTATTCCTAAAGATCTCATTGAATCAGAGCTATTTGGCCACGAAAAAGGCGCGTTTACTGGTGCTAACAGTGTTCGCCAAGGACGTTTTGAGCAGGCTAACGGCGGCACGCTGTTTCTTGATGAAATCGGTGATATGCCACTCGATATTCAAACTCGTCTATTGCGTGTACTTTCTGATGGTCAGTTCTATCGCGTAGGTGGTCACTCTGCAGTTAAGGTCGATGTTCGCATCGTCGCAGCGACCCACCAAGACCTCGAACGATTAGTTCATGAAGGTGGGTTTCGTGAAGACCTTTTCCATCGACTTAACGTCATTCGAATTCATATTCCAGCACTACGCGAACGTAAACAGGACATTGAAAAGCTGACTCACCACTTTTTAGCCTCAGCTGCAGAAGAGTTAGGCGTTGAAGTGAAGACACTGCATCCAGAAACGATTCTAAAGCTCAACCAACTGAATTGGCCTGGTAACGTACGTCAGCTTGAGAATATTTGTCGTTGGTTAACGGTGATGGCTAGCGGCAGCGAGATACTGCCTTCCGATCTACCACCGGAATTGTTGGAAGAAAAAGTCGTGACCACTTCAGGTTCTGGGGATAACTGGCAGCAACTGCTCGCGAATTGGGCGAAATGTGCGCTTGATTCAGGAGAAAAAGAGCTGCTCACTTACGCTCTACCAGAGTTTGAACGTATACTGCTCGAGGCTGCACTCAACCATACCAATGGTCATAAACAAGATGCAGCTAAGGTTTTAGGTTGGGGCAGAAACACCCTAACCCGTAAACTCAAAGAACTGTACTGACCTGATATGACTTTCGATGCAGCGACTTTTTAACCCAAAAAAGAGTCGCTTGGTTTGAGTAGTGTCGGTACAATTAAGGTATGCCATTCACTAAAGTTGTAGCGACGATGTCTTTGAAAACAAAAATTACATTAAGAACCGCTGTGGTTCTGCCATTCGTGATGATTTTTCTATTCACTATGAGCGTAATGGTTTTTACTCAAAAGCAAAGCTACAAAGAAATGGTGAGTGATCTTAGTGCGCGACAACTAACATCACTCACAGACAACGTTCATAAAAGTCTTTCTGAGTTTTTAGAAAAACCGTTTCACGCCAACCTCTCGCTGAGCCACAACATCGGTTACCACCACCTTTATCAATCGGGGAACCTCAGCAGAGTTCAAGACTATATTCTTTATAAGTTCTCTACGCATTTTCAGGCCGTTCCTCAACTGGATGTGATCGGCTTTGGCTCTGAAGACGGTAACTACGTTGGCTTTCGTCAAGAAGCCAACAATGGTTATACCTTGATGGTGCAAGATGACCGAACCCAAGATCAACTTGTCATTTATCGCGGCAGCACGATTAGTGAAGACATTCGCTCCGTCATTTCGGGATACGATCCGAGAATTCGTCCTTGGTACACGCCTGTTGTTAATCAAAAAACAGCTTCTTGGTCGCCCATTTACGCCAACGCTGATGAACGCCAAGAGATCACGCTTTCAGCCCTAGCACCTATCTATGACGACAACGAATTTAAAGCCGTGATTGTCAGTGACATCAAGATCAACACTTTCAACGCCTTCTTAAGAAACCTAAAAGCCGAAACCGATGCCTCTGTCTATATTATTGACCAACAGCAGCGCTTGGTGGCGCACTCTGGTGGGGGCAGCGTTGTCTCTTGGGGAACCGGTAAAACTCATAAAGGTCAGCGCTTATTAGCAACAGAAAGTGCTAACCCCATCATAAAAGAGAGCGCCAGTTACGTTGACCAATTTCATTTGATTGAAAATATGGGCGTGCAACGTTTCAAATTTACTCTTGATGGTGAACAATACTTCAATCAGATCACGCCTTATCAAGATGATCACGGCATCAATTGGTTTATTGGTATGTCGATCCCTGAAACCAACCTGCTTGGTGATTTACCTAAAAACCAAAGAAATAGCTGGCTACTTGGACTGCTTCTCAGCTGTATCGGTATTATCGCAGGATTGATCGCCTTTAATCGAGTTACCCAACCCATCACCTCCACAGCAGATGCCGCCAAACGTCTCGCGAACGGCGACTGGGACAGCGGCATGCCAAAATCTGGCAATAACATCTACGAAACCAGCCTGTTGGTAGAAGCCTTTAATGAGATGGCCAACAATTTAAAAGCTTCATTCCAGCAATTACAAGCTCAGCTTACCTATGACTCGCTAACCAAACTATACAGCCGTGAAGGCTTTATTGAGGCCGCTAAGACAAATGGCGATATCGAAAAAGGCACTCTGTATTTAGTGGGTATTGATCGCTTTCGCGACATTAATGACAGCTTAGGTCATTACAATGGTGACCAACTGCTTATCATCGCGGCAGCACGCCTAAGAGGCACACTGCCTAGTGAATACCTATTAGCCCGTACTGGTGGCGACGAATTTGCAATCTATGCCCCTAATGTCACCCAAGATGACGATATTCAATTACTGACCAACCGCTTACTTCAAACCTTTGCGTCTCCATTTGCTATGGAGTCAGAAAATGTTGTCATTAATGTTTCAATTGGAGTCGTAGGAGTCTCTAACGAGCAAGATATTACGCTGTGGCTACGCAATAGCAGCATTGCACTCAGCAACGCAAAGCAAGATAAGACTCGTGTCAGCGTATACAGCCCCGAGATGGGCAAAGCTTCTAGGCACCGAACTAAAATGCTCGCTCGTATGAACAAAGCCATCGAACTGCAACAGTTCGAGCCTTTTTATCAGCCAATTATTGACCTTGAATCTGGCTCAACAATTGGTGCGGAGGCCTTAGCACGCTGGATAACAGACGATGGTATCGTCGCCTCACCATTAGATTTCATCCCACTTGCAGAAGAGACTGGGCTTATTTACGACATCGGCCAGCAAATCCTGCACAAATCTTGTCGGGATACCGCCATCGCGATCGCGTCAGGAAAATGGGGTAAAGACTTCACAATTCACGTTAACCTCTCCGTCGACCAGTTGAGTGAAAGTAGCTTTGTTGATCGAGTCCAATCCATACTGAGTGAGACAAAGCTATCGGCTAACAATCTTACGTTAGAGATCACCGAATCGCGCATCGTAGATAATGACCCCATGATCATCGACAACATGCTGACTTTAAAAGCACTGGGTGTTTCCATTGCGATTGATGATTTTGGCACAGGATATTCATCGTTAGCGTACTTACATAAGCTGCCATTTGACTGCCTTAAAATCGATCGCAGCTTTGTTAGCAAGTTGGATAAGGAGAACCTAGACAGCTCTATCGTTGCAGCAATCGTTAATATCACCAAGGGCTTCAAGGTAAGCATAGTCGCAGAAGGTGTAGAAACTCAGCAACAAGCGGATCTACTCAAACAGCTGAAATGCCCGCAGGCGCAGGGGTTCTTATACAGTCGCCCGGTTCCTTTTGAGCAATGGCCAACCGACCTCTGCAACGTAAGACAAAGCAGTAAAGAAAGCATGATGTAAAGTAGATAGAGAATTGACTTACAGACAGACAAAAAAATGCCAGCATGATGCTGGCATTTTTTATGTTTGTTTCTCGAACGTGTAATTAAATCACACGAGAGAATTGCTGCTGGCGAGCCTTTGCACGTAGGTATTTATCAAAACACATGCAGATGTTACGGATCAGCAAACGGCCACGCAAAGTCACGCGGATTTCTTTGTCATCCACTTCAACCAACTCATCATTGATGAAGGTTTGCAGTAGCCCTAAGTCTTCTTTGAAGTAACCATTAAAGTCTACAGAAAACTCAGACTCGATCATGGTTTTATCAAGCTTAAAGTTACAGATAAGCTGTTTAATGACCTCACGACGCACTAGGTCATCACTGTCTAATACCACACCTTTCCAAAGTGCATGACGCAGGTCATTCACCTGAGCGTAATACTTCTTCAGCTCTTTTTGGTTTTGAGCGTAAGCATCACCGACCATAGAGATAGCAGAGACACCGAAACCAATTAAGTCAGCTTCACCTTGGGTCGTGTAGCCTTGGAAGTTACGATGCAAGATACCTTCGCGTTGTGCTACTGCTAGCTCGTCTTCAGGTAGTGCAAAGTGATCCATTCCGATGAACTGGTAACCAGCACCCGTTAGCGTTTCGATGGTATCTTGTAAGATAGCCATTTTCTCTTTAGCTTCTGGTAGGTCTTCGTCTTTAATCTTACGCTGCGCAGCAAACAATTGCGGCATGTGTGCGTAGTTAAATACCGATAAACGACCCGGTTTCATTTCTAACACTTGCTTCAATGTTTCCGCGAACAAAGCTTGAGTCTGCTTTGGCAGGCCGTAGATCAAATCAAGATTAGTAGAGCGGAAGCCTAGCTCTTTAGCACGCTGAACCATTGCAATAATGAACTCTTCATCTTGTTCACGGTTAACCAGCTTTTGCACTTCTTTATTGAAGTCTTGAACACCAATACTCAAGCGGTTAAAACCTTCGCGGCGTAGGTGGTCGAGTACATCAAGTTCAATCTCACGTGGGTCAACCTCGATACTAATCTCAGCATCAGCCGTGAAGTTAAACTCATCACGCAGAATCATCATCAAACGAGTGATTTGTACTTTTGTTAGGAATGTCGGGGTACCGCCACCGAAGTGCAGTTGAGTCACCTCGCGACCATTCAGCAAAGAAGCGCGTTGACGAATTTCGTGTTCAATCACATCTAGGTACTCATCCGCTTTGTGCGAATGACGGGTAATGACCTTGTTACAGCCGCAGTAGTAACAAAGCTTGTGACAGAACGGAATATGCACGTAAAGAGAGAGTGGACGCTCAGGGTATTGCGTACACGCCATGTCGTAATCAGCGACGGTAAACGCTTCATGAAACTCCAACGCAGTTGGGTATGAAGTGTAACGAGGTCCCGAATAGTTGTACTTGTTTAAGATTTCTTGATCCCAAACGATTTGCTGATTCGTTGTTACTGGCTTGCTCGACATAGCGGTAATTCCAATTTAGATCCGCGAGAACCTAAGGTCTCTCAAATCATTTTACATACATTAAAATATAGACGGGTTATTTTGCCACACGACCAGTAAGGTCGTTTCAAGACAAAATCAATTTTTTAGACAAAAACTCAGAACTGCTAGCTTGATCACTAACAAAGCGTCGGGATTAACGAGACGCAAAAGGTAAGAAGGCTTATTTAACATTATCTGTTAAAGACAAAGCGTATTAAAGACGTGAGTCTTAAAGCTGTATATCTCAAAAACAGCGCGTCTTGAAACAGCACGTTTTGAAAACTAAATGTTAAACAAGCCTCAATTTTAAAAGTCTTAGCGACTAAATCATCTGAATATTGATTTGGTTGTTAAGAGGTTTAATTTTCTCCTGCAACCGTTTCAAATCTTCGATGACGGCATCATTCAAGCGAGTCTCTGCCTTGTGGCGTGTGAGATTCTGCTGCATGCGCTCTTTCTTGGTCAGTGCCTGTCTTTCATCTCCGCGAGCCATGTCTTTTACGATATGGTACAGCTCAGAAAGAGCAGGATATTCAGAATCAAAATCGACACGCTCATCACCCTGAACATTATCCATAATGATACACACTCGGATACTGATCTCAGGTAAATCACACTGCCCTTGAATACCCGCTAGACACAAAGTATTCACGTTCTCGTAAATCTTTGCGTTACGTTTTTCAATGGCAAGTGCTTGATGCTGCTTTTGCAACTCCGTCTGCTTCTTCACTTGAAGTAGAAGGTAACCTGCATAAGAGCCCAAGCCGAGAATGATTATTCCGCCAGCAATTGCTAATAAGGTTACATTCATTGGCTCTTAACCTTTAAAGCTGTCTAAATCGAAGTCTTCGAATTGAGATAACAAGTCTTCATCAGAGCTTGCTTTCTTCTTAGAAACAACAGGTGCTTCTTCGAAAATCTCTTCTTCATCGTCTTCTGGCTCTAGCAGACCCAAGCGGCCCATTAGGTGTTCGATACGATCAAGTTTCTCATCAACGAACTTCTGTAGACCTGCACCTAGGTTTTCACCATTTTCGATACGATCTAATAGTGTATTCAGTTGAGCATCATTCTCAAGCATCTCTAACTCTTGTTCGTTAGATAGCTTGCGCTCTTGTTTCGTCGGCTTCTTCGCTGGTTCAACGATCAGCGGAATTTTTTTCTTGCTGCCTAAACGAGGGTCGCGAGCTAGTGCAGCTTTGCGCTGTTTTGCTTCGCTACCATCTGAGTGACGGCTACCAGACTTAAGGCCTTTACGCTTTTTAACACGCTTACGTTCACGACCTTCAACATCAGATTCACTACGGTTACGAGTAACCATAGGTTCCGGAGCGCCAAGTGCTCCTGGTTTTCTTGATTTCTTACTACGACCCATTACTGCACTTTCCTCAGTAAAATTACATCATTTCCAAAAAATTCTAGTTCGAGCTTATCCCGCTCTGCCAAAAACTGGAATGTTTGACGACTAAAGAAGACGACATGTGTCGGGTCATTCTTGTAGTGCCAACCAGCAAACGCGTCTACGTCTATTACTAGTTTAGTCATAAGACCAATCCAGCCCTTGGGTTTAACTAAATTCAACCATTGCTGCCACACTTTGTCTGGGTGGTAAAGATGCTCTATCACCTCCGTGGCAGTCATAAAGTCATACGTTTTTTCCAACACAGAGAGTTCTGGGTGGTAATAGATATCGTACAACTCCATGGTGTGTCCGGCTTCTTCTAACATAATAGATAGCGTAGGGCCTGGGCCACAACCAAAATCCAACCCGTGTGAGTTAGATGAAATTTTGTCTGTTAGAGGATCTGCGATGCGAGATAAAAAACGGCGATAGCCTGCATCACTAGGATCGTTCTCATGGAGATCATAGTGTGCTTTTTCTTCTTTTGCTTCTAACCTTTGTTCAGGTTTAACAAATACCAGTTCACATTGCTGACACTGCAGATAAGCTCTGCGTTTGTCTTCAAAATAGTGATTCACGCCTTGGTGATGGCATAAGGGACAAGTATACATAGCACATCCTTAAACAGGGATGCGAAACATACCAGAAACTGAGTTTATAGTGGAGAGGTATTGGGTGTTTTTTCATCAAATCAATAAAAAAAGCGATAGGAAAACCTATCGCTCTCTAAATCTGCCTATATCGGCCAAAATTTGCATACTCAACTTGGTACACAAATCTCCATTTGTTATTGGTGCTTTCCATGCCAAATTTGTTTTTTGTTCATCGTCCTGATGAGTTTTGGCTATCCTTTTCTAACACCTTGTTGCTGGGCTGTCCTAGCCTGATCCGTTTCTGTCTATACCGTTAGACTAGATGACCATCCGTATCTAAGTCAGCTCCTAGCTGATGACGGGTACTTTACCTTGTTACAAAAAGACTACAAGAGTGCGACTTCACACTTTTGTACACAAATTGAGCTCATATTGATAAATAAGATATGAACACGGCACTCATAGGCAATAGTAATACAAAAGAAAACGCCCCAACCATTTCTGATCGGGGCGTATCTTGAATCTCGCTCGAACGTACATTTCTTTACTCTGGCTAAGAGCAAGAAACCGACATATTAGTGTAAACCACCAACGTACTTCGATAAGGTATCAATATCTGCGTCTGTTAACTTTTTAGCTACATCACGCATCATCGCATTCATGTCGTTATTACGGCTACCATCGCGGAATTTCTCAAGTTGAGCCTTGATGTAATCTGCGTGCTGGCCAGAAATTTTAGGGAAACCAGAAAGTTCAGTACCGTTACCACGAGGACCGTGACAAGCAATACACGCCGTTACGCCACGTTCTGCGTTACCAGCGGTGTAAAGAACTTTACCTTCATCCACAACATTTTCAGGAGTTGAGTTACTAGAAATAGGTAGAGAGGCGTAGTATGCCGCTAGGTCAGCCATATCTTCTTCAGATAAAGACATCGCCATCGCACCCATTACAGGTTCATTACGACCTTGTTTACCACCACTCGTCATACCGAGTTTAAGCTCTTTTAACTGCTTCTCTAGGTACTTCTCATGTTGACCAGCCAGTTTAGGGTACTGAGTGATCAGACTGTTGCCGTCAGCACCGTGGCAGGCAACACATGTTTGTGATTTGGCTTTACCAGCTTCAATACTACCTTGAGCCCATACTGAGCAGCTGGCTAAAAGACTCAAAATTAGCGCTAATTTCTTCATGACATTCCATTATAATTATCAAGCTTCCAGTACCACTCTATGTTGCCACTCATGGTACAATAGGCGACCTTATGCCGAGCACGGTTATTTTACACAAATTCACAAAAAAGTAATCAATCGACTACACAAAGTCGAGATGGAGTTAACAGTGAGCGTAAAAATTCATTATCAAAACACGCATTTCATTACCAGTGCACCTGATATTCGTCATTTACCAGAAGACGAAGGGATCGAAATTGCGTTTGCAGGACGCTCCAATGCTGGTAAATCTAGCGCGCTAAATCGCGTTACAAACCAAAAAAGCTTGGCGAAAACCAGTAAAACACCCGGTCGAACTCAGCTAATCAACCTATTTAAGGTAACGGATGGTTGTCATATCGTCGATTTACCTGGATATGGCTTTGCTCAAGTACCGCTTGAACTAAAGAAAAAGTGGCAGAAGTCGCTAGGTGAATACCTACAACGTCGCGAAAGCCTGAAAGGTTTAGTGGTATTGATGGACATCCGTCACCCAATGAAAGACCTTGACCAACAAATGATCTACTGGGCTATCGATAGCCGCATCCCAGTACAGGTTTTGTTAACAAAAGCAGACAAACTGAAAAGTGGTGCGCGTAAAGCTCAGCTACTAAAAATCCGTAACGATGCGAAATCTTTCGGTGGTGATGTTGCGGTTGATGTTTTCTCTTCAATGAAAGGCATCGGCGTTGACCAACTGCGTGCCAAGATGGATGAGTGGTTTGCCCCAGCTTTCGCTGACCAACTCATTGATGAGCTAGCGGACGAAGAGCACAACGATTCAGAGTAGTTCTCCTAACTATAGATTTATCTATAGTTAGGGATTAAAGCACTGACAACCAGTGATTTAGCCTTATCAATACCTCGCACTATAAAAGCGGGGTATTTTTTTGCCAGAAAATTAGTGAGTTAGGCCTGAATTATTAGCGATAGAGACCGCATTTATCCGCTTAAACCAATAGAAGTGAACCATACTAAAAGACACACCGAAATAAACAGAACAATGAGAAAGGAGTACTCATGTGGAAAACACCATTGGCCATCATTGCACTTATGCTGGTCTCATTAACAGGGCTCGCCTCTGAAGCAGAACAGACCAAGACCGAGACCGCTCTGGTCAATGTTGATATGACCTTAGATCTCGATGGCATGGAGAAGTATGCTCAGGAGGCAAGTGAATCTCTTGAGGTGATATCGCAATCTTTGCAGGCGATCGTCAACAACCCCAACCTCAGTGAAGATCAGCAGCAAGCATTGAATCAGACCGTCGAAAGCATTAATAAGCTCGCCAGCTCTACCAAGACATCACTCAATCAACTCCCACAAGCCTTAAACCAATCTCGACTCGCCTTTAAAAAGACCAGTCAAATGCTGTTGGATGATATTCAGACCAAGATCATCATTGCGTTAGTGGCTGTGGTCGCTGTCATTGTCATCGCGTTGACTGCTATCTACCTACTTATCCTAAAACCCATGCAGCAAACCTTGGTAAAAGCGACCCACAATATCTCTTCTATGGCGCAATCCATCCAGATCACCGCCGAAGCGCTAAAATACAGTACTGAGAAACAACAAGAAATTATGGAGTACATTGAGCATTCACCCGCTCAATACACTGATAAATAAGGCGTGACTTACCTATCTTTTACCGACCATTTGTAAAATAAAAGTTATTTCAAATGATAAAACAATCAAATTAGAGATGGATTTAAATTACCAAATGCTGATCGAGTTCCAGATCTAAGGCAAATCAGGTGTTTATCACTGTGCTTGAGAAAGCGTAAGAAAAGACACTAAAAAGGGCGGGTTTACGGGAGTAATCGTAGGTTGGAAAAATTTTTCTTTCGCACAAGAAAAAACGCCCCAGTCAAATACTGACTGGGGCGGCTGAATCAGCCTAATCCAATAACGTGAAACAAAAGGTCTGAAAGATAGAACATCTTACCTCTGTACCCTACAAGATTTAATGTACAACAATTGCTCAGAAATGAAAACAATTTTTGTAGTTTTTTTTCATGAATGTTTTATTAAAACATCTAAGTTCTTTTCACAGCTCATCTTTATTCGAGACAAAAAAAAGCCAGTGTTTGTGCACTGGCTCATACTAATTTGCTTAATAAGGTCAAAAACTGATTAGTGGGCTTGATCCCAGTTGTCACCGTGGCCAGCTTCCGCCACAAGCGGCACTTCTAGTTCTGCCGCGGATTCCATCAATTGTTGTACTTTACTTTCAATTTCGGCTAAAGCTGACTCTTCCACTTCAAACACCAATTCATCGTGTACTTGCATCAATAGCTTCACACGACCATCGCCTTCGGCTTGAATCCACTCATCGACTAACAACATCGCTTTCTTGATGATATCTGCCGCTGTACCTTGCATTGGCGCGTTGATCGCTGCGCGTTCAGCCGCTTTACGACGCATACCATTACGAGATTGAATTTCAGGAAGGTGCAAACGACGGCCGTAAATGGTTTCAACGAAGCCTTGCTCTGAAGCCGCGCTGCGTGTGTCTTCCATGTACTGCATTACGCCAGGGTAACGTTCAAAGTAAGTGTCCATGTAGTGCTGTGCTTCCCCACGAGGAATACCCAGTTGCTTAGCCAAACCAAAAGCACTCATGCCGTAGATAAGACCGAAGTTAACGGCTTTAGCACGACGACGCTGTTCAGTGGTAACTTGATCAATGGCCACACCGATAATCTCAGCAGCCGTTGCCGCGTGGATATCTTTGCCTTGTTGGAATGCTTCTAGTAACGCTTTATCACCCGATAGGTGCGCCATGATACGCAATTCAATTTGAGAGTAATCGACCGCTAGGATCTTCCAACCATGTTGTGCAACGAAGGCTTGGCGAATACGACGACCTTCTTCATTTCGAATTGGGATGTTCTGTAGGTTTGGATCAGTCGAAGACAAACGGCCCGTTGCTGTCACCGCTTGGTGGTAAGACGTGTGAACACGGCCTGTTTCAGCGTTGATCATCTTCGGCAATTTATCTGTATAGGTAGACTTCAGTTTCGCAAGGCCACGATACTCAATAATCAACTTAGGTAGCGGGTAATCAAGCGCCAGTTCTTGCAGCACTTCTTCGTTGGTTGAAGGTGCCCCTGATGGCGTTTTCTTGATAACAGGCAGACCCATTTTCTCAAACAGGATCGCTTGCAGCTGTTTTGGCGAGTTCATGTTGAACTCTTGCTCTGCAATCTCGTAAGCTTTCTGCTCTAGTTCGTCCAGACGAACCGCAATCTCTTGCGATTGAGCGCCTAGCAACATGTCATCGATGAATACGCCAGTGCGCTCAATGCGAGACATGACAGGAATCAGCGGGACTTCAATTTCTTCATAGATGGTTTTAAGCTTTTCATCTTGATTGATGTTTTCCATCAAGCGGTTATGAAGACGTAGTGTCACGTCTGCATCTTCCGCGGCATACGGAGAAGCTTCACCCAGTTCAATTTGATTAAAAGTAAGTTGTTTCTTACCCTTACCTGCGATTTGCTCAAATGAGATGCAGCTGTGCTGTAGGAAACGCAGTGCCAAGCTGTCCATATCATGCTTACCACCTACGCTATTGAAAACGTATGACGCCAACATGGTATCGAATTTAATCCCCTTCATATCGATACCGTAGCGCGCTAGCACACTCATATCGTACTTCAGGTTTTGTCCTACCTTTGCTTGTGAATCATCTTCGAGAATTGGCTTAAGCTGTTCAAGTACCCAATCGCGATCCAGCTGCTGCGGTGCATCTAAGTAATCATGGGCAACAGGTACGTAAGCGGCAACGCCTTCTTCGGTTGCGAATGACAAGCCAACAAGGTTCGCGAACATGTAATCTAAGCTGTCTGTTTCCGTGTCGAAAGCAAATACTTCAGACGCTTTCAGTTTTTCTAGCCAAACATTGAATGACGCTTCATCGAGGATGGTTTCGTAGTTGCTGCGATCAATCGTCACGGCAGATGTATTCATCTCTACAGTAGACGTTGTTGCAGAAGCGCTGCTACGTACTGATCCAGCTCCCGCTGCGGCAGATTTTTCAGCCGCCTCAACGACACCACTGCCACCTTCAAGTAGCTCATTCAACCAAGATTTGAAGACCAGTTGACCGTATAACTTAATCAGCTCATCGATATTGGGTTGTGCTTTTACTAATGACTCAGGCGTCTCTTCAAGCTCAACATCCAGTTTGATTGTTGCGAGCTGATAGGACATATCAGCATTAGCTTTATTATCAGCTAACTTCTTAGCCATGGTTTTCGAACCACGGAAACCAAGTGCCGCAATATCATCAAGATTTTGATACAACTTTTCGATACTACCGATGCCTTGCAGCAATGCGGTTGCAGTCTTATCGCCGACACCCGGGACACCCGGAATGTTATCCACTTTATCGCCCATCAGAGCAAGATAATCGATGATCAACTCTGGCGGGATACCAAACTTCTCGATAACACCTTCACGATCCATCACTACGTTGGTCATGGTGTTGATCAAAGTAACGTTATCATCCACCAATTGCGCCATATCTTTATCACCAGTACTGATAAGCACAGGCATACCGAGAGCTGAAGCCTGAGAAGCCAGCGTACCAATTACGTCATCCGCTTCAACGCCAGGAATAGAGATAAGTGGTAAACCCATCGCACGAATAACATTGTGCAGAGGCTCTATCTGACAACGAAGATCGTCAGGCATAGGTGGTCGGTTTGCTTTGTACTCTGGGTACATGTCATCACGGAACGTCTTTCCTTTCGCATCAAAAATAACCGCAATACGATCAGAAGCAAATTGACGCATCATGCTGCGTAGCATGTTAACCACACCGTAAACAGCGTTGGTAGGGATATCACCATTGCTCATGGTGCCAGGGTAGGCATGGAACGCGCGATATAGGTAAGAAGAGCCATCGATCAGAATCAATGGATTATCAGGAATACGAGCCATAATGTTTGTGTATCCAGTAAGTACAGAAATTATCTGTTAAGAATGCCACGTCTGTTGGTTGGATTCCACGTTGTCGATCTGTATCCGTTCACTCGGTTGTGTTCGATATAATCGATTTGTTGTTATTTTTTGTTCTTAGACGCAAGCGTTCTGTGGATAACTCTGTTTATATTATTTATCCACCTTGTTGAAAACTAAGCACAACAAGCAATAAAACAACAATAAGCTCATGAAAGTAAAGAATAAAATTACAGATCGAACATATGATCAACGATCTTTTTACGATCTTGCGTTGTGGAAAAGAATACTGATGGCGTTTTATTCATAAAAATATGTGCCACTAAATATGCATCTTGTTGAAATGAAGGTATAAAAAAAGCGACACCCGAAGATGTCGCCTAGCAAAAACCGGTAAAGCCATTCAAATTGAATACCACAGCTTTACCTAAAAGCTATAAATTACACTGGAAGCAATGTGAGCAATGTCGTGTCAAAAAGAACTTAGTACAAGTTCGCGAGAATTCTGTTGGGTAACCAAGTTGACACTTGAGTACTTAACATCCTTGTGAACATTTCCTCATTCCCTAAGACAAAGTTAATAATAATGATTCTCATTTAATAGTCAACACTTAAATGATAATAAATCTCATTTAATTTATAAACCGTTAACAGCAGTGCTCAAATTTGCTTCAAAAAATGGATTCTATGGGCATTAATGTCTTCTTTTTCTTCTAATTTTTCGATTAGGTAACCGTTTCTCAATAACAGACGCAGCATCGCAGGAAACTGGTTACGAGATTTCACTTTTAGCTGTTGGTAGCCCTGTTGCTTCACCCACTGTTCTTGAGTATCTAATTGCGCCTGTGCAACACCTTTATTCCTTGCGATCGGTAACACGCCACCAAACCAGCTATAGAAAGTGTGCTGATCCAATTCATAACCGATCTTAAAACCAAGCAGCACGTCATCGTCTTCAGCCACTAAAATCAGGCTCTTTTTCCCAGCAAGCCGCTCTGCAAGAGAAGCAACGCTTTCGTTCTTAGCAAACTCGGAGATCTGTTCAACAACAGAGACGACCTCTTCTAACGAACCTTCACGTACGATGATTGACATCTTGTTTCATCCTCATAAAACAAAAGGGCTGGCACAACGGCCAACCCTTTGGTGATCATATGATTTGCTTGATCGTACTTACTTGCCTTGCAGGTGCTCAGCAGCTTGTGCGTTATCTTCAGCAAGCCACTCTGCGACATCTTTAGCGAAGTACGTCAGGACGCCATCAGCGCCAGCACGCTTAAAGCACAACAGTGACTCCATGACGGTTTCACGCTCTTTCAGCCAGCCGTTTTGAATCGCCGCTTTGTGCATCGCATACTCACCAGATACTTGATAAGCAAACGTTGGAGCTTGCAGTTCATGCTTAACACGGCGCACGATGTCTAGGTAAGGCATGCCTGGTTTCACCATCACCATATCCGCACCTTCATTAAGATCCATCGCGACTTCATGAATCGCTTCATCGCTGTTGGCTGGATCCATCTGGTAGTTCTTCTTGTTACCACCTTTCAGGTTCGAAGCACTGCCAACTGCATCACGGAATGGGCCGTAGTAGCACGATGCATACTTTGCAGAGTACGCCATGATTTGGGTATGAATGTAGCCAGCTTCTTCTAACGCTTCTCGGATTTTACCAATACGGCCATCCATCATATCCGACGGTGCAACCACATCAGCACCCGCTTCAGCGTGTGATAGTGCTTGCTTAATCAAGACTTCAGTCGTCTCGTCATTCATCACGTAACCATCTTCATCGATGATGCCGTCTTGGCCGTGTGTAGTGAACGGATCCAGTGCTACGTCAGTAATCACACCCATATTTGGCACGTGCTCTTTGAGTAAGCGTACTGCTCGTTGTACCAAACCTTCTGAGTTATGAGCTTCAGCCGCGCATAAACTTTTAGCATCTTGGTTCACTACCGGAAACAGAGCAATTGCAGGAACACCCAATTTTGACAGGTAATCCGCTTCCTCAAGCATAAGATCGATAGACAGGCGTTCAACGCCTGGCATTGACTCTACAGGCTCACGACGCTCTTTACCCATAAGAATAAACATTGGGTAGATTAGATCATCCACAGACAATTGATTTTCTGCCATTAGGCGACGGCTAAAGTCGTGCTTACGCATACGGCGCATACGGCGACCTGGGAATTGACCTTGAATTGAAACAGACACTAGATTCTCCTTGCCTAGTCTAAGCACCGAAATGCTTAGATATGAAAAGTGCAAAATACAGGCAAAAGCATATCACTGATGGCTCAGGACGCTAACAGTAAAATATAAAACCCACTCAAAAACAGGGAGAAATGGCAAAAAATGACCTTCTCCTCACACTGCCGTATACTCATGACAATTCAGTAAAGACCGCTTTCAGGACAAAACAATGATCGATACCCATGCCCATATTTACGCGAGCGAATTCGATGAAGACCGTGAACAAGTCGTGCAACGCGCGCTTGCTCAAGGTATTGATACCATTCTGCTGCCGAACATCGATTTAGAATCTATCGAGCCAATGCTAGCGACAGAGGCTCAGTTTCCTGAGGTATGTCGTTCAATGATGGGTTTGCACCCTTGTTACGTAGATGCAAATATCGAGCAGACCCTCAAAACCGTTCGAGCTTGGTTTGATAAGCATGACTTTATCGCCGTAGGTGAGATTGGTATCGACTTGTACTGGGATAAAACCTTTAAAGCAGAACAAGAGATGGCCTTCGTCACCCAATTGCAGTGGGCAAAAGACCTCGACCTACCTGTCGTCATCCACACCCGTGATTCCATTGAAGAAACACTCGCACTACTTCGCCAAGAACAAGACGGCAGCTTACGTGGTGTGTTTCACTGCTTTGGCAGCAGCTTAGAGGAAGCTCAAGCAATCAATGCGTTAGGTTTTCATTTAGGCTTAGGAGGCGTGTCGACGTTCAAAAACTCAGGCATGGACAAAGTAATCCCTCACCTTGATATGAATTACATCATTCTTGAAACTGATTGTCCGTATTTAGCACCGGCACCCAATCGCGGTAAGAGGAATGAGCCAGCGTACACGGAGTTGGTTGCACAGCGAATAGCCGATCTTAGAGGCATGACGATTGAAGAGGTTGACGCGTTAACCACTAAAAATGCGAGAGATTTATTCAATTTATTATAGATTTATCAGTAAATTAAATTAAATTAATTGTATTAACAAATAATATTTGAGAACAAAAGGCAATGAGTCTATTATCAACCGCATTCATATGGGGATAATAGATATGTGTGACCACTCACAATACTTACAACGTCAACATCGAACCCTATGGCATAAAATTTTGGGTATCAAAGAGCTCTATATATGCCAAAACTGTGGCTATCAGTTAAAGATTCGATAAACAAAACATAATAAAAAAGCGGCCAATAGCCGCTTTTTTATTATGTGATTTTTTGCTGCTGGGCTCTAACGATCAGCTCTTTGCCAATTAAGATTCAGCCTCTTCTTCCTCATCACCCTCTTCTGGTTTACGCACATAAAAACGCGCAAAGAACAGACCAATCTCAAACAGAATACACATTGGAATCGCCAACAGGGTTTGCGAGATCATATCGGGTGGTGTCAGCATCATACCAACAATGAAAGCACCGACGACGATGTAAGGACGCTTTTCTGACAAAGCTTTAGGCGTTGTCGCCCCTGTCCAACATAGCAAGATAATCGCGACTGGTACTTCAAAAGCAATACCAAAGGCAAAGAACAACGCGAGTACAAAATCAAGGTAACTCGATATATCGGTTGCGAACTCAACTCCCCCTAATGATATGGCCGTAAAAAAGCCAAATACCAATGGGAATACCACGAAGTAAGCGAACGCCACACCACAGTAAAACAACAATGAACTTGAAGCCAACAACGGCATGATCAAGCGCTTTTCATGCTTATATAAGCCCGGAGCGACAAAAGCCCACACCTGATACAAAATAAACGGAACCGCGATAAAAATAGACGCGATTAAGGTTAATTTCAGTGGTGTGAAAAATGGCGATGCAACATCGGTCGCAATCATCGTCGCCCCTTCAGGTAGGCGATCTACCAAAGGTGCTGATACAAATTCATAAATATCATTAGCAAAATAAATTAGCCCGACAAACACGACCAGAACCGCGACAATCGCACGTAGTAGGCGATTACGTAGTTCTAGAAGGTGGCTAATTAAAGGCTGTGTCTGCTCAGTCGAAGACATGTCAAACCTCTTAAACAGGAAGATCGAAAAGGAGCCGCGCACCTATCTATCCAGTTGAATTGGTATCAACTTGAATAGTTATTTACTTGAATAGCTATCTATTTAAACATCTAGCGATTCAAGTATACGGCGACTCCTCCTTGCGAGACTATTCGGCTTTCTTATCTGACGGTGCTGAAGCTTCGCTGTTGATCTGAATGGTTTCAGATTCCACAGTTTCCGTGACACTAGGTTTAGTCTCACTTGGCTTATCAGACTCAGGCTTAGCATACGGACGTTGAACCTCAGCAGCGGCTTGCTTGAGTTCATCAACTGATGCTTTTAGATCTGGAGATAAATCTTCCATACCCATTTTTTCCGCCTTGCGTAGGTTTTCTTGCAGTTCTTGCACCTTAAGCTCATGAGAAAGTTCATCTTTCACACTATTTGCCATGCTTTTCGCTTGCCCAACAAACTTGGAGATACTGCGAATTGCAACGGGCAAACGCTCAGGCCCTAAAACCACTAACCCAACGACAGATATTAATACCAGTTCCCAAAAACCGATATCAAACACGATTTACGCCTGCTCTTTGTCTTTCTTTGTTTCAGCAGTTGTTTCAGCGCTCGCTTCTTTCTTCTGCTGTTCAATATTCTTTGGTTCAAAGTCTGCATCTTTCTTATCTGCAGGCTTATCTTCATCGCTCATTGCTTTTTTGAAGCCTTTAACCGCTGAACCTAAGTCACCGCCCATACCGCGCAGTTTCTTTGTTCCGAATAGCAAAATTACAATTACAGCAATGATTAGAAGTTGCCAAATACTGATACCACCCATTGTCATTGTCCTCGGGTCTGTCTACACATAAAAAATATTAAGGAAGTCTACTGTCTAACGACGGTAAGCTCGCCAACTTAGCAGCCAAAATGTGACACCTGCGATGCCACAGCCCATAGATAGCTGCTCATAAGGGCTTGAAACTAATATTGCGGAGCATACGACTAAAGTTGCTCCAACGCCAAACAAAAACTTTCCAGTTGCTTGCTGACGCTTACTATCTCGGTAGCCTTGATAAAGCTGATCCATTCTGTGATTCATCGCTTTACCTTGACGCAAGCTGTCATAAAGTAACTCTGGCAGCTCTGGCAGTTTTTCTGCCCAGAATGGCGCGCGCTCTTTTACTGCATTAATCACAGCTTGCGGCCCCACCTGATTCATCATCCAGGTTTCAAGGAAAGGCTTAGCCGTTGCCCACAAATCAAGTTGCGGGTACAACTGGCGACCGAGGCCTTCGACGTACAACAAGGTCTTCTGCAGAAGCACCAACTGAGGTTGTACCTCCATGTTGAAACGTCTTGCTGTATTAAATAAGTTTAGCAACACATGGCCAAATGAGATCTCGCCAAGTGGTTTTGCAAAAATCGGCTCACACACCATACGAATCGCGAATTCGAAATCGTTGACGTTGGTGTCGTGTGGAACCCAACCCGAATCCACATGAAGCTCCGCAACTTTACGGTAATCTCGATTAAAGAAAGCCAGCAGGTTCTCGGCTAAATAGCGCTTATCTTCGCTGTTGAGCGTGCCGACAATGCCACAATCCAAACCAATCCACTGAGGGTTGTCTGGATTTTCAGGGTTAACGAATACGTTACCTGGGTGCATGTCTGCATGGAAAAAACTATCGCGGAACACTTGGGTGAAAAATACCGTCACACCGCGTTCAGCCAGCAGCTTCATGTTGGTGCCGTTAGCATTCAGTGTTTCAATATCTGAAACTTGAATACCATAGATTCGCTCTGACACCATCAAGGTTTCACTGCTTAAATCAGGAATAACTTCTGGCACATACAGCTCTTCGCTGCCTTCAAAATTACGTCGCAGTTGAATCGCATTCGCTGCCTCACGGCGCAGATCCAGTTCATCAAGTAACGTTTTCTCGTACTCGTGAACCACCTCAACAGGTTTCAAACGACGTGCTTCAGGAAGCGACTTAGCGACTATACGCGCCATTCGGTGCATCAGTTTTAGATCTGCATCAATCACCGGGCGAATATCAGGGCGAATTACCTTCAGAACAATCTCGCGGCCGCTCTCTTTAAGCTTCGCAGTATGCACCTGAGCGATAGAAGCTGAAGCCAGTGGCTCGATATCAAAGTCGGTAAACCAGTTATCTAGGCTACCACCCAGTGCCTTTTCCATATCTTGCTTGGCCAACGCGCCGTCAAATGGAGCGACTTGGTCTTGCAATAAAGCGAGTTGATCAGCGATATGAGGAGGAAACAGGTCACGACGCGTCGACATCATTTGACCAAACTTGATCCACACTGGCCCTAACTCTTGCAAAGCAAGACGTAAACGCTGACCTAACTCTTTATCTTGATGTTTGTTCTTAAGCCAAAACAGTGACTTTCTCGCCAGCAAAGGGGCTTTCGTTAACTGGTGCTCAGGCATCAACTCATCAAGGCCGTACTCTAACTGTACCTTGATAATATGATAAAGACGTTTCAGTTCTGCTGGGGTCATGCTTTCTCCAACAGAGCGTTCAATTTAGCTTCAAGGCGTGCTACTGAGCTTTTTACGTCATCAACTTGGTCGCAAAAGTGCACCACTTCTAACGGGGCTGGAGCAATCTTCCACTCTTCTGTCAGAACCTGAGCAACATGGTTTTGATGCTTAGTGGCTTGCTTCGCCACAAAACCACCGACGTTTTTAACACCTTGCACTAAGGTATGCGCAACCACATCACCAGTCGCACGAGATAACCACTCTTCCAAGTCTGGCTTGCAGTCTGTCATCAGTTGAGCAAACTTCTGCGCCAGTTGAATATCACCTTCTAGAATCAACTTATCTTGTTTGATCAGCTTAGTGATGTTCGATTGCTCACGCAGTTCCGGTAACACCGATAAATTCAAAGATAGGTAGCAATCAGGCTGCCCTTCATACTCCGACAACACATCGATCTGTTGACTGAAAACGAAGGTGAGTGTTTTGTTCAACTCTTTCAAATTAACTTGAATGATCTGTCCCTTTAAACGAGACAAACGACGAACCAAGGCGGGATCATCGTTCACGAAAGTATTTAAAGAGGTTTCAATAACTGCGGTGACCAATGGATCAAATGGCATGACTGTCCTTACCTTTGAAAACGGATAAGCCTTAACCTATCCGTTCTATCTTTATTCTTATTTTTTAGCGTGCTCTACGAGCTTGCTACCAAGTTCGACTAGAACTTGTAACCACGGTGCAGCGCTACAATGCCGCCCGTTAGGTTGAAGTATTTCGTATTTTCAAAACCCGCTTCTTGCATCATACCTTCCAAGGTTTCTTGGTTCGGGTGCATGCGGATAGATTCTGCAAGGTAACGATAGCTGTCTGCATCGTTAGCAATCAGCTCACCCATTTTTGGCAATAGGTGGAAAGAGTATGCATCGTAAACCTTTGATAAAGGCTCAAGTACTGGCTTAGAAAACTCAAGAACCAACAGACGACCACCCGGCTTAAGTACGCGGTACATTGAACGCAGCGCTTGGTCTTTATCGGTTACGTTACGCAGACAGAAGCTGATAGTAATGCAATCGAAGTAGTTGTCAGGGAATGGTAGTTCTTCAGCGTTCGCTTGTACGTAATGTACGTTGCCAACAATACCGCTATCACGCAGCTTATCGCGGCCAACATTCAGCATCGAGTTGTTAATATCAGCAAGAACCACGTGGCCTTTTTCGCCAACGATACGCGAGAATTTCGCAGTAAGGTCACCAGTACCACCACCAAGGTCGAGAATACGTTGACCAGGGCGTACGCCACTGCAATCAATCGTGAATCGCTTCCACAAGCGGTGAACACCACCCGACATTAAGTCATTCATGATGTCGTATTTAGCGGCTACAGAGTGAAATACCTCTGCTACTTTCGCGACTTTTTCGTCTTTTGCGACGGTTTCGAAACCAAAGTGTGTGGTTTCCGACTCTACTGCTGAATTTGTCTGCACGCTTGTGTCCATAATGCTGTTATCTACCATGGTAAGTTCTCATCGACAGCACACTCTCTGTTTAGAGGCGCTGCAGCCGATTAGTTTACTTTATCCTCAGCAGGTTGTCTTTCTACTAAGGAGGCATTTTCTGAAAAAGCCTCATTTTGAGCCATTTCGGCAATCCCAACCGAAATCGATTTTTTCACTTCAACACCAAGTTGTTTGAAGCTTTCTGCCTGACGAATCACATTGCCACGTCCAGTCACCAGCTTATTCATTGCCCCTTGGTAGCTTTGGTTGGCTCTATCAAGTGAGCTACCAAGGCCTTCCATATCATCAACGAATAAGCGTAATTTGTCGTAAAGTTTGCTCGCTCGCTCCGCAATAACTTGCGCATTTTGGTTCTGCCTCTCATTGCGCCACAAGTTATCAATAGTACGCAGTGCCACCAGCAGGGTGGTTGGGCTGACCAAGATAATGTTTTGTTCCATCGCATCTTTGACCAAGCTAGGATCCGCCTGAATAGCCACTTGGAATGCTGGCTCAACCGGGATAAACATCAGCACGTAATCCAAGCTCTGGATGCCTTTAAGCTGATGATAATCTTTCTGGCTTAACCCTTTTATGTGCGCTCGCAGTGACACCAAGTGATCACGCAGCGCAGCATCGCGTTGTTGATCGGTTTCAGCATTGAAGTAACGCTCAAAGGCCACCAAAGCCATTTTAGAATCCACCACCACTTGCTTATCCTGTGGTAAATGCACGATCACATCCGGCTGATAACGCTTACCCGCATCGTTTTGTAGGTTCACTTGAGTTTGGTATTCATGCCCTTCTCGCAGCCCAGACTCAGCAAGTACTCGAGCCAGTACCACTTCGCCCCAATTGCCCTGCTGTTTGTTATCACCCTTTAGCGCTTGAGTCAGATTAACCGCTTCACGTGTCATGCTCTCATTGAGACGTTGTAGGTTCTTCAGTTCGTGTACCAAGGTGTGACGTTCTTTGGCCTCTTGGCTGAAGCTGTCATTCACTTGTTTCTTGAAGCCTTCCAACTGCTCTCTCAATGGAGACAACAAACCTTCTAGGCTCTGTTTATTTTGCTGATCGACCTTAGCGGTTTTGCTCTCAAACAGTTGATTAGCTAACAGTTCGAACTGCTGCTTAAGTCGAAATTCGGCTTGCTCTAGCAACTGTAGCTTTTCGCTATTGGCGAGGTTTTCTTGGTCGTGTCTTGCTTCTTGTTCGCGCAGCTCAGCTTCTAATTCAGACTTATGATCCTTAAGCACATTGATCTCATCGGCGTACTGCTGACGCTCTTGCTTCACGGCTTCAAAATAACGCAGCTTCTCCATCGCAGCCATCACCTTGCCATGTGCCTGCTTAAGTTCAAATGCCGCTTTATCTCGATCATCATCCAACTCATTGAGCTCTTGTTGCGCCTCTGCGAGTGAAGATTTGAGCTGAGATTGTTGTGACTCATGCAGCAAACGGTCGGACTCGAGTTGCTGTTCAAGAAGTCGCTGCTGAAAAGAGAACTTCTGTTTGATCCACCAGCCCACCACACCGCCGCTGACGAGCGCGCCGGAAATAGCAGCAATAAGCGTTGCCTGATGTTCGATAATCCATTGCATGATAATGATTTAGCCTAATTGGAGATAACTCATTAAATGGTATTTTGATACTGGATAAATGTCCAGTTTGCCGTATTAAAATTCGACAGATAGACTAGGCGCTCAGTATTCTGCCCCATCAAATTAGAATGAGTTGCTATGAACGAACGTCGTGCCTTAGGCTTTGGCCTTTCCGCAGTATTACTGTGGTCAACCGTTGCTACTGCTTTTAAGCTGACCCTTGCTGAGTTTTCGCCGATTCAAATGCTGACCATCGCTAGCATTGTCTCTTCTATAGCATTGATTACCATCTGCGCCTTTCAAGGCAAGCTTTCTCAGCTGAGTACCACGTTCCTTTCAAACCCTTGGTATTACCTACTCCTCGGCTTGGTTAACCCACTGGCCTATTATCTGATTCTCTTCAAAGCCTATGATCTACTGCCTGCTTCTCAAGCCCAAGCCATCAACTACAGTTGGGCGATCACGTTAACCTTAATGGCGGCGGTTTTTTTAGGGCAAAAGATTCGTAAACAAGATTGGGTGGCGTGTACCTTCAGCTATGCGGGCGTGGTGGTTATTGCTACCAAAGGCGATTTGCTAGGCATGCAGTTCGATAGTCCGCTCGGTGTAGCTCTGGCGTTACTTTCAACCTTGCTTTGGGCGGGATACTGGATTCTAAACACCAAAAACAAGGCTGACCCGGTTGTGGGCGTATTGCTTGGGTTCTTAGTGGCACTGCCATTCGCAATTGGTTTAACCGTTTACGAAGGCGAGAGTTTTAGCCAAATCACAGCGAAGGGTTGGATGGCGGTGACTTACGTTGGTCTGTTCGAGATGGGCATTACCTTTGTCTTGTGGCTATCAGCACTCAAGCTAACCAACAATACGGCGCGTATCAGCAACCTAATTTTTGCCTCACCGTTTATCTCGTTAATGCTACTTTCGACCATTATTGGCGAAGAGATTCACCCGGCGACACTGTTTGGCTTGATGCTGATTATTGCTGGCTTGGTGATTCAACAGATCAAGTTTTCAAAAAACAAAGCTGTGTAAATAAGAGCTAAAAGGTTCGATTGAGCATGAAAACCATCAATTTGGTTACTTTTAACTCTAAGCTAGATACAAAAATGGCGAGTCATATGACTCGCCATTTTTATATCATTTAAAATCTAATGGGTAAGCTAAAAGCTTAAACCCACTGACCTGCTGCAAACCCAGAACTCCAACACCATTGGAAGTTATAGCCACCTAACCAGCCTGTTACGTCCATCACTTCACCGATGAAGTAGAGGCCAGACACGCTCTTACACTCCATGGTTTTTGAAGATAGGTGGTTAGTATCGACGCCGCCTAAAGTCACTTCAGCCGTTCGGTAGCCTTCGGTGCCGTTTGGCGCAATCTTCCAGCTCTCTAGATGCTCTACAATGTCATTTAGCTGCTTTTCATTGAACTGTTTGAGCGGCTTGTCTTCCAGCTCTTTGCGGTCAATCAGCACCTCAACGAAACGCTTTGGTAATGCTTTCGCTAAGGTATTTTTCAGGCTCTGATTTGGGTGTTTCTCGCGAGAATTCTCAAGCAGCTCGGCAACGTCCACTTCTGGAACTAGATTGATAGAGACCGATTGACCTGCTTTCCAGAACGACGATATTTGTAGTACCGAAGGGCCAGATAAGCCACGGTGCGTAAACAGCAACGCTTCTTTGAATAAGGTACCATCTTGCGCGGTGATCTCGGCAGGAATCGCGATTCCTGAAAGCTCAGCAAAGGCTTCTTTGTCTTCTTTATGCAGAGTAAATGGCACCAGACCCGCAGTAGTCGGCATCACAGACAAACCAAACTGCTCAGCCATCTTATAGCCAAATGGCGTCGCGCCTAGTTTCGGCATCGATAAACCGCCCGTCGCCACGACAAGTGAGTCACACTCAACTTCGTCGGTATTGAGGTGCATCTTAAAGCCAGCGTCTGTTTTTTCGATTGAGTGAACATCACAGCGGTAGCGCTGTTCAACTTTCGCTTGCTTACACTCTTCAAGTAACATGCTCACGATGTCTTTTGCGGTATGGTCATTCACACAGAACAGCTGGCCGTGGTCTCGCTCTTCGAACTCAATACCGTACTTGCTCACCATCGAGATAAAATCCCAGTTGGTGTATTGAGATAAAGCTGACTTCACGAAGTGAGGGTTGTTACATAGGAAGTTGTTGGCTGAAACATCATAATTAGTGAAGTTACAACGGCCGCCACCTGAGATTAAAATTTTTCTGCCTGGTTTCTTTGCATGATCAACCACCAGCACTCGTCGGCCGCGCTTACCCGCTTCCGCAGCACACATTAAGCCCGCGGCGCCCGCACCAATTACGATTACATCAAACTTTTCACTCATTGGGGTTCTGCTTTCTTCACTTTTGCACCTCGAGTACGCCCTGTTCTCGAAATGCCATCAATAAAAAAGGATGTGCATAAACAGCACATCCTTACTAATTGCTCGCTATTCTAGCGGCAATTTTAAACTTTGCAATTGATGTTCAATTGTACAATTTGCAGACAGCAGCAAAACCACTACTTGGCTTAGCGAACCAACAACCGAAGCTTTACACCAAAACCTAAACTCTACTTCACGCGTACTAAATAACTTAGACGATGAAAGAAGACAGCAACGTTACACCCAACAGAGCAGAAGAAAGTATAAACAACTGTCTTACGCGATCACACTTCGACATAAACACTTCGTCGTGATGATGGTGATACTCTTTGCTTTTGATGTAACTAAACAAGCGAACCTGTTTGGTCATGTTGCCATGAGTTGTGAAAAATCCACCTCCGTCTACTTGTTGATAAAGTAGAGGATGTGCTTCTCGCATAATATAAATGAGTGTTCTTAGCGCAGTAAAGTAACGCGCCCAGTTCACACAAGTCACAACCATTAGTGCAAATAGAATAGTGTCGCCGCTGATCATCCTTTCCTCCCTACATCTTCATAAGAAAACTCAAAAG
Organism: Vibrio sp. OPT24; assembly: GCF_015163545.1. Lineage (NCBI taxonomy): Bacteria > Pseudomonadati > Pseudomonadota > Gammaproteobacteria > Vibrionales > Vibrionaceae > Vibrio > Vibrio sp. OPT24. The sequence goes on from NZ_JADDYI010000049.1 coordinate 195,731, forward strand.
AAAAAGATAATCAGTGTCTTTCTCATACTACCTAAACGGCAGGAGCTTCCATAATTGAAGATGAACCATCTTTTGCCAATTGCGCTAGATCTTTATCAATAAAGAACAGTGCTTTACCGTCTTCACCAACAAGTTCTAGCTTATCCAATACACCTTTAAACAACTTCTCTTCTTCGTGTTGCTCTGCAACGTACCATTGCAGGAAGTTAAAGGTTGAGTAATCTTGTGTGCTGAAAGCAACGTGAGCCAATTTGTTGATCTTTTGAGTAATCATTTGCTCATGTTCATAAGTTTCACGGAACACGGCACCCAGGCTATCAAATTCATGTTTTGGCGCTTCAATCGCACCTAGAATTGGCATTGCACCTGTTTCACTTACGTAAGTGAAAAGACGCTGCATATGTTCCATTTCTTCTACTGCATGAACACGCAGAAACTCTGCTGCACCTTCAAATCCTTTGTCTTCACACCAAGCACTCATTTGTAAGTATAGATTGGATGAGAAAAATTCTAGGTTAATTTGATCATTCAGTTGCTCAACCATAGTTTTTGACAGCATTTAAGACTCCTAATTACATCCTCAATTTTCTCTACTATATCACTATTTAATGAATATCTCGCTGACCATTAGTTAACCGATATTTCGAACTGCCATTACGCAAGACAGTGGATATGAGATCACTTCAGCAAAAAAAGGCATCACATAGTGCTAGTCTTTAATGAGACAACGAATAAAGGAGCTAGCAATATGAGTTACAAACATATTTTGGTCGCAGTCGATTTATCAGATGACAGCAAATTACTTGTGGATAAAGCGGTGGCATTGGCTAAACCATTGGAAGCCAAAGTCTCTTTTATCCATATCGATGTTAACTATGCAGAGCTTTATACCGGCCTGATTGATATCAACATGGCAGAAACCCAACATAACGCGATGGAGGCCTCTCGTATTCAGCTACAAAGTTTTGCTGACTACGCTCAATACCCAATCACTCATACTTTGGTCGGCAGTGGTGATTTGAGCCATGAGTTGTGTGACACCATCAATGAGTTCAGTGTTGATTTAGTGGTCTGTGGTCACCACCAAGACTTTTGGAGCAAACTGCTTTCTTCAACACGACAACTGATCAATGCCTCACCTGTTGATATGCTGGTCGTGCCTCTAAGAGATTCAGAAGACTAATGATTTAAGGTTAGGTAACATACAGCTCATATCTTATTAACGAAGTTTTACTATGAGCTATTTAGCTGGTGTTACCCTCCTATGGGCCTTCTCCTTTAGCCTGATCGGCGTTTACCTCGCTGGTCAGGTTGATTCTTGGTTTTCTGTACTAATGCGCGTAGCCCTTGCCGGCATCGTGTTTCTTCCTTTTCTTAAGTTTCGCGGTGTCTCGCGCAAACTGATCGGCAAATTGATGGCGATTGGTGGTATTCAGCTTGGGCTGATGTATTGCTTCTACTATCAATCTTTCTTACTGCTGTCCGTACCTGAAGTCCTTTTGTTTACCGTCTTTACCCCAATTTACGTCACGCTTATTTATGACTTTCTCAAAGGGCAATTCTCACCTTGGTATCTCGTGACCGCCGCTATTGCAGTGCTGGGCGCGGTATTCATTAAATTTGCTGGCATCAATGACAACTTTTTAGTCGGTTTCCTTGTCGTACAAGGCGCTAACCTGTGCTTTGCTATTGGTCAGGTGGGTTATAAGGTGATAATGGAGAAGGAATCGACCGAGTTACCTCAGAGAACCGTATTTGGTTACTTCTACTTAGGGGCGTTATGCGTCGCTTCCGTTGCTTTCATGCTGCTGGGTAACCCAGAGAAACTGCCAACCACCTCACTTCAATGGGGAATCTTGATATACCTTGGCTTGATTGCTTCAGGGTTAGGTTACTTTATGTGGAATAAAGGCGCATGCATGGTGAATGCCGGTGCACTGGCTGTAATGAATAATGCTTTAGTTCCAGCAGGCCTTGTGGTGAACATCTTGATTTGGAACAGGGATGTCGATTTGGTTCGCCTTACCATTGGTGGTGGCGTTATCTTGTTGTCTCTACTTGTGAATGAAACATGGGTGAAGAAACGTGTTGCGAGATCCGCAAGCAATGCCTAACCGGCAGAATAAGCGAAATGAGTAGCTCGGCTACCCCAGAAAAGCAAAAGAGCGACCTTAGGTCGCTCTTTTTAAATCTACGCGTAGCAATAAACAATTCAAATCAGCTTCAGTGGATATGATTATGGTTCACTACTTGAGTCTTGGTTTCCATGAAGGCAACGTCATCAAGTTGTAAATTGATGCGTTCAAGGTCACTTTCCAGTTTTTGACTTTTCTTAAACAGCTTTTGCTGCTTCTTAATCATCTTCGCTAGCTTTTTATTGTACTTCTCTTGCTTCTTAGCGGCTTTCTTCGCTCGCTTAAGTTCTGCTTTCTCATCACCACTCGCCTTCGCTATCAGCTTTTTCAGCTTGGCTTTTTTCTGTGATGTTTTTTTATCGACAACATCAGCGGCAATATCAACAACGGCTGGATCGAACATTTGCACAGTAGGTTCAAGGGTATCGTTGATTTCCGCAAGCGATAACTCTGGTGCAGGTAATGTCTCCGCTAACAGACCGCATGCCACTTTTTCTTCAACGGGTTTGTTTTGACAGCCAAGAGGTGGAATTGCGGTTGGTTTGCATAGATTCGCTTGATCCGCCGAAGAACGCGCACAAGAACGACACACAAACTTAGGTTCAGTGACCAAGCTGTGGATCTCGCCTAGGTGTTCAGTGATATCTCGACGGTTTAACTTACAAAAGCGTTTAGCCATGCTACAACTCCAGCTAAGAATAATAATGATTCTTAGTTAGATATACATCCGTAACGCGACTATCGCAAGTGTTAAATGGTAATTTATCGTATTTATGACGGGAAACTTTCTTAGCGTGTTGCTAAGTTATTGATGCTTTCACTGAGTAATTGATGTATTAACTAGGTCATTGATGCTTTCACATACACATCAAAACGGTTCTTTTTGGTTTCAATCGCCATGCTCGGTTTTTGCTCATCGAGCCACGCCGCGTAATCGGGTCTTTTCACCACAACTCGTTTTGATGCGAGCTTAAGGGCTGGCTGCAATAACGCATCTGCATCCATGTCTGCACCAACTAAAGATTGGAATACGCGCATCTCTTTTTTAACCAAAGCCGATTTCTTTTTGTTCTCAGGGTGTGGGTACATTGGATCGAGATAAACCACGTCTGGCTGTTCGAAATTAGGATCATCGCTTAGCTTATCTAAAGCGTCATGGCTCGAAGCGTGAATCAACTTCATACGCTCGCTTACCCAATCACCGATGTCTGGGTCTTGTTGTGCTCGCTGCAAGCCATCATCAAGCAGTGCTGCCACAACAGGGTGACGCTCTACCATTTGTACCTTACAACCTAAAGAAGCCAACACAAACGCATCACGTCCTAAGCCTGCCGTACCATCGAGAATGGTTGGCGTTGCGCCTTTGTTTAAGCCCGCCGCCTTGGCGATCGCCTGACCTTTACCACCACCAAACTTACGTCTGTGACCGACTGCGCCACCGACTAAATCAACAAAGATAGCGCCAAGTTTCGGTTCGTCCACTTTGCGTAACTCAAGTCGCTCGCTCGTCAGAACCAACGCAAAATCGCTGTTTTCATCATGGGATAAATTCCAACGGGTCGCTAAGTCATTTAAATGATCGATTTGGGTAGCATCTTCGCAAATCAGTTGTAGTTGCAAGGTCGTCTCCAACAGACAGTAATATTCAAAACAAAAGAGGCAACCAGTTTACCTGATTGCCTCAACAATACATATTAAGGAAGAAAAGTATTCACCATAAAGCCAAGCGCTCGACTAAAGAGAGTATAAACAACCAAGGAGGTTATAAGATTCGTTCTTGCTGTAACTCTTCAACCAACTCCTCAAGCGGTTTAGGTCGACCTATGACGTAACCTTGTGCGTAGTTAACACCGAGTTCGATCAGCTTGTCGATTATCTGTGTGTTTTCAACAAACTCAGCCACTGTGTGTTTACCCATTTGCTTAGCTAAATCATTGATAGAGCGAACCATCACATGGTCCATCTCGTTGACAGCAATATCACGCACAAACAAGCCATCAATCTTCACAATGTCGACCGGCAGTTTCTTTAAGTAACCAAACGACGATAACCCTGAGCCGAAATCATCTAACGCGATCATGCATCCCAACTCTTTAAGTCGCGTGAAGAACTTGATCGCTTGTTTCATATTACTCATCGCCGCTGTTTCAGTGATCTCTAAACAAATCTTATGACAAGGTATTAGCGAGTTACTCAAGCTCTCAATCAAGAACTCGACAAACTCTCGATTACCCATCGAATGTCCAGAGAGGTTAATTGAGCACATCCCCAATTCATCAATCACCTGTGGTCGTCGCTCCAACCAGCTCAGTGTCTGACTCACCACTTGGCGATCAATCAAGTGCGCAATGTTGTAGCGTTCGGAGGCCGGCATGAAAATCCCGGGTGAAATGTATTCACCCTTGATGTTCTTTATACGCACTAGGATCTCGAAGTGCATTTTTTCGCTGTCTCTGTCCAAACCAAGAATACGCTGTGCAAACAGCTCTAAACGATCATGAGCTAAAGCCTCATGCACTAGGTTGACGCATTCCATCTCCAAATGTCGACGACGTAGATCTTCATCATCTTGGTGATAAAGGTTATAGCGGTTACGGCCTTCCTCTTTGGCAGCATGACAAGCTGCATCAGCCTGAGCGTGTACCATCTGTGGTGAGGCGGCGGTATGGTCAATCAATCGAATGCCAATAGAACAAGTGAGATTGAATCGAATATCGTCCCACACAAACGAATTTTCGCTCATCATAGAGATGATACTGCGACACACGTTGATCGTGTCTCGCTCGGTGCAATCTTTGATTAATACAGCAAACTCATCACCGCCCATACGCGCCAACACAGCATTGTAGGGCAGCACCTCTTCCAGCAATTTGGCACTAAACATGATTGCGGCATCACCCGCTTCATGCCCCGCAGTATCGTTCAACACCTTCAATTGGTCTAAATCTAAAAACAACATCGCATGAGTTCGCATATGGCTTTCAACTTCTTTCAAGGCCTTTTGCAGCTCTTGCTCAAAGTGGTTACGGTTAAAGGTATCAGTCAATAAGTCGTAACGCGCTTGATACTCTAACTTTTCAGCAAGCTCATGGGTCTCGGTGATGTCCTCACCCACAATCAACAGTTGATCCGATTCCACCAGCGGACGGATATTTTCACGAATCCAGATGGTGCTGCCATCCGCATGACGATATTCAATATCACGACGCCATACACCTCTAATCTTGTATTGTGGTTGCAATAAGATATGGCGCGGGATCATCGCGTTTTCATCGACATAAAACTCTCGCGGGCGATGTCCCAATAACTGGTCAAGTGAGTAACCCAACAACTCTTCCGCAAATTGGTTTACTTGTTGAATACGATTATTTCCATCAAGCGTAATCATCATTACTGGTTGCTTGTCGTAATACAACTTTAGATTCGCTTCACGTTGAAACAGTTTATTCTCAGCTAGCTTACGCGAGGTAACATCACGTGCTTCAAATAAGAACTGAATGTCATCCTCTTCGCTTCCCGGCATTGGCTTCAATGAAATCTCCAATACCATCGCACCGCGATCACGACACCACACCTCAGCTTCAAACCGCAAAACCTGATGTTCATCTCTAGGGATAAAATATTCGTTGAGTACCTGTCTTGCTGAATCTTCCCAGTGCTGGTGATCTTGCAAGGGTGTGCCTAATTTATAGCCTTGGTTATACAAAAGTTCATGCAGCTTGCTATTACTCGACAGCAACACTCCGTCCTTATCGATAATCCCCATAAACTGCAAGCTTTGATCGAATATCGACTCAAGAAGCAGTTGGCTCTTACGGCTCGTTCGTTCACTTTTTTGCAGACGATTCAGGTAGTAAACCAAAATAGCGATGACACACGACATTGCGATAAACAGCAAACCTATGGTTCGGATTTCATCGCGATAACGCATTAGAAATGACTTAGGCTTGTTGAGGAAGGTCACCTTGGCTTCATTTTCAGCACCAAGATCCCATCTCGAGATTTGTTGGTAATCGAGCTTAATTTCTGGTGTGCCAGGCACAATCGGAGGGAATGCTTCTGCCGGATTAGCAAGCACATCGAGCAACATCCGGGCAGTCTCTCGCCCTTGGGTTTTACCACTTTGAATCACACCACCGATAGCACCAAATCCAAGCGCCAAATCATGGACCATATACAGTGGCAGTTGGGTTTTCATGCTCAATTGACGCCAATCTTCATCGCTACTAACACGACCATTAACATCGCGATAGTACGCCCAAAACAACAAACTCTTACCTAGATCGGCACGCTGAGCAAAGGTCGTTAGCTCTTGATATGAATCCGGAACGTAATGCTCAATCAAATTGGATAAATCAGGGTGGGTTTTAATAAACAGGTCAACTTGGGAGCGAATAGCCTCGCCCGTTATTGAGTGGTCAGTAACAATATAGACCTTTTTCACCGTAGCTTGAAGACGCTTAATTAGATCGATATTACCAACCAAATCGATATCTTCAGTGATTCCAGTTGCGTTTAACCCCTCAAGCATCTCAGATGAGAAGTTGCTAACGCCACCAAATATAACGGGAGTACCATTTAGCTCTGGAGCCAAACGTTTCATTAAGTTCAGAGCGTTATTGTCACTAACGACAACCGCAGCAAATTCTTCATGTGTCAGTTTCGTGCGGTAAAGCTGATAAATACGATCTAGGTATTCAGTATTTTGAGAGCGTTTACTATCAAGGTAAACGACACGATAAGACAAGCCGTCACGGTCGAGTTCTGTGGATAACCCTTTATGGAAATCATCCGTCCAAAAAAAACCTTGATGATAAGAGTGAATAACCAACACATCTTTTGTCTGCGCTGAAGCAAACACACTCCAACACATCAAAATTAATAACAACGAAAATCGCACTGAATTCACCCTAACCCTATAGTTGCTGCTAATATTATCACCCTTGGCTATGATGTGTACTCTAGCTAGTCTGATTTCATTCAATCTAAGGATTCTGCATGTCCACAACCACCGTCCGTTTAGATGATCTAGACCGCGCCATTCTAAAAACCTTGATGGAAGATGCACGAACTCCTTATGCTGAAATGGCAAAACAGTTCGATGTCAGCCCTGCGACGATTCACGTTCGCATCGAAAAAATGAGATCGGCAGACATTATTGAGCGAACGGAAGTTGTGGTAAACACCAAAAAGCTAGGTTATGACGTATGCTGTTTTATTGGTATTAACCTAAATGCAGCCAAAGACTACCACTCTGCGATAGCCAAGCTGAATGCGTTAGACGAGGTGGTCGAGGCGTACTACACCACTGGTGCTTATAACATTTTCGTAAAACTGATGTGTAAGTCGATAGAAGAGCTACAGTTTGTGTTGATTGATAAATTGCAGGCGATCGATGAGGTTCAATCGACAGAGACATTGATTTCATTGCAGAATCCTATCAATCGTAATGTGAATCCATAACATTCGTTCGCCTTGTTTGGCCCCTGAAGCACAGACAAAAAAGAGCCTCTAACTAGAGGCTCTTTTCGCTATTAACTCTTAATAAACTAGATAGTTACCGTGATTATGCGTTGATTCCCGCATGACGCAGCATTGCATCAATTTGTGGCTCACGACCACGGAAGCGTTTGAACAGCTCCATTGGCTCTTCACTGCCACCCATTTCAAGGATGTTGTTCAGGAAGCGATTACCAGTTTCTGTGTTGAAGATACCCTCTTCTTCAAATGCTGAGAACGCATCTGCCGATAGCACTTCTGCCCAAAGGTAGCTGTAGTAACCCGCACTGTAGCCACCAGCAAAGATGTGACCAAAGCTATGTGAGAAACGGTTCCAATCTAGGCTTGGCAGAACCGACACCTTAGACTTAACATCCGCCAACGTTTCGAGTACACGAGCACCCACTTCAGGGTCGTACTCTGTGTGTAACGTGAAATCGAACAAGCCAAGCTCTAGCTGGCGCAGGATAAACATCGCTGATTGGAAGTTCTTCGCCGCTAGCATTTTCTCTAACATCTCTTTTGGTAAGGCTTCACCGGTTTCGAAGTGACCAGAAATGAACGACAGCGCTTCTTCTTCCCAACACCAGTTTTCGAGGAACTGACTTGGTAACTCAACCGCATCCCAAGGCACGCCATTGATACCAGAAACAGCACCCGCATCAACTTGCGTTAGCATATGGTGGATGCCGTGACCGAATTCGTGGAACAGAGTCACCACTTCATCGTGAGTAAATAACGCAGGCTTGTCACCAACTGGCTTGTTGAAGTTACACGTTAGGTAAGCCACTGGCGTTTGCAGCTCGCCAGATTCAGTAATACGACGACCACGACAGTCATCCATCCAAGCGCCACCACGCTTGTGTTCACGTGCGTATAGATCAAGGTAGAAGCTACCACGCAGTGTTCCTGTCGCATCAAAGATATCAAAGAAGCGAACGGACTCATGCCAAGTGTCTACGCCTTCACGCTCTGTTACCGACATACCAAACACACGGTTTAGTACTTCGAACAAACCAGAAACTACGTTCGACTCAGGGAAGTATGGACGAAGCTCTTCATCAGAGATCTCGAACAGGTTCTGTTTTTGTTTCTCGCTGTAGTAAGCGATGTCCCACAGATTTAGCTCAGAGACACCAAACTCTTTCTCAGCAAACTGACGTAGCTCTTCTACTTCGCGCTCACCTTGTGGTTTGGCTTTTACTGCTAGGTCGTTAAGGAAACCAAGTACTTGGTCTGGCGTTTCTGCCATCTTGGTCGACAATGATTTTTCGCTGTAGGTGCTGAAACCCAGCATTCGAGCGATCTCGTGACGCAGCTTAAGTTGCTCCGTGATGATCTCAGTGTTGTCCCACTTACCAGCATTTGGACCGCGATCTGAAGCGCGAGTTACGTAAGCTTCGTACAGCTCTTTACGTAGCGCTTGGTTGTCACAGTACGTCATCACCGGTAGGTATGAAGGGATATCTAGAGTTAGTAGATAACCTTCCAGCTCTTTAGCTTGGGCCGCGGCTTGTGCTGCCGCCAGTGCCGATTCAGGCATACCAGCCAGTTCAGCCACGTCTGTTACTTGCTTGCTCCAACCCATGGTGGCATCAAGTACGTTGTTTGAGAATTGAGAACCCAGCTCAGACTGGCGCTTGCTGATCTCACCATAGCGGTGCTGCTCGTCCGCGGGTAAGCCAATGCCTGACAATTCAAAGTCACGCAGTGCGTCAGTAATGGTTTTTTGTTGAGCTCGATTTAATGCCGAGAATGCTTCGCTCGCCTTGATCGTTTTGTACGCTTCAAACAAGCCTTTGTGTTGACCAACCCAAGTGCCGTACTCAGACAGTACTGGTAGGCAGCTCTCATACGCTTCACGCAGTTCGTCGCTGTTCACAACAGAGTTCATGTGGCTTACTGGTGACCAAATACGGCCTAAACGATCATCCACTTCTTCAATCGGAGCAACTAGGTTGTCCCAGCTTGGTGAAGTATTACCTTCAAGTACTTGTTCTATCTTGTTGCGACACGCTTCAATCACTTGCTCAACCGCTGGCTTAACGTGCTCAGGTTTGATTTGTGAAAACGGAGGTAAGTCCGTGAAGGTTAATAGCGGATTAGACATATAAACATTCCTTTGGCTTTAGAGACTTTCGTCTTTTTTGTAATGAGGTCGTCTTACAGTCATCAGGCTAAGGGTCGCCCTAAAAAATCACTTGCGAATAGTTATTAAATAGTGCCCATGAAGGCAAATTTCAATAGCAGAACCAATAACTAACTGCATATTGCGAACGACTGTTCCTGAATTGATCGAGAATTTATGGTCCATTGAGGGTTATAATAGTCTGATTAACCCCACCTACACTAACCACACTCTAATTCGAGAGTGTTACGAGAGTTTAATTTGTTAAGTTATCGCCACAGCTTCCACGCAGGCAACCATGCCGACGTAGTAAAGCATATCGTACAGAGCCTTATTCTTAATTCTTTGAAACAGAAGGATAAGCCTTTTGTTTATCATGATACTCACTCTGGTGTAGGTCGTTACGACTTAACGCATGAATGGTCTGAAAAAACGGGCGAATACAAACAAGGTATTGCACGCGTCTGGGAACAAACAGAACTTCCTGAAGACATTCAAAGCTACCTTGAGTCTATCTCAGCACTCAACAATGGCGAAAAACTGCGTTTCTACCCGGGCTCTCCACGTGTTGCCCGCGCGCACCTGCGCGATCAAGACCGCATGGTACTGACCGAGCTTCACCCTGCCGATCACCCTCTGCTTGAGCAAGAGTTCCACCGCGATCGTCAGGTATCTATCTACAAAGAAGATGGCTTCCAACGCTTAAAAGGCAGCCTGCCACCAAAAGAGCGTCGTGGTTTGGTACTTATCGACCCACCTTACGAGCTGGCAAAAGAGTATCGCGATGTGGTGACGGCGATTGCTCAAAGCCATAAGCGCTGGGCAACCGGTATCTACGCAATTTGGTACCCGGTAGTAAACCGCTGTGATATCGAAGACATGATCGAAGGACTTGAAGGCTTAGGTATCAACAAGATTCTACAAATCGAACTTGGCGTATCACCAGATACCAACGAGCGTGGCATGACAGCATCAGGCATGATTGTTATCAACCCGCCTTGGAAGCTAGAAAGCCAAATGAACGAAATTCTTCCATTCTTGAAGGAAGCAATTGCGCCGGCAACCGGTCACTTCAAAGTAGAGTGGATCGTACCCGAATAATCTCGAACTTAACGTCATGATCTGACGAATATTCAGTAGATTGTGACATACACGAATAAATTTTAAACAGGGAGATTGAGTTCAACCGATCTGCCCTCAATATAATAATTAGACAATTTAAGAATCTATAGGACGTAGGTGTTCAGTGCGATCACTGTACCCACAGCCTTCAATAAATGGAGAAAGTAATGGCGACTCATTTTGATTACATCTGTATCGGTGGCGGTTCAGGCGGCATCGCATCAGCAAACCGCGCAGCAATGCACGGTGCAAAGGTTGCACTTATCGAAGCTCAAGACCTTGGTGGTACTTGTGTAAACGTTGGTTGTGTTCCTAAAAAGGTAATGTGGCATGGCGCTCAAGTTGCTGAAGCGATCAACCTGTACTCTGAAGATTACGGCTTCGACGTTGAAGTAAAAGGCTTCAACTGGAGCAAGTTAGTTGAAAACCGCCAAGCATATATTGGTCGTATCCACGAGTCTTACGATCGCGTTTTGGGTAACAACAAAATAAACGTAATCAAAGGCTTTGCTAAGTTTGTTGACGAGAAAACCGTTGAAGTAAACGGTGAACACTACACTGCGGATCACATCCTGATCGCGGTAGGTGGCCGTCCAACAATTCCAAACATCCCAGGCGCAGAATACGGCATCGACTCAAACGGTTTCTTCGATCTGATGGAGCAACCTAAGCGTGTTGCTGTAATCGGCGCAGGCTACATCGCAGTAGAAATCGCAGGCGTACTAAGTGCACTTGGCACAGAAACACATCTGTTCTGCCGTAAAGAATCTCCACTACGTAGCTTTGATCCAATGATCATCGAAACGCTAGTAGAAGTAATGGAAGCAGAAGGTCCAACACTTCACACGCACTCCGTGCCTAAAGAAGTGGTGAAAGAAGCGGACGGTACGCTGACTCTACACCTAGAGAACGGCAACACTCAAAACGTTGACCACTTAATCTGGGCGATCGGTCGCCACCCAGCGACTGACGCTATCAATCTAGCATCTACTGGCGTTGAGACTAACGATCGTGGCTACATCAAGGTAGACGAGTTCCAAGCGACTAACGTTCCTGGCATCTATTGTGTTGGTGACATAATGGAAGGCGGTATCGAGCTAACACCTGTCGCTGTTAAAGCAGGTCGTCAGCTTTCAGAGCGCCTATTCAACGGCCAAACAAACGCGAAGATGGACTACAAGCTAGTTCCTACTGTTGTATTCAGCCACCCGCCTATCGGTACAATTGGTCTAACGACTCAAGAAGCTGAAGAGCAATACGGCAAAGACAACATCAAGGTTTACACGTCGGGCTTCACGGCAATGTACACAGCAGTAACCAAGCACCGTCAACCTTGTAAGATGAAACTAGTATGTGCTGGCGAAGAAGAGACTGTAGTTGGCCTACACGGCATCGGTTTCACTGTTGATGAAATGATTCAAGGCTTCGGCGTTGCAATGAAGATGGGCGCAACCAAAGCAGACTTCGACTCTGTTGTGGCGATTCACCCAACGGGCAGCGAAGAGTTCGTAACGATGAGATAATCAACACTATTTGTTGATATCTCTTAAAAGCAGGCCTTGTGCCTGCTTTTTTTATGTCCACTCTTGAACCTTACCCCTCAACTCCACGTAACACAGATACTGACCTATCTAGAACAGCAATGGAGTTTGTGATGAATCTACTAATTGAATCATTTGAAGGCGGGATCTACTTGGCTTACCAAATTATTGGCGAGCAAAAGCAGTTAATCAAAAACGACCAACAGCACCCAATGAGGTTTTTAAGTGTTAACCAAGCGCGCGACCACTTTAGCGATCGAGGCGTAGCATCGGCAATGTTGGTTCACAACAGTGCCTACGACGAGATGTGTGGTGAGCATTGTGGTAATACCCAACCATTCGAGATTGATTTGAAATGGAGTTGAATCAAATTCAAATCAATCGTGATAAAAATAGAAAGGCTTGCACTAGTGCAAGCCTTTTTCTTTTGGGTCATATTTCTTATCGAGCTGTGCGTTTTTGTCTTCGCTTGATGTTTTGCTCTTTCACAACAAAGTCGAACAATGGTGCGAACAAGTTAGCAAACAAGATAGCGAGCATAATGCCTTCTGGATAAGCAGGATTGAGCACTCGGATGCCGACCGTCATTACACCAATCAAGATCCCGTAAGCCCACTTACTCTGATTGGTAAACGCGGCAGAAACTGGATCGGTTGCCATAAAGAAAGTACCAAAAGCAACACCACCCAACACAAAGTGCCAGTAAAACGGCATCGAGAACATCGAGTTGGTATCAGAGCCGATCCAGTTCATCAAACTAGAGGTCACCACAAGACCGATGATAACCCCGGCAACAATACGCCAAGACGCTATCTTCATGAAAATGAGCATCAACCCCGTAAGCATAATTAATAGCGAAGAAACCTCCCCCATCGATCCTGGAATATTACCGATGAACGCATCCATCCAAGTTATTGTCTCGCCAGTCATGTTGTTGATTAAAGAGGTACTGCCTCCCTCATACCACTGACTGAGTGGTGTCGCCCCTGAATAGCCATCAGCCGCCGCGACCCACACAAGCCCACCCGACATGTTGGCTGGATAAGCAAAATAGAGGAAAGCCCGCCCAGCTAACGCAGGGTTAAGGAAGTTTCGTCCTGTACCACCGAACAACTCTTTAGCAACAACGATACCAAAGGTGATGCCTAATGCGGCTTGCCATAGTGGAATCGTCGGCGGGAGAATTAAGGCAAATAAAACCGAACTCACGAAAAAGCCTTCGTTGACTTCGTGCTTGCGAACAACCGCGAACAGTACCTCCCAAAAACCACCAACGACAAAAACCGTGGCATAAACAGGAAGGAAATAGAGCGCCCCAAAAAACATCTGGCTGCCCCAACCGCTTGCCATTAATGATGGCGCATCACCAAATGCCCAAGACAAGCGCCAACTACTCTCGATAACCGAAGTGAGCTCACTCAGTTGATAGCTGGATGTGAGTGCCGAAACACTCTGATGCCCGACGTTATACATGCCCCAGAACATGGCAGGGAAGGTCGCTAGCCACACCAGAATCATGATTCGTTTGAGATCGATACTATCTCGAACGTGGGTCAACCCTCGGTTTACATTGCCAGGCGTGTAAAATATCGTCGCGAACGCCTCATACACTGGGTAGAGTTTTTCGTACTTACCTCCGGCTTCAAATTGCGGTGCCACATCTTCTAAACGTTTTTTAAAACTCATAATCTCAATCACCTTATTGCTTGAGTTATGGTTTTCTACGCATCAAACGCTCAATTTGAACAACTTTTAGCGATTTTTAATCAAGTTCGTATTCAAGAAACTGACCAACATTCAAGAACAAAACCAATATGAGAAAGTTAGGTTCATAAATAACAAAGCCCCAGCGATAGCTGAGGCTCATTTAGTCTTACTTTAGGTTACTTATTTAACGCACATGACATTAAGCAATGAAGACCCTTTCAATTGGTTTACATTACCATTGGTAAACAGACCCTTCTTGCCTGCCCCCCAATAAGGTAAGTGCATTGGCCAATTCTGTTTTTCCATGACTTTTGAACCCAAAATACTCTGCCACTGTTTTTCAGTCATCAGCTTCATGTTGACCTTATTGCAGACTAATTCAGCGCTACCGTAATCGAGGCGGCTCCAAGGCTTGCCTTGCTCCATATAGAACTGCTGCTGATGGTCTAGGAGGTAAGGAATAGCATATTGGTTGCCCGACACATTGGCTGTCACGCGAATTTCGATTTCTAGATCGTTGTCTGTACTCGCATTACCGCTTGGTAGCGTCTGAATAGCGGCAGCACTCGTTACCGCAGCCGCTTGCTTAACCGCCACAGGTTTCGGCGCAGGTTTAGCTTCTACTTTTACAGGAGCCTTAGGCTTTACAGCTTTTGACTCTGCTGGTTTTGCAACGACAGGCTGTGATGAGGTTTTAGACTTATCAACCATACGAATAAAGGCTTCACCATAACCAGACACCTTGCGTACTTGAGCTAAGTCTTTTCTCGCATCCGAAAATGTAGAGTAAGGACCAATCAAACAACGATAATCGCCACCCTCAGGCTTCATCCATACGTTAGTTGAGATCTTTTCATATAGAGGCTTCGCTCGGTTCAGTGACAAAGGCTTATTTAGCAAACCACATTGAACCCAAAACAGTTCGTTATCTGAATGACGTTTAGGCGCTTTGCTGCCCCATACACCTTTACCGATCGGACATGATTGTTCTAGCTGTGGTAATTGATTGGTGCTTGCTTGAGTGGCATCGCATAGTACCGATTCTGCATTAACTTGGCTCGACACCAGAAGAGATACAGCGATAAGCCCCATACGATAATTTCTCATCACAGCACGACATACAGCATTCATTGTCAATTTCATAACCACCACTTAAACCCTCACGGGTTAATTATTACCGAATCAATGTCGATAAAACATGAATTCCATTTTAAGTATCATTGACACTATCAATAATACTAAGTTCCAGATCCATTAAGCAAAAAAAGAGCCGTAATTGCTTACGGCTCTTAGTTTAGTGACTTTTTTTGCTAAAAATCAAACCGAGCTATCACCCTTTATAAATTTTAGGGTTAAACACGTCACGTAACCAGTCGCCTAGTAGGTTAATAACTAGAACTAATGTTACCAAAAGCACACCAGGAAATGCTGTGATCCACCATGCTCCTGAGAAAATGTAGTTAAAACCAGTACTGATTAGGGCACCCAGTGACGGTTGGTCTACCGGAAGGCCTAAACCTAGGAAAGAAAGTGCCGCTTCTGACATGATGGCATTTGCCACCTGTACCGTAGAGATAACCAAGATCGGTGATAAACAGTTCGGTAGAATATGACGGAACATGATGCGAGGCGCTCTAAAGCCCATCACACGTGCCGCTTCAACATATTCTTTCTTCTTCTCTGCCAATACCGATGCACGAATGGTACGAGCATACTGCGGCCATTCTGCAATACCGATGATCACCACCAGCATAACAACGGCATATTGCGCGTAGAAGTCACTGCCGAAACTTGCCTTAAAGATGGCTGAGACAATGATCGCAACCATCATGGTTGAGAATGAAAGTTGAACATCAGCAAAACGCATCAGGAAGCTATCAATACGACCACCGAAGTAACCCGCAGACAAACCGATAATGATACCGAGAGTCAACTGAAGGCCAACCGCTAAGAAACCAATGGTCAGTGATAAGCGGGAGCCGTAAAGCATAGTCGATAAGATGTCACGACCTTGCTCGTCAGTACCCAGTAAGAAACGTTCTTCACCGTCTTCCATCCAAGATGGTGGCAGTTCTGAATCCATGATATCGATAGACGTCACGTCGTATGGATCGATTGGGGCTAAAATCGGTGCCGCTAATGCCATCACAAGGAAGGCGGCGAAGATGGCGAAGCTGAACATAGCCACTTTATCGCGTAAGAAGTAGTACAGAATGTCTGACTGCTTGAATCGCTCCCAACGAGATGGAGCTGTTGTTGTTTGTTCCATGATTATGCTCCTTTCCCTGTAATGTTCACTGTTGGGTTAATGATGCCGTAAAGCAAATCAACAATGGTGTTCGTTACTACGAAGATCAAGCCAACGAAGATAACGTATGCGGTAATCAATGGTGTATCCACTCGGTTAATCGCTTCAAGGAATAGGAAGCCGGTGCCCGGCCACTGGAATACAGTTTCAGTAAGAATGGTGTAAGCCACCATAGTACCGATTTGAACACCACCTACCGTTAGTACAGGTAACATTGTGTTCTTCAAAGCGTGTTGGTAGTAAATCTTGTTCAGCGCTAGGCCTTTTGCTTTACCAAACTTGATGTATTCAGAACTAAGAACCTCTAGCATTTCAGAACGCACTAGACGAATGAACAGCGGCAGCATGATAGATGCCAAAGCAATACTCGGCAGAACTAAGTGTGCAAGGCCATCTAGTGTTAAGAAGCCAGACTCCCAACCAAACCAGTTTGCAGTCTCACCACGTCCAAATGATGGCAGCCAACCTAGCTCGATAGAGAACACATACATCAGCATGATTGCAGTTAAGAAAACAGGCACAGAGATACCGATACTACTACCGGCCATCACAAGCTTAGTGAAGAAACTTTTTGGGTGTATTGCAGAATAAACGCCTAATGGAATCGACAGACAAACAATGATCAGAGAAGCACCGAACACGAGCTCCAGTGTCGCGACCAGTTTATCTAGAATTACGTCCACAGCAGGGCGTTTAAAGAAATATGAAGTACCAAGATCACCTTGTAGGGCTGCGCCTATAAAGCGAGAGTATTTTGTAACGAAGGGATCATTTAAGCCGAGTTCATCACGTAGCGCTTGACGCTCCGACTCTGAAACAGATTGACCGACTAACTCACGTAACGGGTCGCCCAGGTTATCCTGAATGGCAAACGCCACCAAACTGATCACAAACATCACTATCAGTGCCTGAAACAGGCGCTTGACCAGAAACGTAACCATTCCTTGCCCCTTATCTATCCATGACTATCTAATCGAAATCCGCGATTAGACAACAAAAAAATTCAGTCTTAAAAAAGGTATTTAGCCAGACTGAAGGAAGACCAAATACCGAAACTTAAATCTATATCTTAATAATATTGAGAGCCTGAAAAACTTCAGGCTCTCGATTCTAGCAAGCTAGATTATTTTACAACTAGGTCGCCGAAGTAAGGCATAACCATTGGGTTTACGATGTCTGCAGCACCAACGTTAGACTTCGCGCCCCACGCTTCACTTTGCCAGTGTAGAGGTACGAATACTGCATCGTTGTAAAGTGTTGCTTCAACGCCTTTCAGCATCTTAGAACGCTTAACTGGATCAGTTTCGGTGTTAGAAGCTTCTACAATCGCATCCATTTCTGGGTTTGAGTAGCCAGAACAGTTGTATTGACCACGACCAGTCTCTTCGTTACGAGTCATTGTTAGAAACTCATTGAAGTTCGCTGAATCTTCTGTGTCTGAGTGCCAACCGATCATCATCATGTCTGCTGAACATAGGTCAAACTCAGGCCAGTACTGTGCTTTAGGCATCGTCTTAAGATCAACTTTGATACCAATCTTAGACAGCATTGCCGCAGACGCTTGCGCTACTTTCGCATCGTTCACGTAACGGTTGTTAGGCGCTGCCATAGTTAGTGTAAAGCCATCTTCGTAGCCCGCTTCTTTCATCAGCTCTTTCGCTTTTTTCAGATCGTAACGAGGAACTAAATCTTCGTTGTGACCCGCGTAGCCTGTTGGGCTTTGCTGACCAGCAGCTGTCGCGAAACCTTTCATGATTTTCTTAACAATACCTTCATTGTTAATCGCATGAACGATTGCTTGACGAACACGCACATCTTTCAGTGCTTCGTTGCTGTTTTGGTTCATTTGGAACGTAATGATACGAGTACCAGGTAGCGTTACTAGATCGATATTCTTAGCGTTCTTAACACGCTTGTGATCGTTTGGTGCTACAGGGTGAATCATATCTACATCGCCAGAAAGAAGTGCTGCAACACGCGTTGCGTCTTCTTTGATTGGCACAAGTGTTAGCTTGTCTACGTTACCATCCGTTTCTGTATCCCAGTAATCATTGAAACGCTCGAACGTAACTTTAACGCCTTGCTCACGTTGCGTAACGATGAATGGACCAGTACCTGAAACATTAGTCGAAGCAAACGAATTACCGTGCTTAACTAGTTCAGACTTGTCATTACCTTCAGCTGTTTGGCCTGAGTAGAACTTGCTGTCCATTGGGAAGATGTAAGTTGCTGTTTGTAGTACTAGTGGGTAAGCCGCTTTTGATACTAGCTCAACTGTATAGTCATCCACTTTTACCATTTTCTCGTATGGCGTGAAGATAGACTTAAAGTCTGGAGAAGCTTGTAGACGTTCAAAAGTCCACACAACATCATCAGCTGTCAGTTCGTTACCAGAGTGGAATTTCACACCTTTACGTAGGTTGAAACGGAAAGTCGTTTCATCAACACGCTCCCAGCTAGATGCTAGGCGGCCTTCAAAATCCATCTCTTGTGTAAAACGTACTAGAGGGTCAAACACCATGTGAGACATTTGCAGTGTGCCACCAGACAGCTGCTCGTGCGGATCAAGTGATACTGGGTCAGCTGCGTAGCCAACGGTAATATCTGCTGCTGCTGCACTAAAGCTTAGGCCAGCTGCCATCAAAGCTACTGCTAATTTGCTTTTCATGGTTTTCATTGCATAACTCCTTCATGCGGGAATCCAGATCCCTAGTTGTTGTATTTGCGTCTGTTTATTGTTTTTAGCAAGCTAAACTCCAGCCTGCTGATTTTTATACTGCGGCTTTTGCCACTGCTTTTTCTTCTCTTAAGCCCGTAAACTCAGGCATTAAAGAAATTAGGTGCTTACTGTATTCATGCTGAGGCGATTGGAATAACTGCTCAGTTGGCGCAACTTCCAATAGTTCGCCCATTTGCATCACGCCAACACGATCACACATTTGACGAATAACCGGTAAATCATGACTGATGAACAGCATAGTCAGATTGAGCTCGTCTTGCAGGTCTTTCAATAGATTAAGGATTTGAGCCTGTACTGACACATCCAGCGCCGAGGTAGGTTCATCACAAATCAGAAGACGAGGACGAGTTGCCAGAGCGCGAGCAATAGAGATACGCTGACGTTGGCCACCTGAGAATTCGTGCGGGTACTTAACCCCTGCCATTTGGCCCAAACCAACGTGATCGAGCAGGTCGTTAACGATCTGACGAGTTTCATTTTCGTTGCGAGTTAGCTTATGGAAACGGATAGGTTCAGCAATGATGTCGAATATCTTCATTCGAGGGTTCATTGATGTATACGGATTTTGGAAAACCATCTGCATTTGGCGACGCATAGGGCGACGCTCTTTTTCAGATTTAAGACCGGTAAGGTCAATACCTTCAAAGGTTACCTTGCCTGAGTTCGGTGCGTATAAGCCAGCAATCACACGAGCAATCGTTGATTTACCCGAACCAGATTCACCCACCAAACCAAACGTCTCACCTTCATGCACTTCAAAGCTGACGTTGTTTGACGCTTGAACATATTCACGACGGCTTTCGAAGAATGAATCTTTAGTCGTAAAACGTAAGTTCACGTTTTCAACGTTCAACAAAGGCCCCGTGTAATCACGGTGATCTTGGCTTTGGCCCAACCAGTGGTTTTTCACATCCAGTGGTTCCATCTCGTGTGCTTCTTCGATGTAACTCACTGTAGGGAAACGATCGAGTTTACGATCTGAACGCGGAACCGCTGAAATAAGGCTGTGTGTGTATGGATGCTCAGGAGTGCCAAGGACTTTCGCCGTTGGGCCAAACTCAACCAAATCACCACGATACATCACGGCTACACGATCGGTTACGTTAGATACAACACCCATATCGTGCGTGACCAACATACAACCTACGTTCTTCTTAATACATAGGTCGCGAATCAAACCCAAGATCTGATCTTGGATAGAAACATCCAGTGCGGTTGTTGGTTCATCTGCGATGATTAAGTCAGGTTCACCTGCCAATGCGATCGCGATAACAACACGCTGACGCATACCGCCAGAAAACTGGTGTGGGTACTGCTTTAAACGGTTTTCTGGTTGTGGGATACCCACTTGGTTCATCAAGTCTAGTGAACGCTGGTAGGCTTCTTGATCCGAAACCTTCATGTTGGCATGAATCGTCTCTTTTAACTGCTGTTCTACTGTGAATAGAGGGTTAAGAGAAGTCATTGGGTCTTGGAAGATAAATCCAATCTTTGAGCCGCGAACAGAGCGCATCTGCTCAGGAGATAAACCCGAAACTTTTTCGCCATCCAGAAACACCTCGCCGCTAGCAATACGGCCAGGAGGGCTCAGTAAATCAATAACAGCATTACCCACTGTTGATTTACCTGCACCAGATTCGCCTACAACGCCAACGATCTCACCACGTTCAATGTTGAACGAAAGTGATTTAACTGCGGCGTGAACTCCATGACGAGATGGATATTCGATACGAAGATTTTTTACTTCTAAAAGTGACATTACCAGACCTCTACTGCTTTGGCAGCTTTCTGCCCTGTCTGCAAAATTGAATCCATTCTTACCAGAATATTGTTCTGATATTTTATACGGTTGACAATTTGGCAAATAATTCACAGAAAAGCAACAAAAATAGGATAAAAAGTCGACATTAAACGCCTGGCAAGCAAAAGCACTACATAACTATTCAAAAAAAGAGCATATAGTAATAAAAATCAACATCATACTCATGGTGAGAAATACTCACAAATCCCTTACTACAACTTACTTGTAGACTGAAACCAATCGTTCAAAGCAGATCTCACTATTAGTCATTTAAAACAAATAATTATTCCAAAAAACAATTAACACTATAGAAACAAATGCTGGATTATTTAAATAATACAAATAAAACAACTAGATACATAGTAATAAGCCACACTTTCCACCATCAAGATAAGTGTGATAAATGTAAAGTAGTAAAATAAGAGGCTTATAAAATTAGAGACGATTTTAGGCTATTTAATATGAAGAAATCTGTCAAATATAGACCTTAGAGAGCAAATCTAGGGTTAGATTTCTCTTTTCATAAAAACACTTAGACCAAACCCATTAATTTGTCGAATTATTGAGCAATCAATTTATATAAAATTAGATATAGATCTAATGATTTTATAGAGAAAATATTTATAAAGACGTAATAATTAAAGACATGACAGCATGCTCATTTAATACGAAAGTACATTTTACCAGTACGATCACAGACAACTTTTCGAAATAGGTAAGTTCATAACCTTAAATAGCAGGTTAATGAATAACGGCGCGGCAGGGCTTCCTGCGGACTGGCGATCCAGCCCTCTGGTCTCAAATGATCTAAATTCCAGGCGTAAAAAAGCCCCGTCATTTCTGACGCGGACGGCTAGTTGAGGCTTCTTAAGTGATCGGTGAAGAGACATTCTTTGAACATCAGGTGAAACCCACTTGGGTTCCAATCTAGTGATCTACAGATGAAAAAAAGCTCATCATTTCTGATGAGCTTTCTTAAAGGTGCTCGGTGAAGAAGGATTTGATGCGACTGGGCTTCCAGCCCCCGAATACACCATTATCTTTTCTCCAGATAGAAAAAAAGCTCATCATTTCTGATGAGCTTTCTTAAGGTGGTCGGTGAAGAGGGATTCGAACCCCCGACCCTCTGGTCCCAAACCAGATGCGCTACCAAGCTGCGCTATTCACCGAGATGTTTCGTTTGATTTCTCAAACTGGAAACTTCAAAGAAGCTACCAAAATTAATGGGGTGGCTAACGAGATTCGAACTCGCGACCACCGGAATCACAATCCAGGGCTCTACCAACTGAGCTATAGCCACCACTAATTTTTTATATAACCGCTTAACAAGCGATTATTGAAATAGTGGTCGGTGAAGAGGGATTCGAACCCCCGACCCTCTGGTCCCAAACCAGATGCGCTACCAAGCTGCGCTATTCACCGACTAGTTTTGTATCGATTCTTGGGAAGAATGAATCAACACTGGAAGCCGAAGCTACCGATATTTTGTAAAGAAAAAATGGGGTGGCTAACGAGATTCGAACTCGCGACCACCGGAATCACAATCCAGGGCTCTACCAACTGAGCTATAGCCACCATTGTTTCTTTTTTGCCAATTCTCACTTACCGAAGTAAGAGACCGGATGGCGCGCCTGAAAGGATTCGAACCTTCGGCCTTTGGCTCCGGAGGCCAACGCTCTATCCAGCTGAGCTACAGGCGCATGCCCTGTCGGCGGAGTGGAATAATACGTATATCACCCAATGCCGTCTAGTACTTTTTTAACTTTTTTTTCTGTTTGGTCTCTTTTTCGACAGTTAATATGTGATAAACCCCTTATTTGAGTACTACAACCCGCTACAGCTTATAAGTTGTTGTTTATTGCAACAACTTATCGGGATATAATCACCCATTATTTACATTGGTTTAACAGTTGCTCTTTGCTGCTCAAATCAAAACACCCTTCCAACACTATAAATTGGTAAGCATGTACTTACCTTGGGAATGTAAAGTGAGTTTAATGGATATGTCTCGTCGAATTTTAAGCGTTGTCATCGCAGTTTTAACCTTTTCAACTGGTGCAATGGCTTCAGGCCTAAGCGAAGCAGAGCAAGATGCTATTGCTGAACGCATCAAACCAGTTGGCCAAGTATACCTAGTCGGCAGTGAGCCAGTAGCCGCGGAACCAACAGGCCCTCGTGATGGCGCAGCAGTTTACGGTACCTTTTGTATCGCTTGTCACGCATCTGGCGTAAGTGGCGCACCTAAAAAAGGCGATGCTGGTGATTGGGGTCCTCGTATTGCTCAAGGTCGCGATATTCTAGCGAATCACGCAATCAACGGCTTTAATGCAATGCCTGCGAAAGGTTCATGTATGGACTGTTCAGACGACGAAATCAAAGATGCTATCGAGCACATGATTGCCGGTCTATAATTTACCGATCTGTAATTAAAAATGCCAAATTCAAAAAAGGTGACCTCATGGTCACCTTTTTATTGGTTTTTATATAGTGCTATTAAAGTAGATCATTATTTCTTATTGAACATCGCTCGAATATTCGCAATGTGCGCCTGCCCTTTTTCCATTCTTTCTTCAGCGGATTGAGGCTTCTTAACGCTTTCCCACTCCACATCATCATGCGGCAGTTCATCAAGAAAGCGACTTTGTGTTGGCTTAATCAATTCACCATATTGACGGCGTTCACGACACTTAGTAAAGGTCAGCTCTTTTTGCGCTCGAGTAATCCCTACGTACATAAGACGACGCTCTTCTTCTACGTTGCCTTCATCAACACTGGTTTGGTGCGGTAAAATACCCTCTTCTGCCCCCATCAGGAATACATATGGAAACTCTAGGCCTTTCGATGCATGCAGTGTCATTAATTGAACCTGGTCTGCATCGTCATCATCTTCCCCACGCTCCATCATGTCACGCAGTGTTAAACGTTGCACTACCTCGCGTAGGGTTTTCTCTTCCTTGTCGTAGTTGTCACCTTCAAGATCAGCCACTATCCAACTGTAAAGATCAGAGACGTTCTTCATTCGCATTTCAGCCGCTTTCGGGCTCGCCGAAGTTTCGTACAACCAATCTTCATAGTTAATGTCACGAACCAAAGAACGTACGGCCTCAACCGTATTACCACGCTCTGCATTATCCGAGATACGAACAATCCAGTCACCGAAACGGCGCAAGTTTTCTAGACCACGCCCCGTCAGCGTTTGCTCTAAGCCCATCTCAAAGCTGGCTTCAAACAAGCTCTTACCACGCATATTGGCGTAGCTGCCGAGTTTCTCTAAAGTAACCGGACCAATCTCACGACGTGGCGTGTTCACAATACGTAAAAACGCATTGTCATCATCAGGGTTCACCAACACACGTAAGTAAGCCATGATGTCTTTAATCTCAGCTCTAGCAAAGAAAGACGTACCACCAGAGATCTTGTAAGGCACACGGTTTTGCATCAAGGCTTTTTCAATCAAGCGAGATTGGTGATTACCACGGTAAAGCACTGCGTAATCTTTGTAATCTGTGCGATTCAAAAACTTGTGGGCAATGATCTCACCAGTAATACGTTCGGCTTCGTGCTCTTCATTCTTGGCATTCAAAACCTTGAGCTTTTCACCGTCCGGGATCTCTGAGAACAGTGATTTTTCATAAACATGTGGGTTATTAGCGATCAAGATGTTCGCCGCACGCAAAATTCGACTGGTTGAACGATAGTTTTGCTCTAGTTTGATTAAACGAAGGTTCGGGTAATCCTCACCTAGCAAAACCAAGTTTTGCGGCTTTGCGCCACGCCATGAGTAAATAGATTGGTCATCATCACCTACTACCGTCAGACGACCACGTTCTCCCACCAATAAACGAACCAACTCATATTGACTGGTGTTGGTATCTTGATACTCATCGACCAGTAAATAGCGAATGCGAGACTGCCAGCGCTCACGGACTTCTTGATTAGTTTTCAGTAACAATACCGGCATCGCAATCAGATCATCAAAATCGAGCGCGTTGTATGCCTTCATCTGTTTCTGATACATCTCAAAACAGAATGCAAAAAGCTGTTCTTGTTCGCCTTGAGCTCGTGCTTTGGCCTGATCAGGCGTCAGCATGTCATTCTTCCAATTCGAAATGGTGCTCATTAAAGCGCGTAGTAGATCTTTGTCACCATCGATCTGCCTTTCGGTTAACTCTTTAAGTAAAGCTAACTGGTCCTGATCATCAAACAAAGAAAAGCCAGCTTTTAAACCCAATGCTTTGTATTCGCGGCGAATAATCGTCAAACCCATAGTGTGAAAGGTCGAAACGATCAGACCTTTTGATTCATTTTTACCTAGAGTTTGTCCTACACGCTCTTTCATTTCGCGTGCCGCTTTATTGGTAAAGGTTACCGCTGCAATATTACGAGCTTTGTAGCCACACTCTTGAACCAAGTAAGCAATCTTATTGGTGATAACACGTGTTTTTCCTGAACCAGCGCCTGCTAATACTAAACAGGGGCCAGAAACATACTTCACGGCTTCATCTTGTCTTGGATTCAGTTTCATTTGATTCTCAATTTGGTCTAGAGGGGCGAATTAAATTGCGCGCCTATAATAATGCTGCAATAGCACGAATGCTACGTTCTCTTATACAAGATTTTTACGTCATTTGTGTAAAACTTTGTTGCATAGATGTATGGTTCTTAGGCTATAATGAATGAACGTTCATTCACTGGTGATGGAAAGATGACAACTCATGCACCTCAGGATAAACGCCAACAAATACTTTCTGCTGCTGAAAAGCTCATTGCAGAGGTCGGTTTTCAAGGCCTTTCGATGCAAAAATTAGCCAAAGAAGCAGGGGTAGCTGCAGGCACTATCTATCGCTACTTCGATGATAAAGATCACTTGATCGATGATGTTCGAGTGCTCGTGACTCAACGAGTAGCTGATGCTGTTCAAGAAGGGGTTAATGATTCGGATCCAATTAAGCAACGCTATCGTACTATGTGGTTGAACATATGGAACTTAGCGGGAACGAACTTAGCCGCGATAAAAAATCGGGTTCAGTATGACTCTCTACCTATTACAAATAGCCTAAACTTCAGGGAACTGGAACGTAAAATGTTTGCCCAAGTTGAACTGCTATTTAATGAAGGTAAAGAGCAGGGACTGTTTAAACCGCTTGATAATGAAGTATTAAGCGGCTTGAGCTTAGCGGCTAGTGTCTCTCTAGCGCGAAAGCATTCTTTAGGATTTTACCAACTCGACGAGGCAGCACTAGAAGCTGCAATAGAAGCCAGTTGGGACGCAATAATTAAACACTAGATCGGAGTTTTGACCATAATGAAAAAGTGGACTTTCTTCATGTTATTCATCGCTGTATTGCTTTTTGGCAGCGTTATTGGATTCAACATGTTCAAACAACAAAAAATTGCTGAGTATATGGCCAACCGCCCTGAACCCGAGTTTCCCGTAACGGTAACTGAAGTTCAGCCGATCGACTGGGTTCCCGTAATTGAAGCTATCGGCTTCATCGAACCAAATCAAGGTGTGACACTAGCGAACGAAACCAGCGGTGTTATTGACCAAATTTCTTTCGAATCGGGTACTGATGTTAAGAGTGGTCAGCAACTGGTACGTCTTGATTCTGACGTAGAGAAAGCCAACCTTAAGAGTTCTGAAGCTCGTTTGCCTGCTGCGAAAGCAAAATACAAGCGTTACCAAGGTCTATTCAAGAAAGGCTCTATTTCTAAAGAAGCGTACGATGAAGCAGAAGCAAACTACTTCTCTCTATCTGCTGATATTGAAAGCCTAAAAGCCTCGATCGAACGCCGTGAAATTCGCGCACCTTTTGATGGCAAGGTTGGTATTCGTAACGTATACCTAGGTCAATACCTACAATCGGGTACCGATATCGTTCGTTTAGAAGACACCAGTGTCATGCGCCTACGCTTCACGGTTTCTCAAACCGATATCTCTCGCATTAATGTTGGCCAGGCTATCGACATCTTTGTTGATGCTTACCCAGAAAAACCGTTTGAAGGCTCTATCAGTGCTATTGAACCTGCAGTAAGCATCCAAAGTGGTCTTATCCAAGTTCAAGCGGATATTCCAAACAATGATGGCAAGCTTCGCAGTGGCATGTTCGCTCGCGCTAACATCATTCTTCCTAAACTAGAGAACCAAGTAACCCTGCCGCAAACGGCGATTACTTTCACTCTATACGGTGACAATGTTTACATCCTAACGGAAGAAGACGGCGTTCAACGTGTTGCTCAACATGTTGTGAAAGTTGGTGAACGTACAGCAGATATCGCACATATCCTTGAAGGCGTTAAAGCTGGCGATACGGTTGTAACTTCTGGCCAAGTACGTCTGAGTAACGGTGCCAAAGTTAAGATCGTAGAAAGTGATTCAATCACTCCACCATCTGAAACACCTAAGCTGTAACTGGAGGCCCAATGCGCTTTACTGATGTTTTTATTAAACGTCCAGTTCTAGCGGTATCCATCAGCTTTTTGATTGCGTTGCTTGGCTTACAAGCAATCTTCAAAATGCAGGTGCGTGAATACCCTGAAATGACGAATACCGTCGTAACCGTAACTACGAGTTACTACGGTGCAAGTGCCGATCTTATCCAAGGCTTTATCACCCAGCCCCTCGAGCAGGCTGTGGCCCAAGCGGATAACATCGACTATATGACTTCTTCTTCTGTACTCGGTAGCTCGACGATTACCGTGAACATGAAGTTGAACACAGACCCGAATGCGGCGCTGTCTGACATACTGGCCAAGACTAACTCGGTACGTTCTCAGCTTCCTAAAGAAGCCGAAGATCCAACCGTAACTATGTCTACCGGTTCAACAACGGCGGTACTCTACATTGGTTTTACCAGTGATGAGTTGGTGTCGAGCCAAATTACCGACTATCTAGAGCGAGTAATCAACCCGCAACTATTTACGGTAAATGGCGTATCTAAAGTTGACCTATATGGTGGTATGAAATACGCACTACGCGTGTGGCTAGACCCAGCTAAAATGGCAGCAGTAAACCTTACCGCAACTGACGTAATGGCGGTATTGGATGCGAATAACTACCAATCGGCGACAGGTCAAGCAACAGGTGAGTTTGTTCTTTATAACGGCAGTGCCGACACGCAAGTTTCGAACACTGAAGAGCTAGAGAACTTAGTCGTTAGAAGTGGTGAAGGTGAGATTATTCGCCTGTCTGACATCGCTAAGGTTTCTCTAGAGAAAAGCCACGATATTTACCGTGCAAGTGCCAACGGCCAAGAAGCGGTAGTTGCAGCAATTAATGCAGCACCAAGTGCAAACCCAATCAACATTGCCGCTGATGTACTTGAACTTCTCCCTCAGTTAGAGAAGAACTTGCCAAGTAACATTTCCATGAACGTGATGTATGACTCGACAATTGCGATTAACGAATCGATTCAAGAGGTTATAAAAACCATCCTTGAAGCTGCATTAATCGTATTGATCGTAATTACTCTGTTCTTAGGTTCGTTCCGTGCTGTACTGATCCCTATCGTTACTATCCCACTATCTTTGATTGGTGTGGCAATGGTAATGCAGGCAATGGGCTTCTCTTGGAACCTGATGACACTACTGGCAATGGTGCTCGCCATCGGTCTGGTGGTAGATGATGCGATCGTGGTACTGGAAAACGTCGACCGACATATTAAGCTCGGGGAGTCACCTTTCCGTGCTGCGATCATCGGTACTCGTGAAATTGCGGTTCCTGTTATCGCAATGACCCTAACGCTAGGCGCAGTATACGCTCCAATCGCGATGATGGGTGGTATCACGGGCTCACTATTTAAAGAGTTTGCATTAACTCTAGCGGGTTCTGTTTTTGTATCAGGTATCGTGGCACTAACACTATCACCAATGATGTGTTCTAAAATGCTAAAAGCTCATGCTGAGCCAAGCAAGTTTGAACAGAAAGTACATAGCGTACTGGATGGCATGACGAACCGTTATGAGCGCATGCTTAGCGCGGTAATGAACCATCGCCCAGTATTCATTGGCTTTGCGGTGATCGTATTTGCAAGCTTACCAATGCTATTTAAGTTCATCCCAAGTGAGTTAGCACCTTCAGAAGATAAAGGTGTGATCATGTTGATGGGTACGGCGCCGTCGAACGCGAACTTAGACTTCATGCAAAATACCATGAACGACGTAAATAAGGTTCTGTCTGATCAGCCAGAAGTAGCTTACGCGCAGGTGTTCACAGGTGTTCCTAATGCAAACCAAGCGTTTGGTATTGCATCTATGGTGCCTTGGAGTGAGCGTGAAGCAAGTCAATCTGACGTAGCAACCCGCGTTGGTAGTTTGGTGAAAGATGTTCCTGGAATGGCAGTTACTGCATTCCAAATGCCAGAGCTACCAGGTGCAGGTTCAGGTCTTCCAATTCAGTTTGTTATCACAACGCCAAACAGTTTTGAGAGCCTGTTCCAAATCACCACTGATATCTTGACTGATGTAGCGACAAACCCGCTGTTCGTATACTCGGATCTCGATCTGAACTATGACTCAGCAACGATGAAAGTACACATCGACAAAGACAAAGCGGGCGCATACGGCGTGACCATGCAAGATATCGGTATCACGCTTGGTACCATGATGTCAGATGGCTACGTAAACCGTATCGACTTGAATGGTCGTTCTTACGAGGTTATCCCTCAAGTTGAACGTAAATTCCGTTTGAACCCAGAATCGATGAATAACTACTACGTACGTGCTGCGGACGGTAATGCTGTACCACTTGGCAGTTTGATTACGATTGATGTTGTGGCAGAGCCTCGTTCTCTTCCTCACTTCAACCAATTGAACTCAGCTACGATTGGTGCGGTACCTGCTCCAGGCGCTGCAATGGGTGATGCAATTGCGTGGTTTGAAGACACGGCGGCGAATAAGCTACCAAGTGGCTATAACCACGATTACATGGGTGAAGCACGTCAATACGTAACTGAAGGTAGCGCGCTTTACGCGACCTTTGGTTTAGCACTGGCTATCATCTTCTTGGTACTGGCGATTCAATTCGAATCTCTTAAAGATCCATTGGTTATCATGGTATCTGTGCCACTTGCGATCTGTGGTGCCCTAATCGCTCTGGCTTGGGGTGCGGCAACGATGAATATCTACTCACAAGTAGGTTTAATCACCTTGGTCGGCCTGATTACCAAGCACGGTATCTTGATCTGTGAAGTTGCAAAAGAGGAACAGTTGCATCATCACAAGACTCGTATTGAAGCAGTAATGGAAGCTGCGAAGGTTCGTCTTCGTCCGATTCTAATGACAACAGCTGCGATGATCGCCGGCCTAATCCCACTGATGTACGCAAGTGGTGCGGGTGCGGCTCAGCGCTTTAGTATTGGTATCGTAATCGTAGCTGGTCTGGCGATTGGTACTATCTTCACGCTATTTGTACTGCCAGTGATTTACAGCTACTTGGCTGAAAAACACAAACCTCTACCTGTATTTGTTGAAGACAAAGACCTAGAAAAGCTAGCTCGCGTCGATGAAGCAAAAGCAGCACACAGAGAATTAGCTGATAATAAGTAATCGCTAAGTCGTATTAACAATAAAAAGGCTACTTCGGTGGCCTTTTTTTATACGCCATAGGCGACATCTCAAGTGTGATTAAATAGAATAGTGGTAAATATTCAGGAGTTTTAATTGATATGTTTGATCCAAAAAAACTAGAGCAGATTGCTAAGCAGATTCACGATTCTATGCCTCAACCAGTAAAAGAGCTTGGTTCAGACGTAGATCAAAAAGTTCGCCAGGTTATCCAAGGCCAACTAAACAAGCTAGACGTTGTGAGCCGTGAAGAATTTGATGTTCAAACACAAGTACTGCTTCGCACTCGCCAGAAGCTAACTGAAATGGAACAAAAGCTAGCTGATTTAGAAGCAAAGCTTTCAGACAAATAATAGCTCGTTTCCATCAGTTCAAGTTCGAATAAAGGCTTACCTTCGGGTAAGCCTTTATTTTTCCTCGACCTATCAAAACTTTACAAGCAAATAGTTGCGGGCATAAAAAAGCCCCGAACAAATGTTCAGGGCTATCTTTATCCAGTTATGAGCAGAAGATTAACCGCCTACAGCGATACGCTTCATGTCGCTCATGTAGCTACGTAGCTCTTCACCAATGTATTCTACAGGGTGGTTACGAATAGCTTCGTTTACTTCAATTAGCTTAGCGTTATCAACTTGGTTAGATGTTTCACCTAGACCACGGCCAATTACGTCTGTTGCAACTGAAGGCATGAACTTCTCACGTAGTAGCGGTGTTGCTACGTTAGCGAATAGGTAGTTACCGTACTCAGCAGTATCAGAAATTACAACGTTCATTTCGTAAAGACGCTTACGAGCAACCGTGTTTGCAATTAGTGGAAGCTCATGTAGAGATTCGTAGTAAGCAGACTCGTCGATGATGCCTGATGCCGTCATAGCTTCGAATGCTAGCTCAACACCGGCACGAACCATAGCAACCATTAGGATACCGTTGTCGAAATACTCTTGCTCTGAGATTTCTACGTCAGAAGCTGGGTAATTTTCGAATGCCGTTTCGCCTGTCTCTTCACGCCAGCCTAGTAGGTTCACGTCATCGTTCGCCCAGTCGGCCATCATTGTGCTAGAGAAGTGACCAGAGATGATGTCATCCATGTGCTTGTTGTAAAGCGGGCGCATTAGGTCTTTAAGCTCTTCAGAAAGCTCAAACGCTTTAACTTTAGCTGGGTTAGATAGACGGTCCATCATGTGAGTTACGCCACCAAACTTCAGTGCTTCAGTGATCGTTTCCCAACCGTATTGTAGAAGTTTGCCTGCGTAGCCCGGTTCGATGCCATCAGCAATCATCTTCTCGTACGATACGATAGAACCTGCTTGTAGCATGCCACAAAGGATAGTTTGCTCGCCCATAAGGTCAGATTTAACTTCCGCTACGAAAGAAGACTCTAGGCAACCAGCACGGTGACCACCAGTACCTGCTGCCCAAGCTTTAGCGATATCCCAACCTTCGCCCTTAGGGTCGTTTTCTGGGTGAACAGCGATCAGTGTTGGAACACCAAAGCCACGCTTGTACTCTTCACGTACTTCAGAACCAGGACATTTAGGTGCAACCATTACAACCGTAAGATCATCACGTAGTTGCATGCCTTCTTCAACAACGTTAAAACCGTGAGAGTAACCAAGAGCAGCACCTTGCTTCATTAGAGGCATTACTGTTTCAACAACGTTTGTGTGTTGCTTATCAGGAGTAAGGTTGATTACTAGGTCTGCTTGAGGGATTAGCGTTTCGTAGCTACCCACAACAAAGCCGTTTTCATCAGCATTTTTGAATGATTGACGCTTTTCATCTATTGCTGCTTGGCGTAGAGCGTAAGATACGTCTAGACCAGAATCACGCATGTTTAGACCTTGGTTTAGGCCTTGAGCACCACAACCAACAATTACGATTTTCTTACCTTCAAGATACTCAGCTTCTGTCGCGAATTCTTCACGATCCATAAAGCGGCAACGACCCAATTGGTCAAGTTGTTCACGAAGGTTTAATGTATTGAAATAGTTAGCCATTCTAGGGCACTCCTTTAAAAATAAGTCCGTAAGGTCGATATCTCTCTATCGAATGACTTCATACTAAAACAGACACTCCGTTGCTGAAAGTGATATATTCACAATTAGTTATTGCAATAAATGCAACATGGAAACGATCGCAGAACATGAACATAAAATCTCTACAATTATTTATACATTTATGTGATAGCAAGAGTTTCAGCAAAACCGCTGCTGCTATGCACGTCAGTCCTTCAGCGCTGAGTCGTCAGGTACAAAAACTAGAAGAGGAGACGGGGCAAGAATTGCTTATCAGAGACAACCGCAGCGTTGATCTCACCCCAGCAGGCAAACACCTATTACCTGTTGCATTGAGCATTGTTGGAGAGTGGCAGCAATATAACCTTCATCTAAAGGGTGGAGAGCAGGAACTTAAAGGAGAAATTCGTATATTTTGCTCAGTAACGGCTAGTTATAGTCATCTTCCTGAGCTAATAACTGAATTCAGGGCAATTCATCCCTATATTGAATTCAAGCTATCTACTGGTGACCCAGCCCAATCCATCGATAAAATATTGAATGATGAGGCGGATATCGCGATCTCAGCGAAGCCAGATATCCTGCCTTCAAGGTTAGAGTTCGAGACCATCAGCGATATTCCACTGTCAGTCATCATTCCATCTGGCGTGAGTAGCTTTAGCCAGCAACTGCAATCAGATAAGCCCAACTGGAATGAAGTACCCTTTATCATCCCGGAAGCAGGGACAGCCCGAGAACGTGCAAACGCATGGTTCAAAAAGATGAAGATAAAGCCGAACATTTATGCTCAAGTTTCAGGGCATGAAGCGATCGTCAGTATGGTTGCTCTTGGTTGTGGAGTGGGTATTGCACCAGATGTCGTCATCAACAACAGTCCTGTACGAGACAAAGTAGACCGCTTAAAGATAGAGCCAATCAAACCATTTGAGTTAGGTGTGTGTTGTAAGCGCTCTCAGCTAGATAACCCTCTAATAAGAGCATTCTGGCAAGTTGCAGAGGGCAAATATTTAACAGACTAGCAATAATAAGGTTCAAGTAAACAAAAAGAGAAGGGCACGTCAGTGCTCTTCTCTTTTTGTTTATATTACATATAAGAAAAAAGCCCGCTGATTTCTCAGCGGGCTTTTCAATGGTGGTGGAGGGATAGGGATTTGAACCCTAGAACCGCTATTAACGGTTGCCGGTTTTCAAGACCGGTGCTTTCGACCACTCAGCCATCCCTCCAACAAATTGTCATCAATAGATTAGTACACTAATGATGTTGTTAATTGCTAATGCAAGTAACGATACCTTTTGTCTTCACTTTTAAAAAAGTGAAAATAAATTTGGAGCCTGGCGATGTCCTACTCTCACATGGGGAAGCCCCACACTACCATCGGCGCTATTGTGTTTCACTTCTGAGTTCGGCATGGAATCAGGTGGGTCCA
>NZ_JADDYI010000050.1:0-231 GCF_015163545.1 Vibrio sp. OPT24
GGGTTTCTATTTGCTTTCACTTTAAAAAGTGAAGACAAATAAGCGTATGGCAACTAACCAAGGTTTTTGGTTGTCATCAAGAAGGGTTAATTCTTGATGACTGTTTGCCGGACTCAATTGTGAATCAAATAAATTTGATTCGAATACAAGACACTTGAATGTGTTTGTTGTGTTTATCTAATGAAAGATAAACATTGAGAACTTTTAAATTTGATTGAATTACTCGTAAGT
>NZ_JADDYI010000051.1:0-434 GCF_015163545.1 Vibrio sp. OPT24
ATAGGCAGGGTGTGTAAGTGCTGCGAGGCATTGAGCTAACCTGTACTAATTGCCCGTGAGGCTTAACCATACAACACCCAAGGGGTTTTGTGGACTCAGATATACCAGACCTTGAATGCGTTTGAAGAGACATAACTTTTAAATACAGTTTTCCGAATTTTAAAATTTGCTTGGCGACCATAGCATTGTGGACCCACCTGATTCCATGCCGAACTCAGAAGTGAAACACAATAGCGCCGATGGTAGTGTGGGGTTTCCCCATGTGAGAGTAGGACATCGCCAGGCTTTAATTTCGACTTATCTCGAAAGAGATGAGTCAACATAGTTTTCTGAGTTAAAACTTAGAATATTATGTTGACTTTCAAAGTGGAAAGCGTATTATACGCGTCCTGCTTAAGTGCTAAGGCACTGAAAGCGTTCTCTTTTTAGAGAAC
>NZ_JADDYI010000052.1:0-246 GCF_015163545.1 Vibrio sp. OPT24
ATGCTTGGGACAATTCCATTTTTTGATAGTAAAGCTTGAACTTCATGGGCTCGATATTCAGAGCCTCTGTCAGTATGAAATAACAGGCGCTCTTGTGGCTTTCGATTTCTAATGGCCATTCTCAGCGAACTCATCGTTAGTTGTGTACTCTTCTTACTACCAAGCGACCAACCGACGACTTTACGCGAGTAAAGATCAATAACGACCGCTAGATACATCCAACGTTTGCCTTGCCTGATATACGTT
>NZ_JADDYI010000053.1:0-26205 GCF_015163545.1 Vibrio sp. OPT24
GCAACGCGTGGCATTTTTACTATGCGTTGGTTTATGTGTTTAAGGTATTATGCGGAGGCCAAGGTATTGCTTTGCTCACACCTTAGCAAGGCGTTATATTTTCGGAGTGTATGATGAACGACTTTGATGTAAATCTGGATAAGCTGGGACAAATACGGGATTCTTTAGTAGATCCAAAATCTATTTGGTCATTAGCAAGAAAACTGAAAAAACAGAGCCGAACTTTAGCGTTAAATGCCCCAAATAGTGATCTGTCTTTACCATCAAATCCTGGGATTTATTACTTTGAAGCTAAATTTAACTTCAAAGATTATGAATATCTTGAAGACTTTGGTAATAGTTGGGGAGTAATTAGATCAAAAAACCTTCCTAAAGGGGTTTCTAGGTACTATCCGAGTCGAGCGAAGAATCATATCTCCCGTTTAAAGCAAGGGAAATTTATACCGTTATACCTCGGTAAGCGTGACAATTTGAGTGATAGGATTATCAATCATTTAGATGGAAGCGAAGAGTCGGGTACATATGCGTTAAAACTTAGAAGTCGCCCTGAATTACTTTCTGGTGTCGAATTAAGGTATAGTTTTCATGAATTTAATATAAATCCGAGAGCATATTTTGGTGTCGAAGTTATAGAAAAAGCTCTCAGGGAAGTGTTTAATCCAATCATAGGCAAGCAATAAAAATATAACAAAGCGTTCAAGACAGATTCTGTAGTTGACCCGGTGTAATTGAGCACTGAATAAGTGTAGTAGATCCTCGGTAGGGGGAATCCATGTCATTCGTCAGCTTTAAAAACCATTCTGTAATTCTAGTTAATAAATGAACATCTCAAAATAAAGGGAGTTTTTATATGAAAGTCATTACCAATCTTTTCCTAGCATCAATTGCTTTATTTAGCCCATTACAAGTACACGCAACTGACATTGATCAGCAGACAGTGTGTACGGCTGTTAGCTGGAAGGTGGCTGATAATGTTGGAAAGTGTAAGACGGGCCAAAAAATCGCATTTTTGCCCAACTCATTTGGAAACGAACAACTCCCAATTATGTTTATAGCAGTGAACTGTGACATGCGCTATAACGTGAGCTTAACTAATGGAGGTGCTGTGTGTTTATTCAAGCCAGTAGAAAATGTTGTTGTAGCATCAGAGTAAAAGCTAACAAGGCACTTAAACGTAGCTCAAATATTGGTTTATCTTTCGTTTCGCTAAACATTTTAAACCACTATTTTGGCTCGCTTAGTACGGTGTTATACCGATGAAAATAATTGAAGGAATCGACTTTGGCTAAAGCATGAAAATTAGAAGAAAATCCATATAATTCGCTATAAAGCAGGAAGCTAATCAGCTACCTGCCTTCTAATTAACTTAGCTGAAGCTTTTATCTGACGTTATCTTCGCTAAACCAGAGATTACCTTCCAAAGAGTGTAAATAGCAGCTGCCAATAGGAAAATATAACCGACTACAAATACAGCTGTAACAGCACCTAAGATTGTTTAAATGATAGAAACCCAAAAGGTTTTAGTAATATTGTCGTAGTGGTCTGCAAAAATTGTCCCTTGAGCATCGGACTTTTTGACTATTCCCCAGATACCGCCAATTAGAAAACTAATACCGGTAAAAAAGCCTAAGAGCATTAGCGCGTATGCGACAATAGCATGAGTTTTTGCGTTTTTGTCTACTTGAGTTAGTTCAGAATTGACTGGTTGTACATTTTCCATTTTTTTAGTCCTTTAAGTGAAATTGGATGCTATGTTGCTGATTTAATATGTGTTTGGTAAGTCATTTTTATAAAAATGTGTTTGAATTCGCATTTTGTTGGGAAAGCTTTATAACAAAGCGTTGAAGATCGATTCGCAACGCTCGGTATGTCTACTATGCGTTGGGTTTAGTGATTAAGGTGGTATGCAGCGGCGACATCGGTATTACGTTGATCACCCCTTAACAGGGCCACATGGACTCCCCTGGCAGTCAAACATCCGCTCATCTTGTGTTATTGGACTGACGCTATACGTTCGCCTATTTATCGACGATTCGCATACGTCGTGGCCTTGGCTACTTTTCGGCTGCAGTTGCCTTATTCGTTAAAGCAAATAGTGGAAATTAAGCATTCTTCTTGTGAATGTAAGTGTTGTGTGAGCTAAAGTGCAAAAAATGCAACAAGTTGAATATTTAGTTTTGGCTGTTCGTATTTTGTAAGTTATTGTTATAAATAATGTTTAGTGTCCATGTAACAAGGAAGTAAGAAATGAAGAAATTAGTGCTGTCTGCTATGCTAGTAGCCGCGCCTGTGGCTGCAGCGGAAATTAGCGTATTAGAGGACTTGAAGTCCACCCCCCTAACATCTTATGAGGCGGGAAGAAATCAACTGGCTACATTCACCGCAGCGATAAATCTGTTTACTAAACTTGAAGGTAAGCAAAAGTTTACATTCAATCTCCTTGAAGATGAATCAACTCTCGGTCTTGAGATCTCGGGTTTTCAGCCTGTAAAAAAAGTAACCAAGGATGAGTGTAACTCATTGTTTATTAAACTAGGTGCTTTGAATGTGGTTTCTGACTTACCTACTTTAATTTGGCCGGATTTATCTAAAGAACAAGCTAAAGACATTCAGAGTGAATTATTTATCCAAGCTAAAATTATCGCAAAAGAAAACCACGAATTCTCAATTACTTGTAAAAAGTCGCTAGCAGAAATTTAGCCTAGCTAGCTACTATAGCGTCAATAGCCAATTTTTGACGCTATTCTTATCCCACATTACACCGTCTCTTAGCATTGAATTAAGTATTACAGCTATCTTGTTAATGCAGGCAATTATCGCTACTTTGTAGATTTTCCTGTCGTAAGTAATGGTTCATAAGTAGCCTTAAAAACTGGGTTACATTGGATATCAGACACTATGCCAAGTATTCCTTACCCAATAATGTGCACCATCACACGCTTCAACGGCTATACGCATGAGTGGTATATTTGCTATTGTAGTCAGTAGCTTAGCTCTATTGCTGATTTATGAAGAATGACCTTAACATTTTGGCCTTCAACATGAAGATTGAGATAGGATTTAACTAGCTCGATTGTGTAGAAATAAGAATGATCAGATATGGTACCTGCGGTGAAATTAGGTACTACATACGTATGGTAGATCCTCGAAAGGTGGAGTCCATGTCATTTGCTAAATTACTTTCAAGCATCATAGTAAGGATTATATTTTGGAAGAAGTACAACAAAAATGGATTTGTGGTTTTTGGACGAGAATCGGAGCCTTGTTTATTGACACAATATTTTTAGGTGTATTGGGGTATGTTGTCGGCTTATTTCTAGAAGATGTTTTCGTCCAGCTTGGTGAGTGGGGAAGGTTGATTGGCTTTGTTGTGTCAATTACATATTTTGGTGTAATGAATAGCTCTTTATTAAATGGCCAGACAATAGGGAAAAAGCTTCTAAATATAAGAGTTGTTGACTCATGCAATTCAACTATCAGCCTACCAAAGTCCTTTTTGAGGTATAGCTTCCTTGCCGTTCCATTTTCTCTGAATGGAGCACAAATTACTAACGAAGCAGTAATCCCATATTTAATGTACCTGTTATCGTTTATCGTATTTGGTGGCTTATGCTCAATTACTTACTTATATATTTTTAATCGCGTAACTCGACAGTCATTACATGATCTTGCCGTAGGCACTTATGTCGTAAATGCAGAGGCTAGTTCTGAAAAGTTGCCATCAGTCTGGAGACCTCACTTAGTAGTGGTTACCGGCTTATTTGTTACAGCGGTCCTTGTCCCCGTTCTTACTTCTGACTTAACGCAATCAGAATCGTTCAAGGGACTGTTAGTAACACAGAAAGCAATCAATAATAATGAGTCAGTAAAATATGCAGGGGTCACAGAAGGTGCAACAACTTTCACTTCATCAAACTCTGGGAGTAAAACAACGACATATGTGAAAGCTCAAGCTTTTCTTTATAAAGATAGTGTTCGAGATTCAGAGATCGCAAAGCAACTAGTCCAAACTATAATTTATACTTACCCAGAGTCGCTAAATAAAAACTTGATTAAAGTAACTCTTACCTACGGTTATGATATTGGTATTGCTTCAAAATGGAATAGTTACAACTACAAGTTTAATCCGCAAGAGCTCAAAATTTTGGAGTAATCGTCATCTAACAAGACTTTAAATTTTGTTCAAATGATAGCTTCGGTGCAATTAGCTATTACACAAGTGTGGCAGATCCTTGGAAAGGGGATCCCTGTCATTCGTTATAGCTCATCGATAGTCTAAGGATTTAGATGTACAAAATGCAAATAGGTTTAGTCATGGCCTGCATGACCGCCCTTGGTTATATGATGGGGAGTGACTTTAGCTCAATGGAACAACACACAACGTTTCCAGGTGAAGGACTCTCTTTATTTGCAGTTGAAGTAGCTAAACCTTTCCCAGTCGAACCTTTGAAAAACTTCAATATTGCCACTGATAGTCCAATTACTAATTTTCGAGTGCCTCTAGATCTAGATACTGACTCAAAGCTTAGTTTTATATCTGACTACGAAGTTACAATTGACAATGGCTCTGGATTGGTGGGGCGAGTTAAAATCGAGCGGGGTTTTATCAGTAAGAGCGAATGTATTTCAGCTTTAGGCTATTTGGTTGACAAGTTTCAGGAGTATTATCCAGAATTCCAATTTGAAGTTGGTAAATCAAGCTACTCGAAAACCGTTGGAGATTTACGAGTTGGTGCTTCATGTTCAGTTTATGAAAGCTCCCCATACGTTTCGTTAGAGTATTACTTAGAAAGTAACTCTGTAGCAGATAACGTTCTTAAAGCTTTCACCCGCAGATAAAGAGTTATTACAAACGTTTAAGAATCAAGACAATCAACGAGGGCGCCGATAGCCGGCGCCCTTTGTGTTAGTTGGTAACGCTGTAAGTGTCGTAATCGCGAAGTAAGAAGAGTGCGATACAGGCTGCGAACATTGGCCAAGAGGCAAAGAACAGTAGGTTATTGAACGGGTCCATGTATTTTCCAAAAGAGGCGAAAGTTGAACCTGCGTGCAGGACTAAAATCGCGCCGTAGGTGTACTTTTTCCACATGCCGACAACAAACGCGCCTAAGAATCCTAGCTGCGCGACACCCATAGCCATTATTGCGTTGTCCGAGATGTCGATGCCGTAAAAGCCAGACAGTACTTTTGTTGCATGCTCAGGTACAAGGATCTTATCCAAGCCCCAGAACAAGAAGACGATAAAAATGCCGATTCTCAGCAGCAGTAGGCTAGTCGCCAGTTTGGTTTGAAGTTTCTTTTCCATGATATCCCTTGTGATGCACTCAACGATGCGATTAAATTAAATGTTCTTCAAAGAAGACCCATCGTATTCGCGTTTTCTTTCGTTATTTTTTAGTGCCTTATGTAACAAGGAGTGTCTGCTTAGTGGGTTTGATGGTGGGTAACGTTAATGCAGACTTAGGTAGAGCTTATATGCGACGAGAAGTCAGGCTTAGATTCTCGATCTTAATGTACTTGGCCGTGTATATAAGTTACTGGCGCAGCATAAGCCATTATCATTCGTTGAGCCTGATGTTCATTGACTAAGATGCGGTTGATGAGCTTTTGAAGTTGATCTATTTCTGGCAGCTGCTGATGCTTTATTTGCTTTTCTAGAGCGGTCAATTGGTGTGCCAACATGTTTAGCCCGAGGTTCAAAGCCATCCCTTTTACTGAGTGTAAAGTATTCTTTATAGATTTAAGGTCCTGCTGAATGTAAGCCTCGATGAGTTGATCGATGGACTCTTCAAGTTCTCTCGATGTTGATTTCAAAAGCACAATCAGGTCGTGGTGGTTTTCTTTAAACGATTGAATAACCTCTGATTGGCTAATCTCTTCTTCTGTTAGGCTTAGTTTATCAATGGGCTCTCTGTGAAGTTCGATAACATTGCTTGTTATATCAGTCGTGGATTCGCTATTAGCGTGTTTAGGCAGCCGTGAAGAAAACTGCTGTAGGGCATCGAAGAAACTCTCTTGCTGCAACGGCTTTGTTAAAACGTGGTCTGCACCCGCTTCAATAAAGCTGTCGTGAGCCTCGCGAAACACATCGGCGGTGTAAGCAAATATCAGAGTGTTTAAGCCAAGCTGTTGTCTAATAAATTGTGTTGCTTCAACTCCATTCATTTCAGGCATGTGATTGTCCATTAAGATGAGGTCATATTTTGCTGTTTTCAGGTATTCCGTCGCGATTCTTCCGTTTTCTGCCAGTTCAACATGATATCCGAAGTTTTCACAAAAGCCTTTAGCAACAATGGCGTTAATGCGGTTGTCTTCTACTAGCAGCACGTTCAGTGGATTATTGAATGGTTCGTCCGTGCTGATCAGATCTGAGTTGGTTTCTGTTGCTTTGTGTACTTGCCAGGTGATAGGTAATGATACGTGGAACTTGGTTCCAAGCCCTACGGCACTGTTTAGAGTTATCTCACCTCCCATTAACTCCACGAGCTTTTTAACGATAGCTAACCCAAGCCCTGTGCCTCCAAATTTTCTTGTTGTGGATGCATCCGCTTGTTCGAACGAGTTGAATATATGCTGGTGCTTATCTTTCGGGATCCCGACGCCAGTATCCGTTATGGTCAGAAGGAGCTTGTTGTCCTGATGATTAAGGGCTAACTGGAACAATACGTGGCCTTCATTGGTAAACTTGACCGCGTTGCCCCCTAAATTAAACAATATTTGGCGCAACCTCGCGCAATCCCCAATAAGGTCTATGTTGTTAGGCACCTCGTTATCGACGATTAAACGGATACTCTTTTCGTCTGCCATCGGTTTAATTGCACTGCAGACTGGTCGAATAACTTGTTCAAAGTTAAACGGAGCAATATCCAATTCGAGTTTGTTTTCCTCCACTTTAGAGAAATCTAGGATGTCGTTGAGTATTGTCATCAGGTGTTGGCCTGAATCGAGAATGACTTCGATGTTCTCTTTGGTAGCCGGTTCTTTAGTCTGGGAAGCTATGATCTGCGATATGCCAAGCACACCATTCATAGGGGTGCGTATTTCATGGCTCATCGTTGAAAGGAATTCACTTTTCGCTTTAGCGGCGGCTTCGGCTTTTTTACGTTCAGCGATAAGATCACGGTTTGAGGCATGCATTTGATTGTTGCTTTTAACCAGAGTCGTCGCCATTTTTTGAAAACTGTGGGTGAGTTGAGCAACTTCATCGTTACCACTCATCGAGGGGCTTCGGTCAAGCATGGAAGCGACTTGCTTTAAATGACCAGCCGCCACTTGATTCGCCGCGTTAAGGAGTAGGTGAATACGTTTCTTGATGCGATTGGATGACCATGCTGCTACGAGCAGAGAAATGAACGTTGAAAATAGCGTTCCTAGAAATAGCACATAACTGGTTTGATTGGCGGAGTGATCGGATTCTTTCACTCGAATTTGAATAAGCTTTTGTTCGATTGAAATAAACTCGGCTATCTCGTTACGAATTTTATCAATAAGTTGTTTGCCCGTTTGTTTCTGAGTTAAAGCAATCACATTTTGCATCGTAGTTGTGCCATTGCCTACTAAACTACGTTGGGCGATTTCTTTTTCACCTGCTTCCTTAAGCCATTGCTTATGAAGCGCATCTATCTTTCGGAGACGCTCGACTTGTTTAGGGCTATCGCTTACTTGTTCACAAAGGGTATGAACTTTTTGGTTCCAAACATCAAGTGCAAGGTGATAAGGCTCAAGAAATACAGGGTCACCCGTAATGAGGTAGCCCCTTTGACCCGTTTCCATATCAATGGCTAGGTTTAACAGTTCTTGAGCTCGAGCAATTGCTTTGTGAGTGTGGACCACCCAATGGTTATCTTCCACCATAGATTGGGTGTTTTTATGGACAGAGAATGAAACAAGAACCATCAATGCGATTGGAATTGAAAAGCTAACTAAGAGCTTTCTCTGCAGAGAAATATCATCAAACCAACTCGCAAACATAAAGTCACGTATTCCACACTATAAAAACCTATAGTTATTGTAGATTAGATTGTTAGGTGTACAAATGCATAGTGTGTGGTTGAGCTATTTTTGAACCTAAAAAGGTAGTCAGAGCTCTAAAAATAGAGCTCTGACTACCTTGGTATACGAATGAAGGTAAGAACAGAGTGGCACAAAACGTATCAGTCTGATTTAAGAATGGCCTAACTCTGATGAAGAAGGAGCCGGCGCTTGATAGCCACGACTAAGCTCGAAATGCTGCTGCTTGAGTAAGCTTAGCGCTAGGTTTATCGGCATTGGCTTATAAAAATAGAAGCCTTGAATGTAGTCGACGCCCAGTTTAGAGAGGATTTTTGTTTGTGATTCGTATTCGACTCCTTCAACGATGACTTGCATCCCTAACGTGTGAGCAAGCTGCAACATAGACTCAAGTAAAGGCAAGCCAAAGCTGGACTCGTCAGATATGTTTTTTACGAACACACGGTCAATTTTAAGAATGCTAAACGGAAACTGTCTCACAAAATCTAAGCCCGCATAGCCTGTCCCAAAATCATCAATTGCAACTCTCACACCTAACTCAGACAGTTTGGTTAGGTTACTTCTTATCTTGACCATATCGGCGTCAGAACATTCGCCGTCTTCAGTAACCTCAAAAACCACACGTTTTAGAATGTCTGGGTGTTTCTTGTAGATGTTCATCACTTTATTCGCGAAGTTACTATTGGAAACGACATTTCGGCTTATATTGACGCTAATATATTTTGAATCAAATAACTCTTGATTATGTTTTATCGTGTTGAGTACTTCGCGCAACACAAAGTAAGTCAGGTCCTCAATCAATCCTAAGCTTTCTGCAAGTGGAATGAATATGGCAGGGGACACGTTACCCTCAACAGGGTCGCTCCACCTAAGGAGTGACTCACAGCCCACTATTTCAGTGGTATGTTGGTTAACGACTGGTTGCAGGTGTACATGGAGGTGTTTGTTTTTTAACGCACTAGAAAGTGAGTACTCTAAGCTATGTTGGCTCTGTTTTTTATACTTGATCGAGATAAGGCTGATAGTAATGATTCCAGCCATCAGAAAGCCAAACCATGAGTAGCTCAATAAGAAGTTTAAGTAATACTGATACCCAATGTATGACGTGATAGTGAGTGGGTAAGTATTTGAGTGTATTTG
The DNA here is from genome assembly GCF_015163545.1 of Vibrio sp. OPT24. Classification (NCBI taxonomy): domain Bacteria; kingdom Pseudomonadati; phylum Pseudomonadota; class Gammaproteobacteria; order Vibrionales; family Vibrionaceae; genus Vibrio; species Vibrio sp. OPT24. Next base: position 9,151 of record NZ_JADDYI010000053.1, read on the forward strand.
CACTTTGGCAATGTGTGCCCCAGTGTCTGATGGGTAAATATCCCTTTTTATCACTTCAACTTTGGCTTGAATTCCATAATTGCTCAGGTTTTTTTCTACGAGATCATAGATGAAGTGGGGCGGTATCATCAGGCTTACCCCTACATCTTCCTTATTTGAGAAAATGAGCATGATGGATTGAACCTGAGTAATGGCTGAATTTGAATACGATAGCGTGGTTAAATTCGGACTGTCATTGAGTCGCTGCCTAATCGTTTTGTACAAGCGAAACGAAACCTCACCATCGGTGGTTGAACAGTAAAACTGGTCGTCCTTGTTAAAAGCCGCCGCTTCTTTTACCCAATCTGCATCAAAAACGTTTTGACGAAGCTGCATAACAATCGAGTCACAAGGTTGGTCTGGCGAAATTTCTGAGAGAAAAAGGTCAAACCTTGATTGTATTCCCGCAAGCCTTGTTTCGACTAATTTCGATGAGTCTTCGGTTAACGTTTGATAATGAAGCGGCGTAAAAGGAATAAGCAAAGCCATAGAAAAAAAGAACGAAATGGCAAAGTAGAATGATGTTTTAGCGAAGTGTTGATACTTAATGTCCATAATTGGAAAAGTATTGCCGATTATCGTGAGTATTCAATTTAATTTATAAATTTAACGATAATAACGCAAGCTTATTCATAAATATTGTGAATAAACGCATGAGTTATTTATTGAAATAGAGGCTTTTCTAGTCTTAGTATAAAAATCAGAATGTTAGATGCGCCTTCAGGGTTAGATGTGATGACTTTTTGTTCAACGGTTTTTGGGGTTTATGAGGTAGTACATTGTGCATCTTTCCATCATTAGATTTTGATATGAGGCTTTAGAAGTAATGCGAAGTAAGCGGACTTGGTAACAATGATAAGAAAATTAATGTGGATGTTATTACGAATTTTAATCGTCTATTTGATGATTGCTCCTACCTACGCAATTCTGATTTTAACGAATATAGCCGAGCCTCATCTTTTAGGGACTAAACCAGAAGTGTTAGTTTGGCTTTCGTGCTTCCTTCTTTTGATTGGCTATATACTAATCAGGATTTCTAAAACGAGAAATATAGGAAAATTATTATCACTTAGTGTTTTTGGGGCGATAGTCTTAATCATGTATGTAGACGAGCGTTATTGGATTTTTGAAATCAGTGTCAATGCATGGAGCTTATTTTTGGCCACTCTGTATTTGTTAATGCTTTTGTACTTCATTTTTCCAGTTAAGCAATTTAAGCCTTTACTGAGCTTAGTTCCTGTCGCTGGGGTATCTTGGTTTTTAGTTTGGACTTTCCTGGGTCCAATAAGCTTAACGTATGATTTGATGAGCAGTAAGACAACCATTCCAATCGATAAATACCAAAAGGTAATAGGCTTGCTTCCGGAGTTGTACCTCAGTGCTTTTCAATCAGGCTTGTTTTCGATGTTTCTTGTGCTGTGGCTATATGCTTTTGTCATCTTGTGTCATAACCCCAAACGCAGCTATCGGAAACTGGCCACTCATGTATCTAAGTTTCGTAACACGTGGCAATAATAGGGGTATATATGTGCTTTGGGAGTAGGAGAAGGCAATGAAAAAGGTTTTATCGGCCGTGTTATTAACTTGTGTGCCTTTGCTGGTATCAGCATCAGATGATGCTATCGATTGCGAAAATGCGATGACAACATTAGAGATTAACCAATGTGCATCTATTAGTCTGGAATCTGCACAACTGGAACTTGACCAATACCTTGAAGCTAGCTTTAAGCACAATGCTTATGATGAGGAATTGGTGAATTCAATCAAGGTTGCTCAGGACAGTTGGCAAGCTTACATGACTGCACATTGTGACTCGGTGTATACCCAATGGCGTGATGGATCTATTAGAGGCCTCATGGCATTGTCTTGCAAAACCGAGCTGACTAAAAAAAGAACGCATGAGGTGTGGGGAAACTTCTTAACCTACATGGACAGCACACCGCCAGTTTTACCAGAACCAAATCTTAACTCAACATAGCATTAGACTTAAAACTGGAACGAAAAGGGTAAGGTGACTAACCTTGCCCTTTGTTATTGGGGTCTGTTGTTTGGATTGTTGCTTTAGCGAGTTAATTTACACTGTTTCTGTGCTTTACGGCTTTGCTTTAGTCTGAAGGCGCACTAAATCGCTTTTACGCTGCTTCGTTCAACTAACGTTGGTTCTAACTCAACAACTTGAGGAGACGCGTCAGGTGTTTTTAGTCGGTTAAGTAACGTGTCTACAGCAGCTTTACCTAAACGGTGTTTTGGCTGGTGGACCGTACTTAACGCTGGCGTCATGTATTTAGAAAGATGAATATCATCGTAGCCAATAATGGAAAGATCGTTTGGAATCGATGTGCCATCTTGCGCCGCAGCGTGAATTACACCCATCGCCATCATATCGTTACTGACGAACAAGGCTGACGGCATTCCGCCACGAGTTTTCAGTGTTTGATAAGAATCAAAGCCACCATCACATTCAAAGTTTGATTCAACAATCCATTGAGGATTGATCGTTAAATTGGCTTCTTCCATTGCTTGTTGGAAGCCTTTATAGCGAGAAGAGGCTTGATTGCGATGCAGTGGACCTGTAATACAACCGATTTGAGAGTGCCCATTATCAATCAAGTGCTTAGTTGCCATGTAACCACCTTGATGGGAGTTATCTTGAATTTTGTCACTCGCAAATAACATAGGGCCCCAGTCCATGACTACGACAGGCAACTCAGGGTAACGCTCGAAGACATCGATGTGTTGACCCTCAAGAGTTGAACACATCAGCATTAAGCCATCGACTCGCTTTTGTAGCAAAGTGTCAATGGATGACTTCATACGCTCACTGTCGCCTTCCGTGTTACACAAGATTAGGTTGTAGCCTTTTTCATAGCAACGACGTTCCACACCTTTCACTACTTCACCAAAGAATGGGTTAGTAGACGTGGTAACCAACATACCCAGGGTTTTGGTTTGCTTCATTTTCAAACTACGAGCCAGTGCAGAAGGCGCGTAGTTGAGTTCTTTAGCCGCACTGTTAACACGCTCAGCGATTTCTTCACTGACAAAACGTGACTTGTTGATCACATGACTCACGGTCGATGTAGAAACCTTTGCGAGCCGTGCGATGTCTTTCATTGTTGCCATAAAAAATCCTTGTGGGAATAACTTGTCCACGTTGCGCAATATTCTGCCTGAAAACAGGGGCTTATGCTTGGGTATTTGTGCGGTCTAATTACAGACCAAACAATACACTAAGCCGAAACCTGCTTGGCTAGGAAAGCATCCGTTTCAGCACGGCTTGGAATAGATGTTTGGGCGCCAAAGCGAGTTACTGAAATGGCAGCCGCGGCGTGAGCAAACTTAATCGCGCGTTGTAATGGCATGTCTTCAAGTAAGCCTGTCACTAATGCACCATTAAATGTGTCGCCAGCAGCGGTAGTATCCGTTGCATCAACACGAAAACCGGCAATTAATTCGCCTTCGCTAGCTTCATTACCTTGACCGTGATGACTAACCCAAACGCCTTTCGCGCCAAGTGTGATCATCACAGTTTCAATGCCTTTCGCATGCAGAGCTAAAGCCGCCTGGTGAGCGGACTGGTTGTCAGTTACAGTCACACCTGTTAGGACTTCCGCTTCGGTCTCGTTGGGTGTTATCACATCGACACAAGCAAGCAGTGAATCCGATAATGGACGAGCAGGAGCCGGGTTAAGAATCACTTGCGTGCCGCTCTCTTTGGCCACTTTTGCAGCGAACTCAATGCCTTCAATTGGCGTTTCAAGTTGAGTCAGCAGGTACTTAGCATTGCGAATCTTCTCTAGGTGCGGCTTGATTTGGTCGCAAGTCAGCTTGTTGTTTGCTTCCGCAGAAAGACAGATGCTGTTTTCGCCTGTTGCGGATACTTGGATCATCGCGATGCCAGTCGGGGTGTTGTTTGCAACGATAACGCCGTCGATGTTGATGCCGTCCTTAGCAAAATCTTGACGAATGTTGATACCAAATGGGTCGTCACCAACACAGGCGATAAAGCCGATATCTGCGTTTAATCGCGCAGCAGCCACCGCTTGGTTTGCACCTTTGCCACCAGGAATGACCTGATAATTACCGCCAATCAAGGTTTCACCCGGACGAGGGAACGAAGGAACTTGCAATACGTGGTCAGCGTTAACGCTACCTAAAACAATCAGTTGAGTCATGATACGAGCCTTATGATATATCGTATTTGAAAATGCATGGGTCTTTCTCATTACGTTAATTACACGCCTTTTTAGACGACTTATTGAGAAACAGCGATGCATTGTCTGGGGTGGGTAAGTAAGGCAGGGATAGGGGAATCCCTGCCTATGTGTCGCTCTATTTTTTGCTTTATTTAATCGATTTTGGATTCAATTACTTAGCAACAATTTTTAGAGGTACTGGTACGTACTCGTCTACTGTTTCGCCTTTCAGTACTTTGTCTGCCATTTCGATACCCAGAGAACCGATTAGGTCAGGCTGTTGTGCTACCGTTGCACCAAGTAGGCCACGATTAACAGCAGCAATACCGTCGTCAGTGCCATCAAAGCCAACGATCATTACGTCTTTGCCTGAAGCTTGAACTGCGCGCAGTGCGCCTAGCGCCATTTCATCGTTCTGAGCGAATACTGCTTGTACGTCTGGGTTTGCAGCAAGTAAGTTTTCCATTACGTTCAGACCTTTAGTACGGTCAAAATCAGCAGGTTGACTTGCAAGAAGCTCAAGGTCGCTGCCGTTTACTGCGTTCATGAAGCCTTCACCACGTTCACGAGCTGCTGAAGTACCTGCGATACCTTCCAGTTGGATTACTTTCGCTTTTTCGCCCACTTTTTCCATGATGTAGTGACCCGCCATTTCACCGCCGATCACGTTATCAGAAGCAATGTGGCTCACTACGTCACCACGGCTTGCACCACGGTCTAGTGTTAATACTGGGATGTCTGAGCGGTTAGCAATACGAATAGCGTTAGACACAGCGTCTGAATCCGTTGGGTTAATCAGGATTGCTTTAACACCACGAATGGTTAGATCTTCAATGTTCGAAAGCTCTTTGCTTGGGTCGTTTTGAGAATCAAGAACGATAAGCTTGTAGCCTAGCTCTTCCGCTTTCGCTTCTGCGCCATCTTTCATGGTTACGAAGAATGGGTTGTTCAATGTAGACAGAACGATTGCCATTGTATCTTGCGCCTGTGCAGATACAGATACCGTTGTAGAAAGAAGAGCAGCAGAAATAAGAGTCGCTAATTTTTTCATGGTGTAAGTCCTTTATGTAGGGTGAGCTAGGTTGGATAACCCTAGCTCGTTGTTACATTATTTATAGATTTAATGTTTATAGGTTTGTTACTGATAGATATTTTTAATATAAAACAGAGTTTTACTTGTTTTTGTTGTCGACTAATACCGCCAGAAGAATAACCACTGCTTTTGCAATCATCTGGTAGTAAGAAGATACGTCTAATAGATTTAAGGCGTTGTTTAGGAAGCCGATAATCAATGCACCAATCAATGTGCCCATGATACGACCACGACCGCCGGCTAAGCTTGTGCCGCCAAGAACTACGGCTGCGATGGCGTCTAATTCATAACCCATACCTGCTGTTGGTTGAGCTGATGACAATCGAGATGCCACGATGATGCCAGCTACCGCTGCTAACAGACCACAGATTGCGTAAACGCCGATTTTCACTTTGTCTACGTCGATGCCTGATAGGCGAGTTGCTGATTCGTTGCCACCTAGTGCGTAAACATAGCGACCAAAGCGTGTGTGGTTAAGTAGGTACCATACCGCTGCGAACACTACGACCATGATCCATACCGGAACTGGGATGCCCATTGCGTAGCCTGTACCGAACCAAGCGAAGGCGTCCGCTGTGTCAGTGAAACCAGTAGATATAGGACGACCGTCGGTGTAAACCATGGTTACGCCGCGAAGTAGTGTCATAGTCACAAGAGTTGCTATGAAGGCTTGAACCTTACCCTTGGCAATAATCACACCACTGATAGCACCTAATGCTGCACCTGCTACTAGAGCGGTTGGCACTGCGATCATCACTGGGATTTCCATGCCAATCATGCTGGCTGCGAATGCACCACAAAGTGCCAGTACAGAGCCGACACTCAAGTCGATACCTGCGGTTAAGATAACCAGCGTCATGCCTACAGCGATAATTGCGTTAACTGAGGTTTGGCGCAGAATGTTTAGGATGTTGTCGACAGTAAAAAAGTTTGGGTTTAAGAAAGAAACGACAACAATCAGGAAGATCAAAGCAATCAATGACTTTTGGTCAATCAGCCACTCTTTGCTGATTAACGGTTTTTTCTTTGGCGCTTCAGTTTCAGTTGTTTTGCTCATGGTTTTAGTACTCATGCTGCGTCCTCGTTGATCTTTTTACCGACCGCACACGCCAGTAATAATTCTTGGTTTGCTTCTTTAGCATCAAATTCACCGCTTACACGGCCTTCATGCATCACCATGATGCGGTCACTCATTCCTAACACTTCTGGCATTTCAGATGAGACCAAAATAATGCTCATACCGTCAGCTTTGAATTTATTAATGAGTTGGTAAATTTCTTTTTTAGCACCGACATCGACACCACGCGTTGGCTCATCGAGAATCAGTACTTTTGGTTTGGTCATCAAGCCTTTCGCGATAGCTACTTTCTGTTGGTTACCACCAGAAAGGTTGCCAATAATTTGTTCGCGAGTCGGGGTTTTGATGTTGAATAGTTTGATGAAGTCATCAACCGCCATCACTTCATCTTTATGTTGGATTTGACCGCTTTTAGTCAATTGATCCAATGAACATAAAGACATGTTTTCTTTAACAGAAAGCCCTAGAACTAAGCCATCGCCTTTACGGTCTTCAGAGATGTAAGCGATGCCATTTGCTAAGCCATCTTTCGGACTTACAGGGTTAATGGTTTTGTTTTCTAGGTTGATGACACCGCGCTCACTCGGAAGGGCACCGTAAATCACTTTCATCAGTTCAGTACGACCAGCACCCATCAAGCCAGACACACCCAAAATCTCGCCACGCTTTAGAGTAAAGCTCACGTCATGAACACCAGAACCCGTCAGGCCAATCACTTCAAGGCAGGTTTCACCGTGGCTCTGCCCTATACGTGGATATTGCTCGTCCAACTTACGGCCCACCATCATTTCGATCAGGCCATCTTCGTCGGTGTCTTTTACTTCACATTGGCCAATGAACTTACCGTCACGAAGTACGGTGATGTCATCACAAATTTCGAAGATCTCTTTCAAGCGGTGAGAGATGTAAACAATGCCGCAGCCTTCAGCACGAAGTTCGTTAATCACCTTAAACAGAGACTCAGTTTCGGTATCGGTTAATGCATCAGTTGGTTCATCCATGATGATGACCTTAGATTCAAACGATAGGGCTTTTGCGATCTCTACCATTTGTTGCTCACCAAGGCTCAACTGGCCTAAAGGTGTTTTTGAGCTGTGTTTCACGTTAAGGCGTTTAAGTAGCTTGTCGGCTTCTTGGTACATCTCGTTCCACAAGATGCGCCCCATAGTCCCTGTGATTTCACGACCTAAGAAGATGTTCTCGGCGATGGTAAGCTCTGGTATTAGGTTCAACTCTTGGTGAATGATACTAATACCGGCTTGTTGTGAATCACGCGGTCCTTTAAATGCCGCCGGCTTACCTTGGTAGGCGATAGTTCCGCTGTCCAAGTGATAGATACCCGTAAGCACTTTCATAAGCGTTGATTTACCTGCACCGTTTTCACCCATTAACGCCATGACGCGTCCTGGATAAACGTTGAGGCTTGCCTTATCCAGTGCTTTCACACCAGGGAAGGCCTTCTCAATTGAGCTAAGTTCTAAAATGGCTTGAGTCATGTCGGTTCCTTTACTCGGGGCCAGTTGTGTTTGATTGTTCTGTATATGTATTGTTTTTGGTTCAGTGATGACACTGGACTGTCGTTGCGTTTTGCTTGAGCTAAAACGTTACGCCAGCTTGGAAAATGACATTTGCGTATGGGGTGCATTCACCTGTACGGATAACCGCGCGGCTTTCATGCGTTCGCTGTTTAAATTCTTCATGAGGGATGTAAGTAATCGAAAGCGGTTTGCCGCAACGAGCTTCTTCTGTCTTGATTAAATCAATCAGTGCGGCGTGATGCTCTGGGCTTACTTTCGCAAATTCTTCTGCAATCACGACGCCTTCAATTTGAGATTCATCTAACATGGTTTTTACCGTTTGTTGAAAGCTTGGTACACCGTGAGTCAGAGCAAGATCAATGCGAGTTACCTGGTCTGGAATCGGTAAGCCCGCGTCACAAATCGTGATTTCATCTGTATGGCCAAGAGTCGCCACTAGGTAAGAGAGTTCAGAATTAATTAGAGTACTTTTTTTCATATCACGACCTATCGAAAAATAACGTTTAATGGGTTGAGAACAACTCAAGAAAAAGCCATCGAAACGTTTCGATAGTGATAATAGTGTCTGATTTATCATTTGCACCCTTCGCTTTCTTAGAGTGTGATGATGATCATCGAAACGTTTCGATAGGGCGTTTTTTGGTGATCGTAATCACTTTCGTCGGCACAAAAAATTAAGACAAGGTGAGCGAAGGTTTACTCGCCTGAATGTGCTGAGCTAAGTTGTTGTGTTGAGGCTTTCGGGTGTTTTTCTGAAGCTAAGCGATCACGCTCATCAGTATTGGGTATGATGAACAGCGTATAGCCATATCGAGGGATAGTAACAATTTTGATGTTAGAAACTCTCAAGCGGATAAAGACATTTCTTAGGTAATAGACGACATTGGTTAGTGCTTGTGTAGGCATAGGTTGGTTGTCCCAGCATACGCTTACAATATCTTTTCTAGGGACCGGTTGACCGGGGTTTTCTAGCAACAGACAAAGCACTGCAAATAGGTGCGGACGTAAATGGATTTTGTTTCCTTGTTTGTTCGTGATATTTCGAGTTGCCGTATCCAGAGTTAGATCACCAAGGTGGATTTCATTATTCATTGCGTTTCTATCTGTCTCATTCTTCATTTGGGAGGTAATGGGGTGCCAACTAGAGCGAACAGATTATGCAAAATAACTCGACTCTTGAAAGTAAGCCTTCGTAAGCCCGTGCGATAAAAGTATAAAAGCCGGATGGTTTGAATAGGAATGAGAGGATAGGTTTGTCAGTTGGTCGTTTTTTTATTTACATATTATTCATCAGCTTATTTTGTTCTAACTGATTGCGTTGTTATGGCGAGAGTGGGTGAGACGTCTGTTTTAAAGCAAATCTTAATTTTAAAGCTAATCTTAATCGGACAGTTAAGCTTCACGGATATGAGCGGTTACAGCAACGATGGCATGGTCCGTACTGAATTGGTCATGCTCGAAGCTTGGATTAATCAGGTGATGGTCTAACACTGTGTAGCTAGAGATCTCCATTAAACTTGAAGAGTTCTGACAATCGAACTCATTCGACATTAAAATATAGTCCAGTACAGACCCAGAGGCGCCGTAGTAATGGGTTGGTTTACGCAGTTCAAGCAAGTCTTCTTCATGCAGTTGATGGTAAAGATCCCAACTGTCTTTTAATCGAAAATGGGACAGCCAATGCTTGCTGTTTTCGTCTCGGTTGATTGAGTAACTCAACAGCCCTTTAAACTCATCATTAAACAAAGGCTTATTAAAATCACCCATCAACACAACGGGTTGATCGGTTTGGTAGCGCTGATTGGTAATGTATTGATGAAGCATCTGAGCTTCTAAACCACGCTGAACGCTCGATAACCAAGATCCGAGTTGTTCTTGATGAAGCTTAACTAACGTGTCGCTTTTGGGCTTTTGGTTGTCTGAAATTTGAGAGACTTTAGATCTATCAGTATTATCTAGAATGTGACTTTTGGGCTCGGTTGGTCGCTGAGATTTAAAGTGCACCACATAACAGTCGGTTGAGCCCAAATGGGGTAAGGTAATTGTGGCGTGTACTGGCGTTCGGTTGAATGAAAAACTGTCACTAAGATTGAAGGCTGAAAGCAACTCTAAATCGGGTTTAACCGGCTGCACTTTTTCAATCGGGTAGCGAGAGGCGATACCCACGACAGGCGAGGTATACAGGTAATCATCTTCAACATGCGCGCTATCGACCACAGCAAAGTAAGGATAACCAAGTTTATTCATTAACTGCTCTAAAGACTGCGGGCTAAATATTTCTTGGAAGCCAATCACATCACAATCTAATGATTTAATCGCTTGAGCCATCCAGTGTTGCTTCTTCTTCCATTCCTCGAAGCTGTAAATGTTCTCAAAATCATAGTAAGCATTCGGTGGTTCGAGGTAGTTCAAAAGATTGAACGTTGCGAATGTTATTTGGTTTGGTTTGTTCAAAGTGTCATCCCATTTAGACCAGGTAATAATGATACTCCACTAACGCACTGATTGTTGGACAATTCGTGGGTTACGTATCATCTGTAGGTATGGTTTGTTCAATTGAATGTCCTATAACAATGGAACTTTATGCCGTAACAGGTAGACAAATTATAGCGTTCTTTTCTTAGACCGTGCACCCACTAGCTTCGCGTGAACCGAGTAATTTGTAAATAAACGGTAAGAGATAGAGTGCTGATGGTTTTATTAGTTATTACATGATGTTAGATTTGAACCTATACTTATTTTAACGGCCTACATTAAAGCCGATTAATCAATGTGAATATAGAATTCATGACATTTGAAGGGAGAGTCAAATGGGAACAGTTTTTCGACACAAAGCCTCGCAGCGCACTCAGTTTTTCAGGTTTAACTTAGCCAAATGTGCAGTCATGCTGCCGCTTATTGCTTTACAACCCTCTATCACTTTCGCTTCTGATACCGATTCAACTCCCGACATCACCGTTATTGAAACCACGCAACTGGTTGGTTTTGGTGAAGCAAAATATCCTACCGATTTTACTCATTTCGATTACGTTAATCCTGATGCGCCAAAGCAGGGTAAAGTGACCTATGGCAGCATAGGTACTTACGATAGCTTCAATCGATTCGGTTCCCGCGGCGTTGCTGCGAGTTACACTGGGGAAATTTACGATACATTGATGTTTTCTCCGAGTGACGAGATTGATGCGTATTATCCGTTAATTGCTTCAAAAGTTCGCTACGCCAGTGATTTCACTTGGATGGAAATCGATATCAACCCAAATGCTAAATTCCAAGATGGCGAGCCTATCACCGCGCACGATGTTGCATTCACTTTTGATAAGTTTTCAAAAGAGGGCGTGCCTCAATATCGCGTGTATTACAAAGAGATCGAATCAGTAACGGCAGTCTCTGATTTGGTTGTTCGTATTGAGATGAGCAAGCCAAATCGTGAGAAGCTGTTTAGCTTTGCACAAAGCACTCGCGTATTACCTCAACATTTTTGGAAAGACAGAAAGTTGTCTGAGCCGCTGAGTGAGCCGCCAGTCGGCAGTGGTCCATACAAAATCATCAGCTATAAATCGGGTCAAAGTGTTACCTACGGCCTAGATGAAAATTACTGGGCTGCAGATCTGCCAGTTAACGTGGGTCGCAATAATTTCAAGCAAGTGCAATACGATTACTACCGTGATGACACCGTAATGCTAGAAGCTTTCAAAGCAGGGGAGTTCGATCTTCGAACCGAAAATTCAGCTAAGTTCTGGGCCAACTCTTACACGGGCTCAAACTTCGATAAAGGCTATATCATTAAAGAAGAGATTAACCACGAGAAGCCTGAAACGACTCAAGGTTTTGTCTTCAATATTCAATCTCCTGTGTTTTCTGACCCTAAAGTTCGTGAAGCATTAACGTACGCGATGGACTTTGAGTGGATGAACAAGAACATGTTTTATGGCCAGTACAAACGTACCCGTAGTTACTTCCAAAATACAGATTATGAAGCGAAAGGTTTACCAAGCGAAGCTGAAGTCGAGTTGTTGTCTCAATATAAAGACCAAATTCCAGCGAGAGTGTTCACAGAAGAATTCCAACCGCCAGTCACCGATGGTAGCGGCCGTATTCGTAGCCAAATGCGTACTGCTTTCAAACTTTTGAAAGAAGCAGGTTGGGTACTGAAAGACAAAGTAATGACCAACGAAAAGACCGGCAAGCCGATGTCATTTGAGTTGTTGATTTACAGTCCAACTACGGAGCGTATCGCAACGCCGGTTCAAAAGAACCTTAAGCGCATGGGTATTGAGATGAAGATCCGTACTATTGATACTACTCAGTACATCAAACGCTTGCGTGATCGTGACTTCGACATGGTTTCGTCGTCATTTTCTGCAAACCCTTATCCTAGCCCGAACTTAATGATTGTTTGGAACTCTAACTACATTGATTCTACTTACAATACTGCTGGTGTAATGGATCCGGTGGTTGACGCGTTAACAGAAGAAATTGCGCGTAACCAACAACATCCTGAAAAGCTTCTTACGCTAGGTCGTTCACTTGACCGTGTATTGCAGTGGAATTTCTACAATATCCCGCAATGGCACGTTGGTGAGTACCGCGTAGCAATGTGGGACAAGTTTGAGCGTCCAGATGTATTGCCTAAATACGATTTAGGTATCGATACATGGTGGATTTCAGAAGAGAAGGCGGCTTTGCTTCCTGAAAAACGTCGCTAGGAGTTAGTTAATGGCCGCGTATATATTTCGACGCTTATTATTGGTGATCCCCACGCTGTGGGCGATCATCACCATCAACTTTTTCATTATTCAGATCGCGCCTGGTGGTCCCGTAGAGCAAGCCGTTGCACAATTAGAAGGGCATAACTCCGGAATCATGGAACGCTTTTCTGGCGGTGGGCAAGAAGTTGATTTAAGCGAAAGTGACCAAGCATCTGCCAGTGGTTATAAAGGCTCTCGCGGGCTTGATCCTGAAGTGGTTGAAGAGATCAAAAAGCAGTTTGGTTTTGATAAGCCAATTCACGTTCGCTACTTCGATATGTTGAAAAACTACGCGACCTTTAACTTTGGTGAAAGCTTGTTTAAGGGCGGTAACGTCATTGATCTCATCATCGATCGGCTGCCAGTCTCCATTTCTTTAGGGTTGTGGAGTACCTTAATCATTTATGTGATTTCGATACCTTTAGGCATCATGAAGGCGATACATCACGGATCTCGCTTTGATATTTGGTCGAGTGCGGTGGTGATTGTCGGCTACGCGGTTCCGGGCTTCCTATTTGCGATCATTCTGATTATTTTGTTCGCCAGTGGTAACTACTTCAGTTGGTTCCCATTGCGAGGGTTAGTGTCGAGTAACTTCGACCAACTGAATTGGTATCAACAAATTGGCGATTACTTCTGGCATTTGGCTTTGCCTATTTTCGCTATGGTCATCGGCGGTTTCGCGACACTCAGTATGCTGACCAAAAACTCCTTCCTTGATGAAATCAACAAGCAATATGTGGTGACGGCACGAGCAAAAGGTTTGGACGAGAGCAGTATTCTCTACAAGCACGTTTTCCGTAACGCTATGTTGATTATTATTGCGGGTTTCCCTAGTGCATTTATTAGTATTTTCTTCACGGGTTCTATGTTGATTGAAGTGATGTTTTCACTCGAAGGTATTGGCCTGCTTGGCTTTGAATCGACCATTCAGCGAGATTACCCGGTGGTGTTCAGCTCTCTCTATATCATGACCTTGCTTGGCTTGGTGCTGAGCATTATCTCCGACCTGACTTATACCTGGGTTGATCCTCGAATTGATTTTGAAGCGCGTTAATGGCGAATGAATAACAAGGTATTGATAATAAATGTTTAACAACCCTTTAGCTGAAGCTCGTTGGTTACGTTTTAAAGCAAACAAGCGTGGTTTTATCTCCCTTTGGATATTTACCATTTTGTTTGGATTGAGCCTGTTCGCAGAGATCATTGCCAACGATAAACCACTTTTGGTTTCTTATGATAATCAGTGGTTTGTACCCGTTATCAATGAATATTCTGAGACTGAATTTGGTGGTGAATTCGAAACCGAAGCCGATTATAAAGACCCATATGTTATCGAACTCATTGAAGACAATGGATACATCGTGTGGCCAATCATTCCGTTTAGTTACGACACGATAAACTTCGACATTTCAGGTGCGGTGCCATCGGAACCTGATTCGGTGAACTGGTTAGGAACCGATGATAAAGGGCGGGATGTATTAGCTCGTATTATTTATGGGTTCCGTATCTCTGTTCTGTTTGGTTTTATTCTGACGATTGTATCGAGCGTGGTCGGCGTAGTCGTCGGTGCGACCCAAGGTTACTACGGTGGTTGGGTCGACTTGTTCGGGCAGCGTTTTATTGAAGTCTGGTCTGGTATGCCGACTCTGTTCTTACTGATTATCCTTTCTAGCTTTATCGAGCCTAATTTCTGGTGGCTGTTGGGTATTATGGTGCTCTTCAGTTGGATGAGTTTGGTTGGGATTGTTCGAGCCGAGTTTTTACGCTGTCGAAACTTTGATTATGTGCGTGCTGCGCAAGCCATGGGCGTTGATGATAAACGTATTATGCTTCGTCATATGTTGCCCAACGCAATGGTGGCTTCGTTAACCATGATGCCGTTCATTCTTTCAGGTTCGGTTACCACGTTAACCTCATTAGATTTCTTGGGTTTTGGTTTGCCTGCGGGCTCGCCTTCGTTGGGTGAGTTGTTAGCGCAAGGTAAAGCTAACTTACAAGCGCCTTGGCTTGGCATTTCTGCCTTTGTCGTGCTTTCTTTGATGCTTACATTACTTGTCTTCGTTGGTGAAGCAGTACGTGATGCCTTCGATCCACATCAACAGAAGTAAGGATAAGTTATGACTTCAAATACAGTTCCTACTTCAGGGTCAACAATGGAGGCTGCTAATGCATCTCCAGTTCTGACCATAGATAAATTATCAGTCGGTTTTGGGAGAAAAGATTCGATAGAACAAGTGACGCAAGATGTCTCTTTAGAAATATACAAAGGTGAGACGCTCGCGCTGGTGGGCGAGAGTGGTTCCGGTAAATCGGTTACAGCTAACTCCGTGTTGAAGTTGCTGCCTAAAGGCTCGTCGCATTACTTGAACGGTAAGATCAATTTCTCTGGCACCGATATTCTGAGTTGTTCTGAAAGACAATTGCGTGGGATTCGTGGTGGCCGCATTGGTATGATCTTTCAAGAACCTATGGTTTCGCTTAATCCGCTTCATAGAGTCGGTAAACAGCTGGTTGAAACTCTCTCTATTCACCGAGGAATGCGAACTAACAAAGCGCAAGCCTTGGCTATAGAGTGGCTTTCAAAGGTGGGTATTCGTTACCCCGAGCAAAAAATTTCAGCGTACCCACATGAGTTATCTGGTGGCGAACGTCAGCGTGTGATGATTGCGATGGCGCTGATTAATGAACCAGAGTTGCTTATCGCTGATGAGCCAACAACGGCATTAGATGTGTCGGTGCAAGCGCAAATTCTAGACCTTTTAAAAGACCTGCAACAAGAGCTTGGTATGGCGATGCTTTTTATCACCCATGACTTAAGTATTGTTCGTCAAATTGCTGACAGAGTCGCGGTAATGAAAGATGGTCGCTTAGTCGAAAGCAACGACTGTCATACTCTGTTTAATGCGCCAGCTCATCCTTACACCCAAAAGCTTATTAACTCTGATCCGAAAGGCTTGCCCGTTCCAGTTTCTCCGGAAAGTGAACCTCTGCTCGATGTTAATCAACTTCGTGTTTGGTTCCCGATTACGGGCGGTTTATTCAAGCGTACGATTTCACATGTTAAAGCTGTCACCGACATGGAATTCACCTTGAAAAAGGGGCACTCAATAGGCCTAGTAGGAGAGAGTGGCTCTGGCAAATCAACAACCGGTATGGCGATCCTCAAATTGGTTGAAAGTGAAGGCTCGATTACCTACGCTGACGAACAAATTCTAGGCTTAAACCGCCAGCAGATGCTACCGTTTCGAAGTCGTATGCAAGTCGTCTTTCAAGACCCGTTTTCTGCATTGAATCCTAGAATGTCGGTTGCGCAAGTGATTGGTGAAGGTCTATTGGTTCATCAACAACTTGATGACACTGAACTCGACCAACGTATCTGTGACGTAATGAAAGAGGTCGACTTAGACCCAGAAACTCGCCACCGTTACCCGAATGAGTTTTCTGGCGGGCAGAGGCAACGTATCGCCATTGCACGAGCTCTGATCCTTAAGCCAGAGTTTATCTTGCTAGATGAACCAACATCGTCATTAGACAGAACGGTACAAGCGCAAGTGTTAGATCTACTCAAGTCACTTCAAGAAAAGTACGGTCTGACCTATTTGTTTATCAGTCATGATTTGAATGTCGTGAAATCCTTGTGTCATTACACCATTGTAATGAAAGCTGGCGAGGTGATTGAGAAGGGTGACACTGAGACTTTGTTTGGTAATCCGCAACATGAATATACCAAGCAGCTTGTCAGCCTCTCCAATGTGGGTGGTTTGTAGCCAAGTCGGTGCGTAACGAGAACAAATGGGCGCTGGATGAATTCAACATGGTCATTTTGTTGTTTTACGATTACACTGCGCCCAATATTTCAGAAGTACATATTTAGGTAGAGGTCACCATGGACCAAGAACATTACGAAGACGCTGACTACGAAGGCCAAGAGCTGGGCGAAGAAGGCGAAGAGATTGAAATTGAAGCAATTGGTATCGATGTTTCATCACAGCCAATCGAGCTCTACAAAGTGTTTAAAATAGCTAACCTAGTGAGTGGTGGCGGTGAAGCTAAACACATCATATCTGAAGGCTACGTAGCAGTAAATGGTGAGCTTGAAACTCGAAAACGCCGCAAAATGTACGATGGCGATTTCTTTGAATTCAATCAAGAATACTATGTAGTGGTGTGTGACCAGCCAGTACAGGAAGAATCAGACAAGCCGAAAAAGAAAGATGCGCCTAAAAAAGACAGCAAGGCGAAGAAAGGTCAGTCTAAAAAATCTCAGGCTAAAAAAGATCAGTCAAGCAAAGACTCAAAAAAGAAAGAGTCTAAGAAAAGCATGTCTGAAATGCTAAGTGCAAAGGCAGAACCTAAGAAA
>NZ_JADDYI010000053.1:26257-276988 GCF_015163545.1 Vibrio sp. OPT24
GAGAAAAAAGAAAAGAAGAAAGATAACAAAGCGAAAAAGAAAGCGGATACGCCTAAGCCACAACGTGACGACAAAAGCGGCCGTAACTCGATTGAATTCTTCTAAACTATAGCTCTAAACTATAGCTCTAAACTATAGCTCTAAACTACAGATCTAAAACTATTCTTTTGAAATTCGAGCAACGTTAAACTTCGGTTTTGCGTTAAGCAGATAGTAAAAGGCTCACTATTTAGTGAGCCTTTTTTGTATTTGTTTGCTAGCACAGCTAACGGCAAATAACGCTTCTTCTCAGTGACGAGTGCGAGAAGATGTCAATTCTGATGCACGAAGCTGAGCGACAGCTTTCGCCAGCTCCAGTTGAGCTTGTGCAAAGTTGATGTCGACATTGCCTTTATTGATATTTTCTAGAGCTGCGTATTTCGCTTCTTCCGCGCGAGCACGGTCAATGTCTTTACCATGCAAGGCCGTATCGGCTAACACGGTTACCACATCTGGTTGCACTTCGACCATACCACCAGAGATGTACAGCACTTGCTCCTCGGCTTTAAGGTCGGTAACGAACACAGACACGCCCGGTTTTATCTTACTCAGAAGAGGGGAGTGGCCTGGGCGAATCCCCAGTTCACCGTCTGCTCCAGAAATAGCTAGGGCATGTGCCGGCCCTGAAAACAGTGTACCTTCCGCACTTACGATATTAAGTTGAAATGTATTGCCTGTAACTCCAATAGCCATGATGCACCTACCTTTTTAGAGTGATTTTGCTTTGTTAAGCACTTCGTCGATAGAACCACAGTACAAGAATGCTTGTTCTGGAATATCGTCGTATTCGCCGCCTAGCAGGCCTTTAAAGCCTCTCAGTGTTTCACTTAGCGGTACAAAGACACCTTTCTGACCAGTAAATACTTCTGCTACGTGGTAAGGCTGAGTTAAGAAACGTTCAATCTTACGAGCGCGAGATACGATCTGCTTATCTTCCGTTGAAAGTTCATCCATACCAAGAATCGCGATAATGTCTTTAAGCTCTTTATAACGTTGCAGCGTGGTTTGAACCGTTTGTGCAATGTCGTAGTGCTCTTGACCAACCACGAGAGGATCCAGTTGACGAGAGGTCGAATCCAACGGGTCAATCGCAGGGTATAGACCCAATGCAGCGATGTTACGAGACAGTACAACGGTCGCATCCAAGTGAGCAAAGGTTGTTGCTGGCGATGGATCGGTCAAGTCATCCGCAGGTACGTATACCGCTTGAATAGACGTGATCGAACCTTGTCTGGTTGATGTGATACGTTCTTGAAGCACACCCATCTCTTCAGCCAGCGTTGGTTGGTAACCTACTGCTGATGGCATACGACCTAGCAGTGCTGATACTTCTGTGCCCGCAAGCGTGTAACGGTAGATGTTATCAATGAACAAGAGTACGTCACGACCTTCATCACGGAAGCGCTCAGCCATAGTCAGGCCTGTCAGTGCAACACGTAGACGGTTTCCCGGTGGCTCGTTCATCTGGCCGTAAACCATGGCAACTTTGTCTAATACGCCAGCTTCTTTCATCTCGTAGTAGAAGTCGTTACCTTCACGAGTACGTTCACCAACACCGGTAAATACAGAGAGACCTGAGTGGGCTTTAGCGATGTTGTTGATAAGCTCCATCATGTTGACGGTTTTACCTACGCCAGCGCCACCGAACAGACCAATTTTACCGCCCTTCGCGAACGGACAAATAAGGTCGATAACCTTAACGCCTGTTTCTAGAAGCTCAGTGCTGTTAGCTTGCTCTTCATAAGAGGGCGCTTCACGGTGAATTTCGTAGCTTTCTTTCTGGCCGATTTCACCACATTCATCAATAGGCTGACCAAGCACGTTCATGATACGGCCTAAGGTTTCTTCGCCCACAGGAACCGTGATCGGAGAGCCTGTGTTTTCAACAGTGAGGCCGCGGCGCAAGCCATCTGACGTACCCATTGCAATACAACGAACGATACTGCCACCCAGCTGTTGTTGAACTTCTAATACGAGCGATCTTGCTTCTTCGCTCGTCACTTTCAATGCATCATAAACGCGTGGGCTGTTGCCGCCGCTGAACTCGACGTCTACCACCGCGCCGATAACTTTAACTATTTTTCCAACACTCATCTCTAAATCCTCAAATTCTATTCTGACCCACTCTTTCTGCCCTTAGACAGCTTGAGCACCTGAGACTATTTCACTCAGTTCTTGGGTAATGGCAGCCTGTCGCGCTTTGTTGTATACCAACTGCAAATCATCGATGAGTTGGCCTGCGTTATCGGTCGCCGCTTTCATGGCTACCATTCGGGCTGCTTGTTCACAGGCAATGCTCTCTACGATGCCTTGATAAACTTGTGATTCAATGTATCGATGTAACAGCTCGGAGAGGATGTCTCTTGGTGCTTGCTCATAGATATAGTCCCAACGACGCGTTTTTTTCGTACCGCCATCGGCCTCAGAATCTGAGGGGTGGGGTAGCAACTGCAAAGTCGTTGGCTCTTGAACCATGGTGTTGATGAACTGGTTATAAACGAGATACAAACTGTCGATTTTTTCGTCGTCGTAATGCCCTAGCATCGCGTTAACCGTACCTAAGATGTCTTCCAATTTAGGCGCGTCACCAAGGCCTGACGTTTGCGCGATAACATTGCCGCTGCGTTGGAAAAACGAGATAGCTTTCGAACCGATTAGGGTGGTTTCTACCTCAACACCCTTTGCCTGCCATTGCTCCATCTCTTCCAAAACTTTCTTGAACAGGTTTGAGTTCAAGCCACCACATAAGCCTCTGTCAGACGAAATAATGATGTAAGCAACGCGTTTTGGTTCACGCTGTTGAAGATAGGGGTGCTGGTATTCCAGCGACCCTGATGCGACATGAGAGATAACTTTGCGCATGTTCTCGGCATATGGACGTGTTAGCGTCATATTGTCTTGAACTTTACGCATCTTACTTGCCGCAACCATCTCCATTGCACTGGTGATTTTCTGAGTGTTACTAACACTGCCTATCTTGGTGCGAATTTCTTTAGTATTTGCCATTATCTGCTCCTAATTTGTTTTGATTTCCAGCCAACAAACCGGAGCGTTTACCAAGCTTTCAACGCTACAAAGTCACCGAGAAGTTTTGCAAGTGCACTGTCGATCTCGTCGTTGTAGTCACCGTTGGCGTTGATGGTGTCGAACAACTCTGGGTTTTGACCTTTTGCGTAAGCAATTAACTCTTCTTCAAAACGCGCAACTTTGTGCAACTCTACGTCAGCCAAATAGCCTTTTTCTGCAGCGTAGATAACCGTTGCTTGCTCAGCGACAGACATTGGAGAGTATTGTTTTTGCTTCATCAGTTCGGTTACACGCTCACCATGATCAAGTTGCTTGCGCGTCATGTCGTCTAGGTCAGAAGAGAACTGAGCAAATGCGGCTAACTCACGGTATTGAGCTAACGATGTACGAATACCACCAGACAGTTTCTTGATGATCTTGCACTGTGCTGCACCACCCACACGAGATACCGAGATACCTGGGTCAACAGCAGGACGTAGACCTGAGTTGAATAGTTGGGTTTGTAGGAAAACCTGACCGTCGGTGATTGAGATTACGTTGGTTGGTACAAACGCAGATACGTCACCCGCTTGAGTTTCAATGATAGGAAGCGCGGTTAATGAACCTGTTTTGCCTTTCACTTCACCATTTGTGAACTTCTCTACATACTCTGCATTCACTCTTGCTGCGCGTTCTAGTAGGCGTGAGTGGAGGTAGAATACATCGCCAGGGAAGGCTTCACGACCCGGTGGGCGTTTAAGTAGCAATGAGATTTGACGGTAAGCGACGGCTTGTTTTGATAGGTCATCATAGATGATCAGTGCATCTTCACCGCGGTCACGGAAGTATTCGCCCATGGTACAACCCGCATAAGGTGCTAGGTATTGAAGCGCGGCAGACTCTGAAGCTGATGCCACAACAACAATGGTGTTTTTAAGTGCATCGTGGTCTTCGAGTTTACGAACCACGTTAGCGATGGTTGACGCTTTTTGGCCAATCGCAACATAAACACATTTAATGCCAGAGTCTTTCTGGTTGATGATCGCATCGATAGCGAGCGCTGTTTTACCAGTCTGACGGTCACCGATGATAAGTTCACGTTGACCACGACCGATAGGCACCATGGTGTCTACTGCTTTGTAGCCGGTTTGAATTGGCTGATCGACGGACTTACGCTCGATTACGCCGGGCGCAATTACTTCTACAGGGTCGAGTCGGTCACAACTCACTGGGCCTTTGCCATCGATTGGCTCACCTAATGTGTTCACGACACGGCCAAGAAGCCCATTACCTACGGGTACTTCCAAGATACGACCTGTCCCTTTCACTTTCATACCTTCAGATAGGCCAGTGTAGGGACCCATAACCACGGCACCGACTGAATGCGTGTCAAGGTTAAGAGCAAGAGCGTATTTGCCACCAGGAAGCTCGATCATCTCACCCTGCATGACATCCGCAAGGCCGTTAATGGTAATGATGCCGTCACGAACCGAGACGATAGTGCCTTCGTTGCGAGCTTCGGTGCTCACATTAAATTTCGAGATGCGATCTTTAATCAGGTCGCTGATTTCATTTGAATTTAATTGCATTATTGTTACCTATCTCGCGTGAAGTTGATGAGCTAATCGGTTAATTGATGTGTTCAAAGAACCATCGATGACGGTTTCACCCGCCTTGATGACGATCCCGCCAACCAGCGAGTCATCAATAACCTGTTCCATTTCAACCTGACGCTCTAATTTCTTCTCAAGTGCAGCAGTGAGTGATGTCACTTGATCTTGTGTAAGCAATTCTGAACTGGTGACAGTGACAGGGATTACACGTTCATGTTCGTCCTTTAGGTCGCTGAACAAGTTAAACAAGTCTCTGATCACTGCAAGACGGCCATTCTCAGCCAAGACTTTAATGAGATTAATGACGTGGTCATCAACGAGTCCTTGGCATACGTGAATGATAAGATTGACCAATTCTTCAGATTGCTCTGTGTGAACACCTTCTGCTGATGAAATCTGCTTAGCGATCGTTTCTTCTTCCGCTACCGTCACAAGAATGGACAGCATTGAGTGCCACTCTTGTAACTTGTTTTCACCTAAAGCAAAGTCGAACGATGCTTTAGCGTAGGGATGAGCAATATTGGTGTAATCTGACATATTGCCTCCGTTTAGAGTTCGCTTATCATTTGATCAACTAACGCTCGGTTCGTTTCAGAATCTAGGTTCTTGCTAATCAATTTCTGTGCACTTTGAATAACCGCATCTGCCATATCCGCCTGAAGTTCACGGCGTAACTTTTGACGTTCGCCTTCTAGCTCAGCTCTACCTTGTTCTAAGATGCGTGCCTTTTCTTGCTCACCTTCTTGGTGAGCTAAAGTGATGATTTCGTTGCGGCGTTTCTTGCCTTGCTCAATCAGTTCGGTCACATTCTTTTTCGCATCTGCGACGAGTTGTGCGCCATTTGATTTTGCTAGTTCTAGCTCTTTCGCTGCATTCTCTGAGTGGCGTAAACCATCAGCGATTTCTTTTTGGCGCTCGTCTAACATCGCGGTGAGAGGGGGCCATACATATTTCATGCATAGCCAAACAAAAATCACGAATGAGATTGCTTGACCAAACATGCTGGCATTTAAATTCATACCTTCCTCACTAAATCTTGATTATTTACAAATCGATCTTTTCAAAGCTTTTAATTAAGCAACGGCAAAGATGATGTATAGACCGATACCAACACCGATCATCGGTACAGCATCAACAAGGCCCATCATGATGAAGAATTGAGTACGAAGCATTGGAGTAAGGTCTGGTTGACGAGCAACACCTTCAAGGTATTTACCTGCTAAGTTACCAATACCAGATGCTGCACCCGCTGCACCTAAACCGATCAGTAATGCACCTGCTACATATAAAACTGCGCTTACGATATCCATTTGTATCTCCGATAAATAATTTGTTAGTTAATTTTTAGTTATTAATTAATGGTGTTCTTCTGTTGCCATTGCTAAATAAACAACGGTCAGTACCATAAATATAAATGCTTGCAAGAATACGATTAATATGTGGAATAAGGCCCATGGAACACTTAGTGCCCATTGCATCCACCAAGGCATTAGTGCGATAAGGATGAATATCATCTCGCCTGCATACATATTTCCGAATAATCGTAAGCCTAGTGATATTGGCTTTGAAATTAATGTTATTAATTCAAGAACGAAGTTAACAGGATATAAAAGAGGGTTATCAAATGGCTGAGTAGTGAGCTCTTTGATAAAGCCTTTCAAACCTTTATTTTTTAACGTATAAGTTAACAGTAGAATAAACACACCGAGTGCCATCGACATTGGGATATTTACATCCGCTGTCGGTAGGTCTCTAAAGTGTTCTAAACCCATTACACGAGTTAACC
Source organism: Vibrio sp. OPT24 (assembly GCF_015163545.1). Classification (NCBI taxonomy): domain Bacteria; kingdom Pseudomonadati; phylum Pseudomonadota; class Gammaproteobacteria; order Vibrionales; family Vibrionaceae; genus Vibrio; species Vibrio sp. OPT24. The sequence goes on from NZ_JADDYI010000053.1 coordinate 32,702, forward strand.
CCGGTATTAAATCTATAGGTAATAGGTCGACTGCATTCATTAACAACACCCAAACAAACGTGGTTAATGCCAGTGGCCCTATTAATTTATCCTCCGCTTGAAAAATTTCTTTGACGAGATTGTTAACAAAATCAAAGATAAGCTCGATAAAACATTGAAAACGACCAGGTACACCGCTAGTGCCTCGCGTGACGACATATCTAAACGCGCCTATAAACAGTAAACCTGTGATCCAAGATACCAACATTGAGTCAATGTTGAATGCCCAGAAACCATCCCCTGTAGTTAAGAAGGTTAAGTGATGCTCTATATACTCATGAGCGGTAGTGACTTGATCCATACTACACGTACTCCGATCTATTAGAGGCGGTAATAAATGGTGTTAAGAAATATCCAACCATAGTTAAAATGTACGCATATAATATTACAGGGTTATCCAATTTGAAGAATTGGAACGCCAAGATAAACATTAAAAACGTATATGTTATTTTTACGACACGACTCATTTGCATTAAGTCACGTAAACTATAATTAGGGTTCTTACGCACCTTTAGGCTTGCATATATAAATCCAAACAGCGGGGGTAGCATCGCGATGACGATCCCTAAAGCTGATGATTCCATATCTACTTTATTACCAAAAAACACTTCATATAAAACCACACCGATGGCTAATACTATTTGGCAGAGAACAACTCTTTTAGCGGCAACAAGGATGTCGCTACTTATCCCATTAAGCCTCATAATAAAACCTTATGTTAAACAGTGTAAGTAAATATAAAACACAGTTTAAATTTAACTTGTTACGACATTTCAGTTGTTGATAACACTTGACTTGCTTTAAAGAAAAACCCTTTCTGGTTTTATATCGCTTGAAGAAATTAAACGGATATAAACTAATTCGCTATCGTTTCGACAAAATATAAATTACGCCTAAAATTATGTGATCAAAACGACAAATATCGACATCAATAATTCCATTTTTGAAAGATGTATTTTTCATTTATGAAAGTAATAGTTCTATTAGTATATTCATGAAAATTTCAGATGCTTTATTTTCAATGGTAAGAGGGGGATTTTAGTAGAATTTAGAGAGTTATTTTGGCCGATTACGAGCTTATCTATTATTATTATTCAAACACTTAGCGTCATTTATAAGTTGATTATTGAGTGCCATTTTACAAGTGGATAAAGCCAGTTTTAGTCAGCGATGAAAGCCTTCGTGCATTGAGTGATTTATCTATACGGCGTTCTCTATCTAGAAGTGATTATTTTTCAAAATAGTTTGTCACGACTTCATTCTTAACGTCTTTCAAACTATTCGAAACGGATAAATCGGCGTTTAAGATGAATATTATGGAAGAAATTCAGCTCCTCACATGGATGTAAGGAGCTGAAGATAGGGCAAAAATCTGAAGGTTAGGGCACTAAGCTCAAGATAGAAAGGTCAAAAGTCTGGAGATTCGAACTGGAATTTCTTGATGTGTTGCTCTATCAACCGCTTTTTAAGCAAACAAATTCAATCATGTCCCTCTATTAGTCCTCATAACTTAGATATTGAATACATAAGTCATGAAAAGCTTGCGCTTGTGGCGAGATCGTACGATCAGACAATCTGAAAATACCGATTTGACGCTGTAAAGGCGGGTCAATCAATGGAATCCACACCAAGCGGGTTTCATTGGTCGGGAAAGCCAGTCTAGGCAGCGTGGTCACGCCTATTCCGAGCTCTAACACCGAAAACAGGGAAGTGATGTTCTCTACTGAATACAGGGCTTGTTCGCTGAGCATTCGCGCAGGTGTTGGGTCGAGCAGGGTACAAGTTCCGTTACGAATGAAGGGCTGTTTTAACAACGTTTGCCATTCGATTCCTTCCTGTTGAGAGGCAATAGGGTTGTCTTTGAGGCACACCACACCGATAGGATCGGAAAGTAAAGGCGTGAAATCGATGCTCTCTTCTTCTAAATGGGAGCTATTTCCTAAGGCAACGTCCACTTCTCCAGACAATAATCTCGCTTCCACACCTGCCGCATTATCATCAATCAAGCTGACTTCTACATTAGGGTACTGCTCACAAAAGGCCCCTAAAACGCTAGGGATTAATTTCGCCGCTACTGATGGCACGCTTGCTATTCTAACTCTTCCTTGTTGTCCTGCCGCGGCTGCGCGTAAGTCGTTGTCTAATGCTTTGTAAACATTAAGGAATTGAATGATTTTTGGCAGGCATATTTCGCCGAAAGGTGTCAGGGTTGATTTGTTGCCTGTTTCAAACAGTGGCTGACCGAGTATTTTTTCTAGCTCTTTTATCGATGTAGAAAGTGCCGCTTGCGAGCGATTTGCTCGGTGAGATGCCGCTCGAAATCCGCCTTCTTCGACCACTAAAACAAAATGTTTTAACTGTTGTAGCTTAATACTCATGGCACTGATCCTTCTCTAGCCCTTGCTATACCTTACTTTTCGCAAGGTGATAGATTTTATTTATCAAATGCACAAAATTTACCGTTAGATTTATCAGTCGTCAAGGTGCAATATTTAACCATCTTGAAACATAGTTGTTACAAAGTTGGATGGAATCGTGAACGCACAAACTAAAAAACACCCAGTAAAAACCGAGCTTTTCGCTTCAAAAGCACCACTAGAGTGGGCAATCGTTAATAACGGCACTCTATACACAGCGCAGATTCCAATTGATGAAACTGGCGCAGTAGTAGACGGCGGTATCGAAGCGCAAACGCGTCAGACTTTTAACAACCTTGTTCATACGTTGGAGTGTGCAGGCGAATCTATGGATTCAGTGCTGCAAGTTCTGATTTACGTGACAGACCGTGAATATCTAAAAACGGTAAATAGCGTATACGGAGAATACTTCAATGCACCTTATCCAAACCGTGCTGCGGTTGTCGTAGCAGGGTTAGCAAGAGAAGAAATGTTGGTTGAATTCGTTGTTTATGCATCGGCGTCTCAACCTGAATAATCGGACTGTGAACTAAGGCTATTTGCAGGTCAAAACTCTTTTGAATTGAAGTGTTTTATTGATACAAGCGAACGGGTTCACTCTAGATACAAAATGTACGACTTATTTTAGCAATTAATTACCTGAATATTAACAGTTTATTAATTAACCAGATGGTTGCCAGACTCAACCGCAACCTAACCGTTACAAGGACAGAATGATGACTCAATTACAGAATGTTCAAGCAGAAAACGCACTTTACATTGGCGGCGAATGGCAAGCGGGTGTAAGCACCGTCGCGAACATTAACCCATCAGATATTTCTGAAAACATTGGTAACTTTGCACAAGCAAGCGCAGAGCAAGTGCAACAAGCGATTTCAGCGGCAAAACACGCTCAACCAGAGTGGGAAAAAACGCCAATTGAACGTAAACAAGCTGTACTACAAGCAATTGGTAATGAGCTGATTGCGCGTTGTGATGAACTGGGTACGTTGCTTTCTCGTGAAGAGGGTAAACCTTTTGCTGAAGGTCGTGGCGAAATTTACCGTGCTGGTCAGTTCTTCCAATACTTCGCCGCAGAAGTACTTCGTCAAATTGGCGACAACGCTGAATCTGTGCGCCCTGGTGTTTCTGTTGAAGTGACTCGTGAAGCGGTAGGTGTTATCGGCATCATCTCTCCTTGGAACTTCCCGACAGCAACGGCTGCTTGGAAAATTGCTCCAGCACTGGCTTTCGGTAACAGCGTTATCTGGAAACCAGCAAACCTAACACCAGCAAGTGCGGTTGCGCTTACTGAGATCATCCACCGCCAAGGCATGCCAGCAGGCACGTTTAACCTTGTTCTAGGTAGTGGTTCGAAAGTAGGCGATGCACTGATCAACTCTAAAGAAGTGAACGGTGTGAGCTTTACTGGTTCTGTTGATACAGGTCGTAAGGTTGCGGCTGCTACAGCGCCAAACTTCGTTCGTTGCCAACTAGAAATGGGCAGTAAGAACGCACTTGTTATTGCTGACGATGCAGACATCCAAACTGCGGTTGACGCAACGATTGCAGGTTCGTTCTCGGGTGCTGGTCAAAAATGTACAGCATCTTCTCGTCTAGTGGTTATGGATAGCATTCACGACCAGTACGTTGAAGCACTGATTAAGCGTATGAGTGAGCTGAAAGTGGGTCACGCACTGGAAGAGGGCGTGTTCATGGGCCCTGTTGTGGACGGAAACCAACTTGAAGCAAACCTAGGTTGGGTTGAGAAAGCACGTCAAAGCGGCGGTGAGCTGGCATTTGGTGGCGAGCGCCTAAGCATGAAACACGAAGGTTTCTACATGTCTCCAACGCTGTTCTTGAATACTAAGAACGATTGGGAAGTGAACCAAGAAGAAGTGTTTGCACCCATGGCAAGCGTGATTCGTGTCGCCGACCTAGAAGAAGCTATCGCGACAACCAACGATACTCGCTTTGGTCTAACGGGCGGCATCATTACTCAAAGCCTACGTACTAGCGCAATGTTCAAGCAACAAGCGCAAACAGGTTGTGTGATGGTGAACCTACCAACAGCGGGCACAGATTACCACGTACCGTTTGGTGGTCGTAAAGAGTCTAGCTTCGGTCCTCGTGAGCAAGGTCAGTATGCGAAAGAGTTCTACACAGTAGTGAAGACAGCTTACCAGCGTCCTTACTAGCCAGCTTTCCATATAAGAATTGGATAGCTGAAGATATTAAGTCCCTAGCTATCCAGCTAACGAATTGGCCTGATTCACAGAGTCGGGCCAACATTCAAACCAAAGCAGCAAACGAACTTAGACAAGTGATTTAACCCATTTTTGAAAACATGTTATTTGAGTGTGTTTTCAAAACCGAGCTAGAACACTGAGCTTTCAATAGGAGTGGTTATGTACCAGCAACGGATTGTTATAGATGGATTGCAATACTGCAATTGGAACAGAGAATATTTCCAAACACTAAAGGCGAGCGGCATTACAGCAGTTCACGCTACCGCGGTTTACCACGAGACAGCTCGTGAAACCTTATCTCGCTTTGCAGAGTGGAACCTAAGATTTGAGCAGAATGCAGACATTATCATGCAGATTAACTCAATGGCTGATGTTGAGACTGCAAAAGCGACCGGCAAAGTCGGCATTTTCCTTGGTGCTCAAAACTGTTCTCCAATCGATGATGAGATTGGTCTTATCGAAGTGATGCGTAAGCAAGGCCTTCTGATCATGCAATTGACGTACAACAACCAGAGCTTATTAGCGACGGGTTGCTACGAGAAGAACGATACGGGTATTACTCGATTTGGTAAGCAAGCTATCGAAGAGATGAACCGAGTGGGCATGATCATCGATATGTCTCACAGTGCCGAGCGTTCAACGCTTGAGGCGATTGACCTATCTTCTCGTCCTATTTGTATCAGCCACGCGAACCCAACGTTTGCTCATGATGCACTACGAAACAAATCAAACGATGTGATTAAAGCCTTAACTGCACGCGGTGGTTTAATCGGATTCAGTTTATACCCATTCCACCTACCAAACGGCAGTCAATGTACTTTGGAAAACTTCTGCCAAATGGTTGCGACGACAGCTGATATGGTCGGCGTAGAGCACCTGGGAATTGGTAGTGACCTTTGTTTAAACCAACCTCAAGCTGTTCTTGAATGGATGAGAAATGGTCGTTGGTCTAAAGCAATGGACTACGGCGAAGGCTCTGCAAACAACTCAGGTTGGCCAGATGCGTTGCCTTGGTTTTGTGGTAGTGCGGGTATGGAAAATATTTATAACGGATTGATGCGTCATGGTTTCAGCGAGTCTGAAGCTGGGCAAGTCTTGGGAGAAAACTGGTTTAATTTCTTGAAAGATGGCCTAGAGCCTCAAAGCAAGGGTTAAGCGCTCTCTCAAGCCATCATCGAATTAGCAGACTTCTAATTAACGTTCATTTGGAAATGCTGTTTTAACCAATTCCACTATTTAAAAGGAACAACGGTCTATTTCGCAACGCGGTAACCCAAACATGGATTAGCCTGCCCAACACAAAAAACAATAGGGCAGGTGTTAAATACACCCTTGTAGTCATCATTCAAATGACAGCTGCAAAGAAACCTCTGGAGTCAGAGTATGTCTGATTTAACCAATAGCGTGAAACCTTCAAGCTTAAATGCGGGTCAAGTACACACAGCAAGTAGCAAAACAAGCAACACCAAACAGTCTGAATCTACGTCAGACAAATTGGGATTAACCAACCCAGCACTTTGGTACAGCGGCGGTTTTATCGCTCTGTTCGTTGCACTTGCTCTATTTGACGGCGAGCTGTTATCAAGCCTTGTAAATACGGGCTTTGCATGGTCTGTAAAAGTATTCGGGCCTTACTGGCAAATGCTTCTTCTTCTGACTTTTCTTATTGGTCTTGGCCTAGCGGCAGGGCGAACAGGCAAGGTTATCCTAGGTGGCATTGCTAAACCTGAGATGGATGGTTTCCGTTGGATGGCTATCATCTTCTGTACGTTACTTGCAGGCGGCGGTGTATTTTGGGCAGCAGCAGAACCTATCGCTCACTACGTTAGCCCCCCACCATTATATGGCGCACAAGAAAACGCACAACAAGGCGCGGTGAATGCTCTATCACAATCATTCATGCACTGGGGTTTCCTTGCATGGGCTATCGTTGGCAGTTTAACGTCTATCGTGGTTATGCACCTTCACTACGACAAAGGCTTGCCTCTTAAACCTCGTATTTTGCTTTACCCAGTTTTGGGTGAAAGAGCACTGAAAGGTCACACTGGTGCGCTGATTGATGCATGTTGTATTGTCGCTGTAGCGGCGGGTACTATCGGTCCGATCGGTTTCTTAGGCTTGCAAGTCAGCTATGCTCTGAATGAACTGTTTGGTATTCCTGATGGCTTCACGACACAGTTGATCATCATCTTGTTCGCTATCGTTCTTTACACATTGTCTGCATTAAGTGGTCTTAACCGCGGGATGCAAATGCTAAGCCGTTACAACGTAATTTTAGCAATGGCATTGATGGTCTATATCCTGATCTTCGGCCCAACAAACTTCATTTTCAATGGCTACATCCAAGGTGTAGGTAGCATGATAGATAACTTCATCCCAATGGCAACATACCGTGGTGACGAAGGTTGGTTAAGCTGGTGGACAGTATTCTTCTGGGGTTGGTTCTTAGGTTACGGCCCAATGATGGCAATCTTCATCGCACGTATTTCACGTGGTCGTAGTATTCGCCAGTTGGTATCAACCATCAGTCTTATTGCGCCGTTTGTAACATGTTTCTGGTTCACGATTGTTGGTGGCTCAGGCCTTGCGTTCGAAATCGCAGACCCAGGCAGCGTAAGTAAAGCATTCGAAGGCTTCAACTTACCCGGTGCGCTACTGGCTGTAACTCAGCAACTACCAATGCCAATGCTTATCTCGATTTTGTTCTTGATCTTAACCACGATCTTCATCGTAACAACCGGTGACTCGATGACTTACACCATCAGTGTGGTCGTTAGTGGAGAGACTGAGCCTAACGCAATTATTCGTACTTTCTGGGGGGTGATGATGGGGGTAACAGCATTAATTCTGATTTCCCTAGGTTCTGGCGGTATTTCAGCGCTGCAATCGTTCATCGTAATCACAGCGGTACCAGTGTCCATAATCTTACTGCCATCGCTCTGGAATGCGCCTCAAATCGCAATCAAGATGGCAAAAGAACAGGGTTTATAAAAAGCCTAAGTCTATAAAAGATAATGTTCAATAAAGATATGGCTCTGTAAGACAAGAGCTCTGTAAAACAAGAAACGGATTAAATAAGAACAAATCAGCCTTTGAAAGAAGGCTGATGCAAATTCCGAGAAGAACAGCAAACCCGAACTGGTGAAAATACACCGGACGGCAAAGTATTTAGGTCAATCGATCTAGTCAGGACAAATAATAAGGGGCGAGATCGCTTGCCCCACATAACGTGAAAGCTAACCAGCATACTGTAACAACGAATGCTTCAAATGATGGCAACGATCGGTTCTGAATGGCTAGCAAAATCCTATAACTATAAGGTGGTGAGCAAAATGGATGCACATCGTTCTACCTACACTGAATCAGCACTACGTGATGCGACTGTCGTCATGGCACCGGAAAGGCTAGGTGCAATGCACCAAACACGTATCAGCTTCGTTAGAACTCTGATTCGTAAAATGGCGCAGCAAGAATGGAAAGTGACGAAACATGAGTGGCAATTAGACGCTCGAGGTTTTGGTCACGTTATCTATAAGCTATTGACGCCAAACCATGTCTATCATTTGGTTGTTTTTTGCGATGAAATTGCAGACGACGAACGAAATGACCGTGTAATTGCTGAAAAGTGGGACGTAACGTTTGCGCTTGTTCTTGGTGATGTTGATGTCACCCTACTTGAAAGACTTCGTGCGAATGTACCGCTTCAAGAAGCGGGACGTAATCCTAACAATGTGCTTGTTTTAGCGCGTGCAAATAAAAGTGTGCGTGTGTTTGAACATATCGTTAGTCACTTGGCTAAAGGTGTTCAACCAACACCCAAAGAACTGGCTGAAGTGGGCTACATCCTACGAACTACTGCAGTTTACGGTAATGGCAAATTTGGCATTGCTGACTTTAAAATCTTAGAGAAAAATGAAGATTTCAATCAGTCGTTTAGCGCTCAAATGTGTGCGGTGTATATGCTGCGAGAGTTCAGCCTAGATTGGGTTCATTATCTAGCAGAGCAACAAGGTGGCGAACAAGCGATTTCTTTACATCGTGGATTACAACGCTACCTAGGCGTTGGTAATGCGACAGGTTTAGGCATGGCGCCATACCTGATTAACCACCCAAGTATTGTCGATCAGTGGATGACGACCCGTGAGCATGCATTAGCTGAAGTGTTAGCGAGTCAGACTGATACGGCGTTGATCGAGCCACTACGTACATTAGTTAAAAAAGCGATTTGTCATTTAGAACAAGTTGTTACCATCAATGAAACACAGCAAGAGCTGAACAAAGCCGCTGTTGATGATTTGAAGGAAACAGAGCAATCGCTAGAAACGTCTGTCAGCCAGTGTGATACATGGTCGCAGTTAGTCGAGCAATCTAAGCAAATGAGTATGGAAGCCCAAGAAATCCTTATCTCATGTTTGATGGAATTGTACCCAGAATTAGTGGACGCCCATCAAGAGCAAATGAATTGCAGCGAAACACTGTCGCTTCCTAGCGGCAAAAAGATTCAAGACCTTCTTGTTGTACTAGAAGAAAAGTACCGTTGGGCGATCACGACCGACTTTACTAAAGCAGAAAACAACTACTGGTTCTGGTATCGCTCTCAAGACAAAGAAGAGCCAAGACTCGGTGTTAGAGGCGAAGAGCTAGGTGAGGAGCGTGAACTGCCGTTGGATATTGGCCGTCAAGCTTATCGTTTGTACCATGCTTTATTGCAATTCGCGCCAGAGCTTTCATTGGCTGAATTCCTTGTTAAACAGCCGCAGCATCGTGCAATTGCGCGCCGTGTGTGGACGCTGGGTAACAAAGCGATGGGTGACATTCAAATGAATGTGCTTCACCAAGATTCACCCCCAATGCACTTGTTGCGCTGTAAGCTTGCGATGTTTGGTGCAACAAAATTTGATCCTCGCTCAGATCGCTGGGTACGAGTGACGTTTTTCCAAGGTGCGCCACTGCTTGATGAGATTCATCAGGACGAATGGGTGTTCCCTGTATTACCAAGTAAAGCTGAACTGTCTGGTTCTCAAAATGTTTCAATTCACAGCACACTAACTCACAGTACAAATGCGAAAGGCCAACATGGAGGTAAATCGTTATGATCGTTTCTCACAATGAACTGGTAGCGGCCGTCAATAAAGCCTTTTTAGGTATGCGTCGTACATGTGGTGAAGCTGATGTGATAGCGAACATGGTGGCAGATTTACAAATGGTCGGTTTGGATGGTGTTCGTCATTTTAACAGTGCGAGCAACTTCATCGGGCTAGAGGACGACCGCCCTGTAGATATTCAACTGCGCAGTGATAATACGGTTGAAGTCGACCTGCACAAGGCTAGTTTGGCTTGTCATCTTCCTGTGATTATGGACTATTCGATTGAAAAAATGGTTGGTAAGAAGACGCTGAAAATTGAGCTAAATAACTGCCACAACCGTTGGTTAGCGTACAGCGAGCTTGTAAAACTGGCTGCGAAAGGTATCGCGTGCATGGCACGTTGGGATAACGGCTCTAGCCCTAAGAGCACTTTGTATGTGCTTAATCGTGGTTGCGTTGCTCCAGAACTGTTTTTATCAGATTTGCCACTGACATCGTACGAACATATCCACAATATGACCATCGAACTTTCCGTCCAGGATTTCGATATTGAACGTTTGTCAGATGGCTACCACACACACATTGAATCAGAAGCGCTTTTTAAAACTCAAGAGAAAGCGTGGAACGATGGCATTGAGGTTGATGATGGGGAGTGGGCGGCACTGAAAGAGACCGCTACCGCAATCCTAGTTCAGAGCAGCGAACGCTCGACTCAAGGTGCAGGTGAACTGACGGCTTCGTAGTCGCTAGATTTATTAGGTTCATTAGAACTAACAGGTTCGATAGATTAACGGCAAATAAGCGAGTTAGTTTATCAACACAGATAAAACCAAAGAGCTTAACGAATCCTCACCTCGTTAAGCTCTTTTTATTTGCCTCACGCTTTGGGTCTGCTTTACCTCATTCTTTTGATCTCTCGCTGGATCTACCTATTCTAAATTGACTGTTTTGACATACGTTGTTACCCGTTGAGAGGTAATTGAACAATTAAACGAAGCACTTTCACATTCATGTTAAACAAACGGTTTCATTTACAAGCCACTATGCGTATCTTGCTAACTAGGGCCCCAAAGGGCACCGTTTTTATTCGTACCGATGACTTTAGAATCAGATAAAAAGGAATGAAGCGTGCAAGCTAACTTTATTGATGGAACCACCCTGTATCGTCAGCACTCTTTTGAGTTGCCACTTGACTATCAAGCTAAAGATGGACAACAGATCCAAGTCTTCGCACGTGAGCTAGTTGATCTCGCTAAAGATTCGCAAGAACTGCCGTGGCTTATCTACTTTCAGGGCGGTCCAGGCTTTCCATCTCCACGAGTGAGCGGTCAATCAGGTTGGCTAAAGCGTGCATTACAAAACTATCGTGTTCTGCTTCTGGACCAACGTGGTACAGGCAACAGCACGGTTATCAGCCATGAAACGTTGGCCCATCTGTCTCCAGAGCAACAAGTTGAGTACTTAACGCATTTCAGAGCCGACAATATCGTTCGTGACGCTGAAGCGATTCGTGAACAGTTTGGTATTAAACAATGGTCGACAATTGGTCAAAGCTTTGGTGGCTTCTGTACACTGAGCTATTTGTCGCTGTTCCCACAGAGCTTGCAGCGTTGTTATGTGACGGGCGGCATTCCTTCTATTGAACGCGAAGCTGACGATGTTTATCGTGCGACTTACAAGCGTGTAGAAGACAAAAACAGAGCCTTTTTTGCTCAGTTCCCACAAGCTCAAGCTATGTGTCGTGAGATCTCTGATTACTTGCTTAACAACGACGTGAGACTGCCAAACGGTCAGGTGTTTACCGTTGAACAGTTCCAGTTGATCGGTATTAATCTAGGTGGCGGCGAAGCAAACCTTCCTATGTACTTCACACTGGAGAGTGCGTTTGTTGAAGTGAACGGAAATAAGCAGCTGAGCTACAGCTTCTTAAATCAAATGCAGCAAGAGCAGGGCTACCTGACGAATCCAATCTACGCGATTTTGCATGAATCTATTTACTGCCAAGGTGCAGCGTCTAACTGGTCTGCACACCGAGTACGCGAGCAGTACTCACACTTTAACTACCAATCAGGTGGTGAGTTCTGGTTTACCGGAGAAATGGTATACCCATGGATGTTCGACCAACTAGAAACGCTGAAACCATTACGTGAAGCGGCAAACATGTTGGCCGAGAAGTCGGACTGGGGCACTTTGTACAACGCAGAGCAGCTGAGTAAGAATACCGTTCCAATGGCATGCGCAGTTTACGCTGACGACATGTACGTGGAGCTGGATTACAGCCGTGAAACGCTTGCCAACATTCCAAACTCGAAAGCGTGGATTACCAACGAGTATGAGCACAATGGCTTGAGAGTGGATGGTGAACGAATTGTCGATAAGCTAATGATGATGGTTGAAGCATTAGAAAATTTGCCAAAATAATCAAATTATTAGCGTAGATTATCTACGTTAGAAGCTATCTATGTTAGAAGCTCTTACGTTAGAGACAATATACGTCAAAAACAAGAAAACGCTGCATCCGTGCAGCGTTTTTTTTATGTCATCGAACTATTCGATTTAAGGAACTAGGAGGGGTAGCCCTTGAAGCCATTAAGGTTGGATGACGATATCTTGATTTTCAGTGGTCGATAAGCTGGCGCGGTTCTGTTCGATAAGTTGAGCTGCATAAGAAGGAGTCACAGCTTGAATTTCGCCTTTTGAACGTATCGTTAATGCTTCCCACGCATGATCACGATATTTGCCTGTTTGTGTATATTCAATAAGTACTCTCATGATTCTTCTATCCGGTGTGTGGTTAACGTGCTACTAACATTAGCGACTTTGTTTTGGTTGCACACCTGTTAATTATGAAACATAAGATTAACCAAATGAGGTGAAGTGCCGCTTGAAAATAAGACTAACTTACACATATAACAAACGATGAACATAAAAAAACGCTGCACAATGGCAGCGTTAAAGTTGAGATATGTTGGAGATTGCTTAGCTGTTTTCTAAGCCAACAATCTTGCGTGCAGACATCACCGCACTATCCAAGTCTGTCAATCTACCAGCACTCGCTGGACCAAGAACTGATGAATACAAAGCCAACTGTTTCTCAAATGATAAATCTAATTGGTTATATAGATTTTGGCGGATTTGAGCGTGTTGCTGTGGCTTTGCGCTCGACAGGCCTTCCAACGTATCGTAAATGAGTGTAGTTGTGTCCATATCTGTCCTTAGTACATCTTTATAAAATTTTGTATATTATGCACTTGGTATCATCTTTGTTCTGCGAGATTGATCGCATTATGTGCAGCTCTGCTCAATTGTGTAACCAGATGGTTGCGATTGTGTTGTCTTTAAACGGTTTCGTTGTGACGGTCACATAGAAGAAAGGAGGCTCGCTCGCCTCCTTTCGATTTGGTAAACAGTGATAAAAATCACATTTGTCGCGTTGCTTTTGGAGCTAATCGACTAAGTACACAGCTTCTATTTAATGTTGATCGTATTGTCTCTACGGTCATACATATCTGGGGTGGTATGCAAGCCGCCCGCATAACCTGCTGCTTCTAGTGTTTCTCTTACCTCTCGAACGTGCTCAGCCGTGACGGGATCGTTTCTATCCCCAAGGTTAGAGCGTACAAAGGTAATTAACTCAGCCAAACGTTGATCCGACAACACATCTTCAAAACTTGCCATTGGCATGAAGTTTCGGTCTTTGTCGAGATAGGTGGGTTGTAAACCTCTCACCGTCACGGCAATGGTATTGAATGGGTCGCTGTGCATGATAATGCCGTTATTCAACAGAGTAGGGGCGATAGGGGCGCGACCTTTACCATCGTCACCATGACACGCTCCGCAGGTTTGACGATACGTGGTGTAGATTTCACTGCCATACGCGGCTTCATCAAACCCTTTAGGCTGTAACTGAACTGCACCACTGGCGATGGTGTTGTTGATGTCACCACTGAGTAGGTAATAGGACATCGACTCGATATCTTCACGCGTCATCAAACTCAGGCTGTTTTTCACTACGTCAGCCATCCCTGCAAAAGCGGTGCCTTTGTCAGAGTGACCTGTGTGTAGGAAATCGGTGAGTGTTGCTTCATCCCAACCATCGATATAAAGCTCATTGGCTGTGATATCTGGCGCATTCCAACCGTCAATCAAGTTACCTTGGAAAATACGTTCAGGTATCAGAGCTTGAGCAATGTTTCGTGGTGTGTGGCACTCAGAGCAGTGGCCAAGACCAGTGACCCAATATTTCCCTTGTTGCCATTTATCAACGTTGTCTACTTTGTCTTTTAACTCTTCAGGTACTTGATAATCAACGGGATCGGTATCCATGAACACAATGTTCCAACCAAGCAAACCTAAGCGAATGTTCGATGGAAACATCATGCTGTTGTCATCATTACGTCGTGGTACGGCGGTGATTGACTGCATGTATTCCCACAAATCCACCATATCTTGGTCGGTCAGATATTGATATGAGGTGTAAGGCATAGCAGGGTATAGATAGCCCTCCTTACCCTTGCCAGCGACTAACGCGGCTCGAAAGTCTTCAAAGTTGTATGTTCCAATCCCTTCTGTTGTGTGTGGGGTAATGTTGGTTGAGTACACAGTACCAAAAGGGGTAACGAATGGTAGGCCGCCAGCAAAAGGTTCGCCACCTTCCGCACTATGACAAGCCACACAGTCACCGGCGTACGCTAGGTATTCGCCGCGCTCAACAGATGAAGCTTTCAAACTCGCGAGCCTTTGTTGTTCCACCTCACCAGCGTGACGAATATAAGCCCCAAGAGCGAGTATTTCATTTTCGGTAAGCTGCTTATCAAACGCTGGCATTACGTTGTTCAAACCGTGATTTATGGTGTGCTGAATTTCTTCAATGCTTCCGCCGTGTAGCCAGATATCGTCAGAAAGATCCGGTACACCTATTAACGGGTTTGCAACTGAACCATCGGCGTGACAAGACGAGCAGTATTTCGTGAATAAGGTTTTACCGAGTTCGACTTTAATCTCGGGCACATCAGTATGACGTTGGTTGAGAGACGCTAGATAGTACGACATCTTAGCCACTTCATCAGGACGTACTATTTCGCTCCAACCTGGCATTGCACCGTTTCGACCTTTGACGATGGAATGAATAATGGCTTCGTCGCTGCCGCCATATAACCATTCTTGATCTATTAGGTTAGGGAAATGCTTTTGCCCTTGAGCATTATCTCGATGGCAGGCTGCACAATGAGTTTGGAACAAGATCTGACCACTGTTAACGATCTCTGGTACTGCAGATAATCCTTCTAAAGTGGTTTCACTGGTTTGAGAGAATTGTTCATTCAGGCTGGTGGTCGGCGAGCTTAGCTTATCGTCGCTTTGTTTCCAATCGACTAACCCTTCCCATTCGCCAAGACCAGGGTAAAGTACCAAATAACCCGCAGACAATAGAAATGCCACTGCATAACTGACAAACAGTAATTTGGGTGGAGGTGCATCTTTCTCTTCTATGCCATCAAAGGTGCCAAGGGTGTGGTCGTGATCGGCTTTGTGATTGCTACGCCAATATTTAACAACAACGGACACCATAAGAGCGAAAAAAATTAAGGTTAAAATTACCGCCCATAGATTCCAAAATGTGCTCATTGTGATAACTCCTGTGACGTATCTTTACCAAGGCTTTGTAAGTAGCGAATCAAAGCTTCACCTTTGGTTTTGCCTCTTACTTGCAATCGGGCGTCACCAATTTCTTGATCGGTATAAGGCACACCTAAGGTACGTAACACTTCCATTTTGGCGCTAATATCGTCGCCAGTGAGAGTCTGCTCAAACAACCATGGGTAAGACGGCATGATAGATGTCGGTACAACTTGTCGAGGGTTGATTAGGTGAATAACATGCCATTGGTCAGAATACTTTCTGCCTAAGTTGGTTAAGTCGGGACCCGTACGTTTGGAACCCCACAAGTTAGGAAACTCATAGATATCGTCTGCTTCTTTATTCGGACGACCATTACGTTTCACTTCTGGTTCTAGAGGGCGAACCATCTGAGTGTGACATACATGACAGCCTTCACTGATATAGATGTCTCGTCCTACTAATTCGATAGGTGTCAGCGGCATCGCTAAGCTGTCTTTCGCAATATCGTCTCCACGGACAATGCTTGGCACTACCCAGACCAGTAAAGAGAAAGAGGCGACAATAACGGTAGTCAAAATTAAAATGATAATTGAATGTGTAAAGTCTTTACTCATCATTTAAGCCCCCTCATTAATGGCATGTTTAGCGTCATGCACGACTGGCATACGAACCGTTTTAAACAAATTAAATGCCATAAGGAATAAACCCAGAACAAACAATGCACCACCAAAGAATCGTAAGAACAACCAAGGTGCTTTGAAGTCCATAGCTTCAACAAAGCTATAAATCAGCTCTCCATTTTCATTTTGAGCGAGCCACATATAGCCCTCACCGATACCCGCGACCCAAAGCGCTATGGCATAGATGGCGACACCTGCATGAGCGAGCCAGAAGTGCCATTTAATCAGTCGTTGTGACCAAAGACCGGTTTGGCCCCATAAGCGTGGGATGAAGTAGTAAAAAACCGCAATCCCTGACATTCCAACCCATCCAAGTGCAGCAGAATGTACGTGACCGATGATCCATTCGGTGTTGTGTGCCACCATGTTGAACCAGCGAATGGCAAGTAGAGGACCTTCGAACGTCGCCAAACAGTAGTAGAGAATTGCTGAGAAAAAGAATAATAGAATGTAGTCGGACTTCAACTTTTCTTTGTTTTTCAGCAGGGTCATTGCGCTATTGAAAGCACCGGCCCAAGAAGGGAGCCACAGGATCAATGACATCACGATGCCGATGTTCTGAATCCAGATGGGAACGGACGAGTAAACTAGATGGTGCGTTCCGGCCCACGTATAAAAGCCGACCAAGCCCCAGAAATGGATCACAGACAAACGGTACGAGTAGATAGGGCGTTCTGCGGCCTTGGGGATGAAGTAGTAATTCATTCCAATCACACCGGCTGTTAGCAAGAAACCGACGGCGTTATGTCCCCACCACCATTGAACTATTGCATCTTGAGCTCCTGCAAACACAGAGTAGGACTTCATGGCCGAGACTGGCATCGCGAGATTGTTCACGATGAAGATCATTGCGACAACAATAATGAAAGCGGCGAAGAACCAGTTAGCCACGAAGATATGACTCACTTTACGCTTAGCAAGGGTGCCAAAGAACAGTACCGCATAGAGCACCCAAACCAACACAATCAATAAGTCGATTGGCCATTCAAGCTCCGCATATTCTTTTGAACTGGTGTGGCCGGCAGGCAAGGAGATCACAGCGAGTAACAAAATGAATTGCCAGCCCCAAAATACCATCCATGACAGGCTTTTATTGAACAGATCGCAATGACCAGTTCGCTGGGCAATATAAAGTGATGTCCCCATTAGAATGTTGACTACAAACCCATAGATTACACCTGAGGTATGAAGAGGGCGAAGACGACCAAATTGAAAATATTGAGAGTCGAAATTTAACACTGGCCAATACAGTTGCGCGGCGAGAATTACGCCGATGATCATGCCTACAATAGCCCAGACTAAGGAGGCGATAATAAAGCATTTCACTACCTTGATACTGTATTGCGTTGTCACGTTTTCCATAACAAGGCTCCTTGCCTAAAATTTTAAATCGTCTATTTATTATTTTATTGCCGGTCCGCACATCTCTATTTAGAAGCTTGGCTTGCTTGAGAGTCGTTGCTTTGCTGGAAGCCATTATCCACCTGTGCTTCGTGACCCAATTGAGAATAGAAATAGGAAATGTCACGGATGTCCTGATCGGAAAGCGTGTCAGCTTGTTGCTGCATCAATATCGCCAGGCCGCTCGTTCTTTCTCTCGTTTGGTAATCTTTCAAAGAAGAAATGAGATATCCCACCTTTTGTCCACGAAGGTTAGGGTAGGGATCTTGTGTTGAAATACCATCAGCACCATGACAGGTCATACATACCTTGGCTTTTTTCTTACCTAATTCGAACTGCTCATCATCGATCCCTGCATAAACTGGGTACGTTACGAGCATCATTAAAACGGTGGAAAGTGCGGCTATGGAGTTAAACTTATGTTTATTCAAACTCATTACTGATTCCCTTGATTCTAAAGTTAACAAGCGTTTCGTGATTATAGAACGGTGATATTTGGCTGCGACTACCTGACCTAAAGCGATTAAAAAATCGTAAAAACGAATTACGTTCGATTAAAGGTTATGCAGCGTTGCACATTCTCGCTACTTGTTGAGCCATATTTATTAGTAATTTCGTATCTTAATACGTACTTACCTAGTCGATTGGTTTACTTATCGAGCTTAAAAAGTAGAGTTTTAATCGCCATCGTTATGAAATGATACCTATCTTAATGGTAGCAATTCAGTCAATGTGCTTTAAATTCGGATGAGGAGCAAAGAGGGATAGATAACTTGTAAGTCAGGGTGAGATCGTGAGTGTTTCTTAGACAAAATTACGGTCGATTTGACGAGCACATTTAGCTATGACCATATGCTTCCTTTTTAGGGGGCTAATCATGCACATTAACCACTTGAAAGAACACCGACCAACGTTAAGGTGCCGTTAAATTAGATACAGCGATGGTGTTCTTACCCGTGTTTTTAGCTTTATAGAGTGCCTCATCTGCATGGGAAAGTAATTGGTTTGAAAGGTCTTTGTGAAAGTGGTGTGTCGTATCAACACCTGTTAGGCCAAAGGAGCAAGTCGCGTGAAATTGATAAGGCGGTAGTCCAAAAGTGTATCTGGATACTTGTTCTTTGATTGATTTTAGTCTTTGTACTACTTGTTCTTCCTCCTGCCCCGAAAACAGTATAACGAATTCATCCCCACCGAACCGGGCAAAGCAATCCTCAGAGCCAATAAAACGTTGAGTTATAGTCGACACTGTCTTTAAAAGCTCATCACCACTCGAATGTCCATATTGGTCGTTAACGGACTTGAAGTCGTCAATATCGAACATACATAAATGAAGTCGAGGCGCTCTATTAGCCGAAAAGGCTTCAAGGGCATCAGAATACCGAACTTCAAAGTAACTGCGTGAAAACGCCTTCGTCAAATAGTCATACATCAAATGGCTATTTAACTGATTTCTTTCCTGATACAGCTCGTCGATATGAAGTACTAAAATCCATGCAATGCAAAAAGTGACGAGGAAAGATCCAATCCATGTCAGTGGTGGAAGGTCGATAACCTGAATTCCGGTTAGGGCATCCAAAACCCCGGTTACTGCCCAAAAGATGGTTGTAAGTAAAAGCAGTAGCACTATGCCAACACGTTGATTTATCTTGCACTGATGTTGGTAAATTCGAGCCAGAATGAGAACGCAATATCCTAATAATAATATTGCCCCAGCTCCCCATAATTGAAAGAGTGGTCCAAAAGACAGCCCGGTATAGTAAGTGGACGTCGGGTAAAGCTCTTTAGCTAAGAAGTACTCGTTAGGAAATAAAGCGATCACTGCGAACAGAGTACAAATGGTGTAACAGCGCTTTAAGTAGACAGGAGCGTCATACTCAAAGAATGAAACGTAGAAATGTAAACCCAATACAACAGTGAACATTGCAGTAATAACCGTCACACGATTAGCAATATCAAGATAATCGAGGTTATCGCTACTGTTAATGAGAATAAAAAAGGCGGCCAGAAACACGCCGCTAACGAAAGCGAATAAAGAAAAAATTAGATAGTACTGTATTTTTTCTTCATGGCGAGAATGTAAATGGTGGTAAAGCACGTTAAAGAACAGACCCGCTATGAGGCTGATACTAGAAGCAACGATCAGGGGAACCGAGTACAGTGATACCATTATTTTCCTGTAAGATTGACAGCGATGTTTGAGAGGTAATAAGAATCGTTATCTGGCTAATCATGGCCTCGTCGTGGAGACGTTTATTTATTACGTGAATAGATGCGATCTATATAATGGAAATTATCAACTATTTCTTTTAAAAACAAGTTTCCAGTGCTTCATTAGAGTTAAAATCACTACCAACAAAAACCTAGAACTAGGTTAGCTATCGAATGGTGTAGAGTTCATTGTTGCAAAGCTCGCGGTTACAGACAAATAGTGTTTAACATCAAGTGAGTGGATACCGCTTACTCAAGCCGAGTGTAGTTCGCTTTACCTCATTCTGCGATAATGATGCCTAATTGGGCCTGTGACAGTTTACCGCTCATACGACATGTTGTTGCCCATCATACAACCGATCAATGGATACTAAGTGGGCTTGATATGACAGTTTCGAAACCCTAGCAAATTATCAGTTAAAGGGGGAGACGACTTCCCTCGGCTTGTCACCCCTAACGGCTGCCTTTGGGTGTATGTATGGTTCAAAATATGGCATCCTCAAGCCTATCATTTAAAAAGGACACACGGACCGTCGGATATGGATACCAACTCGCATCAACTCTCTTTACGCACTATTGAGCCATCGGATTACACTGAATTGGCGGCATTAATGAATCTCGTGTTCCCCGATGTGGGAGGTGCATGGCCCCGCTTGACTATCTTGGATCTAATCCATCAGTTTCCTGATGGTCAAATTTGTATTGAAGATAACGGCAAGATCATCGGCGCGGCTTTGACGATAAAAGTGAACTACAACCGCTTCTCACTGCCTCACCTTTACACGGACATCATCACGGAAAATAACGTGATTCAGAATCAAGTGACAGGCGATGCCATGTATGGCTTGGATGTTTTTGTACACCCTGATTATAGAGGCCTCCGTTTAGGTCGCCGTTTGTATAATGCCCGCAAAGAACTGTGCCGGAGCAAAAACTTCAAAGCGATATTGGCAGGGGGGCGCATCCCTCTTTACCACGAGCATGCCGATGACCTGAGTGTTGCGGAATACATCGACAAGGTAAAACGTCGCGAACTGCATGATCCTATTTTATCGTTTCAGTTGGCCAACGACTTCGATGTCAAACGAATCATGCGCGGTTACCTGCCTGAAGACGATGCGTCTAAAGGGTATGCAACGCTTTTGGAGTGGGACAACTTTTTTTATGAGGAAGACATTCAATCGGTGCACGATGTCGAGAAAAACCTGATCCGTATTGGCGTGGTGCAATGGCAAATGCGTGCCATGAACGATTTAGAAGATCTGCTCGATCAAGCGGAGTTCTTTATTTCCTCTCTGGCCAACTATCAAGCTGACTTTGCACTTTTCCCTGAGTTTTTTAACGCGCCGTTGATGGGGCTAAAAAAGGAACAAAACTCTGTTGAGGCGATCCGTTTTCTTGCTAGTTTCACTGAAGAGATTAAATCACGCTTTTCCCAATTGGCCGTTACTTACAACATCAATATCATCGCAGGTAGCATGCCGATTATTGAAGAGGATGGAAAACTGTATAACGTCGCTTACCTATTGCAGCGTGACGGGAGCATTAACGCTCAGTACAAAATACACATCACGCCTCATGAGCAAAAGGATTGGGTGATTGATGGGGGCGACAAGGTACAAGTATTTGATACGGACGCAGGTAAAGTGGGAATACTCATTTGTTACGATAGTGAGTTTCCGGAGTTGGGTCGAATGATGGCAGAGCAAGGCGCACAAATTGTGTTTGTGCCATTTTGGACCGATACCAAAAATGGCTATCAGCGCGTTCGTATTTGCTCTCAAGCGCGAGCTATTGAGAATGAGTGTTACGTGGCGATTGGTGGCAGTGTGGGCAATCTCCCACGTGTCGATAATGTCGATATTCAATATGCGCAGTCAGCGGTGTTCTCACCCTCAGATATTTATTTCCCGCACGATGCCACGTTGACGGAAGCCAGTGCCAATACCGAAATGATCATTTTTGCGGATGTCGATTTAACCAAGCTTAAGCAGCTCAATATGGAAGGTTCGGTCACCAACTTACGCCACCGTAGACTTGACTTGTACGGAGGCTTTACCAAAAACAACAAGTCTTAATAAGGCGGAGAATGTTGATATTGGGTGTTGCGAGTGACTGAGGGGAGGCTACATTGCGTTGACTGTACTATCGATAATTCACTTGAGTTGTTCATTTCATCTATCGTCTATTTGCTACCTTATTAGAGGGGGTTGTTACGCTTTGAAGTGGCACCGTCAATGTGTAGATTGATGCGCAACATACGGCAATGATGTACGCCGTGATAACCTAGGTATCAATTTATAAACCTATCTAGAGTGTCGCTATTACATTAGATCTAAAGTGCTAAGCGCAGAGCAAAAGCGCTGCATGATGAATATAGCCATGCTAGAGGCTGTATTGAGTGCTTTTACTTAGGTGGTAAAAAATAGGCATTCATACGGTCTCCCTGACTTATAAATTAGGTGGCAGTGAGGTGATTAAGTCGAAAGCTATATGATTGAAAATTAGACAATCACTAGTTAAGTCAAATGGTCAATTTGGTCTAGACTCAATTTAGTGACTTTTTAAAATGGAGTTTAAAATGGAGTTTAAAATGAGAACTGTATTTCTGTTTATAATTTTTCTTTTTTCGTTTTCTAATCTTGCCGCCTCTGAACTCACTGTGTTTGATCACTTAGGGCAAAAGCACAAGTTAAGTACGGAGCAGCTTTTATCTTTGCCTCAAAAAGAAATCGAGACTTCGCTTCCTTGGGTTGATGGACTGTCGGTATACAGTGGAGTGACGTTGCAGACTGTTCTTGAAACGCTAGATAAGCCAATCCCCTCTCAAGTAACATTTGTGGCGTTAAATGACTACAAGATTGCCGTGCCCAAAGAAGATTTCTTGGACTATCAACCAATTATCGCGATCAAGCAAAATGGAAAGCTTATGTCGGTAAGAGATAAAGGCCCTTACTGGTTGGTTTATCCATTATCTTCGAACCCAGAGATCGATAGTACGGATTTCCATGCAAAGATGATTTGGCAGATAAGAGATATTCACCTTTAGAGGAGCGATTATGAAAAAGCTGTTGTCTTTGGCTGTCGTGAAAGTCGTTGTGTTGTCTTTAGCGGTAGCCGTTCTTACTATCAATATCTATAGTGTTACTCGGATAAATGATATCAACAAGAGTTTTTCTAATCGGCAAAATGAAGCTACATGGTTTGTTTTTCAATTAGTAAAGGAATACGCCAACTTTTTGATGATCAGCCAATCTGATAAAATTGATTACGAAAAGTTGTGGCTCGCTTATGATATCACTTGGAGCCGGTTTGATATTTTAATCAACAGTA
The DNA here is from genome assembly GCF_015163545.1 of Vibrio sp. OPT24. NCBI lineage: Bacteria > Pseudomonadati > Pseudomonadota > Gammaproteobacteria > Vibrionales > Vibrionaceae > Vibrio > Vibrio sp. OPT24. Next base: position 55,714 of record NZ_JADDYI010000053.1, read on the forward strand.
CAGAATCTTCGAATTTCATTAAATCCGCTAACTTTAAGCCATACTTTACGACAGAGTTTGATAAATTTAAGGCGTTGGAGCCATCAATTAAATTAGTGAACGAAGGCATCCTAGCTCAAGAGTCTTTACAAAAAAAGATTGATATTTGTTACCATACATTAGTTGGTTTTATTAACGAAAAATTCCGGTTACAAAGTCCCGTTATCGAAGAAAATACTTTCATGGTCGATAAATTAGTCATGACTCATCAAATAAGTAGTATATTTCTTACCCTGATATTGATGCTTACAGGTATTATTTTCTATGTCGACTTTACCACTAAGCGAAGACTACTCTCGACTGATGTCACCACTGGCTTTCGTAATCGAGCTTCGTTAATGAAGTTTGTTAAAAATAATTACCTAAAGGATAATAATTTCGATCTGTACTTCGTGCGAATCCGAAATCTTAGTGAGATTAATCAAAAATATGGACTCGAATATGGTGATTTAGTTGTTAGCTCGGCAGCTAAGTCTCTGATAGCAAAGATTCCTGAAAATACCATGTCGTTTCGTAGCAGCGGTAGTCAGTTTTTGTTCTTCATTCCAGACCATGAGTGCACGAGTGATGAAATATTGGAGAAATTTAACGATGTGCTCAGTGACTATATAGCGGCAGGTAACTTAGAGTTGATGATTGATGCGGTCGTGAGGCATAAAAAGAACATCAGTTTTCAAGATATGATGGAGCTATTAACTAATATGCAAGGTTAATACTCTTTTATCTGAGCGAATACTGACCTCTATTATTTAACTCATCTTTCTCCCTATCCCTACACTCAATCAAATCGGCGGCTGTCAGTTTGGCAATCGTAACTGTAATTTCCCACGTTTACCTTCTAGCCGAATCATATTTTTTTCGTCCTGATTCATCTGTTTATCTGTTTATCTGTTTATCTGTTCATCTGTTCATCTGTTTGATGTGAAGTCGCAAAAGTCGATAAAGTTGGTTTGCATAGATCTAATCTAGATAAGGTTAATAGCTAGGGCAGATTAAGACAGATAGGATGATTTGAAAATAGAAAGGGGCAGTAGTCGTTATAGATTAGGACCTTGCTACTTCATAGTGGTCGCCGTAAGCATTCAAAAAACAACAACAGATGAATATCTACGTTATTTTTTCTGAGTTAATGAGACTATTCGTTCACTAGAACTAGATTTGAGATGGCGTTGAGCGTCTAAAATAGCTTGGGGGTCGTGGTCTCTGACAAACTCGATGAATTGCAGGTAGGTTAGCGGTTGACTAAATAGGTAGCCTTGTATCAAATCACAGTTTGCCTCTTTGAGGTATTGATACTGCTCTATTGATTCTACCCCTTCACCGACAACTAACGTGTCACAAGAGTGGCCTAAGTTAACCATTGATTCAACCATTTTACGGCCTGCTTTGTCGTTGACTATATTGTCGATAAAGCTCTTATCAACTTTTAGTTCATCTACTGGGTAATGAAGAAGTTGGTTAAATGCAGTATAACCGGTACCAAAATCATCGAGGGATACTTTTAACCCCAAGCTTCTGAGGCTCTCAATGGTTTGAACGGTAAGTTTGGTGCTTTTTACATAACTGGTTTCTGTGATTTCTATAATTATGTTACCTGGAGTGACCTGATATCGTTCAAGAACTTTACGTATATTATCGGCAAAGTTACGATTATAGAGCTCCATAGCTGAAATGTTGATCGATAAGGTGCCTTGATAATTGTGAACTTCTGCGAGTTCTTTATAGCACTTGATTGCTGTTTTAATTACCCACATGTCAAGTTTGGAGATTAGATTACTCTTTTCCGCGACAGGAATGAACTCGTCGGGCCCAGCGTTAATATCAAACAACGCAGGGCAGCGTATGAGGCATTCAGCACCATCGATGTGAAGTGTTTGAGCGTTGAATATGGGCATAAAGCGAAGTTCGAAATTGTCGCTCTCACAACATTCTAATAGCCTTTTCTCGAGCGTGTCATGTCGCTCTAATGTATGCAGCAACTCTTCACCGTACATGATGCGACTTTCTCCATCACTGTGAGACTTAGCATTGATCAGCATTTCATCAACACATCTATGCCATATCTCTTCGAATTTTGGAGTGTCCACAGGCAAGACAGCTGTAGCGATTGAGAGCCTAAATCCATAATAATCAAGGAATGTAGTTCCGGTCAGGGTGTTATTGATGTTCTCAATTTCTTCGTTTATCGATTTGCGTTCATCCATCTCTAGTATGGCAATAAATTGGTTCCCGCCAAGTCTTGCCAAAGAATAATCACTGCAGCTAAACCCTAAAGAGGACTGTTGGTGTTGCAGCGTTTCTCTCAATGCCTTAGCTAAGCTCACCAATACATTGTCACCGACTTTTGCTCCATATAAGTCGTTGATCTTTCTGAAATCAATAATGTCCCAACAAACCAAATAACAATGTGGGCTCATTGAGCTTTTTAGGCGGACATCTAAATGGCGAATGAATGAGCGTCGGTTGGCTAATTTAGTGAGTTGGTCGAATTCGGCTTCGAACTTCAATTCCGTCAAGGAGTCAATGTACGCATTCTTCAAACCATCGATTTCGCTTTGCCCAGATGAGCGTTTGAAATATCGCAGCTTTAATCCACCAATAGAGATCTCGTGAAGTAAGTCTTTGAGTGGGCGAACGAGCTGGTAACGTACCACCATATGTATGATTAGCATGATTGCAAAAAGGGTCGTAAAGCAACCAACCAGAGTCTGTCTGACGATGATTGCCTTTTCCTCGTTGAACTTTTGCTCGCGAATATTCACTTGAGCTATAAAGTGTCGGCTTGTCATCTGTACATTGATGCTTTCTTTCGTTTGTTCAATGGACTTAATCACAAACTGTGTATTTTCAATGTTAGCAACGTCTGATGATGGCTCTATTAAGAGCTGCATATTGTCGTCATCATTATACTTAATCAGTAATCTAGAGAGCTGTTTTAAAGAGCCGTCTGCGATTAATATGTATCGATTTAAACTGTTACCCGAACGCTTATCTTGAGGCAGTAAGTACGGGTCAATTGCAGCGACATAAGCATATCTGAGCTCACCACTGACCGATATATAAGAGAAGCCTTTTGGAGATAGCTCTTTTTTGTTGACCAGTGACGTGTATAAATCGAAAACCTTTTCATAAATATTATCAGGAATTTTTAGCCTTTCAAATGGGTCGGCTCTTAACGTCGATAGCGTTAGATTGAACTTGGGATCTACTATATAGACATTACGCTGTCCAAATTGATTGACGTGATTCTGATTGAGGACACGAAGAACCCGTTTCTCTAGTAGAGATAAGGTAGTGTAGTCATCGGGAGTTTGGATGTAACGGAGAAACTGTAATGAAGAACCAATATCTTTAACGAGCAACGACAAACCGAGTTGTTCGTATTCTGCTGCAACTAGAGCCGTATTCACGTCAGATTGAACTTTGTCTAAGTACATACGCTTAGCATGGTGTGATGCAAAATTATATGTCACCACCCCTGCTATTGTAGCGACAAGGAGCAAGGTTGGTATGAGTACTAAATACAACTTTCTTAATATTGGCATTAACTATCTCAAACTGTCGACAATTCGGTTTCGAATTTGAAGGCTACTGGGTTCTAATTGTTGATAAAGGTAACTACGATCTAATACTTCATTACTTGGGAACAGCTCCGGATCATTTTGATATTCTTGAGATGTCAGCTCTTTTGCTTTTGTACTTGGGGTAGCAAACCATGCATCCATCGCATTTTGAGCGGCAATATTGGGTTCAGACAGGAATGATATGGCAGTAACTGACTGAGTAGATAGTTCTCCATTATTAATTGCAGCAATGCATTCTAACCATAAGGTTGTTCCTTCTTGAGGGACAATGTAAGCCCATGTGCTTTCAGGTTCTAAATCGTTGAGTACGTATGTATCGCCTGAATATCCATATGCGAGATTGATGTTGGATAGGCGCTCTGGATGGTTGAGATAATCAAGGATGTACTCGTTACTTTCAAGGTGTGGTTTTTGTTCTTTTAGAGTTTTGTACGCTACTCGCAGTTCTTGTTCATTATTCGTAAAAGGGGCAAATTGATTCATTAGCAAGGCAGCACCAACAAGGTCTGTGGGATCGTAATACATGCTGATTTTGCCGCTGTTTTCTGGTTCCGGGGCAAGCAAGGCTTTCCAAGACTGAGGTTCGGCAACTTTGTCGCTTCGATATAGAATTCCTGATGTTCCCCAAGCATAGGGGATGCCATATTCACCACACCCTTCAACCCATCTTTGATCAAGGTGACCGGCAATGGAATCTTGCAAGTCGCGAAGATTATGGAACAGCTTTTGTTTTGCTAAGGCTTTAAGTTTTACGCTTTCTACAATTACGAGTTCAAACGCACTTCGACGCTCGCTCAACAATACTTCATCTCTTATTGATTCATCAGAGAAGTACTGTTGTTTTAGGGATATATCGTAAGTATCTAGGAGTTGTTCAACAACGCGTTCAGACAGAAATGCATCCCAATTATAGATATAAATATCATGGTGTTGGCCAAAAGCAGAGCCAGTTATAAAGGATGTTGATGCAAGTAATGATATATAAAATATTTTCACCGACGGATTCCTTTCGTACTGTGATTAATTAAATCGTAGCCCAAAATTTGGGACATGTTTCAAATTTAGGTATCTAATTATAATTAAACTCGTTGCACAGTATTAAAATGCTCTGTTAGTCCTTGTTAATTCCATATGACTGATCTGGGTCTGATGTAATGCCTTGAATTAATTAAAGGTTCTTTGTGCCCACTCGTTAGTGAAAAAATTATTTTTGATCTTTTACCTTAAGTGGGGTTTTGGGTCAGATTTAACCTGATATTATAGATTAATATTCAACATAGTGGGGGTTAATGCAACTATTTATGCAATTTTAATGCATTTAATGACGGCTTGGTTTGTGTTTAGACTAACGGGAAGTTATGTGTTCGGATAAACATCATGGTTTTGGTTCAGGACTTTGCAATTATTTACTCTTGTAGCACGGTGTGTTTGTGCTTATTGTAGGCCGCAATAGCTTAAGTTAAACGAGTCTTGCTTTGGTTTGTGGGTAACACTTAAACGTGCGAGTAATACGTCGGTGTAGCATTAATACTTAGGCTAGTGGTTGATATTTAAACTTAGACTTGTGGTTTATGTTTAACGCATTTGAGCGTTGCTTAGCTTTTTCGAACAGTAGAAAACCTACGTCAGCCAAGGAGTTGTTATGGAATTAGAGGTATACCAAGTAGATTCTTTCTCAACCCAGACCTTTAAGGGAAATCCTGCTGGGGTTTGTATTTCTCAAGAGCCTTTGAATGAAGCATTAATGTTTTCAATAGCGGAAGAGATGGCGGTATCAGAAACGGCTTTTCTTGTGCTTAACACTATGACGCTTAAATGGTTCACGCCAGAAGTAGAAGTGAAACTATGTGGACATGGTACCTTGGCAACCGTCCACGTATTGAAAGAGCAAGGGTTAGTGAAAACGGGTGATAAGGTAGTATTTGATACTTTGTCTGGTGAGTTATCTGCCACGGTTCGTGAATCGTCTATCGAGCTGGATTTTCCTAGCACTCATTTATCGCCGAGTCTGGAACCCGATCAAGAATTGCTCGAACACCTTGGCTTGGAGTTCAACCAAGTTGTTTCATTTAGAGAGTTTGATTCAAAGCAGTTAATCGAAGTCGTTGATGAGCGCGTTCTATTGGATTTGTCTCCAAACTTTGACTCCTTGAAACGCATGGATGGTAGAGGTGTTGTGGTAACGGCAGTTCCATCAAATCCTGAACTTGATTTTGTTTCTCGCTACTTTGCGCCATGGGTGGGTGTTAATGAAGACCCCGTCACTGGTTCGGCACATTGTGCATTGACGCAGCACTGGGCAGAAAAGTTCAACAAACGGAGCTTTAACGCTTATCAAGCATCCCGTCGTGGTGGGTCTATGTCGACAGAGTTATTAGCGAACGGAAGAATAAAAATCATTGGTACGGCTACAACAGTGATTTGTGGTGTATTGAAGGTTTAACGTTGATTACTGGCTTAATGTTAGACCAAAGCGGTTGTCTTATATGCTTGAATTAAATAGCGGCTTCGTTCATTTCTGGTTGAACGAAGTCGATGTAGTGTCATTTTTGAAGGAATTACCGTGTCAGCATTTTATCTGTCTCAAGTATTAGTTGCGATTGCCATCTGTTTCGATCTGCTGTCATTCCAGTTTAAGGAAAGGAAGAAAATCGTCACTTGTCTATTTTTTGCAGGAACGTTTATTTCGAGTCACTTCATTTTGTTAGAGCAATGGACCGCCGCGTGTTTGATGATCATTGCCACTACTCGTTATTTAACAAGCGTGTTCTCAACATCTTCCAAGTTTAAGTACCTGTTTTGTTCTATGTCTGTCGTTGCGACAGCCGTTACCTACTCGGGGCTAACGAGTGTTTTAAGTTGTTTTGCTTCTGTGTTTCAAACCTTTGCCGCTTTTAATAAAGACGATCGTCGATTACGTGAATTGATGATCATCGGAACCAGTTTTTGGTTGGTGCATAACTATTTGATTGGTTCTCCTACTGCTGTAGTGATGGAAGCGCTGTTTATATGCAGTAACTTAGTGGGCTATTACCGTTTTTACTTCAAAAAGAGTGTCGCTGCTTAGGTTTCAGCTTTATACGGTTTATTAAGTTAAAGAACCACAAGATTCAAAGCGCAGCACCAGATTACAGTTAACAAGGATTAGGAGAGTTCGATGTCTAATATTTACGCTGATGTTCCTTCGTCGATGCCCAATGAAATATTCAATGACCTGCTTGCGAACGACAGTGTTCGAATCGAAAGAATATTGTCTCATGGTCACAGTTCCCCAGAAGAGGGTTGGTATGACCAAGATGAAAATGAGTGGGTAATGGTGATCGAAGGTCAAGGTGTGATTGAGTTTGAAGATGGACGCGTTGTGACTTTATCAAAAGGGGATTATATCAACATTGCAGCAAGAGAAAAGCACAAGGTTGTTGGTACGGATAAAGACATGGTGACGATCTGGTTGGCTGTGTTTTATCGTTCAAACTCTTTGTTCTAAAGTCGACTCATTCAGAGAGAACCTAGGGACAATACGTCACCTGTCCAATACGCTAAATACATGAAAGGACTATGTCGTGGTTAGAATCCGAAATTACCAAACCAGTGATGCTAAGGCGTTGTGGGAGATTTACTTTCATACCGTTCGCAATGTTAATGTTCGAGATTATTCTCAGCAGCAAGTAGAAGCTTGGGCACCAAGTAGCTTTGACTCTGAGCTTTGGCAAAAGCGTATGAACGAGTTACTACCTTTTGTGGCTGAGCTAGATGGTTGCGTTGTTGGTTATACTGACCTGCAACCCAATGGCTTGATTGATCATTTCTTCTGTCATCATGAATGCCAGGGTAAAGGCGTTGGAAGAGCGCTAATGGAACATGTTCTTGCTGTTGGTCGTGTTCGTGGTGTATCGCGGTATTTCTCTGAAGTAAGTATTACCGCAAGGCCTTTCTATGAACACCTTGGTTTTAAAGTCGTTAATGAGCAGGAAGTTGAAATGCGTGGCGTAAAACTCACCAATTACGTGATGGAGAAGGTAGTGCCTTCAGACGAACGGTAATCTCATTTTTGTTACAGTTTTCACCTGTTTTTGGTTCTCTTCTTAAAGAAAAATCATCACTTTAGCGATAATATTCACTGCAACTAATTTGAGTGAAAGAAGTAACGTGGGAATTGAAGCTTTAGCGTTTGTGATGGATGCATTAATGACAACATGTTGTATGTATATTGCGTCAAAGATGTCTTTTGTCGTGGCTGACTTTAAATCTCTTCTTGTTATTGCCGTTATCGTTGCTTTGGTATCACTGATTCCGACTGTTGGCTGGGTTTTGGGGGTGATTCTGTTTGTCTTCCTGCTTGGGAAGGCGACGCATGCGAGTATTGGTGACTGCATTTGGGTGGTGGTATTTACAAAAGTAGTGTCTATGGCGGCATTTCTAATATTCGGTCGACTGTTTGTGTAACGAAGACCTAATTTGATTTGAAACAGGCAAATAAAAGGGTGTGAACTTGTCACACCCTAAACAAAATTCAATTTGAATTTGTTAAAAGAATTTCAACTGCACTATTTAGGAAGTAATACAGTATCAATTACATGGATAACACCGTTGCTTGCCTTGACGTCGGCTGTAATTACTTTAGCGTTGTTAATCATAACAGTGCCATCACTGACACTGACCATAACAGCTTGTCCTTGAACCGTATCAGCACTGTCTATTTTTATCACATCGGCAGCCATCACTTTCCCCGCGACTACGTGATAGGTCAGTACTGCAACCAACTTATCTTTATTTTCCGGCATCAGGAGCATATCAACTGTTCCTTCAGGAAGTGCCGCGAACGCCTCATCTGTGGGTGCAAATACAGTAAAGGGGCCATCACCTTTCAAAGTTTCCACTAAACCTGCTGCTTTTACTGCCGCCACTAAAGTGTTGAATGAACCGTTTTCAGCCGCTACGTCCACGATGTCTTTCTTCATTCCGTGGTGATTAGCGTGAGCAAATGTGGTGAAAAGGAGTGTTGCAACTAGTACTGACAGAGTCTTGCTTAATTTATTAAACATATTTTAGTCCTTTGAGTTTATCTGTTATTTCCGAGATGTATTACGAGAGCTCAAAAGCGATAGATCAACTTATTGCACGTTTAAGTGGCTTCTTTAGTTTGGTTGTGCCATCAAACACATAATTTCGCTGGCTAAATAATTGTTATAATTCCATTTTGTTACTTATAGTTAATTGGTGATTATTCAATTAACGGATGTGAATATGAGGTTTTTTTTACCAGTCGTGTTTACGGCATTTGCTTCGATGCCTGCATATAGTGGACTTGCTCCAAGCGATGGTTTCAGCGGAAACTTTAGTATTTTGGCTGGTTCTTATTCAGATAGCAGTAACTTGAGTACCGAGCAAGATTCTATTCAAGCAAACAACACGAAAGAAGGGAGTAGTGAAAACCAGGGGCTTCTCGGCTTTCTCGGAACGGTTCAATACACCTTTGGGGAATCGTTGAACCACCAAGTTTATACGGGAACTACTCGAGAGGATATTGCGACAGGTACAATAGCGTTTGAGATTGGTTATCGACATCAGTTCTCTGGTGGCACCATTATCGACTTCTCGGTGCTCCCTACGTTTATCTCGGGTAAAGCTTGGGCTGATCCGTACGCGGTTGGCGTTAATCGAAACGAAACGGACGTAAAAGGTAATGTGGGACGACTGCAATTGACGAGCGTTGGAGGCACCGGTTTTCAAGCGGATCTTGCAATTGGTGAATCTGATGTTGACGATGAACTGTCGGGAACTCAAAACTTATCTGCCCAAGACGCAGCCTTGTTAGATAGGGAAAGAACCTATTTGTACGCAAAGGCCGGATACCGCTTTATATTGCCGGACCAAGTTGGGTTACTGGTCCCTTCTATGGTTTACTTTAGTTCAGATGCGAAAGGAGACGCGATCAGTTTTGATAGCTACGGCGTAGAACTTAATTACGCAAAAAGAATGGGTCGTCATGGTTTCGTCGTCACGTTAGACGCACATGATCGTCAGTACGATGAAGTAAACCCTCTTTATGGAAAAATGCGTAAAGAGAATGAATACGGTGCTTTTTTAGCTTACGAGTTGAGTGGTTTTATGGGATATGATGGTTGGTCGTTTATTACGTTACTTGGCCTAAGAACCATTGACTCTAACATCGACTTTTACAATTCTGAACAAGTGTTAGCGAGTGTTGGTATCGACTACAAATTTTAACGGTCATACCTAACCAAAAGTCAGCCAAACTAGCGTTAAGATTTAACTTTATTATTTGTTCAGTTATTTTTAGCACTTATCATATTTAAGGTTGTAGGTGCTTATCGCTATCCGTAATATAAAAATCAGCGAGAATATAGGATCAGATAACAAGGAAGCGCTTTGGAAATACAAATTAGACACCTCGAACTAACAGATTACCAAGATATTTTTGATATTTATCGTCAACCTTCAGTCTCTGAGAATACATCACAGAAGCCTTTTCTTAGTTCTGATCAAGTTGAGAGATTGTTTGGGCATTCTGACCATTTTACTTTGGTTGCTGAAGTGTCCGGAAAAGTCGTGGGCCACATCACTTTATTCATGACCACCAAAGTGAGAGACAGACATTGTGCAGGCCTTGCGATAGCGGTCAATCCGGATATGCAAGGCAAAGGGGTCGGCAAGGTCTTAATGCAAGAAGCGATCAATCAGGCCGATAATTGGCTTAACCTCGTTCGACTTGAATTAGAAGTTCATGCCGATAATCACGGTGCGACTACTTTATATGAAAGCGTTGGTTTTCAATTAGAAGGAACCAAAAAGCTTAGTACATTCAAAGGTGGGAAATACGTTGATATGCTTTTGATGTCGAGAATTAGGCATGATTATCGTTGATAGTGAGCTGGTGATTGGTTTTGTTCAAAGCGGTTTCATTCGGTTCGTCACTCGTTAAACCTTTTCATCGCAGCTTAATTTGGTATAATAGCAATCGTTTGCTTCGTATAACCCCAATGATATGGTTTGGGGGTCTCTACCAGCTCCCGAAAAGTGCTGATTACGAAGGGTTTAGATCACAATTGTGTTCTTACTCTTTGTAATGGCGTTCAAAAATATCCTGTCTATTACTCAGAGTAAGTGCACACCTAAAATCCATAGTAGGTGGAATATGAACGCATTTATTCAAGGGCTTCCAAAAGTAGAGTTGCATTTACACATTGAAGGTTCACTCGAACCTGAATTACTGTTTAAACTCGCTCAACGTAATGGCATAGATTTGCCTTATTCATCTCCAGAGCAGTTAAGACTCGCATACGAATTTGATGATTTGCAGTCGTTTCTCGATATTTACTATCAAGGTGCTGATGCACTGCGCACAGAACAGGATTTCTACGATTTAACATGGGCTTACCTAGAACGCTCTATAGCTGACAATGTTATTCATACTGAAATTTTCTTTGATCCTCAAACTCATACCGATCGTGGAATTGCTTTTGATACTGTGATTAATGGTATTTATCGTGCGCTCAAACGTGGTCAGAAAGAATTAGGGATTACTTCTCAAATCATAGCTTGTTTCTTACGACATTTATCTGAAGAGAGCGCTATTCAAACGTTTGCTGATATTCTCAAGCACCAAGACAAAATTATTGGGGTTGGATTAGACTCCTCAGAACTCGGGCATCCGCCAGAGAAATTCAAACGCGTATTCGAACAAGCCAAACAAGCGGGCTTTCTAACAGTGGCTCATGCTGGTGAAGAAGGCCCCGCACAGAACATTGTCGACGCTATTGAAATGCTCAGTGTTAGCCGAGTAGACCATGGCGTGCAGTGCATGACAGACGAAGCGTTAATATCGGAATTGATTAAGACTAAAATGCCGCTGACCGTGTGTCCATTGTCTAACATTAAACTACGAGTGTTTGATGTAATGGAAGACCACAATATTGTTGATCTACTAAGAAAGGGCGTTTCCGTTACGATTAATTCGGATGATCCTGCGTACTTTGGTGGTTATATGTCGGATAACTTTAACGCAGTAAACAATGCTCATACGCTTACACATAAAGAGTTGGCCCAGTTTAGCTTGAATGCAATTGACGCGAGCTTTATTGAAGAGTCGTTGAAACAGCAATATCGCGATGTCGTATTAGCCTATATTGCCTAGAATGATGTTAGCTAGTATCCAACGTTTCACTATTTGAATTGCCCAACGACTGGCAATGACTGGTCGTTTTATTTGGGCTGGCTTTGATGTTTCCAGAAACCACCAAATTGGTTCTTTAAAGGGGGGGAGGATTAGTCAAACCGAGTACCTAGCATATGGGCTGTTTAATCAAAGAAGTTCAATGGTCTGAGCATTATGACTCCATGACTGGAAATTCAGTCGCCTCTTAACGAGACAAATGGTTCACTTACAGCTTGTAAGCTACGCTATTATCTTAAAGTACTAAAAAATATAACTTTTTTGATAAATAATTGTTGGGTGTTAGTAGTATTAGACTACATTTAGAAAAGGTTCAGTGAGATGCGTTGCACTCATGCAGATATTGTTAGACAAGGAGTTAATCGTTGTTAGACCCTAAAATAGGCGAACAAATACAGTGGCCATGTGATTTGTCACAAGATTTGATCCACAGCTTGCTCGAGATTGCGCTCTTCAAAACGGGTGTTCATAGCTTAGAGATTACGAAAAAATTCCAAAATTTACCGGGGGTCTTTTATATTCTTAAAGGCTCAGCGGGTATCTGCTTTTCAACTGAAAACATGAAAAGCTTGTCGGGTGGTGTGATAGGTAAAGGCGATTGGATCGGCGCTTTGACCATTCATGCGAACTACAAATTATTTGCTGTCGCAGAAGAAGTTGAGCCGATTACCATGGTATTTTTCCCCGCGGACAAGGTATTGGAGCTCGCTGAAAAGAAATGCATGGTCTTCAAATGGCTACTCCATTGTGGAGTTAAATCGCAATCTATCTGGATGCAGGCTTTCTTATCTTCCATCCATGAAAAAGAGCAAAAAACGATTTATGTCCTTTTAGAGCTCGCTGCTCGCCAGACAAATGTTACAGGGGCAAAGGTGAGTATCAATATTTCGCAAACCCAATTGAGTACCATTACTGGTATATCAAGGCCGAGGTTAAATGAGGTGTTAAAAAGTATCGAACAACAAGGTCTAGTGACGATACAAAGAGGTAAGGTGTCCATCTCAGATTTTGAAGGTTTGTACGAACGTATTTCACCAATGAATTTAATGATCCGCGACCCTATATCGACGATGAACGCATTATAATTAAAATACTTATTTCTCGAGAAAAGACTCAAATAGGCGGCTATTTGTGGCTAAATCCTCAACTTTTGTTCCTTTAGGAACATACATGAATCACGGAAATCGGTAACGTTAACTCAAGATTTATAAATTTAAAATTGAGTGAGTAGTACTGTTATGAAAATGGCTGTTTTGGAATACAAAGTGTATGGGGTCGGTGACTGGATTAGAACAACGATTTCGAGTCGTTGTGCCTATTTGTTGGCTGCTGAGTATAAAGGTTTGGGTTGGCCAGCTAAGGTGGATGGGAAATCGCAATAGATGAGGCTTAACCTATGAATTCGGAATAACCTTTCCCTTTCTTATGAAATAATCCTAGAGATAGAAAAGAAGCTGACTTGATGTCAGCTTCTTGCTTTAAAGTGAGCAGAACAAATCTATTTGTTCACGTAATCTTTGAATTTCTGCTTGGTTTCAGCATCGGCTTTCTCGTACCAGAAATACAGCATTTCTTCCGCAGTATTCGCCGCGTTCGCATCAATCTTTGCTGGTAGAGTGACAGGTTGTACAACCGCTGCTGTTGCAACTGCTGATGTACCCATAGTTAATGCAGCAATACCGCCTTTCTGGTTGTATTCTTTCGCTTCTTGAGGATATTTACGACCAATCTGCATTCCATCTTTGATTAGCTTATCTTGATTAACACTGATTACATTTTGGTTCTCATCAATCAGTTTCCAATCAAGGTTATTAAAGCCTTTTTTCGCTTCCGATACATTACGGAATTTAGGCATTTCAAACGTCAATGTAGTGTCTGCTGCATCAAAAGTTGCAATTATGACGTCGCTATCGACAAACTCACGATCGTTACCTTGACTAAAAGCAAGCTGATATTGGAAAACGATTTGGTTTACACCGTCTGGAACGGTTATTGTTTTGCTTGAAGAGAAAAAACCACCCTCAAGGTCAGGCTTAGCCTCGTTAACTGCTACGACGTCAACTAAGGCATCTGCGCTAGAAGGGATTTTAATGGTTACATCAGCCAATGCTGCGGGTGCAGCAACGATAGCTGAAAGTAGGGCTATACTTTGGATTGTCTTCATAATCATACAGTTGTTGTTATGGTTAGATGAATTACAATCGCATGCAAATGTATGTATTTCAAGTCATGTCATAGTGTTTTAAAAAAATTTGCGAAATCTTAACGCAACGGTCATATATCGAGATAACTAAAGACCAATGTGGGTAATTATCATCCAACAAACACGCTGAATCTCGATAAAGTCATTCGTCATATTATGGCAGATATATGCTTTATTTTTGAAACAAGAAAGCCGTAATAAATGTGATTTATCACGGCTTTGTTTACTTTCGTAGCGTTAGCTAATTGGTTACTTAGCTTGCGATGCAGCCGCTTCTAGTTGTTGAAGCTTACCCTGAAGCATGTAAACGTTCTGGTTGAAGTTACCAGGGTTCAATACTTGGCTTTGTTGCATTGGGTAGTCAGGTAGCGTGTTCATGAACTCTTGTACTTTGCCGCCTACTGGTACGAATAGCCACATGTTGTCTGCCATCCAGCGTAAGTACATGCCAGATTCGTGTGGTGCTTTCTCGAATGGGTCTGCACGTAGGTGAACAACTTGAGGCCAGTTCGTTTGGAAACGTACTGCATCAACAATGTTACCTTCTAGTACCGCAAATGAAATCTTGAAGTCATTCCAACGTACAGCGTTTAGCTCAGCGTTAGCAGAGAAGTAAAGCATGCTGTCGCGAGGGCCTTTCTCTTCTTTACCTTGGAAGTAAGGTAGGAAGTTGTACCCATCTAGGTGTACACGCCAGTTCTTACCGTTGTAAGTTGCACCTTTGTCAGACGCTAGCTTTTCAACCACTTTATCATCACCAGCTGCTGCTAGTAGAGTAGGAATCCAGTCTTGGTGACCCATGATGTCGTTGATCTTAGATCCCGGTTTGATTGTACCAGGCCAGCGAACGAGCTGAGGAACACGCATACCACCTTCGTAAGTTGTACCTTTCTCACCGTGGAAGTAAGTCGCACCACCATCAGGCCAAGATACAGTTTCTGCACCGTTATCTGTTGAGTAGATTACGATCGTATTGTCTGCGATCTTCAATTCATCAAGCTTATCTAGTAGCACGCCCACTTGGTCATCGTGCTCTAACATGCCATCAGCGTAAATGCTGATACCCGATGCGCCTTGGTATTTTTCTTGTAGACGAGTCCACACGTGCATACGTGTTGTGTTGTGCCAGATGAAAAATGGTTTGTCAGCTTTCACTGCCTTTTCCATGAACGCTAGAGATTCCTCTAGGAACTCTTCATCCGCATGCTCCATACGCTTACGCGTCATAGGACCAGTATCTTCAATTTTACCATCGGCAGTAGATTTGATTACACCACGAGGGCCAAAGTTTTTACGGAACTCAGGGTCTTTAGGGTAGTAGTATGTCTCTGGCTCTTCTTCCGCATTCAGGTGGTACAGGTTACCGAAGAACTGGTCAAAACCGTGGTTCGTTGGAAGGTGTTTGTCTTGGTCACCCATGTGGTTTTTGCCGAACTGAGCTGTCATGTAGCCTTGTTCTTTGAGGAGGTCTGCGATCGTTGGAGCCCAATCTGGGATACCGTGGTCTGAACCTGGCATACCGATAGTCAATAGACCAGTACGGAAAGGTTCTTGGCCTGTTAGGAATGCAGCACGACCAGCAGTACACGATTGTTGACCGTAGTGGTCAGTAAATAGTGCGCCTTCGTTAGCAATACGGTCAATGTTAGGGGTTTCGTACCCCATCATTCCGTTGTTGTATGCACTGATGTTGAACACACCAATGTCATCTCCCCAGATAGCAAGAATGTTAGGCTTTTCTGCTGCGGTTGCTGCTGAAGAAGCTGCTAATAAGCCAACACCTAATGCCAGTTTATTAATTTTAGTACCCATAAGGACTCCGATTCACTTTTAAGATTAATGCGTTAGAGCAACACATCGTTGGGCAAACATTAATCTCAAAAACTGATGGTGTCTTTTTATAGTGGTTATAACCAATTGTTATGAAGCAGATCTAACTTTATGATTCAATTTGGTTTTATATGCTTACCTCGATTTATCTTCGAATATTATGCGTGATCTTCGTCATGTTTTTCTACGTCATTTTATCGCGTGTTTACGCATACTGTTCGTTATGAAAATGATAAAAATATTAATAGTTTAACCAAGGTCGCGAGAGTTAAAAAAATGGACTATATGTTGTAAGGCAGGATGCAAATAACTAACGAAGAGGTTTCTATGACAGCGAAATATGGCGTTAAACGTCGTTTAGCGATTTTGGGTACGGCGATGATGGCGGCTTCCACCACCACATTCGCAGCAGAAAAACCGAATATTCTCGTGATTTGGGGGGACGATATTGGGCAATCTAATGTCAGCGCATATACCTTTGGTTTAATGGGTTACAAAACTCCGAATATCGATAGTATCGCTAAAGAAGGCATGATGTTCACAGATTACTATGCCGAGCAATCTTGTACAGCTGGTCGCTCTACGTTCATTACTGGTCAAAGTGTATTAAGAACAGGTTTGAGTAAAGTAGGCTTACCAGGTGCAGACATTGGCCTTCAAGCAGAAGACGCGACAATCGCAGAAATGTTGAAACCTATGGGTTACATGACGGGTCAATTTGGTAAAAACCACCTTGGCGATAAAGATGAATTCCTTCCAACAGCACACGGTTTTGATGAATTTTTTGGTAACCTTTATCACCTAAATGCTGAAGAAGAGCCAGAAAATGAAGATTACCCAACCGATCCAGA
This sequence comes from Vibrio sp. OPT24, assembly GCF_015163545.1. NCBI lineage: Bacteria > Pseudomonadati > Pseudomonadota > Gammaproteobacteria > Vibrionales > Vibrionaceae > Vibrio > Vibrio sp. OPT24. The sequence continues at coordinate 72,418 of NZ_JADDYI010000053.1, forward strand.
ATTTCGTAAGAAGTTTGGCCCTCGTGGTGTAATCAAATCTTTCGCTGACGGTAAGATTGAAGACACCGGCCCACTAACGCGTAAGCGTATGGAGACTGTCGATGAAGAAACGCTCGATGCAGCGCTTGATTTTATGGACCGTGCGGTGAAAGCCGATAAACCATTCTTCGTTTGGTGGAATGCAACGCGTATGCACTTTAGAACACACGTCAAAGCTGATAGCAAAGGTGTGACAGGGGTAGGTAACTATGCTGACGGCATGGTAGAGCACGATAGACATGTAGGTCAGTTATTGAAACAAGTGGATGATCTGGGTATCAAAGACAACACCATTGTTTTTTATTCAACGGATAACGGCCCACACATGAACTCTTGGCCTGATGCGGGTACAACACCGTTCCGTGGTGAGAAAAACACCAACTGGGAAGGTGCATATCGTGTACCTGCAATGGTTCGTTGGCCAGGTAAGATTGAACCAGGTACGGTTTCTAATGAAATTATGCATCACATGGACTGGATGCCGACCTTTGTTGCAGCTGCCGGCGATGATCAAATCAAAGAGAAACTTCTGAAAGGTCACACTGCGGGTGATAAAACATTTAAGGTTCATTTAGATGGTTACAACTTCCTTCCTTACCTAACAGGTGAAGAAGAAAAAGGTCGCCGTTCTGAAGTTTTCTACTTTACTGATGATGGTGATTTGGCCGCGCTTCGTTATAACCAATGGAAAGCGGTGTTCATGGAGCAGCGTGCAACGGGCACTATGCAGATTTGGTCAGAACCGTTTGTGACGTTACGTTTACCTAAGTTATTTAACCTACGCATGGACCCATATGAAAATGCAGATATCACATCGAATACCTATTATGACTGGTTGTTAGACCATGCATATATGTTCGTTCCTGCACAAGCGTATGTTGGTGAGTTCTTAGAAACGTTTGCCGAGTACCCACCACGCCAAAAAGCGGCAAGCTTTAGCTTGGATCAGGTAATGGAGAAACTGCAAGAGAACCATAACAAGTAACTCTTATTACAAAAGTAAATATTCACAAGCGAAAATTTATGATTGAAAGAGCTCTCCGGAGCTCTTTTTTTATAGGCACTTAACCGATGTAAATACAAATCATAAGTATTCGATACCCGAGACACTAATTAATTGTATTTTAGGTGTTTTTACGTCTATCTTATTAAGCATAAGGATGTATAAAAACAAGGAATGTTATGTCTGCATGGTTGTGCTCACTAGTGAACGGATTGAAACACCAGAGAGTTGCAGTATTATCCGGAATGTTGTCGTTATTTATGTTGTTGATAGTCAGTCTTAATGTCTATGCCAGTGAGCTAATTTCGTCAGTTGGCTCAGCAGCTACAGGTTCAGAAGCAGCGCCTTTCAGTTCTCAGGCTACATATATAGGCTCTGATGCTTGTGTTGATTGCCACAGCGCAGAAGTGGAAGCATGGCAAGGTTCTCATCATGATATGGCAATGAAGCACGCTACTGACGAGTCGGTATTGGGCGACTTCAATAATCAAACCGTTACCCACAAAGGGAAACCCAATCGCTTTTTTCGCAAAGGTGGTGAGTTCTGGGTAAATATCGAAGGGCTAGACGGCCAATTCAAAGATTACAAAATCAGCTATACCTTTGCCTTTGAACCTCTACAACAGTACATGGTTGAATTTGAGGATGGTCGCGTGCAATTGATTCCTTTTGCTTGGGACTCAAGAGAAAAGGCACAAGGCGGTCAGCGTTGGTTTCACCTCTACCCAGATACCACCAACACTGATGAATTCTACTGGACCAATAGTGGTCAGAACTGGAACTTCATGTGTGCTGACTGCCATTCAACAAACCTAGAAAAGAACTACGACAGCGCAAGTAATACTTACAACACCACTTGGTCTGAGATTAATGTCGGTTGTGAAGCGTGTCATGGGCCAGCGAGTGAGCATGTTGAACAAGCTCAGCGAACAAATAACAAGCAAGCCACAGCCAAAGGTGGAAAAGATGCCCAGATTTCGGCGCATTATGGTTTTGATCGTGATTTGTCGAGGTCGGTGAAAGAGTGGATCTATCAAGAGGGCAACTCAACCCTGCAACCAAAAGACATCATCCATACCAATCAAGTTCAAACCTGTGCTCAGTGCCACAGCCGACGCACTCAGTTGAATGAAACAGGCGACCATGTTAACGGTTCATTTTTTGATAAGTATCGTCTGAGCTTGATTACCCCTGAGCTTTACCATAACGATGGTCAAATCTACGATGAAGATTACGTTTACGGATCTTTTTTACAATCAGTGATGGCAGAGAAAGGCGTCACTTGTACTAACTGCCACGATCCCCATACTGCAGAACTGAAAATTGCCGAAGAAGCCGTATGTGGTCAATGTCACATTGCATCTGAATACGCGCCTGAAAAGCACACATTCCACGAAGCCAATACCGAAGCTTCACAATGTACGACTTGTCACATGCCAGAGACGACTTACATGGAGGTCGATCCAAGGCGTGACCACAGTTGGCATATCCCGCGTCCTGATATTAGCCAACACATTAAAACACCAAACGTGTGTACCAGTTGTCATGAAGATCAAACTGACCAGTGGGCCGATAAGCAAATTGGTGAGTGGTTCCCAGATTCTAAGTATCGTAATCAGCAGCATTTTGCTGTTGCCTTTTATGCTGACTCAATTGGACATAGTGGGGCTGAAGATGCCTTGGCGTATTCGGCTCAGGATTCCAGCTTAAGCAATATTATTAGAGCATCGAGCCTAGAGCGTTTGGGTGGTAACACGGGCAAAAATACACTTATCTCATTGGCAAGAGCGGTGAAACATGACGATGAAATGATTCGATTGGGTGTTGTTCAAGGCTCATCTGGTTTTCCATTTACTGACCGTTGGCAGATTCTAGAGCCGCTATTGAAAGACCCTGTATTGTCGATTCGTTCAGAAACCGCAGGTGCATTAGTGCGTTACTGGGGAGAAATGAATCCTCTGCAGAAAGATCAAATCAAGCCAGCATTAGAAGAGTACATCGAGATACAACGCTTCAATGCTGACAGAGGTTTTGGTCGTACTAATTTAGGTAACGTTTATCGAGATCTAGGGCAGTATCAAAAAGCGATGGAGCTCTATCAAGGCGCTATCGAAATTGAACCTTACTTCGAAAACAGCTACGCCAACTTGGCCGACTTGTATCGTGCACTTGGTGACGAACCAAAGGCATTAGCGATATTGAAACAAGGTATTCAAGCGCAACCAAAATCGAGTGTGTTGCCATACAGCGCAGGCTTATCTTTGCTTCGTGTGAAAGATTACGACAAAGCAACCGACTACCTAAAACAAGCGGCAGAAACAGCAAAAACCGACCCACAATATTGGTATGTGTACGGCTTGGCTTTAGAGAAGTCTGATGTACTTGCTGCGAGTAAGTCATTGAATAAGGCTTACCAATTTAGCCGTAACCCACAACATTTGTACGCACAGTGTGAGATTTTGGCTCGAAATTACCAGAAACCAGGCGTAGTAAAAGCGTTTGAACAATGTATTTCGTCATTGAGTAAGGTGGCACCACCGGAAGCCATTAACCAATTGAGAGCACTTAGTAAGTAAATAGCGATGAGCCAGTAGAAAGCTTAGCTGAAATAAAGGGTTAGCAAAAACTTGTCTATGGCACGCATAAATTATGGTGCTTATAACTAATTATCACGTTTATAACTAATAGTTATAGGGCTTGTGAGTAGGATGTTCACAGCCAGATTGAATTAAGGGAAGATCTATGAACCATGCGCAACAAGCAATAAACCAACTGATTGAACAGACAGAAAAAAGTGTCATCGGTCAGAGTCACGTCATACGTGCTCTAGTGATCGGGTTATTGACCAATGGCCATGTGCTTCTTGAGGGCCTTCCCGGTACCGCGAAAACTCGTTCAGTGAAGTCGTTGGCGAACTTACTGAATACAAGCTTTGGTCGAATTCAGTTTACGCCTGATCTGCTGCCATCAGACGTAACGGGTACGGAAGTGTACCAAGAGCTAGAGGGTAAACCTCAACTGCATTTCCAGCCGGGACCTATATTCAATAGCATTGTTTTAGCCGATGAAGTGAACCGTGCGCCGGCTAAGGTACAAGCGGCTCTACTTGAAGCGATGGCGGAGGGGACGATTACTATAGGTGGTCAAACTCATATTCTGCCAGATTTATTCATGGTTCTAGCGACTCAAAACCCAGTTGAGCAAGAAGGTACGTATCCGCTTCCAGAAGCGCAAATGGACCGTTTCATTATGAAGGTGACGGTCGACTACCCAGAAGACGAGGCGGAGCGTGACATCATCCGACTTGTTCGCAGCGAAGAGTTAGGCAGTGAGACGAGTTCAGAATTAGTCACACCACAGCATATTGAACCTGAATTGGTACTTGAAGCTCGTCGCCAACTTCCAGACATTGCAGTTTCCGATTTAGTTGAGAGCTACATCGTGGCTTTGGTAATGGCAACGCGAAAACCTGAGCGTTACCCAGAATCCAACTTATCAAAGTGGATTGAAATTGGCTCAAGCCCACGTGCTTCAATCGCATTAGATAAATGTGCTCGCGCTTATGCGTGGTTACAAGGGCGTGACCATGTCACGTTAGACGATGTGCGTGCAATGCTCCCCACCGTATTAGGCCATAGATTCTCATTGTCTTATGACGCATTGGCTGACGGTGTGAACCATCAACGAGTAGTTGAAGAACTGCTTGATAATGTTGAGATCGGATAACTAGGGGGCGTCATGGCGAAGCCAACACAAGCTCCCAAACCTCAAGGCCTTGATCCACGATTGTACTGTGACTATTCAAGGCTAGTGCGAATTCAGGCTCAAGCTGAGTCGTTTTCTCTGTTGCCTCATCTTAAGGCGGGCAGTGTACTGTCGGGGAGACATAATTCTCTGTTCCGTGGCCGTGGTCTGAACTTCGAGGAGCTGCGACACTACCAATTCGGTGATGATATTCGTAACCTGGATTGGAAAGTCACGATGCGAACAGGTAAACCCCATGTTCGTAGTTACACCGAAGAAAAGGACCGCAATGTGATGATCTGCGTCGATCAGCGCAGTTCGATGTTCTTTGCCTCTCAAGACACCATGAAATCCGTTGTTGCTGCCGAAGTGGCTGCGTTATGCGGGTGGCGAGTGCTTAAAGATGGTGACCGTGTCGGTTTTGTTTTAGCCTCACACCAAAAGCTATTTCACACCAAAGCACAGCGCTCACAGTCTGATTTACTGGCGCAACTCAAGCATTTATCAAAAGCAAATCAAAGCTTAGGAGTGAATGTCAGCGACAGCGATGGTGTTGGGTTTAGTCAGTGGATTGAACTGATAAAACGAATGAGATTAAAGCAGTCGACCTTAATATTTATTAGTGATTGGCGAGATTGCCAAGAGCAACATCTTGATCGACTTAAGCAAATGCAACAACACAACGATATCTTAGCCATTATGGTGACCGATCCATTGGAACAATCTTTGCCTCAAGATCTTGCGAATGCTAACTGGGTCGTAGGTGATGGTCGTTTTCAACTCAATCTTGATAGCCAATCAAAGGTTAACCTTGCGAGTGAAAGCCTGTCCCAAAAAGCAGCACTCCAAAAACAATCACTGGCCAAATTAATGGCGATGAAAAACCTCCCTTATATAGAACTAGATACATCTGGTACTCACATATCTCAGCTTCAAAAGCTGGTGGGGGGACGCTAAATGTCTGTTGAACATACAGTTCCTAGCACTTATATCTTACGAGACCTGCACGATGTAGCGATTCCTGACAGTGTGAGCTGGGCTCCTCAAACGATTGGTTGGAAGATCTTAGGTGTGATCTTGTTATTGGCCACTCTTTATCTGACATACCGTTTGGTATTGAGGTGGTGGAAGAATCGTTACCGTAAAGAGGCAATCAAAGAATTGATGTTGTTAGATGCTCGTGACAAAAGCTCTACCGAGCGCACATTTAAAGTGCTCAAAGTGGTGCTTCGTTACCTAGACAGCAGTAATGCAAAATTGTTTGGTCAAGCCTACGTGAGTCGCTTGAATGCTTATCTGCCAGTTGACGCTAACACCAATACAAGCAGCAGTGCACTTTTTTCTGATGAAGTCTCGGAGTTATGGATGCAAAGCCTAGTAGACCCTAAGGTGCGTTTGAGCTTTGAACAGCGTTTAGAGGTCATTCAAACCGCAATGACTTGGTTAAAACTTCATAAGCCGGAGATACAAACGACGACTGGGGGACAAGGTAATGTTTGATTCTTTATCCGCTAGTTTTGAATTCGTTCATCCATTATGGTTTATTGCATTACCTTTACCTTTGTTCGTCTATTTTGCAGTGCCAGCTTATCGAACTAAACAGATGGCTATCAAAGTGCCATTTTTTCGAGAGTTGGTCGAGGCTATTGGTGAAGCACCATCTGAAGGGGCAAGCCAGTTAACACCCAGTTGGTGGCAACGAACAACGCTCATTATTACTTGGGTATTGGTGGTCTGCGCGTTAGCCAAACCAACCGTCTTAGGCGAGCCGCAAGTTCGCGAGCAACTAGGCCGTGACGTGATGGTGGTGGTTGATTTATCTGGTTCAATGGCAGAGCAAGACTTTACCTCTAAGCATGGTGATAAAATCTCACGTTTGGACGCGACTAAAGAAGTGCTGGCTGATTTTGCGAAAACCCGAAAAGGTGACCGGCTCGGCTTGATCTTGTTTGGTGATGCTGCGTTTGTACAAACACCTTTTACGGCTGACCAAGAAGTATGGCTTGAACTACTTAATCAAACCGATGTTGCAATGGCAGGGCAAAGTACTCACTTAGGCGATGCAATTGGCTTGGCAATTAAGGTGTTTGAACAAAGCGAAAAGCAAAGTGCAGAAGTTCAAGATTCAAGTGTTGATGCCAACGAAAAAGAAAAGGTCGTGATCGTGCTAACCGATGGTAATGATACGGGAAGTTTTGTTGAGCCGATTGATGCCGCAAAAGTGGCCAAGGCGAAAGGCGTTCGTATTCATGTTATCGCCATGGGAGATCCGCAAACCGTTGGTGAAGTCGCTTTAGATATGGAAACCATCAAGCGCGTGGCTCAAGAGTCTGGCGGTGAAGCCTTTGAAGCGCTTAATCGCGACGAACTGACCAAAGCGTACGCTCAGATTGGTGAACTAGAGCCTCAGCTATATGAAAGTACCACTTATCGCCCTAAGCAAGGTTTGCATCATTATTTGATGGCGATGGTTGTTGTCATGTATTTGACGGCTTTCAGCGTTGCGACGATACGTCGAAGATCACCTTTGGCTTCTTCAACTGGAACTTTGAAAGGAGAGGATGATGCCTGATTCTCTCATGCTACAGCAGTTTTTTACCCAATTTCATTTTATTCGACCATTGTGGTTATTGGCCTTCATTCCGATGTTCTTCCTATTATGGATTCGTTGGAGAGAAGAAACTAAGCCAACGTGGAAAGACATTCTTCCAGTACACTTACGTGATGCGCTGACCATTGGAGAAACCGGCTGGCGCAAACAATTACCATTGAAATTATTGATGGTGATTGTGACGATCGCCATCATTATTTGTTCAGGCCCAACATGGCAACGTGAAGCTTCGCCTTTTGGTGAAGACAAAGCGTCAATGTTAGTGGTGCTCGATAACAGTGACTCCATGCTGGCTAAGGATTTACCACCGAGTCGCTTGGAACGCTCTAAACAGAAAATTAGAGACTTACTTGCAGCTCGCAAAGGTGGTAACACAGGTTTGGTTGTTTATGCTGGCAGTGCGCACGTCGCGATGCCAGTCACTCAAGACAGCAAAGTGTTTGAACCGTTTTTGGCGGCTATTACACCCGATATCATGCCGGTATCAGGTAAGTCAGCAGAAGAAGCGCTGCCACTTATCAATCAGCAATTGTCTGGTGAGCTAGGCTCGTCAGTGTTGTTGGTATCAGACGGTGTCAACCCAAGCACCATTAGGGCGTACGAGAGTTTCTTTAACGACAACCCTTATCAGTTGCTCATTCTAGCCGCAGGAAACAGTAATGTGGTGAGTGATAACCCAGTCGACCTAGATTCACTGCGTAACTTAGCGAGTAAGACGGGTGGACGACTGATCGAAGTGAGCGTTGATAATTCCGATATCCAACAACTGAACAGAGCGGTTGAAAGAAACATGCAGCTCAACGGCGAATCTTCAATGCCTTGGAAAGACATGGGCTATGGACTGCTTATTCCAATGGCTTTCATTATGTTGTTGTGGTTTAGAAAAGGGTGGCTGGTTCAATGGTGTGTGGTTGGCGTTTTGATTACAAGCAGCGTGTATTCACCAAGTACTTTGGCGAAAACCGTCAACCTAACCGCAGAGAAACCAATTGTGGTGGAGTCGGTTACGGCTTGGGATAAGACCGCTCAATGGTGGTGGGACTTATGGCTAACGCCTGACCAACAAGGTCAACGCCTGTTGAACCAGAACGAATATCTTCAAGCTGCCAAACATTTTACTGACCCAATGCGAAAGGGCGCGGCTTATTACTATGCTCGCGATTTTAAATTGGCGCACAGCGCGTTCTTACAAATGAAAACCGATTATGGTTTGTATAATGCCGCAAGTGCTTTGGCTCGCCAACGTGAGTATCTTGCCGCGCGAGATCTCCTCAAATCTCTGAGTGAAAAGCCTGACCTTTCACCAGAATTAAGGCCTGACGTTGAGCATAACTTAGCGGTAATCGGCGGTATTGTCGAAGAAGTCAATCGCACCAGCGAAAGTCAATCTGGAACGACAGATGGTCCAGAGGAGTCGTTAGAGTTAGATGATGATCAGCCGCGAACGGGTGATGGCGCTGAAGAAGAAACTGTAGCGGAATTGATGCTCAAGGAAACGCTTAATGCCAATGAAATTTTGGGTAGCCAAGAGCTTGCCGACAAGTGGTTAAAACGAGTAGAAGCGGACCCTAAGTTCTTCTTGAAATCGAAATTCCAAATTCAGCTACGAGAACCTGCCCCTTCGAACGAACAGACGCCAAAACAGGAACAGGCATCAAAACAGGAGCAAACCCAATGAGTAGATATGACTTAGCTCTTGAAGCCATTCAATCAAAGAGAGTGCGATTCAGAACCCGTAAGTGGTTATTGCCTATTACTCTTATGTTGAGCTGCATTTTTTCCGCTGTTGCTCCGGCTGCCGATATCTTCGATCTACAAAAGAGTGGTGATGTTGAATTGATCGCTTGGATAGGCGAGAAACCGAAGCCTGGCGATAAAATAACGCCGACCAAAGTGAGCGTTAATGAGCAAGTGATTTTGAACATAGAGGTTGCGACACCTCGCTGGTTAACGGGCGGAACTCGAATTGGCGGCGTAGAAATTCCTAATGTGATTGCTAAGCAGCGTAACCAACTTGCGACGAATTACACGGAACGAGTGGATGGTACTACATGGTCACGTCAACGCTGGGAAGTGACGCTCTATCCAATGACATCGGGTGAGTTTGTCATTCCTAGGTTGCCTGTTCGTGTTCAAGTTTCCGCTCCTGACGGATCAAACGTTGGTGGCACGCTATACACGCAGCCAATTAAGTTCGAAGCCTCACTACCTTCTGGTTTACTAAGCGAACAATCGCCTTGGTTTTCTGCGACAGATGTGGATATTGATCAGAAATGGCAACGTTCAAGCGAAGAGTTGAAAGTGGGTGATGCCATTACTCGTACCGTGACAATAAAGGCGAAAGATAGCTTGTCTGTTTTGCTGCCGAATGTATTGACTAATGAAGCGACGCTGCAGTATCAAGCTTACCCACAACCCAATCGTTTAGATGATACACAAGAACGTGGTGATTACCGTTCAAGTCGAATTGAAGAAACGGTCTATGTGATTCAACAAGGTGGTGAGTTTACCTTGCCTGAATTTTCATTCCAGTGGTGGGACAGCAAAAATCAGCGTCTTGAAAGTGCTGTTATTGAAGGTCAGGTTTTTAAAGCGCGCCACACGCTAAAGTCGTTCTTAAAGGCCTACATAAACGTTGTTGTTTTTGCGGTTGCTGGTTTGGTTGTTCTTATTGGTTCTGTCTTCACCCTTAAGCGTTATTATCGCGACCGTCCAACACCAAGTTGGTTGGTATTACGTCGTTTACTTAAGCAAGGTAATGGGGCTGCATTAAGAACCTTTATCTATCGTCAATTGCGCATTGAAACCACTCAGTTAGAATTGGGTAAAGTGAGCACAGAGAAACGTTGGCTAGAAGATAGTGAATCCCTCCAACAAGGGCGTGAAGATAAAAGCGTATTTACTCGTTTGTGGAAAGGCATACGTAATTTTCCCGGTGACACATCAAACTCAAGCAATTCTCGTTCAATTTTCGACCGCTTGAAAATCCCTAAAGCCTTGCCTGACTTAAAAGATAGAACTAAGTAGCAAACTTTAGTCATTCGCATCGAACATAATCGGCAGGTTCTCTACTATGGAGAACCTGCTTCTTTAATATGGAACTGTATGAAAAGTACTGAACTCAATTTAATTCCTATATTTGTCGCGATCTATGAAGAGCAGAACTTGTCTAGGGCTGCGAATCGTATGAACATCAGCCAACCTGCAGTGAGTAAAGCGCTCGCTAGGCTTCGTGATATTTATGATGAGCCACTGTTTCACAGAACCACTTCAGGCGTTGAGCCGACGACATTTGCGATCGATATTTATCCAGCAATGGCCGCTGCATTAAAAAACTTCACTTCTACGCTATCGGCCTCGAGAGATTTTGATCCTAAAACATCAGGTCGCGTGTTTTCCATTGCTTGTGTATCACCCGCAAGCTACGAATTGATGCCAAGAGTTATGCAGTTGATCAGCCAAATCGCACCTGGTATTGCATTGGAAGTTCATCCTTTGTTTACGGAAGATTACGAATCCGATCTTAGGTTACAAAGACACGATGTGATCATAGATATGACGCCAAGGGGTAGAACCATGCTTAAGCATGAAGTTATTTCTACTGAGGAGCTTGTCGTCGTATGCCGCTCTGGCCACCCAGAGATTGGCGATACTATTGATATGGAGCAGTTTCTAGCGCTTGATCATGTAGTTGTTTCTAAATGGCACGCTCGAAAAAGCCTATTGAGTTCTGAACACTTTAGCGATTTGGAAAAGCGCAGGATTGTGTATCGAGCTGCTGGCGTGGTTGAGATGCTTCCTGTTATTGAAGGCTCTGACTATATTGGTGTGCTTCCTCTATCTTCAGTTCGTTGTTTTTCCGAGAAGTACGATGTGAAAACACTGCCTTTACCATTCGACTTAGAAAACCTTGATATGTGTATGATTTGGCACCCAAGTCGTACTAACGAGCCAAGCCACAAGTGGTTGCGATCTAAGCTCAAAGCCGCAGCAAAAGATATCTCTAGTTAGCTTATAAAGGACATAACCATGGAAAGTATCCGCGCTATTTTAAATGGAAAGAAGGCCAACATCCCTGAATTGAGGCAAGCCATTCTTGCAGTAAGAGACAGGGATATCGACCTACAAGTCAGAGTTACTTGGGAATCCGCGGATATGTTTCGTTTAGTGAGCGAGGCCATATGCGATCGTGTGAAGCGGTTGATTATCGCTGGTGGTGATGGAACGGTGAACGAAGCAGTCAATGCACTCAACCAATTCCGCGCTAGCGAAAGACCACAGCTTGCAATTATTCCAATGGGAACTGCGAACGACTTTGCTACCGCTACCGGCATCCCAAGCGATATACCTTCGGCATTCGATTTGGCAATAAAAGGTTCAGCTTACGCGGTCGATAGCGTGAGGGCGAACGACCGTTACTTTATGAACGTGGCTGCGGCAGGCTTTGGCGCTGAGGTGACGGCAGAAACCCCTATTGAATTAAAAGATTTTCTCGGTGGTGGGGCATATACGTTGACAGGTGTAGTTAAAGCGCTTGGTTTTAAACCTTACAGCGGTACTTTGACCATAGATAAAGGTACCTTTACCGGTGAAATTCTGGTTGGCGCTTTTTGTAATGGACGCTTAGCAGGTGGTGGACAAGAGTTAGCACCGAATGCGCTTATTGACGATGGTTTGATGGATTTGACGTTAGTAAAGTCGTTCGTCGCGACAGAATTACCGCAAGTGATTGAAGAATTAAAGAGCCCAGCTGAAGACGGGAAATATGTCGTGCATACGCAAGCTCGTTGGCTTGATATCGACTTTCCTCAAACTTTACCGATTAATTTAGACGGAGAACCGTATCGTTCAAATCAGATTCGATTTGAGGTTGTCCCATCAAGCATCAGTTTGGTGTTGCCTGAAAACAGCCTTTGTTTGAGCAAGAACCGAGCTTGAACAGCATGTAAGTTTAGTTAAGGTATTGATGTAGTCGATAAGGTTTAAGAGCAGAAAATTGGGGTAAAAAAGAGCCGTTTATCCGTTTCGACTGAATATGATAAACGGCTTTTTTATTGAGCGGGTATTGGATTCGAAATCTAGATGACGGAACCTCGGAGGTTTAGCCTATTCAGTGATCTCTTGTAACACTTCTCCAATTGATCCACTTGGCTGGGTTATGCCCATTTTATTCGAAAGTGTTGGCGCAATGTCGTATGGAGTGATTGCACGCGAAACCTTCTGAGCTTCAACGTCGTAGCCTGCAAAAATGACTGGGACGTGAGTATCGTACTTCCAAGGTGAGCCGTGCGTAGAGGCGATTTGAAGACCTTCCATGTCGTTAATGTAGCTACGAGGGGCAAATACCACATAAACATCACCTGAACGAGCGGGGTGGTAGTTGTTCTTGATGAGCTGCATGACATGCGTATCAGGTACTCGGTTTGCTGCAATATCACTACTTGATACGGCAAACGCAACGCCTTTTACTTTCGCAATCTCATCTGCGATGGCATTCTGCACTTTCGCTAGATCAACCTTTTCCTTGGCAATCACGTCGTGATCCAGATAAATGTAAGGTTGTGCATACAATCGAATGGCGTCTTTGTCCAAACCAAACTCACTCTTCAACCTCTTTTCTACGCCTTGAGATAGCAGGGTATCTTTATTGAAGTATTGTGCCTGTTGGAAACCAAGTGCATTTGCCGCAGGTGAAGATTCAGGAACACCATGATCGGCAGACAAGACAATTAATGTGTTCTTTAGGCCGACTTGGTTATCAACGGTCTTAAGAAGCTTGGCGATTGTTCTGTCTAAACGAATTAAATTGTCTTCGGTCTCTAAGCTTTCAGGACCATAAAGGTGAATCACATAGTCATTCGACGAGAAACTAACCGATAGGTAATCCGTCGCATCGCCTTGACCAAGCTTCTCTTGCATCAATAGTGTGCTAGCAAAGTTTTCTGTAATTTCATCACCAGCCGGACTTACGGTTAATGTTGTGCTGTAATATTTATAGCTCGCAGGTCCATAAGGGTGTGGGAAGGTACGTTCAAAATTACCTAACTTCACCTTGTGGTCAGTATTGTGTTCTTGAAGGGTGTATTTCTCACGTGGTAAAGAAAGTTCCCAACTTTGTTTAGAGTACTGGCTCGCAATGGCTTTCTCATTCCAACGTGATACCCAGTCTGGATATTCGTCGTAGTAATAGTTACTGGTAACAAATTCAGATTGTGCTTTCGAAAACCAAAACGCTTTGCCGCTATGCCCTGCGAGTGAGATGGCGCCGCGATCTTTTACTGATACGCCAAAGACTTTAGATTTTCCGCTATTGGAAATCATTAGTTCGTCACCAAACGTGGTAGCGAGTATCGGCTCTGGAGAACGGCCATCGCCTTGTGCTGTTTTCTGCGTCGGATCGATCTCGGTTGCTTTATCAACGCCCGCCCCTGAAGTTAGCATTTCATAGTTGCCATCTTCTACGTTATACACCAAACGCTCTTCACTGCGATCATACCAAACATTCCCCACCATGCCGTGCACACTTGGTGGAGCACCGGTTGCAAGCGACACATGACCAACAATGGTCTCTGTGTTGCCATGTTGGTAGTTCGCGTTGGTGTAGTAGGTACCATCATCCATCAAGTAACGAAATCCACCGTCACCGAAGTTGTGTTTATATCGTTCGATAAGGTCTGCGCGCAGGCCATCTACCGTAATTTGCAGGACCAGATCTGGCTTATCCGCCGCCGAAGCAGGGAAAGCACAGAGTAATGCGAGTGTAAGCCCAGATAGCTTGGTGTATTGCATAGAGTTTCCTTATTCAGTATTGCCGTAGCGACTTAACGTTTGGATAGTGAAAATTGTATTTTTAATCTTTTTGGTGAAGGTTATTGAGCCGTAACCGTTGGCATCGTTAGTTAGTATCTTTAACTAAACGTAAGCCCATGTCAGACATGGTAATTGACTGACTTGCAAAGTCTCGACGGTAACTTTCAGATTCATTTTCGTCATAAGCAAAGCTGCCACCACGAACTGATTTGTGTGATAAACCCACGTCACTGTGTTTCGCGTTGTTAGGATTGTCTGTTGGACCGAATCGGTAAAAGGTGTCGTCGAAGGCATCGATTACAAACTCACCCACATTTCCGGTCATATCATATAAGCCTAGTTCATTTGGCTTCTTTAGGCCGACAGGGTGTGCGCTATTTTTAGAATTTGCCGAGTACCACGCAACATCATCTAAGTTATTGGAACCACTGTAAGTATAGCCTTTACTTTTGTTGCCGCCTTTCGCTGCAAATTCCCATTCAGCTTCAGTAGGCAGACGGTATGCTTCGCCAGTGAGTTCGTTAAGCTGCTCAACGAAGTAGTTCGCCTGTTGCCAGCTTAGGTTGTTGACTGGAACCTGAGGGTTTTGGAAATAACTGAGAGATGAACCCATAACCGATTCGAACAATTCTTGAGTTACCTCAAACTTCGAAATGTAGAAACTATCTACAGTTATATTTCGAGCAGGTCGCTCTGCTTTAGTTGCTTCTGATCTGTCTGAACCCATGCTGAATGTCCCGCCTTCAACCAACACCATATCTTGGTCAACCTGTAGGGCGATTGGGTGTGTAGGCACGCTTGCACAGCCACTCAGTAAAATAGTCATGGTGACGCTGCTAATCGTTGCTAAATGTTTGTAATTGAAAAATTTCATCACGTGCCTCAAATGTTCGAAATAGGGTGTAATTCTAACGTTTAAGGTCATTCCTATTGGTTATAAAGGGTATAACATGCCACTGACTTAATTAGGAATTATGATAGGTCCAAGACACTAAGATAGGTAGGTAAATCATGCACATTACTCAAGGTCCACAATATAACGGTAAAGCGTCTAAGCGCTTGCATGTTATGGCTAAACCGATTGGCGCAGCGTGCAACATTGACTGTAAATATTGTTATTACCTAAGTAAGCAAGATTTGTTGGAGTACAAGAAAGGCAGCTCTCCAAGAATGGATGATGAGACGTTAGAAGCGTATATCCAACAATACATCGAAGGTCAAAACACACCTGAGATCATTTTCTCATGGCAGGGTGGTGAACCGACTATGCTGGGTCTAGCGTATTTTGAACGTGTGGTTGAACTTCAGAAAAAGCACCAACCTGAAGGTGTGCTGATTTCAAATGACCTACAAACTAATGGCACGCTGCTGAATGACGATTGGGGTCGATTCTTAGCAAAGAACAATTTCCTGATCGGTTTAAGTGTTGATGGCCCTGAGATGCTGCACAATGCGTATCGTGTCAACAGAGCAGGCCGTGGCACATTTAAACAAGTGATGGCGGCTGCAGAGTTGCTGCACAAACATCAAGTCAAATTCGCAACCCTAACCTGTGTGAATAACCTCACCAGTCAAAATGCATTAGAAGTGTATCGCTTCCTACGTGATGTGGTGAAGTCTCCACAAATGCAGTTTATTCCTATCGTAGAACAAAAAACCTTTAGAACGGTTGCGCCACAAACGTCTCAAGTGAGTGAGCAACTTAAGCAAGGTGATAAACGTCTGATCCCTGGTCATAAAGATTCGATCATGGAATCTTGGTGTGTGTCGGATTTGGCTTGGGGTAACTTCCTGATTGCTGTGTTTGACGAGTGGGCGAAGCACGACATCGGTAAGGTGTTCGTTCAGTATTTTGAAGCGAGCTTAGAAACGTGGATTGGTCGCCCGAACCCGCTTTGCACTTTGAACGAGATATGTGGCAAAGGCCTAGCGATGGAGCCTAACGGTGACGTGTTCTCGTGTGACCATTATGTATACCCAGAATACAAAATCGGCAACATCCACCACGACAAGCTTGATGACTTGGCGTATAGCGCGCCACAACAGAAATTTGGTTTCGCTAAATCACGCACATTGACCAGCCAATGTCAGCAATGTGACTACAAGTTTGCTTGTCACGGTGAATGTCCGAAAAACCGCTTTATCAAAACTCGTGCCGGTGAGCCGGGTCTGAACTACTTATGTGCGGGTTGGCACAAGTTCTTTTCTCATGTCGATAAGTCGATGGCTTATATCGCTCGCGCGATGGGGCATCCAGTGGCTCATGGCAAATTCAGCGACTCAGTATTGATGGCGCATCGAGCAAAACAGGCGCAACAAGCTACGTTTGAGACGAAGTTTTAACTCGTTTTTTGGGTCAACAGATCCAATGCAAATTTAATCAGATACGAGTCTAAGGACAGGCTAAGTTCTCCAGTTTAAGGTAATACTATGATGAAGAAGAGTTTAGCGACGGCTGTTGCTTTGTTGATATCAACGTCCGCATTGATTTCAACGTCTGCGATGGCAGCGAATAGCGTTCAAAAAACGGTTGACGCGCCAGCACAAAATATCAATCAAGTGCTTGAAATGACGGACACTCAAACCCGTATTCAGCAGTTGTCTTACATGGCACAAGATCAGAATCAATCTGTTGAAAATCGTACTGGTGCATTGCAAGAGCTTGCTTCATATCCAAGTCAAAATGCATTGGTGGCGGTTGCAAGAGGCTTAAAAGATCAAAATCCTGAAGTTCGTGAAGCGTCGGTTATCGGTTCTTCGCCATATCAACTTGAGCATCGTTGGGCGTTAGTTTCACCTTTGCTGAGCGATACAGATCCCATGGTTCGTCACTCGGCAACATCGAACTTAGTACGTGATTACAATACGTTAGATAAAGAACAGAAAGCACAAATTGAACAACCCGTCGCTGAGTTAATCACATTCTTGGAATCACAAGAATCTGAAAAGTTTCAATTGCTATTTGCTGATGTGCTTCGATGGCACAACGAGTGGGACAAGTCTGAAACGGTTTATTTAGAGCTCATTAAAACCCACCCTAAAGAGCCACAAGTTTGGTTGAGCTATGCAGATAACTTCCGAGCACAGAATAAAGACCAGCAGGCGGTTGAAGTGTTAGATCGTGGTTTGAAAAGCGTGCCTGACAATGCAGCGATGCATTACTCTAAATCATTAACTTTGGTTCGCCTTGAAGACAAGGCAGCAGCAGCCAAAGAGATTGAAGTAGCAGCAGAACTTGCAAAAGATAACAGCTACTACTGGTACTTGAATGGGGTACTACAAGAAGAGCTGGATATCGACAAATCGACTAAATCGTTCGAGAAGGCGTATTTGATCTCTGGTTCTCCAGAGCAGTTATATGCGGTATGTGATATCTACGTGCGATACGGCAACGACAAGACCGATGATTGCTTAAGTGAGCTAGGTAAAGTGGCTCCTGACTATGTTATTGAGCAGTTGAAAGAGAAGCGCCAAGTTCATAATATTTGAATGAGTAAATAGATGAGCCGCTTATGAAAATCCAGTCGAAATATTCGACTGGATTTTTCGTATCAATGAACTGCTTATACAAGGCCAAGTGACTAGAGACAAAACAAGGGCAAGCCTATTACTTGCCCGTTTCGTTTTATCATTCCCCCATAGAGCTTGATGCACGGCGTCTGTCTGTTGCGCCATGGATCTTGCCATCTCTGATTTCAATGGCGTTCAAACCACTGACTACTGGAATGACATGCACCGGATAACCGAGCTGCATGAACTCTGGTACTAGCATTTCAGCGTAGGTTTTCTTCTCGACCAACAAACCCGTTGGGTCATAAGGCTTGGTGCGGTCGATCTTTGTGCCATATTGGATGTTTGGCAGGTCAATTGCCTCCTGCGCGGATAAGTCCCAATCAAGAACGCCAACCACAGTTTTTAACACGTACCCCGGAATCTGTGAACTTCCAGGTGAACCGACTACTAGGCGCAGGTTGTCTTTTTTGTCCATCACCATTAATGGGGTGATTGCTGAACGAGGACGTTTACCTGCTTCAATAGCATTTTGAGTTGGCTTACCGTTGATGGTTGGTTTTGTAGAAAAATTTGCCATTTGTGCATTGAGAATCACGCCATCGGCCATTATCCCTGAACCCATTCCTGTGCCGACGGTACTGGTCATCGCAATAGCATTGCCGTCTTTGTCGATAATGGAAATATGCCCGGTGTCTTGGCTCTCAAACCCCTGATACTGAGCGTATTCGGTATTGGACAACTTGCCTGCTTTCGGTTTGGTTTTAGCTATGCCACTTTCCGGGACTAGTTTACGTCGCTCGTCGATATAGGCTTTGTCGAGGAGGGCAGTAACTGGTGCTTCAATGAAATCAGGATCGCCCGCATAAGCGATACGATCGGCCTTGGCTATTCTCATTACTTCTGTCATCAAGCGCCAAGGTTCCACATCGGTTTTGGACATGTCTGCCAAGTCGTAGGCCTCTAGCATTTCAAGGCTTTGAGCAACCATCACACCACCAGAGGCAGGGTAGCCAAACGACACAATTTTATTGCCTCGATAGTCGCTCTCAATGACATCACGTTGTTTAACGTGGTACTGCTCAAAGTCTTCGATAGAGAGCTTAGCGTGGTCTGAGTCGATACGGCTATTGACCGTTTCAACGATGTGCTTACCAAACTCGCCACCATAAAGGTACCTATCGCCTTGTTGAGCAATATTGGTCAGTGTGTTGGCCAGCTCTGAATTGGTCATCAAAGTGCCTGTTGGTTTAATCTCGCCGTTATTCCAATAGAGTGCTTTGATTTCTGGATCTTCAATCAATCGTTCTTGCTCACGAACCACGATGTCATAGGTGTAGCTGTTCATTGCATAACCTTTACTGGCAAGCTCAATGGCAGGCTGAGCAAGCTCTGACCATGGCAGTTTTCCGTGTTGTTGGTGAGAGCTGTAGAGCAAACGAAGCGTGCCGGGAACGGCTACAGATCTTGGTCCTAAAATCTCATTTCGATTGAGTGCTTTACCATCTTCCATAAACATATTTGGAGTCGCACTTGAGGGCGCTTCGTCGCGCCCATCGAGTGCAAGGAATTGGTCTTTGTCTTTTTTATAAAACAGCGCAAAAGTACCACCGCCGATCCCTGTCATATCCGGTTCTACCACCGACATGGTCATCTGCATCGCAACCATGGCATCGACTGCGTTACCGCCTTTTTTGAGTATCGAATACCCTGTGCTGCTTACGTATGGGTTAGTTGCACTTACCATAAACTCTTCGCCACTTTCATCGGGCGTAATTGGAAAAGGATTTGGCTCAGCCGCGAAACCGACCGCTGAAACCAAACTTAAAGATAAAGTCGCTATTCGCATGCGTTCTCCGTTTAAGGTATCTGTTTATTCGCTCTAAGATTGACCGAGTAAGGGCGGTGAAGTTCGTGAGTTTGCAGCCTTTTTACACAACACTGACGCTGCTGACAGAATCATTAAATAGTAGAGAATTTTGCGGCTTAAATTTATTGCGAAGCTAAATGTAAGGGCAAACTTGGGTTCTCAATATTAATTTAACTATCTTGAAATCCTAATTTTTGAATAACTAAAGCGATTTTGGAACATGATGAATTACAGTCTTATGGAGAGGTGTTCAGTTTGATGTTGAACTCGTTTTTAATAAAGTAGTTAATTATACATGCTGATTTATATGGTTATTCTTACTTGCATAATAATTTATAAATAATATTAACATTTTTGTCACTATTTTCGGTGTGACAGATTGATATACTGGTCAGATCTGTTATTGTTCAAAATACATGTGCAGTTCATCATACTGTTTAACAAAGGGAGCTTATGTTTACACTATCGATCAAAAATAGGATTTTGGCTTTATGTTTAGTGTCGCTAGTAGGATTTACTAGTATTCTATTTGTCGGAGGGGATACGTTAACCAGTAACACCCAACAGGTTAATCGAATTGATCAAGTTACTTATCCGGTTATGAATGCGGCTTCATTGAATAGTGTATTGATCTCTCAATTAGCCGAGCGCTTTAATTTGGCAGTGACTCTAGGCGATGACGAGATTTTGGAGATGAACAAGCAAACTCTCGCTGAGATTCAAAATAACTTCAACATTCAAATCTCTCTCGATCCTTCATTACAGAGCTCATCTGCACTTTTGCAAGATCAAACCAATCAATATTTTGAGTTAGCTTACCGAATTGCTCAAGGCATGATAGATGAAGAGATCAGCCTTAGCGAAGCTGGGCGCCTTGCAAAACAGAGCACCGCAATCTTAGATGAGCTTACTTTGGGTATGCATAAGTTTTCTTTGGCTCGTCAATCAGAGTTTGAAAACGCGGTACAAGATTTAGAATCAAACAATAAAAAAGCTAACCAAATCATGAGTGTGTCTGGTGCTGTAGCCATGCTTGCGATGTGTATCTTTGGTTGGTTTGTGGTGAAAGGTATACGTAGAGATCTCGCGAATATCAGTGACAAAATGCGTGATATTGCTGAAGGGGATGGAGACTTAACGGTTCGCCTACAGCATGAAAAAAATGACGAACTGAAACCTTTAGTTGAATCATTCAATAACTTTGTCTCTCATTTACAACAGAACGTCACACACACTATAGGTAACGTTACTCAGCTGGACACGATCTCTGGTTCACTTGTTAAATCAAGTCAAGTAACAAGTGAGTTGTCGACTAAGCAGCATCTCTCTATTGAAGAAGTATCAAGTTCATTAAATCAATTGTTTCTTGCCGCTAGAGAAATCGCTACGAACGCTAATGATGCTTCGACTTCAGCTTCCAGTGCGAGTGAGCAAGCAAGCTTAGGAGAGAAGCAAGTCAAGAGTACGATTTTAGCCGTGCAAGAATTAACGCATGATGTAAGTAATGCATCTCAAGTGGTTAAACAGCTAAATGACAACACACAAAGTGCTGGCTCGATACTTGAGTCGATCAGTGCGATTGCAGAGCAAACCAACCTGCTTGCGCTTAATGCGGCAATTGAAGCTGCACGCGCTGGTGAACAAGGCCGTGGTTTTGCTGTCGTTGCTGATGAAGTAAGAACGTTAGCATCAAGAACTCAATCATCTACACAAGAAATTCAATCTGTACTCTTACAGTTACAAGACCAAGCAAAAACTGCGTCATCGATTATTTCTGATAGCGTAATTAAAGCCGAAACTTGTGTTGAAAAGTCAATTGTCGCGGAAAATTCTCTGCAGAAAATTACTTCAGATATTATCGAAATCAGTCAACGAAACGAAAGTATTGCCGCTGCGACTGAAGAGCAGGAGCAAACCTCCACTCGTATTGAAACTTTTGTCGAAGAAATTCGCAAGATGGCAGAAGGCACCAGTAACAGCGTTCAGCAAGTGGACGCCGTGGCGCAAGATATTCAAAAAGTGACTCGTAACCTTTCAACACTAACTGGCCACTTTAAAGTCAGTTAAGTTCCCTAGAATCATTCCCTCTCTCCTTTCGGCTATGCCTTAAGGAGGGCGGGAGTATGCCCCAAATATGGGCTGATTATACAAAAACAATTATATAAAAACGAAAAATCACATAACAATTGGAGTTAGTTATGAAGAAGACAGTGGTTGCTGCCCTAGTAAGTATGGCGTTTGGAGCAAATGCTGCAAACATGGATGATCTTCGAATTAGTGGATTTGGTTCTGTAGGCATCGGTAAGTCAGACAATGCGATAGGTTATGCGGGTTATACCGACGAAAAATTAGATTGGGAGCAAGAGACATTAGCAGGCTTACAATTTGATTTTCAAGTAAATGAGCGTGCTAAGTTCGTGACGCAAATCGTTGCAAACAGCCGTTATGATTATGAGCCAAAAATTGAGATGGCTTATGCCTCTTATGATTTTGAGGCCTTCACAGCTCGAGCAGGTAAGTTGCGTTTACCTTTGTTTTTCTACTCAGATTACACAGACCTTGGCTATGCGTATCCAATGATCAGGCCTTCTCAAGAGTTGTATGAAAACATTGTTTTGAAGGGCTACACGGGTGCTGATTTATTGATTCCGATTGAACTTGAAGATTCAAGTATTCTTCTTCAGCCAGTGGTTGGTATAGGTACTATTGATGAAGATGACTCAATTGTTGGTGAGGTGAAACTGGATAAACTATTCGGTATCAGTGCAAACTGGAACGTAGATGACTTTACCTTCCGTGGTTCATATTTTGTTGCTGAATCTAATCCATCTTGTGATTTCCAAAACTCACAAGACCCGTATTGTCAATTGGGTGCAATGCTAGATAGCCAAGATGGTCAGTTCATCTCTTTGGGTGCTCAATATGACAATGGTGATCTGTTAGTTAACGTAGAAGCTGCAGATGTTCAATTGGAAGGGCAGTTTTATGACTATCAATCGGTTTCTGGTTTGGTTGGTTACCGAGTCAATGAATTTACGCCTTACGTTTCCGTTAGCTGGGTTGAAACAACAGACAACGAAGAACGTGAGAACATGACTACGACGGCTATTCAAGAGTCGATGAATTACGAGCGTCTTTCTTACTCTGTTGGTAGCCGTTGGGATTTCGCTAAGAACATGTCTTTAAAAGCGGATGTGACCTATGTCGATTACCGCGATACTAGTGGTGGGTTCCAAAGTAATGTTGAAACAACAGTAAGCCCATATATTGCAACGGGTAATTACCTTGAAGACAGCTCTATTGTCTATTCAGCACGTCTTGATTTCGTATTCTAAGGAGGCCATATGAAAAGTTTACTGGCAGCAATAACCGTAGCGGTTCTTTCATTTAACGCTTCTGCTGGAATGGTAGTGATTGGTAACAATGCTGGCGTTGATTCTTTATCTAAATCAGACGTTAAAAAGTTATTCATGGGTAAGAAAAGCAAGCTATCGAATGGTACTAAAGCACAGATCATCGAGTTAGCTGATGGTTCTGAAGGCAGACTTGCCTTCCATGAGGTGGCAACGGGACGCAGCGAATCACAACTTCAATCAGCGTGGTCGCGACTTGTATTTACCGGTAAAGCTGAAGCTCCAATCCAGGTTTCAGACTACAACGAAGCAATTATAACGGTTGCTTCAAAAACCAATGCAATTGGTTATGTAGATGAAGCCGCTTTAACAGGCGACGTGAAAGTATTATTTAAATACTAAGCGTTGCTTACTTACCAGTATTAAAAAGCCCAAGGTTATTTGATTACCTTGGGCTTTTGGTTTTAATCACTATTGTTATTGATGACTAATAGTCGCGTTGACCAATGTTTTGATGGATACGATTTTTTATCGTGGGTTAAAACACGAAGCTCAACATGACGGTATAAAGCATCGCGTCTTTGTCATCAAAAGTATTGAGTGAACTGAAATCTTCGATAAAGGCACCTCTTGATTTATGAGCTTCAAAGTACTGAATTTCACCATTGATAGATACATTTGGCAGTACATCGTAGTCCACACCAATAAGATAACTGTTACCATTTAAGTGTTCATTGGCGTCGAATTGCGCCCCGTATACAAGGTATGGGGTAAATTGACCTAAATGATAACCAAGGCTTGCATACATAGAAGAATTGAAGTCACTGATTTGCCCCTCACTGGCAAAGATGGCCTGACCAAACTCATATTCTGCACCTAGAGACCAAAGTTGGATATGCTGATTGTTATCTGTTGGAAGAGAGCCAATGTTTTTGATTTTAACCGTTTGGTCAAAATTTGAATCTAGGAAAGATATGTTCCAACGATAATCTTCACCACTAAGCTGCAAGTTCGCTCCGAACATTCGATTGGTTTCAAATTCAAGCTTGGTTGATGAATTGAACTCGACATCATTCTTATCCTTAATTCCAACAAACGGGGAGAGTAACAAGGTCGCTTCATCGCTCACATCATGAGTCCAGTTCACTTTAATACCATTGAACGCCGTGATGCCAAGTACGCTGTTGTAGACCTCTGTAGGCGGCCTTGCTGTCATGTAAGCTTGGCCTACATAATAGTATTCAGACGCGAGAAATAACGGGAGCCTCAGACGCCCGACACTTACATCAAGGTCGTTAAACTCATAGCCAAGATAAGCCCACTCGAGTTGTGGTTCACTCCAATCGTATTGTGGTGGTTTGACAACTTGCACGGAAGCTTTGAATGAATTGTAAAAATAGTCGAGTTGTACCCCAAATGTAGTATCGCAGTCGTAACAGTTTTCATCGGTAAAGCCGCGGGTAATAATTAAGGGGTTGTCGTTATCTGATTTTGCCCAAGATGTAGAGCCAAATCCGCTCAACGATAAATTATCGGTAAACTCAATAATAGCAAAGGCCGGAGAGGCTATTGAAGCACATAGCACTGACGTGATTATTTTTTTCATGTTATTTCTCCGAACTTATAACGTACAAAACGTTGGCATTTTGAGGAACCGTCGAGAGTGGTGAATAACCAATGCGGTTGGGTTTGTCGTCGAGCCAATCGACTAGGCTGTCTGTTGAAGCCTGTTTGATTTCTCTTGGGTAACGCGCTTTCCCTGAAAAAGATAAGCCAGCCCAGTGTGCGTTCATTTGAGCTGCATTTTTGCCGAGAAGTAACTGATAAAAATCTTCTCTTTCGGTACTGTTTTCAGGCCAATCTGATAGTTCTACACGCTTGCCGTTCAGACGCTTGGTTTTTCCTCGATATAGCTTTCTCGCTTTATTTATTGTTATCTCTTCAAACCCAGAATCTAAAGAAAAAATCGCGTAATCTTCCGCTGCATGCACTGGGGTGGCAAGGAGTAGGCTCCCTAACAGCCCAATTGCTGTTGATAGCATAACTCTGCAAGGGAGTGCTTTAATCGTTCTGATCCAATCCATTGGTTTCTCCTAACAAGTCGCACTTTCTATTTGATGGAATAGTTTCTCTTTTCTCACGGGCTTCGCTACGTACCCATCCATGCCTGAATCAAAGCACTTTTGGATATCATCATCGATAACACTGGCGGTTAACGCGATGATAGGAGTTTTGCTTAAGCCTAGATTTTTCTCGTATTCACGTATCTCTTTTGTTGCGGTGAAGCCGTCCATCACTGGCATCATGCAATCCATGAGAATAACGTCGAAACCACTGTCGTTTTGATACATATCTACGGCGATTTGTCCATTCTCTGCAAGTTCAAAAGCATAGCCAGCCTTAGTTAACATCAAAGAAGCCACTTTCTGATTAACTCGGTTATCTTCTACAAGTAGTATTCTTTCGGATTTTCTAGGTATCGTTTTTTGCTTGAGTTCTTCCGGTAAGGTTTGTTTAGCAGAGCTGGCGTTGTGAATGGGAGTGACCGTAGACGTTTTTGATGTGGTCGGGGAAACATTCCTGTTGGCAAGCGGCATTGCTTCAACAGCGGTGAGTATTTTCTCCTTTAACATTTCGAACTTGAAAGGTTTTGGCACGTAATCGTCCATGCCTACGTCGAAACACTTCTGAATATCGTCATCAATCACACTGGCGGTTAAGGCAATGATCGGAATACGGCGTGTAGCTTTTGTTTCTAGTTCAATTCGTCGAATATTACTCGTAGCTTCAAAACCATCCATAACAGGCATCATGCAGTCCATCAGGATCGCTGCATAATGAGGATTTGCGGTAAACTTGTCTATGGCTTCTTGGCCGTTGTTAGCAAACTCGAATTCGAAACCACTTTTTCCCACATGAAGACCAGCAATCTTTTGGTTAATTCTATTGTCTTCGACGATAAGGATTTTGTGTTGTATCTCTAAAGGTTGTTGAGTCGTCTCAGACAGCTCTGCTAAGCCTTGTGTATCACAAAGCTCGACGGCTTTAATTAATCGCAAGCCTAGTAAAGGTTGTGATACTTGAGCTGTGATGCAATTGCCTAAATCTACTGGCTCGCTTAAGAATGAGCGAATCAAACAGATTGTGATTCCATTATTATGCAGTCGATTTAATTCATTTGAGTAATTGTTGGCTTGAAAAGTATCGTCTTCAGCGAAAACGACAGTGATTGGTTTATTGTGTTTCTGAGTCGCGAGTTGTTCGGTGAGCCTAACTGTGTCCTTCGTTCGCTGAACTACGTTTAGGCCATAAAGATTAAGGTTACATTCTATTCGCTCAGAGAGCATATTCTCCTTACCTAGCACGTAAATATCAGCGCTCGCGGTACTTGGTTTTGGTAATATTAAGTCAACCGGTAGTTCTAAATCGAAGTAGAAACAGCTACCTTCACCTTTTACGGAATTAAGTTGAATCTGTCCGCCCATAAGCTCAACTAACTGAGTACTGATGGCTAGGCCAAGCCCAGTACCACCAAATTGACGTGTAGTTGAGTCATCTTCTTGAGCAAAGGGCTCGAATATCTGTTTCTGTTGCTGTTTGTCGATACCAATACCCGTGTCTCGTACTGCGAATCGAATCGTGACTTCGCTTTCAGTCTTGTTAAGCGTCTGAATGGACAGCGTTACACCACCTTCAGCCGTAAATTTTACGGCATTAGACATGAAATTCATCAAGATCTGTCTCAATCGGTGATCGTCTATCATCACTCGAGCTGGGGTATCAGGGCTGATGTCGACGTCAACTGAAATTTTCTGCTCTTTTGCTTTTGGTGCAACAATAGAAGCGATGTCGTATATCGATTCTCTAATGGATGCTGAATGTGGACTTATCAGTAACATTCCAGATTCGATCTTGGAGAAATCTAAAATGTCGTTGATTAAGCTCAGCAGCAGTTGTGATGAGGTTTCGATGGTATCAACGTAATCGCGTTGTGTTGGTGTTAGTGGGGTATCAGCCAGTATTTCTGAAATACCTATGACGCCATTGAGAGGTGTTCGAATTTCATGAGACATGTTGGCTAAGAAGCTGCTTTTCGCTTTGCTGGCTTGTATTGCGTGATCTTTCGCTTTTTCTGCGTCTTCTTTGGCTTGGGTTAGCTTTTCTTTAGCGTACTCTCTTTCGATGGTGAGTCGTTCGACCTGTTGAGCAAATAAACTGAGCTCATCTTTACCTTGAATGAGTTTTTGTAAAGAGGGGCGAGTTTGATCGTTTTCACTTTTTAAAAAGTTAAGGACGAGTCCAAGGTTGTTCGTCACTTGTCTCGCTAAGCTTAAGGTTAAACCCATAACAAGGGTAGCGAGTAAGGCTACGATGGAAATAAACAGGGTTCGCTCCATTTGAGCGTCTGAAATCGCTTGGGCAACCTCTGTTTGGAATTCTTGCTTAATGACACCGCCAAGGCTTTGCAATAAGTTGAGTCGAGCACTCATGGCCTCTAGACCAACAGATATTTCTTGTGGAGTAAGTTGGCTGATGGCGTTCAGGTCAAGTAGAGCAGTTCGGATTTCTTGGCTTTGAGCAAAGACATCATTTCTAAACACTTCGACCATTAAAGATACCTGATGCTCATTGGCATTCAACGAAACAAAGCGTTCTAAAAACAGTTGCTGCCTTTCACTCAGAGTCTCGATTTGCTCTGCAAGTTCAGGATCGTATTCTTGGCTGCTTTGAAATATCTCAATCAGTGAGGTGCCCAGTTTGAACTCCTCGTTTGACCAAAACATTAACCATTCTAGCTGCTGCAATGCCGTGAGGTGTTGTTGAATTTCACGCTTGGTGTTTTCAAACGGGACCTTCTCGACTTCTAGCAATAATTGTTTGTATAAATCGCTCTGCCATTCGAGTGCATCCAACTTATCGTAACTGTCGATAGCTTGAATTGTCGAAAGTGTTGCTTCGCTGAAGTCAGCTACTAACTGATTCATTTCATTTGAAGTATCTAAGAAAATGATTGGCGATAGGTTTTTTAATTCTGCTTTTACTTGGCTGCTTTGTGCTGCGAACTCTTCAGGGCTAGAAGCTGATGAGCTTCGATACAGGAGCGAAATATCTTGGAGGTAGGCAGATAGCTGACTGGTTCGTTCAAAATCGGTTAACTGAGTCGTCAAGATAAAAGCTTGTCTGCCTGCGAGAAAAAGCAGTAGTGAAACGGGAAGTAGAACTAAGCCAAAGAGTTTATGTTTGACTGAAAGGTTATTCCAGACCGTAATCGCCATATAAGGATCCATCCAACTGTTTTTATATAAAAACAGTAGAATAAAAATGCCGATATGGAAACTTTGAGACGGTATATTTAATGGAAGTGTGGGAGGGGTATAAGTTCTTGTGATTCCAGAGCTTATTTTGAAAGGGATCCTATTTCTACTCGTTTATAGCGGTGGGTGGTTGGTTTATTCTATATGCTTATTGAGGAATAACTTTGAAAACAGTTTAGTGAGAGTGATTGTTGTCTTGATTTACTTCAAATAGAAGTTGTTCTAGCGCCGTTTTAGCAGAAGGCTCTAGTGTCCAAATACCCAAAATTCTGTTTAACGCTGCTCGATAAACTTTGTTTTTGAGTAGGAAGGCGAGAGTACTTGTATCGTTATTTAGAACTTGTGTTTGTATTACGGTCAGTTCGGCTTTGTTTGCGATATCAATTTTCTGAAGATTGAAAGCGGGTAGGAATGCACACTCATACCAAATCTCAACGATTTCTCTAAGTTCAATCTCTTCTTCAGGCACATCGCAGCCCTGAAGTTGGTGGTTTTCAGGAATTGCGGATAAGTAAGCTACATCAAGCTTGTCTGCAACGAATGTGTACATTTGCTTCCCTGTTAAACGTAATTTGAGACCGAATCATCTCTCTCACTTATGGTTTTGTCAATTATATCCATTTATCTAACGAGTAATTTGTGAATAAGCGTCGTTGTAGTTAACTTAAACTGTTTAAGTATTTGTCTGTTAAGCCAAAATATTTTAAATTGCCATCTAGTTCCAGAACCAAACTCATGTTGGAAGTGGCGATCAAACCGGGGTCATTGGTTGAAAAAATGACTGTTTTGTTCAACAACTTATCGCTGAACAAGCGGTTAAAATACTGCGAGTTTTCATTTTCCGCTCCGTTGAACGGTTCATCAATGATGATCAGAGATTGCTCACAGTTACCTAAACCAAGCGCTAAACGCAGCTTTTGCTGAATGCCGTTGGGAAGACTTTTGCATTTGTCCACGTTTAACTGAGTAGCTAAACCTTCCGGGAGCCATTCATCTAATTCGAAGAAGCTCACCATCTCTTGCATCTTCTCTGTTGGAATGAGTCCGTTATGCAGAATGAAGTTGGTTTCTAGCGAACCTTCGAAAATATGTAAATTAAAAGGGATGTAGTTTATCGATGTGCGATAGCGGTAGCTGTTGAACTGCTTGATGTTGTAACCATCGACAGACACTGCGCCCTGATAGCGATCTTCTAGCCCCGCAATGATGGAAATTAGCGTCGTTTTTCCACAGCCAGTTGGGCCACAAATGACGACTTTTGCGCTTGGGGGTATCTTGAACCCCAAGTTGGTTAAGCCGGTTGCTGCGCCTGTGTAACGATGACTTACACCGCTGCCCACAATACTGCCTTGGAACAGGCGAATAGGTGGGCTCTTCTCCAAAGTCAGCTTGTCATCATTCATCGACATTAAATTGTTGATTTGTGCCGATGACGCCTTTATGGATTGAAACTTAGAAATTGAATTATAGATACCCATGATCGGGCCTAATGCTTTCCAAACCAAAATAACGGTGGCTAACATGGCACCCGCGTCAGAAGTGCCTTCCATTACACCGATTACAGCGGTCACAATACTTGCAGTACCAATCACCTGTATCAAACTGCCGCCAGCGGCCTGAATCTTACTGTTAGTCACGGCAACATTCTCGGCATCGTTGGAACTTTGCATATGTGAGGCACTAAATCGAGATTGAACGACACGAAGTAAAGGTAGCCCTTGGATAGTCTTGATACCACGCAGGATTTCATTCCATTGGTACGAGACCATCGCATTGGCGCGCGAGCTTTTAGATGTGGCTTGCGAGTAGATATAGCGTGAGTAAACACAGAACACCAACATCAATATTAAGCCGCCCATTACCACGAGAGCAGCTGTGCCAGACATCAGGGCTATCGCGATGATAAACACAATCACAAACGGCATATCAAAGTAGCTGAGGGTCGATTCTGCTGTCACTAAGCGTCGGAAGGTATCGATATCTTTCAAACGAGCCAATTGTGACGAGACCCCTGCGGTTGATGTCATCGCGTACGGCAACCAAAGAAGCTTCGATATTACGGCTTGGGATATGTGTACCGCGAGATCTTTACCGGAGGTGGCAATGATGTTGACTCGCATCTTCTTAAAGAAATACTCCGAGAAGCCAACAATCACAGCAAATAAGGTTAGCCAATAGAGTGTTGCTTGAGAGCTAGAAGTAAGAGCGAAGTTATACACGCTCATAATAAAGAACGGCTGCAACGCACCTAGAATACTGATCACGAAGCTCAAGATAATCAGGCTTTTGAGTTCATTGTTGTAACGATAAAAAGCGTATTTAATCCAATTACTTCTGTCTTGAGATTCCGGTGGTGGTTCTCGGAACAGACGAGAATATTCACTAATAGCAATCAGTAAGCAGGGCTTTTTACACATTGGGTATTCAATGGTGTTGTTGTTTGTGTAATCAAACAACAGCAGCCTTCCATCTTTGGTGCCTAAGAAAATCGCACTTAGATTCTCTATTTCAATAAAGCATGGATGAGGGTGCTTATCGATATTATCGAGTGTCTTTAGCTTGGTCACATCACAGCGATACCCAAGGCGCTCGATGGTTGCTGTAAAGCTGTCGCCGTCTTTAGATTTTGGAATAAAAGCATCGCTGAGTATAGCAGGAGTGCCTTCCCATTCGAGTGCTATCAGGGTGTAGGCCAAACCACGAATAAGAGGAGATTGACTGTAACGTTCGTCGTATCCGCTAGATTCAAAATCCAAGACACGTTGTGGAACATTATTGAAGTCTACAAGGATACTCATTGGTCACCTCCGGTAAGTTTTACGCGTTTGAGGCGGTGGTTAAGTTTGTCCATTTTATTGCTGGCGATGATTAGGATTTTGTCATTGGCACGATAAGCTGTACTGGTTAGCACAACCCGTGCAAATTCCTCATCAAATACACAATCGATATCATCAAATATCAATACACATTTACTGGCGAGCAGGGCTCGGACTAATAGCAGAGCATATCCAACTTGGCGAGAGAATGGATTGCGCATGTGCCCTTTGAGTTCTGTATAAAAACCGGCAGGAAGCCCGTCAATTTGCGCCTTGATGTTCATCGTTTCACACAGTGCAAACGCCGTGTTATTCAAGCTTGGTCGGAAACAGGTGAGATTATCGATAATCGTCCCTTCTACGAACGAGCTTGTTTTATCAACCATTAGCACGCTGTTACGCCAAACGTTGTAATTGACGTCATTTAAAGGCGTGTCATTAATCATAATGTCCAGTTTGTTATCGCTGTTCTGCCGCGTAATACAGTTGGCGAGATGAGTCTTGCCTGAGCCGCTTTTCCCTGTCAGTAAATAGGCTTGTCCGAGTTCGAATTCAATACGCTGTTTTTCTGAGTATTTAACAGAAATACGTTCTACTTCCGTTGTCTCATGTTGGTGTTCAACAGACGCTGCCAACTCAAGAAGCTCGGCGATACGTTGTATGTGGAGTTTGTTTAATTCCCAACGACTCGCGGTACGCATCACTTGTTGGTAGGGCGCGAAGTAACGGTTGGTCAGCATGATGATCGCGGCCATGATTCCTTGGCTTGATTCCATGTTGATAACGGCGGTTGCTAGTACTACAACAACGCAAGCAATGGAAAGCTGTTGGATGAGCGCCAAGATCAAGCCAAAGTTCGATTCAATCTGTTCGTATTTGATGTTCTCCACTTCACGCTCTTCGACCATTTGTGTCATCAGGCTTTCAACGCGGTATTCCATATTTCTCGCTTTGATATCTAGGGGGCTAGATATAATTTCAATGATTTTAGAAGTGGTTAATCCTTCTATATCGGACTTATTTTGTAGGCTGCCAATCTTTTGTTTAGAAAGGCTCCAAGCGAAAATGGCTAAGATGAGCGAGGCAATCAGAAGCGTCACGCCAGCCCATATGTTGATTAGACCAATAATGAGGATGGTGATCACGCTGACAGCAAGGTTTATCAGGGCTCGAACTGATTCGCCGCCAAAGAAGGTTTTCAACTCAGGAATGGTTGAGATTCGTTCTAGGTATTCGCCCGGTTCTAAGCGGCGAAATTTAGAGATTTCAGCCAAACATATTGATTGGAACACCTTGTTGGTTAAGTTGGTCTCAAACTGCCTCATGATGACAGAGGAAATCTTTTCTTCCTGATTTTTCAGGTGGTAGTCGAGGAAGATAGAAATCAAGATAATCGCGAACAGCAAGAACAACGTGTCTTGTGCTTGGTTGGGTAACACTCGGTCAAAAATGATCAGAATAGAGAAGGGCAGTACCAAGCCAAACAGGGTGGAAATTATCGTAGAGAAAGTCAGATAACACTTATCTGCCATATTGATCTTTTGTGAAAACTGCTCAGTTTGCATTGCGACCTCCTGTTTTCAACGACTCCGTTGAGAGAAGGTGTTTCGGCACGAGTCCTTGATTGTTACGACCTTCAATATCGCTCATCAATTGCATGATGCTTTCTATCGATTGAATCGAAAGCACGCCTTTAACTTGCTCAAGCTTAATGGTTTCGATGATGTAGTCGTATCGAGCGCTTTCGTAGTCTCTTAAGGCGCTGAACAGTTTACTTTCAGCGGCCAGCAAATCGGTGATAGTACGCGTGCCTAATTGGTAGGCCCTTTGGATTCCTTTGTACGAGGCGTAGTTAGCGCGAATGATGTTTTCGTAACTGCTTATAGACTGGGAGAAATCATTAATGTTGAGTACAGAGGTGTTCACGCTGTTACGTGTGGTGTAAAGCGAGTCTTGATAAAGCAGTTCGGTACGTTCAATTGCCGTCGATGATTTTTGATATCCGTAATAATCAGAGCCACCAGACAAGATAGGCAAGGCTAGATTCAAGCCTACACTGGTAGAGTTGCTTTCGCCTGTCGCAGTGATGTCGGTTTTATCGTAGTTATTGGCGTCATCGTGACGATAGCTGGCTGAAAGCGACACGGTAGGCAAGAAGTTTGTACCGCTCTCTTTTAAGCTTCTCCGGCTTCTTTCGACGTTTTTCTTCGCCACTAACAAGTCGTTATTGAGCTTTAACGCCTGATCCATGATTGAGCGTTGTTCGCTTTCGTTAATCTCTTTTAATGGCACACTTTCGTATATGTCTTGTGACGGAGTGATAGGGTACTGAATCTGAATGGATAGCCCGTTGAGAATGACACGGCGATCTTTTTGCAAGGTTCTTAATCGATTCGACACGCCTTCTTTTTGAGCGATAACTTCGTACAGCTCACTGGCGGCTGTGTTCCCCAATTCTACGTTACGTCGCATCTGATGTTCACGAGTCTCAGACGACTTAAGTTCGACTTTGGTCGCTTTTATTTGCGCATTGTTTTTCAAATACTCGAAGTATTGAGAGCCGATTTCAGAAATGGTGCTCTGGATTTTGTTCTCGTGTTTAATCTCTTCGATATTAAAGTCGAGTTTTGCCGTGCCATATTTAAAAATATCACCCAGATTGAATATCGATTGGGAAAGGGAAAGGCTGTAGCTGTTTGAGTTATAGCTAGAGGTTTCGTCGGGCACGCTTGATAACAAGGTTTCGTTTTCATTCCATGTGGTATCGGCTGCACCATTGAGTGAAGGAAGAAACTTAGATCGGCTGATCCCAATATTGTATTCGTTCTCTTCCACACCTTTATCACTGGCACGAAGAGACAGGCTGTTTTGCAGGCCGAGTTCTACTGCCTCAAGCAGGGTCGTCGCCGATGCTGAAGGTATCGTGCTGAATGCAAGCGCAGCCATAATGCTGCTAGTTAAGTTTCTGTACCGCCACATACTTGTTGATCACCTTGATGATTTGGTCGCTTTTGTAAGGTTTGCTGATCACGTAATCCATTCCGGCTTCAATACAAGCCTGGTGTTCATTACTGCTGGTCAATGCGGTTGCTCCTATGATGGTGCAAGGGCTTTTCTCGTTATCTTGTTCAAATTGGCGAATGCGTTTAGTCGCTTCAATGCCCCCCATACCTGGCATAATGCAGTCCATGAAGATGATGTCAGAACGTTTATTCA
This sequence comes from Vibrio sp. OPT24, assembly GCF_015163545.1. Taxonomy (NCBI): domain Bacteria; kingdom Pseudomonadati; phylum Pseudomonadota; class Gammaproteobacteria; order Vibrionales; family Vibrionaceae; genus Vibrio; species Vibrio sp. OPT24. Next base: position 106,705 of record NZ_JADDYI010000053.1, read on the forward strand.
TGAAGTGCTCCACTGCGTCAGCGCCATCGCCAACCGTGTCTGGTTCATACTCTTGTTTGGTGAGGATTCGTTTAAGTAGGATCTGCTGAACTCGGTCATCCTCTACGATAAGGAACGAACTGTTCTCCATCTGCTCTTCTGATGCTTCTGCTTCCATAATGGTAAGTAAGTTCGGAATAAACTCGTAAGGAATCGCAGGGGAGTTGATGATCTTATCGACGAAGCTGTGACACTCTTGTGCATGCTGAGTATTAGTTACTGACAGCAACAGCTTGGTATTTGGATGACTCTTAAGTTGAGATTTCACCGTTTTGCTCAGTGATGGCAGCTTGTTAGGTTCAAAGGTATCGGTCAGCATGATGGCATCGTACTCACCAAAGGTCTTCGCCGCTGAAAACAACTCATTTGCAGTGCGGATTTCAGTGATATCAAGCCCCAAGTTACTGAGCATTTTCTTCATTACATCGATACGAACTTGTGTATTGGCGCAAAGCAGTAAACGCTTGCCGTCGAAGCGTGTTTTCTCTGTATGGAAATTCTTAGCCTTGAGATCAAGCTCGATCTGAAAACGTTCCTGTGTACCCGATTGGAACCAATGGCTCTCGTAATAGCCGTAATCTTTTAAAACGCTTTTCGCTAAGTCGTCGGTGTTAGCGGTATGGTGCTTGTGAGCGCTCCAATGAAGCTTATTGAGCTTAGCTACAGATACATCCAACGTTGAAAGGAAGTTGAGATTGATGGTGACACGCGTATTTTCCATATCGGAAGCCGCGCCAGACTCTATCGTCACGAATAACTTCTTGTTTGATTTAAGTTGGATGGCGTTAGAAAGCTGCAGGAACAATATCCAGAATAAGCTGGTGGATTGGCCTTCAACACGGTTCGGCAAATTGTCAGAGATAAAGCAGTCAAGTTGACCTTCGTTTCTCTGAACTTTGGCGCTGATATGAATCATCAATTCAGACAACACGCTCAGTAGAGAAAATTCTTTCGACTTACTTTCCGTACCCTGTGAAATCAATCGGTTATAGTTTTCTGCTAACTCAGACAAGGTACTACACGCAGAGGTAATATCCTTCGCCATCAATACGCCGTTTTCATCGGTTTCTTGAACCAGATATTGGACTCCACCGTTGATGGTGTTGGTGATTCCGCGAATCTCGTAACCAATCAGTGCGTAAAGCTGTTTGTAGAGATCATTATTGCGTTTTTGGTCTTCCAATTTACTAAAAATCAGCTTGAGGTGAGAGTAGATTTGGCGTTGTTTGGGGTTGATGCTCACTTCATTAAGAAGCTCTTCGAGTCTTTGTAAATCGAGTTCCTTTAGCTCTTGATAGAGCGCATCAAACTCATAGTCGATTTCTCGCTCGTTAGAGCTGGATTTCTTCAGTTTCAACATGGCAACTGAGTTAGAAAAAACGGCAATCACGGCCAATATCATGACCACCATAAGCAACCAGACAAAGAACTCGTTTTTCTCTGACATTAAGTCGCTTGCATGGTTGTTAAACATGGTGCGGTAGTTGTCGTCCATCTGCAGGTAGTTGTTCGTCAGCGACAGGTATAAGTCGAGTACGTCGTTGCGTGTTTTCGTACTGTCGGAAAAGCGATTGATAGCTAATTCAAGTTGGGTGTATTCAGTCGCGCCAACCAAACTAAATTCAGTTTTGTTCAAAGAAGCCAAAGACCTAAACTCGTCGATTTCACTCTTCAAGGTAGAAAGGCTCAAGTCACTGGCACTGCAATTATTGGCTTGTAAGCAGTACTGTAAGGTTTGGATGTCCAGTTCTATGGTCTGATTGAGCTTTTGGGCTTGTATCAGAAGTGGGGCGCTTTGCACTTGCGCAACCGAATCGACTTTCGACCAAGAAAAGTATAAATAGAAAGCGAGCGCCGCCAGTACCACGCTGAACAATATGCTCAGACGTAGAGCGGGTACGGAAATGTTATAAGAAGGTTTTCCGCTCATTGATTACCTCTCATCGAATGCATCTTCGATGGCAGACATCACAGGTTTCGCTGCGTATTCGATCACGCGACGCGAGCCTGTTTTTACATCGGCGGTAAATTCCATATAAGGCGATAACTTGTATTGAGTGCCTCCTCGTTCAAGAAAGTTTCGATCAATCTCAATCTCTGCCAAATAGAATTCAGCATCTTCTTCTTCATAGGATGAACGGCTGATTGAGGCGATGGTTCCCTCAACAAATCCATATTTTGCGAAGTTATAAGTATCCATTTTTACTTTCACCGCTTGGCCAATTTCAACAAACCCCATGTCTTTACGCGGGATCTTCGCTTCACCGTGTAGCGAATTATTTATTGGGGCAATATCTGCGATACTCTCGCCTGGCGGAATCACAGCTGAACGGAAATTGAAGTGCAGTTTGTCGACCACACCATCAACTGGCGAGTAGACGATTAAGCGGTCAACCTTGTCGTAATGCTGCGGTTGTAGGATCCGTTTCAGTTTGAGATCTTTATTGGCCTGAATGATTTGCGCTTGGTACTCGGAGTTACGGTTCTCAACCAAATCTCGATGTTGTTTCTCGAGTTTGTCGAGCTGAAAACGTTCGTTCATGACCGACTCGTCAAGGTTCTCAATCTCACGTACCATATTGGACTCTTGTACTTTCATGTTGAGAACATCGACATAAGACGCCATCTCTTCTTTATAGAGCGTGTTTTTGATGTTGAGCTGTTTGCGTATTAGAGATAGTTGATTTTCTGAACTTTTGCGACGCTTTAGCATTGAACGAATTAACGAGTTCTTGTGCTTAATATCGTGAGTGATGAGCTCTTCGTTTGAACGGTTTTTGGAAAATTCTTGTTGCCAAGTGTTCATGTTGACTTGGACTTGTTCTGGATATTTTTCGATATAAGATGCAAAGTTTGGTTCGATCATGTCGCGCAAGCTTTCATAACGAATCTTGTCGAGTTCCAACTGAATGATTTCGGTGTTCACGGTATCGAGTTGGGTGTTGCGGTCGAGTGAGCGGATTCGGGCAATAGGTTGACCTTCATATACAACTTCACCTTTTCTGACTAACAGCTCTTCTAAAATGCCGCCTTCTAAGTGTTGAACCTTCTCAACGTCAGATTCCAACAGCAGCTCACCACGCACAGAAACGACAATGTCAATGCGCGCCTGTGACGCCACGGCGATAGCGACCAAAGCGAGCAGGAAGATGATGAGCAAGGTTTTATGAACGCTGGTCATGGCACTCGCAAGTACGATGGTGTCATCTGCCGTCACCTTCGAAGCCTCGTTATTAGAAACGAGTGCTTTTCTAAGGTGGTGCTCTATTTGGTTATTACTCATGACCTACCTCGATGACTTGTCATCGACCACTTCCTTAATATCCAGCAAGTGATTGATTTGTCGATTGACGTTTTGTAGTTCAGTTTTTACATCCTCTAAAAGCGCTTCCGGTGCAGGGAACTCGTGTTTGCTCAAATGTTCTAGCTTAGCCATTTTTGGCGGCAGGTCTTGGTCACATAACAACGTTAAGATGGTCTTCAATTTTTTAGAGTAGTTGTTGAGTTCGTCAAAACGATTCCCTTTATGAAGTGTCTCTATGTTCATTGGTGCGTCCGAGAAGTTCTTATAAAAGTCGCCTAACAGCAATTGCAGCCCTTTGTGGTTGTTGTCGATTGAACGCAACAAATTCGTCATGTCTATCATCATTCCACTGCCTTAATTGCTTTAATCACAATAACTAAGGATCTTTAAAAGCAGTTTTCAAATTTTTTTTGATTCTTTATGTATAAAAACAAAAATATGAAAAAAGTTGTATAAAAACTTGGTTTTCCAAAATGGTGTCCTTTAATGCCTCTAAATACGATCAGTTAGCTAGTAGCAACGGAGGCTGTAATGGCAGGCGAAAATAACCAAAACAACCAAAATGAAGATCTCAATGACGCGGTAGAACAGACGGACACGAACGACGCGGGTACGCCCTCCCAACAGCAGAATCAACAAAATCAACAAAATACGATTGCGTCGACGGTAGCGACGGGTGCTGAAAATACGGATGCGGCAGACGAAATAAACCAGGCTTTAGAAGATAACCCGAGTGGTGCAGGCAATGCTGAAGATGCCTCTGCTTCTGGCGCGGCTGTTCAAGAAGAAACAACAGAAAGCAGTAGTGATTCAGATGCTGCTCAATCTAACGTGGTTGATGGTGCAGCAACAGAGACAGGCACAGATGGTGCCACAGCTGGGAGTGGCGGCTCAGGAGCAGGGGCTCAAGCTGTAGGTGGTGGAGAAAGCACGTCTTCTGACGGTGGGACAGATGCGGAAGGTAATGAAGGGCAAGGTCAAGCAGCAACAACATCTGCTTCGCTTAACGCTGATTCTTCTGATTCTGGTGAGCAACAAGCTAATGACGATTTAGATTCACAAACGATAGAAGAGACGTTTGCAGTTGATGTTCAAGCTTCTGATGAAGAGAGCATCAGTGAAGTAGAGGATGACTTTGATTCTGAAACAGTAAGCGAAACGTTCAAAATCCAAGTAGAAAGTGAAAATGATGCGCCAGAAGTAGAACAAGACCTGGCATACATCATGGATGAAGATGGCTCCATAACATTCACTCAAGAACAATTACTCGAATACGCAAGTGATGTTGATGGAGATGAACTGGTTGCTTCTAACGTTCAAGTCGGCGCAGATGCAACGGTTCAAGATAATGGTGATGGCACTTTCACGGTTGTTCCTTCTGCAGATTTTAACGGCGAACTTGATCTAACTTTTGATATCAGCGACGGCCAAGATACCGTAAGCAGCGCAATTGATTTAACGGTTCGTCCTATTAATGACGCGCCTGTACCAGAAGATAAAACCTTTGAAATAGAAGAAGACGGCACACTCATCTTCACCGATGCAGACCTATTAACAGGCGCGACAGACATTGAAGGTGATAACCTGACTGTTGAAGGTGTGACCTACGATGGCGGCGACGGTATTCTTACTGATAACGGTAATGGTACTTACACCTTTGCTCCGAATGAGAACTTCAATGGTGACGTAAACTTCGGCTTCGATGTGTCTGACGGGACTGATACGGTGTCCGCAAACATCGATGTGAGTGTAACGGCGGTTGATGATGCGCCAGTATCGGGTGACCTTGCTTACTCAGTGGACGAAGACGGTTCGATTCGTTTAAGCCAAGAGCAGCTTTTATCGCAAGCATCAGATGTTGAAGGTGATGACCTAACGGCTAGCAGCCTAACAGTTGGCGGTGATGCAACAGTTACTCAGAATGATGATGGCAGTTTTACCATCACGCCCGATGAGAACTTCAATGGCGACATCGATATCAGCTTTGATATCTCAGATGGCACCAACACAGTTCAAGCTTCTGCAGACTTAACGGTTAACCCCGTTAATGATTTACCAGTCCCTCAAGATCAACAATTCAGTATTGCAGAAGACGGTACTCTTCAGTTCACTGACGCGGATCTGCTTACAGGCGCAACCGATATTGAGGGTGATGATTTAACGGTTGAAGGCATCAGTTATGAAGGGACTGATGGGGTACTGACAGACCATGGTGACGGCTCATACAGTTTTGCGCCAAATGAAAACTTTAATGGTGAGGTTAACTTTAGCTTCGATGTGTCTGATGGTACCGATACCGTATCTGCAAACATTGATGTTAGCGTGACTCCTGAGAACGATCCGCCAGTCGCGGGTTCAACGTCTTACACGGTGAATGAAGATAATTCGATTACCATTTCTGATGCACAACTATTGGCAACATCTTCAGATATTGAAGGTGATGTATCCATAGACAGCGTGACTTACTCTGGTAGTGATGGTGTCCTTGAAATCAACGGTAACGGTACTTATACCTTCTCGCCAAACGAGAATTTCAGCGGTGAAATAGCACTGGATGTAGTTGTCACTGATGAAGAAGGTGCAACCGATGCCACAACCGCTGGAATTACCGTTCTTGAAGTGAACGATCCGCCAGTTGCAGGCCCAACGTCTTACACCATTGATGAAGACTCAGTACTGACATTCAATGAATCGCAAGTGCTACTTAATGCTTCTGATGTTGAAGGGGACGTTGAGCTTGTTGGTATTAGCTACGATGGCCCAGATGGTATCTTCTCGGTTAATGGCGATGGTACTTGCAGCTTCGCTCCGAATGAGAACTTTAATGGCCAAGTTCAGCTTGATGTGACTATTCGTGATGAAGATGGTGCAGAAGTTGATACTGTCATCAATGTTGATGTTCTGCCAATTAATGATGCGCCAGTATCGGGTGACTTGGCGTACAACGTTAACGAAGATGGTTCAATCACATTGAGCCAAGAACAGTTGCTGTCTCAGGCGTCTGATGTTGAAGGCCAAGATCTAACTGCGAGCGACCTAACGGTTGATGGTAGCGCGACAGTAACCGCTAATGATGATGGTAGTTTTACCATTACACCAGATGCGAACTTCAATGGTGACATTGATATTCAATTCAACCTCAATGATGGTACTGACACGGTTCAAGCAACTGCAGATCTTACTGTTAATCCAGTTAACGATTTACCCGCTCCTCAAGACCAACAATTCAGTATTGAAGAAGACGGTACGCTGCAATTTACTGATGCCGATCTATTGACTGGTGCGAGCGATATTGATGGTGATGACCTAACCGTAGAAGGTATTAGCTATACAGGTGGCGATGGCGTACTGACCGACCACGGTGATGGTACTTATACCTTTGCGCCAAATGAAAACTTCAATGGTGATGTGAACTTCAGTTTCGATGTGTCTGATGGTACAGAAACAGTCAGCGCCAACATTGACGTTAGCGTCACGCCTGAGAACGATCCGCCAGTTGCGGGTTCTACCTCATATATGGTGAACGAAGACAATACCATTACTATTTCTGATGAGCAATTGTTAGTAAATTCATCTGACGTTGAAGGCGCGGTATCGATTGATAGCGTGACCTACAGCGGCACAGATGGTGTGTTCCAAGACAACGGTGACGGCAGTTATACCTTCCTTCCTAATGAAAACTTCAGTGGTGATATTAGCCTTGACGTGATTGTTGCTGATGAAGATGGTTCGATTGATGAAACCACCGCGGGCATTACCGTTCTAGAAGTGAATGACCCACCGGTTGCAGGTCCAACGTCTTACACCATTGATGAAGATTCTGTTCTTACATTCAGCGAATCTCAGATTTTAGTGAATGCCTCTGACGTTGAGGGCGGTGTAGAGCTAGTTGGCATCAATTACGATGGCTCGGACGGTATCTTTATCGTAAATGGTGATGGTACATGTAGCTTTGCACCCAATGAAAACTTTAATGGTCAAGTTCAACTGGGTGTGACCATTAAAGATGAAGACGGCGCAACGGTTGATACTCATATTAATGTTGATGTACTACCAATCAACGATCCACCGACTTCTGGTGACTTGGCTTATACCATTAATGAAGATAGCTCGATCACTCTGAGCCAGGATCAATTGCTAGCTCGAGCGGGTGATATTGATAGCGAAAACCTAGAAGCTATTAACCTGTCGACCGATGAAAATGCGACCATCCAACAAAACGACGATGGTAGCTATACGATTACACCAGACGCTGATTATAACGGCGACTTAGACTTGAGCTTCGATATCATCGATAACGACGGTGGTTCAGTTCAAGTTGGCCTAGACATTACCGTGAATCCGCTGAATGACTTGCCACAAGCGCAAGATCAACAGTTCTCAATTGAAGAAGACGGCACACTACTCTTTACAGACGCAGACCTACTCGCAGGAGCATCAGATATTGATGGTGATGAACTGTCGATTGAAAACGTGCTCTACACTGGCGCAGACGGCGTTCTTAGTGACAATGGTGACGGCACATACAGCTTTGCTCCAAACGAGAACTTCAATGGTGAGGTTCAATTCTCATTCGATGTTTCTGATGGCACAGGCTCAACGGCTGCTGTTATTGATGTCAGCGTAACGCCAGAGAACGATCCTCCAGTCGCAGGTTCAACGTCTTATACAGTTCAAGAAGATGGCCAAATCACGATCAGTGATGAGCAGTTATTAGCGAACTCTTCCGATGTTGAAGGTGACGTTGCTCTATCGAGCGTGACTTACGCTGGTGACGACGGTTCGTTTGTTGATAACGGTAATGGTACTTACACCTTTACGCCAAATGAAAACTTCGATGGTGATATTTCACTAGACGTAGTTGTCGTTGATGAAGCCGGTGCAACCGCAACAACAACCGCTGGCATCGATGTTATTGCTGTGAATGATGGACCTGAAACTTCGGGCATTCAGGCTGAGGTAGACGAAGATAATTCAATTACCATTACTCAAGAGCAGTTACTTGCGAATGCAACTGACGTTGAAGGTGATGAGTTAACGGCATCTAACTTACAAACCAACGATCCAGACGCAACAATTGTTACTAATGACGATGGTTCATTCACCATCACGCACACAGAGAACTTCAATGGCGAGTTGGACTTTACATACAGCATCAGTGATGGTGACAATGAAGTTCTAACCACACTCGACTTAACGGTTAACCCAGTTAATGATGCGCCAGAAGCGGGCGAAGAAATCTTCATTCAAGCACAAGAAGATCAAACGGTTGGTGTGACGCTTCGTGAAGAGCCGGCACTACGCCTGGATCAAGCACCAGAAAACGGCATCATCGAAGCAAATCTTGACAATGAGTGGGTAGTACTGGAAGTCGGACAAGAAGTGCCTGCTGATACAGAAGTACGCTTTGTTCCAAGTGAGGGTGCTCTGGCTGAAGGAACACATACCACGCAAATTGGTACCTTCGACGATAATGCGAGCGTAGACGATTGGGGCACAGAAGTAGACCCATACACGCGTGAGTTCTCGGATGGCGACTTAACGGTAACGGTTCAAAGTAACGATGATCCACTTGGCGCTTGGAATGGTAACACACACATTGGTCACGGCCTTGGTGATACCGATCGCCAAGGGCTGAGTGGTGATGAAAAACTGACTGTTTCAGTTGAAGGCCAAGACATCAACGAAATCAGTTTCCACCTAGATGGTTTAGGTGGTTGGTTCATGGAAGATTCACGTCACTTTACAGAAGTAGAAATCAAAGCATTCAATGAGGATGGCGACCTAATTGACTCGATGACTTACCACAAAGAAGATCGTGGTGGTTACGAGACTGATTACACGCTTACCGTCTCTGAACCTGTGTCTTACTTTGAACTCGGTACGGTACAAGGAAATGGTACTTACGTCGTTCAAAACATGACAGTGTCACAAACCTGTCATGATGAAGCCGTGTTTACTTCGATTGGTGTAGACGGTTCTGAAATCACTGAAACGGTTGAGTTGAACATCCATGCGGGTGACAACGAAATCGAGCTAACGGCTGATCTTCCAAATATCACTATCGATACGGAAGGTTCTGCTCAGTTTGCTTCTGTTGTGATTACAGAAGAACAGTTACTGGCACAAGCCTCTGATATTGATGGCGACGACCTTGATATTCAAAATCTAGAGCTGGTGGGTGAAAACTCAGAGCATGCAACACTGACTGATAATGGTGATGGTACTTGGACGGTAACACCGGATGAAAACTTCCATGGTGAAATCGAACTGGGTTATCAAGTTACCGATGGTGAATTGACCGACGACAACATCATTAACATTAACTTCGAGTCGGTGAATGATGCACCAATCGTTTCTGGTCCAATGGTGCTATCGACAGACGAAGACCAAGGTATTACTTTCAGTGCTGATGATTTATTGGCGAACACTACAGATGTGGAAGGCGATACGCTGTCTATTTCTGACATCACTTACGGTGGTGATCACGGTGACTTGGTCGACAACGGCGATGGCACGTTTACCTTCATGCCGAATGAAAACTTCAATGGTGAAATCGACATCGATTACAAAGTCTTCGATGGCACCGATGAAGTAGCAACGCACCTAGATCTAACAGTTATACCAGTCAACGATATTCCTGTTCCAGGTGAGCCGCTACACACCCAAATGCTTGAAAACGGCTCCATGATCATCGAAGCGAAAGACCTATTGTCTGGTGCGACCGATGTTGATGGTGACATTCTTCATGTTGAAAACCTACTACTTGCAGACCAAACGCAAGGTACCTTAACGGATAACGGTGATAATACCTTCACCTTCGAGCCTGCAGAGAACTTCTCTGGTGAAGTGAATCTGACCTTCGATATCAGTGATGGTCAAGCAAGCGCGCCAAGCATTGCAACAGTCGACGTTGAAATTGTCAACGAAGGCCCTGAAGTTAGCGGCCCAATTGAAGCGGCGGTTGATGAAGATGGTTCAATCACCATTACGCAAGAGGACTTGTTGGCGAATGCAACCGATGTCGATGGTGACAACCTTGAAGCGGTTAACTTTGCGACCAACGATCCAAATGCGGTTATTGTAGAAAACTCAGACGGTAGCTTCACAATCACACCAAGTGCAGACTTCTTTGGTGAGATTGAGTTCACTTACGATGTCACTGACGCAATTGAGACAGTGGCAGCCGATCTTAACCTGATCGTAAATCCAATCAACGATGCGCCAGACGTTCCAGACATGTCTTTCACAACGGAAGATGGTCAAGCAATCACCATTACCGAAGCTGAACTATTAGCACAAGCGACAGACGTTGAAGGCGATGAGCTGTCTGTTGTGAATGTGACTAGCGCGAGCGACACGGTAGAAGTCACGGACAACGGTGACGGTACATACACATTAACGCCAGAGCAGGGTTTCTTCGGCAATGTTGACTTAACGTTTGATGTGAGTGACGGCACCGACGTGGTGGCTGCAAACATTGACCTAAAAGTTGAGTTCGTCAATGACACGCCAGAAGCGACGCCAATGGTTGCAGATGTCGACGAAGATGGTTCAATTCTCGTTACACAAGAGATGTTGTTGGAAAGCGCGAGCGATCAAGATGGTGATGAGCTGTTTGCGAGTGCGCTGGAAACCAATGATCCAAATGCCAGCATTGTAGACAATGGTGACGGTACTTACACAGTAACACCTTCTGAAAACTTCAACGGTGATATTGCATTTACTTATGAGGTAAGTGACGGAGAGCTAAGCACATCTAATGACATGACATTGACCGTTAATCCGGTGAATGACATTCCAATTGTTGCTCCAGGCATGTATCACATTGAAGAGGATGGCAGCATCCTGTTCACTCAAGAAGATCTGTTGAGTGGTGCGATTGATATTGATGGTGATGACTTAAGCGTTACCAGTATCAATTATTCTGGCGATGAAGGCACAGTCACCGATAACGGCGATGGCACGTTCAGCTTTGTTCCTGAAGAGCACTTTAGTGGTGACCTACAGTTCAGCTTTACGGTTACCGATGGCACAACTGAAGTAGAGCAAGACCTAAACGTTCATATTGAAGCGGTCGCGGATGCGCCAGATCTTGTGATTACCGATGGCGACGGCGTTAACGTTGATGATGAAGCTATTTTGGTTGAGCCTGGCGGCATTGTTGAACTGAACATTGCAGCGGCGCTTGTCGACCAAGATCTATCAGAAACACTGACTGTAACGGTTGATGGTGTGCCGGAAGGTTCTGTCATCCAATACGATAACGAAGGCGTTCTGAATGACCAAGATAACGGTATCACCAGTTACAACGATACTGAAATCACTGTAACGTTTGAAGGTGAAACCGCAGGTTACCAAAACACCGCGGGTTACTACAAAGTTGACGAAGACGGTAACATCACGGGTGTTGAAGTCGTTTATGAAAACGCATCACAAGTTGATGGCGGTGGTGACCTTGTTCCTGGGCAAGATCAGTTCAGCTTCCAAGTCGAGGAAGGTGAGAGTTTCAACTTGTTCTTGATTCCAAACGGACATCAACACAATGACTTTGACGCGATGCAAGACGGTCAGTACGAGTTCCGTGCAGCGGATGGTTCACCAGCGAACATGGACACGGTTGATCCTCAACTTGTCTTTGTTGCTGCAGATGGAACCGAAACCGTAGTGCAAGGGCAGAACGGTGACGCGATCTTCCATGGTGGTTCAAGCTCTCAGCTAAACCAAGATGGTATCGAACATACTCGTACGACGGTTAATGAAGACGGCGAGCTGGTTTACGGCTTTGAAGATTTGTATGGCGGTGGTGACGCTGACTACACGGACTTCAACTTCACAATCGATGTGGGTGAAGTGAACAGCCAAATCTACAGCGGTGAAGTGACGGTTGGCCCTGTTGGTACGGTGAACTTACCAACAACGGCAATCGAAAATGCGCTACAAATCCAGTTACCAGAAGACTTCAACGAGCAGCTTGAAGTTCATGTAACCGCAACCGCAACAGAGCTATCGAATGATGATTCTGAAACGGTCTCTCAAACCATCTACATTAACGCGACAGGCGCCCACATTGAACATGCACCTGAAGCACTTCCTGTTGCTGCAACTGTGGAAGAAGATGGTTCTATCATCATTACGCAAGAAGACTTGTTAGCTAATGCTCGTGATCTCGATGGCGACCAGCTGACCGCTCTGAATTTAGCAACTGATGATGAGAGCGTTACGATTACCGATAACGGTGATGGTACTTACACATTAACGCCAGATGCTGACTTCAATGGCGATGTTAACTTCACATTTGATGTATCGGATGGTGATGATGTTGTCTCTACCAATCTTGAGTTAACCGTTTCACCAGTGAATGATGGTCCAGAAGCGCAAGACCAAGCGTTCACAGTTGGTGAAGACGGTGTGTTAACGTTCAATGACCAAGACCTATTAACGGGTGCAACGGACATTGAAGGGGACGACCTAAGTGTTGAAGGTGTGACTTACACTGGCGCAGACGGTGTTCTCACAGATAACGGCGATGGCACATATAGTTTTGCGCCAAACGAAAACTTCAATGGCGATGTGAACTTATCGTTCAATGTATCAGATGGTACCGATACGGTAACTGCTAACATTGATGTCAGCGTGACGCCAGAGAATGATCCTCCAGTGGCGGGTAGCACGTCTTACACCGTTCATGAAGACAACTCCATTACGATCAGTAACGAACAGCTATTAGCGAACTCTTCGGATATTGAAGGGGAGGTGGCAATTGATAGCGTCACCTACAGTGGCAGTGACGGTGTGTTGGAAATCAACGGCAACGGTACTTATACCTTCTCTCCAAACGAAAACTTTAACGGCGAAATTAGCCTAGATGTTGTCGTGGTTGATGAAGATGATGCTGCCGTATCGACTACCGCGGGTATTACAGTCCTTGAGGTAAACGACCCTCCTGTGGCTGGTCCAACGTCATACACTATCGATGAAGATTCTGTACTGACCTTCAATGAGACTCAAGTTCTATTGAACGCATCTGATATCGAAGGTGATGTACAACTCGTCGAGATTAACTACGATGGCCCTGACGGCATCTTCTCCATCAATGGTGACGGCACATGTAGCTTTGCACCGAATGAAAACTTCAACGGCCAAGTACAGTTAGATGTGACCATTCAAGATGAAGACGGCGCTCAAGTTGATACTCATATTACGGTTGATGTCTTACCAATCAATGATGTTCCAGTATCAGGAGACTTGGCATACAGCGTTGAGGAAGACGGTTCGATTACCTTGAGCCAAGAGCAACTTCTATCTCAAGCGAATGATGTAGACGGTGATGACTTAACCGCTTCCAACCTAATGGTTGATGGTGATGCGACGGTTACCGCTAACGATGACGGTAGCTTTACCATCACACCAGATGCGAACTTCAACGGTGATATTGACCTAACGTTCGACATCAACGACGGGGTAGACACACTTGTTGCTACCGCTGACTTAACTGTTAACCCGGTTAATGACTTACCACAACCACAAGATCAAGCCTTCAGTATTGGTGAAGATGGCGTCTTGAGCTTCACTGACGAAGACTTGCTAACAGGTGCGACAGACATCGATGGGGATGACCTATCGGTTGAAGGTGTGACTTACACTGGCGCCGACGGTGTTCTTACTGACAATGGCGACGGAAGCTACAGCTTTGCGCCAAACGAGGACTTCAATGGTGATGTGAACTTCAGTTTTGATGTATCAGATGGTACCGATACGGTTCAAGCCAATATTGATGTGAGCGTGACACCAGAGAACGATCCACCTGTTGCGGGTAGCACGTCTTACACGGTTCATGAAGACAACTCAATTACTATCAGTGATGAACAGTTACTTGCCAACTCTTCAGATATTGAAGGTGAGGTCGCGATTGACAGTGTGGCTTACACAGGTGCCGATGGTGTCTTGGAAGACAACGGTAACGGTACGTATACTTTCTCGCCAAATGAAAACTTCAACGGCGAAGTTAGCCTTGATGTTGTCGTTACCGATGAAGAGGGCGCAACTGAAGCAACCACCGCGGGTATTAGTGTACTTGAGGTGAACGATCCACCAGTGGCGGGCAGCACGTCTTACACGGTTCATGAAGATAACTCCATCACGATCAGTAACGAACAATTGCTAGCGAACTCTTCAGATATTGAAGGTGAGTTTGCGATTGATAGTGTGGCTTACAGCGGTGCCGATGGTGTATTCGAAGACAACGGTAACGGTACATATACCTTCTCGCCAAACGAAAATTTCAATGGCGAAGTGAGTCTAGATGTTGTTGTGACCGATGAAGACGGTGCAACTGAAGCAACGACAGCTGGAGTTACTGTTCTTGAGGTGAATGATCCACCAGTCGCGGGTTCAACCAGTTACTCTGTCAACGAAGACGAAGTTATCACCATCAGTGCCGAGCAACTGTTGGCGAACGCTTCTGATATCGAAGGTGAAGTGGCGATTGATAGCGTTAACTATACAGGCGCTGACGGTATCTTTACTGACAACGGTAACGGCACATTCAGCTTTGCACCGAATGCAAACTTCGACGGTGATGTGAGCCTCGATGTAGTGGTGACAGATGAAGACGGTGCGACAGTTGCCACCAGCACAAGTATTGATGTTTTGCCAATTAACGATCCACCAGTATCGGGCGACTTGGCGTACAGCATTGATGAAGATGGCTCGATTATTCTGAATCAAGAGCAATTGCTGTCTCAAGCTTCTGATGTGGATGGTGATGAGCTTACGGCAAGCAACCTAAGTGCGGGCGATAATGCAACCGTTGTTGATAATGGTGATGGCACCTTTACGGTAACGCCAGATGCGAACTTCAATGGCGATATCGACCTAAGCTTTGATATTTCGGATGGTACAGAGTCAATTGTGGCAAACGCCGATCTGACGGTAAACCCAGTTAATGACTTGCCAACGACATCTGATGTTTACGCGAACGTTGATGAAGATAATGTCATCACGATCACGCAGGAGCAACTACTTGCGAATGCCGCTGATATTGAAGGTGGTGATCTTGTCGCTTCCGACTTAACCTTGGTGGGAGATGATGCAACGATTGTCGATAATGGCGATGGCACATTCTCGATCACTCCAAGCGAAAACTTCAATGGCTACATCGATGTGGCTTACAGTATCAGCGATGGTGACACACCGATTGCGGCTAACTTAGGTTTGACGGTTGATCCAGTTAATGATGCGCCAATTGTTTCTGCTGATGTTGCGATAACCATTGAAGAAGATGGTTCGTACACCATTACTCAAGAAGAACTCCTACAATTCGCGACTGACATCGAAGACGATGACATGACCGCAATTATCGGAGAGCAGGGCGATGAAACGACCGTAACCGGTACGGTGCTGGATGCTGAAACGGGTAGCCCAGTCGTTGGTGCAGACGTCACAATGACCGATAACGCCGGTCACTCATACACTACGGTGACAGACCAATTTGGTCACTACTCTGTGAGTGGTCCAGTTGTTGACCAAGGTACCGTAACTATTGAACAAGAAGGCTCTATTACTAGCAGCTTCCTTATACCAGCAGGTGAAGATACCAATGGTGGCGTAACCGCAATATCTGAAGTCCTTGAAGAAACAGATATGCGTATCGTCGTGACCTGGGGTGAGAGCCCTCGTGATATGGATAATCACCTATGGCTTTACGATACAGAGAATGGAAATGAGTTAGACCATATCTATTACCGCGATATGAGCCACGACCTTGGTGAAGGCAATGTCGTCCAACAAGATGTTGATGACACAAATGGCGGTGGCCCTGAAACCATCACTATTCCAAATTATCAAGATGCTGACATGCACTATTCAGTACACAACTACACCAACAGAAGTTGGGATGTAGATGGTGTTGAAGATGTGCAGGTTCAGGTGTTTGTTGGCGATACTTTGGTTGAGACCTTTACTCCAGACTTGCCTGACAATCCAACGGGTGAGCATTGGCATGTGTTTGATATCGTTAATGGTGTTGTAGTTCCAAGCCAAGATGTAGGCAGCGAGAATGCGTTTGATTTGCCAACGGCTGAAGAAGCGCTCGCGAATGAAAACGGCATTAATATCTCTGAGTTGCTAACGGGTGATGAAGATGGAGACTCTGGTGAAACGGGTGGTAACGAACCAAGTGTTGGAGACGTCTCAATTGAGAACGCGCTTATCACTGACAATGGTGACGGCACTTACACCATCACTCCTGAAGAGAACTTCAACGGTGAATTCTCGATTAGCTATAACGTGGACGATGGCAACGGTGGTGTTACTCCAGCAGAACTAGACGTCACCGTTACAGCCGTTAACGACCTTTCTGTTATTTACGACCACGACTACACCATTAATGAAGATGGGTCGTTGATCTTTACTGATGAACAGCTATTGGCTGGTGCAACGGATATTGATGGCGAGAACCTTTCTGTCGAATCGGTTAATTACGAAGGTACCGACGGTGTGTTCACGGATAATGGCGATGGTACTTATACCTTTGCTCCAAACGAGAACTTCAATGGTAACGTTGACCTAACTTACGATGTCAGTGACGGTACCGATGTTGTATCGGCAAACATTGATGTGCAAGTTGTCCCAATTAATGACGTACCGGTTGCTGGAACCACTGCTTACAGTGTTGAAGAAGATGGCAGCATTACCCTAAGCGATACGCAACTACTGGCGAACAGTTCAGATGTTGAAGGGGAAGTGTTTGTCAGCGATGTCAGCTACAGCAGCACCGATGGTGTGTTCACTGATAATGGTGATGGTACTTACACCTTTGCTCCAAACGAAAACTTTAACGGTGATATCAGTCTTGATGTCTCTGTAATGGATGAAGATGGCGCAACTGCTGAAACAACTGCAGGTATCGACGTCATTGCTGTTAATGACTTGCCAGTTGCAGGTTCAACGACCTACAGCGTTGACGAAGATAACGTGATTACCATCTCTGAAGCGCAGCTTATTGCGAACAGCTCAGACATTGAAGGTGATGTATCCGTTAGCGACGTTTCCTACTCTGGCGCGGACGGTATCTTCACTGACAATGGTGATGGCACTTACAGCTTCGCAGCAAATGAAAACTTTAACGGCAACATCAACCTTGATGTGACGGTTATTGATGACGACGGTGCAACGGCTCAAACTACTGCGGGTATTGATGTAATCGCAGTCAACGACGCACCAGTATCAGGTGACTTGGCTTACTCAGTCGATGAAGATGGTTCAATCACGCTAAGCCAAGAACAACTGCTTGCTCAAGCATCGGATTTGGACGGCGATGATCTTACCGCGGCTAATCTAACCGCGGGTGATAACGCTACCGTTACGGCAAACGATGATGGTTCATTTACTATTACACCGGATGCCGACTTTAATGGTGATATTGACCTTAGCTTCGACCTTTCTGATGGTACTGAAACGGTTGTTGCAACGGCCGACCTTACTGTGAATCCAGTGAATGACATCGCGGTTGTAGAAGATGTCGCTTACACCATTGAAGAAGATGGTTCACTTACCTTTACAGACGAGCAACTGCTAGCGGGTGCTTCTGATATTGATGGTGATGAGCTTTCAGTTGCTGATGTGTCTTACACTGGCGCAGAGGGTGTGTTTACCGACAATGGCGATGGCACTTACACCTTTGCTCCAAACGAAAACTTCAACGGTGAAGTAAGTCTGGACTTCTCAGTATCTGACGGTACAGAGACGGTTGATGCAAACATCGACGTAACGGTAACAGACGTTAACGATGCACCAGTGGCAGGCGCAACGTCTTACCAAATGAACGAAGATGGCACCATCACATTGAGCCCTGAGCAGTTGATTGCTAATAGCTCAGACGTTGATGGTGAAGTGTCGCTTGAAAGCGTGACTTATTCAGGCTCTGACGGCTCCTTGGTTCAAAACGATAACGGGTCTGTGACCTTCACGCCGAGTGAGAACTTTAACGGTGATATCAGCTTAGATGTGGTCGTGACCGATGACGACGGTGCGACTGCAACAACAACGGCAGGTATCGAAGTTCTGGCTGTGAACGATGGACCAGAATCTGAGGAAGTGGAACTAACCACAGCCGAAGACAGCACCATTCTTATCACACAAGATATGTTGTTAGCTCAAGCTACCGACATCGATAACACCGCAGACGAGCTGTCAGCTTCTGGTCTACAAATCGATCCTAGCTTGGGTGAGTTGTTAGACAACGAAGATGGTACTTGGTCATTTACGCCAAACGAAAATTTCAATGGCGATGTGCCAATGACGTTTAACGTTAGTGATGGCCAAGAGACAATTTCAGTCGACGGTAACATCGATGTCACGCCAGTGAATGATGCACCTGAAGCGCCAATGATTGAGATGCAAGGCGAAGAAGATGTGGTCATGGTGATTGACCCTGCTTACATCGCGGATCAAGTCACAGACCTTGATGGTGACGAGATCAGCATCGAAAGCATCACGGTTCGTGCTCCAGCCAATGCGACCTTAACTCAGCAGCCAGATGGCATGTATCACTTAGTGACTACTCAAGACTTCAATGGCTTGGTAGAACTGGGTTATCAAGCAACTGATGGTGAAGAAGTGGTTGATGGCTCGCTTAATGTGGATGTCATTCCGGTTAACGACGCACCATTTAACGTCGGCAACGCAATGATGACCACAAACGAAGATGGCGCGTTCACCTTTGATGCTGGCGACTTGATGAACTTGTTCGGTGACATTGATACCGCTGACCTTGTGGTTTCACGCATCATCACCGCAGACGGTGAAGATGGCGGAGAAGTAACAGACAACGGCGATGGTACTTGGACATTCACACCAACGGGTGACTTTGCAGGCGTTTCAGACCTACAAGTTGTCGTAAGTGACGGTGAGTTCGAAACGGTTCTCGATGTTCCTGTGTACGTACGTCCTGCCGCAGATGGTGCGGTTATTTCAACTGACCATGACGGTCCATTAGTCTTCGGTGAAGATGAAACGGGTCACTTAGGATTGAACGTTGGCTTAGTCGATGATTCAGAAACACTCAGTAACTTGGTGATGACAGGTTTTCCGGTTGGATTTGAGGTGACGGATGGTGTAAATACCGTGATGATCACCGAGCCGGGTCAATACATCGACCTGTTCGATTGGGATATCTCAAACATTCAAATGACGCCTCCTGAAGACTTCCATGGTGAGTTCTTCGTAACGGTTAGCGCAACAACGGTTGATTACGGAGATGAACCAGAAGCGTTCGAAGATGGCATCGATTCAGGTGATTTCGAAACCCTAGCGGGTGATTCCATCATCCTAACCGCTGATGACCTAATCGGTTTAGCTGAGAATGTGAATGCTGATAGCGATGATGAAGTGAAACTGGTTCATCTAGCAGACCGAAGCCAAGGTGAGATTGTCGATAATGGCGATGGCACCTGGACGTTCACGCCAGCATCAGGTTTTACTGGCGAAGCAGACATTGCTTACGTGATTGATAAAGACGGCGTGCTTCATGATGAGCAAACTGGCGTAGTCGTGAAAGAAGGTGACTCGCGAGAGAATGCAGCACCAGAAATTAACAGCATCACAACCACTGAAATAGCAGCGGATACAACCTTGTCGTTCACTGATGAAGACATGTTAGCGAACCTGATCGATGCAGAAGGCGATAGCTTGAGCATTGAGTCAGTAAGCTTGATGGAAGGTCAGGGCGTAATTGAGAGCGATAACCAAGGTAACTATCAATTCACACCGGCTGAAGACTACACCGGCGATGTTCAAGTTGGATTTATAGCGACCGATGGCGAAAACCGTATCGAAAGCTTCTTCAATGTTGATATACAAGACGCCGAAGAATTAGCCCTAAGCGAAGGCTATGTCTTAGCGGGTGATGGTTCATTAATCATCACAGAGTCACAGCTGGTGGATGAGTTAGGTGTGAGTGATTCTGCACAAGTTGCTGATGTTGCCGACGCGAATGATGCAGGCTTCTTCGCTGAATCAGGCGAAGGTCAGTGGACATACTGGCCAAACGAAGACTTCGATGGCAATTTAGCGATGAATGTTGAAGTCAACGATGGCAGCGAAGTATCAAGCCACAGCTTAAGCATCCAAGTAGCCGATAACTCAGCACAAAGTGATGAACCACCAGTTCAAGCTGCTCAAGTAACAGAAGAGCAACAACTAGATGTGGTTCAGCAAACTGTTGACCAAGTTCAAGATGTTGAAACTGAAGTCGAGAACAGCGTGGCTGATGTTACAGCGGCACCGGGCGATACTATTTCTATCTCGGTTCCAGATGAGGTGAGTGGTAACGAATCGGTTGATTACGCTGATATGTCTGGCTTACCTGAAGGCGCTACTGTGAGCAACGCACTGGATAACGGTGATGGTAGCTTCACAATCAGTGGCAACCTAGATCAGCCTGTATCCGTAGAACTTCCTGAGGGTTATGAAGGGACTAGCGAGGTGCAATTCCAAGGTTACGATGATTTGGGTAGCTCAATAGACGGTGCAAGCGGTTCTGTTGAAGTTGAGATCGACGATCAATACACCATGCAAGGTTCGACGCAAGAACAGCAACCGGACATGGCAGGTATGGAGTCTGGCGGCAGCGACTGGACAAGTTCAGGTGGTCAAGAGCAAGGTATTGACTTCACCGACGATTCTGGCAGCTTCGATTCAGATTCTCAAACTGGAACTGATCAAGGCAACGACTTAGACCAAAGCCAAATTTAACCCAATGAGTTCAGTCGTCTTTTGAACTAAGAAGCAAATAGGCGCATAACGTTGCGTTTATTAAAGCCATGCAGAGAGGGTTTGCATGGCTTTTTATTTGTCATTTATTGTTCATTATTCTCATTTAAAAACTGCTATAAAAAACTGGACATTAAAACTTGTGAACGAATAAAAGTGTCCTTAATTATTAGAAGAGTCAGTTAAAAGGAGGGACGACATGTATCGATATGTCAGTTCACCACAAGCATCTAGATACATAGTGCCACCACCTCAACATCGAGAGTTGTCGAGTATCGATGTGCCTGAATCTGAGTTAGAGATGCGAGAAATTCTGAACAATTGGTTTGCCGATGGTTTGGCTCCGATTATTCAAAGTGAAGACGATTATATTTCGGCAAGCGACCAAGTACGGTTTGAGAAACTAAGTCGTACGGTTGGCATGTTATTGAGGAATAAAGACTATTACTTTGCAACTAAGCGCATCTTGTCTTTGTGGGAACAAAACTGCCTTGAAACTACCTATGTGAATTACCTTATTTTACGCAGTGAACGTGTTACTTCTTGAAGTAATCAATACTCCTATGTTTCTCTGTAAGACTGTTTAGCCAACAAAATGGCACTTTGCTTTATATACTTCTGATCGTTCAAACGTTTTAACGAAGTAGGCAAACAAAAAGGGCAAGCTTTGAAGCTCACCCTTATGATTGTTCTTTAAATGTCTAATCTAGCTATTCAGCGCTCTAGTTGCTAAGTTTTGTGTTCTTAATTGCTTAGACCCAGCCATCAAATTTCAGTCGTTTTTGAATTCTTTCGATCGCTTCTTTCTGCATTTGTCTAACACGTTCATTAGACACATTTACATCCAACATTTCTCCCACCTCCGAAAGTGTTTTCACCTTGTTATCAAAGAAACCAAAGCGGTGAATGAGCACTTTCTGCAATTTCGGTGGCAGTGTGTTGATGATTTGCTCAAGCGCGTGTGTGAATGATTGATCTTCACAGTCTTGTTGAGGGTCGGGGATGCATTCGCTTTCGCATTGTTCCAACACAAGTGGAGCATGGCTAATGCCTACTGTTGTTGTTACGTCAATAAATCCGCTTAACGCCACCAATTTATCGACACGCTCAACCTTAACGCCAGAACTTGATGATAGCTCTGAGATAGAAACTTCTTTACTCATTTTTTTGCTTATATCTAACTTCTTTGATGCGAGGCTATTAATTTCTTTGCACACATGAGCCGGTAAGCGGACAGTCCGACCCTTATTCATTAATGCGGCTTCGATGTTTTCGCGAATCCACCATACGGCATAGGTTGAAAAACGATAGCCGGGTTCTGGGTCGTATTTGTCGATGGCCTTGATCAAGCCAATATTACCTTCCTCGATCAAGTCGAGCAGAGTGAAGTTATTACCTTTACGCTTTAGGTAACTTTTTGCGATTTTTACAACTAGGCGCAAGTTTGATTCGATCATTACATCGCGCGCTTTTTTATCACCAGCGCAATTCAATTTAGCGTAATACACTTCATCTTCACGAGATAGAAGGTCAATGCCCACAAGATCCTTTAGATAATACGCATAGGGTTCAGTCGTGGTAGTCAATGAGCCTTTAGTAGGAGGGTGATCCGTGAGCTCCTGGAACGCAGCAAAACTGTCTTTGTTCATTTCCTTGTCCTTATTTAGCCGACTGAACGTTTTATTTTATTATTATGCTACTGAGTGATTAACGCTCGATTTTATTAGAGTGTAGATAACAGTTTCTCGTTTACCAATAAATAAAATGCAATTTCGTATACTCCTGTCACAAAAAGATCTACAAATATTTAGCTATTTTGCATCTCATTAAATGTACTGCTTTTTCATTGAAAACATGAACATGCATGGGTTATAACGCGTGAGCTATGCGTTGGTGTTCCCAGATAGGTGGTGTGAATTTATAGCCGTTTATAGCTTGTGTGATTTGAAGGCTAGCGTCAAAGAAAGTGGCAAGAGTTAAGGTTCTACTTAGAATACTTCAACTCTCTATCTTGTCCTGCTGATAAGTGTAACGAGTCAAGTCTAAACTCTATTAGCTCGTTTAATTCTATCGAGTATCTGAACAACTAGAAGATAATAACGGGTTAGTTGCACATTGAGGCTGTTAATAAGCGCTAAGCGCCTCATCAATCTGTTTGTTGATGATCTTCACTTCGCTGTAGATTACGGACAGATCCTCATCTTTAGGTGCGAGTTTATTGAGCGTGTTTTGCTCGACTCGCTCCAAGGCCGCCGTGGCCGTTTCTTCGCCGAAACTGGCTAAGATGCCTTTTAAAGTATGCACTGTAAAATGAAGCTTGCCCCAATCTTGTTGTTGTACCAACTCTTTTATCTCGTCTAATGAGTTGCCATGATCTTCTTGATACACAGACAATACTGCAAAAATGACTTCTTGGTCATTGTCTAAATAGGTGTTTAAAGCGTCAAAATCTAGCATATAGACTCCCGTCGGCTGATTGTGGGAAATGGGCAAGGTGGCTTGGTGATAAACCCCTTGAGTGATAAGTCGCTAACCCATGTCTTCCATTTTTCTGGAAGTTCTAGTTGGGTGATTTCTTGTACGAAATCGTCACTAAGTTGTTCTTGTATTTGAGTTTTATTTACAGCATATAAATAGTCAAGTTTAGCGGCTACAGAATATGGGTAATTGTGAATATAGTTCTTAAGATCATTTACTGAATCCACACTTTCTAGGTTTATCAAAGTGGAAGGAGACAGTGTTGCTGGTTGAATTTGATGCAATACAGGATCACCGCGAGATAGGATACATTTCGTCACTGCACGGTACATAGAGTATTCCCCAAAGTGATCTAGTAAAGGTAACAATTGGTTGAGTAAATCCGTTGGGCCATCGTAAAAACGATGAGAAAGCAAAGTAGTCGCTTTTACCAATTTATGATGAGCAAGTTTTTCATTTTTTTCGAATATCAGAATATGACAATGGAAAATCGCTAGGTTTGAAAGTATTTGATTTTGCGAGTGATTTGGTAGTTTTAGATTAACCTGTGTCGTAAATTGTCCTGCATGCTCTATCAACAATTTTTTGTTGGTTACATGCATTTCTCGTTCATATGTTGCTCTCAACGCGTTGAAATAGGTCGATATAGAGTGAATAACGTCGAGGTCTGCTAATGAAATACTGTTAGCGTAAATCTCCCCTAACTTGATCAGAACTTGAGTATTGTCGACGTTCTCAGCTAAATCGATGGCGCGAATCGCACGGTGGCTGATGCTCGGTGTTAATTCAAAGGCTCGTATCGCCAATTTTAACGCTGGTATTAACATCTGGTGTTTTTCGTAAATACAGCTTAAACAATCAATCACGTTCAAAGAAAGAGGCTGCGCAACAAGGTAGTTGTGCAGTTTGTCTATGGCTGACTTTGGCTTACCCAACCCGTCCAAAATTAAAGCTTCTGCTACCAGTTTGGTTGGATGCATGTTCGTTCCAGATTTATTAAGTAAATATGAGAGCAATTCCCACTTTTTGCGTGCTATCAAGTGTTCGATAAGCGTTGCTTCGAACTGTACCTTGGTATCCTTTCCTGGAATGTTTAATGCTGAATTGAGTGCTACTTGATTATTGATTGGATATAGGTTTGTAAGCTGGCTAATTTGCTTTGCTTCAAAGACGGCGGTTTGAATTTTCTTTCCAAGAGCAAGTGTATTGATTGGTTTAGAAATAAAGTGGTGCGCTTCGCCGGATAAAGCTGTCAATACCGTTTCCTGACGCATATCACCAGAGAGCAATATAATTGCAACGGTATGATCGATCAGTCGGTTTCGATAGAGAATCCCTAGCAGCTCAAATCCAGTGAAAGATTGTTCTAGATGATAATCGATGAGAAGGACATGGAAAGAGTGACTTTCGACTGCTTTGATCGCTTGTTGGTAGTTGGTCGCAATGAAAACATTTCTATGCGGAATCCCCAAACCAACTAGCTGCTGTTTGATAAGAATGGTGGCGCTCTTAGAGTCGTCTACAATCAAAACCCTTAGGTCTGGCGATAAGGTCAAATTGTCATTCCCAAAAATTCGATTATAAGGTCAATTTAGGTGTCAAGTTGCACATTGTCAAGATGGCGTATTCTTTAATGAGACCACTTGATGTTATTGCTTCTATGTTAGTTATTCACGGGTTAAAAGAGCAATTGAATTGAATTGAATTGAATTGAGTTTTAGTGTCCATAGCTTTTGGTCTGCGATAGAAGTCTTGATGCTAAGCGCTAATAACTGTTACAAATCTAGGTGCATATGATTTACCGTATTTATGTGTTTAATCGAAATTATTTATGGTAATCATGCTTTATCTGAATTGTTGCCGCGTACACCCGCAAGTATTCTTACAAATAAGACACGGTATATTATTCCGTTTATAAGGATATTTGATGTTTTCCCTTTCTATAAAAAATAAAGTTTTGGCTTTGTGCCTTTTTTCTTTTGCTGGCTTCAGTAGTATTTTATTTGTGGGCGAAAGGGCCTTAAGTAATAACAATCAACAAGTAAATCGAATTGATGAAGTTGTCTATCCGATAATGGACTCATCTTCGATGAATCGAGTGTTAATACCTCAACTCGCCGAACGTTTTAATTTAGCGGTGACGTTGGGTGATGAAGAATTATTGGCAATGAACGTCACAACATACAAGGCGATTATTGCGAACTTTAAACTGCAGTCTGAGTTAGATCCATCCATAAAATATTCGATTACTGAACTTCAAAGAAGTACGAAAGCTTACTTTGATTCAGCGTATCGAATAGCTAAAGGAATGATTGACGAAGATATTTCATTAAGTGAAGCAGGGCAACTGGCTAAACAGAGCAGTGAAATACTAGAAGGTTTAACCAAAGGGGTTAATGACTTTTCCGAGGCTCGAATTTCTGATTTCGAAAGCTCGGTAACTTCCCTTGAAGAAAACAATCTTCGTTCAAACCGGATCATGAGAGTGCTTGGTGTTGCTGCATTGATTTCATTGTGTTTATTTGGCTGGTTTGTTGTCTATGCAATACGTAAAGACTTAGCCAATATCAGTGACAAAATGAGAGACATAGCAGAAGGCGAAGGTGATCTAACAGTTAGGCTGAAGCATGAGAAAAACGATGAACTTAAACCACTAGTTGATTCGTTTAATTCATTTGTTTCTCACTTACAACGTAATGTGACAGACACCATTGAAAACGTGGTGGCGTTGGATTCTATTTCGCGTTCTTTAGTGAGCACAAGCCAAAACACGCGCACTTTGTCCAAGAATCAACACTTGGCTATTGAAGAAGTATCCCAATCGTTACAGCAGCTATTTAGCGCGGCTAAAGATATTGCTCACAATGCAAGTGATGCATCTTTGTCTGCTACAAGTGCGAGCGAGCAAGCGTCTATGGGCGAAGTGCAAGTCAAGAGTACTATTCTTGCGGTACAAGAACTCACCACAGATGTACGTCAAGCTTCTCAAGTGGTTGGGCAACTCGATACCAATACGCAAAGTGCAGGATCGATACTAGATTCAATTAGCGCGATCGCAGAGCAAACTAACCTACTTGCATTAAACGCGGCTATCGAAGCGGCCAGAGCGGGTGAGCAGGGCAGAGGCTTTGCTGTTGTGGCTGATGAAGTTCGTACATTAGCATCAAGAACACAAAGCTCTACGCAAGAGATCCAGTCCGTGCTGTCTCAGCTGCAAGAGCAAGCTAAAATGGCGTCAAAAATTATCTCGGAAAGTGCAATCAAAGCTGAGAATTGTGTTGAACAGTCGTTGGTGGCGGAGAAATCTCTTATTCAGATCACCAATGATGTGATGGAAATTAGTCAACGTAACGATAGCATTGCATCGGCAACTGAAGAGCAAGAACAAACCTCTTCTCGTATTGAAATGTTTGTAACGGATATCCGTGATATGGCTGAAGGTACTACTGACAGTGTTCAACAAGTGGATTCAGTCGCTCAGGATATTCAAAAAATCACACGAAACCTATCTGAACTAACGGGTCACTTTAAGATCCGTTAGCTTTCCTCAATTCTTCCTGCTGTTTTTTTAAGTGACGTTTTTCTTGATTTTCACCAAGAAGAACAGCGGGAGTTTGCCTCGAATTTGGGGCTGAAAATAATAAAAACTAAAACATAACTGTGGAGTTCGTTATGAAAAAGACACTAATTGCTGCTTTGGTGAGTGTTGCTTGTGGTGCAAATGCTGCAAGTATGGAAGATATTAATATTAGTGGTTTTGGTTCGGTTGGAATCGGTAAAGCGAACAATGATGTCAATTATGCGGGATACACCAGCGATAATCTGCAATGGGAGCAAGAGACGCTTGCTGGACTTCAGTTTGACTTTAATGTGAATGAGAAAGCTAAATTTGTAACGCAGATTGTTGCGAATAGTCGTTATGAATACGAACCAAAGATCGAGATGGCGTATGCATCATACGACTTTGAACGTTTTACTGCTCGTGCTGGTAAGCTACGCCTACCGCTGTTTTTCTACTCAGATTACACGGATCTTGGTTACGCTTATCCGATGATTCGTCCTTCGCAAGAGCTGTACGAAAATATCGTTTTAAAAAGCTATACCGGTGCTGATCTCTTGATCCCAGTAGAATTCGTTAATTCAAGTTTATTGATTCAACCCGTTATTGGTGTTGGCACCATTGACGAAGACGACTCTATTGTTGGCGAAGTTAAATTAGACAAATTGATGGGTGTGAGTGCGAACTGGAACGTAGGGGATATGACGTTCCGTGGTTCTTACTTTGTTGCTGAATCGAACCCATCTTGTAACTTTAACGACGATAGTTTGTTTGCTGACCCATATTGTCGAATGGGCAAAATGTTAGACAGTAAAGACGGTCAGTTTATTTCACTTGGTGCACAGTATGACAACGGTGATTTAATCGCTAACATCGAAGGTGCGGATGTGCAGCTAGATGGTGAGTTCTATGACTATCAATCTATTTCTGCTTTAGTTGGCTATAGAGTCAATGAGTTTACTCCTTATTTATCAATCAACTGGGTAGAAACGACTGACAATGAAGAGCGTACTAATATGACAGGCGTTCAGTCTGCTCTTAGAGAGGCTTTAAACTACGAGCGTCTATCTTACTCTGTTGGTTCACGTTGGGATTTTGCTAAGAATATGTCACTTAAAGTTGATGTTACTTACGTTGACTACAAAGGTACTAGCGGCGGCTTCCAAGAGAATATCGAAACAGTCGGTACATATTTCGCAACAGGCAATTTCTTTGAAGATGACTCAATCTTGTATTCAGCTAAGTTAGACTTCGTATTCTAAGGTATCAGTATGAAAAAGTTACTAACGCTTATGGCAGCAACGTTTATTTCGTTTAATACTGCTGCGGGTATGGTTGTTATCGGCAATAGCGCAGGTGTTGATGCGTTAACCAATGCTGATGTGAAAAAATTATTCATGGGTAAATCAAACCAACTGGGTAATGGCAGTAAAGTTCAAATTGTTGAGCTTGTTGATGGCGCTGAAGGTCGTATTGCTTTTCATGAAGTAGCAACGGGTCGTTCAGAGTCCCAACTGCAATCCGCTTGGGCTCGCTTAGTGTTCACTGGTAAAGCTGAAGCGCCAGTCCAAGTTGCTGATTACAGTGCCGTAATCAATCAAGTCGCTTCAAACACGAACGCGATTGGTTATGTTGATGAAGCTGCACTTACTGGCGATGTCAAAGTACTTCTTAAGTACTAATTTCTGGCGATACAACATAGCTCAATAAAGATCTACAAAGCCCGATAACGAGTGCGGTATCGGGCTTTCGTGTTTCTATGCTAGGTAAACCTGAATGATGGGCCAGTTTACTTTTAATCGCGCATGTTCAAAATTAGAACCGCAGCTAATGCCAAAAACGCTGTCATCATTAGGAATACGTCGTTGTAGGCCATGATTGCGGCGTCACGTTGCATGGTTCCTAACAGGCTAGCCTGAGCTTGTTGCATTGCTGTTGCGGCATCGCTTCCCGATTGGATAAAGAACGCTTGTTGATCTTTGAGTGTTTGCCAACCTAATTGACTAACAGAAGGCAGTGATTCCTTAATATGAGCCAAATGCTCACGTGTTTTATTATCAAGTAGCGTCGCAATAATCGCGATACTAAAAGCACCACCTAAGTTACGCATCACATTGGTTAAGGTCGAAGCATCAGGTGTATCCATTTTACTGATGTTCTTCATCGCAACCAAAGACAGTGGAACCATAATAAATGGGCTGCCAATCGCGCGTAGAACCATCGATAGAATCAGCTGCTGACCACCAAAATCGATTGTCATGTGTGTGTTTACGTAACAACTTAAACCAAACATTGCGAAACCGAAGGTCACTAGGTATTTAGGTTTAATTATCTGTGTGAGCTTAGGTACAATCGGGAAAATCAGTAGCTGTGGAAACCCCATCCACATGAGCACCTGACCAATTTCCATCGCGTTATACTGTTGTATTTGTGTTAAGTACAATGGCAAAACATAAATGGACCCGAGTAACGCCATTCCTAAAATCAGGTAGGCGATACACGACATGGCAAATTGAGCATCCCGCAATAGCCGCAAATTAACCAAGGGCTTTTTGTGTTGGAGTTCGTTTATCACGAAGTAAACCAGACTCACCGCCGACACAATACTCAAGCCAATGATGAAACTTGAGCTGAACCACTCCTCGCGGTTACCTTCTTCCAGCACCACTTCTAAGCAACCCAATCCGAGTGCCATGGTGGCGATACCAAACCAATCGGCCTTTTTAAGGGTACCAAGATCGAGTTTTTCATCGTCTAAGCCATAGCGGATCATGGTGATCACGAGTAGGGCTGGCGGAATGTTGATGTAGAAAATATAGTGCCAAGAGAAGTTCTCCGTCAGCCAACCACCAAATGTCGGGCCGATCGATGGAGCAAAGGTCGCGGTTACACCAAACAATGCCATACCCACAGCCCGTTTGTTAACCGGCAGTAACTGAATCACCAATGAGAATGCGAGCGGGATTAAAGCACCACCACTGAAGCCTTGCATCGCACGGAACACGATCATCGAGGTCATATTCCAAGAAAATGAACACAGCAAAGATGAAATGGTGAAGATAGCCGTCGTCCACGTTATGTAACGGCGTTTACCGAGCGCTTTAGAAAGCCAACCACTGAGTGGGATAGCGATCATCTCTGCAACTAGGTAAGACGTAGAGATCCAAGAGCTTTCATCCAAAGTGGCAGATAGTGCGCCTTGAATGTCTTTAAGAGACGAGTTGGTGATCTGAATATCTAAGATCGCCATGAACGCGCCAACTAGCCCGCCAAATAGGGCAATCCAATGGCGAGTGGATACCTCGTGATCATCATTAGTTTGGGTGACAACACCAGCGTTGCTCATGGTCTAGCCTCGTTTGTCTATGGTCGCTACCACAGATAAACCAGGAAGAAGACGACCTTTTAACCCTTGCTGATCTGGAATCGTAATTTTTACTGGGACACGTTGAACAATCTTGGTGAAGTTACCCGTTGCATTCTCTGGTGGAAGCAGCGCGAATTTAGCACCAGTAGCAGGGGAGAAGCTATCGACCACGCCCTCAAGCGGCTGACCCGGAAAAGCGTCTAGCTCTACTTCAACTGTTTGACCTTTGTGTATACCACTGAGTTGTGTCTCTTTGAAGTTGGCTTCAATCCACACTTGATTATTTGGCACTAAACTCATCAACGGTGCTCCAGCTTGAATCAACAAACCTTCACGCACACTGCGTTTACCAATAACACCGTCGGTAGGAGCGTACACTTTAGTATAATCAAGGTTTAACTGTGCTTGTTCTCTTTGTGCTTGAGCTTCTGTTACCGATGCATTGGCTTGCTCTATCTCACTCGCAATTACAATTAACTGATCATTGGTCGCAACGAGATTAGCTTTTGCTTCTTCCAAATCGGCTTGGGTCACTTTTTGTTGTGCTACCATGCTGTCGACTTCATCTTGAGAGGCGTAATTGCGTTTTAATAGGCTACGAGAACGAACTACTTGTTGAGTCGCACGTTCGTATTCAGCTTGTGCGGAATCAACACGGCTTTCAGCTTGGTTTATTTTGCTACGTTGTAACGTCTGTTGTGCTACAAGGTTTTTCACATCGGATTGAACGACAGATAAATGGGCACTGGCCTGAGCAAGAGCCGATTGGTAATCACGGTCATCAATTTGCACCAACAAATCACCAGCTTTTACCGATTGGTTGTCACTCACGTAAGACTTTACAATATAGCCTGAGACTTTAGGGCTAATGTTAGTAATGTCGCCTTGAAGGTAGGCATTGTCGGTTGATTCAAAGTACTGACCATAACCGTACCAATATCCCGCGCCTGCTAAACCCAATGACAGCATGATCGCAGTGGCAATAAGCGGAGCTTTTTTACGTCTTGTTTTGCTTACTGTGTGCGAAGCGTTGTTTTTCTCTGTCATTTCTTTTTCTCATTTTGTTTTTATTTAGATGTAACGAATTGTAAATGAATATCATTAATTGATAAGATAGGAAAAAAGAGAAACACTGTTGCAAAAATTTTACTAATGATAGTTTTAGGAATACGTGATGGACTTAAATGCTGTAACTGTTTTTACACAAGTTGTTGATTGTGGGAGTTTTACGCAGGCTGCTGAAACACTTAACATGACTAAGTCGACCGTAAGCCGAAAATTGGCAGAGTTAGAACAGCATTTAGGTGTGAGGTTGATCACTCGATCGACCAGAAGTTTGCTGCTAACACCAGAGGGAGAACGATTTTATCAATCAAGTATTCAAATGCATGAAATCATGAGCCAAGCCGAACTCGAAGTATCCGCAAATCAAGATCTGATTCGTGGCCCTTTAAATGTGGTACTCCCCGTCGAACTAGGTCACCAAGTGTTGGCTAAATATATACACAGTTTCTTGAAAGAACATCCAAATGTCACATTGAATTTAGAGCTGACGAATCGCGAAGTTGATATCATTTCGGAAGGTATCGACCTTTACGCGCAAATTGGTGAGCTAGTGGATTCAAGTTTGGTTTCTCGATATCTGACAACATCAAAACGTGTACTGGTAGCGAGTCCTGAATATTTAGAACAGTTTGGTGATATCAAAACTCCTACAGATCTAAAGTCACCATTTAGGTTGATTGAAGTCGTTAACAAAGCAGCACGCTTACCTAAATGGCATTTGCAGCTGGAGGATGGAGAGTCGATTTTGATAGAGTTGCCGTGTCAGTTGAGGGTAAACACGATTACAGCCTGCCTTACTGCTTGTGTCGATGGGTTGGGGATAGCCGTTTTACCGGAGTTCATCTGTCGAGATCACTTTCAAACAGGCAAATTAGTACGACTATTGCCTGAGTATGACATGCCTGAGGTATCCGTGAGTTTGGTGTATGCAGACAGGCAGTTGATGCCAAAACGCAAGAAAGTCTTTATCGATTACCTATTAACAGCCTTTCAAAATAGAGTTAACGAAAGAACTGAATAAAGGCATATTGTATTGGAAGCAACAAAAGTAATCGGCTGCTTAACTCTAGCTATCTAGATATTCGGGTTAACTCATTAACAATGCTTAACAGCGCTCACAGAAAAACGAACTTTCTAACAAGTCCGTTTTTCTGTTTCTGATGGCTCAATGTGGTTGTAAGCCAAATTTTAAATTAGCTCTTTTTCTCTGTGTACTCTAGCTTGTAGAAGTGAGCTTCACTTTGTCCATTTGTAAATTGGTTATATACGCCAGCTTTGAAGTAGCTTAATAGGTGGCGCCAATAATCAATATCCTGCTCAACTTTACGTTCACCGTTTACGTCAACAATGAGTTTCTTATCACCAACGATTAGGTCAAATGCTGTTGGTTTGCCTTCTGGCGCTTTGCCTAAGTCGAACTGAGAATATGCTACGTCTGATTTGCACATTTCCTTATCTTTGTTCTTCTTACCAAACGTTCCTTTACAAATGACAGCGTTGTTTTTAACGATTGCCCAGAAATGCCCTTTAATACCATTATTGTCACGTTTCCATACAACACGCAGCAAAGGGTGAGGGACATTGTGAGTACCGAGGTTATCTAGGCCTTTGTTGTGTACTTGTAGAAAAGTAATCTCGTCTTGTTTAGAGTCTGAGTTCTTCATCGACTCTTCAGGGTTTATGATCTCCACTTCCGAACTCAATTTGTATGTTTCATTTGCTAAGTCTGTGCGGAAGTTCTCCTGAACGCGTAGCTCGTTACGCAGGTGGTCATTTTTCATGGTAAAGACTAGCGCTTCACTTTCTTTGTCGACATAAAAATTGTTGTTCACTATGCCGTCGTAGTTATTATCGAGTGCAAAATAGCCTTTGTTGCCTTTCTTTCCGTTAGGATCTGAAATTTGAAGTTCAGATTCTGACAAAACATTTTGGTATTGAGAGTAATTAGAAGGTTCGCCTAAAGCTCCTTCTGGGTTCGAAAACTGAACATTAGCCGTTGCCGCAGAAGAAAAAGCAAGAAGGGCGTAGCAAGCGAGTAGGGTCTTATTCATCAAAAATATCTCTTTTGTATTATTATCGGTCAATATTGATATTGATATTGATATCACTTTTGAGGTTTATGTGAAAATATCTGTGTTTGAAATTGTGGTCGGTATCCAATTTTCTTGCACAAAAATAGAGAGAATTAGGTCTCGATAGGGATTGATGCTTGAAAGCCAAAAGGTGGATTTTTGCTTTAGTTAAATCGTGGTTGAGATAAGTGAGGTTATAGAGCCTGTTAAACGGAATATTTTCCAAAGAAAACTGGAATATACAGTAAGTATCATTTTAATGAGTTAAACTAGATAATTGTGTACTTATTGTCATTATCGGGCGGATGGAGGGGACTATACTGGACTCATACCTAATCAGAGGAACCACCATGAAAACACTCATTAAATCAGTATTGGCACTTAGTATCTTAACAGCTGGCTCGGCTCAGGCATTCGAATTAACGAGTAATGATATTCAAGAAGGTCACCCAATGGCGAAGACGTTTGAATACTCAAGTTGGGGTTGTAACGGCGATAACCTATCACCACAATTGATGTGGAAAGATGCTCCAGCAGGAACCAAAAGCTTTGCAATCACGGCTTATGATCCAGATGCTCCGACTGAAAGTGGTTTCTGGCACTGGGTAGCGTTTGATATTCCAGCAACAGTGAGCGAGCTACCTCGTGGTGTCGACATCTCTAAAATGGGTGGCAAAGAAGGCCGCATAGATTATGGAACGGTAGGTTTCGGTGGCGCTTGTCCTCCTGAAAAAGGTGGCATGCACCGCTACCAGTTCACGGTTTGGGCATTGCCAACGGACAAGCTCAACCTAGACGAAAACACGCCGTCGGCTGTGGTTGGATTCACGTTGAACAGCATGGCTCTAGACAAAGCGAAACTGACGGCAACTTATACACGTTAATAGCTTTATACACGTTGATAATTTACACACGCTAATAAAGCGACCAGTTATTGATGCGATAGCTGGTCGTTGATAATAAGTAAACAAGGGGGATGAGATGAATCATCAATATCAAGTGACGATCTTTCGTGCAGAGCAGTTACAAAAGCTACGTAATGTGAGGATTCTATCTCCTAGTATCATTCAGATCATTACAGGCAGTAAGCGCCTGTTTTGGAAAGATTCAGCGGCAGAACTCTCACATTCTGAGCTGTTGTTGTGTGAGGCATCAGCTTCACTAAGTTTTGAGAACATGCCCCACAAAGGGCGCTTCTTATCACGAGTGTTCAGCTTTCAATTCCAACCTTCTCAGGCGATGCTTGGTTTAAGTGAGGAACGCTCGAATGATCTGGGGCTGCCTACAGTACAAGCGGACCGAAGCTTACAAGACTCACTCAACGCTCTGTTTTCCTTTGATAGACAAAGCATGAGTAAAGAGACCCAACAGTTTTGGTTGCAGGGCTTATACCAGCAATTAGCCGAAAAAGGGGTATTGCATCGATTGTTTGCCAGTGCCAACGTTTCGTTTAGCCAAAAGCTAAGTCATTACCTTTCTCATTCACCTTTTGAGAAGCATCCGCTAGAGTCGGTAGCGGAACGCTTTGCGATGAGCCGCGCCACGCTTATCCGTAAATTGAAACTTGAAGGAATGCAATATCGTGAGGTACTGGCTGAAGTTCGGTTGAGTCATGCGCTTTATCTGATGCAAAACGGACAGCAGAATGTTGCTGTGTTGGCTCAATCTTGCGGTTACCAATCAGAAGGTCGTTTTAGTCAGCGCTTTAAAGGCAAATTTGGTTTGTCGCCAAGCGAATACATCAAGACAGTCGTCAGCAATAGAGTCGCGAGCAATAAAGTCGCGACGCCATAACCATTCGGTTTGTCCTAAACGCTCACTTTCTTATCTCGTGCTGCCAATGCCGCAAAAATCGTGCACGCGAAAGCAACAGATGCGATCAGCAGAATGGGAACACTCCAAGAATCGGTTTGAGCATGAAGCTTACCCACTAGCGTTGGGCCTGTTGCCGCTAAAGCATAACCAATTCCTTGAGCCATACCAGACAACGAAGCCGCTTGACTGCTATTCGATGTTCTCAGGCCAACAAAAGAGAGCGCGATAATAAACGTAGAGCAGTTGGCTAATCCAAAGAGTCCCACCCAAAAGATTGCAAACTCAGGCAAATACAACAGCCCAATTAATCCAATAAATACACTCGAAGTACAAAGCGTGATGAGCCATTGTTGGTTATCGCTTTTACCTAAGAACGGCAGTAACAGCAATCCCGGAACCATGGTCGAAAATTGTAGAAATCCATAAATATAGCCCGCGTCGATTTCGCTGTAGCCAAGGTCGTTCAAGATCTGTGGAAGCCAGCCTGCCAAAGAATAGAAGGTAAATGAGTTAAGCCCAAGAGCTAGTGTCACTTGCCATGCAACGCCACTCTTGATCATCTTCTGCATCGGAATAGGCTTTTCTTGATACTTGTTATTGGTTGCTGAAGAAGAGCGCTTTCTGATCTTAGGCAACCAAATCATCAAAGCTAATATTGGGAATATTAGGTTCATTAACAGTGCTAATTGCCAACCCGTAATCGTGAATAAGGTTAGATTCGAAAACGGCACCATCAAACTTGAGCCTAACGTCGAACCGATGCCCATCGTAAAAATGTACAAAGAAGTGACTGTCGCAATACGAGTAGGGAAGCTAATTTTCACTACTACGGGCAACAACACATTACCAATCGCGATACCAAGTCCAATCATTACTGTGCCGATGTATAACGTCGGAATTGCTCCAAAAGAACGCAGTGTAATACCCGTAGTGATCAAAACTAAGCCTAAGAGCAAGCTTGGTTCTAGACCAATTCGTTCGGATATTTTGGTGACTAATGGTGAAAATAAGGCAAAAGTTAACAGTGGCAAAGCTGTTAAGAAGCCAGCAGCCGACGACGTAAGGTTGAGGCCTTCCATAACCTGAGAAAGCACAGGAGCTAAGCTCGTAAAAGGCCCACGCAGGTTAAGTGCTAGAAATAGAATCCCTAACATGACGAAAATGCTATTACGAAGAGAGACGCTCATAGGTTGTTCTACTGTTTGCTTATGAGAAGAAAAGCTAGCCTACAGGTCATTGAATGATTACACAAATACCGTTTAAATAGGTTTACTAATGATTGAACGTGCGCAGTACGCGCTTTACCAGAGAAGGTCACCCATGACTGAATTGAATATCGATAAACTCATCTCACATTTCCCATTACTTCAACAAGTGATTGCATTGGAAGAAGTGGTTTGGTTTAACCCAAATGTGACGACTCTGGAGCGCGGTTTACCTTATGTGGGATTGGGCGAGCAAGATATTCATGATGCGAGTTTGAGGTTACAAAGGTTTGCCCCTTATCTGGCGAAGGCATTTCCTGAAACTCATGTGACGAATGGCATCATCGAATCTGAGCTTATCGATATCCCTGCAATGAAGTTGGCATTAGAAACTCATTATCAGCAGCCAATAAAAGGGCGTTTGATGATGAAGAAAGACAGCCATTTGCCGATTTCAGGTTCAATCAAAGCGCGCGGAGGTATTTATGAAGTACTAACGCATGCCGAGAAGCTTGCGATTGAAGCCGGGTTACTGTGTGAGAGCGATGACTACAGTAAGTTGCTCGAACCTGAGTTTCGTAACTTCTTCCAACAATACAGCATTGCGGTAGGTTCAACGGGTAACCTAGGTATGTCGATCGGTATCATGAGTGCCAAATTGGGCTTTACGGTCTCTGTTCACATGTCGGCAGACGCGAGAGCTTGGAAGAAAAGTAAACTGCGAGAGCACGGTGTTAACGTAGTCGAGTATCAACAAGATTATGGCGTTGCAGTAGAACAAGGACGGAAAGAGGCAGAACAAGATCCTCGATGCTTTTTCATTGATGATGAAAACTCACAAACACTGTTCCTTGGTTACTCTGTCGCAGGAGAAAGGCTTAAGCAGCAATTCGAGTTACAGGGGATTGTGGTTAATGAACAGCATCCTTTGTTTGTTTACTTGCCATGTGGAGTAGGTGGTGGCCCCGGTGGTGTCGCATTTGGATTGAAAATGGCTTTTGGTGATCACGTGCACTGTATTTTTGCTGAGCCGACTCATTCGCCTTGCATGTTGCTCGGTGTTCACTCGGGTTTGCATGATGAGATCGCAGTGCAAGATCTGGGGATAGACAATCTAACTGCTGCAGACGGTTTAGCGGTGGGGCGTGCTTCTGGCTTTGTTGGTCGTGCGATGGAGCGTTTGCTTGATGGTTACTACACATTAACCGACGAGCACATGTATCAATTACTAAGTGAACTGAATCAAGCCGAGGGGATTCAACTAGAGCCTTCAGCACTCGCGGGCATGCCGGGCGTGATTCATGTTGAGCAAAATAGCGAATACCTTGCTCGTCTACAAATTGATGAGTCGACGCTAGCGAATGCAACGCATCTTGTGTGGGCAACTGGCGGAGGCATGGTACCGAAAGAAGAAATGGCCGCTTACTTGGAAAAATTGTCGGTTTAGCCCTAAAGCGTTTATAAGCTCGCTGTTTGTTGATGCTTAGCTGTTACAAATATAAGCATTTAAAAAGATCAGTCATGATAGAAGAGTGTTGTTTATCGGTTGAACGCACTCTTTGTTACTCCTAAATCCAGTCGTTATTCAAACAATAACTTGCGCAGATCGTTATCCGAAACACATATTTTATAAATTAGGCTTCTTAGGTGTTCTAACTATCAGTTAGGTTGAGTGGCATTCAACTTGATAGGGATTTAGCAATGCAAACGGATAAAGTGATGCAGACAAGACACATAAACACACCAGAAAAATTACTCCAGCGTTTAGATGCGATTGGGGAGTCTTTGGAAGCATCGGGTAAGGCTCATGCTTTACTGGGATTGGGCTCCGTAGGTATTGAAACGGAGCGACTTGATCAGTATTCAGATGTCGATTTTTTCGCGATAGTACAAACGGGACATAAGCAGTATTTCTTAGACAGCTTGCATTGGCTATCTGATATTCACCCAATCGACTACGCAGTGAGAAACACCGTCGATGGCTATAAAGTCTTATACGCTGACGGAATCTTTTGCGAATTTGCGGTGTTTGAATCCCATGAGTTAGCGCATATTCCATTTGCTGAAGGGCGCATTGTTTGGCAGCAACCTGAATTTGATACGCAGTGTTGTGTTCCACCAGTAAAAGGGGAGGCACACGCAAACTCTCAAGAGTGGATCATTGGTGAGGCACTAACCAATCTTTATGTCGGCATGTCTCGTTATAACCGAGGCGAAAAGCTGTCGGGCAGTCGGTTCGTTCAATCTTACGCACTTGATCGTTTGATCGATCTTGTGGATCAAACTGAACAATCTGAGCCTGAATTCGTTGATGAGTTTATGTCGGATAGAAGGCTAGAAGCACGCTTTCCTAAGTTTGCTCAATTGCTACCAACCTTTACACAAGGTTACGAGCGCACGGCTGAATCGGCACTTGCCCAATTAGCATTTCTCAACACCCACTTCACGGTCAATCAAGCCATGTGTGACCGAATTACTGAACTGTGTTCCGGTAAAGATTAAGCCTATAACCTGTTAATCTTAAGACCTATTTTCCTGGTGCGCGTAAATAACAGTTGTCGCTCGTCTGTATTGTTGATAGGTTTTAACCATGAAATTTAATTCTGCTTCAACTTCAACTTCAATTTTCTTTTGGTGGTGCTCTCAATAGAGCAGCACGGAATACTTACATTCTTTAGCTGCTGGACGGTAGCTAAGAATGTCATCAAAAATGTCGCCTCTTTTTATCTCCAGTAGCCTTTTTAACTTGGAGATACACCATGAATACCAACTCAAAAAGCCATATCGACAGCAACAATAATACTGGCAGTAAGAACAATACCAACAAGCCTGAAATCATTCTGACTGGGGATAGGGCAACTGGGCCTTTGCATTTGGGTCATTATGTCGGTTCACTTCAACAGAGAGTCTCTTTGCAGCATATTCACAACCAAACGATCTTGGTCGCTGATATGCAAGGGCTTACCGACAATGCCCATAATCCCTCGAAGGTTTCTTCCAACATTCTCAATGTAGTCGCTGACTATCTTGCGGTGGGTATCGACCCGACCAAGACCACGATTTGTCTGCAATCACAACTGCCTGTGTTAGCTGAGCTCACGATGTTCTACAGCAATCTTGTTTCTATCGCTCGTTTGGAACGTAATCCAACGGTCAAAAGCGAGATTCAAAACAAAGCATTTGGACGCTCAATTCCAGCAGGCTTTCTCACTTATCCCATATCTCAGGCGGCAGACATCACCGCTTTCAACGCAACTTTAGTACCTGTCGGCGATGACCAACTACCGATGTTAGAACAAACCAATGA
This sequence comes from Vibrio sp. OPT24, assembly GCF_015163545.1. Taxonomy (NCBI): domain Bacteria; kingdom Pseudomonadati; phylum Pseudomonadota; class Gammaproteobacteria; order Vibrionales; family Vibrionaceae; genus Vibrio; species Vibrio sp. OPT24. Next base: position 146,691 of record NZ_JADDYI010000053.1, read on the forward strand.
GATAGTGAGGAAAATGAATTCGTTGGCGGGTAAGCCAATCTTGAATGAATGCAGGCCACTTCTCAGTAATGCATCTCGTCTCCCTAGTACTGACGGTAAAAGTAAGATGTCTAAATCGATGGGCAACGCCATTAATTTGGGTGCGACAGAGAAAGAGATCAGAGCTGCCGTTAAATCCATGTATACCGACCCAAATCACCTACGAATTGAAGACCCTGGCAAGGTAGAAGGGAATATCGTGTTCACTTATCTTGATGCTTTTCACGCAGACGCTAATTATGTCAGTCAACTAAAAGAGCATTATCAAAAAGGTGGGCTGGGCGATGGTCAAACCAAAAAAGTATTGGAGGAGTGCTTGCAAGAAATGCTTCGTCCGATTCGCGAAAGAAGATCTGAGTTGCTGAATGACAAAGCGCAACTCATCGATATTTTACGCAGTGGCACCCAAGTCTCCAGAGAAAGAACGCAAAAGGTATTGTTCGATGTGAGAGAGGTATTCGGTTTAAATATACTTTAGCATACGGGCTTAAATTATCGATAAGGTATGAGTGCTTTTACTAGCAGGTTCCGTAATTCTAGCGACTGATATGTAAATAAAGTCAATTGATTTGAATGAAGAGGGCGATTGATTTATAAAATCGCCTTTGTGATTAGTTCTTGATGTTGATATGACCAAGCACACTGTCAAAGCCATATCTTCAAGTGTTGGTAATTAAATGAAAAATAAGGCATTACTCTCCATCTCATTTTCGGTTCTGGCTTTAATGTCTGGCTGTTCAGATGTCGTTAGGAGTGAATATGCGACTTATGCGCAAGCCAAAAAAGAGCGATTATTTGATAGAGGTTGGTTACCCGACATTCTTCCTGCCTCAACTAAAAAGATTGAAGTGAACAACAACCTAGATAGCAACACATCAGATGGGCGCTTTATTATCAATGATCCTGAATTATCGGAATTTATTGCAACATTGGAACCGAATGAATCTAACAGCGAATTTCAGTTTATCAAAGGCGACAATGTTTGGGTATTCAAGGTTGGAGACGACGATTTAATTACCTATACACTTGGTAAGCTCGAAGATCCTGAAAGCAATCTGATTGAGGACTCTCATTATTAAGCTTAATAATGAGCACTAAACCCGTATACTCTTTCGAAAGCGGACTTTTCATATTTACTTGTCTTATCACTGGATGTCGTCAACTAAATAAAATACAATCGAACAATGTTTTATTGATTCATGCGTTGTCATTATGGTGAGAAACTTAACCACATTCATCGTTAGCCTGTTTTTCTTAACTGCTTGTTCGACTGCGAGTAATAACAAGCTCGAAGACAAGGCTCTGAGCAACGAAGATACTGTGTCAAAAGGTGTAGTAGAGGAAGAAAGTCATCTCGATGTCATAAAGATACATGCTGACACAAGTGTTGCGCTTTTACATGACGAGGTAGCTAGCCACGATTCTAATGTGACTTTAGACTCCAACACGCAGTCTGACTCAAAGCAAGACTCTAATTCAAATACAAATACAGAAGCTGAATCTGTCGAAAACTCTCAAGCCGATGCGAAACTGGCCTCAGAAGATAGTGTTGAAGCTGGAAGTGAAAAAGGTATCGGAAGTTACTTTTTGCGCAATAACACACCGACCCAGAAAGTGATTAAATCTCTAGAAGGCGTGACAGACGCATTGAACGTCATGACATTTGGGATATTTGCTACAGGTCACGGGTAGCGGTTACACATTAGCTCCAACTCTACAGAACAAATCAAACGATGAAAGCGAGCCATGGGTTCGCTTTTTAGATCTTACCATTCTTTTTCATTGCTCTAATTGGTTTTCGTCAATCAGTGTTCTACGAGTTTGAGTCACGAGACCGTCAACGAAAGTAGGAATTTATTCGTTATGGAAGGGACTCGCGGAATTTGCTGCACTTGACTTGTTATATGCATCAAGGGTTCTAATATTCCTCCCTAATTAAGCAATGAAATCTAATCTTACAGAGACAACCCTTATATTCATTGGTGAGCATAGTAAAATCTTTGCTGTAACGTGTATTTGGGTTTAGTTATCAATATTCTAGGGAAGAGATATGAAGAATAAGAGTCTATTTTTAAGTGTCGCGATGGTGATGTTGTCAGCTCAAGCGAACGCATCAGATGCGAGTCATGAGTCTGTGGCAGACAGTGTTATCGCTGAACAAAGAGCGAACCTGTCCGAAAATACTCAAGGGAAAGGTTTCGGTCCGCAAGCCCCTCGTGATTTGGGGTCTTTAAAGGGGACCAACGCACGTTTGTTTTCGGATGCACCAGATTCTACCGCAATGAACTTGTGTAATATTCACTTCCACAAAAACGCTGAGCACAAAGGTGGAGAGTTTACTCAATACGCCGGCAACGGTGATGGTAAGGGCTTCCAAAGTGGTTTCAAATACACAGGTAAGCTAAGTGCGGCTGAACTTAAACCATTCGATCAAAAGGTTTGTCCAAGTGACCATGGTTCTCTTCACTCGGGAGATACTATTGAGGTGCATTACGTATATTCAACGGCGCAAGTTGAACCGGGTGAAACATTGGGCGCTTGTTTTAATAATGCAATTACCAACCCGCAGCTGCGTGTAGAAACCCAAGTTTTCGTGCTAGTCAATGACGGCAAAGCTCTCGACTTCGAAGCATTAGCGAAGCACTCTAAAGTCAACGGTTTAAACCAAGCTCCAAATATTCCACAAAATACGGGGTCAGCTATTCAATACGCAGGCTCTACAACGGGCCCTGGCTATAATGAACAAGGTTCGCCGTTCCAAGTAACATGGAGCGTGAGACCACAAGTAGCGAAAGTAAACATTGCGACGGTTGGCAGCTGGTGTGAAGGCAATGACTTCAACGAAGATCACGCGCATGGAGTGAGAAACATAGTTGTAAACCCAGAGTTGTTGTCACCAATAGCGAACTAATCTTGTCACGTTGATTTGTAATCAATATTTTTCAAAGGCGAGCCACTAGGTTTGCCTTTTTATGTCTTAACGAAAAATACCTTGGTTCTTGCTTACTAGACATGCTTACTGGGTAAATTACGTGTGACACTTATTCAAAACATGCGCAGCGCGAATCGTTGTTAGTCAAAAACGTTCTTTACCAGAATCAAGGCTGCATGGTACGTTCTGGATCAATCATGCTGACTTATAAGTAAGGACAAGCCGATGTCATTGGAAGGTGCAGTTACATTCTTTATTGCCATGTTTATATTTGGTATCACTCCAGGACCTGGAGTCTTTGCCATTTTAGCTCGTGGCATGGTTCAGGGATGGCGAAAATGCATCACTCTTTCGTTAGGAATGATATGCAGTGATCTTATTTATCTTACGCTTGCCTGTTTTGGTCTCGCGACGATTGCTGAGAATTGGTCGTTTTCTTTCGAGGTGATTCGCTACGTTGGTGCCGCTTATTTGATTTACTTAGGCTACAAGATGTTTAAGAGCCTACCTGAAGTGCAAGGTTCAGCGGAGCTCGCGGCCAAGCAAAGTCAGAAATCAGAACTCGCCAGTTTTGCGCAAGGGTTTTTAATTTCGGCATCAAATCCCAAAGTAATTTTGTTCTATATTTCGTTCTTGCCAACTTTCGTTGATCTAACGGTTTTGCGTTCACAAGATATCGTCTTGGTTTCTGTTTTAGCATCTGTTGCTCTGATGTCCGGTTTAATGCTAATTGCAATGGGGGCGGGCAGAATGGCAAGTTTACTTAAAACGCCACGCGCACATAAAAGATTAAACCAAAGTGCAGGTGGAATAATGATTGCGGCTGGATCATATTTGGCGATAAATCGATAAACATGACTTTTTAAGCACGATTTTCAAACAAGAAGGCGAACCAAATGGTTCGCCTTTTTTATTAGACATAGACGGATTAGGTATCGATCAAAGCAATTTTCATAAAAATCTAGCGCTTACAAAAACGTTTACTGACGAGATCTAAGCGTCTACGAAAATTACTTCACCAGTAAGGAAGCCATCGACTGAACGCTCGAAGGCTTTGCCTACTAATTTGCTTGGTACAGGTTCAAAGCCTGGCATCATTTCACCGTAAACGTCCCATGCTTCAGCAAGAACGGTCGGGTTAATGACATTGATACGAGTATTTCTTGGCATTTCATAAGCGACACACTTTACGAAGGTGTCTATCGCACCGCTTGTGGTTGCGTCGGCAATTGCAAAAGGGATTGGTTTAACGTTCAATATGCCACTAATCAGCGTAAATGAACCACCGTCAGCGATGTACTTTTGGCCGATACGAACAAGGTTAATTTGTCCCATCATCTTGCTCATTACCGTGGTCATCCACTGTTCTTCCGTCATATCCGCAAAGGTATTGTATTCGCAGAGGCCAACGGTGTTCACAACCGCATCAAAGTGTCCAACGTTCTTGTACAGCGCTTCAATTGATTGTGGGTCAGTGATGTCAACAATATGGTCTACATCGCCAGAGCGACCCGCAGTGATAACGTTATGATTGCCTAAGCCCATTAATGCTGCTTGACCCATCTTGCCACGTGCGCCAATTAGAATGATTGTTTTCATATTGTTCTCCGATCTGTATGTGTTTCGTTTCGATGGAAGAACTTTAACCAAATAGCTAAACAAGTAGAAACAAAGCTTAATTGTGAGTGTTACTGGTTTTTCTTGTGCAGTGTTACACTCACAAAGAATCCAATTTCAGAGCGGTAGGTAAGTTTGAGCAAATTAGACCGATTAGACATAAAGCAACTCAGGGTTTTCCAAGCGCTAATACGTGAAGAGAACGCATCCAAAGCCGCCAATCAATTGGGGCTGACTCAGCAAGCTGTTAGTGAGCATTTGAAGAAACTAAGAGAAGTGTTCGACGATAGGTTATTTGTAAGGAAAACTAATGGCTTTGTCCCGACGACGTTTGCACAAGAGCTATCGATAGGAGTGGATCGTTTACTTATCGATTTCAATTTGTTGTTATCAAAGACCAACTTTGTGCCGGAGAAAGCTAACGGGACGTTTGTGATTGCGGCGACGGATTATGCCCAGCAGATCATCCTACCAAGCTTAATTGCAAAGCTAAGGGAGCAAGCGCCAAAGTTAAAGTTGATTGTGCGTGACTTCGAAATCGATAATCTGCAGGAGCTAATGGAAAGCGGTAAGGTGAACTTAGCCATCGCATTCCCTGATTACATTCCAGATAGTTATAAAGTCATTAAGCTGTTTGAAGAGAACCATGTTTGTGTTACTTCACCTCATTCATCTATCGCACAAACCACGCCTTCATTAGAAGAGGTTGCAAGTTATCCAACCATAATTGCGTCACCATCACGTCCAAACTTTAAAGGGTCGATTGACGAATGGTTTGGGAAGTTCGGATTAAAGCGCAATGTCGTAGTATCCGCCCCGTGTTTCTCGATTGTGCCTATGTATTTAAACACCACTGACTCGATTGCTTTCTTACCATCCAGAGCGATAGAAGGGCTGAACCTAGTCAAACTTCCAATGGAACAATCGCCTGAGAGTTTCGATGTGATAGCCGCTTGGCACCCGAGATATAATGACGATCCGCTACAAAAATGGGTTACATCTTTATTAGAAATCGATTAGTGGGAAGAGTGTCTTTGCATCGCAACGCATCAAGGACGGCTCTTATTGGGCTGTCTATGTGATTTGATTATGTTGTTCCGACCTGAACTGACGCTACATTAACGGGTGTTTTGCACTTATTTATTAAGCGATATTTCTTCCCTTTAACTTGATATCCAACTACTTGATTTCCAATTAATTGACTTTTTTAATGATTTTTCGTGTTGCACAAATGTGATCAGCATATGTTTTTTATATTCTTCAGCTAAAGTTATCGGGCTTTTAACAGATAAAGGAATAGTGGTGAGCTTGAACACGAGAGAAAACGTGCGAGCTTTGGTTTCATTTTTTGAAACCTTTAGAGAAATTTTAACAAACTTGCGTCGAGACAACCGAAATGAAGAAAACAATCCTATTTGCCGTTTTTATAATGTTTGGCATTGCCGTCGCTGCGAGTATGGCGTCAACTTATTTCATCTCAAGCGAAAAAATTGATGAGATAATATTGAACAAATCTCAAGTTCAAGCTGAGTTCTTGGCTGGGAACGCTGGGTATATCTTAGAGAATTCGGACAACCCAGTTCAAGATTTACAAAAGCTGGTGGGTGAGCTGAAAAAGCGATCTGATGTGACTTATGCCATTGTTATTGATAGCAACGTAAGTGCTATCGCACACAGCGATAAAAATAAGCTCAATAAAGTTTATGAAGATAGTTATACCGTTGAAGGTGCAACCAAAGGCGTACAACAGTATTCGAAGTGGTACGCAGATGTTCAACAAGTGTGGGTGTTTGACATCATGGCACCGATCTACGTCAACGGTGAGCTGTACGGTACTTTTGATATCGGTATCCCGATCACAGAGGTTAGCCAAGCAACGAATGGCATTATTAGCTATCAGCTCGCTTCGATGGTTTTCATTTTTGTTGTTTGTCTCGTTGTTCTATCGTTTCTTCTGAACAAACTGATGCAGCCTCTCTTGGTACTAAAAAACACACTACGAGATATTTCTGAAGGTGATGGCGATCTATCAGTACGTCTGCCGATCAAAGGGAATGATGAAGTTGCTCAAATCTCAACGGCTTTCAATGTGTTTGTTGGTAAGGTCCACGAGATAATTACCCAAACGGTGAATACGGGTGTTGAATTAAATAGCACCGCTATTGGTCTTCGTGAGCAATCGCAGCAAGCATTGCAAAGAGGACAAGAACAGAACGAACAAACTATGTTGGTCGTGACGTCTATGAATGAGATGATTGCTACGGTCAATGAAATTGCATCTAGCGCGGCCAATGCGGCCAGTGCGGCAAATATGGCTGCGAGTGAAACTCAAGAAGGTCATAAGACAATCGAAAAAACGTCGACTTCAATTTTGAATCTTGAAGCAGAGATGAATAGTGCTTCTGACATCATCGTGAGCCTTGCTGATAATACACAGTCCATCGGTACGATTCTTGACGTTATTCGAGGTATCTCTGAGCAAACAAACTTGCTTGCACTAAACGCTGCAATTGAAGCTGCGCGTGCTGGTGAGGCTGGCCGAGGCTTTGCTGTAGTTGCTGATGAAGTTCGTAATCTTGCGACAAAAACTGCGCAGTCTACCGATGAAATTGACAACATGATCAACCAACTTCAAACCGAAGCTAAGAACGCTGTTAGCTCGATGAGTAATAGTAAGAGCTTAATTGAAGACGGTACGACTGAAACAGAAATGGCTCGCCAAGCTTTGGAAAAAATTTCCACGCAAGTTTTGGCCATTCTCGATATTAACACTCAAGTTGCCACAGCAACTGAGCAGCAATCAGCGGTGGCGAATGAAATTAATATGAACATGGATACGGTTAATAGCTCAGTCAAAAACGGTTTGAGCGCAAGTGAGAAGCTAGAGCAATCAAGCCAGCAGCTGGCAGAGTTGTCACAAGTTCTCGATCGTTATGTTGGTTCATTTAAAATCTAGACTTCCCAACATACCTCTTTAAGAGATGTGTGAGTCTCCAGTTATTGAATAGCGCTTATGTCATACATGAGCGCTATTTTTTTGCGATATGCAGACGCAGATACTCCGATAGAGCGCAACAGAAATGAAGAATGTACCTGCAGTGTAATATCGTGACAATTTAGCTCATTCAAAACAACGCGATCAAATAAGACAGCGACAACAAGGCGTTAATTTTCATCCTCTCATGCGCAAGGTCTAAAAATCGACTAAACAACAACTCTGACGCGACACATAAGGTGTCCCGCATCTCATCACGATGTATAGTTATTGATAATTCATTCAGTAATTGTATCTGTAGTTGTCAGTTGATGTGGGTGTTATGAAGAAAAACGGATTTACTTTAATGGAATTAATCATTGTGATCGTGATACTTGGAGTATTGGCCGTTACAACAGCCCCGAGGTTCCTCAATATTCAAGAGTCAGCGAGAGAAGCAGTACTTGAAGGTGTTGCGGGTGCGATGGAAGGCGTGATCACGCAGGTGACTTCTAAAGCTATTATCGCAGGGCTTGATCCTGACGCATCAAATCCAGGTGATCAGAGTAACTATGTAATCGATTTTGGTATCGGTAGCGTTGAGGTTGATTGGGGAACGCTTTGCCCAGAGAGCCGGGGAGAGTCGGGCGACAAATTGACGATGATCGACTTTATGACTTTGTCAGATGATGACAGCTTAACTTCTGATTTTGGTAATCGACACACTGTGGTCGGGTATGACTACGATTTTACCCAAGCTGAATTAGATAGTACGAACATAACTGACGCGGATCTAGAAACGCGCCAAGGTTGTTATGTTCTTTACGATTCTTTTGGTGGGCGAGTAACCGGAAATGAATGTCCTGCTGGTGGTTGTGAATGCACCGTTCGTGTAGTGAATGACGAATGTTAACCCAAATACATTAACTGACTTATAGAAATTCAATAAAAAAGCGCGTTATTGCCGAGTAGCAATAACGCGCTTTTTTGTATTAGCTTAATGGTCTATCTTAGTTTGCTATTGCTGCATCTGCTGGCGGCAAGTCACGCTTCTTAATCACGTATCGCAAGCGAATTAACATCAGCGTCGCTGAAACGCTCAATCCCGTTAGGATACCAATCCAAAAGCCTTCTTCACCCATTGCAGGTACAATGTGGTCTGTTAAGCCCAACACCATGCCCAGTGGTAGTGCCAAGCCCCAATATGAAGCGATAGCTAAGATCATCGGGATCTTAGTGTCTTTATAGCCACGCAGTGCGCCGTTAGCAGACGTTTGCAATGCATCGCTGAATTGATACATAGCTGTAAAGGTCAACAATACCGCTGCCGTTGCGCTTATCGCAGGGTCGGTGGTGTAAAGCCTAATGATCCACTCAGGGAACAGTAAGAACATCGCTACTGAAAGAAGTGAGATTAATGCTGCAACTAAGATACCGACTTTGCTGCGTTCAATTGCGCCTAGTTCATCTTGCTCGCCTAGTGCATGCCCAACACGAATTGTAATGCCAAATGAGATACTCATTGGAATCACGTAAGTCAGGCTCGATATATTCAGAGCAATTTGTGCTGCTGCCACGTTCTCTGCACCAATACGACCAATCATCAGTGCGATTACCGCAAAGATACTGCCACATACTGCGATGTTCATGCCTATAGGCAAACCTAGTCTTAAAAGATGAAGCATCTCTTTTGCTTTTGGCTTAGCGTCTGCAAAGCTGATGATGGTTTTATAGTGGTGATGACCTTTTATGTAGGAATACAGCATTCCCGACATCAGCCAATACACCAAACTTGTTGCCCAGCCACAACCTACAGCGCCCATTTCAGGGAAGCCGAACTTTCCGTAGATAAGCACGTAGTTGACCGGAATATTCACCAACAAACCAACCACCGAAATGATCATTGGTACTTTGGTGTTGTTCATACCCTCACAGAAGCCGTTTAAGGTGTAGAACAGAGCAATACCCGGTACACCAAAGGCTAGGGCGAACGCATAGTCACTGCCAATTGGAATGATCTCAGCGGCTACACCAATCCATTCTAAGATCGGTTTTGCACTCACCAAATAAGCGATGAGTAATACGCTAGAAATTAATGCCAACCAAACCATCTGGAAGAATTCAATAGAGATACTTTGAAAGTCACGTGCGCCGCGGTGGTAAGCGACAACAGGCGTTAACGCCATAATCACGCCACGCAGTAGCAGTAACACTGGGATCCAAAGGCTAGTGCCAAGTGCAATAGCGGCGAGATCGGCAGGGCTTACTTGGCCAGCCATTGTCGTATCGACAAATCCCATGGCTTGGGTAGCTATTTGAGTCAAAATGATTGGAATCGAAAGATGCATAAGCGCACCCGATTCACGAGTAAAAGGACGAAATTTCGTTAGCATGGAAGTTCACAACACCAATATAAATACACGAATGATGGCAGGATGGCCGGTGTGTATTTTAGGATGTGCCCGTTGGGCGGGCGACAATATAAACACCTTACCGTATAGGGTCAAGCATTGGATTTATAGGGGCTAATTTGCTCTGGAAGAACGCCAGATTTACATGGTGTTAGATACTGTTTCTATGTACATAACCTGATGATTTTAATGTGAATCATACTAGATAGAAAGTTTTTATATTTGCTTGTTGAATTTCAATGCGCACATCATAAGTCACTGTTATAGATGAACCAAATTTAGTACAATTGATGGCATAAGAAACTAGATAGAAATATTCTATATTTAAATGCAGAATTTTCTATCTAATAGCTGTTAGGCAAATAGGAGTAGATATGGATATCGCAGTACTAACATTTGACGGATTTAATGAACTTGATTCATTTATAGCCGCGGGAATTTTAAACCGAATGAAAGACGCAGGTTGGAACGTGCAAATAACGAGTCCATCTCAGTACGTCACTTCAATGAACGGAGTTACAATTCAATCTCAACAGCCTCTAGAGTTTGCGAATCAAGCCAACGTTGTATTGTTTGGTAGCGGTGTACTAACGCGCGATATTGCTCAAGATAGAGATATACTTTCAAGGTTAAAGCTAAACCCTGAAACTCAGTTAATTGGTGGGCAATGTTCAGGTACTTTGCTCATGTCTGTGCTTGGTTTACTGCATCAAATACCAGCTTGTACCGATTTAACAACGAGACCTTGGGTTGTCGAATCAGGAGTGACCGTTCTAGAGCAGCCATTTTATGCTAATGGTAATCTTGCAACAGCAGGTGGTTGTTTGTCATCAAAGTACTTAGCTGCGTGGGTTATTAGTAAGTTGTCGAGTAGGGCGGATGCTGAATCGGCAATTCATTATGTCGCGCCAGTCGGTGAAAAAGAGAACACGGTTCAGCACTGCATGTCAGTAGTCGGTGCATATTTTTAAAATTTGCCTAACAAATTGTTCAAGGGTGATTCGGCACGCGTGGCATTTTTACTATGCGGTAGGTACAGTGATTAAGGTGGTATGCAGAGGCGTCAGTATTGCGTGCCTCACACCTTAACAAGGCGTTATAACTTAGAGGGTTTAAAGTGTCAGTTTTACTTACAGTAGTTTCAGGTTTCTTAGTTTTTGTTTTGGGACAGTTTGTTTTGAAATTAGTGCTAGAACCGATAGTTTCCTTTAAAGAGGCTCTTGGTTCACTGTCAGCATTTTGCCTAAAAAATCGTGCAAAAATTACTAATGCAAACGCTTCTCTAGATGATCAAAATGAGCTGCGCCAGATAATATCTACAATTTTATCAAAAAAAGAAGCAATCCCATTTTATTCAAAAGTGGCACGCTTGCTGAAGCTTCCTCGTGAAGTAGATTTACTTAATGCTTGCAAAAACCTAAATTTTGTCGCGTATGAGATGTGTAAAGATACAGCTACTCACAAAACAGGTACGGTAGGTTGCACACAAATTGTGTTTGAACTTCATGCAACAAGCGACTTATTAGATTTGCGCTTGGATTTTGAAACGTTATAACAAACAATTTAAGAGTGACTCCCCACGCTTGGCATTTTTGGTTTGGGTCAAGTTCAGTGATTACGGTGTCTAAGTCTAGTTTAGTGGTAGCGTGGCTCACACCTTAATTGGGCGTTATAAGTACGTTGAGTTCTCAGTATGAAATTAGATTTTAATCTTGCTACAAAAGTTGAACATGGGTACTTATTGACCCCTGAGCCAGCAAAAGGGTTGGTAGATTTTCCAGATGTCTATGATCGAGTTTGCAGTGTCATTTACCATTGTTCGATGGTATCTGGTGAGCCAGTAAAAAAGTGTATACCTTTGAGTGCAAAGGAAGCGACTCATATACGGTCAGCTTTATGTGAATTTGTTGGTCTTGAAGATTTATTGAAACAACTATATCCGACGTTGAGCAATGCGGAGTTTGCTATATATAAATCTAAGAACCCTATTCTTCACATGATAAAGTTGTTAAGAAACTATAATGTTCACATTTCGAACAGTGAACTAAGTCAGAAATCAATGAAAGTTAGGACACTCGTTGACAAGTATGGTGAATTTGATGTGACTGTTAAATTTATTTCGAACCTATCTCTTGAAAGCTTGAAGCTAATGTACAGCGCGAATCAATATAGCGACTCACAGTTAATTGGTATGATCGACATATTTGAGATTGAACAACATGAGTTTGGTGTAACAACTCTTATCTTGAAAGCTGTCATCGACTACTCTGAACACTTAGCTAAAGTGCTCAGTTCAAATCAAGTAACGTAGAAACTGTACTTATAACAAACGACTATGGCGCCAATAGCAATTTGGCGCTATCTACCCCTTACTTAACCATCACTTCTTAGATTCAAACCTAGTTACATTAGCTTCTACTGCCACAGAGCCAGCAGAAACACCAAAAGCCCAATCCCTAACGTTACCTTCAAAAGTAAGCCAAGAGGGGCACCACCTTTTGGAGCCTTGTTACAACATCCCATCATTGATTCCTAATTCAGTGTTGGTTTAAAACAACCATAAACCTTTCCCTTACGGTAAGGTCAATGCTTTTGTCAGGCTCAGATTTCAGAAAACAAAAAGGCGAACCGTTTGGTTCGCCTTTGTTATGTTTCGCTGCTTAGCGCCGCTACGAATTAGTCTTCGTAGTTATCGATGCTTGGGCAAGAACAGATTAGGTTACGGTCGCCGTATACGTTGTCTACACGGTTAACTGTTGGCCAGTACTTCGAGTTCTTAGTTGCTTTCGATGGGAAGCAAGCCAGTTCGCGAGAGTAAGGGCGATCCCATTCTGCGCCAGCTAGGTCAACTTGTGTGTGCGGTGCGTTCACTAGAGGGTTGTTGTCTAGTGGCCATTCACCCGCTTTCACAGCTGCCATTTCGTGACGGATTGCAATCATCGCTTCACAGAAACGGTCTAGCTCTTCTAAATCTTCTGACTCAGTTGGCTCAACCATTAGTGTGCCAGCTACTGGGAAAGACATAGTAGGCGCGTGGAAACCGAAGTCCATTAGACGCTTAGCAATATCTTCTTCGCTGATGCCTGTGTCTTCTTTAAGCGGACGAATATCGATAATACATTCGTGAGCTACGCGGCCGTTAGTGCCACGGTAAAGAACAGGGTAGTGAGGACGTAGTTTCTCCATCACGTAGTTCGCGTTTAGAATCGCAACTTTAGTCGCGTCCGTAAGGCCAGGTTCGCCCATCATTGCGATGTAAGCCCAAGAGATAGGTAGGATTGAAGCACTACCTAAATCTGCTGCTGATACCGCGTAGTCAGAACCTTGGACACCGTTTTCGATGTGACCCGGTAGGAAAGGTGCTAGGTGCGATTTAACACCGATAGGACCCATACCCGGACCGCCACCACCGTGTGGAATACAGAATGTTTTGTGTAGGTTCAAGTGAGATACGTCTGAACCGATGAAGCCAGGTGAAGTTAGACCTACTTGAGCGTTCATGTTCGCGCCGTCTAGGTAAACCTGACCACCCGCTGCGTGAACTTGTTCACACACTTCTTTCACTTGCTCTTCGTATACGCCGTGCGTAGAAGGGTAAGTGATCATGATGCTTGATAGGTTTTCTTTGTGCTTCTCGATTTTCGCTGCTAGGTCTGTCATGTCGATGTTGCCATCTTCATCACACTTAACAACCACTACCTTCATTGAAACCATTGATGCTGTAGCAGGGTTAGTACCGTGCGCAGAGCTTGGAATCAGACAAACGTTACGGTGAGCTTCACCGCGGCTTGCATGGTAACGTTGAATTGCGATTAGACCTGCGTATTCGCCAGATGCACCAGAGTTAGGCTGTAGTGAGAAATCGTCGTAACCAGTGATTTCACATAGCTTCTCTTTAAGATCTTTTGCTAGTGCCGTGTAACCAGCAGCTTGCTCTAGAGGTGCGAATGGGTGAATTGAACCAAACTCAGGCCATGTTACTGGAATCATCTCAGCAGCAGCGTTCAGCTTCATCGTACAGCTTCCCAGTGGGATCATGCCGTGCGTTAGTGAGAAGTCTTTGTTCTCAAGCTGTTTTAGGTAACGCATCATTTGCGTTTCGCTGTGGTGCGTATTGAATACTGGGTGAGTTAGGAACTCTGATTCACGACGGCAGTTTTCTGGAATTGCTGCAAACTCGTTTGATGCAATGTCAGAAGATAGTGCTTGAACGTCTTCTTTCACGTCGAAGATTGCAAACAGTGAGTTCACGTCGTCGATCGTTGTAGTTTCATCTAAGCTGATACCGATTTTACCCTTGAGAAGGCGAAGGTTGATGTCTGCTGCTTGTGCTTTCGCATACAGTGCATCTGTCTTCTCTTCAGAGTTGATCGTGATGGTATCGAAGAAGCTGTTGTTTGTTAGCTCGTAACCCGCTTTAGTCAGGCCAGCCGCTAGGATAGCTGTCATGTGGTGTGTACGACGAGCAATAGTGCGTAGGCCTTCTGCACCGTGGTAAACCGCGTAGAAAGACGCCATGTTTGCTAGAAGTGCTTGAGCTGTACAGATGTTCGATGTCGCTTTCTCGCGGCGGATGTGTTGCTCACGAGTTTGCATTGCCATACGTAGTGCTTGGTTACCGTGAGTATCGATAGATACACCGATTACACGACCTGGCATTGTACGCTTATGCTTTTCACGAGTACCCATGAATGCAGCGTGTGGACCGCCGTAACCCATAGGAACGCCGAAACGTTGCGCTGAACCGATGACTACGTCTGCGCCCATTTCGCCAGCTGGCTTGAGTAGAGCTGAAGCAAGTAGGTCAGTAGCAACTGTTACCAGTGTTTTGTTAGCTTGAGCTTTCGCAATGATGTCTGTTAAGTCGCGAACTTCACCCGTTGTACTAGGGTATTGAAGAAGCGCACCAAATACGTCTTGCTCAGGAAGTGTTTCAAGAGCGCCAACCATTACTTCAAAACCGATGTACTCAGCACGAGTTTTAACAACTTCTAGTGTTTGAGGGTGAACATCGTCAGCAACGAAGAATACTTTGCTCTTGCTTTTGCCAGCACGCTTACACAGTGTCATTGCTTCGCCAGCCGCTGTCGCTTCATCAAGAAGGGATGCGTTCGCGATTTCCATACCTGTTAGATCCATTACCATTTGTTGGTAATTTAGTAGAGCTTCAAGACGACCTTGAGAAATCTCTGGTTGGTATGGTGTGTAAGCTGTGTACCAGCCTGGGTTCTCTAAAACGTTACGCAGAATAACGTTTGGAGTGAATGTGTTGTAGTAGCCTTGGCCAATGAAAGTACGTTTTACTTGGTTTAGGTTCGCGATCTCCTTAAGAGAGGTCAGCATGTCCATTTCGCTCAGTGGCGCAGCAAGTGTCATTGGTTTTTCAAGACGGATTTGTGCAGGAACCGTTTCATCGATCAGTGCGTCTAAGCTAGTCGCGTTGATCGCTTCAAGCATTTTTTGCTGGTCTGCTTTATTAGGGCCGTTATGACGAGCAACAAACTCGTTTTGAGTACCCAGGTCTTTCAGTAATTGGCTTTGAAGTAATTCAGTCATGATATGTTCTACTTTCTCTCTGGAGCCGTGAGCTAGCCCCTAAAATTAAGCTGCTCACAAGAGCAGCTTTATCGTAATGAGGTTACCTATTAATCTTCTTCGATAGAGCTTAGGTATTCTTCCGCATCTTTAAGGTTGTTTAGTTCAGACGCATCAGACATCTTCACTTTAACAATCCAGCCACCTTCATAAGATTCTTCGTTAATTAACTCAGGGCTATCTTCTAATTCTTCGTTGATTTCTACGATTTCGCCAGAGATTGGTGCGTAGATATCAGAAGCTGCTTTCACTGATTCAACGAGAGAGAAGCTTTCACCAGCTTCTATTTCGTCTCCAGTGTCAGGCAGGTCAACAAACACAACGTCACCTAGCATTTCTTGAGCGTGCTCAGAAATACCGATAGTCACAGTACCGTCACCGTTGTCTTTTACCCACTCGTGGCTGTCTGCAAACTTTAGTGTATTGTCCATTGCTTATTCTCCAAAAATTTATGAGGTTTTAATTTAAATCTTAAAAACGGTTTAACGGTAAAGAGGGAAGCGCTTGCAAAGCTCTTTAACTTGTTTGCGAACACGTTGCTCAACTTCAGCGTTGCCTTCAGGGCTCTCAACTAAGCCATCAAGTACATCACCGATCCATTCACCGATAAGTTTGAATTCTTCAGTGCCAAAACCACGACTGGTTCCAGCTGGCGTACCTAAACGGATACCAGAAGTAATCATAGGCTTCTCTGTATCGAATGGTATGCCATTTTTGTTACATGTGATCCCTGCACGTTCTAATGCTTCTTCAGTTACGTTACCTTTCAAGCCCTTAGGGCGAAGGTCAACCAACATCAGGTGCGTGTCTGTACCGCCAGTCACAATGTCACAACCGCGAGTTTGCAACACTTCAGCGAGAACTTTTGCGTTGTCGATCACTGAATCAATATAAGTATTAAATTCTGGGCCAAGAGCTTCGCCAAACGCCACAGCTTTAGCCGCGATAACGTGCATTAGTGGGCCGCCTTGAAGGCCAGGGAACACTGCAGAGTTGATCTTTTTGTTGATGTCTTCGTGGTTAGTAAGAATCATACCGCCGCGTGGGCCACGAAGTGTTTTGTGAGTTGTTGTAGTAACAACGTGTGCGTGTGGTAGTGGGCTAGGGTGAGCACCTGTTGCGATGAGGCCCGCGATGTGTGCCATATCTACCATTAGGATTGCGCCAACTTCGTCAGCGATTTCACGGAACTTGGCAAAATCAATAACGCGTGGGATAGCACTACCACCAGCAATAATCATTTTAGGTTGGCTTTCGATAGCTAAAGCGCGTACCGCTTCATAATCGATTTCTAGAGTATCGCGGTCTACACCGTATTGTACTGCGTTGAACCACTTGCCCGACATTGCAGGACGTGCACCGTGTGTAAGGTGACCACCAGCGTCTAGAGACATACCTAGGATAGTGTCGCCAGGTTGAAGTAGCGCAAGTTTAACTGCTCCGTTTGCTTGAGCGCCAGAGTGAGGCTGCACGTTTACGTATTCACATTTGAACAGCTGTTTAGCGCGTTCAATCGCAATAGATTCAACGGTATCTACGTGCTCACAACCACCGTAATAACGACGGCCTGGATAACCTTCCGCGTATTTATTGGTTAGGCAAGTGCCTTGAGCTTGCATTACTGCTTTAGAAACGATGTTCTCAGAAGCAATAAGTTCGATTTGTTCGTTTTGACGAGTGTTCTCTGCTTGGATTCCAGCAAATACAGCGTTGTCAGTACCAGATAGGTTTGTAGAGAAAAAACTGTCTAAGCTATGGTTTTGGTAAGCGTTCATTGTCGAGACCTTTCATTAAGCTAATGGTGATTGTTTTTATAGTCCATTAGGTCTTACGTTGATTTCTGCATCGGTATCGTTTGCGCTATATAGGTATAAATAAACGTGAATAGCGTTATAAATATACTCTTACAGCGTCTAAGCGATCGTTGTAGGATCAATGCAGCACGAATTGTTTCCCAAAAAAGTTCGGGTAAAAACAGCTCTTACAAATGTTAAATTTATCATTTGCAGCAAGCTGAAGTAGCATCTCTTCATCTAACAAGTCGATAACATAGCTCCGTTAAATTCAATTTTCAACAAAAATTTCCAATAGGAAACAACTTTTCTGGTTTTGCTACGGGGAGCACGCTTTATTTCTGTGTGCGCTCTTTAATCAACAAAGCGCTTCATGCAACAATGAGTTTAATAGACAGGAAGTAAGAAATTAATGAGGGACCTATGTCAGAAGACATTTATGATGAGTACCCATCTTTAACGTTGGCGAAAGAAACGTTAGACCAGAATATTGAACCACTTAGGCTCGGTCAGCGTATTAAAGATATTCGCAGCAAGCTTGGGATTACGCTAGAAGAGGCGAGTCAGCGTACTGGCTTAGCTCGTTCTACGCTCAGTAAAATCGAGAACGAACAAATTTCGCCAACCTTTCAAGCTATGCAAAAATTAGCGATGGGTTTGCAAATAGATATGCCGCAACTATTTGAACCACCTAGAAAAAAAGTTGCAACAGGTCGGCGAGATTTAACTAAAGTCGGTCAGGGTAAACCTCATCCAACCCCAACATACGAGCATGAACTGCTTGCAACAGAGCTGTCTAATAAGAAGATGATGCCATTTAAGAGCCGCGTGAGAGCTCGTACTTTTGAAGAGTACAATGATTGGGTTCGTCACGACGGTGAAGAGTTCTTAATGATTATCTCCGGCGATGTGATGTTCTACTCAGAGTTCTACGAACCGGTGCCTATGAGTGAAGGTGATAGCATGTATTACGATGCCAATATGGGTCACATGCTTATCTCGACTAGCGCAGAAGACGCGCTCATTTTGTGGGTGACAGCAAAATAAATTAACAAAGGTCGAATTTCTTATAGTGGATGCAAACGTTTGCTTTTGTTTCTAACGTTTGCCAAATGACGCGATATTGATGTGAAAATCATCAATATCGCGTTTTTGTATGCATCGAATAATTGTTTTTAAATTGTTAAATGTCACATTTTGAGCTGTTTTAATCTTGTTAAGGGTGTAAAACTGACTCAGCCTTGTTTATTATAGTGAACACGGTTTACTCATGTTGATTGAAGTTTACTGAAGTGAATTCTTAGAAAGTGAGTTGTAGAGTTTTTGTACTGCTGTCTGTTTTTATAACGCTAGCTTTATAAACCTATATAAAAGACATCACTTTTTACTATCTACTGTTTCTAACGGTAATCACTATCGTTAGGGCGACTCTAAATAGAGATATAAGCGGCAGATTCGATTTAGGAAAGCCTGCAACGCTTCATGGAGAATAAAATGACTCAAGAACACGCAAATCAAGACCTACTAAAAACACCACTGCATGCACTTCACGTTGAAGAGGGCGCAAAAATGGTTCCTTTCGCTGGCTATGACATGCCAGTTCAGTATCCATTAGGTGTAAAGAAAGAGCACTTACACACTCGTGATGCTGCCGGTCTTTTTGATGTTTCTCACATGGGGCAACTTCGTCTTCATGGTGAAAACGCAGCTGCTGTCTTAGAATCTTTGGTTCCTGTAGATATTATTGACCTTCCTTCTGGTAAGCAGCGCTACGCGTTCTTTACTAACGAGCAGGGCGGCATTATGGATGACCTGATGGTGGCAAACCTAGGTGACCACCTGTTTGTTGTTGTGAACGCAGCATGCAAGACACAAGATATCGACCACCTAACGGCGCACCTTCCAGCTGACGTGGAAATTGAAGTTATTGATGATCGCGCTTTATTAGCACTTCAAGGCCCTAAAGCGTCTGAAGTTCTTGCTCGTTTCCAACCTAGTGTTGCAGATATGCTTTTTATGGACGTTCAAAAAGTCGATATCGATGGCGTTGAATGCATCGTGAGCCGTAGTGGTTACACGGGCGAAGATGGCTACGAGATCTCTGTACCGAACGATCACGCAGAAGCGTTAGCGCGTAAGCTGACTTCAGAAGCTGAAGTTGAGTGGATCGGCCTTGGTGCTCGTGATTCACTTCGTCTTGAGTGTGGTCTTTGCCTATATGGTCACGATCTAGATACAACGACAACACCAGTAGAAGCTAGCCTTCTATGGGGTATCCAAAAAGTGCGTCGTACTGACGGTGAACGTGCTGGCGGTTTCCCTGGCGCTGATATCATCCTTGAGCAAATCGCAACGAAAGACGTACAACGTAAGCGTGTTGGTCTTGTTGGTCAGACTAAAGCGCCAGTACGTGAAGGCGCTGAGTTGTTTGATGCTGAAGACAACAAGATTGGCGTAGTAACAAGTGGTACTGCGGGTCCTAACGCTGGTAAGCCAGTTTCTATGGCTTACGTTCGCACTGACCTAGCAGTTATCGGTACTGAAGTATTCGCTGAAGTTCGTGGTAAGAAGCTACCAATGACAGTAGAAAAAATGCCGTTTGTACCTCAGCGTTATTATCGTGGCTAATCTCTTCTGAGAGAATTATTCCACATTGACAAAAAGCCTATTGTGTTTTCTCTGGATGGAGAAATAAGACAATGGGCTTTTTTGTTATTTGGAGCGTATCTAATCCACTCAGCTTGGTTCGAAAATCAGCTTAAATAGTGAGATGTGTGACCATTTCGTTATAAATACTTACTATACTGATGGTTATGGCGTGTTATGGTGGCGACTCATTATTTTTGTGTATAAGTGGTAGGGGTTACAAGGAGTTAACTATGAATGTGAACCATACAATGAGCCCGGTTCGTAAGGCCGTTTTAGGACTTTTAGTACCATTGATTTACACATCCAGTGTAATGGCAACGGAAAGTGCGTTCGAAATTACTCCTGATGCAGGTGTAACACCTTATATTGTGAATGGCAGTAATGCATCAGTAACTGATTTCCCTTCGATGGCGAGCTTGTTCATTGATCGTATTGATTATGACGGTGTTTACTCTACAGGCCCATACTGTGGAGCAACAATTTTAGATCCAACGCATATTCTGACGGCAGCACACTGTATTTACGGCAATGAAGAAGGGCAGTTATTTACGGTTGTCGTTCCTCAAATTGAAGATACTTCTCAGTTTCCTAATGGGAATATTCAAAAAGCGCGAGTCTCAGAAGTTTACTATCGCAGTGATTATTCAAATGCGTTGAGTGATCTATTACGCAATGATGTTGCTATTCTTAAGTTAGAAAGCGCACTTAATATTGATTCAGTTAACGATGTGGTTAAGCGTCCTTCCGATGAGAGTTACCGTGTTGGTGTTAATGACTTTGTTGCTGTTGGGCATGGTGATACACGATCAGGCTTTGACGGGACAACTTTGTTGCAGAAGGCTGACTTGAATTACGTAGACAACGCTACTTGTGCTTTAGCCTTTACTGACGGTTCATCGTTAACTGATAATCAAATCTGTTTTGTTGGTGACAGGGCTACTTCTGGTTTGTACGGTGGTACGTGTCAAGGCGATTCAGGCGGCCCAGTGTATTGGAAAGATGGTGCTGATTATAGACAAGTTGGTATTACCAGCTTTGGACCAGATACTTGTGGTGGAAATTCAACCGTAACGTCTGTATTTACGGAAATCCAAGACTATGAAGCTTGGATTGACAGTGTTATTGCTGGTACTGAAACCGCTAAGTTCGTTTCTACTGATGCTAAGCGAACAGCTTATGTGAATGCACATACATCGACTGGCTCTGGTAGCAGTGGTGGTAGTGTTTCATTTGGATTGCTCGGGATGCTGATGTTGCTTGCAGGCTTGAGATCTACTCTATCACGCAGAACTTAATGTAATGTGTAAGTCGACATGATGTCTCTGGATATCGTCGACTTACCTGTTGTTCGCTTTTTCTGTCGACTATGCACCATCCCCAGATGGTAGCTCAAACCTTCTCTGTTAGTTCAATTCTAGGGTCGATTTCCTGCCGTATTTCTCAATGATCTCATCGATCTCTTTAACAGTATCGTTAATTGTCTTGATACCACTCTTTACTATCTGTTTCTCTGTTGAATTGAGTGCTTCAAAAGCTTGCTTCATTTCCTTGTCATCTAGCATACTCTGGTGAAGTAATACTTCTTTATAAGTTAGAAGCCTATGTTGTATTGCTCTGATCTCACTTAGCGCATACTTTGATTTTAAAGCCTGTTTGATACAAGAAAAAGCCAATTCATATTGACTCGCAATTTCCCATTCGACATTTTTTTTATTCGCAATTTGCAATTTTAACTACTTCCCAATACTCGAATATTCAAGTTTTTAGACTGCTCGTTCATCACGGTTAATGTGTGAAGGTTTATGAAACATAACGCTTTTTATAGGGCGAATAATATGCCTTTGATAGCTTATGTAAACTGTTGTTCGTCAATATGGTCTGTTTCTTGCTGAAATTAGGTCATAACTGTCCATTTAGGAATAGATAATGTCTCAAGAACCTATCGTGATAGCGCTGATTGAACGTAGAAAACAAGCCAATTTATCGCAAGAAAAATTAGCTTTCAGTTCTGGAATGAGTTTAAAAACGTACCAACGTATCGAGCGCGGTGAAGCGGATATCAAAATGTCTCAATATCGTTCGATTATGAGAACCTTGAAAGTAACGGATTTGGATGTCGTTCTTGATGTTGTTGGGGCATCTCAACCGACAGAGGCAGACGTAGCCGCGGCGAGTCGCTTGTTAAGCAGTGAAGAAAGAATGTTGTTAATCAAACTGATTTTGTCTGTCAAAAAGCAGCAGTAGTGTCGGTTTAGTTATTCTTAAGGAACGTTGATTTACTATGTTTAGATATTCAATATTAGTGATTGTGTTGATGGTTCGATTTACTTGAATAAACAGAGCTGTGCTGCAGTAGAGTGGTGTTCTATAGACGGCTTAGAATCGCCTAACTTACTCTTCCACGGAGTTGTTTTGTTGTACTTCTTTGCTTCTTACTTTCCAAACGTCTCTTTTGAGATCCACGCGTCGGCTTAGTTGCTCTTCTGACTTTTTGCACTTTAGTCGCCTCCAAGATCAACTCCTTCAAACGCAATAGGGCATCATCTCGATTTTGTTCTTGAGTCCTATACTGTTGAGCTTTAATTATAATCACGCCATCTTTGGTGATGCGGTTATCTTTATGTGCTAACAGTTTTTCTTTATAGAAATCAGGTAGTGTTGAGTGGTTAATGTCAAAACGCAAGTGTATCGCGCTGGATACTTTATTGACGTTTTGACCGCCAGCTCCTTGTGCTCTGATCGCAGTTAACTGAATTTCCCAGTCTTGAATTGAAACAGAGTTTGAGATTTGTAACATAAACATCCATTTTGAACGGTAATATGGGGTCATGATACTGAATATTGGTTATGGTATCAGTAACTTTCTTAAAGAGTGGTAGTAGTGATGAAAATAGATTTGGCTGCATATGAAGGACTAATCTTTGATATGGACGGTACGCTGATCGATACGATGCCTGCCCATGTACAAGCATGGCAAAAAACGGCAGAGCAGTTCGGCTTTCATTTTGAGGCATCTTGGCTGCACAGTTTAGGCGGGATGCCTAGCTATAAAATAGCAGGTGAAGTGAACAGTAAATATGGCTTATCGCTTGACCCACAGGCTGTATCTACTTTTAAGATGGCTTCATTTGCGGCTATTGAAGACAAAGGCGATATTATTCCTTGTACGCATTCTTTGTTGTTAGAACACTTGGGTAGTAAGAAAATCGCTGTAGGGACGGGGAGCCAACGTAAAAGTGCCGAGCAATTGTTAGAGAAAACCGATATTCTAAACAAGCTTGATATTTTAGTGACCGCCACGGACGTTAAAAATCACAAGCCAAACCCAGATACATTCCTTGATGCTTGTTTTGGAATGGGTTTGAAGCCGGAACAGTGTGTTGTGTTTGAAGATACAAATCTTGGTAAGCAGGCAGCTCACGCGGCGAACATGGACTGTATTCTTGTGGTCGAAGGGAATAACTTAGAGTTTTATCCTGCGCCAAGTTGAATGAATTACTAATAGGTGGGCAAGCGCTTTGGTTAACAACCTAAAGGAACGGCCTTGATTTTCTGTTAGGCGATTTCACTCATCTCACTGTCTAGGAATAAACATACGTTGTTTCGACCCGCAGCTTTCGCTTCGTATAGGGCAAGATCAGCACACTTGTAATTGAGGGCAGGGTCGTTCGTTAGGTTGGTAATTCCACCACTAATGGTAACGACGTTGTCCAGTTCGATGCACACAGCGATTCTTAAACGGTTGAGTACGTATTCTGCTTCTTCGGTTGTGGTATGCGGCAGAATGATGCCAAATTCTTCACCGCCGATGCGCGCAACAACATCGGTTTCACGGCACTCACGTTGTAGTACCTGAGCGACTGTTTGAATGACGCGGTCACCGTAATCGTGCCCAAACCTGTCATTTATACGTTTGAAGTGATCAATATCTAAGATCGCCAAGCAAGATTGCTCTCGGGTTGGGTAACGGTTGACACGGGAACATTCATCGCGAAGTTCAAGATCGAATTTACGTCGATTCCAACACTCTGCTAGTGCATCTTTTTCACTCAGGTTTCGCAGCCTTTTCTCAAGTTCTTTGTGTTTACTGATATCAACAAAAGACGCGACATAAAATTGGATGACACCTTTAGAATCTTTAATGGTCTGAATTCGAAGTATTTCAGTAATTAAGGACCCGTCTTTGCGACGATTGACTACTTCACCTTCCCACATGCCTTTTTTCTGAATTACGCTCCACATTTTAATGTAAAACTCTTGATTATAGCGTCCAGAAGCAAACATTGATGGTTGGCGGCCTTTTACATCTTCCAGTTCGTAGCCACTGACACGAGTAAACTCTTGGTTCACCTTGATGATTCGGTTGTTTCTGTCGGTGATAACCAATGCAGACATACCGTTCATTGCTGCCTTGGCTAATTGGCTTTCAATACTATTTTTTTTATGGTTTATATTCCAAAGCACGAAACCGATTGAAATCATTGATATTAATACAACTAAAGTAATCGTCTGAACCAGGATTGAGTGTTGCTCTCGTTGGTATTGACTGTTTACTTGCTGATTTTTTATATGAAGAACCATATAAATAGGCCCTTCAAACTGTTTTATTTTTGGACTAATGTTTGAATGGAAATACCAGTTTTTGCCATCAAAATAGCTTGAAGAGCGATCATCTTGAATCGCTCGCCAAAGTTCTGGATAAAGCTTGGCGTAAGTTTTATCAGCACGAGATTCAATAAGGTGTCCAAATGATTCTTCAATATCGGGCCCCATGATGACATGTCCCGTTTGGTTGAGTATGACGGGAACAGCATACGATGTGCCGATTTGATACAGAAGGCGGTCGTATATTTCAAGCATGTTTAGGTTGGCAATAAAATATCCGAGAATACGGTTGCCTGAAGCAACTGGCGTCATTATTCGCAGTGCTGGGATCAGTGGGTGGACGATCTCACCATTTTCAATCTCCAGATCAATCCCATTAGAGCTAACTTCTCCAATTTTTAACTGCTGAAGTGTTTTAAAGTAACCACGAGCTGATTTGTCTTGTAACTTGTTATTTGGAACTATCTTTGCTTTTTTATTGTTGTAATTTATACGAAAAACTTCATTACCCTCTAGATCGAGATAGCGAAGTTGAGAGTAATATTGTTGGCCACGAGCCAGCATTACCCAAAGATCTTCTAATGTTTCTCTATTGATAGTTGAAGGCTCTTCAATTGCGCGTAGCAGCGTCCGTGAATCGGCAATGGCAGGAACAGAGTTTGAGATTTGATCGACAATAACAGCAAGCTCATTGAAGCTATATTCGATTTGATTTTGGCTAGACTGTTTAATATTTAACGCGTGCTGAGCCTCGACCCTATCAAGCTCGGAGTTAATATAGAGGGCAGGGACTAATCCTAGCGCAAATAAGGTGCACAGAAATTGACTGATTAGCTTTTTTATACTCGTATTCATCGCTGTCCTTAAAGAATCAGCGCAATACTATATATTTTATAGGGTTTTTAATGTGATCTTGACCCAGAACTTAAAGCAAGATTTGCATATTATTATGGTTTTAGTGCAACTTTTTGCAATTGGGGTTGATAATTGATTGATTAAGTAATAATAAACAACGCTAAATGATGCCTACTCGTAACAGGCTAATTCGTTAGATGGCGAGTAGGCAAATCGTTGGTGAGCTTCTCAATTGAACTAAGATATTGTATTGATTAACTTAACCCGATGATGTCCCCTTTGTCATCAATATCCAACGACATAAATGCAGGTTTATCAGGTAACCCAGGCATGGTCATCACATTGCCACACAAAGCATAAATAAAGCCCGCACCAGCACACAGTTTTAATTCTCTAACAGGAACGTCAAAATGAGCCGGCGCTCCTTTTATGTGTGCTTCTGTCGAGATAGACAACGGCGTTTTTGCCAAGCAAACCGATAGGCCGTTAAAGCCGTGTTTGTTAAATTCTTCAAGCTGTTGCTTCGCAAGAGCTGATAATGTAATGCTTGATGCCCCGTAGCCAACTTCAGCAACTGCCATCAGTTTCTCTTCCAAACTCTGTTCAGATTGATACAACGGCTTGAACTCATTGTTATCTTGGCAAGCTTTTACGACGGCATGCGCTAGTTGAGTGGCACCTTCACCGCCTTTGCCAAATGCTTCGCTTATTTCAACGCGAACACTTGGGTCAAAATCGATGATCATCTGTTTTAAAGCGTTTAGCTCTTGAATTGAGTCTTGTGGGAAGCGGTTGATTGCAACGACAATAGGTGCGCCGTACTGCTTGACGTTGTTGATATGCCATTTAAGGTTTTCAAAGCCTGCTATCAGCGCGTCTTGGTCATCACTAAAAATTGAATCTGGTAAGGGATTCCCTGGTCTTAAATCGTATAATCCAGAGTTCGCCTTTAAGCCGCGTAATGTTGCAACGACAACTGCGCAGTCAGGTTTCTTGTTCGACGCCTTCACTTTTATGTTGCACGCTTTTTCAAAGCCCATATCTGAGCCGAACCCACCTTCAGTTACAACAAAGTCACTAAGCTTCAATGCTATTTTATCGGCAATGATGGATGAGTTGCCATGTGCAATGTTTGCGAATGGCCCAGCGTGAATTAACGTAGGAACGCCTTCAAGGGTTTGCATCAATGTAGGCTCGATAGAATCTTTCATTGTTACGGTCATCGCCCCTGCAACGCTGAAGTCATCTGCCGTTAGCGGTAAGCCGTGCTGGTTATACGCAAGTACCACTCGACCGATACGTTTACGCAAGTCTTGAAGGTTATTCGCCAATGCGAGTATTGCCATTAACTCTGAAGCTGCTGAGATATCAAATCCGTCTTCACGCTCAAAGCCATTAATCGTTTTACCGGCTTCATTTTTTCCAACGGTGAGCATACGAAGTGCGCGGTCATTGTGATCGAGCACACGACGCCACACGATTCTGTTGGGATCGATATCTAAGGCTTTTAAGCCAGAGCGCGCTTCAAAAGCTCCTAAACCTTCACGTTGCTCGTGATACAAACGTGCGTCAATCGCGGCAGATGCGAGGTTGTGAGCAGCTGTTACAGCATGAATATCGCCAGTCAGATGCAGGTTTAATTGTTCCATTGGGGCTACTTGAGAATATCCACCGCCTGCAGCACCGCCTTTAACGCCGAATACTGGGCCCATTGAAGGCTGACGAATACAGGCCATTGCCGATTGGTTAATCTTAGCGAGCCCTTGTGCTAGTCCGATTGTGGTAACGGTTTTACCTTCACCGAGCGGCGTCGGAGTAATCGCTGTTACGACAACCAACTTACCATCTTGTTGGTTAGCGAGACGCTCCAGTGACGTTAGAGACACCTTTGACTTATATTGCCCTAGTGGCTGGTGTTCGTTATTTTGTAAGCCAGCGTGTTTGGCAACCTCACTGATGTTTTTAAGGGGAGTTGAGCGACAAATATCAATATCAGATAGCATATTTGATCCTTATATCAGAACAGAAAGGTGGTACGTAAACGTTTGCGTGGCGATAGTACTGTATAAATTTGCCAAGTAAAGGCAAACCACACGAATTATGTGCTGGAAGATAACAGATCTAAAGAGTCATTGCGCGAGATCAAATCTTAAACGAGCAAAATATTCGATTTGATTACCTTCGGTTGTACTTACATTATCGTTTGATACAAAAAGGGCTGCATATAGCAGCCCTTTTAGTTCTGGAAAGTCTCACCAGCTAATAAAGCTAATTAGTTAATCATCTAATTAGCTAAAGCCTGATTAACGATCCCAGTATGTTTCTTCTAAACTATCTTCGCGTTCTGGTAGCGCGCGAGAAAGGCGAGGAGAGTGCTGAGTCAACACTTCGTAGCTTACACGGTTTGCGTACTTACAAATTTGGGACAATGACGAGTACGTTAGGCACGTGTATTCATGTTTTTCTGAGTTCGGCACGTTCACGTGGTGGTAGCTGTTCGCTGCCATATCGTGTAATAGAGCAGAAAGCGCGCCATCGCCAGCACCGTTGGTGTTTTTAATCTCTAGTGGACCACCTAAGTAAGGGCCGATGTGAGAGTATACTTTCACTGGGTCTTGGCAGTCTTGCTTACGCATTGCACGGCTGAATTCATACTTATTGAACTCTGGGATGTTACCTGGTAACAATGGCAGAGTCGTTTCACGCTTCGCTAACTCGTCTGTGTAGCCAGCCATGTAAAGACCGATTGGGCCAGCAGTACATAGCACTAGGTCTACCCATTCAAGTGCTTTATTAGCCGCAAGTAGAGGATCTTTCTCGCCAGTTAGAGCTTCACCCTCATCTTCGTTCATCGCAACGATAGTAACGTTTTCTTTTAGGTATTCTTGCCACCATTCAGCATTTCCTTCGATCACGTATTTAGTACCAAGCGTGAGTACAACAGGCACATTGTGCGATTTCGCGTATTCAATTGCTTTTTGCACGGCTTTTGGCATTGGATCTTCTGGCTTACCGCGCATTAAGTATGAAGAGACGACTAACGCTGAGGCCTTTTCGAAAACCTGCTCAGGAATGCTTTCAGGAAGCAGTTGATTCATGTGTCCTTCGTTGATCGCGAATGTACGTTCGCCATCTTCGGTAATGAGCGTATAACAACGACCAATAGGACCATCAACAGTTTGTAGGTGGTTTAAGTTCATACGAGAAGAAGTGCGGCATAGGTAACGATAACCAAATGAGCCAACTTCAATTTTCTTAGACATGACGCCAAGCAGAACAGATTTGCTGTCTGCGAGTACGGAATAATTGTGCAGTGTATTACCAATAGTATCGCCAGGGTATTGATGTGTGATCAAACCACGCTCAACTAACTCTTCATATAGCGCATCTGCTTTACTTTCTTCCAATACTAGCGAGTGACCTTTACTCAGCTCGTATTTTTCTAAGAACGCGTTATCAACACGGGCTTCGATATCAACAATCGTTTGACCAACACCGACAATTGTTGCGCGGTGTAGCTTGGGTGTTTGTTGAATTTGGTTGACCAACGGATCACGTGCGTGAGTTGGAAAGTAGTGCTTAGATTTACGCTGTCCAGGAAACTTCATATGAAAAATACAGTGAAAAAATTTTGCCGCATGATATCACATTTTATTTCTGTTTCTTTCATTTTTATTACATTTTGAATCACCTGTACAATGTCTGTACAGGTGATTCGCTTGACTATTTACGTAAGACTATTCGCTTGTCGCTATTCTGTTGGTACTAACGTTGCGGGATCAACGTAAGCCTTTGTACCCCATAGCGGAACAGTTGAAAGGCTGTGTTTGAAGCTACCTTCTGTTTCCTTTGTAGTGTAAGACAAGTAGAGCAGTGATTGATTCTCTGCATCGTAAATACGGCGAACCTTCATTGTCTTGAAGAAAATACTCTTTGATTTCTTAAATACCACTTCGCCTGACTTGCTTTTGTCAATTTGAGCAATCATTTCTGGTGTGATTTCACCTGTTTGACGACAAGAAATAGAGCTATCACTTGGATCAGAAAGGCTGAGGTTTGCCTCTATTGATGCGATATGGCAAGTCACACCTGCGATCTTATCGTCATCTAAAGAAGACATCTTGATATCTTTCATTGTGAAGAAACCCAGTGAGACGTCGCCAACCTCGTTGTCCGAACAGCCAGTTAACATTGCGATGATACCTGCTGTTATTAAGGCTTTTTTCATAAGAAGTCCTTTTTATTTATATAGTTCTGTTTACTATAAGGATATTGAAAGCTTGAATACGAGTGTAGAGCTTTTCGTTAAGTTCTTAAAGGATGTTGTTGGATAATGAAAAAGATGAAGCATTTAAAGTACTTGTTGGCTTTGATCATGCTCTGTATCCTTTCTGCTTGTAGTTCGGCACCTCAGTCGACCATATGTCTTCCAAATAACTGTGATATTTGGGGATACTAACCGTGGGTACTAAAAGAATGAATAACGAAATACCTGAAATTGCACACCAGAAAAATAAATGGCTATTTAGTCAACTCGATATTGCATATCCTGCAAAAGAGAGCCTCCTCGGTCGAGACATCTATAAAAACCAACTTTCTCAAAAGACTTACCAACTCCTCCCGCAAGACCAAACTCCTACTCAAATTGATGAATTGCACAAAGTCGACTTCCATAAACTGACCGTACTTTTCTCTCTTAACCAAGCCAGTGCCTATCAAAATGAAACCGAAAGAGCGCACATGTTGGAATTCTTAAGCCAGATAATGCTGTCGGACGAACATGAGCTTTATGTAGGGACAACAAAAGGCGATGTTGTGGCGAGTGCGATTGTGACTCAAGGTGCAAGTTGTCTGTTGATATCGGACGTTGTTAATAAGAATGATCAAGATATCAACGGCTTTGCTAAACAGTTACATGATTTTTGGGCACAAGATCATGCTTCTGGCGATCAAGTATGGGTTGAGAACTAAAGATTCTTTGAGAAAGCGTTAATCTGAGTACAATACCCCATCTTTTAAAAAGGGTTTTGTATGTACAAGCTATTGATATCAATCGCTGTATTGTGTGTTAGCGCTTTTTCTCCTGTTACACATGCTAAAGACTGGGATATTAAACAAATTCTAGTTCTGCACTCCTACGAACCTTCCTACCAATGGACCGCGGATTTCCAAAAAGGAATCGAAAACGCGTTCAAACACTCAAAAGCTGAAATAAAGCTCTCTGTAGAATACTTAGATACCAAGCGTATCCATAGCCCTGAGTATTACGACGCTTTGGCAGCATACTTCGAAACTAAATATTCGGAGTATAAGTTTGATGGCGTCATTGTCACTGACGATAACGCAGCAAATTTTCTTAAGTCGTTAAGCTCAGTGATTGATCGTTCGACACCTGTTGTTGCTGCTGGTATCAATGATATTAGTACTGATATGTACGCGGTCACCGACAAGGCGACCGTGCTGTATGAGAATGACCATATTGATATTAATATTGCGCTTATTGCGCAATTAAGACCAAACCTTAAGAACTTATATTTTGTAAATGATTACAGTGTCACGTCTGAGTTGATACGAAAAGAAGTGCATAAAGTAATGGCTGAATTTCCGCATATCAACTTGATTGAAATTGGAAGTCAAACGCTTGAACAAGCGAGCCAATACTTAAAGACAATTTCTGTTGATGACGCTGTGTTACTCAGTCACTACAACACAGAGC
This sequence comes from Vibrio sp. OPT24, assembly GCF_015163545.1. Classification (NCBI taxonomy): domain Bacteria; kingdom Pseudomonadati; phylum Pseudomonadota; class Gammaproteobacteria; order Vibrionales; family Vibrionaceae; genus Vibrio; species Vibrio sp. OPT24. The sequence continues at coordinate 177,877 of NZ_JADDYI010000053.1, forward strand.
TACATAAAGCAATTTACCACTCTTACAAAGAGGTAGCGGAGATCCTGTCAACTTCGAGCGCGGCACCTGTATTTGCGCTTTGGCAATTTAACATCTTAGGTGATGTATTCGGTGGCTATGTAAATCATTCACAAAGTATGGGGGAAGAGGCGGTCAATGCTTTGGATAAATACGTGCCGCTCGGATTTTCTGCCCCTTTAATTCCGGGTGATAATATACGTTTTGTCTTTAATTACCCTGCAATGAATAAGTTTGGTATTAACAAGAGTGCACTTCCTGAACAATCGGTAGTCATCAATGAACCAGCTTCTTTCATACGTAAGAATTTCCAAATACTGTTGGGTTTGATCATGGTGATTGCAGGGTTGAGTCTGATTATCGTAATGCAGTTCATTACTTTACGTCAGAAGAAAGAGTTAGCGAAGAAGAACAAACGAATCCTAGCCCTTCAGAAGCAGACACTAAATGTTCAAAAGGACATGATTCATGTATTGGGTGAGGCCATTGAAACCCGCTCTGGTGAGACAGGGAATCACGTTAAACGTGTCGCTAAATTATCAGCATTACTCGCCAAGCATCACGGCTTAAGTCATCGTGAGGTCGAGATGATTGAGATAATCAGCCCGATGCATGATGTCGGAAAAATTTCGGTACCGGAATCGATCTTGGATAAGCCTGGCAAGTTAACGCCACAAGAGTGGGAGGTGATGAAATTACATACTACAGCTGGCTACAACTTATTGAAAAGCGGTGCTGGTGACATTACTAACCTTGCTGCGATCATTGCTAACGAGCACCATGAGCGTTGGGACGGAGCGGGTTATCCTAGTGGTAAGGTTGGTGAGGAAATTCATCTGTTTGCTCGCATTACTGCAGTGGCTGATGTATTTGATGCACTACTTAGTACTCGTTGCTACAAAGAGCCATGGCCATTAGAGATGGTTGTGGACTTGTTTGAGCGAGAGTGTGGTTATCAATTCGACCCGAAGCTGACCAAGATCTTATTGAATCACTTAGCTGAGTTCGTCGCGATAAGAGATACTTATCCTGATACCGAGGATTCACGTCACGTGATCAATTTACAAGCTACTGTCGCTCCAAAAGATGCAACTGACCTACAGCAAACAGTGTCTGCAAAGAGTGAGTTAAGTACTGTGTAGGCGATTGTCGCCATCATTAGCTTAAGCAGATGCTCTCTTTAACCTTTATAACACTCTCCAGTTGGCCTTTTTCTTCAGAACATTAGCCAAGTCCCTTTATATTTTGAACTGATATTCATTTGCTTTTGTAAACATGGCAGCATTTGGTTCTAATAAAGTTGATTTAATTTGGTGAAACCTGTTGCTTAACTTTAGCTATTAAGTGATCAGCTGCATATTTTGCGAAGATAAATAAGTGCGCATCGGTAAACTGTTACCTAAGTCATCTCTAGCATTAAGATAACCCTATAGGATAAAGCTTGGATTTGATGTGAGTGAAATACCTATGCGGCTAGAACAGACTAAATGTGTGATTTTTGATTGTGATGGAACGCTGATTGATAGTGAGAAGCTTTGCTGCCAAGCTTTAGTGAATGTGTTTGCTGATTTTGGAGCTAGTTTAAACGTCAATGATTGTTATGCTCACTTTCAAGGCGGGAAGTTAGCCGATATATTGATGGATACACAGGAACGTTTAGGGCTTTCTATCTCGATCGATACGCTTGAGCCGTTATATCGAACAGAACTAGAAGCATTGTTCCAGCGCCATTTAAAGCCAATGGATGGTGCTATAGAGCTTATTGAATTCCTTAAGCGACAAGATATCGAATTTTGTATTGCTTCCAATGCACCTAAATCTCGAGTTGAATCTTCATTAGCGATGACAGGTATGCTTGACGACTTCAAAGGCAAAGTGTTTTCGGCTTTTGACGCCAATAGCTGGAAGCCAGAACCTGACCTTATTATGTATACAGCTATGAATATGGGCTTTTTACCCAATGAATGTATTTATGTGGATGACACTTTGAAGGGGATTGAGGCTGGTGTGCGTGCTGGTATTCAATCGTTCCGACTGCGCCCAAGTATTGAAGAATTAAGCGTATATCCAGAAGCCGGCTCTACAGAACTAGCGGCTCAGGATATATACAGTTTGGAAGAAATTTCGGTTTGGATTAATGGCAAGCACTGTTCAAGTGGGGGTATACCGAGTTCGGGAGCTTTGGTGGGGTAGAGCCGAGCTCAAGACTAATGACTTTACTAAATTGTTTGGTATGAAAACCGCAAGATGCGCAAGTAAACTTCTCTCCACTTTCTGAAAGCAGATATTCGTCGTGTTGGCATAAAGGGCACGTGATGTTTTCGGTGTTCGGTGCTTCTGTTTTATTCATTATGTGTCACCTGCAGCAAGAGGGTAAGCGAAAATAAGACCCGTACTATTAGATTACTCCTAAGCTCGATTATTAGACAGTTTTGACTGCTTATAATCTCTCCTTTGCGACTAACTTCATGGTAATGATAATCTGATAGTTAACGGGCATACAGGTGGCCATGTTGCATTGTTTTTACTCTGTGAGTTTTCTGAGTAATGGGTTGCTTAGCAGTCTAACGATGTCTCTTTGAAGCATTCTGGACCAATTTTTCTTGTTTATTTTCTGTTTCCTTTACCCGCTATATCCCCAGTACTTAGTATCTTGCGACGCTAAGCTTAGTTATCAATGGTTAATTAGATACACAAAACCCCAATAAAAAAGGACTCTTACGAGTCCTTTTGGGTTAACTGGTTTTGGAACAAGTTGCTTCACGCTGCTTGTCTCGTATATCTCGTCGTTAAGTGCGGTATCTCGCTAGTGTCTGAGACAGAGAAACCGATGCTTCTGTCAGCTTAGATACACCATTTGAAGAATTCTGTGCGACGTCTTTAATTACATCAGATTGGCTGCGAATATCATTAAGCTCTGCAGCAATCGTGTTCGCAACATTACTTTGTTCATCGGCCGAGGTCGCTATTTGAATACTCATGTCCATTAACGCTTGCGCTGAGTCAGCGATAGAGTGAACGTCATGGCCAATATCCGAAATTAGATGACTACTGGTTTGTGCTTGGTCAACGGTTTGTTCGGTAATCTTTGCAATATTTTGGCTTTCTTGTTGAAGACGCTCAATCATTGTTTGGATCTCAACTGTAGCAGACTGAGTTCTACTTGCCAGGGTTCTTACTTCATCAGCAACAACAGCAAAACCACGACCTTGTTCACCCGCACGAGCCGCTTCAATCGCAGCATTTAATGCAAGTAAGTTAGTTTGCTCTGAAATAGCGTTGATCGTCGTGATGACTTCATTAATTTGACTAGTGTTTACGTTGAGGCTAGTAACAGAAGAAGAAGTTTGCTCAATCAAAGAAGAAAGGGTGGTGATCTCTGAGATGGCTTGCTGAACCTTAGCGTGGCTATCGTTAATTTGTTGTGCGTCTTGTTCTGTTTGTTCTGTTGAACGAGCTGAAATATTAGAAACTTCATTGGCTGAAGCGGTCATTTGGTCCATTGCTGTTGCAACGGAATCCAGTGACGCGTTTTGGCTCATAATTTGAGTTTCACTGCGTTTCATCTCTGTTTCAAAAGATGCAGACGTTTCGCTTAGTGTCGCAGCGCTGTGGTTTACATTGTCTACGAGCTCGCTAAGTGTGTCCATTGAGCGGTCGAGTGCACAACCAATCGTACCAAACTCATCACGGCCTGGGTGGAAACCAAGTCGTGAGGTTAAGTCACCGTCACCAATCTTTTGAGTGGTTGAATAAAGTACCCAAAGCGCGCCGCCTAAGAAGGTCGCTACCCAATAGCAGAAAATACCAAAAGGGACACACCATAAGAGACTGAGTAAGAAGGTGTATAGTGCTTGTTGCTTTTGATTTTGTGTATTGATATCGGAAACAGTCAGTGAGTAGTAGTTACCATCTTTCGCTAACGCGGTTGCCGTAACAGAACCATTGTTGAGTACATTGGTTTCTTGAGGGCGTGATTGTTGGCGAACTGAGTCGATAGAGGCAGGTGATTCTGATGCAGACAAAATACCTTTAAGTTGATACTCAACCTGCTGTTTTGCACTAGCGTCAATTTGGTCCATTTTACTGACGTAGTTTAAACCAGATAAGCTTACCACTGCGGCCAAAAATATTAAGAAAATGACCCAAAACTTATCGTTAATAGACATTTTGATAAACAACTTGTCTATCGTTCGAAACTGTACTTCTTTCATAAAAACTCCACGGTAAATCCTTTACCGTGGACTCTAAATAACCGACCCTAATAAAAATGTGATCTAATCCAGGTAACTGTGAAAATTAATGATATGGAGATATCAATTATGAGATATCGATCAACTTATTCAATCTCAGATCCCTTTATTAGCCAAGTGACGGTAATAACCCTACTGAAATCAAGATTTGGATAGCAATGATAAATATACCAATAGTGCCAGCTAAAAACAGTGCTTTGCTTCCACCTAATACTTGGTAAGTCGTTCCTGTCCCTTGCGATTGAACAGAGAAGTCAGTGTAACGAATCTTGTAAACCATGACGGTAGGTAAAAGGATTGCCAGCACAGAAAGCGCAATAGCTGCGTAGCCCAATGCTGTGATGAATCCTTGAGGGTAAAACAGAGCAAAACCAAGTGGTGGTAAGAAGGTGATAACCGCTGTTTTTGCACGTTTGCCGTTGCCAAGCTTATTGCTAAGAGAATCACCCATGAATTCAAATAACCCTAAACTTACGCCAATAAAAGAAGTCAGTAGTGCAAGGTCCGCGAATACACCGACGATCACGCTCAGGTTGGATTGGTGAACGGTTTGCGATAGAGATACTAAAAGCGCGCCCAAGCTTGTATCTGACAATAGTTGTTCTTGGCTAATCACACCTAAAGTCACACTCTGCCAGAAAACGTAGATAACTAAAGGTAGTGCTGAGCCAATAATCATTACTTTACGTAAAGAGCGAACATCGCCATCTAAATAGCGAACGATCGATGGAATGCTGCCGTGGAAACCGAAAGAAGTAAATACGACAGGAATTGCTGCAACAATAAGACCTTGCTGCAATGGCATACTCATTAGGTACTGAGAGGTAATGTTTGGTGCTAAGAAACTTAGAACTAAAACCATTGCGATTAGCTTTAACCCAAATAAAACGCGGTTAACTTTGTCGACACTGTGTGTACCAATAGTTACAACGCCTGCAACTAACAGTGTGAATAGAAGAGTGGTGATTTGAGAGTTGAGCTCGATACCCGCGATATCCGAAATACGTTGGTTAAACTGGGCACCACCGCCCGCGATGTATGCCGCACATAAAGCGTAAAACAGAAACATCACCGCGAAGCTCGCAATCCACTTTCCTTTTGTCCCTAAAATTGTGTGAGCTAAAGTGTGTAGGGTTGCGTCAGATTCTGCGAATTGATGAAGCTCTACCATTAATAGAGCCGTAAATGCCATTAATGCCCACAAACCCAACATCAAGAAAAGTGAAGTGGAAAAGCCGATACCTGCAGAAGCAAGGGGAAGAGCGAGCATGCCAGCACCAATTGTGGTACCAGCAATGATCAAAGTACTACCAAAAACCTTTGATTTATTCATTGTATATAATTCTTTACGTTAGAGTGTATTTTCATTGTAATTCTTCTAGCTTAAGTGCATAAACCCAAAGAATATCTCGATTTTCAAGTATTCTGATTGAGTTTAATTCCAAATGCAATGCTTTGTGTAATTAAAAATATCCAGTGTAAATCTTGGTTTACACTGAGGCGTATTTTCAAAAACTTGATGGCCTAAGCAAACGTTTGACTATGATCTGGTTCAAAATTGTTAGAGTAAATGGTTGTACTTAGTGTAAGGTGGCAGTACATATGTCGTTCGCGTATACCCCTTTAGCGTAAAAAGGCGCTGATGACCGCGAGTAGCTTTAAGCTATAAATATGGAATGGGTAAAGTAGAGTGCGTTCATCAAAGTGACATAATATAAGTCCAAGATGGTGCACTAGTTAACAGGACATTATGTCCACACCAAGGAATAGAGGGGGCACTATGAGTGACCAATCTTTTAATGACGAAAGTCTTGAGTTGTTAGATGCCATGGAAATTGGTATTGATTTATCTGACTATGAGCAGACGGTTAAACAATTAGCAGAAGAACTTTTTAACTCTTCAAACTAAAGTTTTATTAAGTTTTGGGTATACTAAAGCTCAATACTTCCATAGCTCAATGTTTCCCAAATTAGACAACTCTTAAACTGAGCAAACCTCATTTGCTCACACGTCAATCAAAACTATCCTCATTAAAGTTCGCGAAGATAAACGAGTACGTTTACCATATTACTTAGTTCTCGATACTTTAATGAGGTTCAATGAACTTTCTCGCACATCTTCACATCGCGCAACATTGCAAGAGTAACTTGGCAGGAAATCTGTTAGGTGATTTTGTTAAAGGCGATCCGAATAAGCATTATTCAACTTCGCTTGCAAATGGCATCAGACTTCATCGATTCGTGGACAGTTACACCGACCTCCATGATGTGTCGCGCTCAGCCAAATCACTCTTTTCAGTTCAAACACGACGCTTTGCTCCTATTGCTCTCGATGTATTTTGGGATCATTGCTTAGCCAATCATTGGGAGCAATTCTCACAACAGACACTGGAACGTTTTTGCCTGGATTCCCACCAACAAATTTTCGCACATCAAGAACCACATTGGCCTGAGAGTTTTATTACTATCCATCAGAAAATGGCGGAACAACGATGGTTAGAAAGTTATCAAGACATGTCTTCAATCGATATGGTACTGCAACGAATGGCTATAAGAAGGCCCAAACTAGGCATGCTCAAAAACTGTTATGCTGACCTTGAGTACCACTATGATACGTTGCAGTGTCACTTTAATGAGCTTTATCCATTGGTTTTAGAGCAAGCTAACCAGTTTAGTACGCTTCAATTGAAGAAAAATCAAAAGGAAAGGTAAACAGCGTAATGCAGGTTTGCTACAATCCGCGCCTATTTAATCGTTGAGCATCATACTATGTCTGAATCTACCAAATCTTTTAACCAACTTGGATTATCTGAGCACCTTCTTGCTACGTTAGCAGAGCTTAATTTTACGGCTCCTACCAGTGTTCAAGAACAAGCGATTCCATTGGTATTAGAAGGCAAAGATGTATTAGCTGGTGCTCAAACGGGTACAGGCAAAACAGCGGCATTTGGTTTGCCGATTATTCAAAGATTAATCGAGACCAAAGACAACATTATTCCAAATCCAAAGTTAGTGCGTGCGCTTGTGTTAGTGCCAACGCGTGAATTAGCACAACAGGTGTTTGATAACGTAACCGAGTACGCAAAAGGTACCGATATTAAAGTCGTTGTGGCTTATGGAGGCGTTAGCATGAAGGTTCAAACTGATAACCTGCGCGGCGGCGCTGATATTCTTGTAGCGACGCCTGGTCGTCTTATTGACCATATGTTTACCAAGAACATCATGCTAAGCCATACCGAAGTATTGGTACTGGATGAAGCGGATCGCATGTTAGACATGGGCTTTATGCCGGACATTAAGCGCATTCTTTCTCGCATGAACGAAGTTCGTCAAACCTTGTTCTTCTCAGCAACGTTTGATAACAAAATCAAAGCGATTGCACATCGTATGATGCAGTCGCCAAGTGAAATTCAAGTCACGCCAAAAAACAGTACAGCAGAGACAGTTACCCAAATGGTTTACCCTGTAGATAAATCGCGTAAGAGTGAACTGTTGGCTTACTTAATCGGATCGAAGAACTGGCAACAAGTGTTGGTGTTCACGAAAACTAAGCAGGGCACTGATGCTCTAGTTAAAGAACTTAAGCTAGATGGCATTAAAGCGGCATCTATCAATGGTGATAAGAGCCAAGGCGCGCGCCAAAAAGCATTAGACGATTTTAAATCGGGTAAAGTACGAGCGCTTATTGCGACAGACGTAGCAGCTCGTGGTATCGATATTCAGCAGTTAGAACAAGTTGTGAATTATGACCTGCCATTCAAAGCAGAAGACTACGTTCACCGTATTGGACGAACTGGCCGTGCAGGCAACAGCGGTTTAGCGATATCTTTGATGAGTCAGGATGAAGCTTATCTCCTGGGTGACATTGAGCGATTACTTGATACACGCTTGCCTCAAGAGTGGTTAGAGGGCTTTGAACCAAGCCTTGAAAAAGACGTGGCACCAGAACGAGGGGGGCGTAGTAAGAGTCGTTCATCAGAAAAACGTAAGATGAAAGCAAAGCTAAAAATTCACCAAAACCGCGGTAAAGCGCGACGCTAGTCTTGTTGGAGTTGATGTTTATCGCGTTTATTAATTCGAAAGTATTAACCTGAGCCAATATAAAAATGCCCCATGACTGTGATCAGTCATGGGGCATTTTCGTATCAAGGCAATTTAAATGTCGAGTACAAAGGCCTCAGCGTTACTTAGTCTTGTTCGCACTTCCATACGCAAGGTACGTCATAAACTAATTCTTCGATCGAGGTAGGATTCAGTGCCCATTCTTCATTGATGTTGAACGTGCTGAGCATTTGTGTGTTGAATAACTGCCAATGTTTTAATAATGCTTCTTCAGGTGTTGACTGCATCTCGCCTTCGTTCCATGTGCTTTCCATGAACGGAGTTAGGCATACGGCTCCATGCGCGTACATGATCATTTGCCACTTAATCTCATAAATGTTGATCAAGTTTTCAGGATTCGCCTCATTATACTGCTCAGCTAGCATATTGATTTCTTTTTCAACATTGCCAACATTGTCGATAAAGTAATCAACTAAGTTATCTTTTTGGCGAACAGAGTCGGTGATAAGTTGCATCGGCTTACGTGAGTGAATCATGTTGCTAAAGAGGCGCATACTAAATAAATAGATAGTAATGTTTGGCGCTGCATCTTTTGGAAGCTCATCCATGATTTTAGCAATATAAGACTGAAAATAGCCATGTAAACAATCGCTTATAGCATGCCAAATCTTTTCTTTGCTACCAAAGTGGTGGCGGATAAGGCTATGCGATACGCCTGCTTTTTCACTGATGTTACGAAGCGAAACGCTATCATAACCATGCTCACAGAACATATCCGCAGCAACCGTCATGATCAAAAATCGCGTCTCCTCCGCGTCTTTTGCACTTCTTCTACCTTGTTTCTTTTCTGTCATCTTTACTTCACACGTTTACCTGATTACCACATTCTACACTGTTTTTATTAAAATAAAAAATACTGCACAGGTGGAAAGTAAAGCTTGAGAATTATCTAATTTTAAATATACTGCCCGCCTGTGTAATAAAACATAATAATTAAATGGAGAAGCATCATGCAATCCAATTTGTCTATCGAAACCAGTTTAAGAAAGAATGCGTTGCTAGCGATCGCCACGATCATGCTTGCGGGTTCTCTAACTGGGTGTAATAAAGCCCAGTCCGAAGAAACTATTCAAGTTGTTAAACCTGTAAAGCTTTTTGAAATTCCTCAACAAAGTGATGTTGACCTAGATAGCTTTATCGCCAAAGTTGACGCAACCGATCGTGCTGCGCTTTCTTTCCAAGTTAGTGGAGACATTGAAATATTTTCTGTTCGAATGGGGCAGGAAGTGAAGAAAGGCCAAGTATTAGCAGCGTTGGATGCAACGGATTACCGAATTGCGCTTGATGCGGCTCAAGCAAGATTTGACTTGGCGAATAGCCAGTTCAAACAAGCTTCAAAGTTATACGCGAAAAAGCTAGTAAGCACTGATTACTATGACCAAGCTTTAAATACATTTACTGCCGCTGAAGTTGAATTGGACCAAGCAAAAACAAACCTTGGTTACACCACATTAGTTGCTCCATTCGATGGCGTAGTGTCTATGGTGTTCGGTAAGCAATACCAATTAATCGCAGAAAAGCAGCCAGTGCTTAACATTTTGAATCACAGCGAAATGGACGTGACGTTCTCTATCCCGGTATCAAAGCTTGAAGACCGTTCTATTCAAGACCTAACCAGTTCAAACATGTGGGTAGTGATGGATAGCCACCGAGGCATTCGTATTCCCACTCGTTTTAAAGAGATATCGACTCAGCCCGACGAAGACACCAACAGCTATCAAGCGGTTGTGTCTATCGTAAAACCTGACGGGATAAATCTGTTGTCCGGCATGACTGCCCAAGTTGAAGTTCAGAAAAGTAAATCTCAGCTAGGCATCGGAATCGTTGACTCTGCATGGTTAAGCAGAGAAACGAACCACGGCGAGCTTTGGCGTTATAGCCCAGAGTCTCAATTGATTTCTAAAGTACAAGTATCTCTTGACCCACAAGGCAACGTTATTGATGGCTTGTCTCCTGGCGACCTTATCGTTGAAGCGGGTGTCGATGTTTTATCTGAGGGCCAGCAAGTCAAGGCGTGGCAACGTGAGGGCGGTATTTAATGAACCTTTCTAAATTATCATTTGTCGTAGCATCTACTTTGTTTCTTCAAGCCTGTAACAGCGAGGCTGATCACCGCGAGCAACCTTCTCTTTTCGTTTCTACCTTTGAAGTTGGTGCTCCTCTCACTGAACAGTTCAGAAGCTTTAACGGTCAAGTGATGCCTGCTGAGTTAACGCCTTTATCTTTTAAGCTGCCTGGTGAAATTAAGCGAGTCTTGGTCGAGGCCGGAGACAGAGTAGAAAAAGGGCAATTGCTCGCAACGCTTGATAACGATACCTACCTGCAAGGTTTGACGGACGCTAAATCTCAATTTGAGCTAGCGAGTAAGCAACTTGCGCGTGGTACTGAGATGTTCAGCAGCAAGATGCTATCTCAATCTGAACACGATCAACTAACCGCTAACTACAAATTGGCATCGGCTAACTTGGCTGCGGCAGAGCGTAAGCTGAGTTACACCGAGCTTTTAGCACCATTTTCTGGAACGGTTTCAACAGTAGATAAACAGCGCTTTGAAAATGTAACACCGGGTGAAACTTTATTGAGCTTGTATCAAAACGAAAAGGTGTATGTGCGAATTCAAGTCTCAGATTCAATCTTAGCGTCAATCAGCCCAAATATGCGGTCAAACAGTTACCGCCCTCAAGCGACTTTCGGTGGGCATACTGGTCAATATCCATTGACGTATTTAGAACACACCAGTGAATTACACCCACAATCTCGTACTTATGAATTTTGGATGCAGATGCCACAGCCTAAGAACGAAGTTTTACCAGGTACAAGTGTTACGGTAAATGTAGATATGGCTAAAGCGGGTCTAAGTGATGTTCAAGGCTATGAATTACCCATGACAACGCTACAAGCTGGGGGTGAAGCAACCCAGTTTTTTGTATGGAAACTCGAAGATGGACAAGCGTTCAAAAGCGAAGTTGAAGTTGAAAAGATCAGTGGTAAAGGCGCACTTGTCGCTCACGGTGTTGAGCAAGGTGATCAACTCGTAAATTCAAATTTAAGAAAACTCCGTGACGGAATCAAATTGTCAGGAAAAGCAGAATGAACATCGCAGAATATTCAATAAAGAACAAAGTAATCAGTTGGTTGTTTCTCGTCATTTTGGCCATCGGTGGTGTCACATCTTTTGGTAATCTATCCCGTTTAGAAGACCCAGCTTTTACCATCAAAGATGCCATGATTATTTCAACTTACCCTGGCGCCACATCAATGGAAGTTGAAGAAGAGCTGACGTATCCACTTGAAAAAGAGATAAGACAGCTCCCTTATATCGATAAGATTACGTCGACCTCATCGAGTGGCATGTCTCAAATAATGGTCAGTATGAAGATGGATTACGGTCCGGACGAGCTACCACAGATTTGGGATGAGATGCGTCGTAAAATTAATGATCTTCAACCTACGCTTCCAAGTGGTGTTAATTCTGTTCAGATTATCGACGATTTTGGTGATGTGTTCGGTGTCATGATTATGCTAACGGGGGACGGCTATGATTCTGTTGAATTGAAGCAATACGCTGACTATCTAACACGTGAAATTGAACTTGTAGAAGGCGTTGGGAAAGTCAGCATTGCCGGTGATCAACAAGAACAAATGTTTGTTGAAATGTCACTTGAACGCTTAGCTGCGTTGAACTTAGATATGTCGACCGTAACCTCCTTATTAGCACAGCAAAACAGTGTGGTATCGGCTGGTGAAGTGATGCTAAACGGTCAAAGCTTAACGATTAGACCTAATGGTACGCTCAATACCGTTGAAGAACTTGAAAACCTGATCATTCATGGTCGTGACACGGGTAACTTAATTCGCCTTAAAGATGTCGCTGATGTTACGCGTGGCATTCAAGAAAAGCCTGGCAATGTGCTTACTTACAACGGCAAGCCGGCTATAAACCTAGGTATCGCCTTTTCGTCAGGTGTAAACGTAGTCGAAATTGGCAATGCGCTTGATACGGAGTTGGATCGCTTAGAAAGCATTAAACCTGCCGGTGTAGAATTGAACTACTTCTATAACCAGGCACAAGAAGTAGACAAATCAGTTGCAGACTTTTTGATTAGCTTAGTTGAAGCGGTTGCTATCGTTATCATTGTGCTGCTGTTTGCAATGGGTTTACGCAGTGGCTTAATCATTGGTTTGGTACTTTTATTGACGGTGTTTGGTACCTTCATTCTTATGGACTACAACGATGTAGAACTGCACCGTATCTCACTGGGTGCACTGATTATCGCATTGGGTATGCTGGTGGATAATGCGATTGTTGTTGTTGAGGGTATTCTGGTTGGCTTGAAAAAAGGTAAGACCAAACTTCAAGCAGCGAAAGACATCGTGACACAAACACAATGGCCACTATTGGGTGCGACCATTATTGCTATCACAGCCTTTGCGCCTATCGGCTTGTCGAAAGATGCAACAGGTGAGTTCATGGGCTCGTTGTTCTGGGTACTGTGCTTCTCGCTATTCTTAAGTTGGGTAACGGCGCTAACATTAACGCCTTTCCTTGCTGAAATGTTGCTTAAAGAAGAAGACAAAGTTGATGAAAACGAAGACCCTTACAAAGGCATCTTGTTCGTTGTATTTGGTGTGTGTCTGAAAGTAGCGCTTCGATTTAGATGGCTTACTGTTGTCAGTATGGTTGCGCTATTAGCAGTTTCCGTAGTCGGCTTTGGGATGGTGAAACAGCAGTTCTTTCCACCATCAAACACACCAATGTTCTATGTAGACATGTGGATGCCGGAAGGCACTGATGTTCGTGAAACGATCAAGCAGACCGAAAAGGTTGAAAGTTATATTCGCCAGCAAGATAACGTGGAGTTTGTGACAACAACGGTTGGGCAGGGTATGCAACGTTTTGCGCTTACATATCAACCAGAGAAAAGTTACGAAGCGTACAGTCAGCTACAAATTCGAACGACTGACCGTGACACCATGTTTGAAGTGCTAGAAGAGTTAGACAAGGACTTAGCCAACCAATTTGAACAACCGACGTTCCAATTCAAATTGATTGAGTTTGGCCCGTCACCAGCTTCAAAAATAGAAGCACGTATTAGTGGCGCAGACCCACAGATACTTCGCAGCATCGCGGTTCAAGTAGAAGATATTTTGTTAGCGGATCCGGGATCTCGAAATGTTCGTCATGACTGGCGTGAACGTACTAAAGAGTTAGTGCCACTGTTCAATGAATCAAAGGCTCGTCGTCTTGGCATTTCAAAGACTGATTTGTCTGAGACGTTACAAATGGCATTTGGTGGTTACAACATTGGGTTATTGCGTGATGGTACTCATATGTTGCCTATCGTAGCGCGTTTGCCTGAAGCCGAACGTTTTGATTTTGAATCACTGAATAATGTGAAAATCTGGAGTCCATCGTTGCAAACATACATTCCCGTTGAACAAGTGATCGATGGGGTTGAACTTCAATGGTCTGAACCGCTGATTCAACGTCGTGACAGAAAACGCACGTTAACCGTACTTGCCGACCACGATGTGTTGGGTGACGAAACGCCAGCTAGCTTGTTCGCTAGGGTAAAACCAAAGGTTGAAGCACTCGTTCTACCTGCAGGTTACGAGATTAGTTGGGGCGGCGAGTACGAAAGTTCCAAAGATGCGCAAGAATCTCTATTTGGTTCACTACCAATGGGTTACTTGCTGATGTTTATCATCACAATGCTTCTGTTTAACTCGGTTCGTAAGCCGCTTGTGATTTGGTTTACCGTTCCACTTTCAATCATTGGTGTTTCGATTGGTTTGTTAGGTACCAATATGCCATTCAGCTTCACTGCGTTCTTAGGCTTACTAAGTCTAAGTGGCATGATTTTGAAGAATGGTATTGTATTGCTTGACCAGATCAACACTGAATTATCAACCGGTAAAGACCCATACTTAGCGGTTGTGGATAGCGCGATCAGCCGTGTGCGACCGGTTTCTATGGCAGCGTTAACGACTATCTTAGGCATGATACCTTTGGTATTTGATGCATTTTTTGGCTCGATGGCGATCACCATCATGGCAGGCTTAGGTTTTGCTACAGTACTAACGCTAATAGTAGTACCAGTGATGTTCGCTATCCTTTATAGAATCAAACCGTCCACTGCGGGTTATTAGGGATTGATATAAAACAGATTCTTTTAAGCCAGCCCAGTCATCTTGACTGGGCTTTTTTATAAGTGCTAAGGCTAAGCGTTAAGTTTATAAAAGAGAGTTAACCAACAGGAGTTAAAAAGCCGCTAATTAATGGAAAAGCAGCTTCTATAGATAAGCGGTTTTAGATAGCGAGGCGTATATCCAACTCAATCGGCTGTGGCATGGCTAAGTGGTAGCCTTGATACATATCGAAGCCTAAACTTTGCATTGCAACGAGTTGTTGCTGAGTTTCAATTCCTTCAATTACGGTCTTGGCGCCAATTTGGTTAGCAAGCTCTAGTACTAAGGTCATTTCACGAGTGTTGCCTTTTTCGAAGTCGAGCATAACAGATCGGTCTATTTTTATTATATGAGGATTGATATGACGAACGCGCTGTTCTGTTGACGCTTGTGTTCCAAAATCATCAACAGCAATTTGAAAGCCGTTCTCTGCAAGAGAGTGAGCAGCATCTTTCAAGCGCTCTTCACTTTCTGCATTAAGTTCAACCAATTCCATTACTATTTGAGACGATGATAGGTTAAGTTCATGGAGGCGTTTAGCCAACAGACTGTCGCTTACTTTTTCTGCGGCAAACAGCTCACCAACGTTCGGGAGCACGTTCAAAAACAGGTGTAAGTGACGAATTTTTGATTGTGCAAAGTTGCGGATATGGATAGCTCTACTCAGCCTTTCTACATTGATCTTATCAACGCATAAAGTTTCGTCGGAATGGAAGAAGTGATCAGGACGAACAATTTCACCCTTGCCGTTCGATAGGCGAACTAAAGCCTCTACGCCTATCTGAGCCATAGAACAATCAAATATCGGTTGATAGACACTTTTAAGTGTTAGATCTTGGTATTTAGCAATAAACTGCATATCGGTATCCACGGATATACAGCTAATAAATTCACTTCTGTTTGATAGAATCATAGTCGTTAGTAAAGGTGTTTATTCAGTGACGAAAACATTCGCCATGGCTGTCACAATATTGACAGGTGTTAGTAAATTGTCAATTAATAAAAATTCATTTACAGCGTCAATATTTAAATAAATATAATTAACGAAAAATCAGGATGATAAATGATATCAGTAATTAGTCTCAATTATCACTTCCTGTCGTTTCATTGCTGCACTGAATTTAATAGCTAAGGAACCTATCGCATAGTAACCACAACTAATATAAGGCTAGAGCACCAGTACACCAGAGAAAACTAGGGTTAAAGACTTAGATTTTGGGAGGGCATCAAAGTTAAGAATTAAAGAGACTGTACCAGTTACATAGAAATGATATCTATCTCTCATAATCGATAAAGTTAGCGTAAAGGTTATTAATCATTCAAAATTGACATTTGGATAATTAATGAACACAAGAAAAGTTTTCGGTTATAAAATACTTTGTGAAAGTCAAAAATTTACTTTAAATATTAAATTTAAAAATTGACTCGTATTCTTATTGCCATTGAAGTACTGCATAAAGTTGTAAGTATTTACGAACTAATTGTTGATTTCCTGACCGTTTTAATGGATGTCCGAATTTAATAAAGCACGGGCTAATTCTAAAATTACGATTCAAATCAGTAGCAAACTGAGATTCACTCTCTCTTAATGTGATTCCCTGTTGGTTGTATTCGGATATTTCGTCAGGCAACTCTCCCATCCACCAGTGCAAAAGCTCACCGCTAGTCTTACTTCTGCTGATCCAATGGTCAGAGACAATAATCAAAAGATCGTTAGGTTGAATGGCAAATCCGTACTCTGATTGCCATTTATGAATGTCTAGCATTAACTTTTTGCGGCACGTTTTTCCGGCGCTCACCATATGATGGCTAATCATCCAAACCGTACCAATTTCAGAAGAAATTCGGAAGTGACGAGGGCTATCACCAGAAGAGAACATTTCGAGTGGGCTGATGTTGCTCACATGATTAAAACTCACGAAGGTGTGTTCCATTCGTCGAGCAAACGCTTTTCCTATGTGGTGTTCACTGATCCCTTGGTTGTGTACGGTAGGGTAATGGTGTTCACAGAGCTTTAGACAGTCGTCTTGAAATTGATTAACGCTTTTAATCACGAGATCTAATAACAATGAAGTCCCTTATACATAGTTACTATCTTATTGATGGGCAATAGTACGGTAATTTGTGTGCCATTACCTATGAGCAAAACGCGAGTTCTTGATCCCTCTATCAAAATTAGCTATTCCAAGTCTTTTTTATGGATAGCACTGGCAGTCTAGTGGTCTGTCTTCTAAATTATGTGGAATTATAGTGAGTTACTAGGATTACAGTGAGCAACCAGAATTGTAGCCATCTCTCATTATCAATTGCGTTTAGCTCACCTAATCTTAGTCAGCTAATCACAGTTCTTCTACTCGTATTTATTCGGAAACATTTATGACTATTCAATTAGATTCAAAACAAAAGTCTGAGCTTACTGATGCTCTTCAAAAGTATCTGCAGGATGAGATCGATATAGAAGTAGGGCAATTTGATACCGAGTTTATAGTGGACTTCATCAGTAAAAAATTTGGCGCGATTTATTACAACAAAGGGATAGAAGATGCTCAAAAAGTGATGGAACGTAAAATGTTAGATATTGCAGATGAGCTTTACGAGATTGAACAAATCGTTGAAATTTAAAAACAATGCGCGTTGTTCAGGTAAAAGAGTGACTGGTTCAAGAAAATAGCCACTTGTTCAAAAAATTTGAATAACTCGTTTAGATTGAAATGATGTAACTAATGTAAAGCTTGGTAAATAATATGTTACACAAACTTGGTGTAGGGTACGCTTTTTAAAACTACACTACTCGTTAACATTCGGAAAAGATGCATGGACAACAACGTTAGAAATTACAACCCTTTAGCACGAGCGATGCATTGGATTTCAGCTCTAGCAATTTTTGGCTTATTTGGTGTGGGCCTGTGGATGGTTGATCTTTCGTACTACAGCGAGTGGTACAAAACAGCACCAGACTATCACCGTTCGGTAGGTATTCTTTTAGCTACAGTGACCGTTGTTCGCTTGCTTTGGAAACTAGTTACCACGTCACCCAAGGTGGAAGGTAAAAGCTATGAAGTCGCAGCTGCTAAGATTGCTCACGGTTTTATGTACATAAACTTAGCGGTTTTATTTATTTCAGGTTATTTGATTTCTACATCAGATGGTCGCGGGATAGAGGTATTCAATTGGTTCACTGTCCCAAGTATGGGCGAACTGTTTGCAAACCAATCTGATCTTGCAGGAACGATTCACTACTACGCTGCATGGGTACTGATCATTATGGCATCAGTACACGCCTTAGCGGCGATAAAACACCACGTTATCGACAAAGACGATACGCTACGAAAAATGATAGGAGCTTCAAAATGAATAAGTCAATTATCGCTACAGGATTAGCATTTGCTATGGCAATGCCTTTCGCTGCGAACGCCGCTGATTACGTGATTGATACAAAAGGCGCACATGCTTCAGTTAATTTTAAAGTTAGCCACTTAGGTTACAGCTTTATCCAGGGTCGTTTTAATACGTTCTCAGGTGATTTTTCATTTGATGAAAGCAATATTGAAGCATCAAAAATAAATGTAACTATTGATACAACAAGCCTAGATTCAAACCACGCAGAACGTGATAAGCACATCCGTAGCTCTGACTTCATTGATGCAAGCAAATTTTCAGATGCCACTTTCAACAGCACAAAAGTGGTTGATAAAGGCGACGGCAAACTTGAAGTAATGGGTGACCTTAAACTTCATGGTGTCACTAAGCCTATCGTTATCGAAGCTGAATTCATTGGCGCTGGCCAAGACCCATGGGGTGGTGAGCGTGCTGGTTTTGTTGGTACGACTCGCCTAGAACTTGCTGACTTCAATATTCCTGTAATGGGAGCTTCAAGCTATGTCGATATGGACCTGCACGTTGAAGGTGTAAAGAAGTAATCTAGCTATTCACAATGGTCGTCTGATATCAACATTTTAAAAAGTATCAAAAGTTTAATTGATATCAAGAAAGCGACAGTTAGAAATAGAGAAAGGCGCAAAGTTTTCACTTTGCGCCTTTTTTATTGAGATAAATGGCAACGCGTTTAGGTCTGTTTTGTGTCAAACCTTTTATTACGTCAAAAGCCACCATTTGCCTCTAGCCAGTCAACGTTGCTATGACTGAGTTATCCAGTTGAACTACTAATCCCTAATAGTTCAGCTTTAGATTCGTTAATCTGTTTCTAGCTTTGCAAGTAGCCGTTAGTTAAGCCGTTTCTAGCTCAGCTTGTGGAACCACGTTTAGTCGGTCGCCATAGATAGGACGCAGTGCTTGCATAACTTCAATGCGAGTCAGTACACCTACCATCACGCCATTTTCTAGTACTGGAAGCATGTGTGGTTGGCTTACTTTCATCGCTTTTGCACGCTCTTCTAGAGAAAGAGAAGTCAGGCGAGTGGCGAAGCCCATACTTGTTGTTGGGTATAGTTGCTCTTTGTCGATACATAAGAACTCAGCAACATCGACTAGCTTGTCGTTAGCATCGATAGCGACTACGTCACGACTCATTAGGTCTACCACTTTTTGACCTTTAGTAGGGATGTAATCCTGGCACCATAGGTCAACCATTACGTCATGAACAGAGAAGATACCTACAAGGCGGCCTTCAACATCACAAACAGGAGCGCTAACAAGTTGAGCGTCTAAAAGTGTATCAATTGCAACAGAGGTAGGCATTTCTACGCTAAGTGTAATTGGTTGAGTGTTCATGATTTGCTTGATAGTAGTTGCTGTGTTCATAGTGATTTCCTTAACTGACGTGATTTCTGTTGTTTGTGTAATTGCTGTAATTTTTGTTGCTTTAAGTTGTGGGCGACGGTAGATGCTCCAATTAGCTAAGCCGACTAATACCGAGCCACCTACGATGTTGCCTATTGTCACTGGTATTAAGTTTGCGGTAACAAATTGCACGACATTAAGGTCTGCGTACTGAGCTGGTGTCGCGCCAATCTGCATCCAAAAACTCTCTGGTGCGAACGCTTGAATCGTGATGCCTAGTGGAACCATGAACATATTTGCCACACAGTGTTCAAAGCCTGAGCTAACGAACATCGCTACGGGTAATACGGTCATCATTGCTTTAGTCATCGCATTCGCAGAACTAAACGTTAACCAAATTGCTAAACACACCAGTAAGTTACAAAGCACACCCAAAGCAAAAGCTTGAACAGGGCTGTGGTGTAGCTTGTGCTGAGCAATGTTAAGAGCGTTTAAGCCCCACTGTCCGCCATCAAGTTGATACAAGCCTGCGGCGCTGACTAACGCCAAAAGGAACATCGCACCAACAAAGTTACCTACGTAAACCTTGCCCCAGATTGAAAGCATCTTGGTGAAAGTAATCTGCTTGTTTGCCCATGAGATGCTTGATAACACCGAACTGGTAAACAGCTCACCACCACAAATAACAATTAAGATTAAACCCATACTGAATGCTAGGCCGCCAGCTAAGCGACTTAATCCCCATCCCGCATCAGCGCTACCGGTGGTAACCGTGATGTAGAATAAAAAAGCAAGCCCTATGAATGCACCAGCCATGATTGCCAAACTCAATGTCATGCTGCTGGTTTTACTTGCCTTACTTAGTGCAAACTTCTCTGCTTCCGCCATCATTTCTGTTGGTGAGAACAGTTGATGATTTTCAGAAGTGCCTGTTGCCATATTCCCCCCTTGAACAATCCGTCATGTTTAATTCCTAGTGTTAATGACTGAGTTAATCAGTAGTGTTTTACAGGGCTCGTTGTGTCCTGCCATTACAGATTAGGGGGTTGAGAGGTAGAGGTAAAATTGATAATTTTTAGAAACCACATCAAATTTATTGATATAGATTTGGTTACGCGTAGAATGAAATTGATTGCTCATCGGCTTTATAAAAAACGAGCATTTGGACACAAATAATTAGAAGCATTAAGGATCAATTTTGCGTTATTCATTGAAGCAACTCGCGGTATTTGATGCAGTAGCAGATTCCGGGAGTGTTAGTCAGGCAGCAGACAAGTTGGCGTTAACTCAGTCGGCGACAAGTATGTCTCTTGCACAGTTGGAAAAAATGCTTGGCAGGCCTTTGTTTGAAAGGCAAGGCAAGCAAATGGCCCTTACTCATTGGGGCATGTGGTTGAGACCAAAAGCGAAGCGTTTACTGCAAGATGCGCAGCAAATTGAGATGGGTTTTTATGAGCAGCATTTACTGAGTGGTGAGCTCAAATTAGGTGCAAGCCAAACCCCTGCGGAACACCTCGTCCCAGATCTCATCAGTATTATTGATAACGACTTTCCTGAGATGCGAATCTCACTTGGGGTGCAAAGTACGGATGCAGTAATAGATGGCGTATTAGATTATCAATACGACTTGGGCGTAATCGAAGGTCGTTGTGACGACAACCGTGTTCACCAAGAAGTATGGTGTACTGACCATTTAACGGTGGTTGCGTCGGCTCATCACCCGTTTGCCAAGCGAGAACGAGTAAGTTTGGCGCAATTAGAGCAAGCGAAGTGGGTATTACGCGAGCACGGCTCAGGTACCCGCAAAGTTTTTGATAGCTCTATTCATCATTTAATTGGCGATCTCGATGTTTGGCGAGAGTACGAACACGTTCCTGTTTTAAGAAGTTTGGTTGCAAACGGCCCATATTTAACGTGTTTACCTTATCTAGATGTCGAACAATTTGTTGAGTCAGGCCAACTGGTGACGTTGAATGTTCCTGAGCTAGAAATGGAAAGAACGCTGTCCTTTATTTGGCGTGCTGACATGGCAGAGAACCCACTCGCTGAGTGCATTAAGCGTGAAGGTAAACGCATGATGAAAGGTAAACGGTCGGTTCTGTAACCTAGATTTGATAAAATACTAATAACCAAATATGTTGAATAAGCGATTTCTGTCTCTATATCGTGATAAATGCACATTTGCATACATTATTAATGTGATCATGATCGGCTAAATCAGAGCTCTCTTCACATAATATACTCACTTGATTTTAAGTGAGGCTAAATCCGGTTGTAGAAACCCTACAGTTAGGCTTTAGAAATAGTATGAGTACATTAGTCGCGATTTCATTAACAACAGGTATCTTGTCAGGTCTATGGGGATGGATTGCTATCTCTTTCGGTCTGTTGTCATGGGCAGGTTTCTTAGGTTGCACCAGTTACTTTGCTTCGCCTATGGGCGGTGTAAAAGGGCTAGCAAGCAGCTTATTAACCAATATGACAGGTGTATTCTGGGCAATGGTGATTATCGAAAGCTCAACCTTCGCAGGTCTAGAGATTTTAGGCTATATGATTACCGCTATCGTTGCTTTCTTTATGTGTATTCAAGCGAAACAAGCGTGGCTAGGTTATATCCCCGGCACCTTTATTGGTTGTTGTGCTACGTTTGCTGCAGGTGGCGATTGGCAACTTGTAGTGCCGTCTTTGCTGCTTGGTGGTGTATTCGGATACTTGATGAAAGCAACGGGGCTATGGCTTCACGAGAAATCGACTCAATCTTCGGAAGTTGTTGAACAACACGCTAAACAGGCAAAGGCTTAATAAATACGTTAAGTATTGACGCTTTAGTCACGGTTAACTCTTGCAAGATAATCCCCAATTAATTTGTATATCGATTTATACAGGCACACCGTTTGGTGTGCCTTTTTTGTTTGATTGTTATTGTGATAATAAGCTTAAGTATTTGTTTAAAATTGAAATTATAACATCGATCAGACAAATTGAATGCTAGGTGCTAGGTGCTAGGTGCTAGGTGCTAGTTATTTAAGTATTCCCGTTTGCCATAGTGATGACGCGTTTTAGGGTCCACCTCAGCAATAATGGAATACATTCTTGCCCCTGATTTTCGCAATGAGAAACTATCGCCAATGCAAGGTCGGGTTTTGCGTGTTTTTTGAGTACCTTAGCGACTACTTTCTTTGGAGGAATAGGGTGATCGTATGGAATTTTCACCATGTCACGGAAAAAGTTCTCGAAGCCGTTCATATACAAGTAATGTTCTATGTCTTTATCAGGTAATTCAGTTAAGCGGTGTCGTTCTTGGTCATTACCAAGCTTTGATAAAACGGTCGCTGCGTATTTTTTACCTGCCGCGTCGCCATCGGTCACTACATGCCAGTCGATACCAAACTCTTGTGCAACCTTAATGAGCGCTTTAAGACCTGACTGAGCGAACTCGATAATTTGAACACCTTCAGCGGCAAGGTTATAGCCACATTGGTTAGCTAATTCGTTGAATAACCAAACTTCGGTTTCACCTTCCACTAATAACCAGCAGCGGGCAAACAATGCACCAGAGCGGTGGAAACGAATATGGAAACCAATTCGTCTCAACTCATCTTTGCTGAAGTGATTCATGTTGAGTTGGTTAGCGATGGTTTTGTCTGAATGGCGAACCAATCGACGAATCGATTGTAGAGGTACCGCAGCTAGAAGGTCACCACTGTTGGTGGTGAGGATTTTCTGCATCGGTAATTTCTGCATCAAGCTCCAAGCCCTTGCCAAGTGCGTTGGGTGTAAGCGGCCTTCTGGATCTTCGAGGATCAAAAGGGGGCGTGCACATCGCCTTAATTCATTCGGCCCTTTTGCTTGAAGGTAGGCATTGAGCAAACCCATGAATAATAGGCGAGTTTGTTTGTTTTTAGTTTCTTCTACAAGCTGATGAATGCTCTTATCGTTTGCGCCTGCAGAGTAGAGTAAACCGTCCCTCTGTTTTCTAGGGTTGCGGCGAGCAGTGCTTTTGAAAGAAAAGTAATGCTCAATTAGGCTTTGCATAGACTCTAGACTGCTACGCATTTCGCCTTTGTTTACATGGCCAGGGATCGCCATCAATCGTCGGCATGTATTATCAATTCGTTTCTCTATTCGAGCTTGACGCCCATTGCCATTGTGCCCGTTTCCATGACCAGTACTGGCGTGGCTATTCGCGCTACCATTTTCGTTGTTGCCGTTACCATTATGCCCATTGGTATGGAGATGAGCATTGTGGTTGAGTGATTTACTATTGAAAGGACGATCAAAATGTCTTGCATCACGCAGACGGATCACTGGGTGCAATGTCATCAACTCTTGAGCGAGCTTTTCAGAATGGTGCAACTTTAGTGGGTTTCCCTCTATATTTAAGAAAGCATAATGAGTGGTGGCTTCATATTGCTCTAACGTCGCACTGATTCGGTAATAGATACGGAACACACCGAACTCATCTTGAACCCAAATGGGTTTTAGTTTGCGATAACGCCCGGCATTTAGTTCACTTTTATCGCTGGCTTTTAATGCGAGAACTATTTGGAGGTGTTGAGATTGTGGGTGTGAAACAGAGTAATCGACATGAAAATCGGTCATTTTAAAATGATATGGAACGCCATCTGATGGAAGTACGACGGATAGAGCATCCAATAATGAAGACTTGCCCCAAGTGTTTTCACCAATCAGCGTGGTTAACTCATCAAACGCAAGAGACATGCGCTTTATACCTCGAAAGCCAGAAATCTCGATTCTTTCTAGTTGCATAGGCTTACTCCTAACGGAAGGCTCTGCTAATTGTTTGAAAGCTAACAGATATCTTTAATCATAATCGAAAAACACGTGTTCAGTATGTTCGCTTGTCACAAAAACCGCTCTTTATTAATACGGTGCAAAATCAGATTTTTGATCTATATCGAGTATTTTTTTGCAGTGCAGTTTCATAAAATTCACGATTCTGTCATGATTCTCGACCTAGTATGAAGGGACAAAGAGAGAACACAATATGACTAAAAATAATAAGCCGACCAAAATAGTGTTGGCACACATTAACGACACCCACTCATACTTTGAACCAACGTCATTACAGCTATCACTTAAAATGAATAACCACATCATTGAACCTTATGTCAGTGCTGGTGGCTTTGCTCGAATCTCAACGCGCTTTAAACAGATAGAACAAGATGCGCAACGACAAAAGGTTGGAACCTTGTTTTTGCATGCTGGAGACTGCTTCCAGGGCACCTTATACTTTTCATTATTTAAGGGAAAAGCAAACGCCGATCTGTTGAATGCTCTTAATATTGACGCCATGACGCTCGGTAATCATGAACTTGATATGGGTAACGAGCCAGTTGCAATCTTCGCCAAACGAATCAAATTCCCACTGTTGGCGGGTAACTGGAACTTATCGAATGAGGATATCAATAAAATTCATACTTTAGCGGACAACGACATTGTTAAGCCTTTCCTGACTGAAACCCGAAGTGCTTCTTTTATAACGAAAGAGTTTGATGGAGAGAAAGTTGCGATATTCGGTTTAAGCATCGACAAGATGGCGGGTATCGCTAACCCTGATATTGACACACCATTTGAAAATGCATTAGAAACGGCAAAAGCCACAATAGAGCAAATTCACCAAACGGGTATTAATAAGATCGTATTACTCAGTCACCTTGGTTATGAAGCTGATTTAGAATTAGCGGCAAACGTTACAGGCATTGGCGTGATTGTTGGTGGTCATAGTCACCGCCTGCAAGGTGACTTCTCTGATATTGGTTTAGTTAAAGATGACGATTATGGTGTGAAAGTTGGCGACACGTATGTGGTTCAATCTGGTTTTCACGCAATGAGCCTAGGGCACTGTGAAATCGAGTTCGATTCTAAAGGTAAGGTGACTCACTTTAATGGCAAAAACGAATTGCTGTTGGGGCGTCGACTGTTTATAGACGCTAAATTAAGTGAAGTAGGTCAAGACGATGCCCATGATATGGCGTGTGAGTTCTTGAACAACCACCAGAATATTGCGGTATGTAAAAAAGATCCTGAACTGCAAAGCATACTTACTGACAAATATCAGCCTAGAGTTCGAAAACTGCAGAAACAGGTTATTGCTCATGCAGATACGAAACTGCGTCATGTGCGCATTCCTGATGAAAAAGGGCCAAGCCAACTGGCACCGTTGGTTGCTCAGTCTTTCCATTACTTGATGAACGAAAAAGGTCATCAAGTAGACTTCGCTATTCACAATTCTGGCGGCGTTAGAAATTCGCTCAACAGTGGTGATGTTTCGGTTGCCGATATTGCCGGAAAACTGCTACCGTTTGCCGTACCTATTGGTGTATATGACGTAAAAGGTGAAACGATCGCGGGTATGTTAGAAGGTGCGATCAATAATGCGTTAGACAATGGCGTTGTTGGTACTGGCTCAGGTAGCTTTCCTTATACTCACAACTTGAGGTTTTGTTATCACAAAGAGGCGCCATTAGGGCACCGAATTCACCACCTAGAAATACACACTGATGAGGCTGGTTGGCAAGATGTTGATCGTGAACAGGTATACCGCGGCGCATCGTCTGCCTACACAATGAAAGGTAAAGAAGGTTATGATGCTGTATTAGATATGATAGGGAATGGTACAGTGACCACCGATTCAATGTCAGACTGTTTTATTGCGTTTCTTCAAGACAACCCAGAGTCACTTCAGCAGAGCGAAATATTGAATTGCATGGAGTGTTTTAGGTAATCCCATTTAGCCTATTTAGACGTATTATTATTGCTTAAGTAAATCTATAAAATTGGCACTGTTTATGCTTAGTTTTCCAGGTAACTTTCTGTGGAGGCAAAGCATGGATAAGAAAGATTGGTTCGACGCTGCAGCTGTTGTCGGTTGGGTGTCTGTTTGGTCTGCATTGGTGTACTTAGTACCTACTGCAGGTTTATAACTTGTCGATTTTATAACTTAACAAAGCTATAAGATGATTCGGTTTGAACGCGATTTTCAAACCACAACAACATAAGGGTTGCAGGCTTGGAATGACACTCAGTTTCAAAAATCGGTGAACCTCTTAGGGGGATTATTTGAATCAATACAAGTGTCGCTTTGATAAGCTTACAGCAATAAAAAAGGAGCCTTGTGCTTCTTTTTTATTTATTTTTAAAATTTATCTAGACGAAACAATGTTAGAGGAATATTATCCACGCGTTTGGGGAGTAGTTAGCGCAAGTTTACATATCGTCATCTCGTTAGGCCAAGAGTCTATCCGGTATGTAAAGGTGAAATCCCATATTTCACTTCAACGAGACCAACGCAATCACAATCAAGATCCGTCGTGGAGCTTGATATGTTTTGTTTGCGGAAGGTCTTTGTAAAGTTCTTCCGCCCGGAGGAATAATGAACTCAACTCAATCTCTATTATCTACCAATAGTGAATCCTTTTTTTCATCGCCAGTCATGACGACATATGCGGGCTTTTTCCTGCTGACTGTGATTCTTGTTTCTATTGATATCTATCAGACTCGCGGAGGTAATGTCACCATCAAGAAAGCGGCGATCTGGAGTGTTTTCTGGTTTGTGCTCGCATTTTTGTTCGCTGGTTCTATTTACTTGTTTTGGGACCTCTATGCGCCGAATAGTGAATACACAGCTCAAAAAGCAACCGTGTCATTCATTACCGGTTACTTGCTAGAAAAATCCCTTAGCGTAGACAACCTATTTATATTCGCGATGATATTCGCTCAGTATCAAGTTCCAGAGCACTTAAGACCGCGTGCGCTTCTTTGGGGGGTTATTGGTGCGTTGGTACTTCGTGCAATCATGATCGCGTTAGGCGCGCAATTATTAGCTGAATACCACTGGGTACTTTACGTGTTCGCTGCGTTCCTAATTGGTACAGGTATTAAACTGGCGTTAGATAAAGACGAAGAAGAGAGTATAAATACACTGCCTGAAAAGCTACTTCGTAAAGTGATGCCCGTAACCGAGGATTTCCATGGTCCTGCATTAATGGTTAAACAGGGTGCTAAATGGGCATTCACTCCAATGATGTTGGTGATCGGTGCAATTGCAGTGATGGACGTAATGTTTGCATTGGATTCGATTCCTGCGATTTTCGCCGTTACGCGAGAGCCATTCTTAGTGCTGGCTGCAAACGTTTTTGCGTTACTTGGCCTTCGTTCACTGTACTTTGTACTCCAAGGTATGATGGACAAGTTCATCTACTTGAAGCCAGCGCTTTCATTCATCATGGTCTTTATTGGTGTGAAAATGCTGCTAGTTGATAGTGAGTGGGCAATCCCTACGCATTGGTCACTTTTGGTACTTATCTCTACGATGGCCATTGCTATTATAGCGTCGATTTATGCGAAGAAACCTGCCATTGAACAAGTAAATTAAACCAAATATAACTTATCGAAAACTCGATAGTAAGTCCGTGGCCGATGAAGTGGATAATTTATTTATGTAAATTTTCTGTGACATTGGCCGCTTTGTATAGGGGGTTATTTGAACTAAATGCATGATTTTGATGTCTTATTGAATTTATAAGCATGGTGAGTGAATATGTATTCTCCCAGCTTGTTAATGGCTTGTTTTATTAGAAAAACTAATCTGAATTTTCAATTTTAGTCATTTTTTAACGGGTAAAATATCACCTATTATTCTTGTCATCAGAACGAAATACTTAAACAAGTTTATAGAGAGGCAATCATGGCTCAAGCAATGCAAATGAATACTATCGCTGTTCCTAACTCTATGGATAAGAAGACCTACTCGGTTAACTTCAAAGGATTGATTGCACACATTTTCGATATTCTTTTCGTAGACAACTCTCCACGTAGTTACTACGCAAGCGACCTATCGGGTCACATGCAGCGCGATATCGGTATCAACCGTTAATCTCAGCGTAAATGCATAGAATTAAAGAAATACAGAATTAAGAAACGCCAGCTTTTGAAGCTGGCGTTTTTGTATCTGAAATAAACTCTATCTTTTCGCAAACTAAGCTCCTGAAAGAAAAACCTAGGCATAACGGTCTGTATTTGAGCGCCAATCAATTCGCTTTGTACAAGGAGCTCGGTATGTCACACGCCAAACTCAATCCATCATTGATTAAACTTTGTTTATTTGCCTTACCGATCAGTTTGTATTCCTCAGTGTCGCTTGCACAAACCTGGAGTAATGAAGGGCAACCTGCTCAGGTGATCGAACTGTTCACCTCTGAAGGTTGTTCGAGTTGTCCGCCTGCTGATGAATACCTCAGCACTTTTGAAGAACATCCGAAACTCTGGACACAAGTTATTCCGCTCGCTTATCACGTTGACTACTGGGATTACCTAGGTTGGGGAGACAAGTTTGCCAGCAAAGCGTTCAGTCAGAAGCAACGTTTATACAAAGCTTATGGGGTAACAAGTGGCGTTTATACGCCAGGCTTCGTTGTCGACGGTAAAGAGTGGCGCGGTTATTTCAATTGGCTTGATAGAACGCTGCCTTCGCTCCCCCAACAAAATAACCCCAAGCTTACAGTCAATCATAAAGGCGACACGTTCAGTGTCAGTTATGAAGGAAAAGGGGACTATGTCGCTCATATTGCCTTGTTGGCGATGAACGAAGTCACCAGCGTTAAAGCGGGCGAGAACAGAGATAAGAAACTTGAGCACGATTTTGTCGTGGTTTACGATGGCTACCAACGTGGTGAGTCTGAATGGCAATTCAATATCGACTTCTCCCCGTTAGTTGCCACACCTGATGCAGTAGCCGTGTGGTTAACAGAGCCTAACTCGTATGAACCGGAACAAACAGTAGCAGGGTGGCTGAACTAAATTTGCGATAACTTGGTATCTGGATGTGTTTTAGAGGGGCTTAATCGCTGAAACACGGGAGAAAGGGGCGATTTAGTTACGTAATACGGCTGAAATACGTTAGTATAGCGCGCTATTATTTTAGCTTTGAGTTCCTGCAATTAATGACTAACACCACAACACCAACCAACTTTTCTGATCTTGGCTTAATTTCACCATTGATGGCTCGTCTTACCGAGCTTGAATACCAACAGCCAACGCCTATCCAAGCGCAAGTTATTCCGAGTGTGTTAGCAGGACGCGACCTAATTGCAGGCGCAAATACCGGTTCAGGTAAAACCGCGGCATTTGCACTTCCACTATTACAGCAGATCCATGAAGATGCACCTTTAGACCGTCGTTCGGGCAAAGGTAACTATGTTTCTGGCCTTATCTTGGTTCCAACACGTGAGCTTGCTAAGCAAGTTGCCGATAGCGTTAAGTCTTACGCAGTGCATTTCAACGGTGCAATTAAAACCGTTTGTGTATTCGGTGGTGTGTCGGTGAACACTCAGATGCAAGCGCTACGTGGTGGTACAGATATCTTGGTGGCAACACCAGGCCGATTGCTTGACCTGATCTCAAGCAACGCTATCAAACTCGATAAAGCAAAAACGTTAGTACTTGATGAAGCTGACCGAATGTTAAGCCTTGGTTTTACAGAAGAACTAGACGCGATCTTGAAACTTCTGCCAAGCAAAAAACAAACCTTGTTGTTCTCTGCGACTTTCCCCGAGCAAGTTAAAACGCTGACTCACGAACTACTGAATGATCCAATTGAAGTTCAACTTCAAAGTGCTAATGCGAGCACATTGGTTCAGCGTGTATTCGAAGTAGAAAAAGGTCGTAAGACAGCATTGTTAGCGCACCTGATTCAACAGCACGAATGGCGCCAAGCTCTTATCTTCGTAAACGCGAAAAACAGCTGTGAGCACCTTGCAGACAAGCTATACAAGCGCGGTATCATCGCAGAAGTATTCCACGGCGATAAAGGGCAGGGTTCACGTACTCGTATTCTTGAAGATTTTAAATCTGGCGAGATTGACGTTCTTATCGCGACAGACATCGCGGCACGTGGTCTGGATATCGAAAAGCTACCAGTAGTAATCAACTTTGATTTACCGCGTAGCCCATCAGACTACATGCATCGTATTGGCCGAAGTGGTCGTGCGGGTGAGGTTGGTCTAGCGCTATCTTTGATCGACCACGAAGATTACCATCACTTCACAATCATTGAGAAGAAGAACAAAATCCGTCTTGAGCGTGAGCAAATCGAAGGCTTTGAAGTAGATTCCGAAGCGGTTGCTGAGCTGGTTGCAGCGCTCAAACCTGTTGCGCCACCTGCTGGCACAGGCAAGAAGAAAAAGAAGAAAGCACCTAAAAACCAAGATGTTTGGTTGAGAAATAACTAATATAGAGTCAGTAAAAAATAAAATTTATAAAGGCGCTTAATTGCGCCTTTTTTGTACTTACATTTTGGCTCTGGTAATAACCTAATCTTAG
Source organism: Vibrio sp. OPT24 (assembly GCF_015163545.1). Classification (NCBI taxonomy): domain Bacteria; kingdom Pseudomonadati; phylum Pseudomonadota; class Gammaproteobacteria; order Vibrionales; family Vibrionaceae; genus Vibrio; species Vibrio sp. OPT24. Next base: position 208,542 of record NZ_JADDYI010000053.1, read on the forward strand.
CAAAAAGCCCGGTCGCTAGTTCGTAGGGTCAGATCCTCCATAAGAGATTCAGCGATTTAACGCTTTGCTCATAACCTGTTCGGGTTTTGAGCAAATTGGGTAACCGCGTGAAGACCTCGATTAAACAATTAGTGCTGGTAGCTTCATTTTTCCTGTTTACCCAACACTCTTCGAGAGCTGCTGAATTTGAGACTAAAGGGGTTAATAAAACTCTCACCGAAAACGTAGAATTATACTTAGAACCTTTGGTTGATGTTCCTGCTTCACAGCTATCGAAAACTAAGCTATCTAAACGTATTCAAGATGCGCTCAATCCTTATGGTTATTATCACCCTCAGCTAGATATCGAATTCAATGATTCTGATAACGTGATCATTAACATCGATTCTGGCCCTGTCATGCGCATCGCAGAATCGATAGTAAAAGTCACAGGCGAAGCGAGTAAAGATAAAGAGTTCATCAACATACTCAATCATAGCAAGTTAGGCTCAGGTTTAACTTTGTCTCATCAAGAATACGACCATACTAAGCGTGCGATTTTTTCTTTAGCGAAGCGGAAAGGTTATTTTGACGGTAGGTTTATCGAGTCAAAGATTGAAGTTATTCCCAGCGAGAACATCGCCAACATTTACCTGCACTTTTCAAGTGGGCCACGATACAAGTTTGGTTCTATAAGTATTCCAGATGATGGCGTTGATCCTACCCGTATCGAGAAAATACCAACTTTCAAAAAAGGTGACGACTTTGACACCATCAAGTTAGGTGAACTGCAATCCGATTTGTCTGACACTCAATGGTTTCGAAGTGTCATCGTACATGGTGACTTTGATAAGCTTGATGACAACCTAGAAGTTCCAATTGATATCATTGCCGAGCCAAGTTCTCGTAATATTGTGCAGGTGGGTGGCGGTTATTCTACCGATCTCGGTTTACGAGCCTCGCTCAGTTGGTCAAAGCCTTGGTATAACCGAAGAGGCCATAGCTTTGAAACACAGACATATTTGTCTGAACAAGAGCAATCACTGCAGTTGGGGTACAAAATCCCAGCGGAAAAGGTCACAACTGATTACTTTGGTATTCAGTTTGAATCGAAACGAATTGATCATCGAGACACCAATAGTCTTACAAACGATCTTAAGTTCGAACGTTACTGGCAATTAGATAGTGATTGGCAAAGCACCATTTACGTCAAGTACTTGCACGAACAGTACATTCAGGCGTCTGAGGAAGACCAATCGCAATTGTTGCTACCTGGCATCAGCTTCTCTCAGGTTGATCGTAAAAATGATCAATTGGAGATTAATCATCGACACATCTATTCTATTGAATATTCTGACCCTAATCTGTTCTCTGATTCAAGGCTGTTGCGGTTGGAAGGAAACAGTGTAGTTTCGTGGGATATTAGTGATAATCAGAAGCTCCATTTCCGTTCAAACGTTGGCATTAACATTGCGAAATCATTGTTGGACGTACCGTCTTCACTGCGTTATTTTGCTGGTGGTGATGGAAGCTTAAGAGGTTATGGTTATGAATCGATTTCTCCGAAAGACGATAACGGCGAACTAACCGGCGCGCGCTACATGTTAACGGCAGGCCTTGAATATCAGCATCAGGTGTATCAGTCAATTTGGATGGGCGCGTTTCTCGATGTTGGTGATGCGTTTGACGATGAAGCAGATTGGAAGCGTGGCACAGGCCTTAGCTTGATTTGGAAATCACAATTCATTCCTGTAAAACTCGATTTTGCATACGGTTTAGATGCCCCTGAAGGTGATGAGTTTCGTATTCACTTTTCTTTGGGTACTCAATTCTGATGCTCGTACTTTGTTTGAGCTCTCGCTAATGGGTATTCAAGCCAATTAAAGAGTCGAATCCAGAGTTGAAAGTCGGTATTTATCAACGGCAGGAGGATGTGGGCATACTTACGATGCGGACCTACTAAACTACGTTAGAATGGTCAATAACGTGGACAATAGAACCATTACACCAAGCATGTAAGATTAGTTTTTCTTCAGACAAAGAAACCGCGCATGTGACGCGGTTTCTTTGTTTTATGGTTCAGAGATTAGTTTACAGAGTTTTGCTCTAGCTAAGACAAGCATTCAGCCATTGGATTACAGCTCAAACTCGCCGTTCATTTTTCGAAACAACCAATCCGGAAATTTATTCAATGGACTGTAGTTTGGGCTCTTTGTGTGTGTTTGTTCGCCTGAAATCCAAATAGTCTCGCCTGATTGGGCTCGCGAAACAGCCCAGAACAAATCCTCTTTCTGACGCGTTAAGTAGTGTGTCACTTGCTTCGCAAACTCTTCACTCTCAATCAACACACCAAACTCAACGTTCAAAAAGTCTGATCTTGGATCGAAGTTAGAAGAGCCAATATAGGTCACTCGTTCATCTAAAATGACGGTCTTGTTATGGTAGTAGGTATCAACATGAAAGTAGTGATCATCATTGATAGCTTGGCTTTTGTACTCATAGATACTTACGCCTCTGTCGAGTAAAGTCTCACGGTGTTTTTCGTAATACGCTGGCACAAAGCCTGAATCATTGGAAGCAGATGAGTTGGTTAGTAAGGTTACTTCAGCTTGGTTCTCTCTAAGCGCACCGACAAACACAAACTGGTTATCGCTTGGCACCATATAAGGCGTAGAAATTATAGCCTTAGATGGGGTCGCTACTTTTTGCTTCATTAAGTACTCTGTACGTTGACGAAAGTAGGGTTTGTTGTCATCGAGCTTCTTTAACGAATCAAATAGAGGAGTAACCGATGCTTCAATAAAGTTTGGTTCACCTAGGTGATTTATCTGTTTCTCAACATCGAACGTGATCTGTTCTTTATTCTTTTCGCCATTGTTCATTGCTTTAATAAATGCTTTGTATTGACCTTTGACTTTAATTCGTTCTTGAATTGGCACAACATATTCGCTCTCCCAAAGTGCTTGGTAGTTGCGATCGAAAGACGCTATTACCGTACCTCGAAATAGAACGTCCATATCAAAGAAATTGGCATTTTCGCTATAACCAAAGTAATCATTACCGATGTTTCTTCCGCCCAAAATCATCGATTGATGGTCAACATTGAAGTACTTCTCGTGAAGTCGATTATCCAGTCGCTTTTGGTGAGTCGAGAAGTTGAACGCACGGCCAACCCAGCCAGCTTTACGTGACTCAAAAGGGTTAAACAGTCGAATCTCAATATTGGGGTGTGAGTCCAATTCCGCTAACCATTTATCATTAAAAACCAGTAGGTCATCTAAGGTCAGTCGGATGTGAACCTCACGATCCGCTGCTTGCTTTAGCTCGTTTAGAAGCATCAAACCTAGCGTGTCACGTTCCCAAGAGAAGTAAGTCATATCTATCGAATGTTGTGCTCGGCGAACGAGGTCGATACGACGAGCGAAGGCTTCTGGCGCAGAAGGAATCAAATACACTTCTGCTTGGTGTTCGGTGCTTTGCCAGTTTGCTTCGAAGTCTGTTTCAACATCGGGGTAAGGTTGGGCACATCCTGTGACCAAAGCAATTAACATCATTGTGCATGCTGTTTTTAGTTTGCTAAGTGTCATAACTAACCTGCGTTTGAGCGTAAAATTGGATATAAAAACGGCCAGCGAGCTGGCCGTTAAAGTAGGAGGGGGGGAATATGTTTAGTTTAGGTACCAGTCCCAAGGCATAAGACCTTGCTCTGTTAGACCCGTTAAGCGACCTTCACGAAGCTTAGGATCAACACCTGGGTTTGTGACATAGTCCCAGTCATAGGTTGTGTTATCGCTAAAGCCTTGAGATTCGATAACTAATACATTGTCGGCAGAATCGCTGTACTGGTAGTTAGTGAATAGTTCTTCGCTAAACCATAGGCGTGACATTTCGTTCATTAATGCCTTCTCATTACTTGTTGGGTGAATCTCACTACCGTCAAAACGTACAGCTTTGTTGAACATAAATGGTAGTTCTGAACCGTTACATGCACCGCTGATGCAACCAATCGTTTTGAATAGATCAATGATTGACAGTTGGTCGTATTCGCCTGTTTCTTCATTTAGAGCTGTTTTAAAGTTCCACATGTTAAAACTTGGTTTGTGCTCAAAGTAGTATAACGTTGCTTGTACTTCGCTGTTTGCTGCCATATAACGAGCAGGGCCATTGAATAGTGTGTCATTTAGCAAGGTTTTAAATTGCTTCATGTTCGCTGTTGCGTCGCCCAGAGTTGCTTCTGAGTTAGGGTAAAAATCAGTTAGAGCCAGAATGTCTTGGGTTTGTTGGTGGCTAGTTATATCAACAATGTCGACCAAGCAACCTAAGGTACCCGCAATATCACTGGTATCAATGCATCCAGTCATTTCAAGTAGATCTCCTTCTAGCTTGGCACCATAAAATAAACTCGTTACAGCGCTGTAAGCGCTGCTTGGCAATACAAGCTCTGCTGAAACTTCATCACTTGCTCGCTCAGATAGTTTTTGCTGAAGAAGAACGATGTTGTTTTGATCTTCTAACCAGTTAACCATTGCAAGTGCAAGCTGTGCTGGCTCTTCGTTAGTAAGCAGTTCAGGCTCATCATTTGCTAGTAGTTCAATGACTGTCGGAATCAAGAACGTTGTAGTAAAGAGCATGCCAAAGCTGTTCGCTTCATGTGCATTTTCACCGAGGACAGTAGGTACTGAGAAGCCTGCTTGTATTGGTGATTCTGCTGATTCGCTACAGCTACCAAGTAAGCTAGTTTTTTCACACAAGATGTAGGGAGCAAAAGGCATCAGGTTTGACATTGGAGTTTCATCTGCTGCTGGGCTCAGAATTGGGATTTGCAAAGAACCTAACAACCAATTTTTTAGCTGTTCAATACCATTCAAAGCTGTTTCTTGCGACGCCATGATCTCGTCGATCGAAGTGTTTGCATCAAAATCATTGTTGCGGTCCTTAGCCACGTCATAGCTAGCGTACTCAAAACCATACGGGTTGCTCTGCATGATGGAACGTTGGAAATATTGACCTGCGATATCGTCATCTTGCTGCAAGAAACCAATAGACATAGCACCTGAGCCTTGCCCAATAACGGTTACATTTTGAGCATTACCACCGAAATCGGTAATATTATTGTGTACCCACTCTAAGGCGCGCTTTTGGTCACCTAGGCCATAGTTGCCATCTTCGTTTGCGCCTTTAATCCATTGAGTACCTAACTGACCAAGACGGTAGTTCAAGCTTACATAGATGAAAGGCTTACCATCGTCGCTTCCTTGAGCAACCACGGTATCACCGTGCACAAGTGCTTCAGAACCTGAGCCATATTCAAAGTCACCGCCGTGGATGAATACATAAACCGGTAGATCTGCATCAGCATCTAAGTCTACTGGACGCCAAATGTTAAGGTTCAAACAGTCTTCAGATTGTGTCTGTGAAACGGTCTTCAATTGAGGGCAAGCATCACCAAACGCAGTCGCATCAATGTCAGTCCCAAGATCGATAAGTTCACTGTGCTCAAAGCGCTCTGCCTCAGCAAATTTAATACCTTTAAAAGACTCAACAGAAGTCAGTTTGTTGTCTTCGGTATTTGAAGTAATAACCAGTTCTTCTTTGGTCGCTTTAATCGTTACGTCACCGATTTGAGCGGTAAAAGGTTCAACAGGTGCCGGAACTAGCGGTTCTGGTTTGTCTGGCAATGGAACTGTAGGGGCAGTATCAGTATCGCAACCTGCTAACGCAGCAGCAATAGTAAGGGCGATCGTAGAGCGGTATGCAATAGTCATAAAAAGAGTTTCCACAATAGTATTCGGCGTAGTCTGTTTAATCGTCATCTACGTAGATAACAGAGCTACAAAATTTCTTATTAAGAACAACCTAGTTTTAAGGTTAGGCTGGTATCCCAAGCTCAGTGACTAGAATCGGTAGCCAAGATTCAGCGTTACAGCCGAACGAGTTTCACCTTTGTTGTACAACACGGTCATGTTGTAATGCTTGCCGATCTGTTTGTTAACCCCTGTTAGGAATGCCCACTGATCGATGTCGACACCAACGTCATAATCAAATTCGATGTCATCAGTTTTTACAGTGCCTTGCATACGAGAATTTAAACCTTGGTATTCAGCGCCAACGAAAAACTGAGCTCGATAATCGACTAATTGATAACCCAACATAGGTTGAACCGTAACAATGCCATCGCCCCAATCATCCATTCCTTTCAGGCGTGTTTGTGAATAGGTACCTGTGACTGAGGCAAAGAACTCTTTGTAACCAACAGATAATGTGGTGCCCGCACCGCGTAAGTCATATTCAAGATGAAGTGGTACATTCAAACGGCCACTGTTACATAAGGCAGAGACACCTTCGCAAAGTGCGTTACCTAGCCCAGGTAATTTGTCATTGAGTTTGTCTTTTAGGTATTCACCTGCTGCGCCGGTATAAGCCGCATCCACATTCGCATCAACGTTTACCTTTCCTACATATCCGAATACATTCCAGAATGGCAGGATATTAACGTCACCACGTATAGAAAGACTCTCAGCCTTAACCGTCGCAACGCTATCTTCAGGATCAAATAAGTCGTTCAAGCGAACACCACCAATCACGTAATCAGTCATTGGAATGTCCATGTCTTGGTTGCGATAAGCCACTGATACGCCGAATGGAAGAGGTAAATCAATGCCTTGACGTCGTACCATGTCACCCATTAACGGAAAAACTCGGTCTAGCTTGACGCTCGCTTCTAACATTCTTGGGTCTGATACTTCTTGAAGCCTCGCTTCGTTGACCACTTGTACGCCGTTATCCTCTTCATAAAACGCGACTGGTTCGATGATGCTCGTCATCTTCATTGGCTTGTTCTTGGTTGTACCAACCACTTCAGTTGTTTTATTTGCGATGACTAACTTATCCGTCGGTAAAGTGTGAAACTCAATCTCTTGCTTATAGCTTTCTACCTTGTAGGTATGGTGTTTGAACGGCTTGTCATTGCTGATCAGCATTCGTTTTGGTTCACCGTCGACTAACTCAATGTCGACATTCAAAAAACGGAAATATGCGATATCTTGAGGGAGTCCATACTTCGAATAATCGAAGCTGATGATTACTTTGTTATCGTCGATTTCTTTTACTCGAACCGAAGATGAATCAAAGCTTTCTGCATAGTGACGTAAGCGATATTCGGTACGTGTGAAGGCTTCTATTTCATCGAGTAGGTTTTCGTTATCATCCAGCTCATCTGGGTTATATTTGATACGAAGGTCGATGTTGCCTTTAGTGTCGGTGTTCTTGACGAGGTAGACGCTTGAGTCACGAACATCATCACCAACTTGCAGTGTACGATGTGCGTGTTCAACTAGGTGCTGACCTTGTACTAGTGAGCTTATTGCTAGCTTTGGCAAGTCATGACTTATGCCATATTTGTCAAACAGTACTCGACCTTGCTCTTTGACTTCGGTGTAAGTCTTGGTTTTTGCTGCTGACGCAAAAGTGGGAGTAATAAGTAATAGGGCGCTCGCTAACACAGAAAGAGTATGGGTCTTACAGGCGCTGGTGCGTATTTCAAAAAAACTCATGACGGTTTCCACGCTGAGTGGCCTCAAACCTTCGAGACTCAAACAGTCGATGTAATACTGAACGTCGTGTTCAGTTGTTATGTATTTATCCGTTAGGATTGCTAGTGTGAATGTCGCGACTAAAAATGCATTGCGTCAATCAATGAGAGGATTTTAAGAGGAGGTGGCAGATCGCGTTAATCGCGTTTGATGGACGCTATCCTACTTTAATGAATAACTACTCTAACATTCTGATTTATATGATTTTTATAAGATAAAAAACGGCCTGCTAAGTAAAATGCTGGGCAGGCCGTATTGTTGAAGTGGTTTATGTATTGAGCTTTAAGCGGTGACCTTCACCCTAAATAGATCAGTAAACAGCTTGGCTATCATTAAAATGATTAAGATATTAACCAACATTAATAGCGGTGTTTCAATTTGGTAAACGGGCGTAAGGTTGAGAGCTCCAGATGTCAGTACGACTAACAAATTAACACCTAGTATTCGATGCACCATGAGTTTAGGCGTGGCGAACACTTTCCATATCACCATAATGTTAAGGAAGTAGAATAGACCGAGCGCCCATAACTCCGTCATTGAGGGCATCACAAAGATGTACTGCAACAGAATCACCGATCCTGTGCCCAATACACCATAGAAGGCATCCTTAATAACGCTTGGTGGCATTGTCGGCACCATAGAAGAGAATACACCGGCTAACATAGGAAAGATAACCCCGCCCGGCACTGGAAGATAAATCCAAATCAATAGTGATGTGATAAACATCGACACGCCTTGCAGCACTTTGCGCCCATCTTCATTCAAATGTTCAACAAACGTGCGATGAGCATGATGCCAAGAAACTTCTTTATGATCGCCCATTACATTGAGTTCGCCTTCAACAAGAGATTGTTCTGGTGTTAAGACATCGAACGTCTTCAAGTTCTTAATAATAACCGACCACTGGATACCCAAGTTAGGTTCACTGTTACTTTGTTTGATTAATGCATCTTGGATATGCGCCATTTCATCGATACGCAAACGCCATGTTTGGATGTTCTCTTTAAGATGATAACTTCCGGTCAGTGGTAAATCTAAAAGTTGATACAGCTTATCAATATTTGCGGTGTTGCTTTCAAGTGCGGCAATATCGATGTCGTCTGATTTTTCCATTGCATCTAACAACGCTTGTTTACTTGTTTCGAAACGTTGTACAAAGTTGAGCTCAGTATTCACAGGCCACACGATGCGATACACAAAAGAGAAGACCACAACTCCTAGTAGTGTCTCTTGAAGCCTAAGAACAGCAAAGTGAAAGGTGGTTTGGCTATCAAACCCGCCCATGCATGAAACAATTGAACACACGGCAAATCCAATTGAAAAGATATAACCGTACTTCTCGTCGTTCGACATGAAGATACACACCCCAAGGAACAGCGTAAAAAATGCTAGAAACAAGAAACGATCTTGAGAAAACATGGCGATAAGGAAAAAGGCATAACCGGTCCCTAACAAGGTTCCCATTAACCGGTTATGGCCTTTGTTTATTGAATGGGCGAAGCTTTCGTTCAATGTCATCACTGCAACGGCTATCGCAGCCCAATAGGGTTTTTCCCAGCCAAACCACAACGCTAGGCAGATTGCGATAACGATAGACAGTGCGGCTTTAATCGCGTCTTTAGTCGATGCAGTGAACATTAGAACCACCTAGCTATTTTTGATTATTTTAATCGAGGCAGTCATACCAACACGCAGTTGTACGTCCTCAGGTATTTTGTCTAACTTAACTTTGATAGGAATGCGTTGAGCGAGACGTATCCATTGGAAATTTGGATTCACATTTGGCAATAAATCATTACCAGTGCTGCCGTCTTGCTTGGCAATACCAAAGCCAATACTTTTGATATGTCCTTCTAGTTGAACATTGTTGTGCATCATTAAGGTCACATAGGCAGTGTCCTGAACGTCGACGCCGACTAAATCAGTCTCTTTGAAATAACCTTCAATCCAAAAGCTATCTTCATCAATTAGCGCAACCACAGGTGAATTTGCGACGACTTGAGAACCCACGCGTAGGGTCAGGTTAGTAATATAGCCGTTAGTAGGTGCATATACCTTGGTGTACTCAAGGTTAAGATGTGCTTCTTCTACGTTAGCTTTTGCCAGTTCGACATTCGCGGCGCTTGTTTCTACCGCGTTGTTTAAGTTGTTTAGAGTGAGCACGGGCACGGCACCGGGCGTTCTTTTCTCTAAATTCAAGGCGCGTTGTTCTTCATTTTTGGCTTTGGCGAGTAGGGCAAACGCTTGTTTTTGTGTGGCAAGTGCTTTTCTGTAGGTCGCCTTGTAAATACTCGGATCGATTTCAAAAAGAAGATCGCCTTTTTTCACTTTAGAGTTGTCTTCGACATGTACTTCAATCACTTGACCCGTTACTCGAGGTGTAATCGAGACAATATAAGCACTCACTTGCCCGTCTCTGGTCCACGGGTTACTTGAGTACGACTGGTAATAGCTATAAACCACAGTTCCCGCAGCAGCCAATAATAAAAGTGTGATGAGATAACGTTTGATCAAAGTAAGTGCCTCAAAAAATGGTAATAAAATGGCCGATAGCGCCAGTAAAAATCACGATCAAGCTCAGTTCTGCTATTGCAGGAAAGGCGACGTACTTATGAAGGCCAAACCTGGTAGCGATTGACCCTGTTAGCATTGTCAATATGTAAGCCAGTGCGATAACCAATAACAGCGGTGGGAAGTAGACTTCACCCCACACAAGTTCATGTGGCATTGTGTTCATGGTTCTTTTCTCTATTTGTTTGATGAATACAAAGATAACGGAATTCGATTTATTGTGATAATCGCGTATAGAGGACCGGATCCATCAAAAAATCGACTTTACTAGGTAGCTATGCCAGCCATGTCTTTCTTTAGTATCGCAAGCCATTAGAACAAGGCCAGGTAGGTTACCGTTCAGGGTTTAAAAACAATTAATCGCAATTTATTTCGAAAATAACTCATTTCTGCTGGTGCCAGATTAATGCAGTTAAAACAACGACTTTAGAAGTAAATTACGCTTTAAGAGTTATCCAAATAGTCAAAGTGATGATCTGATCCATCAAATGAGATTACATATTAAAACCTTTTGTTCTTAATATTCGGTTCGAAGCAACGAGATGCTTTATTTATTTTTAATAATCCAACAAATATCATTATTAAGTTATTCGTTAGATTATTTACTCCTTATATTTAGTAACAAGAGTAAATTTGTCATGGACATTATTTCTAATCTGTTTGACATGGCACCATTTGTCGCACTATTTATTACACTCTCATTGGGTTATATGGTTGGTAAAATTACTATCGGCCGATTTGTTTTAGGCGGGGTAGCCGGAACATTATTAATGGGTGTAATTATTGGGCAATTTGGTGTTCAGATTGATCCCGGCGTAAAAAGTATTTTCTTTGCGCTCTTTATTTATGCTGTGGGTTATCAAGGCGGCGCGCAATTTTTTAAAGCCCTTAACTTCAGAACCATTAACATTCTGCTCTCTGCGGTTGTTATGACGGTTTCAGGCTTATTGTGTGTGCTTGCTGCCGCGTGGTTATTTGATCTAGATAGAGGTACAGCTGCAGGTCTAGCGGCTGGTGGCTTAACTCAATCCGCGATCATTGGTACTGCAGGCGATGCGATTGCACGTTTAGGCGGCGTATCTGAAGAAGCCAAACACCTGATGCAAACAAACGTAGCGGTTGGTTACGCGGTAACATACATCTTTGGTTCTTTAGGACCAATCTTGATGGTGACTTGGGTATTCCCAACACTGATGAAATGGGACATTCGAGCTGAAGCGATAGCCCTAGAAGAGAAAAACTCTAACGGCAAACGCGATTTAGCAGAAGGCGAATTTAACGCAGTCACCGCTCTAGTGACACGTGCTTTTAAAGTAACTCACGACGATAAATTGGTTGGGAAAACGCTAGCACAACTGAATCAATCATCACTTGCTGCGTGTATCGAACTTATTGAGCGCGATGGAAAAGAGCTAAGTGCAGACAAGTTCACTGCGCTTAAAGCCGGCGACCTTGTTGTGGTTACCGGCCGTAGAAATGCGGTTCATGAGCTACAGAGCAAGGCACAAAGCAATGAAGTAGCATTACCGGAAAGCTATGAAGTTATTGAAGAAAATCGTCAACTTATCGCTGATAACCGCAAGCTAATAGGTCGCTCGCTAAAAAAAATCAAAGACAGCTCAAACGAACGCTCATTCCGTGGCGTGTATGTGACAGACTACATGCGTGCAGGTACTTCAGTGGCGATTACTGAAGACCTTATTGTTGAGAAGAACGATGTTATCCAGCTAACGGGTACCGCTCAAGACATTAACCGAGTTGAAAAATACATCGGTAAGCGCATGGGTTCTGCGACTATGACTGACTTCATCGTACTGGGTTTCGGTATGGTGTTGGGCCTTCTTATTGGCTTAATTAGCTTCAAGATTGCAGGCATTCCCGTCACGATTGGTTCTGGTGCAGGTTGTTTGATCTCTGGTTTACTTGTTGGTTGGTTACGTAGCCGAAACCCACATGTGGCTCAGTTCCCAGTGGGTGCAGCAAACTTCATTCGTGACTTTGGTCTAGCGGCATTTGTAGGTATTGTTGGCCTACAAGCAGGCCCTCAAGCGGTTGATACCATCAAAGAACACGGAATGTCACTTCTGTTCTTGGGTATGGCAGTCACCATCATTCCACAGATTATTTCATTCTTCTTCTCGTACTTTGTGTTGAAGATCAAGAACCCAGTAGAAGCTTTAGGTTGTGTGACTGGTGGTCGAAGTGCAAACCCAGCATTCGCAGCATTGATGGAGAAAACAGGCAATGCAACGCCAGTATTTTCGTTCACCGTGACTTACGCTGTAGCCAACGTGTTACTGACTCTATGGGGACCAATTATCGTCGGCATTATTACCGTTAATGCGGGTATGTAATTGAACCTAAGAATTCATTACAGATTTAAAAGACACTAAAAAATTATCACCTTATTAAAAGACCTGCCCAATAACGAAATAGGGTAGGCCTGAATAATCACACTTAAGTAAAACACTTCATTCTAATTGAAAGTGTTTAAGATTAAATTATTAGGCAAATATCATGACTACACAAAATACAACTATCGACTTTTCTAAATTCGCTGATTTAAGCCCGTTTGAATTAAAAGACAAATTAATTGAAGTTGCGCAAACAGTGCCAGACCGTACTTTATTAGATGCAGGTCGTGGTAATCCAAACTTCCTAGCAACATTGCCACGTAAAGCATTTATTCGCTTGGGTGAATTCGCAGTAATGGAAGCGGAGCGCACATACTCTTACTTAGACGGAAGTTTTGGCGGCATTCCAGATGGTGTTGGTATTGTTGAGCGCTTTGATTCTTACGCAAACAACAATCAACAGAACCCAGGTGTTCAATTCATTGAAAAAGCTCTGAGTTACGCAAAAGATCGATTAGGTATCGAGAAGCAAGTGTTCTTAAATGAGCTAGTGAATGCGTATTTAGCGTGTAACTACCCAGTACCACCACGAATGCTGACGAATATCGAAAGCGTTGTAAAACAATACATTGCAGAAGAGATGTACGGTCCTATGCCAATGACGACAGATTTCGATCTGTTTGCAACGGAAGGTGGCACGGCATCAATGACGTACACATTCCAAACCATGTTTCACAACGGTCTACTAAAGAAAGGCGATAAGGTTGCGTTAATCACACCAATCTTCACACCTTACCTAGAAATCCCTGAGCTTTCAGAATACGAACTTGAGATTGTAGAACTTCGTTTAGATGAGACAACATGGCAGCTACCTATGTCTGAAATCGAGAAGCTTGAAGACAAAGACATCAAACTGCTATGTGTGGTAAACCCAGCAAACCCTGCATCAGTGAAGTTCTCCGATGAGACTCTGAATAACCTTTCAGACTTCGTTAACACACAACGTAGTGATCTGTTCATTATCACCGATGATGTATACGGTACATTCGCAGACGATTTCGTTTCACTGTTTGCCAAACTTCCATACAACACGCTTTGTGTTTACTCATTCTCTAAGTACTTCGGTGCGACAGGCTGGCGCCTTGGCTCGATTGCGATTCAGCACAACAACGTGTTCGATGATGCAATGCGCAGCCAACCAGAAACTCGTCAGCTGGAACTGGATGATCGCTACAAGACGCTAGACCCGGAACCACGCGGCATTAAGTTCATTGACCGTATCGTTGCAGACAGCCGAAGTGTTGCATTAAACCACACTGCCGGTCTTTCACTACCACAACAAGTTCAAATGGCGCTGTTCTCATTGAACTGCCTAATGGACTCAGAGCAAAACTACAAAGAAGCGTGCAAACGTATTATTCGCGAGCGTTACAAAACTTTGTACAAAAATATGGGTATTGAAATTGAAGAAAACAAAGACCGTGTGGACTACTACACATTGCTTGAGCTCGACACTTTGGGTGGCAAATTGTATGGCCCAGCTTTCGTTGAATGGTTCAAAGCGAACGAGAAGGGTAAAGACTTCCTGTTCCGCCTTGCACACGAAACTGGCGTTATCTTGCTTCCTGGCAAAGGCTTCGATGTAGTACACGCTTCTGTTCGTGTGTCACTGGCTAACTTGACTCACCACGAGTACGAACTGATTGGCCGCGCAACACGCAAGGTGTTAGACGAACACTTCGCTGAGTTTCAAGGCGAATAAGTTTTAGTCAAACTTAAAACTTAAAACTGAAGACTCGATTTTAAGTCAATGACGTTCAACTCACTAAGAATAAGCCTCGGCGATGTCGAGGCTATTCCGACCAAATAAGCACAGTGGTTAGAAGGCAAAAACTGCCTATCTTGACGTTCCGTTGTGTTTATTTAGTCGTCTTACCCTAGTAATCCAAAATCTAATTAAAATTAAAAAAAGAGCGGCGTATGAAAAGCATTATTTCTATTCAATCTCACGTGGTTTATGGGCATGCAGGCAACAGCTCTGTGGTTTTTCCAATCCAAAGAATGGGGCTCGATGTGTGGCCAATCCATACTGTACAGTTCTCTAATCACACTCAATATGAACAAGGTTGGACGGGGCAAACATTTAGTTCGGACGATATTCGAAACTTAGTTCGAGGCTTAGACAACATCAGTGCGTTGAAAGATTGTGGGGCGGTCTTATCGGGCTATCAGGGAAGTGCAGACCAATGCAAAGCGGTTGCCGAGGCGGTGAACCTCATCAAAGAAAAGAACCACAGTGCGCTCTATATTTGTGACCCTGTAATGGGAGACCCGGACAAAGGTTGCATTGTTGATGTAGGCGTTAAAGCGGCTATTGCTAAGCATTTGCTACCTATAGCTGATGTGATCGTACCAAACCAATTTGAGCTGAGTGAATTGACCGACACCAAAATTCACTCGCTTTATGATGCGGTTACAGCCTGTAAGAAAGCTCTGGAGCTTGGGCCAAAAATCGTGCTAG
Organism: Vibrio sp. OPT24; assembly: GCF_015163545.1. NCBI lineage: Bacteria > Pseudomonadati > Pseudomonadota > Gammaproteobacteria > Vibrionales > Vibrionaceae > Vibrio > Vibrio sp. OPT24. The sequence goes on from NZ_JADDYI010000053.1 coordinate 223,559, forward strand.
TGAAACATCTACACTCATTACCGGACGACGCATTCAGTATGATCCTCGCAACGAAAAAAGCATGCTATTTAGCTCAACGACCGAACATCGAATTTGATAAACAACCGGTTGGTGTTGGCGATCTTATTTCGGGCTTATTTACTGCAGGATTAATGAAAAAAATGTCTCCGGTGGCTGCACTCCGTCACGCAAACAACGCCGTCTACGGTGTATTGGAGCTGACTAAGAGCTATGGCACTTGGGAACTACAAACGATTAATGCTCAATATGAATTTGTTGAGCCTACTCACGACTTCAACGTAGTTAAAATAGGCTAGAGCGTTTAACTCCAACAGTGTTTAAGACGAAGGCTAACAGGGTGACTATTCGATGGATAGAGTCCTACAAACGAGATTACGAGTTAAGCCCGATTCTAGCTATATTACGACCACAAAGAGATGGACTTCACTTTATCCTATTTATTAACTTCTCTGCTTTTTAATTTTATTAAACAGAGTCTCTGAATCACGTTAGAGAAAATTAAATGAGCCTAAATATGAACCGTCTAATCTCTTCGGGTCTTACCGTTGCTTTGTCATTTCTAGTAGTGGCTTGTAGTTCACCTCACACACTGGATGTACGCGTAAACAAAGACAATTACAAAGACGTCATTGTAGAAGATGCATCATCAGTAGAAGAGCCACTGCGTATTTGGGCGAGTGAGGCGCCAGACTTCTTATACTCTGCAGACGATCAAACCACGCCGATTACCGTATCAGGCGATCAACTGAACATCTTGGCATTGTCAGGAGGTGGCGCAAACGGAGCTTTTGGTGCGGGTATCTTAATAGGGCTTGAAGAATCAGGCCAACTGAAGGACTACTCGATAGTGACTGGCATCAGCGCAGGAGCATTAATGGCACCGTTTGTGTTTATCGGGGGAGATGCGTTTTCGAAGATGAAAAAAGTAATGTTGAACATCAATGATAAATCAGTGCTCGGAAAAAAGAACTTTTTAAACACTGTCTTTAAAGATGCGTTTACCGATGGAGAACACTTGTACCAGTTTATTGCTGAGGCTTTCCCTGAACCGATGATTGAGCAAATTGCAACGCAACATCGCAGCGGCAAACGTTTGTTTATTGGCACCACACATTTTGATTCTGGCGAGCTTGTCATTTGGAATGTGGGCGCAATAGCAAACAGTGACATGCCAAATAAGTCTGAACTCATTTATAAGGTCTTGGCGGCAAGTGCTTCCATTCCCGGAGTATTCCCACCGCAGTTTATTAATGTGGAACATGAAGGTGTAATTTTTGAAGAGTTGCATGTCGATGGCGGTTTAGCGACTCAAGTGTTCTTCAATCCATCTAACTTCGATTATCAACAGATCTCAGATTCACTTGGGTTAGAGACATCACCACAACTCGATATTATTCGAAATGGCTCGCTGAAAGCACCGTATCACTCACTCAGAGATAAGGGGCTCGATTTGGTAGCAAAGAGCGTATCAAGCCTGACTCTTGCTCAAACACGTGGTGACCTATATCGAATGAAATACATCTGCGAAATCAACAATATCGATATGCAATTTACTTATATGGAACACGACTTTAGTTATGCAAAACGCACCAAAGACATGTTTGATGAACATTACCTATTAACCATATACAAATATGGTTATCACAAAGCAACACGCGGGAAACCTTGGGTAACCGAATTACCTTAGTTAGGGATATTAGAAAATGAGAAAAACAACATTAGCGATACTTTTAATGACAACGTCTACCTGTGTAATAGCCCAAAACGCAACCTTAATGGAACAACAGAAAGTCGATAATGACATGCTACAACTGGCCGACGTTCAGCAAGAAGCGGCGTTGATCATGATTGAAGAAAATTCAGACTATGTGGCGATTGATTACATTGGTCTGTGGGGTGAAGTGAACAATTACGTTACACACAAAGAAGCCAAGCAACGCCAGCTTCAAAAAAACACCAAAAAATACATTTACTCGCAAACGGGTGAAACTCTAGAGTCCATTGAGCAGCGTATTGCTGAACATATTCAAGCGGATCAACCTAGATATTTTAGTGTCGATGTTTACCGCAATTACCACGGTGATTCAGGCGACTTTAACTACTTAGCACGAATTATCGAATACATTTAAGTATTCGTTACACGTCAATGATAGAACCTACTGACTTAAGTAGGTTTTTTTTTAAACCAGACAAATTCATTTCACTATTATTATTCTGACAAAGTAGATATTTCGTCAACCTGTGATAATTTAAATACATAACAACTAAAAGTAAGCACAACAAAATGAATTTCAGCATTGAACAACTTCTCGCGTTTGTGACTGTCTATGACCAACTGTCTTTTAGCAAGGCTGCGGTTAAGCTTAACAAGCACAGAACAACAATCGGCCAGGTTATTACTAACCTTGAAGACCAACTCGCGGTAAGTCTATTTGAAAGGGTTGGAAGATCGGTTAAGCCAACAGAAGATGGGCACCATCTCTATCACTATGCTAAGCAAACGATTGAACAAGCACGCACTTTCGACAAGGTAGCCTTGAGCTTGTCTTATGGCGGTTTGGAAAACATTACTTTTGCTTATTCAAGTGTGATACCTCATCAAATCCTTGTGGATATTCGAAAGAAGTTGCGTCGTGATTTCCCGATGATGCGAGTGAATTTTCTTGTACGAAATAAAAAAGACATTAAGCAAGGCCTTCAGAGCGGTGAGTATCATTTTGGATTGGTCAACGTGCATGACAGTCGTGGAATACACAGTTTTGATGCCACCTTTTTAGGCCATATAGAATTTTTTCCTTTCGTTCAAAAAAATGGTGAGTTTTCATCTTTGGCAAAAGAAGATGTACTTTTAGCGCTAAGAAATGCGAAGCAGTTTGTCTTAAAATCCTTCATTGAAGAAGGAATGTCCGAAAAAATAACCGTTAGTTCTGACAATGAAGAAGTCGACCAATTAGCGCTAGTTATCAAAATGGTTGAAGCAGGTCTAGGATGGGCACTTCTACCAAAAACGTTCGCTCATTCTGAATTTTCGCATTACGACATCGAACCTATACAATCGTCTGAAATGGAACAAGGATTTAAATTTGGCTTTGCACTATGGTGCCCTCATTCTAAACAAATTAGCGAAGTTAAGTCATCAGTATTATCAGTTATCAAAGAAAACGTAGAGCGATTGCTAAAGCGAGATTAATGAACCAATAACACAGTTTACTTGTTCACAGAGGCTCATTTATATGAGCCTTTTTCGTCTTTGTCATCTTTAGAATGATTTGATTTTGTAGGGCTAGATCCTCCATATGAGAGTAGGGCAATGCCACAGTTTGACCTACTCTAACCCAGTCGATTAAGGACCCCCTTTATTGGCAATAAGTGTTTAATTTCTATGTTTATTGCAAGGAAGCAAACTTTCGGCCGGGTAATTACCCGGCCTTTTTATTGAGGCCAATCTTATGAATCGCTGCGGCGGCTTTGCTCTTTTTTCTTGCTCTTTGCTTACGATAACACCTTCCTTTGCATCGTTTTATGATCCTGTTGATAGTCAATTTGATATGGGACATCACATTGCAGAAAATGCAACGGGGTTTTTACCTATACCTATACTAATTACCGAGCCTGCGGTTGGTTATGGTGGTGGTGTTGCTGGGTTGTTTTTACACGAGGACGAAGAAGAAAAACGAATCCGTAAAGAAGCAGCGTTAAAGGCTATTGATGGTGGTGCGCAACTTGTTCCATCTGCGATGAGTGTTGTTGGTGCTTTAGGAACAGAAAATGAAACCTGGTTTGTTTTTGGTGGCCACAGACGTTCATGGATGAATGATTCAATTCGTTATACCGGTGGCGGTGGTTTCGGTGTTGCGAATATCGATTTATATAAGCAACTTTCTTTTGGTGGCAAAGAATTAGACTTGAAATTTGGCACATCAACGTCGGTCGCGGTACTTTCAAAAAAGGTGCAATTTAGAATCGGTGATACACCTTGGATGATAGGTTTGAAACAGTTATTCGCCAAGTCTAAAGTTGAATCTGATAATCGTTTGGTCGACAAACTCATGGAGTTTACCCTAGGCACTGAATCAGTGACATCTGGTTTAGGTATTGAAGCTGAGTTCGATACAAGGAACAATTTGTTTTATCCAACAAAAGGATATCGATTTTCTGCAGACTACATGGTATTTGACGAGGTGATTGGTAGTGATTCAAACTATCGAAACTTAAATATTGAAGGGGAAGGTTACATTCCAGTGTCAGAAAAGTGGACACTTGGGTTAGCGGGTAACTATCAAAATTATGAGCAAGGTGATGGATTTGTGTCTCCCACAGCTAAGCCCTATGTTGAATTAAGAGGTGTGTCTTCATTTCGCTATCAAGGGGATGAAGTTGAAACCCTTCAAGGGCAGCTGAGTTACAGTATCAATCATCGTTGGAAAGTATCAGGCTTCTATGGTTCAGGAAAAGCAACGGAGCGAGCTGATCAAAGTAACAAGGTGAATGCGGGTGGAGTGGGCTTCAGATATCAAATTGCGAGACGTTATGGTTTACACCTTGGTATGGACTACGCGCAAAGCCATGAAGAACGCGCTATCTACTTTAATATAGGCAGTGGTTTCTAGAACTACTAAATCGGTTTGATTTTTTCTAATAAAAAAGGCGCTAATTATTCATTAGCGCCTTTTTAGATTTTGTTCAGCTAAAAGAATAATTACTTTTTACGGCAGAACTCAGCGATTACGTACATTGATTGACCGCCGTTTGTTTTACCAGAAACAAGCTTAGGATCGTCACCAACGCTGATACCACGGATAACAGTACCTTGCTTAATCACTTGGTTAGTACCTTTGATTGGCAGATCTTTAATTACTGTTACGTCGTCACCTTTTTTTAGTTCAACGCCGTTCACATCAAGAGGCTTGTCATCAGCAGACATACCGATTTGTGCCCAAACTGATGTTTCTTCTTCAAGGTACATCATATCTAGCGCGTCTTGAGCCCAGCTTTCAGAGTTCAGACGTGTTAGTTGACGCCACGCCATTACTTGAACTGGCGCTTCTTGGCTCCACATGCTGTCGCTTAGGCAACGCCAGTGGTTGATGTCTTTAGGATCGTCAATCTCACCAAGGCATTTGTCACATACCATGATGCCGTGATCCACTGTTACGTGGCTGTGTGGCGGCACTGCGTATGCAGTAAGAGAAGAATCAGAACCACATAGTTCACATTTAGATTGGCAGCGTTCTAGCATAGTAGCTTCAGAAGACATAATGGACTCACATTTATTAGGTATTAAATTACGAGGCTATTATCCACTTTATTTACAATAAAGAAAGAGGTCGTACGGTATTCTGTCTTGATTAATTTTAGCTGAGATCAACCATTTGTGTTTTAAGGTTCTATGCAAACGGTTAACGAGGGAGATTGTTCGAACGACAGATACAAAAATGCCAGCGGTTAAGCTGGCATTAGAGGGTGGTTTATCTCCGTATGCGTCTACTGAACATTTTTAGAAGCATCCAGTAGAGTATCGTCTACTGCTAACGTTCCAGTAGCGTTACCTTGAGTAAGAGTAAACTGGATGATTTGAGAGGTCATTTCTGTATTTGCAGCAACATCTGTACCAGTAGTGCTCGCTGAAATTACAGTTGAATGCCCAGCTGAAGAGTTTGCGTCAAAGTAAGAAGCAACTCTCGTCCCTGAAGCATCGATTGCAGTATTAACCAAGGATAATTTCTTAAACAGTGGTTCAGTTCCGGCTGTTGGGATCTCAGCAACAGAGTTTGGTATTGTTCCATCACCATCTGCTTGAATACCAAGTACAGGTCCGGTAGTTGTAGATGCAATATTATATGGGTCAACGTTATCTAGAACTGTTTGCGCAGCATACATGAATGAAGTAAGAGTAGAGTCAATTGTCGCTTTAATTGCTTTATCTGAACTAGGCGCACTGTCACTACTTAAGGTCGTGTAATACTCATTAAAGCAAAGGCCACCAGATTTACTCACTGGAACACAGTTACTTGAATAGTGTGCTTGGTACTCTGTTACACTTGATAGGCTAACGGTATGCTTGATCTCAGGAGAGAAAGAACCTGAGTTAAGCAAGAAAGGAGCAATACCACCACCTGGGTTAGCAAGGGTTGCACTTGTATAACTAAACATAGAATCGATAGCAGGGTTCAACACAGTATTACCTACCGTGTAAGAGTTGATTCCTGTAATAGCCCCAATGGAATGCCCAAATAGAGATACATTTGTTTTATCTAGGTTACTGAATGCAGCATCGGTAGCTGAATTTAAAGCAAATCGAACCCCAAGCCCATCAATTGCACTTTGGCGAATATTGTCTCGAGCAACAGGCAAGTACTCAAGATTCATGTATACGGTAGGTGACGTTGGTGTCGTCACGGCATCCGCACTTAGTGCGCGTTGACCGTGAAGTGGTTGATCAATAGCGATAATTGCATAGGGTTTGTATGGCGCTGTTCCAGTAAGTGCGCCGCCAATATGCTGAATCGCGAAAGCATAAGCACTCTCTTTGATACTAGTGATACCGTGTTGATACTGTAAAATTGGTAAACTACTGTCGATAGCTACTCCTTCAGGCACAAACATAACGAACGGCACTGACGTTACTGCTCGAATTTGCGGTACAGCGCTGTATTTAGTCATGATACGCGCGCTGTCTAACTGTTCTCCATCTGCGAGGGTTAACTTTTCTCCAATGAGTAATTGTTGGTACTCTGCTTGATAGAGTTGAGTAGTAGGCTCAGTAATCCCTAAACCTGCTAGCTGTGTAGCAACGGCTGTTTTGTCCGCGTCACTTCCTGAGCTGAGTACGCTTAAGATAGTTAAAACACTAGGCATAGCACTGCGCCAAGGCGTTGTTTTCCATTCATCGTCTGTTAATGAATCAGACAAGAAATATGGCAGTTCAACTGTTCCGCGATAAACTTGAATAGAAGCAGCAGCTGGTGCTGAGAAGTTAGCGTTGTAACCAGCCGCTAATTGTGTAGCAGCATCGTCACCAAATGCGCTCTTAAACATCGCGTCAGCTTGTACAGCTGTAGCAAAATCCTGTTTCGCTCCATCAACTGTAAAAGTATATAGCTTATCGAGATCAGCTACCGAAATATTATTTGGATTCGCTAGGTTCTTCCATATATCAGAAGGGGTAACTGCGGGACTAATCGTTTGTGCAATTGCAGCTTTAGCACCGTTCATAACGTTACCAGCTGAAGCAGTCGTAAACCAAGATGAATAGATGATCTCATCTGAACTTGACACTTCACCATAGCCAGCGAATAACGCTTCAACTTGATGGATGATTTTTTGTGGTAAATCGAGCGAGCCTGCTTGGTCTATATCTGTAGTTTTTAAAGACGCGTAGGAGCTTGATGTTCCTAGTGGTTCATCTGCGCTATCAACAATTGAGTCAGTTAATGCATAGATGTAGTCAGAGCTAGGATCTAAACCTTTAAGAGGTAAAACTTGTATGGTCTTAAAATCGCTAGATGCCACTAAATAGTCAACTCCAGCAGTTAGCGCAGTAAAGTTAGACATTACACCGGTGCCCAGATCAACATCCACTTTAGCGACTTTTACGCCAGCATTTAAGTGCGCGCTAAACGGTGTCGTACCCATCATTACGACATCATTCTTCAACGTTCTGTCATTAGAAAGGTTCACATTGATGGTGAACGGCATGATAGTACTCCAACCATCTGCTTCTCCCATCGCTACTTTTGGATCATTCAATAACCCCGTTGAATTTGAATCTAACGGAATGTTCAATGTGTGATCATTGGTATCGAATAGAAAGAAAGAGGGAAGAGGAACATCCGCTTCACTACCTAAAAGCGTAAAGCTAATTTTAGAACTTCTAGCCAATGACTGATTGATTGCATCGGAATAAGGTGCAGCCGTTGAATCGCCAGAGCTTTCACTGTTGTCCCCACAGCCAGCAAGAAGTAAAGCTGAGCATACGAGAGATAAAGAAAATTTGTTATTCATGTAATTATTCCCGTACGGTTAGTTGAACGTGTAGTTAAGTTGTATCGCTGAAAGGTAAGCAACGCCTTCAGCATCAAATGTAAGCTTTTGTCCTGCTGCATCGGTTTCGGTAAACGAACCACTTTCACTTTGTACTAACGCAAATGCTGCATCGACAGTCATGTTTTCAGAAACTGCATAAGTTAAACCGGCTGAATACCACATACGGTCGCTATCGGGGATGCTTAACGTTGCTTCACCAGCTTGTTCGTCATATGCCAAACCGGCACGTAGAGTCCAGCTTTGGTTAACCATGTAAGTAGCACCTATAGACCATCTTTGGTTGTCTTCGTAATGCTCGGTTTTTAAGAAACACTCATTATTTTTACAATCTGAACTCGTTGCTTTTAATTCTTTGAACTTACTCCATTTGGTTAATTGCCAACCATAATGTATTGCCCAAGCATCGCTAAGTTGATGAAAAGCAGATAGTTCAAAGATATCGGGTAGTTCAATTTCTAAGCGTCCGGTTGTCTTACCTGGAGCACCACTCTCCATTTTTAAGCCGGTGTAATCCGTGAACTCTCCGTCATCAAAATCAAGTTCAACAGATGAGCGATAGCCAAAACCAAAACGGTTATTTTCATTCAGTTCGTACAACGCACCCACATTCCAGCCAAAAGCGAACGTTTCACCAGTCATTGATATCAGTTTATCACTTGGCGATCCGCCAACAGGCAGGCTTCCTTTGTGTCTATTTAACTCAGCTTCCGCATATACCAGATTGATACCAGCACCAAGGCTTAAGCTTTCATTTACTCTGTAAGCAATGTTTGGATTTAGGTTTACGGACACCAAAGATGTGTCACCAGCTAAATCACCTGCATAAATATCGTCGGGATAATCAGTAGCAACGCCATATGTAGTGAACATGCCAATCCCCCATGCCCACTTTTCATTGATTGGACTGATGTAGTAAGCGGCCGGGACTATTTGCAAAGGGGCTACGTCAGAAGACTTCTGATTGAAATCGCTATCATTAATTTTGGTTTGAGTGACGTTAACCTCTGGATCAACGATAGAAACCGCGCCTGAAAATTGGGCTGTATCAAATAGGGTCATCGCGGCGGGGTTTCTCGCTAGTACACTTGCGTTGTCCGCTACCGCGCCTTCACCTGAGAATGCGCGACCAAGACCTGAGGCAGAGTGCTCAGCAACTTGGAAACCAGCCGCAAGTGAGTTACATGCAAATAGCACAGAAAGTGAAACGAGAGAGCGTTGTATTGTTTTCATCCTTGACCCTCCTAGGGCATCAAATCTCATTCTTATTGTTGAAAACACAGGGAGCATTCTTGTGAACGATGCTCTAATGTAAATAACATGTTAAATTCATGTTTCATGTAAAGTCAAAGAATGAGTTGTCATTTTGTGAAGTTATATTTTTAGGGGGCGGGACTTTAACATCAATAATATGCATGTAATCAATGATTTATTCGTGGTTGGAGGTGTGACCAGAATGTTTATGCACACTATCGGCATAAATAGTGTCCAATTGCTCAATATGTAACAGTTTTGTTTATGTTTACCGTTTATCACTAAATCGGCATAATGTTGATTCGTTTTGAAAGTCATTAGATTGGAATTTAAATTTGGAATTACTCGCTGTAGAATTTCTTGGGAAGCCACTTCGTTTAGAAGGGTCAATGGCAGGATGGCAGCAATTATTTTGGGACAATACGTTAGTGTCGCAACTTGATGCAACTACGGAGTTAGATAACGCTCGAATTCATACATTTACGTTACGTGCTGGTGAAGATACGTTGCAGTGTCACGTTGAAGCCTTGGTTCAATGGCAACCGTTTGAGATGACGTATAAAGCGTCAGTTAATGGCCAAACCATTACTGAAGGCACTCGTAATACTAAAGATATCGAGCAACAAACACCCGTTGTAGCACCTAAAACAGAGAAGCGTTTTAGCTTAATCGGTTTAGTATCACTTGGTATGAAAGCGCTCAAAAGCGCTAAGTTGATTAAAGTAGTTTTAGCCTCTGCAAGTTTAGCGGCTTATTCATGGTTGTTTTCTATTCAGTTCGCTTTGGCCTTGATCGCTTGTCTAATGTTTCATGAATATGGTCATATCAGAGCGATGAAGTACTTTGGTATGAAGACTAAAGGCATCTATTTAATACCATTCCTCGGTGGCTTGGCGCTCTCTGACGAAAAGATTAATACACGCTGGCAAGACGTGGTGATCTCGATTATGGGACCACTGTTTGGGTTGATATTGTCGTTGGTATTTATGGTGTTGTATTGGGCAACTGGTGAGATGTTCTTTGCCGGGCTTGCAGTATTTAATGCCTTGTTAAACTTATTCAATCTGCTACCGATCTTGCCTCTTGATGGCGGCCACGTGTTGAAAAGTATCAGCTTTTCGATGAACAGCGTGTTGGGTATTGTACTCTGTGTCGCAGCCGCCGTTGCAGGTGTCGTGTTGAGTTACCAATTGAACTTAACCCTGTTTGGTTTCCTATTAATTATGGGTAGTGTTGAGATTCTGTTCGAATGGAAAGGGCGTCATCACAGTCACTTGCTGCCGTTAGATAGGTATGGACAAGTAGTGTCATTCGTCTGGTATGTTGGTTTGGTGAGTAGCTTGATTGGCGTTATTTGGTACTTCGCGTCAACAGGTGATGAACTACTAAGCCTTCCGTTACAAATTCTAGGCACTTAATCTGTGAGTTGAACCCGTTCGAATAGCTCATGAAACCAACAAAAACGCCCTAACCAAAATGGATAGGGCGCTTTTGTATTAAGCCATGTTACTGATGGGTAAATTATGCTTTGCAATTTGGTTTCGTGGCACCAGACTGAGGTAACGTTTTGATGGTTGCTTGCAGATCCTTGATACGCGTGCTGTGAGAAGGGTGCGTAGACAACAGTTCTGGCGGTTGACTTCCACCTGATGCTTTTGCCATGTTTTGCCACAAGTCGACGCTCTGGTTAGGATCGAAGCCGGCCTGAGCCATATACTCTAAACCTACGACATCGGCTTCTGACTCTTGAGTTCGGCCATAAGGTAGAATAACACCGTATTGAACTCCTAAACCTAGGGCTGCCATCGTCATCCCTTGGTACTGTTTGTACTCCGAAGCTCCCAAGGCGACGCTAGTGATAGATAAACCTGTATTAGCTATTTGAGACTGAGAAAGACGCTCATTACTGTGATCCGCTAATACGTGTGCAACTTCGTGGCCGATAACTGTCGCCAATTGGTCTTGGTTAACCGCAACATTGAGCAAACCCGTGTATACGCCAATTTTTCCGCCAGGTAGCGCAAAGGCGTTCACTTGGTCGCTATCAAAAACAACGACTTCCCATTCACTAAAGCCTTGTTTAGGAATGTGTTGAGTAATACTGTTCGCTACACATTGAACGTACGCGTTGGTTTTTGCATCTTTACTGATTGGTTGTTCTTTCTTCATTTGTTCAAAAGACTGTGCTCCAAGCTGAGACATGTCTTGATCTGAAAAAAGCAGCAATTGGTTTCTTCCTGTCGGGGAAGCGCTACATGCGGTTAGGCCTGCAAGTGTGAGAAGCAAGGCAAACTTCATCCATGACGTCATACAATATCCTCTGTATATTCGGTTTTTATGCATGTTAACATCAACTTGCGTAATAACTAATAGTTGTAAGATAACTTATAGCTTTAAGACAAAAAAAGCGGCTCACGCGATAGCAAAATCAATAATTAAGGACCCAACATGACGATCTGGAAAAAGCCCGTTGACCTCGATATTTTCAACGCGACCTCAAAGAATACCTTAATTGAGCACCTCGACATTGTTTACACTGAAGTTAACGATCGTTCTTTAGTGGCGACGATGCCGGTTTGTCACTTTACGCACCAACCGCTGGGCATGCTTCATGGCGGTGCATCGGTAGTTTTAGCCGAAACGCTAGGTTCACTCGCAGCAAACTTCTGCGTTCCTGATGGTTACTATTGCGTTGGATTAGACATTAATGCCAACCACGTTCGTTCAATGCGTGAGGGCCATGTTATCGGCACTGCCGAGCCTATTCACCTTGGCGTGTCTACCCAAGTATGGCAGATAAACATTACTGATGAGCGTCAACGCTTAGTCTGTACAAGCCGGCTAACTATTGCAGTGAAGAAGCACAAACGTTAATTCGATAAGAAAGGCTGGGGACAGGAATCAATCCATCCTCAGCTTATTAACCTCATATAAACTGTTTATTTTAGTTAGAGAAATCCATGGTCATAACGTTTAAAAGTGGAAAAGTCATCGCAACAGCACATGAGCTAGTTGTTCGTCTGAATGGTGAGCATAGAGTCACACTGCAAGCGCAAGTTGATGCGATTCAACTGATCGGAAAAGGGGCAAACGTTATTTCTGCCAACGGTTCAGAATGTAAATGGTCGATTAAATTAGACAATGAACAACAGCTCCGTGACATCGCCAATGAAATTGGCTGCGATGTGATGTAATTACTGGCTATGACAGCGTTTATTCAAACCTTTCGCTTTCTGTTAAGGATACTAAACCGACTCACATTCATAATCTCTTCGTAATAAATCATAAGTTCGATTGATTTTGACTCGTAAAATAGGGAAACTGAATTCAATATCCTTTGAATAAGTTTTCCTCTTTATGAGTAGCCCAAGACTTCGTGTTCAATTTGAAACTCTATTTGAACATTTTGACGGTAAAGATTCTGATGTTCAGTTAGACGACATCACAGATGTCCTTTGTTGTACGCGCCGAAATGCCCGAATGGTTCTCAACAAGCTCGAAGAAGAAGGGTGGGTAGAGTGGTTACCTGCTGCGGGGCGGGGTAAATTATCTCAACTTATCTTTAAGCAGAATCGTTGTGATGTAAGCGAAAACTTAGCTACGCGCTATTTACAAGAAGGCAAAATTGGACAGGCACTTTCAGTGCTCGACCACAATGCTGCAAAACTCACTCAAGTTATACAGAACTATTTAGGTGTACAGTATCAAGAGGGTGAACAGGTCATACGTTTACCTTATTATCGTCCACTATCAATGCTCAACCCTACCAAATCAATGCGCCGTTCTGAACAACACATTGCTTGTCAGGTTTTTAGTGGTTTAACCCGCCTAGACGAAAATGATCAACTACAGCCGGATTTAGCTCACTCTTGGCAAAAAATAAATGACTATCAATGGCGATTTTTCTTGAGACCGGGGGTCCGCTTTCATAACGGAGAACCGCTATTAACTAATCATGTAGTGGATACGCTTTTACAACTTGAGCCGCTCAATATGTTCTCTCATATTAAAGATGTCTCATCGCCAGCAAATTGCGTCGTCGATGTTTTTTTAACGCGTCCGGATAGGCATTTCCCCCTCGCTCTCACTGAATCGGTTGCTAAAGTCACGTTACCGATGACTTTACGTGGCGAAGATTATGATATTAGACCTATCGGCACCGGCCCGTATCGCGTAGAGAAGAACGACGAAAAGCAACTCGTGTTAAATGCTTTTAATGGATACTTTGGTTTTAGGCCTCTGATAGACCGTGTTGAAGTTTGGGTTGTCGATGAGGCGTATTCATCAATGGTTTATCCAAGTCTTTCTAAGCCTGTGATGGCAGACCGTGGCGACAGTGATGAAGTTGAACTTGATCCTGGTTGTACGTATTTGTTACTGAACAGAAAAAAGGGTATTGCAAAAGATCCGGCGTGGGCAGAGTTTTTATCGAACACCTTGAATGCGGCTGATCTGTTTGTGCATATTCCCAAAGAAACTGTCATAGACCTGGGCGTACTTCACGCATATGGAATCAAGCCTGGTTGGTATGACATCAAATTGAAGACTCCAGTTTGTCCACCAGCAAACAGTAAACCGACTATAAGACTGGCGTACCAATGCCAGCATCCAATGTTTCCAACGTTAGCAAAAGCGATTGTCACAGTATTAAAGCAATACAATGTTGATGTTGAACTTCACGGTTACAAAACAGAACCACCACATGCCGATGACGTTGATATTTGGATCAACCCAATGGGTATTGCTAATAATCGAGACGATGCGTTGGCGGGTTGGTTGATGGATTACAGTTTTCTCGATGAATCTAGCCCAGCGGACGATTTTGACCAGTGGTGTCATATGATTGATCGTTGGCGGTCCGGTGAATTTGAGCAATTCCCTGCAAGACAACTTGGTAAACAACTCGTACAAAGTAATCAATTGATACCTATGTTCCATTGCTGGTTAGGTGTTAATAAAGATCAATGCGGTACGCTGCAAAATGCCAAGTGCAATGCACTTGGTTGGTTCGACTTTAGCCAAGTTTGGGTTAAGCCTGAAGTTGATTGAAATACTAGAAAATGCAATTAGGACAAAACAATGCAAACTGCGATGATCACACTTATTACGCTGGTGGCCTTTGCTGCCAATTCAGTCTTGTGTCGCTGGGCATTAATGGATCAAACGATTGATCCTTTGAGTTTTTCGATCGTGCGTATCTTGTCTGGTGCGGCGACACTTCTGATTTTATTAACCTTATCTTCCCAATCTAAATCGACATCTGAACCTAAGCTTGTGGAGTCAAAAACAAGTGCATCCGCTCTCACAAAGCTTAGGTCTCAATTTCAATTGACTTCAATATTGTCGCTGCTCGTTTATATGTTTGGTTTCTCGTTTGCTTACTTGGAACTTGGAGCCGGGCTTGGTGCTCTCGTGCTCTTTGTCGCTGTGCAATTTACTATGATTGCGGCACACTTGTTGTCAGGAAATAGAATGTCATCACTTGAGTGGGGGGGATGTCTATTGTCTGTCGCAGGTCTCGCTTACTTATTGATGCCGACAGGATCTGCTCGTTCACCAGATTTGCTCTCTATTGTATTGATGTCATTAGCAGGAATCGCGTGGGGTATTTACACGTTAGCAGGTAAAAAATCCACAGACGCTCTTCAATCAACGACTGCCAATTTTGCATTCGGTTCACTAGCCATTATCGTAGTGTTAAGTATATTTGTTGTTCTACCTAGCGTGTTACCTCAAATATCTATCACCGAACAAGGCATGATTTACGCGGTTATGTCAGGTTCTGTTGCTTCGGGAGTGGGTTATAGCGTGTGGTATTACGTCGTGAAAAAGCTCAATACTGTGGTTGCGTCGATCGCGCAGCTTTCTGTGCCAGTAATAGCAACGCTTGGAGGCGTATTATTACTATCTGAACCAGTAACCATGCAGTTTGTTGTTTCATCTACGGTTATTTTACTTGGGATCAGCTTGGTTCTTGTCGCACCTAAACTTAAGAAATAAAGAGTTGAATCATTAACTTCTATGGCTAAACCAAATAAGAAACAACCGATCAAAACGGTTCACATTTTCTGTGCGAAATGTAAAACGCAACTTTTTAAGTATCGCAAAGGTGGCAAAGGTGCACTCATGAAGTGTTTTAAGGAGCGTATTGTTGAAGACTTCACGACAGAGCCATGTGTGTGCCCTGAATGCGGGGTTGAATTTGCGCGAGACACCTTGGTTCGAGGGACGCCTGCTTACAAATTTGTTGGTGGAAAGGTCACAATGAAATAAACAGTCATTATCAAATACCAAGTATGATGACCCACTAAAAATGCCAAAACACTGTTTGTGTTTGGCATTTCAACGTTGCTTTTGATACTCAGAATAAAAGATTGAGCTCAATAAGCTCTGACAATCCCTTGAAGCTTAAGAAGCAGTAGTGAAACAATTGCACCCGTGGTATCACACAGCATGTCTTTCTGTGCATCCCAAATATCACCTTGTGAACCAAGGAACGAGATACCTTCATCACCACCTGCAATCTCCGCGTACCACCACTCTATAATTTCATAACCTGCAGCCACACTCATGATCGCAAATAGCGCAAAGAAACAGGCCAATATCGGTTGAGCCAGCTTTTTACGAATCAAGTACTCAGCGAGTGGGTAAGCATAAAGACCAATAGAGAAGTGCGCCACGCGGTCAAAGTTGTTACGTTCAGAACCTATCATGTTATTGAACCAATCAAATGGCACTTCTGCGAAAGTATATTTCGCGCCAATCGTGTGCAAGATAAGCCAGATAAACATTAGAGCATAAGACGTTTTTGAGAAAGTAAGCTTAGTCGAAAGCCACCAAATACCAACGAGAATACATAATGCAGGTACAATTTCCGCTATCCACACAGCTCTCGAAGAAGGCGAAAATGCAGAGAATAGAAAGATAACCAAATAGAAGGCGGTTAACGTAAGTAAAGGTCTATTTTGAACAAGTGGTGTAGTTGTCATCATCAGATCCCAATATAAGTTTCATTAATAGTTACACAGTTTTGAACACTGTTCAATTGGGGTGTATTACCAAATTTGTTGAAAATTAGTGTTGTAGCCCAGTATCTAGACAAACGATTGCGAGAGTTTCACAAAAGTTTGATTTACAACAAAGCGAACCATAAAATCTCTCAATCACTACATAACAAGAAAGAAAGTCATGAAACTGGAAACTGTCGATTATCTTGCTGACGACGCAGCAGAACAATTTGTTCGCTCTCTACGTGAAACTGGATTTGGCGTACTAAAAAACCACCCAATTCCGAAAGAGCTTGTTGAGTCTATTTACGAAAACTGGTACCAATTTTTCATCTCTGAAGAGAAAGAGAACTTCCACTTTAATGTTGAAACACAAGATGGATATTTTCCACCTTCAGTGTCTGAAGTTGCAAAGGGCCACACTGTAAAAGATATCAAAGAGTACTTTCACGTATACCCTTGGGGCCAGATTCCTGATCAGTTGAAAGAACAGATTCTAGATTACTACCAACGTGCTAACACTTTTGCTCAAGAGCTATTGGGTTGGGTTGAAGCGCATGCTCCTAAAGAAGTACAAGAGAAATTTTCAATTGCTCTGTCTGAAATGATTAACGGTAGCGAGCAAACATTACTTCGCG
This sequence comes from Vibrio sp. OPT24, assembly GCF_015163545.1. Taxonomy (NCBI): domain Bacteria; kingdom Pseudomonadati; phylum Pseudomonadota; class Gammaproteobacteria; order Vibrionales; family Vibrionaceae; genus Vibrio; species Vibrio sp. OPT24. The sequence goes on from NZ_JADDYI010000053.1 coordinate 240,522, forward strand.
TACTTCACTACCCACCAATGCAAGGTGACGAAGAGCCAGGCGCTATCCGTGCAGCAGCACACGAAGATATCAACCTACTGACTGTTCTTCCTGCTGCAAACGAGCCGGGCCTTCAAGTTAAAGCTCAAAATGACGAGTGGTTAGATGTTCCATGTGACTTCGGTAACATGATCATCAACATCGGCGACATGCTTCAAGAAGCGTCAGGCGGTTACTTCCCATCAACGACACATCGCGTGATTAACCCATCGGGCGAGCGCCAAGAGAAGTCACGTATCTCTCTTCCGCTATTCTTACACCCGAAACCAGAAGTGGTATTATCAGAAAAATACACTGCGAATGAATATTTAATGGAACGTCTACGAGAGCTTGGCGTTATCTAATTAAATAAGTTTTATTCTCTAAAGGGCCAGCGTAATGCTGGTCCTTTTGCTTATATACGTTTAACTGTTTGAATTTTTTTTATTTGAAACTCGACAAATTTCCATAAATCGCTTTCAATTAAAGAACTTCAGGTACTTGGCCACGGGCCCATTCATTATGCTAGACAAGCTAAATACATCGAGCAATCAAGACATAAGCTGTAGTTTCCAAGCTCATATGGAAAACCCTTTGCTTTGGCCAATTATGGAAGTACTCAAACATAAGCCAAGTGGCTGGAAAGTGCATACACTAGCAGCGCACCTCAATGACCTTGGGCTTGTTCCAGTGTTAGATGCTGTGGCTGAGAAAGAGTTGTTCAAAAAGAACTTCCTCATCATGAATGCGCTTTATCAGCTTCAAGAAACCTTACACCCTGATAGCTGGCTGCAAGTCCAAGCGATGGATATCGAATTGATGAATGGTCGTTATCACGAAAGCAGTCACTGCATCGATCATCAAGACCCACTTAGAGACTACTACATTAACTGGGTTAACTATGAAGCTGATGAAGGCGAAGTCAAAAGGCTGTTGAACGAATTTTGGACTCGATACAGGAAGTTTGTTGGTGGTGATGAGCTCGATATGGATCGAAACCGAGCGTTGAGCTTATTTGAGTTACCTTTAGACGCCACTCACCATGAGATTAGAAAACGATGGAGACAACTGGCGTTGAGATGGCATCCAGACAGAGACGAAGGCAACACGGCAAAATTTCAAACGCTCTGTGAAGCGTGGCATGTATTGCGAAGCTCGTAATCGAACGTAACTTTTTGATACCTAGTTGATTTGAAGCCCAAAATAGAAGGCCCTACCTAGTGAGTGAAACAAGTAGGGCTTTGTCGTCATTACGTCTATGTGCTTTAACATACGTTATGTGTTGGTGCTATTTTATTTGTTAGTGCTAGGAGTGATCTTTGTTCTGACCACTTTTATGCTCAAAAGCATAATCCAGAACTTTGCGGATATAAGGCGCACCTACTTTTGAACCACCGTTACCATGTTCAATTACAACAGTTGCGACATATTCAGGGTGTTCATAAGGTGCAAAGGCTGTGTAAAGAGCGTGGTCGAGTAGGTGCGTTGCGAGCTTTTTAGAGTTGTAAACTTGATCCTTCGCCAGATCAAACACCTGTGCCGTCCCTGATTTCCCACCACTAGTATAATTAGTTCCCTTAAATGCACGTCTGCCGCTGCCTCTACTACCGTGGTTTACGAGTCGCATTGCGTTGATCGGCACATCCCATATATTATCTGGCACCTCAGTGATAGACGGCATTGAATCAGATTTAACAAGTTGTTGCGTGTCAAAATCTTCTCCGTGATCTAACGTTGCTCGTAAAATATGGGGAGGCATGACTTTACCGTGATTAACCAAAACTGACGTTGCTTTAGCTAATTGTAGAGGTGTAGAAGTCCAGTAGCCCTGGCCAATACCGATTGGAACTGTATCACCTTGATACCAAGGCGTACGATAGCGCATCATTTTCCACTCACGTGTCGGCATATTGGCGTTACTCTCTTCATAGATATCAATTCCTGTTGGTTTGCCAAAGCCAAAGCGATTCATCCAAGTTGAAATACGATCGATGCCCAGATCAAAAGCGGTTTGATAAAAGAATGAATCAACCGATTCTTCAATCGCTTGTGTCACATCGACAGGACCATGTCCCCAACGCTTCCAATCTCGCCATGCTTTCGAATTGGATTTAGAACCTGGAATTCGCCATATACCATGATCATTACGAACGGTATTTTCTGAAATGACATGCTCTTGTAGCCCAGCAACGGCCATAAATGGTTTAACTGTAGAGGCGGGCGGGTACACGCCTAACGTTGTGCGATTCACCAAGGGATGAGCAGGATCGTTCAGTAATACTTGATAGTTTTTACTCGATATACCATCAACAAACAGATTTGGGTCATAACTAGGACTCGATGCCATCGCTAAAACACTGTTGTCTTTCGGATCAAGAATCACAGCACTACCAGTGCGATTTTCGAGTTGCTCGAACACGTACTTTTGTAACTCGATATCGATGTTGAGAACGATGTCTTTACCTGCGACGGGGGGGACGTATTGGATTGTTCTCACAACACGACCACGGCTATTGACTTCAACTTCTTGATAACCTTTTTGTCCGTGGAGTAAGTCTTCGTAATATCGCTCCACGCCGAGTTTACCTATGGTGGTAGTGGCTTGATAGTTAGCGTCTTTACCTTGTTCTTCTAGCTTTTTTAGATCGCTATCATTGATATGAGCAACATACCCTAAAACATGAGTTAGTATTTCACCGCTAGGGTAAAAACGTTTTAGGCTGGTATTGATGGATAAACCCGGAAATTGATATTGATGAACAGAAAACTTAGCGATTTCTTCTTCTGTGAGGTTTTCCAGTATTGTTACCGACTTAAAACGGCGAGTGTTCTTAAAGCGCTTTGTGAAACGAGCGATTTGTTCCTCATTTAGAGGAATAAACTTATTGAGCTTTTCGATCATCAACTCAACGTCATCCGTTTGTTCAGGAATCATTGTCAAATCATAGACGAGTTGGTTTTCAGCCAATAGCACACCATTGCGGTCGTATATCAGCCCACGAGTCGGAGCGATTGGCAGTACTTTGATTCGATTACCATCGGCGCGAGTTTGGTAGCTCTCAAAATTTTGGACTTGGAGTCTATAAAGATTTCCAATCAAGACGAGGGTGAAGATCACAATCCCGAGAAATGCCACGATGACACGATTTCTGAATAAATTTACTTCGCTTTTATGATCACGCATTTTTACGCGTTTGTGGTTCATCAAAACCTCAGTCAGTTACATTTAGTTACATTTGTCGAGGCAGGACTTTATCTGAATATCACCATGGCTTTGTAAAAGCTGTGTCATTATTTACAAGATTGTCTGATATTACGAATGCAATAAAGAAAACTGAATTAAATTAGACGGGGATCCACGAGAAATTTAGAGAATACACGCGAAAAAATGGCCCTCATGAGTGAGAGCCGAAGATATGTATTAGTGCTGTTGGGTATATCTAGTTCGAAGGTTTGAACTGAGATTTACGCATACGGTTTAGAGCCGCCATTACATCGAGTATTCTTGGTTTTGCTAAGTCACCATATTTCGGCATGTTTGCGTACCATTCATCACTTAGAATTGCGTTGAATTCTTTTGCAGGGTTGTTTGACCAACCCGGCGTTTGTGCAAACTGGAACCAAGCCCAACCAATCGCGTTCACTTCTGAAGTCGACTCTAATTGCTCTAATGCTGAAAGGTCAGCAAATTCCTTACCAAAACGCAGTGACTCTTTGCCTTTCGCGTTAACTCTGAATTTTCCGTCAGTAAGAATGTTCATTAGTGCAGCGCGGTTTAACGAGCGAGGAACAAACGTTTCTAATGCCGTCTCACATTCGTTAGTTCGCTGAGTAGGATGTTGAGCGATCACTTCTTGAGCTTTTTCAGTGACGTCTACGGCTTGGTAGTCGTGCATTTGAATCACAGTATCTGCCACATCTAAGTAATCGCCAGAACCACCCATTACTACGATAGTTGATATGTCCATCTCTTCGCGAAGTTGACCAATACGGTCAACAAGTGGAGTGATAGGCTCAGCCCCTTTTGATACCAGCGCTTGCATACGCTCGTCACGAATCATGAAATTAGTCGCTGACGTATCTTCATCGATAAGGAGCGTTTGTACACCCGCTTCAATCGATTCTTGTAACCAAGCAGCTTGAGATGTAGAGCCAGAAGCATCTTGAGTACTAAAATCAGACGTATCTTTTTGCATCGGTAAATGGTTGATGTAGTTAGATAAGTTCAAGTTATGTACGCATCGGCCATCTTCCGCTCGGATCTTCATTGTATCCGTAGCAGTAACAATGCCTTCACGACCATCACCAGGAATATGGTTGTAGATAGAACGTTCTACGGCGTTCAATAGTGTAGATTTACCATGGAAACCACCACCAACAATCAGTGTGATACCTTTTGGAATACCTAGGCCTGTCACATCACCTTGGTTTGGTGTGTTTAGCGTCACACTCAAAGACTCTGGTGCTAGGAAAGGAACCGCACCTTTCATTGGCAGGTCACAGTTACCTGCAATACGAGGTAATACACTGCCATTTGCAACGAATGCCGCTAGGTTGTTTTCTTCTAATTGAGCACGTAATGCGTCTTGGTCTTCAACAGCTTCACAATGTTTAATCATCGCTTCAATGTTGAGTTCGCGTTCAAGCGTTGCGCGACGAATAAACTTAGGCAAATAGAATGTAATGATGTTAATTGCTTTCTTTGCAAGAATACTGCGACCATCAGCAGGTAGGTTGATACGAAAACGAATTTCGATACCGTGATCAGTGAAAACAACAGCAGTATTGTCTAAAACGGTTTGACCTGTCAGTGCAATAGAGACCGTCGCTTCTTGCTTAGCAAACTCAGAGAAGCTGCGTGCAATAAAATCACGAGCTGCTACTTGGTATTCATAAGATTTTTCTTTAAGCCAATCTAACCCTGTTAACGACCAGGCGCGTGTTGCGCGAAAACGTGAAGATGATGCATACGGGTCACCTTGAACGTGGTCGATGTGTAATTCGAAATCAGCAAAGTCGTATTGACCTTTAATTTGTTGATATGCGCGGAAGTTTTGTTTTTCGAGCTTTTTAAGCTTTGCAGTCAACTGATCCATAACGAGGAATGCCTATATAAAGGGAAGATAAAAACAGAAAGGCGGCGATTATAAAAATCACCACCTTTAGAGTAAAGAGAAAGTAGGCCTAAATCCAAAACTAACTGATCTTTTTCGCTTTAAGCGTAACGAGTTGTCCCTAAATAGTTTTGATTGATTAAGCTGTGTTCGAATTCTTGGCTCGGCATTGGTCTACCGTAAAGATATCCTTGAGCCACATCACAACCCTCATCAATAATAAACTTCTCTTGAACTTCAGATTCTACTCCTTCAATCGTCACTTTTAAGTCGAGCTTTTTGGCTATTTGAACAATAGATCGGACAATTTCTGAGTCTTCATTTGAGTTGAGCATTTGGTCGATGAAACTCTTATCAATCTTAATAACATCAAACGGAAATTTCTTAAGGTAACTGAATGATGCGTAACCGGTACCAAAATCATCTAGTGACAATGTAACGCCAATGTCGTGTAGTGATTCCAATGTATTCTTGGCAACAACTTCATCTGCAATCAGTCCACTTTCAGTGACTTCCAGTTCTAATAAATAGGGCTCAAGGTGGTAAGTTTCTAATAGGTGAACGACTTGTTCTGCAAAGTGGACGTTCTTGAGTTGGACTGCTGACACATTAACAGCCATTTTGAAGTCTTGAACGTGTTTCGACCATTCTTTGGCTTTTTCGATCGCATGACGTAGAACAAAGCTACCGACTTCAAAAATCAAACCGTTTTGCTCAGCCATGTGTATCAAAGTTTCGTTGGAGATGTCTCCCAAAACTGGGTGACGCCAACGTAGTAGAGCCTCTGCACCAACCCAGCGATGAGTTAATGGACAGACTTTGGGTTGAAAATAGAGCATGAGGTCATCATTACGAACGGCCTGTAGTAGGTAACTCTCAATCTTATTGATGTGACTTTGTTCTTCGGCATGGGTTTGCGAGTAGTAAGCAAATTTTTGTCCTGAATCTTTACAAGCAAGCATCGCTTCTGATGACTTTTGCAATACACTTTCCGCATCGTCTTCACTATCCGTTACCGCAATCCCAATAAATGCATGTAAGTGAATTTTATCGTTTTCAATATCGAACTCGGAATGTCCCACTCTAACCAAAGTTTGACAAAGCTCTTCAAGGCGATGGTCTAAATCTTTAACACTGAACGCAAGTACGAGGTCAATCGAAGTAGGGCGCGCGGTTAATACCTCAAGATCGGCTATGCTGTCGATTCGTTGTCGATATTCTACGAGCACTTGATCTAATGCGTTGTAACCATAGCGTGCTTGGATGCGTCTTCCGTTAGTAAATCCAATATGGACGACAGCGAATGAACGGCCAGTTAGCGTTGTTTTGGCTGAAAGTTTGTTGTTTAAGCGGGATTCAAACGCATTGCGGTTTAAAAAACCGGTTCCTAAATCATGATTCTTTTGAAAGTTTATCTTTTGCTCAGCGGCTTTTCGTTTATCAATTTCTTGATTTAAGGAATAGTTGAGGCTTGCGAGATCCTTGGTTCGAGTATAAACGCGATTTTTCAAGTCTCGATTCATTTGAGTCAGCTTAGCGTGTTGAAACAGGGTTTTTAGCTGAGATTCTATAGAGATTCGAAAGCTTTCTAACAGCTTGATGTAGGTAGGTGTGTAATGGTTTTCTTTAGAATCTAAAATACATATGGTGCCGAAAAGCTCACCATTAGGCCATAGCAGCGGAATACCACAGTAAGAAACTAAGCCGAGCTCGACATCTGGGTTGTTTTTCCATTTTGGATCGGCCAAAGCGTTGGGCACAACGAGCTGTTGTTGAGACTCCATAACGCTTTCACAATAAAGCCCGTTTCCCAATATTTCTGTATCGCCTTTCTTATATGGGTTGTTTTCACTGCTGCTAGTAGAGAATACTTCAAGGTAATTGGTGTGAACACGCATGATGAGTGCAGCGGGCACTTGAGTGATTTGAGCTAAAAGGTCAACAATATTTTGCCAACTAGACTCCATATCGTCTGGGATGTCTAAATCTAGAGTTTTGATTTTCTTCATATGACTCCGAGTCTATTATGCTAAATGCATCAACACATCCTGTGTCAATTATGATGAACCAAAAACTGTGAATCTTACGTAAACTAAGTATAAGAAATGTTATAGAAAAAAACCTCTGCAATTTCACAGAGGTTTTCAAATATGAATCTGGGTCTCAGTAATGAGATAAGTTTCAATTAAGGCTTTAACTTTATAAAATCTTCAGTGTTAAGTTTCTGATTATAGTCTACGGATGGCTGAGCAAATCCATTTAACTGCAGAAACTCCTCTTTAAACCCTTTGTAGTCACCCAGGGTTTGGAAGTTATTTCCATCCATAACATCAAGTAACTCTGCAACATGCGCTTGTGTCTCAGGATCTAACTCCCAATCATCCATTCTTATCAGGCGTTCACCATCAAGTGGTACTTTTGATTGGCCATATAATTTGCTGCTAAAAAGACGCTGCATCTGCTGGATACAACCTTCGTGTGTCTCCTTTTCTTTCATTACTTTATACAGAGCAAGTAGGTAAGGACTTAATCCTGGAATGAATACGCTTGCCTTAGTCACCAATGCCTTACAAACCGTCGCGTAAGCGTTACCATCAAAGTTTGCCAACTCAAGGTTGAGCGCGTGGCTGGTTTGGTGAAGATCTATCTTGGCACGACCTAAAGTGCCGTCTAGATAAATAGGGTGTGTCACTTCTGGGCCAACATAAGAAAACGCAATTGTCTTACACCCTGGGGCAATAGATTCTGCGTTAATGAGATCATCTATCCAGTTTTCCCAATCTTCTCCGCCCATTACCTTGAGTGTACTTTCGGCTTCTTCTTCCGTCGCAGCTTCAAGCGTATTGGTCACCCAGTTGTCATGTTGAAGAGAGATGGTGGCGCCGGTAACGCTTTCGCCAATAGGTTTAATCGCGGAGCGCCAGAATTCATCGGAATCGGGTTTAGGTCTAACGCCAGCAGCTAAGCTGTATACAATGAGATCGACTTCACCTTCGAAGTAAGTTTCAATGGCTTCGACAACTTGTGCACGTGTTTCTTTTGAAAAAGCATCTCCAACGATGTTTATCGCAGTACGTTGTTCACGTTCGGCTTCTTTTTTGAAATAGATGTTGTTGTACCAACCGGCGGTCCCTAGCGATTTTTCATTAGGACCACGTTCAAATGAAACACCGATGGTGTCTGCTTTAGCCCCGCCAAAAGTAAGGGCGATACGAGAGGCGAGTCCGAAGCCCGAGGAAGCGCCGAGAATCAGTACTCGTTTAGGGCCATTTTTGATTTGCGGCGCACTCTTAACAAATTTAATTTGTTGCTTGACAGCTTCTTGACAGCCAAGAGGATGAGCGCTTTTGGCTACCACACCCTTGATAATAGGTTCGATCAGCATAAATAACCTTACAGTTAACGGCGATATGCACTCAGGCTAACGTAAAGCTGTGTAAAATTTATTGAGCTAGACCATTAAAACCTAAAGATACTGATATAATTCTTCGGCGACAAATTCAGCGATCCAAGGTTGAGCTTCAGGTTTTGGATGCAATCCATCGTTCATCATCCACTCAGGTTTAAGGATGATATGCTCCAGGAAAAATGGCAAAAGCGGTACATTTTTTTGATCAGCAAGTGACGTGAAAACGTATTCAAATTGTTGGTTATAACGCTTACCGTAGTTAGGTGGGATTTTTATCTGCATCATGATTGGTATGGCGCCCGAGGCTTTTATCTGCTCAATGATTTGGTCTAAATTTGCAGACATAAGCTTAGGTGGGAAGCCACGAAGTCCGTCATTCGCTCCTAGCTCAATAAGAACGGTGTCAGGCGCATGCTCTTCAAGTAGCTGCGGTAAACGTGCTAAACCGTTGCCTGTTGTGTCACCAGAGATACTACCATTAACCACGGTAATCGCTTTATCATGCTTCGTAAGAGCGTCCGGCAGCAAACTTGGCCAACTCTGTTTGATATCCATGTTGTAGCCAGCACTCAAACTATCGCCAAGTATCAATAAAGTAGCGCTTGGAGCTAACGTAGGATTTCGAACTAGCTCAGTATTTTGAGCCAACGAAGCGGTTGAAAATAAAATAAAAAATAAAAAGGAAATTAGTCGAGTCATGCATACATCCATCATAAAAGCAGAAGCTGTTTCCAAGACAGTGTCTACTAATCAAGAACATTTAACAATCTTAGAACACGTCGATATCGATATTCGTGAAGGCGAAACTGTGGCGATTGTGGGGACATCCGGTGTTGGTAAATCGACCTTAATGACTTTGCTTGCGGGTCTTGATGTACCAACAATGGGCGAAATCAGTTTATTAGGTCAGCCTCTATCACAACTTGATGATGAAGCTAGAGCAAAAATCCGCAGTGAATCTGTCGGGTTTGTATTTCAGAGCTTTTTGTTAATCCCAAGTTTATCTGCACTGCAAAATGTCACACTACCTTGTTTGCTTAAAGGTGAAGACGAAGACATCGAACGTGCGACCGCTTTATTAGAGTCTGTCGGATTAAAAGACAGGCTCGATCACTTACCATCTCAACTATCTGGCGGCGAGCAACAAAGAGTAGCTTTAGCCCGTGCCTTTATGATCAAACCAAAAATCTTGTTTGCCGATGAACCTACCGGCAACCTAGACCAACAGACGGCAGCAAAAATTATCGAGCTGTTGTTTGAGCTCAACTCTTCCCACGGAACAACGTTAGTCTTAGTGACACATGATCCTAAGCTTGCACAACGTTGCCAGCGAACTTTGAAAATGCACGTCGGTAATATAGAGGAAGTCTAAATTGAATTCATCAAAGGGACTCAACAAACGCCTGTTTTCATGGAGTATAGAAGAGATTCGACACGGACAACTGTGGCCAGTATCGATCGCTTTAACACTAATTATTGCCTGTGTATTCGCGTTGTCAGCGTTGGCGGAGCGTATGGAACAAGTCATTGTTAAGCAGGGAAAGGATGCTTTAACAGCGGACAGTGTGTTTATTTCGGCGAACCCAATCCCACAGCTCTTACTCGAACTCACTGAAGCTGAGCAGTTAGAAAGCTCCCAATTAACCCGTTTTTCAACCATGGCATTTAGTGACCACTCAATGCAGTTAGTCACGGTTAAGGCTGTTGAAAGCAATTATCCATTACGCGGCGAAATGATACTTCAGCAAGCTAATGATACGTTTAGAAATCACGTAGAGCCGGGGGAACTTTGGCTGGATGAACGTATATTTGCTCAACTTGAAGTTGAAATTGGTGACAATGTCACGATTGGCGATGCGGATTTAACGATAACAGGGCGAATCACCCAAGAGCCTGGGTTGAGCTTTAACCCATTCCAACAGATGCCTGCAGTATTGATACACGAAAGTGATATCGATGCCACGGGTGCAATTCAACCGGGCAGTCGCGTTAGCTTTAGATTGTTTTTGAACGGCGATGAAACACAGCTTAAATCCGCTCAAGACAGTATCGAATTAACACCAAGCGATCGATGGCGCACGCAAGATTCAGCAAGCCGCACCAATGAGATGTTTGAAAGCACCACGCAATACCTGTCACTGACCGTTGCCATCGTGGTGATTATGGCTGCAACGACTTTAGTTTTAACTTGCCAGCACTATGTGGCGAGTCGTCGTAAAACCATCGCGATGCTTAAAAGCTTGGGGGCGAGTAAGCAATGGATCATTAAATGGCTGTCAGTACAGGTCTTTCTACTTGTGGTTATTGGTGCAGTATTAGGCATCGCTATAGGTATAGGCCTAGAGTTTTTGCTTCGAATTCCGCTCGGAGACTTACTGCCAACGCCGCTTCCTAGCTATGGTGCAGAACCTGCTATTTTGGCCATTTTATCTAGTCTTTTGATTGGTGTTCCTGCACTCGGAATTCCATTGATTGGCTTGGTCTCGACCTCAGCAATCAGCGTGATTCAATCGAGCCACCAGTCAAACGAAAGTTATAAGAAGTACTTGTTATTGCTCGTTCCTATTATTCCAATGATGTTGATGTACGGCGATAACTTGTTGGTATGGATAGTCTTAGTGGGTATTGCATGCCTGTTCTTAGTGCTAGCAATAGTGAGTACGGTTGTTCTTCGCCTATTCAGTAAGTTGCCAACGTCAACATCGATGCGCTTGGCGTTAAGCCGAATTAATCGAACACCATTAGCAACGGGCATCCAATTTGGCTCTTTGGCTTTGTCTTTAATGTTGTTATCGATTATTTGGTTAGTAAGAAGCGATTTATTATCCGATTGGCAACAAACCTTACCTGAAAACGCACCCAATGCTTTCGCACTGAATATTGCGAGCTATGAAAAAGACAGTTATCTCGCGACCATTGACTCGAATGAAGTAGAGCGTACTCAAGCATTTCCAATTATTCGTGGACGATTGACGACAATCAATGGCGTAGAGGCAGCAGAATACAGCGATACATCTGATCAGACCGACGCTCTTAGTCGTGAGATTAATTTCACTTGGGGTGATAGTTTGCCTGAATACAATGAGGTGCTAGAAGGCAGTTGGACACAAGGGCAGGGCGTGTCTGTTGAATCTGATGTGGCTGATCAACTTGGATTGAAGATTGATGATGAACTTTCGTTTACCATTAATAGCCAAAGCGTTTCCGCAAAAGTGAATAGCATCCGAGAAGTAGAGTGGCGCGAAATGAAACCGAACTTCTATTTTATCTTTACTCCTGATGTTTTGAGTTCGATTCCGTCAACCTGGCTAGTGAGCTTCAGGCTCGAAGAGCAACACAATCAAATGCTCAACGAACTGTCCCGAAAGCATCCAACCGTCAGTTTGATGGATATTCGTAAAATGGGTAGTAAGATCCAGGAACTACTCAAGCAGATTGTTTGGTCTATTACCGTGCTTGCGGCTTTGGGTGTTGTAGCGGGGCTGTTACTCATTTTTACCTTACTAAGGTTGAGTTTATCCCAAAGACAACAAGAAATACGCTTGTATCGAACTCTAGGGGCAAGTAAGAAGCGGATTCTCAACACGATTTGGTGTGAATATGGCTTAATGGCTTTAGTCGCGGGTTCTATTGCTGCTCTAGGTTCAGAACTTAGCGTAGCCGGTGTAATGAACTTTGGTTTTGAGTTAGAACCATCGCTTCACCCAATGCTCTGGGTTGTTTTACCAATTCTTACTTTCATCACGCTAGCTGCTGTCGTGAATAGTTTGATTAAACGATTGTTAGCGCCAATGAACAAAGATTTTGGTTAAAAACCAACAGACGGCAAGTAAAGATTAAAAATTAACGAAATCGAGTCAAACGGTCTAAAGTGAATTTTTTATACTTAGTCATGCACTATCTATAATACACCGCTTTAGATCGTTTTTTATTTGACCAACTCGTAGTATAAGTAAAAAATTTCACACCTTAAAATCGACATTTTTTAGCATTAATTAAAAGTTATTGAGCAATAATGCCGATTTAATGAACAACGGTTAGTCCCTGTAAACAAAGGGTTTGCGCAACTTAGCAAGAACGTTATCAACAGTTATCCACAAAAACGGTGGATAACTTTAGGGATAAGTTAACATCATTGTTTTACAAGTATTGAGGCAGCCTTTATGTGGCGTCACTTAGGGCAAATTCGACTGTTAGAATAACCTTTAAAACTCTATCTGGAGTTATTGAGTCAAGAGATTATTTATATTTTTTACATAGATATTAATAAGTGCCCAACTAAGACCTTGATAAAAATGTGTTTTAATTCGTCGCAGAACAAAAGTAGAATAGAGACAGTTAATCATATTCTACAGAACACGATGAACCACAACAAAACGGATACAAATCAACCTTCTATTGCCATTGTTGGTGGCGGCATTGCCGGAACGACAAGTGCGATTCACTTTAGTGAGTTGGGTTTTAATGTCACTATCTTGGAAAAAGGGCCGAGTTTGGTTAATGGCCCACCTATTTGCCACCTGCACGCGGGCGGCAATTTGTATCGAGATATTTCTGTAGAGCAATGTCTACAACTTCTCACTCAGTCTATTGATACCGTCCGTTTATTCCCACACACCATCAATATACGCCCAACAATCATTGCTGTGCCGCATAGTGATGGTGGGGAACCAATGGATCTACTTCCTCGTTTAAAGATAATCAAAAACGCTTACGCTGAGCTTGTTAAACAAGATAACAGCAATCAAGTGCTTGGTGACCCGGATGAGTACTACAAACTTTATAGCAAAGATGAGTTGTTAGCCCTTTCTACAAAAACTCAGCCTCTAAAACCGATTTCACTCGACGACTGGTGCATTCCTTTTGCTAAGCATACTAATTTAGATACGCTTAAATACCCGGTCGCAATGGTTCAAGAGTATGGCTGGAGTGTATTTCGACTTTCGGCGACGGCTCAACTGTCTTTAGGTAAGCAACCGAATTGTACTGTGTTGACCAACAGTCGCTTAAAGTCTGTTGAATCGACAGGACAAGGCTGGTCTTTGACTTACTCAGACCATGAAAACCAAAACCAACATCTGACGACTGACTACTTGATCAATGCTAGTGGGTTTGAAACAGGTATTGTGGATGATTTTGTCGGTTCGAAACAACAAAGACTTGTTGAGTTCAAAGCTGCATACGTGACAGAGTGGCCATATTCTCAAGAATGCAAAGAAGAGTGGCCAGAGGTAATCTTCCATGGCCCGAGAGGCACCCCGCAAGGTATGGCGCAATTAACGCCGTATGCTGATGGTGTGTTCCAACTTCACGGTATGACAGAAGGGATTACTCTGTTTGAGGGTGGGCTAGTTTCTTCATCAACAGATTCGTCCCAGCCACAGTTGCCTTCAAAGCTTCTTAAGAAAATCGTATCCGGTTGGAGCGAAGAGCAACTTGAATTAAGAACTCGTGCTGCAATTACGCATATGTCTCAGTTCATCCCAAGTTTTAGTTCTGCAATGGTTGGTGGCAAACCTCTGTTTGGCGCGCAGCAGATTCCAGGAACCGATCCGAGTCTAAGAGCTTCAGATGTTTCATTCTGTGGTGATCGCTATGCTCGACTTGAAGTCGTAAAGGCGTCTTCAACACTAGAGGCCGCGCAGAAGGTTGCTCAACGTTGGTTTGGTGTGACCGAGACTATGCCGATTGAAAGCGCACACTCAGTGACAATGTCACTTAACATAAATGATATTGAAAACAGAGCGATAGACTTGACCAAGGAACGTGGTTACCCGGACGCTCTTGCTAAAATATCAGGGCAAGAGCACCACTAAAAGCTTATTCAGCCTTGTTTGTTACCCAAACCAAGATGCCAAAAGTCAAACCCAGCTTACTAGCAAGTAGTAAGCTGGGTTTATAATTTAAACGCCTTTTTATGCGAACATAGTCGCGGAAGCTTCGAATAGCCATTCTAAACAGAAAAGATCAATAACCAAAAAACTGCGCCCACTGACACCATACATCTTGAAGCCCTAAGCGATCGCCTCTACTAAACGAAATTGGATGCCCTGGTTTGGCTTGTGCCAAGCGCGGTAAGTCGATTCTCGCAACACATCCAATCTTTGGATAACCCCCAATGGTCTGTCTGTCATTGAGCAATACGATCGGTTGCCCATCTCGTGGGATTTGAATCGCACCAAGGGCGATACCTTCGGACAATAGAGAAATATCAGGGGAATCGACTGGCTCGCCATTGAGTCGATAGCCCATTCGATTCGAATTCTGGTCAACGTTATATTGCGTATTATACAACGTCTCTTTTGCTGGTTCTGAGAAGAGGTTGCTTTGGTAACCTTCAATAACTCTTAAATTTACTGGTAGGTTGTAATCCGGTTTATAGCGGAAGGTCACACTCAACGCTTTAAAAGGGCGAGTAATACGATGCTTGGAAAAACCAATTTGTTGCCCTTGTTTACAGGGTTCTCCATCTTGATCAAGCCCACCAATCTGTTCTCTCGTTACAGTCGAACAGCTATGAAGGGTGGAAGGAACATCGAAGCCTCCTTTAATTGCCAAATACGCTCTTAATCCATTTTTAGGTAGACCAAATGAGAGGACTTGTCCTTTAAAAGCTTGGAAAGTACTCCAGTTCCCTAAAAGCATACCATCTAACTTCGCTTGTAGATCGCCGCCGCATAACGCCATCTCACAATCAAAATCTATTTTTAACGCACATTGACCGAGTGTAATTTCCAACGCCGCTAAGTTAACGGCATTTCCTAATAGATAATTAGCCCAACTATAAGAGTAATCATCAACTGGCCCGCCTTGTGTCAACCCAAGGTGAGCGACACCAAATCGGCCAAAGTCTTGAATCAAACTCAAAGGGCCTGGTTTAACTACTGTAAGCGTCGGTTTATTATTTAATTTACCCATATGTGATATCTCCACCAAGCGCTATAAACCTAAGATCCATAAACTCATGTTTTGATATCGCTTTAAAACGGACAGTATCACCTACATTCAGCAGTGATAGCGGAACTTGTGTAGTATCTGCGTTCTTCAATTGGCTGTGGTCAAACAGCGACAAAGGGCAGTTGCCAATAATGTTCCAACCACCTGGTGACTCCGATGGGTAAACCGCCGTTTTTGATCCTGCAATTGCGATACTTCCTTTAGGAACACTTAAACGCGGGGTTGAGTGACGTGGTAACGCAAGCCTACTCACCACATCCGACATAAAGGCAAAGCCGGGAATAAATCCTATCGCGCTGACACTGTAGGTCTGAGAGGTGTGATATTCAATGATATCCTCAATCGATAAGCCTTTCTCCTGATACCTATCTAAATCAAGCGCGGTTTCAGGTGAGTAATAGGCGGGTAGTTCAATAACATTGAGCGTTTCTTGAGTCTCTGAGAAGGAAGAAAGCGCTGCAGCTAATAGCGAATTAAGCTGTTTGATAAACTGTTGCTCTGAGATTCGATAAGGTAAGTAGTCAACCAATATAGTGTGGTAAGCGGGTGTCACATTCATCAATACGGTTGTTAAGTTCTGGCGAATGGCATCAGCAAAATGAGCCATATACTGCGCATTGATCGCATTAGTATCACCTTTTAAATGCGGCAACGTTAACGTGATTAAAACGCTACATTCGGCAACCGGCGCTATATTAAATTCAATCGGATTCGTCGTCATTTCGTTTCCATACATTTTGATATTCTTGTTTTTCAACTTAGCTTTAGCTTTTTAACTTCCATGTCCTAAGTCACATAGGATTTAACAATCATTACTTAATAATTAGCGTGCGATAGACTTACGCTTCGTACTAATTAAACGTATTAAGATCTTGTCTGATTTTTCTAATCAGAGCGATGGATTGAGGGTTATCACCATGCACGCAAATTGTATCTGCCTCAATGGGCAGTCTTTCACCCTCAATCGTCGTTACTGAACCATAATTAACAATTTGCATGACTTGGTTATAGATGTCATCTTGATTAACGTAAACCGAACCTTTCCGGGTTCGCGGCGCAAGTTGGCCATTATTCAAGTACGCTCGATCTGCGAAAGCTTCAAACAAAAGAGGTAAGTCTTGATCATCAGCAATATCTAAATACTGTTGGTTATCAGAAGAAGAGAGAATCATCAGAGGAATATTAAACTCAGCTACCGCTTGAGCGACTGCGTTAAAAACATCGGTGTTCGCCATCATATCGTTATAAAGGGCACCATGAGGTTTCACATACCCAATAGAGGTATGGTGATAGCGGCAAAGCGCTTGTAATGCGCCCACTTGATAACAAACTAATTCACTTATTTCATCCATGGTATGCGGGATTGAGCGACGTCCAAACCCAACCAAATCTTGGTAGCCCGGATGAGCACCAATTTGAGTATGGTAATGCTGCGCAAGTTTGATTGTCTTTGACATCACGTGAGGGTCAGACGCATGGAAGCCACAAGCAATGTTTGCCATATCGACCCATTCCATAACCGACTCATCATCGCCCATTTTCCAGTTGCCGAAACTCTCTCCCATATCGCAATTAAGCAAAATCTTCGTCGTCACTTGTCGCTATTCCTTTAGGTTTGGGTATCTGATGACACTCGTATATATGAATAAATTAAACAGTGACCGAATTCAAATTTTTACTACTGTTAATCTAGCACTCATTATTAATGCAGAGTGAACGCTTAATGTTCGGTTAAAGAATGTTCGATTCTAAATTTTGTGACTGGACCACTCAACATAATCACACGATATATTGAGCCAAATGAAAAGAATGTGGCCAGTTGATGCTCTTTAAAGAGCATCAATGAAACTAGGCGTTTGTGAACTCACTGTAAGTTGTTGTATCATAAGTGATAGGTTGAATATTTTAATTAAAAGGTCTGCTAAACATGAATGTTTTAGTTACAGGTGGCATGGGCTACATTGGTAGTCATACAAGTATCCAAATGATCAATGCAGGCATGACGCCTGTGCTTTTTGATAACTTGTACAACAGCAAACCAAGCGTTCTAGAACGTATCGAGAAAGTGTCTGGTGTTCGCCCTAACTTCATTGAAGGTGATATTCGCAATAAAGCGCTTTTAACTGAGACGATGAAACAACACGACATCGAAGCAGTTATTCACTTTGCGGGTTTAAAAGCAGTTGGTGAATCAGTTGCTAAGCCTCTTGAATACTACGACAACAATGTTAATGGTACGTTAGTTCTTGTTGATGCGATGCGCGAGGCTAATGTTAAAACGTTGGTCTTTAGTTCGTCAGCGACCGTTTACGGTGATCCTGCAAGTGTACCAATTACTGAAGACTTCCCAACAAGTGCGACTAACCCTTACGGGCGCAGTAAGCTAATGGTTGAAGAGTGCTTAACAGATTTCCAAAATGCAAACCCAGATTGGAGCATCACTTTGTTGCGTTACTTTAACCCTGTTGGTTCTCATCCCAGTGGTGAGTTAGGAGAAGATCCACAAGGTATTCCAAACAACCTAATGCCATTCGTATCTCAAGTAGCTGTTGGCCGACGTGAATTCCTGTCTGTATTTGGTAGCGATTACCCAACAAAAGACGGTACTGGCGTACGTGATTACATCCACGTTATGGACCTGTCTGATGGGCACATTGCAGCACTGGAGAAAGTAGGGCGCAAAGATGGTCTTCATATCTACAATCTTGGTACGGGTAACGGTTCAAGTGTGTTAGACATGGTTAAAGCATTCGAACAAGCAAGCGGTAAAGAGATCCCTTACAAGCTAGTTGAACGCCGTCCTGGTGACATCGCAGAGTGTTGGGCAGATCCAGCTAAAGCTCAGAAAGAACTGGGCTGGAATGCAAGCCGCACATTGGCTGAAATGACCGAAGATACATGGCGCTGGCAGTCAACAAACCCGAATGGATTCCCTGGTTAACCTAGTGGTTTCGTGAATGATTCAAAAATTAAAAGATGCTTTCGGGCATCTTTTTTGATCTTAATCGAATAAAAAGTAAATTAGTGGTTAAAAAGTATCATTCTGTATCCGCTGTGTTATTATGCTCGCGAATTATATGTTTAATGTTAATTTTCTTTGGAGTTAATCATGGAACTAGGCCTAATCATCACTTTCATCGTTGCTGCTGCAGTAATGGTTAAAAAAGAGATGGCAGAGAAGTAATTTCACTTATTACCTTTTTTATACAATTTTTTAGTGAAATAAATTAAAAGCCAGCAATTAAGCTGGCTTTTTAGTTTCTGCTGTATCAGATTCTGTCGTTAAGTTTTCTAACGAGTTAGAATTCGTATTTAGCTGAAATACCGTAGTTTCTTTCCGCTTGAGTGTTCTCTTTGTAAAGTTCATCATCACCGCGAATATCATTCCAACGGTAGTACTCTTCGTTAGTTAAGTTGAACACACCACCACGAATCGTCAGATCCTTCATTGGTTTGTAGTAAGCTGTTAAATCAACAACTGTTGCGCTTGGAAGCTCAGCCTGGCCTGCGTTACCGCCACTTTCGTCATCGAAGTTGATGTCTGAACCAGATTTGTCAGCTGTGTAGTTTAACTTAACGCTAGTACCCCAATTTTGGTTTGGCGCATCATAGTTAAGACCTAACACCGCATTCCAAGGGTTAACACTATTTAGTGCATTTCCGTTTCCGTCCTCACCCTCTGTGTATGAAGCTACGAAGTGAGTTGAAATACCCTTAGGCGCACCAACCAAGACATCCCAAAGTAACGTGTTCGAGAATTCAAGCCCCTTTATCGTTGCCGAATCCAAGTTAACGTTAGAATAGTGCGTTGTTCCACCAACCTTTTTCGTAACCACTGTCTCGATAAAGTCATCGTAGTCACTGTAGTAGGCCGCGATTTCAGATGATGAAGCTTGAGTGTTGTGACGATAGCCTAGCTCGTATGAAATACTGGTTTCTGATTTAAGATCTGGATTTGGATCATTTACGTACCCATGTCCAGGGTTATCATATGTATAGTAAAGTTCATCAAAAGAAGGGGCTCTAAAGCCTTGGCTAATTTGGCCAAAAATAGTGCCTGTATCTGTAAGTTTGTATATTGAACCTAAACGACCAGTTACCGCAGAATCTGAGAAATCACTCAACGTCTCAGTGGTGTTGTTACCAGGATCAGTTGAGAAATAGTCAAAGCGTACACCAGGGGTAACAATAAGTTTGTCATTCACTAAGCTAATTTCGTCTTGAATAAACAAGCCAAATTTTTGCTCCTTAGCATCTGGAGTATATACATAAAGTTGGTTATCAGTAGCAGGATCAGAGTTATACTCCATATTGGTGTTGCTGATGTCACTATGTGTATAAGTTGCACCATACACTAGGTAATGGTTGTTAATTTCTTTATCTAGCTGAGTCTCGATTTCAAGCTTATCTTCAGTGTACTCGTAGTCTTTTGTTTGTAAGTTGTCGTTGTTAGCTGGTACCCAAGGTGGCATACCTGGGCCTGCAGGTTTAAAGCGCTTAGTTACACCATTCTCTTCTTTAGAAATGTACGATACTTTACTCGTTACAGTATCGGCAATTGTGCCATCAGCGAACCAAATGTGCTTAATAGCGAATCGATTTTGCGTTGTGTCATCAGCACCTGTATAGCTATCGTAGCTTGAGTGGTAGATGTCAGAGTCTGAAGTATCTTTGATTAGCTCAGCTAAAAACTCGATACGATGACTTTCGTTTAACTGATATTGCAACTTAACCAAAAGATTATCTGCTGAAGTATCTTGACCTTCTACAGCGTAGTTCTCTAAGTCGTTAGGGTTACGGAAGTTTTGCAACTCTTCACCATCTCGACGAGTGTAGGCTACCAATGTTTCTAGGTCATCGAATCGATTAGCTAATGCAACGTGCTCACTGAAAGAGTTATCTTCTGAAGAGTAAGACAGTTTCGCTTGACCGCCAAAGTCTTCTCCATCTTTTAAGAAATCAGAAGGGTCTTTAGTTTCAAAGGCGACAACACCACCAATAGCGTCGCTTCCGTGTAAACTTGAAGCCGCACCTTTGATAATTTCGACACTTTTCAGCATATCGGGATCGATTGAAATACCGCTAGAGTTAATAAATGCGTAAGGGCCACCATCAAATGAACCTGGTTGCGATGAGCCATCCACTAAAATCTTTACGCGCTTACCTTCCATGCCACGAATGTTGATGGTTTGTGCACCTTGTCGAGAGCTCGAGTTCATCGTTACACCTGGAGTGTATTCGAAGATTTCGTTAACATTTTTTGCCATGTTCTCTTCGATTTGCTCATCGGAGATGACTGCAACAGAAGCCGCTGTATTGATAAGTGTTTGATTCGTGCGCGTCGAGGATACAACAACCTCATCAAATAGGGCATAATCTTCAGCAAAGGCTGACGTTGATGAAAGCGCTAAAACGATTGAAGCAGAGAGTAGGGATTGCTTATACATCTGATAGTTACCTTAGTTCCATAGTATTATCTTGATTTGCGAAGATGATATTGGATCTAAATGATAATTACTATTATTTGCATTTAATTAATTTTCAACTTTATCAACTAATTCATAATTAATGCTCTTAATCACTTGTATTAAAAAGACTTATTCAGTTCCATTCATTTTGTGAATGCTTCTGTTTTTGTGATGTAAATCTCAATTTATAGTAGGAAAGCTATGCATAGCCCAATAACACTTGAAGCATTACACATACTAGATGCTATCGATCGTCGTGGAAGTTTCGCCGCAGCAGCGAATGAAATGGACCGAGCGCCATCATCATTGAGTTACCAAATTCAGAAGTTGGAGCAAGATCTAGACATCATGATTTTTGATCGGTCTGGGCATCGTGCAAATTTCACGGAAGCGGGGCAGTTAATACTAGAACAAGGCAGGATAATTCTTGGTGCGACTGAACAACTCGTTAACGATGCGAGTATTCTTGCTAATGGTTGGGAGCTAGATCTAACTATCGCCTTTGATGGTATTATTCCGATTAGTAATTTTTTCTCACTGGTTGATGAACTAGGTAAAATCAGTAAAACACGCGTTCGTTTACAAGAAGAAATCTTAGCTGGATGTTGGGAATCTCTGGCCGATGGCCGAGCTGACTTACTTGTGTGCCCAAAGCTTGATACAATTCCAAACGACATTAAAAGTGACGTAATAGGTAAAATAGAAATGGTTTGGGTGGCAGCATCAAACCATTATGTTCACAAACGTTCTGGTGAGTTCGACCAGAAGGCCAGAGAAAGTTACAGGGTTATTGCAATTGCCGATACAGCACGCGATCAACCCGCACTAAGTATTAATATATTAGAAAAACAACCACGCTTAACCGTAACGAGTTTCCCAGCAAAAGTAGAAGCTCTAACAACAGGGTTAGGCATAGGCACTTTACCGAGTGTTATCGCGGAACCACTGATTGAATCTGGTGTGCTTCAGCGAATTGTAGGAACGGAACCCCAAGCTATTGATATCGTCATGGCTTGGCGACGCAATAAAATGGGCGACGCCAAATCATGGTGTATTCAGCACATTAAAAAGACATGGTCACTCAAGTAACGGCAACACCATATCCGCAGTACCGTCTTCAAAACTAATATCTAGCTCAAACCCCAACTTTTGAGCTAGTGTTAGCATGCCTCTGTTCGTTGGCATCGTCATCCCAGACATTTGCTTGGTCTGCTTTGCTCGGCAGTAGTCGATAACTTTAGTCAGAAGAATTCGACCTAATCCGACACCTTTCAGATCAGACCTAATTAATATCGCAAACTCTGCATCTGTGTTTTCTGGGTTAATTAGCGCTCTTGATACACCGATAATAGCCGGAACACCTTGTTCTTTGCGAACAACCACAAAAGCAATTTCTCTGTCGAAATCAATCTGAGTAAAATTAGCCAATGCCTCATGATTGAATTCACCCACATCACTAAAAAAACGCTTATAAAGATCTTCTTTCGATACTCTATTAATGAAGTCTGCGTGAAGTGGTTCATCTTCAGGGAGAATAGGGCGTAACAGCACCTCTGTGCCATCCTTGAGTTGAATGTTTTCTTCGAGCTCTACAGGATAAGGACGTATTGCCAACCGTTCTTGAGGATCACCTTCATAAGCTTTCAAGATAATATCTGCGTCTAATATTGTGAACTTGTCTCCATTGGCTAGTACTGGATGGATATCCAAATCATGTATTTCAGGGCAATCAACCACCATTTGAGATATACGAACCAGCAGTTCTGAGAGTCCCTCTATATCAATCGGATTAGGAAGCTTTTGCAGACGAATTTTGCCACTTTTTATTGCTCGAATGATTAGGTAACGAGCCAGTGTCATATTAAGTGGTGGAAATGCAGCTGCCGCATCAATCGATTCATCCCACTCTGAACCTCCTTGACCAAGTAAAATAATAGGGCCAAAAGTCTCATCGGTCGTGACCTTTACACGTAGTTCTTGCCCGCCCGCGAGTTTCGCCATTCCTTGAATCAACAAACCATGTATATGCGCCGTAGGGTACGACAGCTGAGAACGATCAAGGATCGCTTGAGCAGCATTAGCCACTTCATTACTGTTTCGTAAGTTGAGCATTACACCTTGCACATCTGATTTATGCGCAATGTCTGGAGAACGAAGTTTAACGGCAACTGGGTAACCAATCGTTTCAGCAATGTGTACCGCTTCACTTGGGTCTGAAGCAATCCAAGTTGGTAAGACATCAAGATTGAAGTGTTTGAAAAACTGACTGTTTTGGTGAGTATCAAGACTAACTGTTTCTTTATCCAGTAGTTGTCGCTCTATCCAATTTCTCGCATCAGCTAAATCTTCAATATGAACTTTCTCAGCTGTGGTCGGTGTTTCCATCAATTGGCGTTGGTTACGTCTGTATTCGACCAAGTGCATGAAAGCAACGACTGAACTTTCTGGTGTTCGATACGTTGGAATCCCGGCTTCTGTAAAAAGTTTTCTTGCAGGCCTTGCTGTCAGCTCGCCCGACCAATTGGTTAGAATGTTAAATCGCTTATGTCGAGGGTGTTTTTTAATTGCTTTAATAATTCGCTCAGCTGTCTGGGCTGAATGAGCAATCGCAGAAGGGCTGTGCATAATAAGAATCGCGTCAGCTTCATCCCCGTCGAGTAGTGCATTTAGTGTATCGATATAACGCTGATCACCCGCATCACCAACAATATCAATCGGGTTGCTGTGTGACCAACTCGATGGCAAGACTTTGTTTAATTTTTCTAGTGTTTGTTCTGATAAATCAGCGAGTTTGCCGCCACGATCAAATAAAGTATCCACGGCCATAATTGCGGGGCCACCACCATTGGTAACAATAGCAAGACGCTCGCCACGTAAGGGCACCGAATGAGTCAGTGTTTCTACCGCGGCAAACAGCTCATGTAAGTTCTTAACTCGTAACATACCGCTACGTCGAATAGCTGAGTCATAGATAATATCTAATGTGTCAGCACCACCAGTATGCGCTATGGCAGCGGCTCGACCTTTCGCTGTTCGACCTCCTTTCAACACCAGAATTCGTCGGTTACGAGATGCTGCACGCGCAGCCGAAATAAAGCGTCTTGCATCTTTAATGCTGTCAACATAAAGCAAGATGGCTTCAGTGTGAGAATCAGTACTGAGATAATCCAACAGTTCAGAGAACTCAATATCACTGCCGTTGCCGATCGAGATAAATGCAGAAAAACCGATTTCTTTGTCGTTCGCCCAATCGAGAATGGTGGTACAAACAGCGGCAGATTGAGAAACAAAAGCAATTTTACCGGGCAGCGCAGTCACGGGAGAGAAAGAGGCATTCAACTTTAACCACGGAACAATGATGCCAAGGCTATTTGGGCCAAGCACTCGGATGTTATGTTTTTTGGCTATAGTTAGGCATCGAGAATCAATTGTTTCGCCGTTGTCACTTATTTGGTGCATGTCTGATGACAGAACGATCACGGAGGCAATGCCTTTCTCAGCTAACTCTTCAAAAATGGCCACATTTCGCATAGCATTAGTACATAAAACCGCGAGGTCAGGAACGATAGGAAGCGATAGAATGTTCTTGTAAGAAAGTACGCCAGCAACAGAGTCGTATTTTGGCGTAACAGGCATCACTGCACCTTTGAAATCCCCGTGTAATAGGTTGTTCATAACGATATATCCCGCTCGTGTTTCTTGTTGGGAAGCACCAACAACGGCAATCGAACGGGGTTTAAGTAGGGGATCAAGATGATTCATAGACATATCCTAGCAATGCACGTAAGTTCATCGTAACTTACTTTCCCCTTGCGGGTTGATGGCAAATTCACCGAATTAAGATGAATAAGCAAACACTGCATAAAGTTTGTGAAATAGGTCACCCACTAATGGTGTATAATATCAAAGTTAACTTGATTCTAAACCGACGTATCGGCATGATTTATAGTAATTATTATTAAGGATATAGAGCTTTCCATGAAAAAATTTGCAATTGTGACTTTGCCACTGCTCTTGGCTGCATGTGTATCAGACGATTACGTTACAAATGTAACTTCAGATAGCTATCAAGAAGAGTACAAAACTGCCAAAGTTGAAGCTCCAGTTGTATCTCAGTCTGAGCAAACAGGCGTTGTAGAAGAGAATGTCGTCAACGTTATTAAGTCAGAGCCTGTTGAACAAAAAGTGACTCAAACAACGAGAACTAAGCCAGTAGCAACAGTGACTGGTCCAACTCAGAAACAACAAGATATGAACCAGCGCTTTGGTTACACGGTTCAAGTCGTTGCTGTTGGCAGCCAGAGCAAGGTCGACTCTTTCGTGAAAATGCTACCAACGACTTCACAACCCGTTTGGGAAAACTACAAAATGGTTAACGGTACTAAGTGGTTCACAGTTCTTTATGGTGACTACGCGACACGCTTAGAAGCTAAGAAAGCAATTTCGACCCTGCCAGCAACTTTCCAAAATCTGAAACCATTCGTTAAGAGCATTGATGACATCAAGAACTCTGAATACCCAACGCTTAACAAGTTAAACTAAGTTTTAATTCAGAAAGAGGGAGCAAATTGCTCCTTCTTTTGTTTTATGACGAGCCGTTTTGTCTAATAGTTAATCGCTCGATCTTTAGATGGCGATTTTAGCTTTCAAAACACTGTACCTATTTCGACTTTTGTTTATCATTGAAGTCAGTATTCCTAGTTTCAAGGACCGAATTTACCCATGAACACCACAAACATCCTTCTTCTTTGCGGCGGTGGATCTTCAGAGCATGAAGTGTCTTTAGTTTCAGCCAATTATCTTTTTACACAGCTCGACAGCGTTGCTGATTTTAACGTTGTGAGAGTTGAAATTAAGAGTGAAGGTTGGTGTCTAGATTCTGGTGAATTAGTTTACCTTGATATTAACGATCAAACACTACGTGGCGATAACTTCGAGTCTAAAGTCGAATTCATTGTACCTTGTATTCACGGGTTTCCTGGCGAAACAGGTGACATCCAGTCATTGTTTGAAATGGCTAAGATTCCGTATCTAGGTTGTGGCTCTGAAGCGAGTAACAATAGCTTTAACAAGATCACTTCAAAGCTTTGGTACGATGCACTTGGTATCCCAAACACACCTTACTTGTTCCTATCAGACAACACAGAACAAACACACGCACAAGCAACCCAAGCTTTTGAAACTTGGGGGAAAGTCTTCGTAAAAGCCGCTCGCCAAGGCTCTTCTGTTGGTTGTTACCAGGTAAATGAAGTTGAAGAACTGAGTGAA
Organism: Vibrio sp. OPT24; assembly: GCF_015163545.1. Taxonomy (NCBI): domain Bacteria; kingdom Pseudomonadati; phylum Pseudomonadota; class Gammaproteobacteria; order Vibrionales; family Vibrionaceae; genus Vibrio; species Vibrio sp. OPT24. Next base: position 266,756 of record NZ_JADDYI010000053.1, read on the forward strand.
GCGATCGATAAGGCGTTTACCTTCTCAGATCAAGTACTTATTGAAAAGTCAGTCGTACCAAGAGAGCTAGAAGTTGCCGCATATGAAATCGATGGTGAGCTACACATTAGTAAGCCAGGCGAAGTGATTGCACCAAATGGCGCATTCTACTCATATGAAGAGAAATACAGCGCAGACAGTCACTCAATCACTGAAGTGGAAGCAAGTAATCTAACGGATGAGCAGCGTGAATTGATTGCAGACAGTGCACGCAAAGTATTTACACAAATGAAGCTACGTCACTTGTCTCGTATTGATTTCTTCTTAACGCAAGACAACGAGATCTACCTAAATGAAGTCAATACTTTCCCAGGTATGACGCCAATTTCTATGTTCCCTAAAATGGTTGAACACGATGGACATAAATTTAGCCAGTTCTTAGAAAACTGCGTAAGAACCAGTCTTGCTTAGTTCGCTTTATACCAAACGAATCTAAACGGTTATCTGCATAGTGCCTTGAGCTTGATCAACAAGGTACTAGCCGTTTTATAACAAGTCATACCTTGGGTCACGCGATAATTTGATCGTTATGCGTTTGCTGATCTCGTTAGCGGTTGTACCTTTGCATTATCAACTTATTGCCAAGGTACAATCGCTTTAAATTTCATTTTCTCGCTCTCAGCAGTACCGGTATAGCCCACATATTGCGCGGGCATTGCAGGACTGAGCCAACGTCCAAAATCCTGAATCTCTCTTACCTTAAGACCCTGTTTTGATAACTCTTGTGCGGCACCCACACGAATCGAGTTACCTGAAAAATGGTGGTTATCTGCTAAACCTAGTATATCACTCGCTCTTCTTAATATTCGGTATATAGAAGAATCATCCAAAGGTTGAAGCCTAATATTTTCGTGCTTATCTATTGCACGAAACATAGGAAGTTCATCTTCTGAACCAGTAAAAGAAAGCCATCGCTGTAGTGCAACACTAGCCACTTGTGACAGCTTGTAAGCCGAATCCTTAATGGTTATCTGATAGCCTTCATCGTAACTCTCGATATCATTCATCTTTAACGCTTTAAGCTCAGAACGTTTTAACGCACACTCGAACATCACATTATAGATAGCAATATCACGAACCTCTTTTAAGTTTGCTTTTTGATGAGAAAGCAACATGTTCAATTCAGTCAGGTGTGCAGATGTCATCGCATTAGTTTGTTTAGCGTCACCGGCCATTTGAGCTTGCAAGTGGAGTAGGGTAAAACGAACTTGCCTATGTTTAATCGGGTTGGCAAAGTTAAGCACAGTATGCAACAAACTAAGTGTTGCAGTGTAACGTTTTAGAGAGGCGTACTTTCTGTCATTGGATTCAGTTTCGAGGAAACGACGAACAGCAGTAATAGATGCAGGGAGTGTGTTGATACGATGTTTAGTACAGAACGCATGGTAGCGATTCCAATCACTATAGATACCTAACAGTGAATTATGAGAGTACTGATGTCCTGTTAACTCATCTATAATTTCAATTGTCGCTTTGCTGTTTAATTTTTCAACAAATGAATTAATTGTCACAAAGTCAGTTAAAATAGGGACTTTTTTTCTCAAATTACCGTACCTGAACAGCTGTTTTTACCATATTATGCTTGATATCATTAAAAGTATACTTATGATTAATGCAGTGAAAACAAAAAGATGATTAATAGATATGGCTAATTCAATTTACCGAAGCGTCCATCTTCAGTCGATAGATGCAAATAACACGGTTTGGCGTGCGAAGTTAAAAAACAATGTTATTCAAGGCAATCTAGCTGCCGTGAAGAAGAGTATTGATTGGTGGATTGACACCGCATCTATTATTGATCCAAAAGAGTTCACAGCGTTAAGTAAGTCCAGAGGAGCTGGCGGCGCAAGTGAAAACTTTAACGGCTACCAGATAAAGAATGACACCGGAGAGCCTAATGCGTGGTATTGCATGTTTAACGGTCGCTTAATTAAAGGCGGCAAAATTGCAATCCAACGTCATATAGAAGCTTACTTACTCGCTAAACAAAAAGCAGAGCAACAAAAGAAGTAATTTATGAGCCTAGTATATTCAACAGAAACAGGTCGCATTAAACCTGAAGAAGAGAAAGTCCAACGTCCTAAAGGCGATGGTATCGTTCGAATCCAAAAAGAAACCAAAGGCCGCAAAGGCAAAGGCGTTTCTGTCGTAACAGGCTTAGATCTAGATGACGCACCATTGAAACTAATGGCTGCAGAACTTAAAAAAGTATGTGGTTGCGGTGGCTCTGTAAAAGATGGCAACATAGAGATTCAAGGCGACGCTCGCGACAAGATTAAAGCGCACCTTGAAAAGAAAGGCTACAAAGTTAAGTTTGCTGGCGGTTAAGCTCTAACTAATGCCAGGGGTAAAATCGAAGATTATTATCACTGGTTATTAGGTATTTTATGGTAAATAGCCAACATGGTTAAATACACAGTATAAATCAGAGAATACCGACACCAAATAAAGGCAGGGCATCACACAAAGATACCTGCCTTATAAACGTCAAATCATATTTAACATAACGTACATAATACGCACTTAGGTTGTAAACCCCAGATAGTAATGTCACTATTTTCTAAAGTTAAAATGTCCCTTTAGCTCATCACCACTAGGCTTAATTGATATTGGTAAACGCTATGGACATAACAACATGCTGGTGACTATGAGTGATTCAGAGATCAATCGTTTTAAAGTAATTGAATATGTGTGTCAGCGACGGATACGTCGGGCCGATGCTGCCGAGATCCTCAGCTTGAGTGTCCGTCACATCCAACTCCTGATGAACCGACTTCGTAAATACGGTGCGAGCGGATTGGCTCATCGCGCTCGCGGTAAGCCTAGCAATCATCGTTATTCAAGTGGTTATCGAAACTCGGTGCTAAGCCTTGTCCGTGAAAACTACAGCGACTTCTCACCAACACTCGCTCAAGAAAAGTTATCTAAGCTGCACAACTTGCCCATATCAAACGAAACTTGACGTCAATGGATGATCGCCGACGGACTGTGGCTTCCACATTCACAACGCAAACCTCGGGTCTATCAGCCTCGTTACCGTCGTGATTGCTTGGGTGAACTTATCCAAATTGACGGCTCCCATCATGACTGGTTTGAAGGCAGCTGTGACAAATGCTGCCTATTGGTGTTCATTGATGATGCGACTGGCCGTCTGATGAACCTAAGATTCAGCGAGACAGAATCCGCGTTTGACTACATGATGACCACGTGTGAATACCTCAATGAGCACGGCAAGCCCATCGCATTTTACAGTGATAAGCACTCTATTTTTCGAGTGAATCAGGAGAAACACAAACAAGTTGGCCAAACTCAATACGGGCGCGTGTTGAAAGAACTGGCGATAGAACTCATCTGTGCCAACAGCTCCCAAGCCAAAGGCCGCGTTGAGTTCGCTTTTCTACAACGTTGTTTAAGTTGTTAGCCGAAAAAGTTTCGAGAAGTAGAATTGTCAAATTTGTAGCACGAATATGGTACAGGTTTTAGCCAATAAACCATTTTATAACAATGGTTTAAGTCGATATCGATAAAGGTTGAGGCTCATAAAAGTCCTAATTATAACTCCAGCCATATAAAAGTGACACTGCAACTAAAGCGCATGCAAAGATTGAAAAGTAATAAGCTTTGCATGTTCTAATACTGAATCAAGTCTAGCCGTATAAACATGTGTTTAGTTTTATTTTCACACAACGTTATACGCTGCCAGTTACACTGTATAAATAAACAGTACAATCTTTACACCCCGTAAAAACCGCACTTTTTGCTCAAATTCCATTCAAAATCAATGTAATATCGCTTCAATTTGATTTAATTACAGGTTCAACCTATCTCTTTCCTGTATAAAGTAAGTGTGGGTATGTAGATTCCACCGAGGCTAATCAATAGAGCCTCGGACTGCGCCAACGGCATAACATTCACGTCACGTGCGCAGGTAATATAATGAGTGACAAAGCATTCCGAAAACTCAACATATTCCTTTCGATTTTTTGACTCGCAATCACTCTAGTGTCGTTGATCTCTTTTAATACGCTCATGAATAAGAGCTACGTTATTACACCAGACAAATACCCTATACGCGTTAACACAGACAGAGACCACGATGGTGGTACCGTAGGCTCATTACATAAGTCAGAGGATGGCATTAAGTTACAGTGTGACTTTGAACGGACCTATAGTTTAGAGTTCGTTATATCGACCCAAGGTAAAGGGCTCAATCTCTCTACGTTCGATTCGGACACCTCTAAGCGCTTTCACCATCGGCATTGCAATAACGCATATGTTATCACGTCATCGATAGCATTCTCTGCTTGATACGTATCCCTCTATAAACAGCTCCCTACGCCTCTAAGTCTCCTAAACACTTGCTCTTAAAGACGCGTATTTGGCTAGTAAAGCTTGCTCTAAGCGGTGGTAAGTCACTCGCGGTATCGGTTTTAAACATTACCGTCGTCACTTATCTCGCACTGTTCTTATATGAAATCCTCATTTGTCTGATTATAAACATTCATGTACTCGTATCCGCTAAAAACAGAAGTCACAACGTCACTAGTCTTAAAAAACACCATACATTGAACCACTGACACAAATGCTGACACCTAAAATAGCAATTGTTTTACTTTCAGATCTTGCTGTAATTTAATTACAAATATAAACCGAGAAAAGCCTGTAAAGTAAATTACTCCGCTGTAACTTGCTGAATTGACTAAATTTAAGGGTTTTGATTAGGCTGGAAATTAGGGTGACTAAAGAGTGGGTATGTACGAGATAATATGCTAGAGGGCAATATATTTAGTTATAGTGCATTAAGGTGTTAAAAAAGAAGGGCTGATGCCCTACTCTTCTTTTTTACTCATTTCTTCACGAATTTGCTCAGCAACCATTTTGATAGCTTGTGCTGTGCTGATGCCCTGAGTCATCATTTCTTGAATTCGTTCAACAGCTTTCTGTTGTTCTTCGTGAGAAAGGGTTGGTAAGTCGTTTAACATGCTCTGCTCCTTTGTTTAGGAGCAGAATCATATAAGGAGTATTAGTAACTAGCAAGGAAATTGATTGAAGCACCCATAGCGTTTTCATTCGTGTAGTTAGCGCTGATGTCTAGCTGGAATAAATTTAGCGGTGACAAACCAATACCGGCTGTGACAGTACCTTCTGAGTCAGAGTAAGCGAGGTTCTTGTAGTACCCTCCCCTTAGCTTTAGCTGACGCAACAGATCAACTTCAGTACCGATACGAATCATCTGTTCGTTGTCATCAAACGATGTGAATTTTTCAGTCTCATTCAAATCGTAATCAACACTTAACGTAAAGTAGTCAGAAACGATACCCGCACCAATTGTGTAAACTGGCTCAAGTTGGTAAGTGTATTTACCGCCGACTTGGTGCATTGCACCACCAGTACTCGTCAGTGTTTTAGTTGTATCTTTGGTTTCAATGTCTCTAGAGATTAAGTTAGTTGCCGCAACGCCGACTCGGAACGGGCCGAAGAACCAAAGTGCACCAGCATCCATGTTAAAGGCAGTTTCTCCATCACTGTTCTCTCTCACATCAGACAAGTCGTAATCATTAACTGAAGCAACGTAGTTGTATGTGTATATACGTTGGATCTTTGGTGTGATACCAAATGAAATGTGTTGGCCCATAAAGGTTTGGTATTTAGCTAAAGAAAGGCCAACCTCAGTTACACCAATAGACACTGCTTCAACGGTAGACAACTCGATTTTATCTGCATCTGAACCTGTGGTGTAAACATTCGGCGTCGCGAAAGATTCTGTGTAAGCTTTAGCGAAAAGGTTTGCCGCGACAAATTGATTAGGAAGCGCAAATGCGACCACACCACCCAGCTCAACATTGGCTTGGTTTCCGTCTAGTTTATTAAGAGCAGCATCTAACTCGGCGGTGCTTGATGCGTCAACAACACTATCAATGTTCGATTTCATGTCGTTGGGGTCGTTATAGCTACCACCAAAACTTGGCGTGATCATACCCATATCATCATTACGACGATAGATAGCAACCAGTGCTGGGTTATAGAATGGAGCTGTTAGGAAGTTTGCTGAAACAACACCAACACCACCCATCGCATCACCACGCGCTTCAATGGCGTAGTTTGCTGCTGAAAGAGGAAGACTGGCGAATGCAATTGACGCTGCGAGTAGTTTTGTAGTTTTTTTCATGCCGTTTATCTTTGTGAGATCCCTTACATAGTTAACGGCACAATTCTAAATTACTTTAACTCTTCTTCGCTAGAAATATCATAAGTTTTACTGATAGTTTGTGCTTGTTCTATCGCTATGTCACCTTGCCAGCGAGAATGCACCATCGAAACGGCTAATACATAACGATCATTAGGCAGTTCTTCGCCCGTCAAACTCATTGGATAATCAGACTCGTAACTCTTACCCCACACCTTATCGTAGTGTTCGTCGACATAATCGTACAAACCGACTTCAAGCTTAGGTAGCGGACAGTATGGATTTAGCAGTTCTTTTTTATCGATTCGCCACGTGTCTTTTGATGCCCAACGAACTTGTTGGCGCATGACAATTTCACCAAGGATAACCCAAGTGCTCCACGAGTTTCCTGCATCATCTTTAACGCTTACACGATACAGGCCCGAATCTAGTTGAGATGCTAAATTATAACGCTTATGGTAAAGGCTTGCTGATGCGTTATTGACGAGTTCGTCGTCTTTGGAGAATTCACTATCAGACGAAACAACTCTATCAACCCACTTTTCAAAGGTGATGCCTTGAATGTTGTTTTTAGATTCAACATCAATCGCTACTCGAAACGTATCACGTCCAGGGCTTTGAATGATGTGTCTTTTGACAACTACCGAACTTATCCAATCAGGTAAGGTTTTCTTGGTTAGGGTTTTACCACAATCTTTGTTCAACGCTTGAGCGAACAGTTCATTGAGGTGATCCTCTCGAGATTGAGAAGAGTTGATTTGCCAAACTTCCACTAACGAATCAAACATCTGAGACAAGTCGTTATCTAAAAGGTGTTTGTGAACTTGAGTTAGAGCGTCGCTGCTCTTAAACCAATCCGCTGCGTGCGCCGTGTTTATAACGCTCGACAGCATTAATAGTGGAAGTAAGGCTTTTTTCATTATGCTTTCATCTTATAACCAACGCCACGTAGCGTTTCAATTTCTAGACCTGGCAGCTTCTGTCTTAGTTGCAGAACATGTGTGTCTACAGTACGCGTTGTTGGGAAATGGTTGTAACCCCAAACGTGGTCAAGCAGCTCATCACGTGTAAATACACGGCCAAGGTTACTTGCTAAGAACAATAGTAGGTCAAACTCTGTTCGCGTTAGCGTAATTTCTTGTTCATTAAAGAACACTTCACGAGTCGCTTTATCAATAACAAGATTTTGAGCGATAACTTTTGAGGCATCTTGTTCTTCAGCGTCTGGTAGGCGAAGTTGGGCGCGAATTCGAGCGAAAAGCTCAGCTTCTGCAAATGGCTTAGTTAGGTAATCGTTCGCGCCTGAATCTAGGCCCGCTACTTTGTCCTTTACTGTGACGAGAGCCGTCAACAAAATAACCGGGATATCTTTCTTTTTCTTCCAGCTTGGAAGCGAATCTACTGAGTCACCATCAGGAAGTTGACGGTCTAGAATAACCAGATCCGCTTGTTCCCAATAGCCTTCAACTTCAGAGATCAGCTCAGCATGCAAACATTCATATCCAGCTTGCTCAAGGCTAACTAATAAACCGTCAGCTAAATTTTTATCATCTTCAACGAGAAGCAATGTCTGTTTCACAAGGTATCTCCAAAATAAATGTTGTTGGGGGGCCGATAAGCGTCATGTGACCGCCCATTTTTCCGACCATAGATTCAACTATTGTCAGACCTAAACCTAGTCCACTCTTACTAACGAATGGTTTTCTTAGCTGTCCCCAATCTTTGCGGGATAAGTCTCCATTATCTATAACTTTGAATGTCAGCTTCTTGTCAGAAGTATTCAGTTCTAGTATCACTGGAGCCACACCGTACTTCACGGCGTTTCTGATTAGGTTGTCGATACACGTTCCTAACCAATATACGTTCACTTTTGCAGCAATGTCTTTATTCACACGTAACTCAATTCCCGGTGCGAAATCTTCTTCAACTTTATATTGCAACCACTCCTCAACACTTGGCACCCACTCAGTGGCTAGTGGTTGGTTATCCGACTGCAAATAGTCTTTACTAGCTTCCGCCAACTGTCTTAAACGACGGGTGTCTTCACACAATCTACGGAACTCATCATATACCGATTCTGGCAAGTGTTCGAATTCACGCCTAAACCCTTCAACCGTCAAAGATAAGCTCGCGATGGGCGTTCTTAATTCATGCGTTAAAATTTGAAGCACCAACATCCGGCTTTTCATTTCTTGTTTTTTGCTATTCCAGCGGTAAACCGCCCAGCCTAAAACCAGCATGATGTTGGCGATAACCAAGATAAACATTGCGACTTGTAGCAGTTCTGAATGATCTTCGATTTCCCAACACACGTTACCGCGCTGCACGAAACAGCTGTTGCCTTCTGACGACAAACTGAAAGACAACCCGGCTAGCGTTGCATTTTCATTCCACACCGATTCTTTGTATAGATAGTAGCGGTCACCGCGTTTTACCCACATCTCATTAAGCTCAACAAACATACTCGCGCCAGCTAACAATGCGGTTATGGCCTCGTTATCCATTTGTTGTAAACGCGATAAGAGTTCGTCATGCTCTGTATTTGGTCGTTCTTGGATGTGCATGAAGCGCTTCAAATCATCAAACTTTTCTGGGTACTTCTCAACGTACCTTGCAGCATAAGAGCCGCCACCAGGGTGAATCAAGCCACTGCGACTAAACCAACGGTCGGAAAGTTTCGTTCCCTTACATAATGCACGAGTGAAAACTAAAGGCTCTGTGATCAAAGGACTTAACGGCAACTTTCCGCTGCAAGTTTTAGATAATTGGTATAGGCGTTGGATGTCTTTCAACGGATACTCTGCTGTTTGTGGCAGCATAGAAGATGGCATGATCAACCGAGTTGGATAATCAGCCTGAAGCAGTCGAATATCATAAGATTCAACGGCCGTTTCATGATCAAAGAGTTTGGTAAAGTTATCGATACGCTCAGGCAAAGAGTCAGCAAAGGCGTTTACTGAGACTGATAACGTAGCAATAAGAAGAGTCAATGTTTTTTTGATGATCACAAACCAACGCAAATTCATATAGATCAAACAAATATATACCATTCGCTATCAAAGATAAATTTTTAACCGCGTGAAAAACAATGTTGATTCAAGGGACAACGATTGCCTTGCGGGATTGTAGACAAATACGCCGAGATATTTAGAAACATACCTGCCTACCTACTTACAAGAGAGCAACTGGAACTTTCATCAGTTAAGTAAGAGCTCCAAATACGTGCAACATCGTTACGAGCAAAAAAAGGAGCTCAATTGAGCTCCTTAGTATTACAACATGTTCTAACTTTTATAGGTGCTCTAAAATACCCAAGCAACTCTGTTTAGCATCACCAAACAGCATCTGCGTGTTCTCTTTGAAGAACAATGGGTTTTGAACGCCAGCGTAACCGGTATTCATCGAGCGTTTGAACACGATAACATTTTGAGCGTTCCAAACTTCCAATACAGGCATGCCAGCGATTGGGCTGTTTGGATCTTCTAATGCTGCTGGGTTAACAGTGTCATTTGCACCAATAACCAATACAGTATCTGTCTCATTGAAGTCATCGTTGATTTCGTCCATTTCAAGAACGACATCATAAGGTACTTTTGCTTCAGCAAGCAGTACGTTCATGTGACCCGGTAACCTACCCGCAACTGGGTGGATACCAAAGCGAACATTGATACCTTGTGCTCTTAGTTTTTCAGTAATCTCATGCACCGGGTATTGAGCTTGAGCTACTGCCATGCCGTATCCTGGAGTGATGATAACTGACTTAGAGTTTTTCAGCATGTCCGCAACATCTTCAGCCGATGTTTCACGATGTTCACCCTGCTCTTCATCACCATCAGACACAACCACTTCTTGACCAAATCCACCAGCGATAACGCTAATAAACGATCGGTTCATTGCTTTACACATGATGTACGACAGAATGGCACCTGACGAGCCAACCAATGCACCCGTTACGATTAACAGGTCGTTTGCCAGCATGAAACCTGCCGCCGCCGCCGCCCAACCAG